>NZ_AP022565.1:2856341-4284512 GCF_010727325.1 Mycolicibacterium alvei
ATCGGTCGGGCCCATGAGCTCCGAGAGATCCGCGACCTTCTTGTGCGCACCCGCCTCCTCACACTTACCGGCACGGGCGGTGTCGGCAAGACCCGACTCGCCAAGGCAGCCATTGGCGGACTGTACCGATCGTTTCGCGACGGCGCGCGGTTCATCGATCTCGGCCAGGCCTTCGATGACGAAATCATCGTGCGGCTCATCCGGGATGCAACCCCCGGTGTCCGCGACGCGGGCACACTGGTGGCCCAGTTGTCGGACACCGAACTGCTACTCGTACTGGACAATTGCGAGCATCTCATTGAGAAGGTCAGCTCGATCGCTTCGCAGATCTTGGCGTGGTGCCCAAGCGTCGCGATCATCGCCACGACACGGGTTCCGCTTGGCATCACTGGTGAGCACATCATGCGGGTGGCACCGCTCGGCATCGAGTCGGGCGATGTAGATAAGGCCAGCGAATCGGCGAGTCTGTTCATCGACCGGGCCCGGGCCGTCACCGGCCGCGACTTCGATCAGTCGGATCTTGCCGCCGTGAACGACCTTTGCGTCCGCCTTGACGGACTGCCGTTGGCGATCGAACTTGCTGCAATCAAGGCCCGGATCATGTCAGTACCGGAGATCTCGGCCGGCCTCGATCAACGCTTCGACCTCTTGACCGGGGGCCCTCGTGATGCGCCCGTCCGCCATCACAGTCTCAATGCGATGTTGCGGTGGAGTTGGGACTATTGCAGCCCGGAGGAAAGGCGCCTCTGGACGCAGTTCTCCGTCTTCGCGGGAGCGGTGCCAATGGACGCCGTCTCGAGCATATGTGACCTCGGCGGCGCGGACACGACGCGGGTTGTCGATGGACTTGTGCAGCAGTCATTGCTGGCGGTCGAAGACACGCAGCGGGGCATTCGGTTTCGAATGCTAGACACCATACGCGAATTCGGCCGATGGGCCCCGCTCTCGGAGAGTGATCCCGACTCCGCCCTGCCTCCGGTGCGCGTTCGGCATCTGCAGTACTACGCGGATTTCGTTTCGGCCCTTTCGACCGAATGGTTCGGCAGCGCACAGCAAGAGTCGAGCCAGCTTACGGCGGCCAACATCTCCGATCTTCGAGTCGCATTCGAATACGCGCTGGAGAGTGCGGAATTCCATGACGTCGCCGATACACTTTTCTCGGGATTGTGGCTGTTTTGGGTCAGTGCGCGGTTGGCAGAAGGCCGTGCATGGGCCGACAAGCTGCACCGACAATTCCAACGGCTCAACCGTGCTTCGAGCATTGCATCACTGTGGACCGGCGGGTGGATCTCACTGTTGTCCGGCGACATTCCCGGCGCGCGCGATCTAGTCACCGAAGCCGCTGTCCGCGCCGCGGATGAGGGCGACGTCAGCGGGCTCTGCTTGTCGAAGGGGCTGCTTGCGGCTTGCGCGGCCGTAGACGCAGACCTCTCCATCGCCACCGACCAGTACGACCAGGTCGTCGAAGCCGCCCAGAAGGGCGGTGAACCGATGAGTCTGGCTGTCTTGCTGCAGAATCGGGCTGAGGTCAGGTGCTTTGGCGGGGACTTTCGGGGCGCCGAAACGGATTGCGTTCAGGCGGAGATGATCTGCATCGATCACGGCGATGAATGGCTTCTGTTGTACGTACTGTGGGTCAGGACGTTGATCAGTCACCGCCAAGGAGATTTCGTCGCAGCCCGACATCATGCAGTACGCGCGCTACATCTCCGGACCGCTACGGAGAATCAGCACGGGGTCGCTCTCGTTGCCGAGACTCTCGCGTGGACCCTCTCAGAGCAGAACAACTCCAACACCGCCTCGCGCAAGGGGCGGTGTTGGCTATCACGACGCTCCGGCAACTGGCCGATGTGATTGAAGGGGTGTCGACCGCGAGGGAGCCCGCCACCGCACACCAGCTGGACGCCTTTGTCCCCGTGGGCCGTCCCCTCGAATCGACTGCGCTATCGGACCTCACCGACCGCCAATACGAGATTGCGCAGCTTGTCGCCAAGGGTATGACGAACAAGGAGATAGCCGCTGCGCTGGTGATCGGTCGCCGGACCGTCGACACCCATGTGGCGCATATATTGGCCAAGCTCGGGGTTTCCCGCCGGTCGGAGGTGGCGAACCTCGTTGGCGCTGCGGGCGCGGATGCCAGGGATCTACGACGCGCATAGATATCTCGGCTGGAGATCTGGCCCCGCGCTGCCGGTCGGCTACGGTGCTGCGATAAAGATCGTGGAGGGTCTGGTCGATGCATCGAACGCGGCGCGACCGCCGGCGGCCCCCACTCCACTGATCCCGGCTGGTTCATAACATCTATTGACGCTTCCGCCCTGCCACTTGTTCACCCACAGCACACCGACGGGGAGCGTTCCGCTGCGAGTGATGTGTTCGGCGTTGTTGCTGAATAATGTTGCTGCGAGGCCGAACTCGCCTTCAGCGGCCAGCGCAAGAGCTTCGTCGAAGTCATCGAAAGCGATCAGCGGTGCGACCGGACCGAACGTCTCTTCACGCATCAGCAGGCAATCCGATGGTATATCGACCAAGACCGTCGCCGGATAGAAGAATCCCCGCCGGTCCGGCACACTGCCGCCGGCCAGCACCGTCGCTCCCCTGCTGACCGCGTCGTCCACGTGGCGGACGACGACATCTCTTTGATGCCTGTCCACCAGCGGTCCTAGCTGATCAGTCACCGCTCGTGCCTCGGCGGCAAGCGCGGCGGCGAACTCCGTGAAAATTGAGCGGTGTACATAGATTCGCTCGATCGAGTTGCAGATCTGGCCCGTGTTTGCGAAACAACCCACCGCCACCGCGGTGGCGGTATCCGCCACAGAAACATCCTCATCGACGATCGCGGCGTCGTTTCCACCAAGCTCGAGGACCGTGCGGTGAAGTTTGCGAGCGGCTGCGGCCGCCACCGAGCGGCCGGTGGTTACCGAGCCGGTGAAGTGCACCAAACCCACATCGGGATGGTTGGACAGCGGATCGCCTGCACGCCGGTCGCCGAGTAGGAGATTGACCACACCGGGTGGTAAGTCGATGACCTCGAACATTCGTTGGGCGGACAAACTGGCCTTCTCCGACGGCTTGATCACAACGGTGTTGCCGGCTGACAAGATCGCGGCCAGCCCCAGGAGTGTCTGTGCAACCGTGACGTTCCACGGCACGATCTTGGCCACCACGCCGATGGGATTGTGGACCACAAAGCTTCGCCCGTCGGGATGGCTTGTCGATTCTTCTGTGAAGGCGTAGCTGCGCGCGTCGGCAAGTCCTTCACGGAAAGCCGCCAGGCCCGCATCGATGAACATCCGGGCGATGCTGACGGGTTTGCCCATCTCTCGGTGTTCGAGTTCTGCGAGTTCACCAGCGATGGATTCGATGTCAACCGCCATCGCTTCGAGAAGCGCGAGGCGCTCGCCCAACGGAGTGTTACACCAACCGGTTTGGGCTGCCTTCGCCGCTTCCACCGCAGCATCCACGTCAGCACTACAACCCGCAGGCAGCAGCGCCACGACCTGCTCCGTCGATGGGTCCACCGTCTGGAGGACATCACTGGTGTGTGACGGCACCCACTTGCCACCGATGAAGTTGGTGAGTTCAGTCATCATTGCCTTCTTCGTTCACTCGGCTCGGTGCCGGAGCAGGTTGTCTGACAGTTCGGTTGAGATGGCGGGCATCCGGTGGTGCCATGAGCGAGTCGATTCAAGCTCGGCCGCGAGCTGAATCAGGTCCGCCTCTTGAAATATCCGTGCCCCCAGCTGGATCCCGATCGGGACGCCGAAGGTCGTGCTGAATCCCGCCGGAACGTTGATCGCGGGCGCCCCGGTGACGTTGTAGAGCGCACACGTCGGATAGGGGTTAAGGATGCGGCGCACCCACTCGGCGGCCGTATCGTCAACATTGTCCTGGTTGAGGTGGCCAATCGGCGGGGCCGCGGTGTTGCAGGTGGGGGTAGCCAAGATGTCCCAATCCGCCATGAAGTCGGCGATCCGGCGCGATACGGTGTTCATCCCGTCGAGTGCATTCATCAATTGCATCGGGCCGAGTTTGTGTCCGGCCTCCGCTGCGGCCAGGGTAGTTGCCTCGAACCAGTTCCGATTCTTGGGTTTACCGGTCATGGTGGCAAGCATGTCCACGGTCGCGGCGGTACAGAAGCACCAAATGGTAGTAAAGGCATCTGCCAACTGCTCCCAGTCCAGCGGCGGGTCGACGAGCTCGACGTGGTGTCCAAGGTCGGCAGCCGCTCCCGCAAACGAACTCATGGCAGTGCGCACGCCATCGTCGATTTTGGTTTCGGACCATTGCCGGGTCGAGACGGCTACCCGAAGCCGGCGTTGACGCCCGACTGCCGAGAGGAACGAGCCATCCGGCGCCGGGGCGCCGTAGCGTTCACCGGGCGCGTATCCGTGCACGTGGTCGAGTAGGGCAGCGGTGTCCCGGACCGAGCGGGTGAGGGCGAACTCGATTGCGTTGCCGAACATGATTTCCTGCTGATTCGGTCCTACCGGAATGCGCCCGCGGCTCGGCTTCAGCCCGACCAGTCCGTTGTGACAGGCCGGGACCCGGATCGATCCACCACCATCACTGGCATGAGCAATCGGCACGGCCCGGCCGGCGACCAACGCGGCCGAGCCGCCGCTGGATCCCCCGGAGCTTCGCTGCGTGTTCCACGGGTTGAGTACCGATCCGTTGAGCAGCGGTTCGGTAGCCGCGTTCAACGCCAGTTCCGGTGTTTTCGTCGTCGCCAGGGTCGCCAGTCCCGCGGCCTTGAACCGGGCCATAAGGATCGAGTCGGCGTCGTAGTCATATCCGTTTGACAGTGCTCGGGTGCCCATACGCATCTTGACGCCCTTGGCGTGGCATCCGATGTCCTTGAGAACAAACGGGACTCCACGAAATGGCGAGTCGGCGGCGAAGTTCAACGGAGTGGGCCACGGGCCCTCGACGAGGGCGTGCACCCTCTCGTCGAGGGCCGCGATGGCTGATCGCGCTGACTCGTGCACTTCCTCGACCGAGAGTTCGCCAGTGCCGATCAGCTCTGCCAGGTCGGTCGCGTCAAACTGCGCGTATTCGTCAAAACTGAGCATCAGTAACTCGGTGTCCCTGAAAGCAGCTCGGGAATGGTCGTCCAGATGTCCTTGTCCATCAACCACATTCCATTCTCGCCCTTCACGAAGGTGATGATGTAGTTGTTGCGCTTGACAACTGGGCCATCGGCGGTGACGAAAATGCCACGCGAAACACCCTCCTCGATGGCTAGCGAGTCACCGACCAACAGATCGGTGACCTTCTCGACGTATTGTTCGGCGAAACCCGCGCCAACCCACTGATTGAACGCCTCCGCGAGTTGCTTCCGTCCGCGCAGCACCGCGCCGTCAGGCAGGATCAGCGTGCACTCTTCGGTGTACAGTTCGACGACCGCGGCGGCGTCCCGCTCTGTTACCGCGCGGCCAAGAGCCTCGTGAAACAGCGGCAGCGTCCGTTGGTTCAGGTCGCTGACGGCAATCACGCGTATGCCTTCGCCGTGTAGCTCGGCCGCTGACGTGGGTCGCCGGGGAGTACGCCGACTGAGCCGTCGCGCACGACAGAGCCCGGATTACTGAAGTGCGGAATAACCCACCGTCCGAAAGCCTCGATGGTCGACATGATTTCGTCATGCGTACCGTAGTCGATCCGTAGTACGACCTCGTCTGCACCAAGTTCTGCCATCCGGTGAATCTGATTGATGCAGTGATCGGGATCGCCGACGAGG
This sequence comes from Mycolicibacterium alvei, assembly GCF_010727325.1. Taxonomy (NCBI): domain Bacteria; kingdom Bacillati; phylum Actinomycetota; class Actinomycetes; order Mycobacteriales; family Mycobacteriaceae; genus Mycobacterium; species Mycolicibacterium alvei. The sequence continues at coordinate 2,862,079 of NZ_AP022565.1, forward strand.
ACGGTCGGACCGCAGTTCCGCAGATACTCAGGATCATCGATCTTATCGCGCAGCTCGCGAATGTGATCGAAGTGCGCATATCCGGCCGACGACCGTTCGGCAAGCTGCACATAGATGTCATTGATGATGGCGCGAGCCGTCGTGGTCATGTCGCCCAATGCGGCTTCCAGAGCCAAATCGTTGGTCTTGGCACATCGGACGGTGCCGACGAACGCTGCGGCGGACTTCACCGGACGGCGCACAACCGGTGCGAGATCGCTTTCCGGGACATCGTTGTAGGCCGCCAGATACTCGGCGAGAGCCGGCCACCCCGTGTACATGTCGCTGGTGATCATGCCCAGGCCACGGCGACGCGCATCACGAGCGGATTCTGCAGATTGCACGATCTTGAAGAACGGAGGGTGTGGCTCCTGAACGCATTTCGGGGTCAGCCGACGCTCGGGGATCTTGCCCCAGTGCTTTCCGTCGTGGCTGAACGTGTCATCGCTGAGCCCGCGAATGATGAGATCGAGCGCTTCTTCGGCGCGCTCCTTGGTCTCGTCCAAGGACACTCCGAAGGCGTCCAGCTGTAGCAGCGTGTTTCCTCGCGCAACACCGACCTCGACTCGCCCGTTGGACAGGATGTCGGTAGCGGCAGTCTGCTCCGCGATGAGGATCGGATGGATGGCTGAGATCAAGCGGCTCATGTACCGCAGCTTGATGCGGTTGGTCTTCACCGCGACCGCGGAGACCAGGCACTCGGGCACTGGAGTAACCGCCATGTCGCTGAAGAAATGGTGCTCCGACATTCCCCAGGCATGAAAGCCCATCTCTTCTGCGAACACCGCTTCCTCGATGGTGTCCATGAAGCGCCGGTGATGGGTTTCGCCTCGCAGGACGCCGTTCTCTTGGAAGAGCACAAATCGCATTACTTGTCTCCATCGTCGTGGGTTGTCTTGTTGGAGACACGATTCTGTCGTGCACGCTCCTTCCTCGGCACCAGTACTTCTACCTACGTAGGTACCGATCTTCGGTTCGCACTTTTCGCCATCAGCAACAGCACCCGCCTATGGCGCGGACGATCGGTGACCGGCTCAGTCCCGCGAGCGGTTGTCGAAAAGCCGTTTCGCCTTGCCTTCAGACCGGTTTATCGCATTCGGTTCGACGATCTCCACCGCTACCCGCACCCCGATGCCATCTTTGATCCGCTTGGCCAGGGTTCCGGCGGCGCTTGCGCGCTGGTCGGGTGTCGCACCAGGGCGGTTCTCCACCCGCACGGTAAGGGTGTCGAGCCGTCCCACGCGGTCGAGCACGCAGTGAAAATGTGGTGCCAGCACGTCGATTCCGAGTATCAGTTCCTCGATCTGGGTGGGGAAAAGGTTCACCCCACGGAGGATGATCATGTCGTCGCAGCGGCCGGTTACCTTGCGCATACGCCGCATGCTGCGGGCTGTGCCGGGAAGCAACGCGGTGAGGTCGCGGGTTCGGTAGCGAATGATGGGCAGCGCCTGCTTGGTCAACGAGGTGAACACCAGCTCACCTTCGGATCCGTCCGGCAGAACCCGTCCGGTCTCCGGATCGATGATCTCGGGAAAGAAGTGATCTTCCCAGATATGTAATCCGTCTTTGGTTTCCACACACTCTTGAGCCACACCGGGCCCGATCACTTCGGACAGCCCGTAGATGTCGACAGCGTTGATACCGATTTTTTGTTCGAGTTCGGTACGCATCTGCTCGGTCCAAGGCTCGGCGCCGAAGACTCCGGTGCGCAGCGAGGTGCCGCGCGGATCCATGCCGGCGCTCTCCATCGCGTCGAGCAGGGTGAGCATGTATGACGGCGTGACCATGATGGCGTCTGGCTGAAAGTCCGTGATGAGTTGCAGCTGACGTTCTGTCATGCCGCCCGAGATCGGAATGACGGTGCACCCAAGACGCTCTGCGCCGTAGTGGGCTCCCAATCCGCCGGTGAACAGGCCGTAGCCATAGGCGATGTGAACCTTGTCGGTTGATCGCACGCCGGCCGCACGCAGGCAACGGGCCACGAGGTTCGCCCAGGTTTCGATATCTGCGGCGGTGTAACCGACCACGGTCGGACGCCCGGTGGTTCCTGAGGATGCGTGTACCCGCGCCACCTGCGATTGCGGAACGGCGAACATGCCGAATGGGTAGTTGTTCCTGAGGTCGGCCTTGGTGGTGAATGGGAACAGGGCCAGATCACCGAGGTCTTTGACCTCGCTGGGATGAACTCCAGCTTGGTCGAACGCTTTTCGATAGTGAGTGACGTTGTCGTAGGCGTGTTGCAGCGACCACTTCAGCCGGATCAATTGCAGTGCGGATATCTCGTCACGCGATGCAGTCTCGATAGGCTCCAGCTCATCAGGTGAACGCGTCACGCTGCAGCCTGCCGGACGGTCGACGATCTCGGTCATGGCGTACTCCGGTGTGGTGGTGGATTTTTAGGCGTCGAAGTCGACAGTCAAAGAGTCGGTGGTCGGATAGGACTGGCAGGTCAGCACGAATCCGGCTTCGATTTCGGCCGGCTCGAGGGCGTAGTTACGGCGCATGTCGACGGAACCGGCGGTCACCTTGGCACGGCAGGTACCGCATACGCCGCCCTTGCACGCGAATGGCAGGTCGTCCCGGGATCGCTGGGCCGAATCGAGAATCGAAGCGCCGCGGGGAAGGCTGAGGGTGCTCTTCGTACCGTCCAACACAATGGTGACATCACTGACCGGGCCCGTTGTCGTTGCTTCAGCGTGCCGTACCGGAGCCGGTGCGGCTTCTTCGACGAAGAACAGCTCCTGGTGGACGCGGTCAGCCTGCACCCCCAGGTCGTGCAGCGCCTGCTGGGCGTCGGTGACCATACCGAAAGGGCCGCACAGCCAGACGTGGTCGATGGCGGGTATCGGCACCAGGTTCTGCAACAACCCGCGAATGCGGTTGCGGTCGAGTCGGCCGCTGAAGAGGTCAGCCGCGCGCGGCTCGCGTGAAAGCACGTGGATCAGTTGCAATCTGGCGCCGTAGGAGTCCTTGAGGTCGGCAAGTTCGTCGGCGAACATCACGGTGTTGGCTCGCCGATTGCCGTAGAGAAGCGTGACCCGGGACTGCGGATGCGCCAGCACCGATGCGGCGATCGACAGCACCGGTGTGATACCCGATCCGGCGGCGATCAGCACGTGGTGTGCCGCTGTATCGGTGTCTGCGGTGAAGCTTCCTGACGGCGGTTGCAGATCAATCTCGTCCCCCGGCGACAGCTCGTGTACCAGCCAACCCGAGAACGCTCCACCCGGTACTTCGCGGACCCCGATGCGGGGTCTGGTCCCTACCGGCGAGCAGAGGGAATACGTTCGGCGCTGTTCGACTCCGTCGATACTGCGCCGCACGGTTACGGATTGGCCAGGCATGAAGGTGAATTCGTCGGCGTAGTCGTCAGGCACGGTGAACGCGATGGCGGCTGCGTCGTCGCACAGCTTCTGCACTTCGGCGACCCGCACCGTGCGAAACGGCCGGTTGCGCCTGCCACGCCCCGCGGTGGACGCGGACAGTTCGGCGGTGGTCATGTCAGAGTTCCTTGATTCGGTCGAACGGTTCGCCACAGCATCTGCATCGGTGTAGCGACTTGCAGGCGGTTGAACCGAATTCGGACGTTTCCTCGGTGTCGAACGAGTCGCACTGCGGACACTGCACCATCGGGCGATGGCGAACCAGCGTCAGCGGGATGGGTCCCGAAGACTGGGCGCGCACCACATGCGCGGGGGCGATACCGTGCTGCTTGAGTTTTCGCCGGCCATCGTCGGTGATCCAGTCCGAACTCCACGCCGGTGCCAGCGATGTGCGCACCTCCACCCGGTCGTAACCGGCGGCGGCAAGCGCACGTTCGAGATCGGCCCGCATGGTGGCCATCGCCGGGCAACCCGAGTAGGTCGGCGTGATCGTGACGATGATGGTGCCATCGAGGTCTTGGCGAACGTCGCGCAGCACACCGAGGTCGACCAGGGTCAGCATCGGCATCTCGGGATCGGTTACGGTGCAGGAGATGTCACGGGCGCGGGTCAACGAGTCCGGTGCGCAGGTGTCCGTCGTCATCACCACGCCCCGGTGGGATGCGCGCGGGCAACGGACTGCATCTCGGCCAATAGGTAGCTCAACGCTTCGGTGTGGATTCCCTCACGCCCGGATCTACCGGCCACCAACGCGGCCGCCCGCACCGTCGGCCAAGGCAACTCGGATGCCCGCAGAACTTGCTCGACAACGGTGTCGAACTCACCTCGAAGGGTCGACGAGTCCACCGCGGCGCCGGCAGCGTGAAGTCGCTGCTCCACAGGATTCGGCGTGAACAGCTCGTCCACGTAGGGCCACACCGACGTGATCGCCCGCTCGATTCGGCACCGCGATTCAGCTGTGCCGCCGGCCAGCGTGATGAACCATCGGGCAGCGTAATCACGATGGTAGGTCAGTTCTTTGACACCTTTGGCGGCTACGGCGGCCAGCACGGGATCGCGGGACTCGCGAACCCGATCCAGTACGGCCAATCGATAGCAGGAGAACATCAGCAGGCGCGCGATGCTCTCGGCGAAGTCGCCGTTGTCCAATTCGGCCAGTCGCACGCACCGAAAGAACGGCTCGTCTCTGAAGAAGGCCAGCGCGTCCTCGGCGGGCACAGGTGAGCCTTCGGGCAGGGTGGGGACGATGGTCGGATCGGCCGCCGCGGCGCGGGCCAGCAGCAACCTCGCTTGGCCCAGCAGGTCGAGCCCGATATTGGCCAGTGCGACCTCTTCCTCGAGTTCGGGTGCCCGAGTGCACCACTGCGCCAGTCGTTGCGCGCTGATCAGGGCGTCATCGGCGAGCATCAGGCAGTAGGCCGCCAGATCGGCGCCGTCGATGCCGTCAGCCAGAGTGGTGTCGACGCCGGCCAGCGGATCGTCGAAGCTGGTGCCGAAGGCCCATTGGTCATGCGCATCGGAGTCGACCAGGCTGCTGTAGGCAGAGTCGTGGTCAATCATGGTGATCGGCCCTCCTATCTCACATGTGGGGGACGTTGTCGGGGATGTCGTAGAACGTCGGGTGGCGGTAGACCTTGTCGCCGCTGGGCGCGAAGAACGGATCCTTCTCGGCCGGACTGGATGCCACGATGTCGACCGAGCGCACCACCCATAGGCTGACGCCTTCATTGCGTCGGGTGTACAGATCGCGGGCATGCCGCAACGCCATCGCGTCGTCTGCGGCGTGCAGCGACCCGACATGAACGTGGTTGAGGCCGCGCTTGCCGCGGACGAATACCTCATACAAAGGCCATTCCGGGGCGATTTGAGCGCCATCCGACGCAGACGCGGTGCCGTCCGGACCGTCACCGGGGTCGGAATCGACATTCATCACTTTGATCCACCTTCTGATTCGCGGTGTTTGTCGGCGAATGCGGTTGCTGCGTCGCGGACCCACTCACCGTTGTCGTGGGCCTGCTTCCGGTTTGTGATGCGCTCGGCGTTACCCGGCCCAAATCCGTTGACGACATTCATGAACTCGTCCCAGTCGGGTGTGCCGAAGTCATGCGCCCCGCGCTCCTCGTTCCAGCGCAGCTGTGAATCCGGCAGTGTCACACCGAGTATCTGCGCCTGCGGCACGCTCATGTCGACGAAGCGTTGTCGCAGTTCGTCGTTGGTGTGCCGTTTGATGCCCCACGCCATGGACTGTTCGGTGTTGGGCGAGTCGGCGTCGGGCGGTCCGAACATCATCAGCGCGGGCCACCACCACCGATCGACGGCACCTTGGACCATGGCGCGTTGGGCGCCGGTTCCCGACATCATGGTCATCAGCAGTTCGTAGCCTTGCCGCTGGTGAAACGACTCTTCCTTACACACCCGGATCATGGCGCGGGCGTAGGGACCGTAGGAACTGCGGCACAGTGGAACCTGATTGCAGATCGCCGCACCGTCGACCAGCCACCCGATCACCCCGACGTCAGCGAAGGTCAGCGTGGGGTAGTTGAAGATCGACGAGTATTTCTGCTTGCCCTCGATCAGCTTGGCGGTGAGATCCGCGCGGTCGGCGCCGAGGGTCTCTGCCGCCGAGTACAGGTAGAGCCCATGACCTGCTTCGTCTTGCACCTTGGCCATGAGGATGGCCTTGCGGCGCAGGGAGGGCGCGCGGGTCAACCAGTTGCCTTCGGGCTGCATGCCGATGATCTCCGAATGCGCGTGTTGGGCGATCTGGCGGATCAACATCTTGCGGTAGCCATCGGGCATCCAGTCTCGCGGTTCGACACGCAGACCGTCGGCGACGATAGCGTCGAACTCATCAGCCAGAGCAGTACCAACGTGCGTTGATGCGTCGCCGAGAGTCATCGATTCCTCCTAATTACCGACCGAATGATCGGTTATTGCAGTGTGCCGGATCGCAGATTCGAGCACAAGTGGCATTGGGGTTAGCGCCCGGTGAAAACGGGCTTGGTCTTGGCCAGGAATGCCTCCACGGCGGTGCTGTGGTCGCGCGAGTCCCCGAGTCGCTGCTGGGCCACGGCCTCCCGTTCCAGGATGTCCGACAGCGGTGCGACAGCGTTGTCTCTGATCAGCGTCTTGACCGAGGAAAATGCGGCGGTGGGCCCCTCCGCAAGGCGGCCGGCCAGGCCGGTTGCGACATCGAGCAGGGAGCCGTCGTCGACCACCTGGTGCACCAGTCCCCACGCCTGGGCGGTGGCGGCGTCGATGCTGTCGCCGAGCAGGAACATCGCCGTCGCCCGACTGGCCCCGATGAGCCTGGGCAGCGATGCCGACAACGCGGAATCGGCGGCCAGCCCGATACCGGTGAACGCAGTTCCGAACTTCGCGCGGGAACCGGCGATTCGGATGTCGGCGCCCAGCGCCAATCCCAGACCGGCGCCGACACACGCGCCGTTGACCGCAACGACAACCGGAACCTTGATCGCCTCCAAGGCCTGCATGACCGGGTTGTAGTGTTCGCGCACGGTGTCCATCGCATGGGACGGATCGGCCCGCAGCGCCTCGACGTGTTCGGCGAGGTCCTGGCCGACGCAGAAGTTCTTCCCGGCGGCGGTGATGATCACGGCCCGTACCGAGGAGTCTCTATCTGCCGCCGACAATGCTTGCAGCAGTTCATTTTTCATCACACGGTTGAGCGCATTCGACGCTGCTGGACGATTGAACGCAATTGTGGCGACGCCGGCGTCCACCGAGTAGGCGACGGCGGTCGTATCAATTCCAGTCATGATTTCTCCTCTGGGAAGTGTGTTCAGCGGGGCCAGTGGTAGAAGCCCTGCCCGGTCTTGCGGCCGAGGTCGCCGTTGGCGACCTTGTCACGCAACAACTGCGGCGGCTGGAAGCGGGCGCCGAGGGTGGCGTACAGATGCTCGGCGATCGCCAACCGCACGTCCAGCCCGACAAGATCGGTGGAACGCAATGGGCCCATTGGATGGCGGTAACCCAACTCCATCGCCCGGTCTATCGATTCGGCGTCGGCGACGCCTTCCTCGAGCATGCGGATCGCTTCCAGTCCCAGCAGGACTCCAAGCCGACTGGTGGCGAATCCGGACGAATCACACACCACCACCTCGGATTTGCCCAGAGTTCGGACCCATCCCAGCGCGGTCTGCACGATCTCGTCTGACGTCTCGGGTGCACGCACGATCTCGACCAGCGCTGACGCCGGCACCGGATTGAAGAAGTGCATGCCCACCACACGCTGCGGATGCTCCAGTGCCGCAGCCAAATCGGTGATGGAGAGCGAACTGGTGTTGGATGCCAGCACCGCGGTGGGCAGGACGACCTTCTCCACGGCGGTGAGCACGTCAACCTTGGCACTGAAGATTTCAGGTACCGCCTCGACGACCAGCTCGGAATCGGCGGGCAGTTCGGTGATCGAACAGACGGTGCCCAGGCGCGACAGGACGTGTTCAGCCGTATCGACCAGGCCGTCCTTTTCAGCCGCGCGGTGTATGCCGGCGCTCACCCGCTGGAGTGCGGCATCGGCGGCCGCGCGATCAGCTTCGACGATCGTGACCGTCGCGCCTGCGGTCGCGAACACCTGCGCGATACCGGCGCCCATGCGGCCGCCACCGATCACGGAGACAATCGCGGGGAGTTTCCGGGGGTAGGTGGTCATGTGGTTTTCCTCTCCAGGAATCGCGTCATGCGGTCGGACTTGTCGGTGCTCTCGAACAGCACCGCTTGGGCGATGTCGTCGATCAGCGGGTGCGCCGACTCGGCGTCGAGAACAGCCTTGGACAGTCGCAGGGCCAACGGCGCCTGCCTGGTGATGCGGTCGGCCAATGCAGAGGCGGTGGACAGCGCCTCGCCATCGGCCACGACGTCAGCGACCAGGCCGCACCGCAGTGCGGCCGCAGAGTCGAGAATGCGCCCGCCCAGAATCACCTGCTTGGCCACCGATTTGCCGACAAGATCGGTCAGCCGATAACTCGCGCCCGCGGCAGCCATAATGCCAAGTCCCGGTTCGGGATTCCCGAAGCGTGCGCAGGCGCCGGCGACACGGAGATCGCAGGCGTAGGCCAGTTCGGCACCGCCGCCGAGCGCATTGCCCTCCACTGCGGCGATCGTCGGCAACGGTAATGCAGCGATCCGATCGAACACCGTGCGGTTGATCCCCGCCAGCGCTTCGTCGCGTCCCCGGCCGCGCAGTTCGGCGATGTCTGCACCGGCCGCGAAGTCCGTGCCGGCGCCGGTGAGGACAAGGATCCGGGGTTCGACTTCGATCAGGGCGCAGACAGCGTGGAGGTCGGCCACCATCGCGGCGTTGATCGCATTGCGCTGCGCGGGACGATGCAACTCGACGACCACCCGGTCGTCGCCGGTTGTGACGCGCAGGGTTTGATATTCGGTCACAGCGCCTCGATCAACATCGCGACGCCCTGCCCGACGCCCACACACAAGGTGGCCAGGCCACGGGATCCGCCTTCGCGTTCGAGCCGATTCATCAACGTGACGATGAGACGTGCGCCCGAGCACCCCAGCGGATGGCCGAGGGCGATCGCGCCCCCGTCGGCGTTCACGATGCCGTCATCGAGGCCGAGGCGCCGCATCACCGCCACACTCTGTGCGGCGAATGCCTCGTTGAGCTCGACAGCGTCGATATCGTCGACGCGCCAACCCATTCGGTCGAGCACCTTCTGCGTAGCGGGAACGGGTCCCAACCCCATCAGATTGGGCTGCACGCCGACGCTCGCGGCCGCCACCACCCGTGCCCGCACAGACAATCCGTGTCGGCGCACGGCGTCTTCGCTCGCCAACAGCACGGCAGCGGCTCCGTCGGACAGCGGAGAAGACGACCCGGCAGTCACGATGCCGCCGGCTCGGAATACCGGACGCAGGGCTGAAAGCGTCTCGAGCGTCGCCTGACGCCGCGGTCCCTCGTCGGTATCGACGATGCCGGCCTTGGTCTCGATGGGAACGATTTCCTTGACGAAACGGCCCGCGTCCTGTGCCGCAATGGCGCGTGCGTGGCTGCGTAGGGCGAAGGTGTCGGAGTCCGCACGGGTAATGCCGTCCAGGGCCGCCACTTCCTCGGCGGTCTCCCCCATCGACAGCGTCATCTTCACCGTCCCGGGTCCGGCGTCGGCGGGGATGCCGGCGTCCATCTTGGTGAACCGCGGATTGGTGAACCGCCAACCCAGCGAGGTGTCGGACACTTCGCCGGGGCGCGCCCAGGGCGTGCCGGGCTTGGCCATCACCCACGGCGCTCGCGTCATTGATTCGATGCCTCCGGCGACAACAATGTCGGCGTCGCCCGATCGGATCGCCTGCGCCGCAGAGGCAATTGCGGTCAGCCCGCTGGCGCACAGGCGGTTGACCGTGTAGCCGGGGACGGTGTTCGGCAATCCGGCCAACAGGACAGCCATCCGGGCGACGTCTCGGTTGTCCTCGCCTGCCTGGTTGGCCGCGCCCAGGATCACCTCGTCGATCGCGTCGGCCGGGATGCCGGCCCGCGCGACCACCTCGGCGACCACCACGGCGCCGAGGTCGTCTGGTCGTACCGAAGCGAACGCTCCGCCGTAGCGCCCTTGCGCCGTGCGGACCCCATCGACCACAAAGACCTGTTCCACTGCGGACTCCTTCCGATCGTTTTCATTAATAACCGATCGTTCGGTCGGTTGTCTACACCGATGGCGACGCCGGGGAGAGTCGCCGCCGGAGCGGCAGCGCCATGAGAAGATGGTCGACATGGCCACGCCCCGTACCCGCTCCAGTGGCCAGGTGGGCCGACCGGGCTACGATTTGGACTCGTTGCTGACCGTTGCCGTCGGTGTGTTCAATCAGCGCGGCTACGACGGCACGTCGATGGAAGATCTCTCCAAGCGACTCGGCATCAGCAAGTCGTCGATTTATCACCACGTCAGCAGCAAAGAGGAACTTCTACGCCTCGCCGTCGATCGCGCCCTTGATGCACTCTTCGCCGCGACCGAAGCTCCCGACACCACCACGGGTCCGGCCATCGATCGGCTGGAAAACCTGGTCAAGCGCAGTATCGAGGTACTGGCCCAAGAATTGCCGTACGTCACGCTACTCCTGCGGATCCGCGGAAACACCACCACCGAACGACGCGCGCTGGCCCGCCGCCGGGAACTCGATGACATCGTCGGCAACCTGGTCGAAGAAGCGTGCAACGAGGGCAGCATCCGCGCCGGCGTCGACCCCGGACTGACCAGCCGGCTCATCTTCGGCACCGTCAACTCGCTGATCGAGTGGTACCGGCCCAGCCGCACCCTGGCGGCCGACGAAGTCTCCGAAGCGGTGACGACGATGATTTTCGACGGGTTGCGCACCCGCCCAGCTGCCCACTGACCGTTCGGTCGGCTTGCATCAAACCCCTCCCGGGCCTTGACGTGTCCACACCCACGCTGACACAGTGATTACCGAACGAATGGACGGTTGGTAAGGAGTGTCGACAGTGACTGCTGTGTTGGAAAGCTATGTGACCGGGAAGTGGGTCGTCCCGGACGGGGAATCGATTCCACTCGTCAACGCCGTCACTGGCGAGGAAGTGGCCCGGTTTGCCACGGGCCCTTTGGACATCGCCGCGGCGATCACCTACGGCCGCGAGGTCGGTGGGCCCGCCTTGCGCGCCCTGACCTTCCACCAGCGGGCAGGCGCCTTGAAGGCGCTGGGCAAGCTGCTGATGAGTCGTAAGGATGAGTTCTATCCGTTGTCCGCGGCCACCGGCGCCACCACCCGCGACTCCGCGATCGATCTCGACGGCGGCTTCGGCACCCTCTTCAGCTATGCGAGCAAGGGCACCCGCGAACTGCCAAACGACACCATCTACCTCGACGGCCCAGTCGAATCACTGGGCCGCGCAGGAACATTCGTCGGACAACACGTCTACACCTCCAGGCCGGGTGTCACAGTCCAAATCAACGCCTTCAACTTCCCGGTCTGGGGCATGCTGGAAAAACTGGCCCCGGCGTTCCTGGCCGGAGTGCCCTCGATCGTCAAACCGGCCCATCAAACCGCCTACCTCACCGAGCTCGTCTTCCGCGTGATGATCGACTCCGGCTTGTTACCGGAGGGGTCGGTGCAGCTGTTGTGCGCCCGCCCGCATGCGCTGCTCGACCACCTCGACGGCCAGGACACCGTGCTGTTCACCGGCTCGGCCTCCACTGCGGCCAAGCTGCGTAGCCACCCGAACGTGGTGGAAGCCGGCGTGCGGTTCAACGCCGAGGCCGATTCATTGAACTGCTCGATTCTGGGCCCCGACGCGAGTCCCGATACGCCCGAATTCGATTTGTACATCAAGCAGCTGGTCGCAGAGATGACAACGAAGGCCGGCCAGAAGTGCACGGCGATCCGTCGCGCCTTGGTTCCCAATGTATTGCTCGATGCCGTTGTCGAGGCCACCATCGCTCGCCTGTCAAAGATCGTAGTCGGCAACCCGGCCGTAGACAGCGTGCGGATGGGCGCATTGGCCAGCATGGATCAGCGCGACGAGGTGCTGAGGTCACTGCAGCGCCTAGCGGATTCCGCCACACTGGTTTTCGGCGATCCAGATTCGTTCAGCGTCGAAGGCGCCGACCCCGCAACGGGGGCCTTCCTTCCGCCGCTGCTCCTGCGGGCCGAGGATCCCGCCGCCGCGGTGGTACACGAGGTGGAGGCCTTTGGTCCGGTCAGCACCGTCATCGGCTACCGCGACCTCGACGATGCCGTCGCGCTCGCCGCCCTCGGCAACGGAAGCCTCGTCGCGTCGTTGGTGACCCACGACTCCGAGGTGGCGCGCAAGGTGGTGACCGGCATCGCGCCCCACCACGGCCGCGTGCTCGTTCTTGACCGTGACGACGCCAAGGAGTCCACCGGCCACGGCTCACCGTTGCCGACGCTGGTGCACGGCGGACCCGGCCGGGCCGGCGGCGGTGAGGAACTCGGCGGCATCCGTGGCGTCCTGCACTTCATGCAGCGCAGTGCAATTCAGGCAAGCCCAGACATGCTCACGGCCATCACCGGCCGCTGGACCACCGGCTCTGCCCGCACCACCACCGACGTGCATCCATTCCGCAAGCACCTGGAGGAATTGCAGATCGGCGACACCATCGTGGGTGGCCCCCGCGTGGTCAGCTTGGAAGACATCGACCACTTCGCCGAATTCACCGGCGACACCTTCTACGCCCACACCGACCCGAAGGCCGCAGCCGAGAACCCGCTGTTCGGCGGCATCGTCGCGCACGGGTATCTGGTGGTGTCGCTGGCTGCCGGGCTGTTCGTCGAACCCAACCCCGGTCCGGTGCTTGCGAACTTCGGTGTCGATGGCTTGCGATTCCTTACCCCGGTGAAGGCCGGCGACGCGCTCACCGTGACGTTGACAGCGAAGCAATTGACACCGCGGCTATCCGCCGACTACGGCGAAGTCCGTTGGGATGCCGTCGTCACCAATCAGGACGACGAGCCGGTGGCCACCTACGACGTCCTGACCCTCGTCGCCAAGAAGCAGGATTGACCACTGAAGCCGAAGGAGAAAGCCATGTTTCGCATCTCTGTCTGTTACGGACAACCCACCGACCCGGCGGCATTCGAAGCGCACTACACCAGTACGCACACGCCGTTGACGTTAAAGGTCCCCGGTCTCGCCGGCTTCACGACGGGCAAGCCCCGCTCGCTGATGCCAGGCCGAGACGCCCCCTACTACATGATCGCCAGCTTGATGTTCAGCTCCGCCGAGGATCTGAAATCTGCGCTGAAGTCGCCCGAGATGGCTGCTGCCAGTGCCGATGTCGCGAATTTCGCCACCGGCGGCGTGACCCTCTACCGCACCGAAGAGATCGATCGGGGCTGACCAGCTGACCGCACCGAAGCGGTGTGCCGGCCCTCGGCCGGGTTACACGCCGCTTCGTTGCGTTTCGCGGCCGCTCGTTCATCCAGACACCCCACGGCGATTTAGGAAATCAATGGTGACGTTACCGCCCGACCCCTCATTTCTCGTTTTCGGCGCTGCCGGACACATCGGACGTCCGTGTGCTCAATGGCTCGCCGAGCGACACCCCACGGCTCACATCCGGATCGTGTCCAGTAGGCCCGAGATGGCCGCCGATCTGGCTGAGATGCACCCCGGTGGTGAGGTCATGATCGCCGACTATTTGAATGCCGACGACATGGTCGCGGCCTTCGACGGGATCCACGCGGCGTTCGTCCTCACCCCGGATTTCATCGACGAGAAGGTCGCCATGGCCAATGTGGCCAGTGCCGTCAAAGCGTCCGGAATGCTCGTCCGGCTCATCCGGCTGATCGGCGACCCACCGGGAATCCGCGACGAATCCGAGGTGCTGGCACTACGGGGCAGTGACTACCAGAACGAAACGGCCCTGCATCACCTGCGGGCCCGCAAGGTGTTGACGGCAGCAGGCCTACCAGTCGTCTACATGAATATCCCGGGGTGGTTCTTCGAAGACTTCTCCGAATTCTTACTCGACCCGATCCGCGACAAGCGCACATTTGTCATGGCGGCCGACCGACCGATGAACTTCATCGCCACCCGCGATATCGGCCGTTGTGCTGCTGAGCTGCTGCTCGATCCGTCGCTGACCGAGGCCGGCGAAACACTCCACCTGGAGAACGGCATCGACACCATGATCAAGTTCAGCAAGATCGCGGACATCATGAGCGCCGCTTGGGGCGTGCCGATCGCCTACGCCGGTACCGACGAGGAGTTTCTGCGTGACCTCGGGCCCGCCTTGCGCAGGTACTACAAGCACGACGACGCGGCCGAACACATCCTCGCGGAATGCCATCACGAGGTCCCGTTCATCAACGAGCTCTTGCGACACGGCAACGACTTGCGCGGCGGAGAACGCCACCTCACACCGGAAATGCTCGGGTTCGAGGCGCTTTCGCTGACGTCATGGCTGCAGGACAAGAGGGACGTGTTCATTCCCGAAGTCAGCTGACGTGGGCGGGCCCGTACAGGGTGTTGAGCCAGACGATGGTCAGGGCCTCGGTGACCGCTGTCTCGTCGGTGAACGGGGGGTGCCCAAAGGATGCGAGCAGATAGCGTTCGTTCATCCACGTCAGCGCTCGGGCCACCTCTTTTGGCTCAGCGATGTTGCTTCGTCCCGCCTCGACATCCGCTTCGATTCGGCGCGTGGTCGCGGTGGCGAGATTCTCGGCCAAGGTGAGATACAGCGCGCCGATCTCCGGATCGGTTCGGGCCGCGTCAGAGATGGCTTGGATGAGACGCCCGTGCTCGACGAATAGGGTTATCAGATCGCTGAGGCTCGCGCGCAGCTCGGCCACCGGATCGTCGGCTTCGGCCATCCAATTGTCAGCGACGTGGTCCAACTCGATGCCGACATCGTCGAGCATCGCCATCAGCAGCTGCTGACGGTCTTCGAAATAGCGGTAGAACGCTGTTCGTGCGACGTCGGCCGCCGACGTGATGTCATCGAGCGAAATCTCAGCCCAGCGTTGCCGTTCGAGCAGATCGTGCGCGGCGTCCAGCAGCCGGCGACGGGCATTGCGCCGATGCTCGCGTCTGCGCGCCTGCAAATCGCTTTGTCGAGTGGTCAGGACGATCAGCCTACCTGCGGTCGGAGTGCGTCTGTGAACCTGAAATGCGGCTGCAGACATCTAGTTGAGCATTAACGTGTCGCCGACGCAGCCTAGCTGACTACAATTTGAACAACAACATTGACACGTTGTCACACCTGTAGTTACGTTCGCTCTGATGCGCCGGTTGCACCGGCTACGACTTATCGGCCACGAGTCAAAGAAGTGGTGGAAACGTGCCTCCCGAAACAACACGCGTGCGCAACGTCGGCCAAAGCCCGCCGGGACGTAACCTCCCGCGGATGGCCGCCGGAGGAGGTCGCTATCTCGCCGATGAGCAGGCCGCCGGCGAGCTTCACCTGGTGGTGATCCGCGCCACCGAACCACATGCGCGCATCTCGATCGACACGAGCAGGGCATGCGCGGCCCCGGGCGTGCACGCCGTCATCGTCGGCTCCGATGTGCGTCCCGCCACCGATCCGATGGCGATGATCTGGACGGCACAGACACAGGCCGAGGCGCCGACGTGGTGCCTGGCCGGCGATCGGGTCCGCTATGTGGGTGAACCGATCGCAGCCGTCATCGCCGACGACGCCTATCTTGCCGAGGACGCCGCCGAACTCGTGCAGGTCACCTACGACAGGTTGCCCGCGGTGGTCGAAGCGACCACCGACAGCGAACCACTGCTGTATGACGACTGGCCGGACAACGTCTTCGGCCGCACCCGTTTCGAGGCAGGCGACCCGGTGGCCGCCCTCGCGGATGCGGCGCTGGTCGTGGCCGGGCGCTACACCAGCAGTCGGGTGGCAGGACTCTCGCTGGAAACGCGCGGGGTGCGCGCCGCGTGGGACATCACCGGCGACTCCGTCACCGTATGGACCTCGACGCAGGCGCTTCATCAAGTGCGCGCCTCCTTGGCATCCACACTTCGGATGCCCCAGAGCCGGGTGCGCGTGCTCTGCCCCGATGTCGGAGGTGCGTTCGGGAACAAGGCGTGCGCGTACATCGAGGAAACCCTGGTCGCGTTCGCCGCGCGCGCCGTACGCCGTCCGGTCCGGTGGATCGAAAGTAGATCCGAGGCGTTCACCGCCACGGTTCACGGGCGGGGAACGGCGGTCGATCTGGAGTTGGGCCTCAACGCGGACGGCACGATCACCGGCATCCGGGCCACCGTCGTACTCGACTGCGGGGCAACACCATACATGGCCGGCGCAGGGTCCGGGATCGTCACGACGGCCATGTTGACCGGCCCGTACCGGGTCTCGCACGCACTCAGCGAGCTGGTGGCGGTGGTGACCAACAAGACCCCGATCGGGGCCTACCGCGGGTTCGGTATGCCAGAAGCCACCTTGGCCATCGAGCGTGCGCTGGACGAGGGAGCACGACGCCTCGGCATCGATCCGATCGAGATCCGGCGGCGCAACCTGCTCCGCCCCGACGAATTGCCGTACTGGACGCCCACGATGATGTGCCTGGACAGCGGGCGCTACGGCGAACTGCTCGACCTGGTTGTCGATCGCTTCGGCTGGGCGCAGACCCAGCGCGAGGCCGCCGAGGCCCGCGCCGCAGGACGGCTGGTCGGCGTCGGCACCTCCTGTTACGTCGAGGCAACCAACTTCGGCCCGTCGGCGGCCGCCGCGATGATGGGTATCAACAACCCCGGCCACGACCGCGCGGTGGTGCGGATGGACGCGACGGGCTCGGTGACGGTGTTGACCGGGCAGGTCCCGATGGGTCAGGGGCTGGAGACGGCCCTGGCACAGGTCGCCGCCGACGGCGCCGGCGTTGCGCTGGAGTCTGTTTCGGTGCTCTTCGGGGACACCCAGGCCAGCCCATACACCGGCTACGCCAGCGGCGGTTGCCGTGGCGCCGGCGTCGCCGGTTCTGCCGTCATGATGGCCGCACGCGGGCTGCGCGAGCAGATGCGTCGTTTCGCCGCACACCTGCTCGAGGTCTCTGATCCGGCCGCCGTCCACGACACCGAATCCGGCGGCTTCGCCGATGAATCCGGGTCCCACGTCACGGTCGGCCAGGTCGCCGATGCGGCCTGGCGCGCCACCGATCTCCCTCCCGACACCCAACCCGGGCTCGAATCGTCCTATACCTACGATCCACGAAACTTCGCCTTCACTTTCGGCGCGGTAGCGGTCGTGGTGGAAATCGATCGCGACACCGGCACGGTGTCGGTCCAGCGACTGGTCTTCGGACACGACTGCGGCATCCAACTCAACCCCGCGCTGGTCGCCGGACAAATTCACGGCAGTACTGCACAGGGAATCGGTGCGGCACTCTATGAGCAGCTGCCCTACACCAGCGACGGCCAACCCATGGTCCAATCGCTGTGGGACTACCTACCCCCGCTGCCGGGAAACATGCCCCCGATCGAGCTGGTCCACCTTGAGACACCCTCCCCCTTCTCCCTCAACGGAGCCAAAGGAACCGGGGAAAGCGGCTGTATTGCGGTCCCTGCCGCACTGGCCAACGCGATCCGCGATGCCATCGGAGACGAGCACGCCGATATCGTCGACACCATCCCCATCACCGCCGATCGCCTGCTCGCCGCGATCGACTCGCCCACCCTGCCCGCGCGCCAACTGCAACCATCAGAGGTCTTGCGAGGAAACGCCTTCTGAAGCAGGGCAGGAAATCTCGCGGCTGTTACCCCGGCACTCCGCGATCGTCGCTTCCCCGCACCGCACCGTGACGTCACAGATCCCGCTGCGGCCGCGACGGACACATTCAACGGCTTGGGCGGTCAATTCATCGCGGACCCGGGCTCACAGCGAAGAAGGCGCATGCCCAGATGCGCGGAGGCACGATCGTCGGCGAGCATCTGCCGCGCGAATTCGGTTCCGTTGACTGCGGATTCATGATGGATAGACACTGTGAGGAGCTAAACCAGGCCGGAGATGTTTTCGGGGGTGAGGATTCCGGCGTCGGCCAGTCGGGAGAAGAACGTCGGTAGTCGCGGATTGTGCCGGGCAGCGGTTTCCAGCAGCCCTTTGGCCTCGCCGGCGCGTCCCCAGCGAGCCTGCAGCACCGCCTCCCAGAATGTCGCCTCGGGGTTGTCGCCGAGGCGCTCCGCCACTGCCGCCAACGATGCGGCGGCCGAGCGATAGGCGCTGTCGGGTTGCGGCGGGCCAAGAATCGGACCGTTCGGAGCGAACACCACCTGCGACATGTCGTCGACGGCATCGTTGAGGTCCAGCAGCCGATGCAACTCCCCGATCGGATCGGGATGGTCGTCCACCCGCAGATCTCGCACGATGCCATCCCACGGTGCGTCGGTCGGCGCACCGTCGACAACCAGAACCGCGGCGGATTGCCGGCCGCGGATATCACCGCCGGCTTCATCGGCCGCAAGCAGGCCGGCAACCAGCCGGTGAGCGAGGTCACCGTCGTCACCGTGGAAGCCACGCACCATTGCCTGCGGTACATCTCCGTTGTCGAGCATGTTACCCAACCCGACGACGTGCTCGCCCCGAGCGACGCCTGCTGAACCGACACATCGTGTGCCGGTGTGGATTCCGAACTCCCCCGCTGCGTCCAGGAAAGCCACCTGCCTCATCTCACAGTCGGCATCCGCTCCGAGCAGTTGGGCAAGTGCATCCGGCGCGGGACTACCGGCCCGCATCAGCGCCAGACCGCGCGGCCCGTAACCTCGGACCGCGAACGCCTGCGTCGCCACCACACCGATACCGGCCTCCGCCCATGTCACGACGGAACCGACGCCCAAATAGTGCGACTGCGACGCTACGCCGAGCTGCCCCGTGACCGGATCGCGGGCGAGCAGGGAAAATGTCACGAGAAGTCGGTCTCCTCACACAGCTGGGTGAAATGCTTCTTGTACTCCGCTGTTTGGGTGATCGGCATCAGCTTGCCGAGTTTGGCCATATCACCGCTTAGCTTGATTCGGCCTTCCATGAACGCCGTCGTCGGCGCCAGTTCGCCACGCAGCATTGCGACAGAATCGGCGAATGACGACTTCATGGTGCCATCGGCGGCGGGATCATCGCCCAACTGCTGTTCGACAACCCTGCCGTCGCGGACATCGGCGTAGTAGCGGATCTCGCCACCACCGGGTGCATCAGTGAGCCGGTACTGCACCCGCGCCGTTGCTCCCGCGCGCAGTTCGAATGACTGTTGAAGCTCAGTCTGGCGGGTCAACCATTCCTGAGATGCGTACTTCATTGGGGCTGCCTCCGTACGTAGTTGATGTGTTCTTGTGGTCAGTGGCCGCGGGGAGCGGTCGCCGGCGATCGTTGGAGCTCGGCGATTCTCTCGGCCACCAATTCTTCGGTCGCGGCGAGAATCGGCGCGTAACCCGTACAGCGGCACAGTGATGAGCTCAGGTGCCCGCGGATCTGGGTCGACGTCGGACGCCGACCCGCATCGACCTCCGCGAGCAACTCCTCGATCAGAACGACGAAGCCGGGTGTGCAGTAGCCGCACTGCAGCCCATGGTGGCGCACCAGGCTCTCCTGCACTTTCGAGGGGCGCCCGGGCGGACTGAGCCCTTCGATCGTGACAATCTCCATGTCGTCGACCTGAGCGGCCAGCGTCAGGCATGAGCGGGTGGAGCGGGAATCGCAGAGTACGTTGCAGGATCCACACAGCCCCTCGCCGCACCCGATGTGGGTACCGGTCAGTCCGAGCCGCTCGCGGAGGAAATCGACGAGTGTCATTCGCGCCGGCACGTGAGCTTGAACTGTTCGGCCGTTGACCCGTACTTCGATGTCCAGTCCGTTTGCCCGGGTCACGGCAGATCCTCTCTCAACCGGCGCAGTAGGCGACCGACAACATTGATCGCGAGTCGTTGACGGTGATCGGCGCTGCCGCGTGCGTCACCGCTGAAGTCGAGTCCTGTGGCCAGCGAGCGGCCGGCGTGCTCGATGGCGGCGTCATCGAGCGATCCAGCCAGGGCCGCGGTGATGTCAGTGGGGGCGAGCACCGGCTGCTGCCCCTCGCCGCCCACGCCGATGCGTACATCACTGACCCCGTCACCGTCGATCCGGGCGCTGACCGCGGCGCTCAACAGCGGGGTGTCACCCGCGCCGCGAATCGTCACCTCGTCGAAATGCCCGATGATGCCCTCGTCAGGTCGGTTGAACCGCACCGTGTGCAACAGCTCGTCGTCAGCCAAGGCGGTGCGACGTGGGGCGAGAAAGAAGTTCTCCGCAGAGATGTGCCGGACGCCGCGGGTGGAGATCGCGGTGATCTCGCCACCGGTGACCAACAGACACACCCCCAGTTCTGCGGCCGGGTTGGCGTTTGCCAGGCTGCCGCAGATGGTGCCTCGATTGCGGGTGGTCACCTTACCCACTCGGGGCAGCGCCTGGGCCAGCACACCGAAACCCGACAGTGCGTGGAACATCTCTGCTGTCCGCTGGGTGACTGCGGCACCCACTCGCAAATCGCCTTCGGTAGTGGATAATTCGTGCAGTTCGGCGATTCTGGTGATGTCGATGAGACACCGTGGGCGTTCCTGTCGCCGGACCATTCGTGGCATCAAGCTCTGTCCCCCGGCCAACACCCGGGTGCCATCGGGGTCGCGACCCAGTTCGGCGCAGGCTTCCTCGACAGTGGTGGCTGCGACATAGTCGAACGGCGCCGGGCGCATCAACAGCCTCGCACCGTATGGGCTTGGCCGGGGCGCTCGACGTGATCGAGGTGTGCGGCAAGCAGACCCGCGATCTGTTCTGGATCTTCGATATGAGCCATGTGCCCAAGGCCGGGGAGCACTGTGCAGTCGGCCTGTAGCGAGGCGGCCAGTGCCGCGCCCAGTTCCGGAGGACAGGTTCGGTCATGTTCACCGGTCAGCACCCGGGCCGGCGCCGTGGTCTGGGCGGCCGCCGCCGAGACGTCTGAAGTCAGTGCCGCGCGTAGGACCGCCTCGATGACGGCTATGTCCCGGCCCAAGGCCAACCGCACCGATTCTCGCAGCATTTCGTCATCGGTGTTCGGCCCGAAGCCGACCGCAGCGGCCTGCTCGAAGAACGACTCCAGGCCCACCTGCCGCAGCGCGGCGACTGCGGCTTCGACATCGGAGCCGGCGGAGGCGGCGCCGATACCCAGTGCCCCACCAATGATTGTCAGCGATGCGACACGATCCGGCTCGGCCGCGGCAAGCGTGACGCACACACCGCCTCCGAACGAGGCGCCGACCAGGTGGGCCCGGGTGATGCCCACCGCCGACATCGCCGCGCTGACGTCGGCGGCATAGTCAGCAGCACCGTAGCAGCCGCCCGGTTCCGAACCACCGTGGCCGCGAAGGTCGACGGCGAGGACCTCACGTTCGGTGACCTGGTCGATCACCGATGACCACTGCGTGGCAGCCCCATTGATACCGTGGACGAACACTACCGGGACGTGCGGCGAATCAGCTTCGCCCCATAGGCAACTGATGCGCCCGGCCGGTCCCGGCACGACGCGTCGCCGCAGGGTCATTGTCCGCTTGTCTGCGCAGGAGCAGGGGCGGAGAAGTGGGTATGGACGATCTCCCACTTGCCGTCGCGGCGGCGCCAGATCTCGGTGGAACGCATACCACCGTCGTAGGTGCCCACAGCACCGAAATCTGCTTGGTAGCGGCTGAGGTACGTCACCCATGCGACGTCACCCTCCACCTCGACGCGTTCGTCATGGATTTCGGTGCTCAGCGCCGGTGCGGTCATATTCGCCGACAGCATGTCCCACAACCCGGCGATCTGGTCTTGCCCGATGTAGTTGTGGCCGTTGAGGTTGTACCAAACGAGTTCGCCGGGGGTGGCGGTCACGCGACGTCTCAGATAGCTGGAGTCAAGGGGGCCGTTGGCGTCGACGAATTCACGGTGCAGTCGCATGATCTCGGCGGTATCACCCTCGAGCACAGTGGCGCTGTCTGTCATCTACGTTCCGTTCTCTCGTGGAAATGTGATGTCAAGATGCTGCGGTCATTGCCGGCCGATTCGCGGCCAGCAACCGGATGACATCGGGCACTTGTTCAGGCGGCATGAACGGCGCCACGGCGATCTCATCGACACCGGTTTCGGCGTAGGCCGCGAGTTTTTCGCCCACGCCATCGGGCGAGCACACCATCGCCACGGCATCGATCACGTCCGGCGTGAAGACCTTGATCGCCTCGGCCGGGCCGGAGGCCGCCGCCGCCACTAAGGCTCCGGGCGGGATCGCTCCGGCCGCAAGATATTCGGTGGTACCGGCGTCGAATGACGACAGCAAGGCCGCGACCTGCATCCGCGCGCCCTCGCTGTCGTCGGTGATGAACGCGGGAATCACCACCGAGACCCGGAAGCTTTCTCGCGTCCGGCCGGTCGCGGCCAGAATCTTTTCGACCGTCTGGACGGTGCGGGACAGGTAGGCAAGCGACGAGCCGGCACTGAGACAGATACCGTCGGCGTATCGTGCGGCGGTATCCACCATCCGCGGGCGCACCGCCATGATGTCCAATGCCGGTGGTGCCGCCAGCGGATTCAGCTTGTACTGAGCGAAGCTGAATCCCGGGTATTCCTCGGTGATTTCGCCGCCGGCAAGCGCCGTCTTGAGCGCCTGGTGCAACGCGATGGTCGAGGCGATCGGTTTCTCCACCGAGCGCCCCAGCTGGGCGATCATGTCCGGCACGCCGGTGCCTATCGCAGCACGCACCCGGCCGGGGGCGATCTCGGCCAGCGACGCGAGCTCCATCGCCGCGAGCCCGGGGTGACGGCCCGCGGCGTTGATACCCATCAGCGCCAACTCCAGCCGCTCGGTCTCCCGCAGGTACAGCGTCGCGGGCACCACAGCATCGTGAGCGCAGATGTGTTCGGCGTACCACACGCCGTCGAACCCGCACTCCTCGGCGGCATGGACAGCCGGCAGGTCGGCGAGAATCGAGCCGAATCCGGTGAACGACAAACTCAGTCGCACTACGTCAAACCCCTTCTATGACCCCGGGACGCGTGGCGCAGATGCCGCACCGGCTCGGGTGGTGGTCTACGTAACTACATCTGTGACACAGTGTCAAGGTTGCTGTTTCACTTGCTGTGCGAGTTATGCGAAACTCGACCGCATGACCACCCACCAGGCGGATCTGCACGCACGTCGGCATACTTCCCACCCGGAGGACGACAAATGACCACGCGACTATTGGTCCGCGGTGGCCACGTCTTTGACCCGATCGGCGGAAGCGCCGGGCCCGGGGATGTCCTCATCGAGGGCGACCGGATTCTCGATGTCGGAACCGGCTTGGACGCAGACACCGCGATCGACGCCACCGGCCAACTGGTGGTCCCGGGCTTCATCGACTGCCACGTGCACGTCATGCTCGACGACGTCGACACGTTACGGCTGATCCAGACTCCCTTTTCGCTGAGGTACTTTCAGGCCGCACGTAACCTGCGCCTGACTTTGCGCGCCGGCGTGACCACAATCCGGGACGCGGCGGGCGCCGACCTCGGTGTCAAGCAGGCGGTCGCCACCGGGTTGGTGGACGGTCCCGATATGCAGATCGCCATCGGAATGCTCAGCCAAACCGGCGGGCACGCTGACGAATGGATGCCGTCAGGCGAGTGCGTACACGCGCTGTGGCCCACCCACCCGGGCCGGCCATCCACCGTTGTCGACGGCGTGGACGAAATGCGCCGCGCTGTACGCGAACTCGTCCGCGCGGGAGCCGATGTCATCAAGGTCGCCACCACCGGTGGTGTGATCAGTCCACGCAGCGATCCACGACGTGCACAGTTGGCCGACGATGAACTCGCGGTGATGATGGCCGAGGCCCGCGCCGCGCACGTCCATGTGATGGCCCACGCCCAGGGCACACAGGGCATCAAGAATGCGATCCGCGCCGGTGTGCGTTCCATCGAACACGGCGTCTATCTCGACGATGAAGCCGTCGACATGATGGTCAAGTCCGGAACATGGTTGGTGCCAACACTGTCGGCGCCGCACGCGATCCTGCGGCAGGCCGAGACCTCGGGCGGCATACCCGAGACGATGCAGGCCAAAGCCGCCGCGGCGCTTGAGGCGCATGAGGCGTCCGTGCGGTGCGCCTACGCGGCAGGCGTCCGAATTGCGATGGGCACCGACGCCGGCATTTCCCGCCACGGCGACAACCTGCGCGAGCTCGAATTGATGGGACGGCTGGGGATCTCGGCTGCCGATGCGCTGCGCGCCGCATCGACATCGGCGGCCGAATTACTCGATGCCGGCGCGGAGATAGGTGAGCTGGCCCCTGGCAAGCGGGCCGATCTGGTGATCCTGGACGGCTCAGAGATCTCGGTGGAGGGGCTTTCAGAGCGGGTACGCACGGTGATTCATCGCGGGGTACCGGTCGGGTAGGGCCTGAGCAGACTGTCCACCGGTCGCCGCGACGAGCAACGCACGTGGACAGATGTCACATCCAACCATGGCAATCGGACTTTCTGTCCGGCCTGTCGCCCGGCGGCTATCCCATCTGTATACGAAACCCTATCGTCGATACACATTCGTCGAATTGAAAGGCACGCCAATGAATGTGGATGACGCACTTCGGTGGGATGGCGAACTCACGCTTACCCGCCATGACCCCGAGACCGGCACAACGTTCATCATCCGGGTGGATTCGCTCCGGCACGGCCGGTCCGCGGGTGGAACGCGGGCAGCCCACTACGGCTCGCCTACCGCCGCGCTGGAGGACGCAGGCCGACTGGCCGGCGCCATGACCCTGAAAATGGCCGTGAGCAACCTGCCGATGGGCGGGGGTAAATCCGTCATCGCACTGCCCGCGCCGCGTCAGGACATCGATGCGGCGACCTGGAATCGAATCCTGAGCCTGCATGCCGAGAACATCGACAGGCTCAACGGCGCGTACTGGACCGGTCCGGACGTCAACACGAGCTCCGCCGACATGGACATACTCGGCGACACAACGAACTTCGTGTTCGGTCGCTCGATCGACCGAGGCGGCGCGGGTTCGAGTGCGCTCAACACCGCAGTCGGGGTGTTCGAGGCGATGAAGGCCACCGCACAGTTCCGCGGACTCGGCGACCTCGACGGCCTGACCGTCCTCGTCCAAGGCCTCGGCGCGGTGGGCGGCCACCTTGCGACAATGGCGGCTCAGGCCGGTGCTCGCCTACTGGTCA
This sequence comes from Mycolicibacterium alvei, assembly GCF_010727325.1. Taxonomy (NCBI): domain Bacteria; kingdom Bacillati; phylum Actinomycetota; class Actinomycetes; order Mycobacteriales; family Mycobacteriaceae; genus Mycobacterium; species Mycolicibacterium alvei. The sequence goes on from NZ_AP022565.1 coordinate 2,887,145, forward strand.
CAGACGTCAACAGCGAGCGGATTGCGTGGGCGCAGGACTTCGGCTGCAGCCCAGTCTCGCCCGCGGAGGTGACCGCTACGCCATGCGACATCTTCGCCCCCTGCGCGATGGGCGGAGTGATCGACAGCACGATCGCGCGTCAGCTGCCGGCGTCTGCCGTAGTGGGGGCCGCCAACAACACCCTTGCCGACGACGAAGCCGGATCGGTCCTACGTGATCGCGACGTGCTCTATGCCCCGGATTTCGTCACCAACGCGGGCGGTGCATTTCACCTTGTCGGCCACGAGGTGCTCGGATGGGATGCCGACACAGTGGCCGGCCACATCAGAGGCATCGGTCAGACGCTGACGCAGGTCTACGAAATCAGCGACGCAGAGGGAGTTTCCACCGATACGGCGGCTCGAACCCTTGCGCGTCGGCGCACCGATTCGCTCGAGGCCGTCGCGGTCTAGGCACGCTTCACAACCATTCGTAGCCCTGCTCGGTCCACTCCTCGAACACCAACCACGTACGGCTCGAACGGATTCCGGGCATGCTGTGAATCCGCTCGAGTACGACGTCGCGCAGGGTCTGATTGTCGGGGGTGCGCACCATCACCACCACGTCGAAGTCTCCACCGACCAGAGTGAATCGCTCGACATAGCGAAGTGTCTTCAGCTGCTCAGACAGCCCCCGCCAGGAATCTTGCAGAATCGTCAGAGCGATCAATGCCGAGGTGGAAAGCCCGGCTTTCTCCATGTTTATCCGAGCGGTGAAACCCTCGATGACACCGGCCTTTTCCAGCCTCTCGATCCGGGCGTAGACGTGCGTACGGGAGACGTGTGCGCGTTGCGCCAAAGCCAGCATCGACACCCGGCCGTCCTTGACCAGCTCTCTGATCAACCTCCGGTCGATCTCATCGAGTTGAACGTGTGTCACCGCTTCATCCATCTGTTCACCGCTCACCTTCGAATGACATTCGAAATGGACATTTCGCCATCTGCGCTAGTGAGAACCAGCAGTTCGTCCGCAGAATCGCCGGACCGATTGTCATTTCACCTGCAACTACGGACGATCACAAGACAGAAAGTTACCATTGGAGGACACCGTGACGGTGGTCGAATCGACCGACGTATCGCTTTATCAGAAGTTCCTTCCCGCCGACGCGGCAGTGCAGTTCCTCGGCCCCACCGGTCAGCCGGTCCCCAGCACCGCCCGCTACGCCCGGCCCGACGGTCAGCGATTGGTCGCCATGTATCGCAATATGGTGCTGGGGCGTCGTTTTGACGAGCAGGCGGCGGCGTTGACGAAACAGGGCCGGCTGGCCGTCTATCCCTCTTCTCGCGGGCAGGAGGCCTGCCAGATCGCGGCAGCGATGTGCCTGCGCGCCGAGGACTGGCTCTTCCCGACGTACCGCGATTCGATGGCCCTGTCGGCCCGCGGCATCGACCCCGTCGACATCCTCAGATCACTTGCCGGCGACTGGCACTGCTGCTTCGATCCCGCACAGCACCACACCGCTCCGCAGTCCACACCGCTGGCCACCCAGCTCCTCCACGCCGCCGGCCTGGCACACGCCCAGGCCCGCAAGGCCACCGGCGCGGCGGTGTTGGCCCTGTGCGGCGACGGCGCCACCAGCGAAGGCGATTTCCACGAGGCGCTCAACTTCGCCGCGGTATTCCGGGCGCCGGTGATCTTCCTGGTGCAGAACAACGGCTTCGCGATCAGCGTTCCGCTGGCACGCCAGTCAGTGGCGCCGTCCCTGGCGCACAAGGGGGTTGGGTACGGCATCGGCAGTGAGCAGGTCGACGGCAATGATCCTGTTGCCATGCTCGCTGTGATGAACGAAGCCCGAGAATATGTGCTGAACGGGAACGGGCCGGTGATCGTCGAAGCGCACACGTATCGGGTGTCGGGCCATACCAACGCCGACGACCCGCGCCGGTATCGCACCGACGACGAGGTGACCGAGTGGCTGGCCCGCGATCCCATCCGACGGCTGGAGATCTACTTGCGCGCCGAAGGCCTCATCGACGACTCCTACGCCGCGGCTGTGGCTTCCGAGGCAGAAGACCTGGCCACCACGATCCGGGACGGCATGAACCGCGATCGGCCCGTCGAGATCGATGACTTGTTCCGGTATGTCTACGCGGAGCCCACCCCTTCGCTCCGGGAACAACAACAGCAGGCGCGCGCCGATTTCACCGCTGAACTCACAGAGGACCGACAATGACCCTGACCACGATGGCGCAAGCTCTGAACACGGCATTGCGCGATGCACTCGTGGATGACCATTCGGTGGTGGTGTTCGGCGAGGATGTCGGCGCGCTCGGCGGCGTCTTTCGCGTCACCGACCGTCTCGCCGAGACATACGGCGCACACAGATGTTTCGATACTCCGCTGGCGGAATCGGGAATCATCGGGTTCGCGGTAGGCATGGCGATGGGAGGCTTCCGCCCCGTGGTCGAGATACAGTTCGACGCGTTCGCCTACCCCGCATTCGAGCAGATCGTGTCGCACGTCGCCAAACTGCGCAACCGCACACGCGGTGTGCTGTCGGTGCCCATGGTGATCCGGGTGCCCTACGCCGGCGGCATCGGCGGTGTAGAACATCACTGCGACTCCAGCGAGGCCTACTACGCGCATACCCCGGGACTGAAAGTCGTCACCCCGGCAACCGTCGCCGACGCCTATGGCCTGCTGCGCGAGGCCATCGAAGATCCCGATCCCGTGGTGTTTCTGGAACCCAAGCGGCTCTACTTCTCCCGCGCCGACGTCACACTCGGCCGGGGCGTGAAAATCGGTCAGGCACAGGTGCTGCGGCCCGGCACAGACGTCACGTTGATCGCCTATGGCCCGTCGGTGGAACCGGCGCTCCAGGCCGCCGCCGCAGCAGCCGAGGACGGCCGAGACATCGAAGTCATCGATCTGCGATCGATCACGCCGTTTGACGACCAGACCGTGACGGCGTCGGTCCGCAAGACCGGCCGCTGCGTAATAGTCCAGGAATCGCAGGGCTTCGCCGGAGTGGCCGCCGAAATCGCCGCGAGGATCCAGGAACGCTGCTTCCACCACTTGGCTGCGCCGGTCCTGCGGGTGTCCGGATACGACATCCCCTACCCGGCACCGAAACTCGAGCGATGGTACCTACCCACCAGCGACCGCATCCTCGACGCGGTCGACCGCCTGCAGTGGGATGACCAACCCGACAACCGCTGGGCGGCCGGCGCATGAGCGATCAGACATTCGTGCTGCCCGACCTCGGCGAAGGACTCACCGAGGCGGTGATCGCGGGCTGGCTGGTCAGCGTCGGCGACACCGTCGTGATCGATCAGCCGGTCGTCGAGGTCGAAACCGCCAAGGCCTCCGTCGAGGTACCCGTGCCCTTCGCCGGGGCAATCGTCGAACTCCACGGAGAGCCGGGGGCCACCCTGGCTGTCGGGTCGCCGTTGATCACCGTACGCACCAACGACCCTGCCGACAGTGACGCGTTCGCACAACACCGCGAAGAAGAGCGGGCCGGCTCGGGCAACGTACTCATCGGTTACGGAACCAACGTTGATGACGCGCCCAAGCGCAGACGGCGGCGTAGCCCGACGCAACAGATCAGCCCTGCCGCGAAGGTGATTTCACCGCTCGTCCGAAAGCTCGCCCTCGGCAACGGCATCGACCTCACGCAGCTGTCCGGCAGCGGCACCGGCGGCATCATCACCCGCGCCGACGTCGACGGTGCAATCTCGACGGCCCCGGTCGTCGGTACCGCCGAACACCGCATTCCGGTTACCGGGATTCGTAAGGCCATCGCAGACAAGCTCACCACCAGTCGCCGCGAAATCCCCGAAGCGACCACCTGGGTCGACGCCGACGCGACCGGATTGCTCGAAGCGAAGCGACTCCTCTGCCAGACAGAGCCGGTAAGCCTCCTGGCGCTTCTGGCCCGACTCACCATCGCCGCACTACGGAAATTCCCCGAGCTGAACGCCACCTTCGACGCTGAACGTCAGGAGATAGTGCAGCACAGCCACATTCACTTGGGAGTGGCGACGCAGTCGCCGCGCGGGCTGATGGTTCCGGTCATCTCGCATGCGGACACGCTCGACACCATGACCTTGTCGAACAACCTTGCCGATGTGATCGCGTTGGCCCGCGATGGAAAACTCGCGCCGGCGCGGCTGTCCGGCGGCACTGTGACCTTGAACAACTACGGCGTATTCGGTGTCGACGGGTCGGCAGCGATCATCAACCACCCAGAGGCGGCCATCCTGGGCGTCGGCCGCATCATCGACCGGCCCTGGGTGGTCGGCGGTGAACTGGCCGTGCGAAAGGTCACCCAGCTGTCACTGAGCTTCGATCACCGCGTCTGCGACGGCGGCTCGGCCGGCGGATTCCTGCGGCTTTTCGCCGACTACGTGCAGAACCCCGTCACAGCATTGGGCCGACTGTGACTGCGCCCCAGCACAGCGATGTGCTCATCCTCGGCGGCGGCTCCGCGGGCTACTCCTGTGCGCTGCGCGCCGGCCAGCTTGGCCTGGCGGTGACACTGATCGAAGCCGACAAACTCGGCGGTACCTGCCTGCATCGCGGGTGCATACCGACCAAGGCGCTCCTGCATTCGGCCGAGATTGCCGAGAGCACCCGCACCGCTGCGGATTTCGGCATTCGGGCGCGATTCGACGGTGTCGACATGGCCGCTGTACATGCCTACAAGGAGTCCGTCGTCACGCGACTACACAACGGACTCGAAGGGCTCGTCGCCAGCCGGAAAGTCACCGTCGTGCACGGAACCGGCCGCTATGTGGGCCAACGATCCGTCGACGTCGACGGGACCGTCTACACCGGCGACGCCGTCGTGCTCGCGACCGGCTCCGCGCCGCGCCAGATTTCCGGTATCTCGATCGGCGATCGCATCATCACCAGCGATCAGGCGTTGGAACTACCCTATGTCCCGGAAACCGCAATTGTGCTGGGCGGCGGAGTCATCGGCGTCGAGTTCGCCAGCCTGTGGACGTCACTGGGGTCCTCGGTCACGATCGTGGAATCTCTGCCCCGGCTGTTGGCCAGCGAGGATACCTGGACGTCGGAAAGCCTTGAACGCGCAATCCGCCGTCGTGGTGCGGCTGTCAAGACCGGTGTGACAGTCACCGAGGCAACTCAGTCCGAACACGACGTCACCGTGACACTCGACAGCGGTGAAGCGCTGACCGCCGATGTATTGCTGGTCGCCGTTGGTCGTGCTCCGCAGTCGGCGGCGCTGGCTGACGCCGGCATCGCTGTCGACCGGGGCTTCGTGCGCGTCGACGGCCGGCTCGCGACCAACCATGCGGGCGTGTACGCCGTCGGAGATCTCGTGGCCGGTCCGCAGCTCGCACACCGAGGCTTCGCTCACGGCATCTTCGTCGCCGAAGTGATCGCCGAGCGCAATCCGGCGCCGGTGGCCGACCACGTCATCCCCAGAGTCACGTACTCCCACCCCGAGGTGGCTTCGGTCGGCCTCACCGAGGAGGCGGCGCGCCGGCAATACGGCGACATCACCACGACCGTGTACGACCTCGCCGGCAACGGAAAAAGTCAGATTCTGCGAACAGCGGGCGGCATCAAGGTGATTCGTCGCGGGGCCGCCGACGCAGATGGCCCCGTCGTGGGGGTTCACTGCATCGGCGAACGCGCGTCCGAACTCATCGGCGAGGCGCAACTCATCGTCGGCTGGGAGGCACTGCCGACCGAGGTTCGGCCGTTCCTGCACGCTCATCCGACGCAGAATGAGGCGCTCGGCGAAGCCATGCTCACGCTTTCAGGTGCACCGCTGCACCAACATTCGTGACAGCCATCCACCGATCTCAGACCGGATCGAAGTTCGATATCAGCCAGTGTCCATCGACTTTGTCGAGGGACACCCGCACCGCCGAGGTCGTCGCGGTCGGCGCCCCCTTGTCCACCACAATCGATTGATTGACGAAGACGACAGCAACGGCGTGGCGCGGATCGGCCGAGACCACCGCCGCGGCCGGCACGGTTGCCACCGCCGAGATCTGCTTCTGTTTGGCGCCCGGCGCCACGACGTCACGGACAAGTGCGATGTAGGAGTCCTTGAACTTCCCGGTCAACAAGTCCTGTGCTGCCGTTAAGCTTTCGTCGACGGTATCGGGTTGATACGATAGCATCGCGACGGTGGAGTCGCGCGCGGTCTGCACCGCTTCGAGGCCGGCTGTCTGGGAATCTCGCACCGACGTGTCCTGCCATTTCAGGAATGCCGCGACCCCGGCGATCGCGAACGCGATCACCGGTAGCAGCCCTGAGGCGATTGCGCGCGACCAGCTGAACCGGCGGACCGTCCCGGTGCCACCGTTGTCGAGGCGATCCGTGCCTGCAGTGTCGTCGGAAGGCCGGCGTGCGCCGACGAAAAGGCCGGTGATCACGCGACAAACTCGACGTTGGAGACCTTTGCGTGGTCGTCCACCTTCTGGACCGAGATCCGCATCCGCCAGGCCCGTGGTTCCTGCTCCGGGACACCAGCGTTGGAGGTCTTCACCTCCACGGAGACGAGAATCTGAGCTGCATCGGCCGATGCTGATTCGATTCCGGCCGCGGTGACGGTACCCACCGATTGGGATCTGGCTTGCTTGACCACCTCGATGAACGGCTGTGAGCGGTTGGCGAAGTCGTCATAGAAACTTCCTGTCGCGCCATTCAGGATCCGTTGGACGTCACTGTCGGCGCTCTGCCAGTCGATCGTTGTCAGGTTCACCGCACTTTGCCTGCCGACCTGGAGGAACAAATCCCGCCGCGCCGCCTCATTATCGGACTGCTGAGTCCGGAAACCCAGCCAGCCTGCCAGCCCGGTCAGCACGGCAACGATCAATACACCCGTGAGCATCGCCGGCGCCACGGGCGAGGTCCAATATCTCAGCCACCCGGATTGCGCACTGCCGGACGCACCACCGGACGGGTCGACCTCCGTATCGGCGGCACTGCCGTCGGTCGGCTCATCGGTGGTCGCATCAACGTCGCCGTCTTCGGCAAGGCTCTCTTGCATACGTGACCTCCTAGGTGACGGGGCGGATCATGGTCTGGGGCGGTTCGCAGCGCTGTCGACTGGTTGGCCATAGACGGCAACGACGACGCTGCGGTCCAGACTGTTTTCCGACCACACCCCGATCGCGACGTTGCGGCAGTTCTGCATGATCGCCAGATAATCGGGGTTGTAATACCACTGGCGAATCAGCTCGATACCGCTGATCGCGAGTGCTGGATTGATGGCTACGGTTTCGGCGACGGTTCCCTGGTATCCCGCCGCGGCCGCCCGGTCCTGTGGCGTCGACCCATCAGATCCAATGTCGGCGCTGAGATTTCGGTTGTTGAGCACATCCTGGGTATGCCATTGCGCTGCCTGCCGTAACCGGGGGTCGTTTTTCAACTCGGTGCGGCATCCGGCCTGCCGCGCGACCGTGTACACATTGGCGATGACACCGTCGTTGAGGCGCTTGTTGTCTGCCTGCGCTGCGGGCGCAGGCAGCACGATCGCGGCTGTGGCGGCCGAGATCGCAGCCAGCGCAACAACCGACGGTCGGAACTCGATCATCATGGAAGAGATTCCCTTCACTGCGGCGGCATGATCAACGATTGCCAGGTCTTCTCCTGCGCGGTCCGACCGAGGTCGGACTGGGTGTAGACCTTTCCGTCCGGACCGACGTAAGTTCCGGTGTCCGGGTTGTACGGCGTCACCGCCAACAGTGGCGGCGGCGCAGCCTGCGGCTGCTCGCCGGGCCCCAGCTGGGGAATCGGCTGTCCCGACAGGGTGGCGTTGGGGTCGCCTTTCCAGTTGAAGCCGTCGTTGAGCGGAACGTACGTCTCGTCGCTCTCACACATCGCCGCCGTGGGCGCTCGCTTACCGGGCTTCGTTTCACACGGAATGTTCTTCGCCCCACGGACATTGAACGCAGAATCCTGCGGAACTCGGCAGTACAGGTCACCGGCCGGACGGTCCGGGTAGTCGACGTCCGACGGCGTCCGTTGCTGCTGCGTCGGCAGGAACCCGGTGGTGCAGGGTGGTGGCAGATTGACGTTGAGGTTGAAGCTGAGATAGGCGCCTTTGTAATCCTGCTTGGTGTCCTTGTTCGCCACGCCGGCCGCCTGCATCGTAGCCGCACCTTGGGGCAGCAGAACCAATAGCTGTTCCAGTCCGGCGCGGTAGGTGACCGCAACCTGCCCGAGGCTGACCAGGTTCGCCAACAGCACCGGCAGCGTGGGTCGCATCCGCTCGAACAGTTGGCGGCCGGCGTCGGCGGCGGCCGGACCGTCCTGCAGGATGCCGCGGACGGCAGTGTCGTTGGTCTTCAGCTGCGAGGTGATCGTGGCCAGATGCGCAGCGGCGGCCTGCACCGAATCGGCGGTATCTGTCTGGGTATCCAGCAGCGCTCCACCGTTGTCGATCAGGTTGGTGAACGAGTCCAGATTGGCGCGCGCATCGATGGCCAGCGAAGTCGCACCGTCCACGATGCGGGACAGTTCGGGTCCCAGCCCACCGACCGCGGTGTAGGCCTCGTCGACCGCGGTGTGCAGGTTGTCGCCCGGAATGGCCTGCAGGCCACGGTTGGTGGCATCGAGCAGGTGGTTGATGTTGGGCGGCACCGATGTGCGATTAGCTGGAATGACGTCACCGTCCTTGAGCGGCGCGGAGCTGCCGTTGCGCGGCAGCAACGCGATGTACTGCTCACCGATCGCGTTCTGGCTGTGCACGGCAGCGTCCAGATCGGAGGGAATCTTGATGTCCGACCGTAGTGACAACACGGCTTGAACACCCGCATCGGTCAGCTGCAACGATTTGACCTGGCCGACTTCGGTCCCTCGATAGGTGACATTGCCGCGCGGATACAGCCCGGCTGATTGGGGCAGTTCCACCCCTACCTCATAGTGGCCGACGCCGAACAACAGAACAGGCAGCCTGATGTAGCCCAGCGCCATCGTCAGGCCGGCTGCCAGAGACACCACCGTGAAAAGGGCGAGTTGGATCAGAATTCGACGACTCAAGATCATGTCAAGGGCCCTGATTCCAGTGGTAAGGAACGAGTATCGGGTTGCCGGCGGTGTAGGGGCTGGGCATCTGCCCGATGGTCCGTCCCCACTGCATTTCCAGTTCGGTCAGGTCGCCCTCCCATCGGGTGCCGGTGAACATCGCCGCATCCAGACGACTCAAGGTCATGTCGATGACGGCGGTCAGGTTCGCGTAGTCACCGCGAAACCATTTGTCCAGAGTCTCTTTCGGGAACGGGAAGGTGGAGAAGAAACTCAGTGAACGGGTCAGCGCCGGGCCGGCGTCGGCCAGTGACTTCAACACCGGGCCGATGGCGTTGAGTTCCTTGACGAGGTTTTCTTTCGTGCGAATGGTCGAGTCGGCCGCCAGTGCGCCGAACTTGCCGAGAAGATCCAATGCGTCAGCGAATTGCACGCGCTCATCGCGCAGTACCGCCAGCGCATCGGGGATCGCTTTGAGTGCCTTGTCGATTACCGGCTGCTGTGTGGCGAGTTGCCCCGTCACCCGGTTCAGGCTTTCGGTGGCGGCGATGATGTCACCGGTTTGATCGTTGACGTAACCGGCGAAGGTGTCCAGCTGCTCGATGAGGCTGCGTAGATCGGCTTCGCGTCCGGCGAAGGCGCGGCTGAATTCCCGGGTGATGTCTTGGATCTGACCGATTCCGCCGCCGTTGAGCAGTAGCGATATCGCGGCCAGGGTCTGTTCCGTGGACGGGTAGGCACCGCCTTGGGACAACGGGATCAACGATCCGTTGTGCAGTACACCCTGCGGAGGGTCAGAGGTCGGCGGCGCCAGTTCGATGTGTAACGAGCCCAACAGGCTGGTCTGGCCCACGGTTGCGGTGGTATTCGCCGGGAGGTGCACACCACCGTCGATACTCATGGTGATCAACGCGTGCCAGTCTTGCCGCTCGATCTTGGTCACGTTGCCGACCGTCACATCACCAACGCGCACACGGGAGTTCGGCTGAATGTTGTTGACATCGGGCAGTTGCGCCTGGATGGTGAACGATCCTGGCCCATCGCCTTGTGTACCCGGCACAGGTAGCGAATTGAGACCGCGCCAACTCCCGCATCCGCTGAGCACGGTTGCACCCAGCACCACGCACACCACGCTGCGGCTCAACCGCCGCACGACGCTACCCATGACCGCTCCCCGCCGGTGGCAGCATCATGCCCGCAAGGCCGGCGGCCGAGCCGCTCCGATCTGACACCGGCGGCGCGGTATTTCCGTTCGGCGGAATGTAGTCGGGGCGCATCCAGTCCTCGCTGTAGGTCACCTCGTTAGGGCGTGCGGTGGCGCCGACGAAGAGGTTCTCGCCGAAGGGGAGGAAGTTGTATTGCCGATTCTTGACGATCGGCGCGAGATACTGGACGCACAGTTTGGCTGATTGCTCAGCCCCCAGCCGGGAGGCGGCCTGCACGGCGCCGCAGAGGAAGCTGATCGGATTGGCGAAGTTCGTGACGTTCAGCGCTCCCGACAAGGTGCCCTGGGCGGGTTGATAGATGTTCACATAGTTCTGCAGGGTGCCCGGCGCGACGTGCAGTGTCTGCTTGATGTCCGCGAGGCTCTCGGTGAGCGCACTGGTGACCGAGGCCAATTTGTCCGATGTCGTGCCCAGGGTTTCCCTGTTCTCGCCGACAAAAGTCTTGACCTCGTCGAGGACACCGTTGATCGAGGCCACCGCGTCGGCGATCTCGGTGGGCTGGTTGGCCAGTAGCCCGGTGGTCGCGGCCAGGTTGACGTTGAGGTTGCGTAACAGATCACCGCTGGACTGCAGTGCCGAGACGAGGATCGACAGGTTCTTGACGGTGCTGAAGATGTCGGTGCTGTGATCGCCGAGAGCCGACATGGCCTGCGATAGTTTGATGACAGTGTCACGGATGGTTGGGCCCTGTCCGCGCAGGTTGTCGGCGGCGGTGTTCACCAACTCCCCCAATGTACTTACTCCACCGGGTTGAGTGGGTTGCAATGTCTCGGTGAGCCTTTGGAGCTGCCGACGGAAGTCGTCCCATTCGACCGGCACCGCGGTCTGCTCCTGGGGGATCACTGCGTTGTCGGCCATCCTCGGCCCGCCGGTATAGGCCGGCGTCAACTGGATGGCACGGGCGGTGACCAGTGACGGGGACAAGATGACGGCGTTGGCCCGTGCCGGAACCGGATAGCGGTCGTCGAACCAGAACGTGATCTTCGCTCGATCCGGCTGCGGTTCGATCCGCTCGATCTTGCCAACGGGGACGCCCAGGATTCGAACCTCGTCGCCGACGAAAATGCCGTTGCTGTTGTCGAAATACGCGGTCACCACGATCTTGCGGGTGAAGTCGGGAAGCCCGCGCACGATGACGGTGGTGCCGGTGATCAGCACGGCGATCAACACAAACGCCAGCCCGATCCGGGTTCGCTGTCGCACCGGTTACCGCCCTCCCTGGGTGCCGGACCCGGCGGGTGGCGCCGGTAACGGTGGCTGCGGCGGGGCCGCGGGCAGCTCAATCGAGGTCGGTTCCGGTGTCGGCGTGCTCGCCACCCCCGGCGCTGCCGGTGCCGGCGGTCCTGGCGGCGGTCCCCCTGGTGTGGGCGCCGGCAGCGGTTCACGGTAGGGGTAACGGGCATCGCCCGGCTTACCCGTGATCGCGTCGGGCAGTGTCATATTGGGTTCTCCACCTTGGCCAGTGCGCGGATAGGGAATCGGCAGGGCCGGTGTGCCCGGCTGACCGACTGGCGGATCGACACGTTGTGAGGGCAACAAGACATTGGGGTCGAGCCCGAGATCGGAGAATGCGGCATCAATGAACGGCTGGAGGATCTGCCCTGGTATGAGGTTGGCGATATAAGCCTTGAAGAACGGGCCTGAACCCACCGACTCTCCCAGCGACAGGGCGTAGGTATTAAGTCCCCTGATTGCCTTCTGCACGTCACTCTTGCGGTTCTCGACGAGTGCCAGGACGCCGTTGAGTTTGTCCAAAGACGGTCTGAACGTCTGCTTCGTATCGTCGATCAGGCCTCTGATCTGGTTGGCGGCTGCAGCGATGTTGGCTGAAACCTGGTCCAGTGCAGCGCTTTGGCTTTGCAACGCCACCAATAGGTCATTGGTGTTCTTGATCAGCCCGGCGATCTGGTCGCCCCGCTCGGCAAGCACCGTGGAGGTTTTGTTGGCGTTGGCCAATAGTGTTCGAAGCTGGGTGTCACGGGTGTTGAGCACCTCGGAGAAGCGAGCGACGCCGGCCACGGCGGCTTGGACGTCGGGTGGGGTGTCACGGAAGGTTGTGGCCAGAACGTCAAGCGACTGCGAAAGCTGGTCGGTGTTCAATCCGCTGATCGCCGCGCTGAGGTCCCCCATCGCGTCGGGCAGTTGGTAGGCCGATGTGGTGCGTTCCAGCGGGATCGGACCTTGCTGTCGGCCGTCCCCACGGGGGCGGATCTCCAGGAACTTGTTGCCCAGAAGACTTTTCGTCTTCACGGCGGCTTCGGTGCGGTCGCCGATCCGCAGCGTGTTGGAGATGGTGAACGTGACCAGTACCCGCGACCCATCGAGAGCGATGCTGTCGACCTGACCGACAGGACTGCCCGACACCTGGACCGAGGCTCCCGAGGTCAGTCCACCGGCCTCGGCGAAATAGGCCGAGTAGTGCTTGTCGTGATTGATCAGTGGCAGCTTGTGGTAGTTGAGGATGGCCACGGCTGTACCGGTCAGCAGCGCGATACCGATCAGGCCGATGGTCACCGGGTTTCGTTCGCTGAACAGTTTCATCTCGGCGTACACCTACCCGTCGGTTGACCGGCGAGTTTGATGTAGACCGGCTGCCCGCCTTTGCCGTTGACCTTGAGCACGATGTCGCACAAGTAGAAGCTGAAGAAGTCGCCGTACATGCCCTGTCGACTGAGGATCTGATAGGCGTGCGGCAGCGTCTTGAGGAAATCATCGAGATATTCGTGATCGGCCACGACAATCCCGCTGGCGCGGTCATTCTCGTCAATCACCGTGCTCAGCGGTGGCCGCGCCTGGGTGAGCAGGTCAGCGATCGAACCTGCCGCGGAGTTGCCGTAGGACACGGCATTGGCCAGGTCCCCCTTGCGATCGGCCAGCGTCGCGACCAGCTCCGACAGCGATTCGACGCCTTTGGCGAATTGGCTGCTCTGGTCGCCCAACGAACCGAGGACGATATTCAGATTGCCGATCACCTGACCGATCAGCTGATCCTTGTCGGCCAAGGTATTGGTCAGCGCTGCGGTCTGGTCCAGGAACGATCCGATGGTGGCACCTTGGCCCTGAAACGCGCTGATGAGCTGTGTCGACAAGGCGTTGACCTGCCCGGGATCCAGCGCGCGAAACAGCGGCCGGAATCCGCCGATGAGAGCGTCAAGGTCGAGCGCCGGCGAGGTACGAGACAGCGGAATCGTCTGCCCGCCATCTAGTTTCCTTGACCCTCCGGGCGCTTCTTCCAGCGCGAGATAGCGACCGCCGATCAGGTTGTCATAGCGGATGACGGCGCGGGTGCCCTCGGTGAGAACCACCGAATCCTCCACCCGGAATGTGACGTTGACCGTCGTGTCGTCGTTGATCGTGACCTCGGAGACCTTGCCCACCTCCACGCCCGCGATTCGGACGAAATTTCCCTTCTCCAAACCGGACACATTGCTGAACAGGGCGTTGAAGGTGGTGCCTCGGTCAAAGCGCAGCTGCCCGAAAATGACGATCAAAGTGAACGCTCCGAAGAGGGAGACGGTCACGAAGACCACCAGGCGCCAGGCTGCGCCTTTGAGGTTGTCTCTCACAACGGTTGTGCGCCTTCCATTCTCGGTGCGTGCGTACGGTCGGTGGGGTCAGGGCGGTGGCGGCAGTAGGGTCGGTCCGAGCTGGGCCGGAACTGGCGTCACGAAAGGTTCCGAGCCGGGCGGTGGGGGTTCGGGTTCGCGCGGCTGCCCCGGTGGGGGCGCTGCGGGAAGACCCGGGTACAGCGGGGTTCCGTCGGGGGCGTACAGCTGCGCACCGTACGGCGGTGCGCCGGGATATGGCACCGGCCCCGGAGCGGGGCCACCCTGGTTACGCAGACTGGGCGGTTCGGGCACGCCCCGGGTGACCGGGAAGTAGTTGGCCCATCCGGGGAAGCCGATCCCCGGGTTGGGGCGCAGGTCCAGGCCGGTGCCCCAGCCGGTGTCGGTGATCAGCTGGCGCTGCGGCCAGTTCTCGGAGACGACCGGCAGAGAGCCGCACCCCGGCTTGCCGCCCGGGCCGCCCTTGGCGCCGGTGATCGGCAGGTTGTCCGGAAAGCGATAGGGGTCGTCGCCGAGCATGAGCGTGGAATCGACGACGAGCGACTTTCCGTTGCCACCCGCCATCTCGTAGCCACCGTCGTCGAGGAAGTGCTTGCCGCCCAACAGCATGCAGGTGAATGACGGGTGGTACTTCAGCAGCAGATCGGTGGTCGGCGCGGTGACATCGACGGCGTCGACCAGCGACTGGGTGACCGGAGCCAGCAGGTTGATGCCGCTGGCGGAGAAGCCAGCGAGGTTCAGTAACAGCGAGTCGAGGGCTCTGGCGTTGTCGACAACGCTTGTGCCGATGGTGGTTGCGGCATCCAGCACGGTCACGATGTCGTCCGCGGCGGCGTCGTATGTGTCGGCAAATCCTTTGAGAGACTTCCAATCCCGCCGCGAGGTTTCGGCGCGCGGATTGAGGGAGTGCAGGACTTGGTCGGCGTCGGTGATCGCGTGACCCATGCGCTCGCCTTTGCCGCGCACGGCGTCGCCGATCGCGGTCAGCACCGCGTTGAGTTTGGACGGGTCGATCTGGTGAATGACATCGACGAGGCTTTGAAAGACCGTGTTGACTTCGGTGCTGACATTCGATGAGCGGATCACCGCGCCGGCCGCCAGGCGCTGCGAGCTCGGATCGGCGGGGTAGACGAGTTCGACGAATTTAGCGCCGAAGGCGGTGGTGGCCTGAATCTGGGCCCCGACGTTGGCCGGGATGTATTTGATTTGACCGGGGAATATGTCCAGCTGGAGGCTGAAATCGTCGCCTCCGTTGTCGATTGTCCGCACCCTACCGACCTGGATTCCCCGCATCTTGACCTTGCTGCCCGACTCCATCACCAGACCGGCACGGTCAGCTGTGAGGGTAACCGGCACAGCGCTGTTGAAGCTGCGGGTGAAAAGCGCGGCGATCAGAAACACCATGGACACGACGGTCACCAACATGATCAATGTCCACCAGCCAGGATGCAGGCGGCGTTCACCGGGGCGGGGTTCCATCTCAGCGCCTATCCGGACAGGGTGAAGTTGCCGGACTGGCCGTAGATGGCCAGTGCTGCACCTACACACACGTAGGTGGCCGCGATCAGGGAGGCCCGCACGGCCCGGCCGACTGCTTCACCGACGCCGGCCGGTCCGCCGGTGGCGGTGTAGCCGTAATAGGTATGCACGAGCATGATGACGATCGCCATCAACACGGCCTGCAGAAACGACCAGATCAGATCAAGCGGATTGAGGAAGGTGTTGAAGTAGTGGTCGTAGACGCCGGCTGACTGTCCATAGATGACGGTGGTACCCAGCCGGGCTGCCGTGAAAGAGCTGAGCACCGCCACGCAATAGAACGGCATGACGACAACGACCCCGGCGATCACCCTGGTCGACGCCAGGTAGGCGATCGAGCGGATGCCCATCACCTCGAGGGCGTCGATTTCCTCGCTGATTCGCATGGCGCCGATCTGGGCCGTTGCCCCGGCACCGATCGTTGCGGCCAGTGCAATGCCCGCCGTCAACGGCGCAATGAGGCGCACATTTACAAACGCCGAAACGAATCCGGTGAGAGCCTCCACCCCGATGTTGGCCAGCGAGTCGTATCCCTGTACCGCGATCAACGCTCCGGTGGACATGGTCAGGAATCCGACGATGACGACGGTGCCGCCGATGACCGCCAGCGCCCCGGTGCCCAAACTCATCTGTGCGATCAACCGGATGATCTCGGTCTTATAGTGGATGAGCGCGTCGCCGGTCGACCGCAATGCCGTTCCGCAGAACTGGGTTTGGGTACCGACGTTGTTCCAGCTGTCGGCCCACCGGCGCAGCATTCGCTGCAGCCGCTGCTGCTGTCTGCCGGCCATGGCGGTCGTCATTTGGACACCTGCACACCGACTGCGGTGGCCAGCACGTTGATGAAGAACAGCGCCATGAACGAGAACACCACGGCCTCGTTGACCGCGTTCCCCACTCCCGCGGCCCCACCGCCGACCGATATCCCCTTGTAACAGGCGATCATTCCGGCGGCGAACCCGAACAACGCCGCCTTGACCAGGGCCACCAGCACGTCACTGAGGCCCACCACGAGCGGGAGTCCGGCGATAAACGCTCCGGGCGAAACATGCTGAAAATACACCGAAAAGAGGTATCCACCGCTGAGGCCGACCAGGGTCACCAGCGACGACAGCAGCAGCGCGACCACCGTAGCGGCCAGCACCCGCGGTACCACCAGCCGCTGCACCGGGTTGATCCCCAGCACACGAAGCGCGTCGAGCTCCTCGCGAATGGTGCGCGAACCCAGGTCGGCGCACATTGCGGTGGCGCCGGCCCCCGCGATAACCAGCACCGTCACAATCGGCCCGATTTGGGTGACCGCCCCGATCGCGGCACCGCTGCCGGAGAAATCGGCCGCGCCGAACTCGGCCAACAAGATGTTGAAGATGAACGTCGTCAAGACGGTGAACGGTATCGACAGTGTGAGTGTCGGCATGAGCGACACCCGCGTGACAAACCAGGCTTGTAGGACGAATTCGCGCCATGCGAACGGCGGCCGGAAGAGCAGCACCATGGTGTCAAGTGCCATGGCGAAGAAGCTGCCGAGTTCACGCATCGGCTTGACCGTGTTGTTCCAGGTGACCAAGACCAAGCCTCGCCTCTTCGAAGTATGCCGGTACTCGCGCCGATGCGGCGGTCCCGCTGGCAAGTAATGACACACGTAACTACAACTGTGACACGGTGTCAAGGATTATGTTTCACTTGTTGTGCGAGGCTACGGCACGTTTACCGGCCGCCGCGGGTTCGGCCATCGAGCGAGAACTGATTCCGACGGTCAGGCACAGGGAATCGGCAACTCAACACGGCCCCGCACGGGATGGCCACGACGCCGGTGCGGATGCCCGCTGGCAACCGCCCCGAAAAACTTGCCGGCCACGGCGCGACAAAGAAGATGGAGGCAGTCCCTTTTGGGCTCTTCTGAACCTCGCCAGGCGGTGCACCTTGACTTTGAGCCGGAATTTTCGACAACAGGCTGCACTTTCGCCACAGCGCCCCTCAGCGCCGCTCAGGGCCGTATCTAGCGGACAGGTCACGAAATGCCGACAATCGGTCCCGGTCGGCATCTCCGCCTGTACCGCCCGGGTAATCTCGGCGACTGGGTGACCGCTTCACCCGCAGAGACAATGGTTTTCGGCTTCAACCGCAGCGTGCTGCGTTCGCTAGAAGGGGAGCTTCCGACGAATGAGGCCGGCTGGTCCGCGCATGGGCAAATTCCCGGGGATCGCAAGCACCAGAAGGCCATTGAAACCTCTGGCGGTGCTCATGGCAGTGGTGCTGACCGCCGCGGCGGCCGGGCCGGCCATGGGTTCGGCCGTCGCCGACCCCACCCAGACCCGCTACTCGCTGGTGAACGGGTGCTACCTGATCGACACCCCGACCGGACCGGTCGCACCGGCCGCCGGGCCCTACCGGATGCACGCAACCGGACTCGGTGAGTACCTCCTCTACGGCCGGAACCAGCAACTGCTCAACGCCACGCTAGGTTCGGTCAACACCCTCAGCACCCCGTCGCTGACCTCGGTGTGGCAGGTAGACGGTTCTGGCGCAACCGGTTTCACGCTCACCAACGCTGCAACCAAGCTCAGCGGAGCTGTCACCTTCGTGCCGGCGGCCGGGTGCGCGGAGTACCCCGAGGCTGACGACGGGACCACCGGCATGCCGGGGCCGAGCGTCGCCCCGGACGGGTCGATCGTCGGAACGATCGATACGCATGTGCACGTCACCGCCTACGAGTTCATGGGCGGTAACTTCCACTGCGGACGGCCCTGGCATCCCCTCGGCGCGCCCTACGCGCTGCCCGACTGTTCCCAGTACCGCGGCGGCACCAACGGCCTGGTCGCCAGTTTCCTCGACTACGGCGAACCGTTCCACGCCACCGACACTCGCGGTTGGCCGACCTTCCGCGACTGGCCCAGGCCGTCCGTGCTCAGCACCGAGGGCACCTACTGGACCAGTATCGAGCGGACCTGGAAAGCCGGCCTGCGCATGATGACCGTCGACCTGGTCGACAACGAATCACTGTGCATGCTGATGACCAGCCGTCGAAACCAATGCAACGACATGACTTCCGTGCGGACCCAGGCAGCGAGCCTGCGCGCACTGCAGGACTACATCGATGCCCAGGCCGGCGGGCCAGGGCAAGGGTTCTTCCGCATCGTCACCGATCCCGCCTCAGCGCGCCGGGTCGCCGCATCCGGCAAGCTCGCCGTGGTGCTCGGTATGGAAGTGTCCGACGCGATGAATTGCGGTGTGGTGCTGGGCGTGCCGAAATGCGGGCCGGGCGATGTCGACCGCTGGCTCGCAGAACTCCGGAATCTCGGTGTCAGTAGCTTCTTCCCGATCCACAAGTTCGACAACGCGTTCGGCGGCACCAAGATGGACAGCGATGCCACCGGCCTCTTGGTGAACGCGGGCAACTTCATGCAGACCGGCACATTCTGGAATGTCCAGTCCTGCACCGGTCCCGAACACGACAACACTCAGCCCTCGGTGCCGCTGGCCGGCAACATCAATCAATTCCTGGCCAGGCTCGTCGGACCCCTGATCGGCGGTGCATCGCTGCCGCTCTATGCCCCAGGGCCCCACTGCAACGTCCGCCGTCTGACAGCGATGGGCAATTACCTGATCAACGCCATGATGGACCAGGGCTTTCTCATCGAGGTCGACCACCTGGACGAGGTCACCGCCGACGAGGTCATGAGCATCATCGAACGGCGGCAGTATCCCGGCGTGGTGTCCTCGCACAGCTGGGGTTCAGATCGCACCATCCAACGTGTTTACGCCGTAGGCGGTTTCGCCACCCCGTACGCCGGTCCAGCCGCAAGCGCCATCGGCGCGTGGCGCCAATACCGGGCCATGCCGCGCCCGAGCTCGGACTTCGGTTTCGGCTTCGGTTCCGACATGAACGGCCTGGCACCCCAGGGCGGGCCACTCGGCGCCGGCGTCGTCACGTACCCGTTCACCTCACACGACGGTCAGGTGACATTCGACCGGGAACGTTGGGGCGAGCGCACTTTCGATATCAACACCGATGGCACCGCCACCTACGGCAGCTACGCGGACTGGCTCGAAGCGATCCGCGTCCTCGGCGGGCCGCAGATCATGACCGACATGTTCAACGGCGCGGAGGTCTACCTGCGGCTGTGGGAACGGGTGCGAGGCGGATAGCTCACCGGTTTCTACGCCACGGTTGTCGTCAGCGCGCGGGAACGACCACCGGGTAGAAAACGGCGGCGCTCACACAGGCCGACGCCGCAACCCACCCAAAAGCGCCACGACTATCCCGAACACCACCAGCGCACCGCCGGCGGCCAGGGTGAGGTTGAGCCAGTGGTGCAGGCTGCCGATCGCGTGGCCGGTCATGGCGTCGGCGATCTGGCGGATGTCGCCGCTGGTGTGGTTGAGCGCCTCGTTGAGGTAGCGCCGGCCGGCCTCCAACCCGGCCCACCCGGCTGCACCCACCAGCAAGGAGGAAATACCCAGCGCAGCAAGGGTTTTACCGCGGGCTCGGGCGGCAGCCAGAGTCAGCAGGGCGAAGACGCCGGCCAGCACCGTCACGCCCACACTGACCCACGGACCCCACACCGCCAGCGGACGTAAGATCCCCGGCCGCAGACTGTCCGGCGCCGACGACGCGATGGGGACCGTAAGTGTCTGTGGCACTTCGATACCGAAGCCGGTCAGGGTTTCGCGGAACGAGGCATCCCTGAGCATCGGGGCCACATCGATCACCCAACTGCCGTTCTCATCCCGCGACAACCGGTCGGTGAACATCCAGGTGTGCGCGAGTTGGTTGGCCAGCGCGAACTGTCCGGGGAAGTCCGGCCCTGCGGTGTAGGCGCCGGCCACGACCCGGATCCGCCGTGAGTCCACGTTCGCCCCGCTCTGGGCCGCCAGGGATTGGACCTGGGTGGCGAGTTCACCGGCGACGGCCTGCTGTAACTGTGGGTCGGCGGCCGCGCCTGCGGCGAACGACGAGTAGCCCTGCTGGTCGATGATGTTCTTCTGCACCCACGCCGACGGCACCGCCGCGGCGAGCAGGATCGTCGTCAGCACCCACAGGAACAGCGTCATGACGAATCGCACGCCGTCCTCCTACTCCCGGGCGGCGGTCAGTCCGACAGCGCGCGCCCCACGATCAGCGGATCGGCGTGGCCGACCACCTCAAAATCCTTGTTGTCGTAATCGAACTTACCGAGCACGTGGCGCATGGCGTTGATCCGGGCGCGTTTCTTGTCGTTGCTCTTGACCACGGTCCAGGGCGCCGTTTCGGTGTCGGTCCAGGCGAACATGTCTTCCTTGGCCGCGGTGTAGTCGTCCCATTTGTCCAACGATGCGAGGTCGGTGGGTGAGAGTTTCCACTGCCGCACGGGGTCGACCTGGCGGATGGTGAACCGGGTGCGCTGCTCGGATTGCGTGACGGAGAACCACAGCTTGGTCAGGCTGATGCCGTCGTTGACCAGCATCTGCTCGAACAACGGGGTCTGACGGATGAATTCGGCGTGCTGCCTGGGCGAGCAGTAGCCCATCACCCGCTCCACCCCGGCGCGGTTGTACCAGGAGCGGTCGAACAGGACGATCTCCCCGGCGGCAGGCAGGTGCTGCACGTAGCGCTGGAAGTACCACTGGGTGCGTTCTCTTTCGGTGGGTTTCTCCAGTGCGACGACGCGGGCTCCGCGGGGGTTGAGGTGCTCCATGAACCGCTTGATGGTGCCGCCCTTGCCGGCGGCGTCGCGTCCCTCGAAGACGATGACGTGCCGCAACCCGTTGCCCTGACTCCACTTCTGCAGCTTCAGCAGTTCGATCTGCAGCAGTCGCTTCTGCTCCTCGTACTCCTGGCGCGACATGCGGTCGGAGTACGGGTAGTTCTCCCGCCAGGTGTCCACGACTTCGCCGCCGGGTTCCAGCAGCAGCACGGGGTCGTCATCGTCGTCGTCACGGACCGTGTAGCCGGTGATGTCCAGAGTCACCGGCCGACGCTATCCACCCCGTCGAACACCAAGGTGTCGCCGGGGTGAACGGTCGATACCTCGTCACTTGGCCTTACGACGCGGGCGTGCCAACGACAGTTTGGTCATCAGCTTGTTCATCCGGGCCAGCGCCTTCTCGGAGTTGTTGTAGTAGCTGCCGCCGGCGCCGACGTTGGTGCGCGGCACCACCACGGTTTCCTGCTTGCAGAACTTGCGCACCCCGTCGACGCCGCCGAAGCGGGCACCGATGCCCGAGGTCTTCCAACCGCCCATCGGGGCGGTGGTGCACATCAGGTTGGAGATGACGTCGTTGACGTTGACCGCACCACAATCGAGCTGCAGCGCAATCGCTTTGGCCCGCTCGACGTCCTTGGAGAACACCGAGGCGCTCAGACCGTACGGGCTGTCGTTGGCCAGCCGGACCGCCTCCTCGACCGAGGACACCTTCATGATCGGCAGCGTCGGCCCGAAGGTCTCCTCGGTCATGCAGGCCATCGAGTGGTCGACGTCGACGAGGACGGTCGGTTCGAAGAAGCTGCCGCCGCCTTCTGGGCGCTTGCCGCCGGTCAGCGCCTTCGCGCCGGCGGCGACGGCGGCGTCGACGTGCCGTTCGGTGATCGCCACCTGGCTCTCGTCGATCTGCGATCCGAAGTGGTAGCCCTCGCCGGTGCCCATCTTGAGGTTCTCGACGGCTTTCACGGTGGCGGCGACGAACTGGTCGTAGACGGATTCAAGCGCATACACCCGCTCGACGGACACACAGGTCTGGCCGGCGTTGAACATCGCGCCCCACACCGCGGCGTTGGCTGCCAGGTCGACGTCGGCGTCCTCCAGCACGATCATCGGGTCCTTACCGCCGAGCTCCAAGCTCACCGGGGTCAGGCGGCGGGCGGCACGCTCCATCACCTTGGCCCCGGTCGCGCTGGAACCGGTGAACTGGATGTAGTCGGAGTTGTCGATGACGGCCTCCGACACCGCACGCGCACCCTGCGCCAAGGCGAATACCTCAGGTGCACCGGAATCCAGCCAGCCCCGCAGCAGTACCTCGGCGGTCAGCGGGGTGCGCTCGGACGGCTTGAGCAGTACCGCGCAGCCGGCGGCCAGGGCGCCGATGGCGTCCATCATGGCGTTGGCGACGGGGTAGTTCCACGGCGCGATGATGCCGATGACGGGACGCGGCCGGTAATGCACGGCGATCTTCTTGATGGACAGGAAGGGCAGCGGGGCCGGGCGGGAGTCGGGCGCCATCGCCTTCTCGACCACCTTGATGTAGTACGACAGGATCATGATCAGCAGCGGGACTTCCTGCGCGGCGTCCATTGCCGACTTACCGGTCTCGGCGATCAGGAGTTTCTCGATCTCGTCGCGGTGGTCCCCCAGCCACACCGCGTAGCGGGACAGGACCTTGGCGCGGCCCTTGGCGCCGCGGGCTTCCCATTCCTTCTGCGCTTCCCGCAGTCCGGCCGCGATACGCGGCACGTCGGCGGCGTCGGTCCAGGTCACCTGGCCGGCGACGGCACCGGTCGCGGGGTTGTGAATGGTGCCGGAACCCGTGAACTCTCCGGTCAGATCAACATCTGGCGTCGCTGTCATGGGGCCTATGTTAATCACCGTTTGTGATGCACGTCGCATCGGGGTTGACACCTGTCAAGTACGGGCGGTTCCCTGCTGGCGCCGACCGTGCAACCAGGTCGCCCAAACGCCGAATTTTGCGATCTGTGTGCACATTCGACGGTGGGGAGCTGCGCAGTGGGCGACTACCCCCTTCGTCGCCCACTGCGCCCCCACAACTCAGTCCTCCGAGTGCGACTTCTGCGACTTCTCGGACTTCTCAGACTTCTTCAGGCCCAGCTTCTTGGCGGTGGTGTCGGCCGCGGTCTGCACCTTCTTCACCACCCGGTCCACATTCGCCTTGGTCTTGTCCGCGCGCTTCTGCGCCTTGTCCTTGGCGTTTCCGAGCTGGGCGTTGAGGCTGGTGACGTGGGGCTTGAGGTTGTTCACCGCCGAGTCCTTGTCGGAATCGTCGTTCGTGACCGACCGCAGCTGGGTGCCGTCGTTGTTGTTGGTGATCACGTTGCCGGTGCTGTCCACCTTGTCGCGCACACCGAGTACGTCGGCGGCAGCGATCCGCACGGAATCGCGGGCACCGATCAGCTGCTTGTTGCGGAACTGCATGACGGCGCCGTCACCGGCCGGGTCGGCCGGGTCGTGATTGGTGCCGCCACCGAGCGAATCCGGCAGCGCTCCGGCAAGCCCCTCGATCGCCGGATCCGCGGCCCACATCGGAGCGTCGATGTATTCCTTGACCGCCTTGTAGACCTGAAGGTTGTCGCCCGACGCCATCGCCTGTGCGACGGCCACCAGGCCCACCGCCCCGAGCACTACGCCGTTGACACTCCGCATTGCCGACTCCTGCAGCGCTTGAGCGAGGTCCGCGACGTAGTTGTCGTTGGGCCACGGGGTGTCGACGTCGAGCAGCTGTGCGAACTGAGCGTTGATGTCGTCCCGGAGGCCCAGGAGCTCGTTGTTGCGGAACTGCATGAAGGCGCCGTCACCGGCAGAGGTGTTGGTGACATGGTCCGAACCGCCGCCGAACTCCTCCGGCAAGGTGATGGCAATCGCCTCGATGAGCGGATCGGCGACATAGATCGGCGAATCGATGATCTGGCGAATCTGGGAGAACAGTCGTTCGTTGTCACCGCCCGCGAGCTGGGCCGCAAGGACGAAGGGAGTGAGCGGCGCCTGCACGAACTGGTCGGCCAGACGCTCGCCGGCGATGATCGTCAAGGCAATTTGATCCTTGCCCTCGAAGCTGGCCATCAGCGCGGCCTGGGCGCTGACGACGCGCGGCGGCGTAGGTGTCGACGACACGACCGGAGTGACCGCGATGACGCCGGCGGTCGCGGCGGCGACGCAAGCGGTGAGACCGCTCGAGACACGACTGTTCATAGATGAAATCCCCTCGATGACTTGCTGTTTGGGCTTGGCCGAACACTCGGCCCGCACAGAAATTTACCTGTTACTAATCAAGATCTCAGGTTTTTCTCAGGTGACCGGCGGTCAGTCGTTGCATATGCAAATAACTGAGCCCGCTGCGCCGTTGCCGCAAAAACTCAGAAGTAGCCATCGGCGCAGTTCGAGCCCGTGGTCACGGTTTGCCGACATGCGGCGCCCGACCGAAAGTCTTGTGCAATGCAACACCAGGAAATGGGGAGCGAGCATGAACTTTCAACTGGTACTTGATGGTTGATCGATCTTGAAAATGCCCGCAGACAATCGCCCGCGGTTCGGCCCCGGGCGGCTGCGCAACATGCGTTGCCATGACCGGCGCCGGCAGCGGCCGACAGACGGTCGCTCAGCGAAGGTCCGGCGAGGGGCCATCCACCCCGTCACGGTGTCCATCGCGGGCGAAAATCGCGGCGATACCCACCACCGAGGCGCCCAGCAGCACCCCGCCCACCGTGTCGGTGAAGTAGTGAAAGGTCGTCGACAGGCCGAACCCGGCGAGCAGGACGACGCTGACCGCCACGAGCAGAGCCCATAGCCGCATACCTGCCAGCAGCACGAGCAGGCTCGTCACGGCCACGAGGAAGGTGGTGTGGCCGCTGGGATAGGCCAGCGCGCCACCCTTCTCCCTGCCGAAGAGCGGCTTGATGACGCGCACGATGATGATCGCCGACAGCGGGCACACCACCATGGCGAGCGCCAACCGTCGACGGTGCCGCCGCAGTGCCACGATGATGCCGACGAGCAACGCGGCCGCCACCACCACCGGCTTGCTGAACACCAGGAACGTGATCCGATACGAACCGAGCTCGGCCCCGACGTGCTGAAACCAGTCATCGATCGGCACCGGTCCGGTGCGTACCGCCCAGCCGAGCAGCACCATGGCGGTGAGGCCGACCACCGGCCACCACCGGACGATCACGCGACGATGCCGCGCAGATACGCCGCCTGACCCAGATGCTGGGCGCAATCGTCGAGGATGCTGACCAGCCGTGCGCTCGCCGTCACCGGCGGATTCCACCGGGTGTCGACGATGCGGCCGAGTTCGGCGGCGGTCACCCCGGCGATGTAGGCCAGCGTCGCCTTGTGCACGGCCAGGTAGTAGCCGGCCAGCAGGTCGGCCGGGGCATGCACCTTCGCCACGTCCTCGGGGCTGTGGCCGTACCCGATGTCGTTGCTCGGCAGGTCGAGCCCGAACCGGTCCTTCCAGCCGTCACGGGTCCACACCTGCTCGATCCCGGCGACGTCGCACAACTGCAGGTCCTGGCAGCGTGCGCTGTGCCAGATCAGCCAGGCGATGCTGTTGGCCTGCGGGGTCGGCCGGTAACTCGACACCTCCTCGGTCAGCCCGTCGGTGAGATCGTCGACATGCTCGATGAGCCGGGTGAATCCGTCGCGCAGCAGTTCGCGGACGGCACCAGAATCAGCGTCGGAATCAGCGGCACTCATGGCCTCGACGCTACTCGCGAACCGGGCCGTCACCGGCCCGACTACGATCACGGGATGCCGTTGAATTCCGGTGACATGTTCGCCGGGTACACGATTCAACGCCTGCTCGGTTCTGGCGGTATGGGCGAGGTCTATCTGGCCCGGCATCCGCGACTCCCCCGCCAGGACGCGCTGAAGATCATGCCGGCCTCGTTGACCGGTGACGCGCAGTATCGCGACCGGTTCAATCGCGAGGCCGACATCGCCGCCTCGCTCTGGCATCCCCACATCGTCGGCCTGCATGATCGCGGTGAATACGAGGGGCAGCTGTGGATCGCGATGGACTATGTCGACGGCACCGACGCCGCGCGACACGTGCGTGACCGTCACCCCGACGGGATGCCGCTGCGGGAGGCGGTCGAGATCGTCACCGCGATCGCCGAGGCCCTCGACTACGCCCACGAACGCAACCTGCTGCACCGCGACGTAAAGCCGGCCAACATCCTGCTGACCGGACCGGAAGTGGCCCGTCGCCGAATCCTGTTGGCCGACTTCGGTGTTGCCCGCCGCATCGACGACATCAGCGGCCTCACCGCCACGAACATGGCCGTCGGATCGATGGCCTACTCCGCTCCCGAGCAACTCCTGGGGCAGCCGGTGGATGGCCGCGCCGACCAATATGCGTTGGCGGCCAGTACATTTCATCTCCTGGCCGGTCACTCGCCTTTCCATCACTCCAACCCGGCCGTGGTGATCAGCAAGCAACTCAACGAACTCCCGCCGAGCCTGGGAACCGAACGCCCCGAACTGGCCTACCTGGACGAGGTGGTGCTCAAGGGGATGTCCAAGGACCGGGCCGACCGGTACCCGCGGTGCAGCGATTTCGCCAAGGGGCTCGCCGGCGCCCGACCGACGGCCAGGCCGGCGGCCCCGCTCCCGCAGCAGCCCCCGGCACCGCAACGGCCACAACCCGTCTCGTCCGAGCCCCCGAGGGTCATCACGGCCCCGGGGTTCACCGCGCCCGCTCACCCGGTGGTCGGCGCTCCGCATTCCTCCCCGCACTGGTCGGGACCGAGCCCGATCCCACACCCTCGGCGCCCCCAGAAGGTCAGTGCGGCAAGGGTTGTGGTGCCCAGCGTGCTGGCGGTAATCCTGTTGTGCGCCATCGGTTTCGCGATCAGCCAATTCGTCCGCGACGTCCCGGTGGCGCAAACCACCCCGTCGTGGCAGCCGTACGTGGACGCCGCCGAGACGTTCGCGCTGCATACCGTCACCGTCAGCGCAGACACCGTCGACACCGATCTCGCGATGATCATGGACGGAGCCACCGACGAGTTCCGCGCCGATCTGCAGAACCAGGCCCCCCAGATCAAGAAGAAGGCCACGGACCTGGGTGTGATGACCGACGGGACCGTCACCGGAGCCGGCATCGAATCGTTGTTCTCCGACGAGGCCGTCGTACTCGTCACCGTCGACACCAAGGTCACCGTCACGACCAACCGGGTCGGAGTGGTTTCGCTGCAGAGGGTCAGGGTCACCGTCGCGCACGTCGACGGCAGTTACAAGGCCTCGAAGCTGGAGTTCGTGAACTGATGGGCACAGGCACGCGAGGCTGGACGCTGTCGGTCGTCGCCGTCGTCGTGGGGATCGTCGTCGCGGCCGGGCTCGGGTTCTGGCAATTGTCGGTCAAGAGCGCGCCGGCGCCGGTGCCGATCTCCGACGACGGCCAGGCGCGCGAACAGGTCACCGAATTCGTGGCGACCAATGTGGTCAAAATGCTGAGCTTCACCCCGACGATCAGCCGGGGTGAGATCGATGCGGTGACCGAGGTGCTGACCGGCTCCGCCGTCGAGGATTACCGGAAGCAGATCCGCGCGAAGCCCGCCGACGTCACCCAGAAGGCGACGGTCCGCAACACCGGAGTGGAGTCGTTGACCGCCGATGACGCCAAGGTGATGGCGTTCGTCGACCAGCGTTCCGAGACCGCCGTCGGTCCGTCGACCAAGGACGCGTTGGCCTACCGGGTCAGCCTGACCCGCGTCGACGGCGCCTGGCGGATCTCGGAACTCGAACAGCTCTAGGGACTACTGCGCCGCCGCCCCGTGGAACACCGCTTCGACGTTGTTTCCGTCGGGATCGCGAACGAACGCACCGAAGTAGCCCGGGTGGTATTCGGGCCACAGGCGTGGCGCGTGCAGCGACTCGGCACCCAAGCTCAGGGCCGCGTCGTAGAACGCCTGCACGGCCTCGGTATCGGCCGCATGAAACGCGACGTGGATTTCCCGATTGGGCCCGCCGGCGTCGCCGGCACTGGCGTCGGCGATCCAGAAGTCGGGCTTACCTTCACTGCCGTAACCGATGGCGACCTGGTAGTCCAATTGCCGGCGGTAGCCGAGTACGCCCAGCACAGTGTCGTAGAACTCCTTCGATTTGGCCCAGTCCGTGCAGTTGATTCCAAAGTGATCGATCACCGGTCGATCGTCGCATTCGGCACCGACACGTTGGCGCCTGTTCCCCGAACGGCTGTGGCGTCGTACGTTGGTTAGGTGACCTACGACTTGTGTATCCGCGGCGGCACCATCGTCGACGGCCTGGGCGGTGAACCCTACGTGGGCGACGTCGCCGTGCGCGACGGCGTCATCGCCCAGATCGGTTCTGTCGCCGGGACCGCCGAGCGCGAGATCGATGCCACCGGGCTGTTGGTCACCCCCGGTTTCGTCGACCTGCACACGCACTACGACGGTCAGGCGATCTGGTCGGAACGGCTCAACCCCTCGTCGGCACACGGGGTCACCACGGCCGTGATGGGCAACTGCGGCGTCGGATTCGCGCCCTGCCGCGCGGGAGATCACGACGTTCTCGTGGACGTGATGGCCGGCGTGGAGGACATCCCCGGGGTGGTCATGGTCGACGGTCTGCCGTGGACCTGGGAGACATTCCCCGAGTTCCTCGACGCGTTGGCGGCCAGACAGCTCGATATCGACGTGGCGGCGTTCCTGCCGCACTCGCCGCTGCGGGTTTACGTGATGGGACAGCGCGGCATCGATCGAGAGCCCGCGAACACCGAAGACCTGGCGCTGATGCGCAAGCTGGCCGCCGAGGCCGTGCAGTGCGGCGCACTGGGATTCGCCTCGTCGCGGCTGACCATTCACAAGACCGAGAGCGGGCGGCCCATCCCAAGCTATGACGCCGGCTACGCCGAGATCGAGGCGATCGCCCGGGGCGTCGACGACGCCGGAGGCGGCCTGATCCAGTTCGTGCCGGACCTGGTCGCAGGCGACTATGAACCGGCGCTGCAGACGGTATTCGACGTGGCCGCCGACGTCGGGTTGCCGGTGACGTTCACGCTGGCGATCGGCAACGCCGGCCCGGCGTTCTTCGAGGACGCCCTGCGCATGGTCGAAAAGGCCAATGACAATGCCGGCGCCGACGGTCCACAGATCACCGCCCAGATCTTCCCGCGCCCGATCGGGCTCGTGCTCGGCCTCGAATTGTCGGGCAACCCGTTCGTCCTCTACCCCAGCTACCGGGAGATCGCCCACCTACCGCTCGCCGACCGGGTGGCCGAGATGCGTAAACCCGAAGTCCGCCAACGGATTCTGACCGATTCCTCGGCCAGTGACGGACATCCGCTGATGTTCGCCGTGCAGGCCTGGGACTACATGTACCCGCTGGACGAGCAGCCCGACTACGAGCCCGACCCGTCGAATTCCATCGGGGCGCGGGCCCGGGCCCGCGACGTCGACCCCCTCGAGGAGGCCTATGACCGGCTGCTCGACGACGACGGGCACGCCATGTTGCTGGTCACGCTGGCCAACTTCCGCGACAACTCACTCGACACCGTCGCCGAGTTGCTCCGGCGCGACGACGTGGTGCTCGGCCTGGGTGACGGCGGCGCGCATTACGGCATGATCTGCGACGCCAGCTTCCCCACCTACCTGCTGACGCACTGGGTCCGCGACCGGAGCGAGGGCACGCTGAGCGTCGCCGCTGCCGTCCGCGAACTGACCTCGGTGCCGGCCAGAGTCTCCGGACTGTCCGACCGCGGTCGCATTGCGGTGGGCTACAAGGCCGATCTCAACGTCATCGACCATGCGGCGCTGCGATTGCACCGGCCGATCGTCTCCTACGATCTGCCCGGTGGCGGACGCCGCCTCGACCAGACCGCGGACGGCTACGTCGCGACGGTCGTCTCCGGTGAGATCATCGCCGAGAACGGGGTGCCGACCGACGCCCGGCCTGGCCGGCTCGTGCGCGGACGCCGATCTGCACCTGCGTAAGGGTCACTCGCGTAGCGGAAGCGCGACGCCCGCCACCATGAGCACGACGTCGTCGCATTCCGCGGCGACCCGCATGTTCAGCACCCCCAGCAGATCGCGAAAGAGCCGCCCGGAGGCCGTATCCGGCACGACACCGCTGCCCACCTCGTTGCTCACCGCCACCACCGGGACCGCACACTGCCGCCACACCGCTACCAACTCGTCGATGTCGGCGTCCACGGGCGCCAGACGTCCGCCGTCCCAGCAACCGTGACGATCCATCCGTGCCGCCAACCAGGTGCCCAGGCAGTCCACCAGGACCGGCAACTCCGCACTGCGCAAATATGCTGCAATATCGGATGTTTCGACCGTCTGCCATTCCGGCGGCCGACGCGACCGGTGCCGTTCAACACGTCGATCCCATTCCGGATCGCCGTCCCGCGGGCCGCCGGCGGCCAGATACACGACCCGTTCCTGCCCGGCGAGCATCCGTTCGGCGCGCACCGATTTCCCCGAGCGCACGCCGCCGAGGATCAGGGTGCGCGCAGGCGTCGTCGGCGTCGACGGCGCTGACGCTCGGCGAGCACCCAGCCGCACCACCTCGCCGTCCCGACCGGCTCGCGCACCGTAATCGCCCAGCACCCGGGCCAGTTCGGGGCCCGGAGGGTTGAAATGGCTCAGATGCACGGCGATGACATCGGTATGTTCCCGGACCGCACCGGATTCCCGCAGCCGGGCCAGTGTGCGCGCAAACGAGGGCAGGTCGTGGTGGTCGGTGCCGTGCTCGGTGCGGTTTCCGAACGTCTCCTCCAGGAACACCGCGTCGAACCCGGCGCCGGCGATGGCCGACTGCGTCTCGTCGGATAGCGGGCCGGTGTCGGTGGCCCACAGAAGTCTTGTCCCCGAGCGGGATACGTCGTACAGGACGGCGTCGTCGACGAGCCCGTCGGAATGCGCGGCGGCCACCACGCGCACCGTGTAGTCGCCACCGGGTGCCGGCAGGGTCAGCTGATCCCCCGGAAGTGCGGGGCGAAATCGGATCGGGTCATCGGGCCCGACCCAGTCGCGACACTGGTCCAGCGCGCCGGGTGGACCCACGATGTCGAGCGGTTCGGTCCGCCCCGCCCAGTGCCGCATCACCAGCGCTGCGGGTCCGACGTGGTCGAAATGGCCGTGGGTCAACAGGATGTGCCGCACGGCGGCCAGGCTCCGTCCCCCGCGCAGCGCCGCCCGGGGCGCTTCGGGACCACAGTCGATCAACACGGTGTCGTCGACGAGGGCAGCGGTCTGTCCGCGAATCTCTCCGGCCGCCAGCGCCCACCGACACGACCGGCATCCGCAGAACGGGCTGGGCCAGCCGTCGGCACTGCCGGTGCCCAACAACATCACGTCCATCGACGCGCCCTGTCCCGAACCGGTAGTACGGCAACTCCTCCGCCACGTTCGACCACCTCGACACGAGCCTGGTAGACCTCCGCGATCCGTTGTGCGGTAAGCACTTCGGCGGGAGTGCCGTCAGCGACCACCCGCCCGGCGGCCAGCATCACCATCCGTTCGGCATACTGGCCGGCCAGCGTCAGGTCGTGCATCGCGGCGATCACGGTGATGCCGTCGGCCACCCGCAGAGCGTCAACCAGTTCGAGGACCTGTTGTTGGTGACCGACATCCAGCGCGCTGGTGGGCTCGTCGAGCATCAGCACCGACGGTTGCTGCGCCAGCGCCCGGGCGAGCACCACCCGTTGCAGTTCACCGCCGGACAGCTCGGTGGCCGGACGGGCCGCGATATCCCGCAGGTCGAGGCGCTCGATGACCCCGGCCACCACGTCGCGGTCGACGGCCGACGAGGCACCGAACCGAGAAGTGTGCGGCGTGCGGCCGAGGTCGATCAGCTCGGTCACGCTCACCCCTTCGGGCACGATCGGGCGCTGCGGCATCAACGCCACCGCGGCGGCAATCTGCCTGCGCCGCACCGCCAACGGATCCAGGCCGGTGACCCGCACCCTCCCGGACACCTTGGCATCCGGCACGAGTCCGGCCAAAACATGGAGCAGCGTGGTCTTGCCCGCCCCGTTGGGTCCGACCACACTGACCCATTCACCGGCAGACACCGTCAGGTTCACCGCGTCGAGCACCGTCGCCTCCCGCCGAACGACGGTCAGGTCTGCGCACGTCACCGCACCGGTCACGTCAGCCTCCCACCGTGGCGCAGCACCACGAGAAAGAAGGGCGCACCGATAGCTGCCGTCACCACACCGATCGGCAACTCGGCCGGGGCCAGCACCCAGCGCGCCAGCACGTCGGCCAGCATCAGGAATGCGGCGCCGAACAGCACCGACAACGGCAGCAGCAACCGGTGGCCGGGTCCGGCCAGCAGTCGGACCGCGTGCGGCACCACGATGCCGACGAACCCGATCAGCCCGCTGACGCTGACCACCGCGGCGGTGCCCAGGGTCGCGACGGCCACCAGTAGCAGGCGCACCCGTCCCGGGTCGACTCCGAGGCTGGCGGCCTCGATGTCACCGACGGCCATCACATCGAGGACCCGGCCGAACAGCACGATCACGGCGATCGTCGCCACCACGTAGGGCAGCACGACACCCACCTCGGTCCAGCCATTTGTGCTCAGCCGGCCGAGCAGCCAGCTGTAGACCTGGCGCATCGAGTCGTCGTAACGCTGCTGCAGGAAGGTCTGTCCGGCGTTGGCGAAGGCGGCCACCGCGACCCCGGCCAGGATGATGACCACTTCGGTGCGGCCCCCGCCCACGCCGCGGCCCAGCAGGTAGGTGGCGGTGACTGCCAGGATGCCGCCGGCGAACGCGGCCATGGGGACCGCGAAAGCAGTTGCGGCCAGGCCGAATACGATCATCGCAGTTGCACCGAGTCCCGCACCACTGGAGACGCCGAGCAGATAGGGATCGGCCAGTGGGTTGCGAAACACCCCTTGGTACGCGGCGCCGGCGATGGCCAGGGTGCCGCCGACGAGGGCGCCGAGCACCACCCGCGGTAGCCGGATCTGCCAGAGCACCGCGTGTTGGGCCGCCGTCAGCCCGTGGTCGACGTCGATGCCCGGCAATCCGTCGGCCAGTGCGAGCAGAATCCCGCGGGCCGGCAATCCGGCCGGTCCGACGAAGATCGCGAGCAACGCCGCGCCGAGCACACCGGCCACGGCCGCGGCCATCACCAAGGCGCGGCGGCGGTCACCGAGGGGCATGGCCCGCCTGCACCTCGGAGACCACAGCAGCGATCCTCTCCACCATGTCGACGATGCGCGGGCCCCACCGGCTGGCCACGTCGGCATCCAACTCGTAGATGTGACCGTTTCGCACGGCCGGTACATCCGCCCACCCGGCACGGTCCACGACCGACGCCGCGCCGACACCACAGCACTGCGCATCTGCCAGGAAGATCAGGTCCGGGTCCGCGGTGACGATGAACTCCTCGGACAGCTCCGGATACGGCTCGCCGCCCGCGGCATCGGCGATGTTGACCAGGCCGAACAGGCTGTAGAGCCGGCCGACGAAGGACGTCCCGGCGGCGCTGAACAACGCCGGGTCCAGTTCGTGGTAGTAGCTCAGGTGAGTTTGGGGGGTGCTCTCGACGGTCGTCCTGATCTGCC
Source organism: Mycolicibacterium alvei (assembly GCF_010727325.1). Lineage (NCBI taxonomy): Bacteria > Bacillati > Actinomycetota > Actinomycetes > Mycobacteriales > Mycobacteriaceae > Mycobacterium > Mycolicibacterium alvei. The sequence goes on from NZ_AP022565.1 coordinate 2,920,727, forward strand.
GGCGCATCTGCGAAACCGACTCGGCGGCGTCGGCGACGTGACCGGTCGCCGCGCCGATCTGCTCGATCTGGGCATAGGCGCCGTCGAGCGTCCCGGGAGCGGGCAGCGTCAGTAACTCGATGCCGGCCGCCTGCAGGCCCGAGACGAGGTAGCCGGGGGCGTCCGCAGTGATGACCAGATCGGGCTGGAACCGCACGATGGCCTCGATGTTAGGCGTGTAACCGGACAGATCGGCCTGCGTCGGCACATCGTCTGGATGGTTCGACTGCCCGTCGACGGCGACCACTTGGGCGCCGGCGCCGATGGCCCACAGAATCTCGGTCGCCGAGGGACTGAGTGAGACGATGCGCTGCGGTGCGGTCTCGCGGCCGGCGTGGGGCGCCGGAGCGGGTCCGCACGCGGCGAGCACGAGCACGAGCACCGCCGACAACCACGCCGACCGGCGGCGCCCAATTCTCACCAGAACCAGTCCTTCGTCCGGCGTCGTCACCGGTATCGGTGAGCCTAGTCGAGCGGTATGTGCACACCCGTCTGACAGGTCGGGCACCCGGCGTCCTCAACCGGCCTATTCTCACGTAATGAGCGTGAAAGTGGATCTCAACCAGCTGGCCGACAAGCTGGCGGACTACACGTTCGCCTACCTCGTCACGGTCGACGACAACTACCACGCGCACACCGTCGCGGTAGAGCCACACCTGGTCGACGGCGTCATCCACGTCGGCGCGGTCGGCGGGCACACCCGAAGAAACCTCGCCTCACACGAGAGCGCCACCCTGGTCTGTCCGCCGAACAATCCCGGCGGCTATTCACTGATCGTCGACGGACGAGGCCAGGCCGGTGCGACCGAGGACGAGGCACATCAGATCGTGCCCAGCCGCGCGGTGCTGCATCGCAGGGCGGCCAAGCCCGGCCCGCCCGGTCAGTGCGACAGCGATTGCATCGTCTTGTCGGAGAACTGACACCGTGACTATCTGTGCCGAGTGGCCAGTTACGTCACGCGTCTGGCGGCCAAGCGTGCAACAACTGGCCACTGGACATGACGATGCCGCTCACTCACGGTCGGTCCCGCTGGCGTTGGAATCCTCCAGCAGCCGCTTGAGAACGTCGCCCGGGTCACCTTGTCCCGGATTCAACTCGTGGGTGGCCGCACCGCCGGATTCGGTTGCGATGCGGTCCGCGCCGACGGTGTCCGGCGTTGGCTGGCCTTCGCCACCACCCGAACCCTGACCGCTCTGGCCGGCACTGCCCTGGCCACCTTGGCCGCTTTGGTTCTGGCCACCCTGGCCACCCTGGCTACTTTGGTCCTGGCTGCCCTGCCCACCTTGGCCGCCCTGCTCACCTTGGCCCTCGTCGCTCCGGTCACCACCGCCGCCGCCACCGCCGCCGCCACCCTCCGACGGCGGCGGGTCCTTCAACTTGTCCTGGAGGCGCTGCTCGGTTTCGTTGAGGTGCTTGCGGCGCTCCTCATCGGGCTCGGTGGTCGTATCGAAGCAGCCGCCGGGCGCCTCCTGCGTCACCTTCAGTGCCTCGATCCACAACGGTTTCGCCTGGTGCCGGAGCTGGTCGGCGTTCTTGAGATCGCCGAGGGCCTCCAGCACCACCTCGAGATTGATTCGCACCGGACAAGATCGCTCCTGGCTGACCAGCGACAGCGACTTCTTGAACTCCGACTCGGCGTCGGCCAGTTTCCCTTCCAGCACGTAGCGGTCGTCGTCGGCCACCGGACATGAAAAAGCCCGGCCCCGCGAACGGGACCGGGCCTCTTCAGGCGACTTCTTAGAAGTCCATTCCGCCCATGCCGCCGGTCGGGTCGCCCGCGGGCGCTCCGGCCTTCTCCGGCTTGTCGGCGACGACAGCCTCGGTGGTGAGGAACAGCGCCGCGATGGACGCCGCGTTCTGCAGCGCCGAGCGGGTGACCTTGACCGGGTCGGCAACGCCGGCGGCCAGCAGGTCCTCGTACTCACCGGTCGCGGCGTTCAGGCCATGACCGGCGGGCAGGTTCGACACCTTCTCGGCGACGACGCCCGGCTCCAGACCACCGTTGAAGGCGATCTGCTTGAGCGGGGCCGACAGCGAGACGCGCACGATGTTCGCGCCAGTGGCCTCATCACCGGTGAGCGACAGCTCATCCAGCGACGGAGCCGACTGCAGCAGGGCCACGCCACCACCGGCGACGATGCCCTCTTCGACGGCGGCCTTCGCGTTGCGAACGGCGTCCTCGATGCGGTGCTTGCGCTCCTTGAGCTCCACTTCGGTGGCAGCTCCGGCCTTGATCACCGCAACACCGCCGGCCAGCTTGGCCAGGCGCTCCTGCAGCTTCTCGCGGTCGTAGTCGGAGTCGCTGTTCTCGATCTCGGCGCGGATCTGGGCGACACGGCCCTGGATCGCGTCGGCATCGCCGGCACCCTCGATGACGGTGGTCTCGTCCTTGGTGACCACGATCTTGCGGGCGGTACCCAGCAGTGCGATATCGGCGGTCTCCAGGGAGAGGCCGACCTCTTCGCTGACGACCTGGCCACCGGTCAGGATCGCGATGTCCTGCAGCATGGCCTTGCGGCGGTCGCCGAAGCCCGGGGCCTTGACGGCGACGGACTTGAACGTGCCACGGATCTTGTTGACCACCAGGGTCGACAGGGCTTCGCCCTCGACGTCCTCGGCGATGATCAGCAGCGGCTTGCCGGACTGGATGACCTTCTCCAGCAGCGGCAGCAGGTCCTTGACGGTCGACACCTTGCCGCTGACCAGCAGGATGTAGGGATCCTCGAGGACCGCTTCCTGACGCTCGGCGTCGGTCACGAAGTAACCCGAGATGTAGCCCTTGTCGAAGCGCATGCCCTCGGTGAGCTCCAGCTGGAGCCCGAAGGTGTTCGACTCCTCGACGGTGATGACACCCTCGTTGCCGACCTTGTCCATGGCCTCGGCGATCAGGTCGCCGATGGACTGGTCACCGGCGGAGATACCGGCGGTGGCAGCGATCTGCTCCTTGGTCTCCACCTCCTTGGCGGACTTCAGGAGGGTCTCGGTGACCTTCTCGACAGCCTTCTCGATGCCGCGCTTCAGGCCGAGCGGGTTGGCGCCGGCAGCGACGTTGCGCAGACCTTCGCGAACCAGGGCCTGAGCCAGAACGGTGGCGGTGGTGGTGCCGTCGCCCGCGACGTCGTCGGTCTTCTTGGCGACCTCTTTGACCAGCTCAGCGCCGATCTTCTCGTACGGGTCCTCCAGCTCGATCTCCTTGGCGATGGACACACCATCGTTGGTGATCGTGGGGGCGCCCCACTTCTTCTCCAGGACGACGTTGCGACCCTTGGGGCCCAGCGTCACCTTTACCGCGTCGGCGAGGGCGTTCAGGCCCCGCTCGAGGCCGCGACGGGCCTCTTCGTCATACGCAATTGTCTTGGCCATTGCGAAGTGATTCCTCCGGATCGGGGATCGCACGTTCTGTGGTCGGGTTCAGTGCCCGCGACGGACGACCAGGGTGTGCTCCCGCAGGTGCGGCCCCGGTCTCACCGTCCCGACCTGGCACTCACTGATCGAGAGTGCCAACTGCATTCTTAGCACTCGACCAGGGCGAGTGCAAGGTTGTTCGCTCGTCGCATATCCATTTGCGCGATATGCGCCATACGTCGCCGGTTTCTACCTCAGGGCTGTTCCCGGCGCCGGGTTGCAACCCCTAGGTAGAAAAGCGGTGACGGCCCCTATCGCACGACCCGCCCGGTCGGTGTCACGAACTGCCAGCCCGCGGCCTGCATCGCCGGGATCGCCTCGGCGAACCCGGCATGTGTGCCCGATCGGGGATGGTTCATGTGGGCGAGCACGATCGAGCCTGGGGCCGCGTTCATCACGTTGGCCCGCACGGCAGCGGCTGACGCCGTGGCACCGTCGTCGGCGTTGACGGTGAATCCGAGCGGTTGCTCGCCGAGTTCGCGCACGATATCGACTGCCACGTCGTCGTAGTGAGCAGTGCCGGGCCGAAACCAGATCGGGGGCCGACCGGTCAGTGCGGTCAATCGCTGGTGGTTACCCCACACCTCGTTGACCACCTCCGCGGCCGAGCGGGTCCCGCGATCCCATAGACAGACCGGCCCGTGACCGACAACGGCACATGACGGGTGCCGTGGTTGCCGATCTCGAACAGTGGATTGCCTGCCAGTTGCCGTGCCCGGTCCGGGTTCCGATCGATCCACCGCGAGTTGAGCATCAGCACCGCGGGCACCCCGTTTCGTTGCAGGGTGTCCAGGAGTGCGTCATCGCAGGCACCGTCACACGCATCGAAGGTGAGGGCGATCTGCCGGCCGCCGGCAGCGAAGGACGTGGCGATTCCGGACAACGCCATTCCCCACTGCGTGGGTACCCGCGTCTTGTTGAGCACCGCGACCGAAGGCGGGTCGACGGTGTTCGGGTCGGCGTGGGCGCTGGGCACCCCGGGCCGCAACGCGTAGCCAACGGCAATCGAACCGACGGCCGCCGCCGACAGGAATGAGCGCCGGGTGATCACCAGCCGGACGGTAGGACCGCATCTTGAATGCAACCTGGTGCATCGGCTGAGAATTTGCTGTGAAGATGGCGTCCCCACGGCGTGCCGGCACCGCAAACAGTCGGAGAGGTTTCGACCTCTCCCCTACGGCGCAGCCCGGGCGACGAACGGGGTTCGCCAGGCCATGGCGAGTCAGGCAACAGCACCATCAGGGGTGCCGACGCCCACGGCAAGATCCGCACACGAGTTCAGCAACACACACGTTTTGCTTTGGGCCAGAACATATTTCGCGGTATCGCAACACTCATCCAGCACGCTCGCCAACAGCGATATCTCGCGCCGGAAAGCCACCAGAGCGCGGGTTCTTGTCGTTGCAACAACATAATCCACACCGCTGTGAAACCTCCGCCGGGCGGAAACGGCCGAAGGCTGCACGACACGACACCGACCAGGCCGTGGCAAATTCATATCAATTCTCACGAGCGTCAAAAATTCAGGTTTGTCGAACTGGCTTCTGTCGCACAGCTTTCGAGCTATTCATTGGGGGCGGACCATCCGTCGCACCCCCGTGGAATCGCGCGACACCCCTGGTAAGCAGCAGACCCCGGCCCGCTGGAACCTGTTTCATTTCTTTACCCGCACCGGCGGCAAGGGCGGCGCCGGCGCGCAGGGCGGGGTTTTCGCCATGTATCCCGGTAGCGAAGCAACAGGCACCGGCACCGGTGGTTCCGGTGGGGCAGCCGACGGAGCCGGCAGCATCGGCGGCAACGGCAGCGGCGGCTGGGTGCAAGCCGGGTGGTCCTATTACGGCCGCGGCAACAACAGCAAGGCCTCCGGCACCGCCATCGGTGGTAACGGCGGCAAGGCAACTGGCGGCGGGCACGGTGGACAGGGCGGAGACGCCAGCCTGCTCACCGCGGGTACCGGCGCCACGGTTTCGGGTAACGCCTACGGCGGCGCGGGCGGCGCCGGTTACGCCGGCGGCACCGGCGGCAACGGCGGACAGGGCCAGATCGCGGCCGTGGGCAATGACACCCACGACAGTGGCACTGCCACCGGCGGCGCCGGCGGCAGTGGTACCGGTGTCGGTATCTCGGGCGGCGCGGGCGGTCGGGGCCTGATCTACTCGGGGACCTCGGGCGGTGGTGGTATCCACTCGACTGCGGAGGGCACCGCGACTGGCGGAAACGGCGGCGCCGGTCAGAACAACGTCAGCGGCGGCAAGGGCGGCGACGCCGGCATTGTCACCAAGGGCGACAACAACACCAACACCGGTGCCATCGCCACCGGTGGACACGGCACCACCGGCGCTGCCGGAGGCCAAGGCGAGCTCAGGACGACCGGCACCGGAAGCACGATCAAAGATTCGTCGGCTAGCGGTGCCGGCGGGAGCACTGGTGGTTCGGGGAGCGCCGGCAACGTGCTCGCCAGCAACGGCGGTTCAATCACAAACAGCTCCGCCAATGCCGGGGTCGGGTCCGACACCGCTGTTGGTGGCTCGGCGACCGTGACTGCCACCGGTACCGGTAGCACCGTCACCAACACCAAAGCCACCGGTGGTAACGCCGGGTTCGGTGACGCCAACGGCGGCATCGGCGGCAATGGCGGGGTGGCCTCGGTCACGGCCACCGGCGGTGGTGCCATCACCGACGGTGTCGCCAAGGGCACCGATGGTGGCAAGGGCACCAACAGCGGCAAGGGCGGCGCCGGCGGCGGGGGCTATATCGAGGCCCTGGGCGCGGGCAGTACCGCGAGCGGAACCGCCACCGGCGGCATCGCCGGCACCGGTGACGGCACGGGCAGCGTCGGCGGCAACGGAGGCGACGGCTGGATCCGCGCCAGTGCTGCCGGAGCCGATGCGAGCGGCGTGGGCACCGGCGGTGCCGGCGGCAACGCCACCAGCGGCGGCAAGGGCGGCGCCGGCGCGCAAGGCGGAATCTTCGCTCAGCGGGTCAACAGCGAGGCCACGGGCACCGGTATCGGTGGTGCCGGTGGCACCGCCGACGGTGTGGGCAGCACCGGCGGAAATGGTGGCGGCGGCTGGATTCAGACCGGTTACTACGCCACCGGCGCCAACAGCAAGGCCGAGGGCACAGCGACCGGTGGTGCCGGCGGCGACGCGACCACCGGCGGTCACGGCGGGGTTGGCGGAATGTCGGTAGTGCTCGCCACCGGAGACAACTCCACCGCCACGGGCACCACGGTCGGTGGCAAGGGCGGCGCAGGCTCCAACGGCGGAACCGGCGGCAAGGGTTCCCTCGGGCAGGTAGTCGCCCTGAGTATCGGCTCGCACGCCGAAGGCACCGGCATCGGCGGTGCCGGTGGCAGCGGCGACGGCGTCGTGGGCGTCAACAGTGTCGTCGGCGGCAACGGCGGTCAAGGTGTCGTCTCCGCGGCGGGTGACTACAGCACTGCGGAGGGCGATGCGACCGGCGGGAACGGCGGCGCGGGCCAGGGCGGTGTCAACGGCGGCAACGGCGGTGCGGGCAATATCACGGCGAAGGGTGACGGCACCTCCAGCGCCGATGCCGACTCCATCACCGGCGGCACGGCCTCCGGTGGCGGCGGCTCCACCGGGGCCTCCGGCGGTATCGGTCAGCTCAGCACCAACGGCGGCACGATCAAGGACACCCAGGCTATCGGTGGCAACGCCGGTGCGGGCGACGCCAACGGCGGCCTCGGCGGTAATGGCGGAACGGCTTCCGTGTCAGCCACCGGCGGCAGCGAGGTCGCCAACGGTCTGGCCAAGGCGGGCAACGGTGGCGCCGGGGTGACGGGCGGCAAGGGCGGCGCCGGCGGGAACAGCACCATGGCAGCCACCTCGGTGACGGGCGACCTCACCGGTACCACCACCGGTGGTGTCGGCGGGACCGGCACCGGGATCGGAGCCACCGGCGGTGCCGGCGGCGCGGGCACCAACGGTGGTGTCGGAGGTGGTGGCGGTAACGCTGCAATTACTACCGACCTCACCGGAACCGCCAGCGGCACCGCGAAGGGTGGGTCCGGCGGAACCGCCACCGGTACCGGCAGCATCGGTGGCAACGGCGGCTGGGCGGAGATCCAAGCCGGGTACGGCAACCTCACCGGTGGTACCGCCAGCGGCACCACCACCGGCGGCAATGGCGGCAACGCCACGAACGGCGGCCACGGCGGTAACGGTGGCGGTTCGCTGATCATGGCCGCAGGCACCGGCGTTGCCACCGGCAACACCGCCAAGGGTGGTGACGGCGGTGCAGCCAACACCGCAGGCGCCACGGGCGGTGCCGGCGGGTTCACCAACATCGCAGCCCAGAACGGAAGCATCACCGGCAGCACCGCAACCTCCGGAAACGGTGGCATCGGCAACGGCGGGAACGGCGGTGACGGCGGTATGGGCTGGATTCAGGCCTACGACCCGTCGGCCCCAGCCAGCACCACCATCACCAACGGCAAATCGACCGGCGGCAACGGCGGCAACGGCGGCCTCAACGGCACCGGCGGAGCCGTCGGCGGCAACGGTGGCAACGGCGGCAACAGCACCTTCTGGAAGGGCAACGGCCAGACCTCGACCAACCAGGTCAATGCCGGTGGCAAGGGCGGCAACGGCGGCGACGGCGGCAACGCCGTGGGCGACGGTGCGGGCGGTGCGGGCGGCAACGGCGGCATCGGTGGCAGCTTCGACTTCACCACCAACACGGGCACGACCGGCACTGGCGGCAACGGCGGCAACGGCGGCACCGGCCAGCCCGGCGGGGTGACCGGCACCACCGGCTCCACCGGTGCCAGCAATCCCTGATCGCCGACACTAAAAAGAGAGAGGCCCGCTACGGCGGGCCTCTCTTTTTGTCGCGTCAGCTCACACCACGCGCAGACCGTCTGGCACCCGGCTCGGATCGCACCAGAACGCGTCATTGACGAAGCGCCCGAACAGATCCGGCGGCAGGATGGTCTCGCGCGGCTCGGCCTTCACCGAACCGCGCACGGTGTGCAGCCCCGGCGTCCCGGCGCGTTCGTCGAACTCGGTGACGTCGTAGTCGACGTGGCCGAAGTCGTGCTCGAATACCGGTTCACCGATGAACTCGTAGATGGCGCTCATCACCTTGGCCGGTTCGACGGTCAGGGTTTCGTACTGCACCAACAACAGGTGGTCCCGTTGGGCGCCGTAACAGGCCTGCTTGAGGGCGTCGTAGGGCCCGCCGACCATTCCCTCCTGTGCGGCAACGTCATTGGCTCTGGTGTAGACGGTGCCGCCGGGGTTGTAGTTGAAGATCGACGACGGGCTGAACACGTTGCGCTGCACCAGCCGCTCGATGCTGTCGATCACCCACGACAGATCACGCACGCAGGCAATGACTTTCGCGTCCGGGAACAGCTGCGCGAGCGCGGGCATCCGGGCACACCAGCCCCGATTGGTGTCGAAGATGACCGGGGCGATGCTGTCGGCGTAGTAGCTGTCGAACAACCCGCGCAGGATCCGTTCGCGTTTGATGTCGTCGAGGAATACCGAGAACTCGTTGCGGGCGCTCATCTGGGCCAGCAGGGCGTCGAACAACCCGGCCAGCGGGCCCGACATCCCGGCCTGAAAGCGCGGATTCTGCCGCAGCAGCGCCGCCAACAGCGTCGACCCTGATCGCGGTAGACCCGAGATGAAATGAAGCGTCGTCACCGTTGCCCTTTCGCCCGTAATCCGTCGAACACCCCGCGGTGACCCGCTCGGCCACGTCTGCGTTGTAAGTCTGCATCGTCTGGCAGGACTTGCGCGCCCGAATTCGGTCCGCCGCTTTCGACAGCAGGGCTGGTTCACCACGCCGCGAACAACCCTGGTGTCGATCTCGGCGTCAACACCGTCACCGCGTCTAAGCTGACGCTCATGTCGCTGTGGAACCCCAGAGATGTGCCGCCGTATCCCCCGGCTCGCTACACCGAGGACGAGCCCGAGGTCAGCGCCTGGGTCCGGCGCGCGCCCGAAAATGGCGGGGCGCCACCTGACTACGACTCCTTCGGTCTGGTCAAGTACCACTACCTGGCCAACCAGCAACAGACCAATGGCGATTACGGCCTGTACCGCGTCGACATCAGCCCACAGGCCGGCGGCCCGGCCCCGCATTTTCACCGGACCATGTCCGAGGCGTTCTTCGTCCTGTCGGGCACCGTCAGGCTGTATGACGGCACCGACTGGTGCGACGGCAACCAGGGCGATTTCCTGTACGTCCCGCCGGGCGGCATCCACGGTTTCCGCAATGAGGCCGACGCGCCGACGTCGTTGCTGATGTTGTTTGCTCCCGGCGCGCCGCGGGAGGCCTATTTCGAAGGGTTGGCCCAGCTGGCCGACCTCGACGACGACGAACGCGCCGAATGGTTCGCCAAGAACGACAACCACTTCATCTGAGCGACACGCCCGGCGCGCTCCTGCGGATATGCGCTGACGTAACGCCCTGCCATAGACTGCTTTCCGACTGAGAGGAGTCCTCGGGTGCGGGCTGATGCAGCGCCCAGCACCCAGGCACTTCGGGGCTGGCAGCGTAAGGCGCTGGTGCGGTATTTGACCGCCAAACCGCGGGACTACCTGGCGGTGGCCACACCCGGCGCAGGTAAGACGACGTTTGCGCTGCGGATCGCGGCCGAGCTGCTCAACGACCGTACGGTCGACGCGATCACCGTGGTGGTGCCCACCGAGCATCTCAAGATCCAGTGGGCCCAGGCGGCCGCGCGGAATGGCATCGCGCTCGATCCGAAGTTCAGCAACTCCAACTCGCAGACCTCGGCGGAGTACCACGGCGTCGTCGTCACCTATGCCCAGGTGGCCAGCCATCCCACCCGGCACCGGGTGCGCACCGAGAACCGCAGGACGCTGGTCATCTTCGACGAGATCCACCACGGCGGTGACTCGAAGAGCTGGGGCGACGCGATGCGCGAAGCCTTTGACGACGCGACCCGGCGGCTGTCGCTCACCGGTACCCCGTTCCGCAGCGACGACAGCCCGATCCCATTCGTCAACTACGAAACCGACGGCGCCGGCTTCCAGCAGTCCGTGGCCGACCACGTCTACGGCTATTCCGATGCGCTCGCCGACGGCGTGGTCCGGCCCGTGGTGTTCCTGGCGTACTCCGGTGAGGCCCGGTGGCGTGACAGTGCCGGCGAAGAACACGCGGCGCGCCTGGGCGAACCGCTGACCGCCGAGCACACCGCCCGGGCCTGGCGCACCGCACTGAACCCGACCGGGGAGTGGATGCCGGCGGTCATCGCGGCCGCCGACAAACGGTTGCAGCAGAAGCGTCAGCACGTGCCCGATGCCGGCGGCATGATCATCGCCACCAACCAGACCACCGCGCGCGCCTATGCCGATCTCCTCACCAAGATCACCGGTGAGGTGCCCACCGTGGTGCTCTCCGACGATCCCGGCGCCTCCGACCGGATCAGCCAATTCTCGGAAAGCACCAGTCGGTGGCTGGTCGCGGTGCGCATGGTGTCCGAGGGTGTCGACGTGCCACGGTTGTCGGTCGGCGTGTACGCCACGAGCGCCTCGACTCCGTTGTTCTTCGCCCAGGCCATCGGCCGGTTCGTGCGGTCACGCCGCGCCGGTGAGACCGCCAGCATCTTCCTGCCGTCCGTGCCCAGTCTCTTGCTGCTGGCCAGTGAGATGGAGGCGCAACGCAACCACGTGCTGGGCAAGCCGCACCGGGAATCCGACGGGCTGGACGACGAGGCCCTCGAAGCCGCCGAAAAGCGCAAGGACGAGAAGGACGACCTGGAGAACGGCTTCGAGTCGCTCGGCGCCGACGCCGAACTGGACCAGGTCATCTTCGACGGCTCATCCTTCGGCACCGCGACTCCGGCCGGCAGCGACGAGGAGGCCGACTATCTCGGCATCCCCGGCCTGCTCGATGCCGAACAGATGCGAGACCTGTTGCGGCGCAGGCAGGATGAGCAGCTCACCAAACGCACGGCCGAGGCCGCGGTATCGGGTGGTCCGCCGCCGTCGCGCACCACGCACGGCCAGTTGCGGGAGTTGCGTCGTGAGCTCAACGCGTTGGTGACCATCACCCATCACCGCACCGGCAAGCCGCACGGTTGGATCCACAACGAGCTACGCCGTATCTGCGGCGGGCCTCCGGTGGCCGCAGCGACCACCGATCAACTGAAAGCGCGCATCGAAGCCATCCGGGATCTGAAGGCCTGACAGCAGTCCGCCCAAACTCCCCCGAGACCCAACTGGAACTTGTTACAGTCGGCCAATTCTGTTCTGTAGCAGCCAAAACAGCTGGGGAGACGCAATGACGCCGACGACCGCTACCACTGGAGGCGCCCGATTCATCGGGCGGGTGGGCACGCTCGCCGTCGCACTGGGCATCGGCGTGGCAATAGCCAACGGCACCGCGATCGCCTCCGCCGAAACCGGTGGTTCGGACTCGTCAGGAACGCATTCAAAGACCACCGACACGACGAAGACGGACAGCTCGACCCCGAAGAAGGGTCCCCGGAAACCATCGTTCCCGGACCCGCAGAAGCTGACCAAACGAGTCAGTGACGTGGCCACCAAGGTGGAGTCTGCGCTCGGCGGCGTGAAGGTCGGCGAACGCCGATCGTCAACCGCATCGACCGAACGGAAATCGGACGGCCGGGAATCGGTCGACACGGTGCGGCAGTCGGTGTCACGGGCACTCACCACGGCCACCGACGCACCCCGCCACCGGCGGGCCACGCTGGACAACCGACCATCGGCCGAGGCCGATACCGCCGCACCCCTGGAAACGCTGACGGTCGTCACCAAGTCTGTGATGAAAGATGTTGTCGAACAGGTGATTCCGCCGTCGAAACCCCGCACCCAGGCCCCGGTGACGCAGACCGTACCGGAGATGGTGGCGTCGGTGACGCAGCGGCTCACACCGCATCTCCCGGAATCGCCGGTGAGCCCCATCCAGGACCTCGGCATGGCCGCGCTGCTGAGCTGGTCACGCCGTGACGGCCGCCAGGGGCTGGTACCCATCGGACGCGTCACCACACCGGAAGCGACCTCCCAGGTGACGAGCGAGGTGACCTCCCAGGTGACCACCGAGCCGACGAGCATGCTGGCCACCGAGCAACAACTCGCGGCCGAGCGGCAGGTCAGCCAGATTGTCAACACACCCTTCGTTCAGCTGGCCAAGGTGGTCCTGATGGCGGCCTGGTACGTCGAGGCCGCGAAGAACTTCGCCACGGTCGGCGGCCCCGACTTCACGAACCTGTCACAGCTGAACCGGGCCGCCACCGAGTTCGCCAACCAGTCGGCCACCGAGTTTCTGCTGCTGAACTCGAACGAGCCGAAACTGCTGCTGCAGGTCAACCCGCCGCACAGTTGGTACGGGCAGAACGCCGGCGGCACGCGGATCTGGTACGACAATCCCGACACCGTCTACCGGTTCACCGGCATCAACGGCGCGTCGACCTACAAGATCGAAGGCAAGGTCGCGGGGTATGACCCGGCCGACCCGAGCACCCACCCCACCTCTGCCAACACCAATTTCAGTGTGCTGACCGGAATCAACGGCGTGACGGCCGCGAATCTCAACGGCGAGGAGCTGAGCATCAGGGACGACGGGACGTTCACCATCGTGGTGAGTCCCGGCGCGGCGCCGGCCAACCCCGAGAAGGGCATGAACTACCTCCAGGCCCCGCCGGAGTCGACCATCCTGGCCACCCGAAACACGTTGGGAAACTGGAATACCGAGACGCCGATCGCGCTGACCATCGAGAAGACCGCCGGGCCGCCCAGCAGCTTGTTCAGCCAGATCGGCGGGTTCGCCATCCCGGTCATCGGCAAGACGGTGATCGAGAATCCGATCCTGATGAGCCTGGTGTCGATCATCCCGCCGTTCGACAGGGTGCCGCTGCTGTTGTCGTCCGCCGAGACCGCCATCCTGATGCTGGTCACCGGCATCACCGGCGAGAACACTTACATGTCCGTGGCCACCGCCACCGGTGCGCCCAACACGCTGTCGGCGCCACAGCACAACGCGCAGTTCCTGTCCACGCAACTGCAGAGCGCCGGCTACTTCCAGCTCAAGGACGACGAGGCGATGATCATCACCGTCGATCCCGGTGATGCGGAGTACTTCGTGGTGCCGGTGACCAACGACTGGACCATCACCAACGACACGCGCAACCAGCAGACCAGCCTGAACAACAGCCAGGCCATCAAGAACGCGGACGGCACGTACACCATCGTGGTGTCCAAGAGCGATCCCGGCGTGGCGAACTGGGTGTCCACCGGCGGCCTCAACCAGGGCACCATCTCGATGCGTTTCCAGGGAGTGGACCCGGATGCGACGAACATGCCGACGGTGACGACGCGGGTGGTGAAGGCGTCCGAGGTCCAGGGCATCGTGAGCGATCCGAACAATCCCAACTACAACCCGCAGCAGCTCAACTACGACCGCGCGCAGCAGATCGCCGACCGCCAGGCCGGCTACGACCGCCGCTACACGGTGTAGCAGCGCGCTTCAGTCGCACACTGTGCGCCGTTTTCTACACCTGGGTCGCGCTCGTCGAAGAACCGCGACCCAGGTGTAGAAAACGGCGCGGCCTGATCGACGGGGCCTGATCGACGCGGCCTGATCGACGCGGCGCCTACAGCCCCAGCAGCGCAGGCAGATCGGCCACCGAGTCGATGACGTGGTTGGGTTGCATCGCGAATTCGTCTGTGGCCCAACGGTCCAACGTGGCCTGGCGGAATTTCCCGGTGCGAACCAGCACCCCGGCCATGCCCACCACCTGGGCGGCCAGCACGTCGTTGTTGAGATCGTCGCCGACCATGTACATCTCGTCGGGGTCGACGCCGAGGCGGTTGGCGGCGGCCAGAAACCCTTCCGGCGCAGGCTTACCCACAGCCGTGGCCTTACGGCCCGAGGTCTGCTCCATGCCGGCCAGGTACATGCCGGTATCGACCCGCAATCCGTCGGTGGTGTTCCAGGCGGTGCTGCGGTGCATGGCCACCACCGGCACCCCTTGGGCCATCCAGTCGTAGACCCAGCTGAGCGTGAGGTGGTTGTACTCCGGTCCGGCCCCGCCGAGCAGCACCACGTCGGGGGTTTCCGGTGCGACAGGCCCGGTAAATTCACTCGAATACACCACGTCTACGCCGGGCATGTCCTCACCGATGTGCCCGCTGTTGACGAGGAAACATCGGGCGCCCGGGTAGCGGTCGCGGACGTATTCGGCCGTCAGGGCCGCTGCGGTGATCACCTCGTCGGCCGCGACATCCATGCCCGCCGCGGTCAACAGATCGGCGATCTGCGCGCGGGTACGGGTGGTGGTATTCGTCAGGTAGGACCGGGCGATCTGCTGCTCAGCCAAAATCCGCAACGTCTGTGCCGCGCCGTCGATCGGCTGCCAGGAGGTCACCAGCACACCATCGATGTCGAACAGCACTCCACCGATAGCCATGCAGCGACAGTAAACGTCCGAGAGTTCAGCGCAACCCGGGGCCGTCCGCCCACCCGTTGTCGGCGACCCACGGTGAGGCAGTCGCCGCCACCGACCACGCCTGTGTCGCCGGGATGTCGAGCACGGCGTAGCGCTTCTCGCCGGCGGCGGTCGCCGCGATCAGGGTGGCCAGGCCGGCGCGGCGCTGAAAGAACGTCTGCCGCACCGTCCATCCGATGATCCCGGCGGCCTCCAGGTGGTCGCGCCGCCGCTCCAGGCTGCCGGCACGGGTGATCAGCCACCCGTCGCGCACCAGATGCCCGAGCGATCTGGCCCGGTCCGCGGCCAGCAGGCCGGCACCTCCGACGGTCAGCCCCCACAGCACCCAGAGCCAGCCCGGTACCGCGGCCACCAGCAGCGCCACGCCGAGTACCCCGGGCAGCACCAGCGCGCGGGTCCAGCGTCGCCGCACCGCCGCCGATCCGTGGGCCACCAGTTGCGCGTCCACCGCACCGGGATTGCCGATCAACTCGGCCAGCACGCCCCTGGCGGTACCGGCCGGGCACGGCGGCAGCAGCAGGGACGCCTCCCCCTGGCCGCCGACGCCGGTCATCACCGCATCCAGGCGGGCCCCGCCGAAGGCTCGTACCAGCAGTGGTTCACGCAGAGTGCCGCCGCGCAGCCGCCGCATGTCGTAGGTGTGCTGCCGCAGACGCAACAGACCGTGCTCCAGGTGCAGAACGTCGGAATCTCTTCGCGCCACAAGATTTCCGTAGGTCAGCAACGACCTGAGCACCGACAACGCCACCGAGGCCACCAGAACCACCAGCACCCCCACCACCACGGTGGCCAGGACCCCGAGGCGTTCTGCCACCGCGATCCCGGACTGCGCCAGCTCCGAGTCCCGTAGTGCGGCGCCGACGCCGGCCTGGTAGATCACCCCGGCCGCGGCCGCGATCATGGCCAGGCCGGTGAAACTCAGGGGGCTGTAGCGCAGCCAGGATGGCTGCCAGCGGGCCAGCTCGCGTCCGGCCGGCGCCTCGGCGGCCGGTACCGCATCGACGAGCAGGATCGCGCGCAGCCGGGGTACCTGCTGCGCCTCGACTGCGTCCAAGGCGAATTCGCTGTCGCCCTTGGCTTCCTGGCCGGTGCTGATCCGCAGCACGGTCAGCCCGAGCAACCGGTGCAACAGCCGCGCATCGGTCGATACCGATCGAATCCGGTTGCGGGGCACCGACAACACCTTGCGTTGCAGCAGCCCGGTGCGCAGTTGCACCTCGTCCGGTTCGATGCGGTAGCCGGTGGTGAACCACCGCGCCAGGCCGACGCCGACGGTGAGCACGATCGCCGCGATCGTCCAACTCTGGTTCCCGGTCGCCGAGCCCAGCACCACCGCGCCGATGAGCAGTGGAATCTGTTGCAGCACTTCGTGTACCGGGTGAACCAGCAGCATGCGGGGGCTCAGCCGCTGCCAAGCGTCGTCAGTCACGTCGCGTCCTGTTCGCCGATCGCCGTGATGTCGGTCAACTGCGCCACCACCTGCTCGGCCACGTCGTCATCGAGTGCCACGATGCGCACGGCGCCGGCCGAGGACGCCGTCGTCACCGTCACATTGGCCAGGCCGAACAGCCGGTCCAGCGGGCCCCGGTAGGTGTCCACGGTCTGCACCCGCGAGATCGGCGCGATCCGCCGCTCCTGCACCAACCACCCGGTGCGGGTGTAGACGGCGGGTGTCCCGGAGTCGACGTTGATGTCCCACCGGTGCACCCGGTAGCGCCACATCGGGACCACCACGACGAAGAACACCGTCCCGAGCACCGTGACAGCCGCCGCCAGGCCGTGCAGCCACACCATCTGCTGGTCGATCGCGAACCAGATCATTTGCGCCAGTATCAGAACGGCCCATGGGATGGCTGCGCCCATCGCCCACACCAGCGGCGCCTTACTGCTGGGTGGCTTCGCGGGATCAATCAGGGTGCGCATGTTCCCAGACTGCTATGGCGCCGAGGTGCCGTCCAGCACCCGCGTTCCGTATGTTCGACCCATGAGCGCCAATTCCAAGTGGACCGAGGCCGACGTCCCCGATCAGTCCGGCCGGATCGCGATCGTCACCGGTTCCAACACCGGCCTGGGCTATGAGACCGCCCGTGTGCTCGCCGCCAGGGGCGCGCACGTCGTCGTCGCGGTGCGCAACCTGGACAAGGGCCGCGAGGCCGTCGACCGGATCACCGCCGCCGTGCCCAAGGCCGACCTCACACTGCAGCAGTTGGACGTGGGCTCGCTGGAGTCGGTCCGCGCCGCGGCCGACGAACTCAAGGCCGCCTACCCGCGGATCGACCTGCTGATCAACAACGCCGGGGTGATGTACCCGCCCAAGCAGACCACCGTCGACGGCTTCGAGTTGCAGTTCGGCACCAACCACCTCGGCGCGTTCGCGCTGACCGGGCTGCTGCTCGATCACCTGCTGCCGGTCGACGGGTCGCGCGTCGTCGCGGTCGCCAGCATCGCCCACCGCATCCAGGCCGCCATCCACTTCGACGACCTGCAGTGGGAACGCAGCTACAACCGGGTGGCCGCCTACGGGCAGTCCAAGCTGTCGAACCTGCTGTTCACCTACGAGTTGCAGCGGCGTCTGGCGGCAAAGAACGAGCCGACCATCGCGGTGGCCGCCCACCCCGGCCTGTCCAACACCGAACTCATGCGCCATATCCCGGGAACCGGCCTGCCGGGCTACAGCCAGGTCGCGAGCCTGTTCACCAACAGCCCGGCCAAAGGCGCGCTCGCCACGCTGCGGGCCGCCACGGCTCCCGATGTTCGCGGCGGCCAGTACTACGGCCCATCCGGTTTCCGCGAGATGGTCGGCAATCCGAAGCTGGTGACCTCCAGCAAGCAGTCCCACGACGAGGACCTGCAACGCCGGCTGTGGACCGTGTCCGAAGAGCTCACCGGCGTCAGCTTCCCGGTGTGATGATGCGGACCGTCGAAGAACACCAGTTGGTGGTCGCCGGGCTGATCAAAGCCCTTGCACCACAAGATCTTCCATTGAACGACACGCTCGGCCTGGTGCTGGCCGCCGATGTCGTCGCCCCGCTGTCACTACCGGGCTTCGACAACTCC
Organism: Mycolicibacterium alvei; assembly: GCF_010727325.1. Classification (NCBI taxonomy): domain Bacteria; kingdom Bacillati; phylum Actinomycetota; class Actinomycetes; order Mycobacteriales; family Mycobacteriaceae; genus Mycobacterium; species Mycolicibacterium alvei. Next base: position 2,938,698 of record NZ_AP022565.1, read on the forward strand.
GCGATGGACGGCTACGCCGTCGTCGCCGAGGATGTGGCCTCGGCCACCGAGGACACCCCGGTGCAACTACCGGTCGCCGAGGACATCCCGGCCGGGCGCACCGACCCACTGAGGCTGCAACCCGGAACGGCGCACCGCATCATGACCGGGGCGCCGCTGCCGTCCGGTGCGACCGCGGTGGTTCCGGTCGAGGCGACCGACGGCGCGACGGACACCGTGACGATCCGCGTGGCTGCCCGGAAGAACCAGCACATCCGCCGTGCCGGCGAGGACGTCACCGCAGGCACCCCGGTACTGCGCGCCGGTCAGGTGATCACTCCGGCTGCGCTCGGGCTCGCCGCGGCACTCGGGATGGCCACGCTGTCCGTGGTGCCGCGGCAGCGCGTGATGGTGATGTCCACCGGCACCGAACTGGTGGCTGCGGGCACCGAACTGCGGCCGGGGCAGATTTACGAGTCGAACGCGGTGATGCTGGCCGCGGCGGTCCGGGATGCCGGCGCCGAGGCGACCATCGCCCCGATGTCCGCCGATGACGTCGACGCCTTCCGCACCGCGCTCGCCGACCACGCAGGCGATGCGGATCTCATCATCACCACCGGCGGCGTCAGCGCAGGCGCGTACGAGGTGGTCAAGGATTCACTGTCGGATCAGGTGGAGTTCGTCAAGGTGGCGATGCAGCCCGGCATGCCGCAGGGTGCGGGCACGGTCGGTGGTGTTCCGATCATCACGCTGCCCGGCAACCCGGTCAGCGCGCTGGTGTCCTTCGAGGTGTTCGTCCGCTCGCCGCTGCGTGCCGCGATGGGCCACGCTGAGCCGGGTCGGCCGCGCCGCACAGCGCAACTGACCGAGAACCTGACCTCTCCGCGCGGAAAACGGCAGTTCCGGCGGGGTGTGCTGACCGGGGATTCGGTCAGTAGCTACGGCCCCCCGGCCTCGCATCACCTGCGCTGGCTCGCTTCGGCGAACTGTCTTTTGGAGATCGCCGAGGACGTCACCGAACTGTCGGCCGGGTCGACGGTTCCCGTGTGGGACCTGACCTAGCAATTCCGTCACCGGGCGCACGTAGAATCCTCCCGATGGCCAGACGCCCCGATCTCCAGCAGTCCGGACCAGAACGCCTCATGGCGCTGGTGCGATCCAGTGTTCCGCCGATGCATTCGGCCGGGTTGCCGTTCGTCGGCGCCAGCCTCGCCGTCGCGGCCCTCGGTCGCAAGCACCGTTGGGTACGCCGCGCCGGCCTGCTCGCCGCCGGCGCCAACGCCGCGTTCTTCCGCCACCCGGCCCGGGTGTCGCCCACCCGCCCTGGTGTGGTGGTCGCCCCCGCGGACGGGCTGGTGTGCCTGATCGAGGACGCGGTCCCGCCGGCCGAGTTGGGGTTGCCCGACACCCCGCTCCCGCGGGTAAGCATCTTCTTGTCGGTGCTCGATGCGCACGTGCAGCGAGCGCCGATCGGTGGTGACGTGGTGGCCGTGCAGCACCGCCCCGGCCGTTTCCACTCGGCCGAGCTCGAGGCCGCCAGCGAGGACAACGAGCGCAACAGCGTCGTCATCCGTACCGCCGAGGGCACCGAGGTGATCGCCGTGCAGATCGCCGGGCTGATCGCCCGGCGCATCGTGTGCAACGCGCACGTCGGCGACAAGCTCGCCATCGGCGAGACCTACGGCCTGATCCGCTTCGGGTCCCGGCTGGACACCTATCTCCCTGCCGGTTCGAAACTGCTCGTCGCCCGGGGCCAGCGCACGCTGGCCGGAGAGACCGTCCTGGCGGAGTTGCCGTGATCAAACCCCGGGTGAGGCCCCCGTCGTTGATCAAGGGCCGCATGAAATCGCCGCCGTTCTCCGTGCGGATGCTGCCGAGCGCGATGACGGTGGCCGCCATCTGCCTGGGCTTGTCGGCAGTCAAGATGGCACTCGACGACCGGCCCACCGAGTCGATGGCGTTTCTGGCGGTCGCGGCGATTCTCGACGGGCTGGACGGCCGGGTGGCGCGGATGCTCAACGCCACCTCCAAGATGGGCGAGGAGATCGACTCGCTGGCCGACGCGGTGAATTTCGGTGTGGCACCGGCATTCATCGTTTACGGCACCCTGCTGTCGCATTCCCGGATCGGGTGGATCGTGGTGCTGCTGTACGCGGTCTGCATCGTGTTGCGGCTCGCGCGGTTCAATGCGCTGCTCGACGTGGACCAGCCCGTGTACGAGAAGGAGTACTTCGTCGGCATGCCCGCCCCGGCGGGTGCCATCGGCGCGATCGGTCTGCTGGCCGCCAAGATGCAGTTCGGTGAAGGCTGGTGGACCAGCGAGTGGGCGGTGTCGATCTGGATGATCGGCGTCTCGCTCCTGGTGGTCAGCCGGATCCCGATGCGCAAGATCCACACGTTCTCCGTGCCGCCGAACATGGTGGCGCCCTTGCTCGCACTGGTCGGCATCGGCGTGGCGGCATCGGTGTTCTACGGCTACATCGTCATCATGGTGATCATCGTGGCCTACGTGATCCAGATTCCATTCGCGATCCGCACCAAGAAGTGGGTCGCCAACCACCCCGAATCCTGGGACGACAAGCCGCAGCAGCGCCGCGCCACCCGTCGCGCGACTCGCCGGGCCCAGCCGCACCGGCGTTCGATGGCACGCCTGGGGCTGCGGAAGCCGGGCCGCTGACATGTCGCAGATCGAGGTCGACGACGAACCCGCACTCGGACATCTGCGCCTGACCGCCCGGCTGAACACCTCGGCACTCGACTCGCGTCGCGGGGTGGTTCGGCTGCATCCCGAGGCCATCGCCGCCCTCGGGATCCGCGAATGGGATGCCGTGTCACTGACCGGATCCCGTACCACTGCCGCCGTCGTCGGTCTGGCCCCCGGCGGCACCCCGACCGGGACCGCCCTGCTCGACGACGTGACACTGTCCAACGCCGGGGTACGGGAGAACACCCCCGTGATCGTGGCGCCGGTGACGGTGTACGGCGCCCGCGCGGTCACGGTGACCGGGTCCAAGCTGGCGACCGAATCGATCTCGTCGGCGACGCTGCGCCAGGCGCTGCTGGGCAAGGTGATGACGGTCGGTGACACGGTGTCGCTGCTGCCCCGCGATCTGGGGCCGGGCACCTCGACGTCGGCGGCCGCCGCGGCGCTGGGCTCCTCGGTGGGCATCACCTGGACCTCGGAGCTGCTGACGGTGACCGGTGTCGATCCGGCCGGACCCGTGAGTATCCAACCGAATTCGGTGGTGTCGTGGGGGTCCGGCCTTGAGAGTGCCGGGCCGGGGTCGTCGGATTCCACCGGCGCACACACGGTCAGCCCCGCCCGCGCCGAGCCTGCGGTCAGCTTCGACGATCTCAAGGGCTCCCACACCCAGGCCGGCAAGCTCACCGACTGGCTCAAGTTGTCCCTCGACGAACCCCAGCTCCTTGAAAAGCTCGGGGCAACACCACATCTCGGCGTCCTGGTGACCGGTCCGGCCGGCGTCGGCAAGGCCACCATGGTGCGGACGGTGTGCGCCGAGCGGCGGTTGGTGGAGCTCGATGGCCCCGAAGTGGGGGCGCTGGCCGCCGACGACCGGCTCAGCCGCGTGTCCGCCGCGGTCGCTACCGTGCGCGACGACGGCGGGGTCCTACTGATCTCCGACGTCGACGCGCTGCTCCCGGCCGCCCCCGCCGACCGGGCTCCCGAGCCGGTCGCCGCCCTGATCATCGGCGAGTTGCGTGAGGCCGTCGCCACCCGCGGCGTGGCGTTCGTCGCGACGTCGGCGGTGCCTGTCGGGGTGGATTCCCGGCTACGGGCGCCGGACCTCTGCGACCGCGAGCTCGCCCTCACCCTGCCCGATGGCGCCACCCGAAAGGCACTGCTGGAGGTGCTGCTGCGGGGAGTTCCGTCCGCCGATCTCAATCTGAACGAAATTGCCGACCGTACACCAGGTTTCGTAGTTGCCGACCTGGCCGCCCTGGTCCGCGAGGGAGCGCTGCGGGCAGCGTCGCGAGCCAGTGCCGACGGCAACGAGCCGGTGCTGTGGCAGGAGGATCTGACCGGGGCGTTGACGGTGATCCGACCGTTGTCGAGGTCGGCGGCCCAGGAGGTGTCGGTCGGCTCGGTGACACTCGACGACGTCGGCGACATGGTCGAGACCAAACAGGCACTCACCGAGGCGGTGTTGTGGCCGCTGCAGCATCCGGATACGTTCCAGCGCCTCGGCGTCGAGCCCCCGCGCGGTGTGCTGCTGTACGGTCCGCCCGGTTGCGGCAAGACCTTCGTGGTGCGGGCACTGGCCAGCTCCGGAAAGCTCTCCGTGCACGCGGTCAAAGGCGCTGAGCTGATGGACAAATGGGTCGGCTCATCCGAGAAGGCCGTGCGCGAACTGTTCGCTCGGGCCAGGGATTCGGCACCGTCACTGGTGTTTCTCGACGAGATCGACGCGCTGGCTCCGCGACGCGGGCAGAGCTTCGATTCCGGGGTGACCGACCGCGTGGTGGCCGCCCTGCTGACCGAACTCGACGGCATCGAACCGATGCGCGACGTCGTGGTGCTGGGCGCGACCAACCGCCCCGACCTTATCGACCCCGCGCTGCTGCGGCCGGGTCGGCTCGAGCGACTCGTGTTCGTCGAACCACCCGATGCCGAGGCACGTCGCGAAATCCTGCGGACCGCGGGAAAGTCCATCCCACTGGCCCCGGAGGTCGATCTCGATGCCCTGGCGTCCGAGTTGGACGGCTACAGCGCAGCCGACTGCGTGGCACTGCTGCGCGAGGCGGCGTTGACGGCGATGCGCCGGTCCATCGATGCGGCCGACGTCACCGCCGCCGATGTCGCCAAAGCTCGTGAGGCCGTGCGGCCGTCATTGGAGGCCGAGCAGGTGGCGTCCTTGCGGGAGTTCGCCGCCGGGCGGTGATGGTTCCGGCCGGGGCGCATCCCGGCCGCGAGTCACACATGCCCCACGCGCCACGGCTGCCGAGGGCCTACTGCACTTGCCCGGCTATCAGCGACAATCGAGCGACAATCGTCTCCTGAGTCACAGGCGTAGCACTGACCTCAGGGCAGGTGGCCACATCCGACTCGTGCGCACCTGAGACCTCCACAGCCCCACCAGCCCACCGCCCGATTGACAGCGACACTGTCGCTGATAGGTGGGCAACCCGAAAACCGTTGCGCACGAGGCCAATGAGGCCGCAGTGATGCGAGTAAACGACGACCCTGTGACAACAGTTGCCGGGGTGATGGATGTGGCGATTGTCGCTCGATTGTCGCTGATAGGCGGGCACAACGACACCCAAGCGCCGGGCCGTGACGAATCCGCTACACCGTCAGCAGCTTCCGGATGGCGTCGGCCAGGTCTTCTTCCACCCACGGCGGCAACTCGGCATCGTTGGCGTAGCGCCGCACCACTGCGTAGGGCAGGTCGACGACGGCTCGCGACATGGCATCCATCGTGCGGGCGTCGTCGTCACCATAGATACCGCGCGCCAGTTCGCGTAGGCGTGCCATGAGTGGGGCGTTCATCGCCGCCAGCGTCGCGGTGAATTCCGCATCGGGAGCGCCGTCGAGCAGGTCACGGGGTCGGAGGGTGAGCAGCAACCGGGCGTCCTCGGGAACCTCGCGGGCGAAACCGACGGCGGCCACACCCATCGCGACCGCCGCTTCCAAGGCGTCCGCCCCGGACGCCGCCATCGCCTGGGATTGGAACCGTTCGAGCGCCCGCAACCAGGCCGCGGCCAGCACTCCATTGCGATTGCCGAACCGGTGATACAGGGTTCCCGCCGGCGCCCCACTGACCTTGGCAATCGCGGCAACACTTGCCGCCCTGGGCCCTTCGCCGAGCACCAATGCCCGCGCCGCATCCAGAATCGCGTCGGTTTCATGCTTCCGCGGAGGCGCCATGATCTAGTACAGTCCTTCTATATGGAACGTTTACCCTATATCGATGAGCATGCCATAACCGTCGACGCCGACGCCGCCACGACATGGGCCGCCGTCCTACGCACGTTGTGCCGCGACCCGGTCGAACCGCGCGCCCCGTTCGGGTTCGCCATCGGCGAGTGCACTCCGCGCCATCGCCTGGTTCTCAAGGGCCGCCACCCCTTCGCGATCTACGAGTGGGTGTTCGAACTCGACGAGCTCGGCCCCCATCGCACCCGGGTGCGGTCACAAACCTGGGCGGCCTTCCCCGGTATCCACGGGAAGATCTACCGCGCGCTGGTGATCAGCTCGGGAGCCCACGTGGTGGCCGTGCGCCGAACGCTCACACGCATTGCGCGACAACTACGTCCACAACCAGACGTCGCAGCATGATCCGGAGGCTGGGGCGCGACGGCTGACGCAGACCGCAGTCGCGTGCACGTGTGCCTGGCGCTGGCCGAGCAGGAAGCCACCGCAGGCTACTGGTCGCCATAACGGCCCACGTAGAATGCGTGAAAAGCCATTGCCACTCATGCCGATGCTCTTCGCGCAAGCGCTCATCGGCAGCCGACACCCCGACCCCAACCCGATCGGAGTGCCATGCTTGCCGTTCTGCTCGCCCACGCGGTCGCCACCGCGCTGGCGCCGCTTCTGGTGGCCAAATGGGGGCGGATGGCGTTCTATCCACTGGCACTCGTCCCGTTGGGTTCGCTGGCCTGGGTCGCCCTGAACTGGCCCAACGATGAGCGGGTCCCCACCCTGAACATCCCGTGGGTCGACGGGCTGTCGATGGACATCACGCTGCGCTTCGACTCTCTCGCGGCGATCATGAGTGTGCTGGTCCTGGCGGTAGGTGCGGTCGTGATCTTCTATTGCGGCGAGTATTTCCATCACCACGACGGCCGCATCGAGAAACGGCTGCCCAGCTTCGCGGCCGAGCTGGTCGCGTTCTCCGGATCCATGTTCGGCCTGGTGATCAGCGACAACATGCTGGTTCTCTACATCTTCTGGGAAACCACGACGGTCCTGTCGTTCCTGCTCGTGGGCCACTACGCCGAGCGGGCCACCAGTCGCCGGGCCGCGACCCAGGCCCTGCTGGTGACCACGTTCGGCGGCCTGGCCATGCTGGTCGGCATCGTCGTGCTGGGAAACCTGGCCGGCACCTACCTACTGTCCGAGTTGATCGCTGCTCCCCCGACCGGGACGGCCGCCGCGGTCGGAGTGGCGCTGATCCTCGTCGGCGCCCTGTCGAAATCGGCCATCGTGCCGCTGCACTTCTGGCTGCCGGGCGCCATGGCTGCGCCCACCCCGGTGAGCGCCTATCTGCACGCCGCGGCCATGGTGAAGGCCGGGGTCTACCTGGTGGCACGCATGACGCCCGGGTTTGCCGACACCTCGTTCTGGCGTCCCATGGTGGTGGGGCTGGGCCTGACGACCATGCTGCTGGCCGGTTGGCGGGCGGTCCGCGAATACGACCTGAAACTGATCCTGGCGTTCGGCACGGTGAGCCAGTTGGGCCTGATCACCGTGATGGTCGGCGCGGGCGGCAGCGACATGATGCTGGCCGGGCTGGCCATGTTGTGCGCGCACGCGATGTTCAAGGCGGCGCTGTTCATGGTGGTCGGCGTGATCGACCACGCCACCGGCACCCGCGACATCCGCCGGTTGGCCGGGCTGGGACGCCACCACCGACCGTTGTTCGCCATCGCTGTCGGGGCCACCGCGAGCATGGCGGCCCTGCCCCCGTTCTTCGGGTTCGTCGCCAAGGAGGCCGACCTGGAGACGGTGGCGCACAGCCCCGCTCTCGGTGCCGCCGCACCATATGTGTTGACCTGCATCGTGATCGGCTCGGTGTTCACCACCATCTACAGCCTGCGGTTCATATGGGGCGCATTCGCCACCAAGGGTGCGTCGCAACCCAGCACCCGAGTTGCCGAAATGCACCGTCCCTCAGCCACTTTCCTGACCGCACCCGCCCTCCTCGCCATCGCCGGCCTGGTCTTCGGCTTGTGGCCCGCCGGGATGGACGCGGTGCTGAACGAATACGCAGGCACCCTGCCCGGCGGGTCGGGCTACCACCTGGCGCTGTGGCACGGGCCGGGTCTTCCGCTCCTGCTCTCGGCCGTCGTGCTGGCAGTCGGTACCGCCGCGTTCATCGCACGGACCCGGTTGCCCCGGGCCCGGTTGGCCTACCAGCCACTGGGTAACGCCGACCGCATGTACGACGCCACCATCCGTGGCCTGGACGTGCTCTCGCTGCGGTTGACCGGGTCGACCCAGCGAGGTTCGCTGCCGGCCACGCAATCGGTGATCCTGTGCACGCTCGTCGCGTTGCCGGTCGCGACGTTGGTGCTCGGCCCCCGCGACCGACCGGGTTTCGCGCTGTGGGACTCGCCGCTGGTCGTGGTGGTCGGGTTGCTGATGCTGGCTGCGGCGATCGGCGCGACGATGATGCGCAACCGCCTGGCCGCGGTGCTGTTGGTCGGTGTGACCGGCTACGGATGCGGCGCGATCTTCGCTTTCCACGGCGCCCCGGATCTGGCCCTGACCCAATTCCTGGTCGAGACACTGGTTTTGGTGATCTTCGTGCTGGTGTTGCGGACGCTGCCGGCCGAGGCCGACGCCGAAGCGATCAACAGCCACCGCCTTCCCCGGATCCTGCTGGCGCTGGCAGTCGGTGCGGCCGTCACGTCCCTGACCGTCTACGCGATGGCCGCCCGCACCGGCGCGGGCATCGCCGAGTTGTTGCCGGATGCGGCCTACTACCGCGGGCACGGCGCCAACACCGTGAACGTGCTGCTGGTCGACATCCGCGCCTGGGACACCTTGGGTGAGATCATGGTGCTACTGGTCGCCGCGACGGGTGTGGCCTCACTGGTGTTCCGGCACCGTCGGTTCGGTGCCGCCCCGCGGGTCAGCACGGCCGCGGGCCAACCCGACATCGGTCCGGTCGGTGCCTACAGCCCTGCGATCGGCGACGTCACCTGGCTGCGTGGCTCGGAAATGCGCGATCCGCGGTACCGGTCGCTGGTGCTGGAAGTCGCCACCCGCATGATCTTCCCGCTCATCATGGTGCTGTCGGCCTACTTCTTCTTCGCCGGGCACAACACGCCCGGCGGCGGATTCGCCGGCGGGCTCACCGCCGGCCTGGCGCTGGTGTTGCGTTATCTGGCCGGCGGGCGTTACGAGCTCGGCGAGACGCTGCCGCTGGACGCGGGCAAGATCCTGGGCACCGGGCTGGGGCTGTCCGCCGGGACGGCCGTCGCCTCGATCCTGCTGGGCGCGCCCGCACTGTCCTCGGCGGTGTTGCAGTTCGACATTCCGGTGTTCGGCCACGTCAAGCTCGTGACCGCGCTGTTCTTCGACCTCGGTGTGTACCTCATCGTGGTCGGTCTGGTGCTCGATGTGCTGCGCAGCCTCGGTGCGCGGGTGGACGTGGAAACGGCCGGTGCTCCCGCAACCTCGAAGGCGGTGGCGCGATGACGACCGTCCTGATTCCGCTGATCCTCATCGGCGGTCTGACCAGCGCCGGGGTGTACCTGCTGCTCGAGCGCAACCTGACCCGAATGCTGTTGGGCCTGTTGCTGGCCGGCAATGCCGTCAACCTGCTGATCCTGACGGTGGGCGGGGCAGGTGGCAATCCACCGATCCGCGGACGCACCAGCAATGGCGCCACCACCACGGCTGACCCGCTGGCGCAGGGCATGATCTTGACGGCGATCGTCATCAGCATGGGCATCGCGGCCTTCGTCCTGGCGTTGGCGTACCGGTCCTACCGACTGACCACCGTCGAAGAGGTCAGCAACGACCCCGAGGACACCCGCGTTTCGCAGCAGCGCGAGGCCGAAGATGAGGAAGACGAGATTCCCCAGGCCGACATCAGTCGCGACACCGATGCCCCCGACGAACTCGATGCGTTGCCCGGATTCGAGGGTTCGAAATGACCGCCCAGGCGTTGATCCCGTTGCCGGTGCTGATCCCGGCGCTGGCCGCGGCGCTCACGCTCGTCGCCGGTCGTCGTCCGCACTTGCAGCGGCTCATCACCCAGCTCGCGCTCGTCGCCGTCGTCGCGGTGTGTGCGGCGCTGGTCTACCTGGCCGACCGCGACGGCACCTTGGTGTTGCACGTCGGCGGCTGGGGCCAGACCGTGCCTGGCATGGGGCCACTGGGCATCACGCTCGTCGTCGACCGACTCTCGGCCATGATGCTGCTGGTGTCGGCGATTGTGCTGTTGGCGGTGGTCGCCTACGCCATCGGGCAGGGCATCCGCGACGGCGACGAACGCCAACCCGTGTCGATCTTCATGCCCACCTATCTGGTGCTCTCGGCCGGTGTCTGCACCGCGTTCCTGGCCGGGGACCTGTTCAACCTGTTCGTCGGTTTCGAGGTGTTGCTGTCCGCGAGCTTCGTGCTGCTGACCATCGGCGCCAGCGAGGAACGGGTCCGGGCCGGCATCTCGTACGTGATGGTGTCGATGGTGTCGTCGCTGATCTTCCTGATCGGCATCGCCCTGGTGTACGCCGCCACCGGCACACTGAACCTGGCGGAGCTGGCCGTGCGCCTCGACGATGTGCCCGCCGGCACCCGCAATGCGCTGTTCTCGGTGCTGCTGGTGGCGTTCGGCATCAAGGCGGCGGTGTTCCCCCTGTCGGCGTGGCTGCCCGACTCGTACCCGACGGCGCCGGCACCGGTGACTGCGGTGTTTGCCGGGTTGCTGACGAAAGTCGGTGTGTACGCGATCATCCGGGCCCACGCGTTGTTGTTCCCCGGTGGCAGCCTCGACGCGGTGTTACTGGTGGCCGGTCTGCTGACGATGGTCATCGGCATCCTGGGCGCGATCGCGCAGAGTGACATCAAGCGGTTGCTGTCGTTCACCCTGGTCAGCCACATCGGCTACATGGTGTTCGGGGTCGCGCTGGGAAACCAGTTGGGAATGGCCGGTGCGATCTACTACGTCGCCCACCACATCGTCGTGCAGACCACGCTGTTCCTGGTGGTCGGACTGATCGAACGTCAGGCCGGGGCGTCCACCTTGCACCGGCTCGGTGGGCTGGCCACGGCCAGCCCGGTGCTGGCGTTCGTGTTCGTCGTCCCGGCGCTCAATCTGGGTGGTATCCCGCCGTTCTCGGGCTTCATCGGGAAGGTGGCGCTGATGGAGGCCGGCGCCGAGAACGGGTCGGCACTGGCCTGGACACTGGTCGCCGGCGGCGTCGTCACCAGCCTGCTGACCCTGTACGTGGTGGCTCGGGTGTGGACGAAGGCGTTCTGGCGGGCCCGGGCCGACGCTCCCGAAGGGCACCTGGCCGGGGCGGCGCCTGCGGTGCTGCTCGACGACATCGAGGACATCGAGTACGCCGACCGCGACAGTGTGGGACGGATGCCCGCGGGCATGTTGGTGCCGACGGCTGCGCTGATCGCCGTGGGGTTGGCGCTGACCGTCGCGGCCGCACCGATCTTCGCCTACACCGAACGCTCGGCCGCCGAGGTGCTCGACCGCGGGCAGTATGTCTCTGCGGTGCTGGGGGGAACGTCTCGATGAGGCATTTCGTGCTGCGGATCTGGCTGGTGTGTTTCCTCATTCTGGTCTGGGTTCTGTTGTGGGGCCAGGTCACGGCCGGCAATGTGGCCAGTGGGCTGGCAGTCGCCCTCGTCATCACGGTGCTGCTGCCGATGCCGTCGGTGCCGGTTGAAGGCAAGCTCCATCCGCTGTCACTGCTGAAACTCATCGTGGTGGTCGGCTATTACCTGGCGTTGTCGTCGTTCCAGGTGGCCTGGATGGCTATCCGGCCCGGCCCGCCACCACTGGTCGCCGTGCTGCGCGCCAACCTGCCGGCTCTGAAGTCAGATCTGGTGCTGGCTCTGGCCGTCAACATCTTCAACGTGATTCCCGGCACGATCGTGCTGGAGATCGACCAGGCCCGCCGCATTCTCTACATGCACGTCATCGACGTCGGCTCGGAGAGCACGGTGCAGCGGTTCTACCGTCAGGTCGACCAGATTCAGCGCCTGCTGGTGGCGGCCTTCGAGCGGGAGAGCGATTGGCAGCCGTCGGCCGAGCGGGGGGCGGGCCACGCATGACCACTGTTTGGATCGTTGCCGCAGTCATGCTGACTGCCGCCGCCACCATCACCATGTTCCGCGTGCTGGCCGGGCCCAGCACCCTGGACCGACTGGTCGCGCTCGACACCCTGATCGCCGTGACGATGTGCGGCATCGGCACCTGGGCGGCCTTCAGCCTCGACACCACGGTCACCTACAGCCTGACCGCGCTGGCGTTGATCAGCTTCGTCGGGTCGGTGAGCGTGGCCCGGTTCCGCGTGCGCGACATCGACGACCCCCGGCCCCGGCGACATCCACGGCCGCAGCCACCGCGGGGGCAGCGATGAACGTCCTCGATATCCTCACCGCCGTACTGATTCTCAGTGGGTCGATTCTGTCGTTGACGGCAGCCATCGGAGTGGTCCGATTCCCCGACACCTTGTCCCGCATGCACGCGGCCACCAAACCGCAGGTACTCGGCCTGCTGCTGGTACTGGCGGGTGCGGCGATCCGACTGCGCGGCCACGCCGATATCGGCATGGTGATCCTCACCGGGTTGTTCACCGTGATCACCGCACCGGTGATCGCCAATCGCGTCGGACAATTGGCGTATCAGGAACAGAACATCCGCGATGACCTGCTGACCCGCGACGAGCTGACCGAGTTCGGGCAGACTGACAGCGATGACGAGAACTGACGACGACAGCTGGGACATCACCGAGAGCGTGGGTGCCACCGCGCTCGGGGTGGCGATGGCCCGCGCTCACGAGACCGCATCCGACACTCCGTTGTTCACCGACCCGTGTGCGCAGATGTTTCTCGATGCCGCCGTCGCACAGGGCTGGCGCCCACCCGCCGGCGCGATGGCCCAGCGGATCCGAGCCATCGGCAATTACGCCGCCTCCCGGACCAAGTGGTTCGACGAGTTCTTCGTCGCCGCGGGTGCTGCGGGTATCCGCCAGTCGGTGATCCTGGCGGCCGGACTGGATGCCCGGGCCTGGCGGTTGCCCTGGCTGCACGACAGCGTGGTGTTCGAGATCGATCAGCCGCAGGTGCTGCAGTTCAAGGAGGACGTCCTGGCCGCGCATCGGGTGGCGCCCAAGGCCAGGCATGTCGCGGTTCCGATCGACCTGCGTCAGGATTGGCCGAAAGCCTTGCAGGACGCGGGTTTCGATACCGCCGAACCCACGGCATGGTCAGTCGAGGGACTACTGCCCTACCTGCCCGCCGAAGCACAGGACCTGCTGTTCGAGCGCATCACCGCACTGTCGGCACGGGACAGCCGGATCGCCGTCGAGGCGTTCAGCGACACGTTCTTCTCCGAAGAACACCTGGCGCTTCGCCGTGAGCGCATCGAGCAGATGCGCGCCCGGGCCGCCGACGCGGGCGACGACATGCCGGATCCGGAACGATTGTGGTTCATCGAGGACCGCGCCTATGTCCCCGACTGGCTGAGTGAACACCGCTGGGACGCGGCGGCATTACCTGCCGATGACCTGATGGCGCGCTATCACCGCGTCCTGCCCGCCGATACCACCGAGGGCACCATGTCCACTGAGTTCGTCGAAGGTGTTCTGACCGAGGCATATTCGCGGTAACCAGCCCTGCCGACGCGAAGCATCACGCGCGGCTACTCCGAGAGCTGGAACTCCACCATCGCGGTGACCGAATCCACGGCCTCGCTGAGCACCTCGACGCGGGCCGCCTCCGACGGAGCGGCCAACAGTGAATAGCGGTCGGCCTGGCCCATCGGCAGCCGAGCTGCCAAGGCGTACAGGCGGTTCTCCGGGTCGAGGCCGGCGGACTCCACGATCTCGCGGCTGCGGATCGGCGTGCCTCGGGCCTGCCCGATCAGGTCGAGCAATGCCACCATCCGGTCTTCGACGTCGCTGATCCGGGCGTTGTCCGCCGGCTCACCCGGTTCATCGGGCCAGAGTTCGATGTCGGCCCGCGGGTACGGGTCATCGTCGAGCCAGCGCTGCACCCGAATTCGCTCACCCATCACACACAACAGCCGGTACTTGCCGACCCCGAACTCCTGACAGTCCACGATCAAGGCCTGGGCCCCGACGTCGCACCGACGGTCACCGCCGCCGACCTCGCGACCGGCCGAGATCAACACCGCCCCGAAAGACGGCTCCGGGGTGGCCATGCAGTCGCCCACCATCGCGACATAGCGCGGTTCGAAGATCCGCAGCGGCAGCTCCTGACCGGGCAGCATCGCCACTTCGAGAGGAAACATCGGTGACACCGTCATGGGGCCAGAATCGTCCTCGCCTGCGGTTTGGTCAATGTGCACGAGCCGGTAGCCTCGGGTGATGTCACCGTCAGCGGAGCTTGAGCGAGCCCGCACGCTGCTGTCCGATCCGGGCTACACCGACCTCGACGCGGTCGACCGCCAGTTGATCGAACTGCTTCAGGCCGACGGCCGCATCCCCTACGCAGAGCTGGGTCGTCGGGCAGAAATCACCGAAAAGACTGCGCGACGCCGTGTTTCGCGATTGTTGAGCGAGGGGTACATGACCGTCGCCGCGGTCACCGATCCGGCCGTCCTCGGGTTCAACGCGTTGGGTCTGGCCCTGCTGACCGTCGACGGATCGCGTACCCCGGTCGAACTCGCCGCCGAGATCGCCGAGTTACCCGAAGCCGATTACGTGACGGCCACGACGGGACCGTACGGGGTGGTGGCGGAGTTGGTCTGCACCGACGCCCGGGAACTGCACGATGTGGCCTTCGGCCGCATCGCGGCCCTGCCGGGGGTGCGCTCGGTGGAGTTGCTCCCCTACCTGCGGCTGCACTATCAGCAGGCCCGGCTGTCCGGTGCGCTCGCTGACGGCGCGGTGCGGCCGCGCCCGCTCGATGACATCGACCGGGCGATCCTCACCCGGCTCGCCGTCGACGGCCGGGCCGCTTTCCGCGACTTTGCTTCCGCACTGGGCTTGTCCGAGACGACCATCCGTTCGCGCTACAGCCGGATGGTGGACACCGGCGCGGCCCGGGTGATGTGCATCGCCCACCCACTGCGCCTCGGTTACCGGCACAGCAGCTGGGTGGCGATCCGCACCGACGGCCGGTCCGGCGCCCAGCGGGTCGCCGAGGCGCTGACCCGTCTGGAGTCCGTGTCGTATGTGGCGCTGACCGCGGGGCGTTGGGACGTCCTGGCCGAGGTGGTGACGGCCCGTGACGAGCATCTGCTCAACGTCCTCGACGAGAGCATCCGCGGCCTGGACGGGGTGACCGCGATGCAGGCCTGGCCGTATATCGCGGTGTACTACAAGGCAATTCACCCCAGGGAAGTCAGCCCGGAACCTTGTTGTTGATCGCCTCGACCACGGTCGCCATCGCCCATACCCCTCACCCTCACAGTTGGAGTTCGCCGACCAGGGCGTCGACGACCTCGCGTAGGTCGCCGTCGTTCTCCTCGGCCACGCGCCGCTGCCGCTGATAGGAGCCGCCGCCGCGGTAGATGTCGGTCACCGCGGCCAGCTCGTCGGCGCATCCCAACGACTCGGCTACCGGCTCAAGGCGATTCAGTAGTTCGTCGAGATCCTCGGTGACCAGCCGCTCGTTACTGTCCGAGTCGAGGATGATCTCCGCGTCCAGCCCGTACCGGGCGGCGCGCCACTTGTTCTCCTGCACATGCCACGGCGGCATCGTCGGCAACTGCTCGCCCGCGTCGAGCCGGCGATCCAGATCGACGATCAGGCAGTGGGTCAGCGCGACCAGCGCGCCGAGCTCACGCACATTCGACACTCCGTCGAACACCCGCACCTCGATGGTGCCCAGGTGTGGTGACGGCCGGATGTCCCAACGAATCTCGTTGAGGTGGTCGATGATGCCGGTCTTCTTCTGGTCGTGGACGAAACCCTCGAACTCCGACCAGGCCTGGAACTGGAACGGCAGGCCGGCGGTGGGCAACTGCTGAAACATCATCGACCGGTTGCTCGCATATCCGGTGTCCTCACCGTCCCAGAACGGAGAGGACGCCGACAGCGCCAGCAGATGCGGGTAGTGGTTGAGCAGTGAGGAGATGATCGGCATCACCTTGTGGGCAGAGGAGATCCCGACGTGCACGTGCACACCCCAGATCAGCATCTGCCGGCCCCACCACTGGGTGCGCTTGATCAGCTCGGCATACCGCGGCGCATCGGTCAGCTGTTGCGCCGACCATTTCGCGAACGGATGGGTGCCCGCGCAGAACAACTCCATGCCGCGGTCGTGCACGATCTTGCGCACCGGGCCGAGCGTGCCCCGCAGGTCATCCATCGCCTCACCGGTGTTCGCACAGATTCCGGTGACGATCTCGATGGTGTTGCGCAGCAATTCCTTGTGCACATGCGGGGTCTCACCGACCTCGGCGATCACCTCGGCGGCGCCGTTGCTCAGATCGCGGGTGTCGGCGTCGACGAGAGCGAACTCCCACTCGACGCCGACGGTGGGCCGGGGTGACCCGGCGAAATCGATGCGGCTGTCAGCCTGCGCCGATGACACCGCACGCCACCCGGCTTCCGGCGTCGCCGGTGGCCATGGTCGCCTGATCGGGGCCGGGGGCTCCGCCGATGACCTGCTGGTACTTCTCCGGCGGGATGTTGGCGAAGTTGTCCGACTTCTCGTGGATCATGATGGTGGTCTTGGAGCCGGCCAACAGATCCTCGGCGGTGAACGCGTCGGTGGTGGTCACCAGCTTGCCCGAGCCGTCGGCGCGGATCTGCAGCGAGCTCAGGTCACCGCTGGCGGGATGTCCGGTGTGTCCGGGCACCTGGAAATGGCCTCCGGCGGAGTTGAAGTCGCCGGGTGCGCCGCCGGTCGGGGCCACCGAGTTGGCCTCGCACTTGCCGACCGAGTGCAGGTGCAGACCGTGGAATCCGGGAGCCAGTTTGCCCGGAGTGGTGGTCTCGACGGTCACGGTCGCGAAGCCGTCGGCGAACTGGAAGTCGGCGGTGGCCACGGCTGTGCCGTCGGCGGTCTTGAGTTCTGCGGTCAGGGTCTCGCCGCCGGTGGGGCCCGGCGCACCGTGCCCGCTGCCGTGCTCACCGGGAGCGGCCGAGGGCGAAGGCGATCCGGTCCAGATCGCCGGGGTGGTACCGGGCGTGTCGGAGGGCACCTGGCCGGGAGGGCTGCAGGCGCTCAACGCGACAACAGGGGCAGCGAACAGGACGGCAACACTGACGGGCTTCAGCATGGCCCAAAGCCTAGCCGGTGACGACTACGATCACGCCCGGTGGTTGCTCGAGAAGTTCGGGGCGTCGCGGTTCGACGGGCGCCTGGATCGCCTTGCCCACGGCTTCGGCAGCTTCCTTCTCGCCCGGAGTGTCACCGAAGAACACCGTGGTGCCGGCGACGCCTTCCAACGTCAGGTTGCCGGTCTCGGTGACATTCCAGTGCACCTCACGCAGGCGGTTGGCCGTGGTCTCGGCGGCACCTGCCACGTCGGAGATGTTGTACACCCGCACGTCGGCCTTGGTCTCGGGGGCGGGTGCGGCCTTTACCGATGTCTTCGTGGTGGTCGTCGAGGACGAGGTGGACACGGACGACGACTGATCCGTCGAGTCGTCGTCGGAGCCGAGCGCCTGGAAGCCGACCAGCAGGAACACGACCCCGAGGAACAACAGCACCATCACCATGGCACGTAGGGGCAACCCGGAGGAGTCTCGCTGATTCATCGGCACCACTGTATCGAGCGAACCGCCCGATGCCTCATCCCGTGACCTCTAGGTGGTGATATCGAAGCCGAGTCGCCGCGCAGCGCGCGCCTTCTGACGGCTCGCCCGCAGCCGCCGCAGCCGCTTGACCAGCATCGGGTCGGCGGCCAGCGCCTCGGGACGGTCCACCAACGCATTGAGCACCTGGTAGTACCGGGTGGCCGACATCGAGAAGAGCTCTTTGATCGCGTCTTCCTTGCTGCCGGCGTATTTCCACCACTGGCGTTCGAAGCCCAAAATATCGTGCTCGCGCCGGGTGAGCCCGTCACCCAGGTCAGAGTCGTCCCCGGATTGCTCAGTCCGCGCCATGGCGCCGTCCATATTGCTCCCTGGACCCTTCCGACACTTGAGAAATAACATCGCTGTGGTTCGGCGATTATTCAACCACGGCTTGCTGGGTTGGGCTGACACATAAACCCGCGAGTCGGGTGTGAAGGATTGCCACCTTAAGCTTCCCCCATGGCCGTCGTACCAATTTGCATCGTCGGGGATCCCGTTCTGCACACACCGACCGAGCCGGTGCCCGTCGGCCCGGACGGCTCGCTGCCCGCGGATCTGCCCGACCTCATCCAGACCATGTTCGAGACCATGGACGCGGCGAACGGGGTTGGCTTGGCCGCCAACCAGATCGGTGTGGCCAAGCGGTTGTTCGTCTACGACTGCGCCCCGACACGCGGCCAGGTGACGCGGCGTCGCGGAGTCGTCATCAACCCGGTACTGGAGACCTCCGAGGTTCCCGAGACGATGCCCGACCCCGACGACGACGAGGAAGGCTGCCTGTCCGTGCCGGGCGAGAATTTCCCGACCGGCCGGGCCGACTGGGCACGGGTCACGGGCCTGGATGCCGACGGTTCCCCGGTCACGCTCGAGGGCACCGACTTGTTTGCCCGGATGCTGCAGCACGAAACCGGGCACCTCGACGGATTCCTCTACATCGACCGCCTCGTGGGCCGGCACGCGCGGGCCGCGAAGAAGACCGTCAAGCGCAACGGCTGGGGTGTTCCCGGGCTGTCGTGGATGCCCGGCGAGGATCCCGACCCGTTCGGCCACTGAGGCCGCTCACCGATGTCTGAGTTACCCGCGCTCGGGTCCCGCGTCAGCCTGCGGTATCAGCTGCCCGTCGGGTCGGCCAAGCCGCTCACCGACGTCATCGGACACCTCGAACAACGGGAGCCGACGGTGCTGATCCGCACCAAGGACGGTGCGCTCGTGGACATCGCGCCGACCGACATCGTCAGCGTGCGCGAGCTGTCCCATGCCCCGGTGCGGGCCTCGGAGATCCGCGCGCTCGAGCATGCGGCGGCACTGGCGTGGCCGGGTGTCGAGCAGCACTGGCTGGGCGGCTGGCTGCTGCGCGCCGGACGCGGAATCACCAGCCGCGCCAACTCCGCGATCCCGTTGGACGTGTCGGCGCAGATCGCCGACCTGGACGCGGTGCGGGACTGGTACCGGGAACGTGACCTGCCGGCCTGGCTGGCCCTGCCCGAGCGGCTGCTGCCGATTCGCACCCCCGGGATCAAGCCGGCCCGGGTGATGGTGCGACCCCTCGCGCTCGCGGCCACCGCGCCCAATGTCACGCCGGCGCAACCCTCGACGCCGAGCGTCACGCTGGCGCAGCAACCGGACGCCCAGTGGCGCCGGAGCTACGAACGCGACGTCCCCGTCGACGTGTTGACCGCCGTCGTCGACGGGCAGCTGACCTTCGCGACGCTGCCCGATCGCGCGGTCGGCCGCGGCGCAGTGACACACGCACCGGACGGCACGGCCTGGCTGGGCATCTCCTCGGTCCGCGTCGCCCCCGCCCACCGCCGCCGAGGCCACGCCCTGGCGGTGTGCGAGGCACTGCTGTCCTGGGGCGCCGAGGCGGGTGGCCGGCAGGCCTATGTCCAGGTGGAGGTGGACAACCAGGCGGCCATCGCGCTGTACACCTCGCTGGGTTTCCGGTTGCACCACCAAACCCGTTATGTCACTGCCGACGATGCCCTCGGCTCACACTGACCCGATAGGGTCTACCCCCATGCGCCTGGCCACCTGGAACGTCAACTCGATCCGAACCCGAGTGGACCGCGTGGTCGACTGGCTGGAACGCGCCGACGTCGACGTGCTGGCCATGCAGGAAACCAAGTGCACCGACGCGCAGTTCCCGATGATGCCGTTCGCGGCGCTGGGTTACGAGGTGGCGCACGTCGGGCTCAACCAGTGGAACGGCGTGGCGATCGCCTCCCGCGTCGGCCTGGACGACGTCGAGATCGGGTTCGCGGGTCAACCGACCTGGAGCAGCAAGCCCGAGGAGGACGCCATCGCCGAGGCACGCGCCCTGGGCGCCACCTGCGGCGGGGTGCGGGTGTGGAGCCTGTATGTGCCCAACGGCCGCTCGCTGGCCGACCCGCATTTCGCCTACAAGCTGGATTGGCTTGCCGCCCTGAGGGATACCGCCACCGGCTGGCTCAAGGACGACCCGGAGCAGCCCATCGCGTTGGTGGGTGACTGGAACATCGCGCCGCAGGACGAAGATGTCTGGGACATGGCCGCGTTCGACGGCAAGACGCATGTCTCCGAGCCCGAGCGGGCTGCCTTCCAGGCCATGCAGGATGCCCAATTCACCGATGTGGTGCGGCCTTTCACGCCCGGCCCGGGGATCTACACCTACTGGGATTACACCCAGCTGGCGTTCCAGAAGCGCCGCGGCATGCGCATCGATTTCATCCTCGGCTCCCCCGGCCTGGCCGCACGGGTCACCCACGCCGAGATCGCCAAGGACGAGCGTCGCCCCAAGAAGGGCACCACGGCACCCAGCGATCACACTCCGGTGGTCGTCGACCTCGGCTGAGGTTTGTCGGCCGTCGGCTACCGCGTCGACGCGGCGACGAGCTCCACGGCCTCGGCCACGCTGTCGGTGCAGTGGATCAGGGCCAGGTCGGGTTCGGAGATCTTTCCTTCGCGCAGCACCGTGTTGCGGATCCAATCGACCAGACCCGACCAGTAGTCGACGCCGATCAGGATGATCGGAAACTTGGTGACCTTGTGGGTCTGCACCAGGGTCAGCGCCTCGAACAGCTCGTCGAGGGTGCCGAATCCGCCGGGCAGGCACACGAACGCCTGCGCGTACTTGATGAACATCGTCTTGCGGACGAAGAAGTAGCGGAAGTTGATACCGAGATCGACCCAGTGGTTGAGGCGCTGTTCGAAGGGCAACTCGATACCGAGTCCGACGGAGTAGCCGCCGGACTGGCTGGCGCCGCGGTTGGCCGCCTCCATGGAGCCCGGGCCGCCCCCGGTGATCACCGCATAGCCCGCCTGCACCAGCGCGACGCCCAGTTCCTCGCCCAGCCGGTACTCCGGCGAATGCGGCTCCGTCCTGGCCGACCCGAAAACCGTTACCGCCTTCGGCATTTCGGCGAGCGCATCGAAGCCGTCGACGAACTCACCCTGGATGCGCAGCACCCGCCACGGATCGGTGTGCACCCAATCGCTGGGGCCGCGCCGGTCCAGCAGGCGCTGGTCGGCGGTCGTGGTGATGCAACGTTCGCGGCGCAGTTGCACCGGACCGCGAATCTGGGGCTGGCTGTCGTCGTTCTCGGTCACGTCGGCTTGACCCCCACGGTGATGACGTCGGACATCGGTATCCACACCGGCCGGCGGACCCGATGTTGCTCGGCGACGGTGAATCCGGCCGCCTCGAACAGCGCGCGCATCTCCTTCTCGGTGGGGCTGTGCGCGGGTGCGCCCAGGTCGGCCGACAGTGCGTGCAGCGGCAGGAAGGTCCCACGGGGGCTCATCGTCGTCACCGCCACCATGCCGCCGGGGGCCAGCACCCGGTAGAACTCCGCAAGCGCGGCGGGCTGGTCGAAGAAATGGAACGCCGAGGTCGTCACCACCGCGTCGAGGAAGCCGTCCGCAAAGGGCAGTTCCTCGGCCGGGGCCGACTTCCACCGCACCTGATCGGACCGCTTGCCCGCCTGGGCGAGCATGCCGTCGGACATATCCAGGCCGTAGACCTCGTCGGGGAGCAGTTCACGCTGGATACGGTCGGCCAGGATGCCGGTGCCGCAGGCGATATCGGCGACCTGACGGGCACCGCGCTGCTGCAGCTGGGCGATCACTTCATCCTGGGCGGGTCGGTATACCCACCGTTGGAGGCAGCCCTGGTCGTAGGCCGGTGCGGCGAAACTCCAGAAGCGCGTGATCGCATCGTTGAATCCGCGGCGCTGTGTGGTGGTCACGAGCCCGAGTGTAGGTGGGCTACGACGGCTTCCCCGCGCAGTAGAGCCGCGCCGGCTCGGGGAAGGCCACCGCGCGTGAGAAGGAATCACAGACGGCGAGCACGGAGTAGTCAGAGTCGGCCCGTTTGCCGTCCGGGCATGTCGCGGATCCGCCACCTTTGGACGCCAACTTGTAAATGGCCTCCGGGTTGCTGCAGCCGGCCGGGGTGAGGTCCATGCCCGCCGTGGCGTACTGATCGCTGGTAATGCACTCCCCCACCGCCAAGTCACCAGCGCCCCGGGACTTCGAGGACCCGGGATCTGAACTCGGCACTGAGCTCGGCACTGAGCGCGAGCTCGCGCTCGACTCCGAACTCGAGCTCGACTCCGACGCGCGGGTGGCCATCCGCCCCGCCAATCCCAACAGGCCGAGCACCAGCAGCACCACACCGATCACGATCAGTGCCGTGCCCGACTTCTTGGGTGGCGCACCGTAGGCCTGCGGCGGGGCCGGCGGGTAGCCGGGCTGCTGCGGGTAACCCTGGTGTGGATAACCCTGCGGGTAACCAGGTTGCGGGTAACCCGGCTGCGGGTAGCCCTGGGGATACCCAGGTTGTGGGTAGCTCTGCGGGTACCCGGGCTGGCCGCTCAGCTTTGCCCCAGACGACGAACGCCGGACCAGACCGAGGATGAGCAGTAGCAGCCCCAACCCGGGAATCAGCAGCATGCCAATGACCGTGCCAATGGCGTAGCCCGCGGATTCTGCGCCGCTTCCGGCGGCGGCCAATGTCTGAGCGACCATGGCGGCGAGTATCGCATGAGGCGACCAGAATTCGGTTTGCTGACCGGCCGCTCAGGCCCCGTCGTCGGCTCCGGGCTCCGTCGCATAGCGGCCCGCGCTGAACATCGACGCCACCGCGCCGATCACCATCATCGCCGCCGCGGCGGTGAACACCACCGTCAAACCGGAATGGAACGGTTCGGTGATCAGCTGCGGGAAGAACGTCTGCCCGGTGATCACGTCCGCGTTCACGCCCGGTTGGTGCAGCGCGCCGTAGGGCGCGAGCAGCTCGGCCATCGGGTTGTAGCCCAGGAACGCCGCGAACAAGCTCCCGACCGGGGGCAGGTTCGCCACGTCGTGGGCAACCGAGGCCGAAACACCTTGCTGCGTCAGGCCGGTGGTCAACGCCGCCGGCAGGGTGTTGGCCAGTCCGACGATCATCAGCGAGAAGAAGATGCCGATCGACAGCGAGCTGCCGGCGTTGAAGAAGGTGGACCGCACTCCGGAGGCCGCCCCGCGCTGGCCGGCCGGCACGCTCGACATGATCGCCGCAGTGTTGGGGGCGGTGAAGATGCCGCCGCCCAGGCCATTGAGGAACACCAGGATGGCGAACACCCAGTAGTCGAAGTTGACCGGGATGAGCAGGAGCGCGACGAAGGTGGCTGCCATCAGCAGCATGCCGCCGACGGTCAGTGGCCGCGCGCCGATGCGGTCGGAGAGCGACCCGGCGATCGGTGCGGCGACCAGGAACCCGACGGTGACCGGCAGCAGGTAGATGCCGGCCCACAGCGGGGTGGACTCGAAGCTGTAGCCGTGCAGCGGCAGCCAGATGCCCTGCAACCAGATGATGAGCATGAACTGCAGCCCGCCCCGGCCCACCGAGGACATCAGCCCGGCCAGGTTGCCCATCCCGAACGCCGCCGATTTGAACAACCGGACGTCGACCATCGGCGACGGCACGTTCAGCTCGACGATGCAGAACGCCACCAGCAGCAGCAGGCCGACGGCGATCGAGCCCACCACCCACGGATTGGTCCAGCCGGTGGTCGAGTCGCCGTAGGGCTGGATGCCGTAGGTGATGCCGATCAGCAGCACCGTCAGGCCCAGCCCGAAGGTCAACGTGCCGGCCCAGTCGAGGCGCCCGGCGGTGCGGACACCCAGTTCTTTGAGTGAGCGGTAGCTCCAGATCGTGCCGATGATCCCGATCGGCACGCCCACCCAGAAGATGGCCTTCCAGTGCCACTCGGACAGGAATCCGCCGATCAGCAGCCCGAGGAATGATCCGGCAACGGCGGCCACCATGTTCGTGCCCAGCGCCATCCCACGCTGGTTGGCGGGGAAGGCGTCGGTGAGGATCGCCGACGACGAGGCCATCAGCATGGCGCCACCGATGCCCTGGATCACGCGCCAGCCGATCAGCCAGACCGCACCGCCCCCGAGTTGGAACGGGTCGAAGGACAACGCGATCGCGGCCACGGTGAAGACCACGAAGCCGAGGTTGTAGATGCGGACCCGGCCGTACATGTCTCCGAGACGCCCGAACGGAACGACGAGCACCGCGGTCACCACCAGGTAGCCCATCAGCATCCACAGCAGATAGCTCACGTTGCCGGGGGCGAGCGGGTTCAGCCCGATGCCGCGGAAGATCGCCGGCAGCGAGATCAACACGATCGACGCGTTGACCGACGCCAGCAAGATGCCCAACGTGGTGTTGGACAGCACCACCCACTTGTAGAACGGGTGGTCGTGATCCAGGCGTCCGCTTCCATCGGCAGTCTCGGCCGGGGCGGCGTCGCCCCCTGGCGGGTTGCCGAGTTCGGCTTCAGTCGTCATTCGGTGTTCGCATCTCAGATCGCGTGGAGGGCCGCATCGGGGCCATCGGCGGCCCGAAGCGTGCAAAACACATATGTTAGCTATGCAAATCAATGTGGGGCAACTCCAAGCCGTCGGCGGACCTCGCCGATTTCTACCGGAGGGTCGTATCAGCACGCTCAATGCCGCCCAGGCGTCGAAATCGGGAGACATCCGGTTCCCCCCGGCCGCCGGTTCTGCGCTAGGTTGGGGCCTGCAATCCACACGCGGGAGTGCGCACGAGCGCACTGAGAGGACGGGTAGGCCCGTCGACCGTACGAACCTGACCGGGTAATGCCGGCGTAGGGAGATGAAAAATGAGTGATGTTTTTGACGCCGCTTTCAAGGGCACAGCCGACCCATCCGTGACGACCGGTCCGATCACCGGAAGCACCAAGGTCTATCGCGAGATCAACCAGGACGGCACAACCTTGCGCGTGCCGTTCCGCCGGGTGAACCTCACCAACGGTGAGCACCTGGACCTGTACGACACCTCGGGCCCGTACACCGACGACGGCGCGGTGATCGATCTGAACGCCGGCCTGCCGCCACGGGTCGGGGTGGTGACGGATCGGGGCACCCAGCTGCAGCGGGCCCACGCCGGGGAGATCACCGCTGAGATGGCGTATATCGCTGAGCGCGAAGGCGTTTCGCCCGAGTTGGTGCGCGACGAGGTCGCCCGCGGCCGCGCCGTGATCCCGGCCAACCACAACCACCCCGAGGCCGAGCCGATGATCATCGGCAAGGCGTTCGGCGTGAAAGTCAATGCCAATATCGGCAATTCGGCCGTCACCTCGTCGATCGGCGAAGAGGTCGACAAGATGGTGTGGGCCACCCGCTGGGGGGCCGACACCATCATGGACCTGTCGACCGGCAGGGACATCCACCAGACCCGCGAGTGGATCCTGCGCAACTCGCCGGTTCCGGTCGGTACCGTGCCGATCTACCAGGCACTGGAGAAGGTCAACGGCGACCCCACCAAATTGACGTGGGAGATGTACCGCGACACCGTGATCGAGCAGTGCGAGCAGGGCGTCGACTACATGACGGTGCATGCCGGGGTGCTGCTGCGCTACATTCCGCTGACGGTCAAGCGCGTCACCGGCATCGTGTCCCGCGGCGGGTCGATCATGGCGGCCTGGTGCCTGGCACATCACACCGAGTCGTTCCTGTACACCCACTTCGAGGAACTCTGCGAGATCCTGGCCCGCTACGACGTGACGTTCTCACTCGGCGACGGGTTGCGGCCCGGGTCGATCGCCGACGCCAACGACGAAGCCCAGTTCGCCGAGCTGCGCACCCTGGGTGAGCTGACCACGATCGCGAAATCCCATGGCGTGCAGGTGATGATCGAAGGCCCCGGCCACGTCCCGATGCACAAGATCGTGGAGAACGTGCGCCTGGAGGAGGAATGGTGCGAGGAGGCACCGTTCTACACGCTCGGCCCGCTGACCACCGATATCGCCCCGGCCTACGACCACATCACCTCGGCGATCGGCGCGGCCATCATCGCCCAGGCCGGCACCGCGATGCTCTGTTACGTCACCCCCAAGGAACACCTCGGGCTGCCCGACCGCAAGGACGTCAAGGACGGGGTGATCGCCTACAAGATCGCCGCGCACGCCGGCGACCTCGCCAAGGGACACCCGCGCGCCCAGCAGCGTGACGACGCGCTCTCCAAGGCGCGCTTCGAGTTCCGTTGGCACGACCAGTTCGCGTTGTCGCTCGATCCCGACACCGCCCGCGAGTTCCACGACGAGACGCTGCCCGCCGAACCGGCCAAGACTGCGCACTTCTGCTCGATGTGCGGCCCCAAGTTCTGCTCGATGCGCATCACGCAGGACATCCGCGACGCCTACCCGGACGGGGTGGCCCCGGAGGATATCGAGCGCGGCATGGCGGAGAAATCCCAGGAGTTCGCCGACCACGGCAACCGCGTCTATCTACCCTTGACCACGTGAGGCCGACGTGAACTTCCTGCCCTTGACCCCCGCGGGTGACACCCCCCTGCGGGTGATGACGATCGCCGGGTCCGACTCCGGCGGTGGTGCCGGAATCCAGGCCGATATGCGGACCTTCGCCATGCTCGGCCTGCACGGCTGCGTCGCGGTCACCGCGGTGACGGTGCAGAACTCGGTCGGCGTCAAGGGTTTTCACGAGATCCCCCGCGACGTGATTTCGGGACAGATCTCCGCGGTGACCTCCGATATCGGGATCCAGGCCGCCAAGACCGGCATGCTGGCCTCCTCGGAGATCATCACCACGATCGCCGAGACCTGGCGGGCCGAAGGACTGGAAGCGGTACCGCTGGTCGTCGACCCGGTGTGCGCCTCGATGCACGGCGATCCGCTGCTGCACCACAGCGCCCTGGACGCGCTGCGCACCGAACTGTTCCCGCTGGCCACACTGGTCACCCCGAACCTGGACGAGGTGCGACTGCTGGTGGGTGTCGAGGTCGTCGACGAGGCCTCCCAGCGGGACGCGGCGCGCGCGCTGCACGCGCTGGGTCCGCGGTGGGCCCTGGTCAAGGGTGGGCACCTACGCTCGTCGTCGGCCAGCCCGGATCTGCTGTTCGACGGCACGGAGTTCCACGAGTTCGCCGCGCCGCGGATCGACACCGGCAATGACCACGGGGCCGGCGACACCCTGGCTGCGGCGACGGCCTGCGCACTGGCACACGGTTATTCGGTTCCCCAGGCAGTGGAGTTCGGCAAGGCCTGGGTGACCGAATGTATCCGGGCGGCCTATCCGCTGGGCCACGGCCACGGCCCGGTGAACGCCCTGTTCCGATTGCAGTCATGAACCTCGACGCGATCGCGGGCGTCGCCCACGAACCCGGAGCCACCCCGGCGGGTGTCGTGGTGCTCACCCACGGTGCGGGCGGCAACCGGGATTCGGCGATGCTGGTCAAGCTCTGCGACGAATGGGCCTCCCGCGGCTGGCTGGCCATCCGCTACAACCTGCCCTATCGCCGACGCAGGCCCAAGGGACCGCCGTCGGGTTCGGCGGCAGGAGACCGGGAGGGCATCGCCGAGGCGATCGCGCTGGCCCGCGGGCTCGCCGACGGCCCGGTGCTCGCGGGCGGCCATTCCTACGGTGGCCGGATGACCTCGATGGTCGCGGCGAACGGGGCGGGCCCGGATGTACTGACGCTCTTCTCCTATCCGCTGCACCCGCCGGGCAAGCCGGAACGGGCGCGCACCGAGCATCTGCCCGACATCACGGTGCCCACGGTATTCACCCACGGCACCTCCGACCCGTTCGGCTCCATCGAGGAGCTCACCGCCGCCGCGGCGCTGGTGGCCGGTCCCACCGAACTCGTCGTCATCGACGGCGCCCGCCACGACCTCGGATCCAAGCGTCTGGACGTGCCCGCCCTCGCGGTGGACGCGGCGCTGCGGGCAGTCGATATCGTCGAAACATGACCTACCCGCCCCACGGCTACCCGCCACCCCCACCGCAGCCGTATTCCACCGGCCCCGAACAGTTCTCCGTGGCGCCGACGAAATCCTCGGCGCTCAAGTGGGTGCTGCTGGGTGTCGTCGTGCTCGTCGCACTGGTGGTCGCTGCCGGCGCGGTGTTCTATCTGGCGCGGGACCGCGGCGCCACCGAGGCCAGCCAGATCCGCTCGGGCGATTGTCTGACCGAGATACCCGACAGCAGTCGGGTGTTGTACGTCAAGACGGTGGGCTGCGATCAGCCGCACAAGGGTGAGGTGTTCGCGGTGCTGCCGCTGCCCGATGGGGATTTCCCGGGCGACGCCGCGGTGGTGAAGTATGCCGACAAGTGCGCTCCGGCGCTGGCGCAGTACTCCCCCGACGCGAAGGGCGAAAGCGGGATCCAGCTGTTTGTCCTGTACCCGACCGCGGATTCCTGGCAACGCGGGGACCGCACGGTGACATGCATCGCCACCAGCAAAAACCCCCGAACCGGGAAACTCAGGTAACGCACTACTCTAGTCGCCCCCGAGGGGGCGGGCAGACACTCGGCACATGGTCGAGATTCAACCGCGGACGGTGGCAACCACCCTGCCCTTGGCCCCGCGTAACCCCCTGCCTTACCGACAAATGCTCAAGGCGCTGCGGTCGTTCACCGAGGGCCATCAGCAGCTCCGCGAGGCCGGCGGTCCGGTCAGTCGTATGGTGCTGGGGCCGCGGTGGCTCGTCCCCCCGGCCCTGCTGATCACCTCCCCGCAGGGCGCGCGCGACGTCCTTGCGCGGCGCGATTCGGTCGCCGATCGAGGCGGTGCCCTCAACATGGTCGAACTGCGCAAGCTGATGGGTGGCAACCTGCTGAATCTGCCGCATGAGCGTTGGCTGCCGCGCAGGCGCACGCTGCAGCCGATGTTCACCAAGCAGAACGTGCCACGGTATGCGGGGCACATGGCCGCTGCCGCTCAATCGGTTGCCGACGACTGGGACGACGGCGCCACGATCGACCTGGATTCCGCCTGCCGCGCTCTCACGTTGCGGGCTCTGGGCCGATCGGTATTCGGGCTCGATCTCGATGAGCGTGCCGACGAGGTGGGTCCGGCACTGCGGGCGTCCCTGTCGTGGATCTCCGATCGCTCAACCCGACCCGTCAAACTCCCGCAGTGGGTGCCCACCCCCGGGCAGCGCCGGGCCAGGGCGGGCAATGCGCGACTGCATGCGCTGGCCGCCGAGATACTCACCGCGGTGCGCGCCGATCCGGACCGGGATGCTCCCTTGGTGCAGGCCCTGATCGAGGCCCGTGACCCTGATACCCGACGACAACTGACCGACGATGAAATCTGCCATGAACTGGTGCTTTTCATGCTCGCCGGGCACGACACCACCTCGACCACCCTGTGTTATTCGCTGTGGGCATTGGGTCGCAATCCCGATATCGAGGCGCGGGTGTACGACGAGGTCGCGGCGCTGGGTACGCGGAAGCTGACGCCCGAAGATGTGCCGCGCCTTGGCTATACCGTTCAGGTTCTGCACGAAGCACTGCGGCTGTGCCCGCCCGGTGCCGGTACTCCACGGCTGCTCAATGAAGAGATCACCGTCGACGGCTACCGCGCCGAGGCCGGCACGATCGCACTCGTCAACTTCTATGTCATGCACCGTGACCCGGCCCTGTGGGACGATCCGCTGTCCTTCGATCCGGGCCGCTTCAGCCCGGAGCGTTCAGCCGGCCGGAACCGTTGGCAGTACCTGCCTTTCGGCGGCGGTCCCCGGTCCTGCGTCGGTGATCACTTCGCCATGCTGGAGGCCACCCTGGCGCTGGCGACCATCGTGCGTGAGGTCTCGGTGGCCTCCCTGCACGACGACTTCCCGGTGGAGACCCCGTTCACCGTCATCGCCGCCGAGCCCATCCCGGCCCGCATCACCAGAAGGAGTACGCCATGAAATTCATCGTGCACTGGACTCAGTCGCAGGCGAACTACCGGGATGCGGTGGAGAAGTTCAAGCAGACCGGCGGCCAGGTTCCGGAAGGATCGACGATGCTCGGCCGGTGGTGGGGCATGAACGGCCAGGGTTTCGCCATCGTCGAAACCGACGATGCCAAGGCCATCTTCGAGTCGGTGGCGGAGTGGGGCGAGTTCCTCACTTTCGACATCACTCCGTGCGTGGAGGACGCCGAGGCCGGTGAGGTGATCGCCAAGCTGTTCTGATCCCGACGCGGAGCCATCGTTCCGCCACCTTCCTCGGTGACGCGCAGTTAGGCTTGCGGCACCGAGGAAGGTGGCATCTGTCTCATGAAGTTCTATATCGTCGGCGGCGTCGCTGCCGCGTTGATGACCGGCGGTCTGATCGCCTCAGCGCCACCGGCCGTCGCGGGCTGCCAGTACGGGGGGCCGGTGATCAGTAAGTGCGACGGGCCGGTCCAACCCGACGGCACCTGGCAGCGGTGCATGGGAACTTGGGGCTACGTGCCCAGCGGCTTCAGCTCCCACCTGGTGCCGGTCAAGCGCTGCGACGTGATGGGTCCCGGCCACGAGATCGCTCCGGGCGATCTCCCGTTCGCCGACCCGCCGACGCGCATCGGCGACTAGTTCGGCGACTGAGCCCTCGACAAAGTACCCGGTACCTGCGGTACTGTCTGCAGCATGAGCCCGGGGGAACACGAGGCGGTCATCGTCGGCGCGGGATTCGCCGGCATCGGCGCCGCCATCCAGCTCAAACGGCTGGGTATCGAGAACTTCGTGATCCTGGATCGCGAGGACGATCTCGGCGGCACCTGGTACGTCAACCATTACCCGGGCCTGGCCGTCGACGTACCGACCACGACCTACTCGTACTTCTTCGAGCCGAACCCGAATTGGTCGCGGCTGTTCTCCACCGGCACCGAGATCAAGCGGTACGCCGACGACGTCGCCGACAAGTACGACGTGCGCCGCCACATCCGGTTCAACACCACTGTCGACGGCGCCCACTGGGATGAAGAGGCTTCACTCTGGCGGGTAACGGTGGCGGGTGGCCAGACCTTGAGCGCACGCTTCCTGCTCACCGCCACCGGCTTCCTGTCGCAGCCCCACACTCCTGAGATCCCCGGCATCGCCGACTTCACCGGGAAGGTCATCCACACCACCGACTGGGACGACACCTACCGGCCCGACGGCCGTCGGATCGCAGTCATCGGCACCGGCGCCACTGCCGTGCAACTCATTCCAGAGCTGGCCCGCAAGGCTGCGGACCTGACCGTGTACCAGCGCACCCCGATCTGGGTCGTGCCCAAGATCGATGTGAAGTTCTCGGCTGGGGTGCGCCGTCTGTTCGCCCGGGTGCCACTGACCCAGCGGGCCGTGCGCACCGTCACCGACGCCATCTACGCGTTCATGGTCGACACCGCCGTGCTCAAGCACCGGTACTTTCGGCGGTTCAACATCGCCGCGGCCGACCTGGCCAAGCTGCACCGGTTCGCCTCGATCCGCGACCCGGAGCTGCGCCGCAAGCTGACCCCCGACTACGACTTCGGTTGCAAGCGCCCGACGTTCTCGAACGGGTACTACCGCGCGTTCACCAAATCGCACGTGCACCTGCAGGTAAGCGGAATCGACCGGATAGAACCGGGGGCGATCGTCAACTCAGACGGCACCAGGACCGATATCGACACCCTGGTGCTGGCCACCGGTTTCGATCTGTGGGAGGCGAACTTCCCGGCCATCGAGGTGATCGGGCGTGATGGCCGCAACCTCGGAAAGTGGTGGCGGGAAACCCGGTTCCAGGCCTACCAGGGTGTCTCGATGCCGTACTTCCCGAACTATCTGAGCCTGGCCAGTCCGTACGCTTTCCTGGGCCTGAACTTCTTCAACACCATGGAGTACCAGATGCACCTGATGGACCGGTTGTTCGGCGAACTCCGGCACCGCAGGGCCACGACGTTCGAGGTCACCGAACAGGCCAACGCCCGCTATCTGGACCGGATGACGGAGTTGCTGGGTGACTCGTTGTTCACCCTCGGCAACTGCGCATCGGCACGGTCGTACTATTTCAATCCGAGCGGCGAGGCAACGCTGCTCCGGCCGATGACGACCCGCCGGGCCGTCGCGGAAGCTTCACGATTCCCGTTGAGCGACTACACATTTGCCTGATCAGAGAGGATCACACATGACAGAGGGCAAGAACTCCAAGCTGGTCAAACTCATCGGCCTCAGCGTGGCCGGCGCAGGTGTCTCACATTTCGTCAAGCCGCAGCTGTTCGAGTCGATCACCAAGCCGGCCTTCCCCAAGGACACCCAGAAGCACATCTACACAAACGGCGGCATCGAGACCGCGATCGGCCTGGGCCTCCTGCTGCCCAAGACCCGCAAGCTGGCCACCGTCGGCACGCTCGGCTACATGGCCTATCTGGCCGGCAACGCCGTGCGCAACCGGTAACGGCCCAGCAGGGTCAGGTCGATCAGGACGGCGACGACGGCGCGGGTCTGCTCTGAATTCCGATAGTTCATGAGCCGGCCCAAGTCGATCACCAAGGCCATCGCCGCATGAACCGCGAAGCGCGCCTGCCCGGCACTCCACCGCGGGCGCACCGGCATCACGACCTCGACCCACGATTCCACCGCCGCCCGTTGCAGATCGCGCAGGATCTTCTGGTCGGCGGGCGTCATGTTCAAACGTTCGGTGTAGTAGACGTAGTCGAGTTCGGGGCGGTCGAAGGATCGCGCCACGTAGTCGTCGATCAGGGCGCCCAGCGCCTGCTCTGGATCCGTCGCCGCGCCGAGCACCTCGGCCATGTCGGCGGACAACCGGTCGGCGGCGCGCCGGAACCCGGCCGCCAGGATGTCGGATTTGCCGGAGAAGTACCGGTAGATCCCCGAGGCGGGCATACCGACGGCGGTGGCGATGTCCTCCATCGTGGTGTCGCGGTAGCCGTTCTGGTTGAACAGCCGCATCGATTCGGTCAGCAGCGCTTCGTATTTCGTCGTGTTCATGGCGGGTGGCGGAGTGACCACCGGGTCCGTCGCGCCGGGAAACTCCGGCAACTCGGCCGCCAACAGGGCGTCGCAGATATCGGCGAGCGTTTCGCGGATCTGACCGGCGGGCAGTTTGGACCGATGGTCGACGACGCTGCCGATCACGCCGAGCACCGCTGTCGACAGGGTCCAGCGGGCCCGCGAACCGAGTGCGGGCCGTAATTCCATCAGCGGCCGGTGAATCCGCCGGTGCACCGTGCGCATCTGCGCATCCAGGGCGCTCTGGTCCTCGCCGCGCAGATAACGCGCCTCCCACCGATACAGCCCACCGGATTCGCGATTAGCCAACGCGGTGTCACTGAGCGCGGCGACAATGAGGGTCAACCGCTCCCGCGGGTCGCCGTCGGCGTCGTCCGCGAACGCCGTCCCGTCGACAAGTTGCTGGCCGAGGTTGAGCACCGCGTCGCGAAACAATTCGTACTTGCTCGAATAGTGCCGGTACAACGCGGCCGCCGAGATCCCGACCCGTGAGGCGATGGCCTCCATGCTCACGCCGTGGTATCCCAGCGCGCTGAAGGACTCGGCCGAGGCCCGCGCTATCTGCGCCTTTCGGTCTTTGGGACGGCGGCGCACCACGCTGGCACCGCTGTCGATCGACCGGGGCGAGATGCGCGCCATTCCGTCACCCTAACGGACCCAAGAGTCGGGTCAAAATAGTAGTTCCGCAGAGAATAGGCGTTAACATAGATGACGTTGAGGCCAGATGGGGGTCACGTGTTTGCCAGGTTGCGGGCGTTGCTGGCTTACCGCGTCGCCGTCGGCGAACTGATCGTCGTAGCCGTGGTCCTGGGCGTGCCGTATCTGTTGGTCGGTACCGTCTGGTCCGGCACGCACATCGACCATCTGCGATCGATGGGCAGCCTCGACGCGGTGGTGTCCTTCCTGGGCGCGATCGTCTCGTGGCCGGTGCTGTTGTTCGCGGACGTATGCATGACGTGAAGGGGGAACGGTGAGTTTTCGCGCCGTGTATATCGGAATCGCCGGGGCACTGATGCTCGCCATCGGGCTGTACCTGATGAGCCTGCCGGTCTACCTTGACGACTTCGACCAGTTCGGCATGCAGATCCCCTGCGGCTCCGGATTCGGCGCGCACCTCGTGCAGGCCAACGCCGCCGGCCAGGAGTACGCGGACAAGTGCGGGTCGGCCGTGATGACCCGCCAGCTATGGACCATCCCGGTCGTTGCACTCGGGGCCCTGGCCTTGATCGCGGTGCTGTTCCGTGCTGCAACGTCTTCGGCACACGAGACATTGCTGCCGAACCGCGATACGCCTTAACACCCTGGTGGTCATGCCGCGGTGGTCATGCCGCGGCCGAACTTGTCGGTGGTCGAATGTATGTTCGATTAATGGAGGCGGGTGCGGTTGAGGCGGTAGCGGCGTTACGTGCTGCTTATGACGCGTTCACCGGTTGTGGCTTCGCCGCGCTGACCCGTGGTGAGCTGATCGGGGTGCTCGACGAGTACGAAGCGTTGACCTGTCAGCTGCCGTCGGTGATGCATCGACTGTTGGCCCAGCTACAAGCCGACACCACCCCCCAGGAGATGGGCGCCAAATCCTGGAACGCGGTACTACGCATCCGCTGGCGCCTGTCCACCACCGAGGCCGGCCGCCGTCTGGCTGAAGCCGCCCAACTGGGGCCGCGCCGCGCGTTGACCGGTGAACCACTGGCGCCGGTCCTGCCCAGGGTGAGTGGCGCACAGTCGGGCGGGCTGATCAACACCGACCACGTCAAGGTGCTGCGCGACGCGATCGACGGGCTCCCGGGATTCGTCGACCAAGTGACCCGCGACCAGTTCGAAGCCGACCTGGTACGCGTCGCGGTCGGGGTGGGACCCAAAGAGCTCAAAGACACTGCGGAGCTGCGGTTGTTCCTGCTCGATCAGGACGGGCCCGAACCCGACGACACCGAACGCGCACGCAAGCGCGGCGCCTCGGTGGGCAAGCAGGGCCGCGATGGGATGACGGCGCTGACAGCGAACCTCAACCCGGAAGCCGCCGCGGTATGGGAAGTCCTGTTCGCCAAGTTCGCCGCCCCCGGCATGTGCAACCCCGACGACGAGGAACCCTGCATCTTCGGCACGCCGACCCAAGCCCAGATCGACAACGATCACCGCAGCCTGGCTCAGCGTCAGCACGACGCGCTGCTCGTCATCGGACGGATCGCGTTGATGAGTGGTGATCTGGGTCAGCTCAACGGATTACCGGTGTCGATCATCATCCGCACCACCCTGCAAGACCTGGAATCACGTGCCGGAATCGGAGTGAGCGGTGGCGGCACCAAGCTTCCCATCAAAGATGTCATCCGCATGGGCGGGCACGCCCATCACCACCTCGCGGTGTTCGACCAAGCCACCGGCGCGGCACTGAACTATTTCCGGGCCCGACGCATCGCCAGCCCGGCGCAGCGGATCATGCTGATCGCCCGTGACGGAGGCTGCACCAAACCGTGCTGCACCGTCGGCTCCTATGGCTGCCAGGCCCATCACGCCGTCGCCGATTGGGCCGATGGCGGCAACACCAATGTCGATGAGATGGCCCTGGCCTGCGGCCCCGACAACCGCCTGGTCAACACCGACGGCGGCTACACCACCACCATCAACAACCGCGGCGAAGTCGAATGGCACCCGCCACCAGAGTTGGACCACGGCCAGAACCGCATCAACTACCACCACCGACCCGAACTACTGCTCACCGCACCCGACCATGACCAACCAGAACCGGACCGGGAAGCACAGCGCGAGCCGCCAGCACCGCAGCAGGAACTGACCCACGACCCGGAGCGGGAACTACAGCAAGACCTCCAGCCGGAGCGGGAGCGGGAACTAGAACAACAAGACCCCCAGCAAGAGCCGCAGTGGGAACTAGAACTCCAGCCGGACCCGGAGTGGGACGAGCAGGACCCCGGGCTGGACCCGGAGTGGGGCGCGATGTTCGACCAACCCACCCCGATCCCACCCAACGTCGAACACCTCTGGGACCCAGCACCGCCCGACCCGGGATTGCCCGCACCTGCGCCGGTCGACCCGCGGCTTCCGCCCGGCTGGCTCCTGCGCGACAACCACGCCCTCAGTGACAACGCAGCACGCGGTCCCTAGCTAGGCATTACGTTGGGGGCCTTCGACTTCGCGCCTAACCCGCCCAGTGAATCCCGCCCGCCCCAGCCTTGTGCGCGTGGGCAGGTGATGGAGCTCGAACGCGACATCCGCTAGATCGGGTTGAACGACGAGATCAGCCAGCCCCCATCGATTTTCGTGAGCCCGACCTTCACAGCACTGGCGGCCTGTGCCGGTTCGGGGTTGTCGCGACTGGTTGTCGCCTGGTTCAGATAGACCAACACCTCTGCGGTGTCGGACTGCACGGTGATCGGAGCAGCGCGAACAACCGATGCAGTGGCGCGGATGTCCTTCTGCTTGGCCGCCGGCGCGACGAACTTGTTGGCGAACTCGCTGTAGTAATCCAGGAAGTCACCGGCCAGTTTGGATTTCGCCGTAGCGAAGTCCTGATCCAAACTGTCTGGCGCATAGGACAACAACGCCACTGAACCTTCGGAGGCTGCATCGACCACCGTCGCAGATGCTGCGGCACTCCCATGGTCGGCGCGGTACACACCGAAATAGAGCGCTGCCGCTGAGCTCGCCGAGGCCAGCAGTAGACAGACGACCGCGATCGGTCGCCACCGCCGGGCAACCCGATCGATCCACCGATCCTGAACCTGTGAAGGCTCCTCGGTGATTGACTCAGCGTCCGAAGGGATTTCGACCTCAGGTTCCGTGCTGACACCGGGTTCTGCTGTGCTGGTACTCACGGGACGAACTCCACCTTCGACATCTTGAGCTGTTCTCCGTCTCGGACCATCGTGACGCTCAGCCGCCAGTTGCGCGGCTGCTGATTGGCGCCCGCCGAGTTGCTCACCGTGGTTGCGGTGCTGACGAGGACGACTGCGGAGTCCGCGTCCATCGACTGGACAGCCGTCGCCTTTGCCGTGGCCTTCGTCGTCGCCTTCGAATCCTGCGCGGCTCTCACCAGGTCTTCGGCCGACGATTCAATGTCCTCTTTGAACTGTCCGGTCGAGTTGTCGACGATCTGCCTGACGTTGTCCTCCGCCTTGGCGCTGTCGATCGACATCAGGGTGACCGCGGCTTGCGACGCCGCCGCCGAGAATTCCGCGCGACGCTGCTGCTCACGGTCGGCCTGCTGGTGAAACCAGATCACGTATCCGCTCGCTGCGAGCAACGCTCCGCTGACAAGGATGGCGACACCGGCGAGCACCGTCGCGAGTTTCGGTCGCCATCTGCGTTTTTCGTCCGAGTTCAGTGGCTGGTTGTCAGTATCGTCCTCGTCCGAAGGAGCGGCCTGATCTGACAACTCGACGTCATCGTCGCTCAGCGGCGAGTCGGCATCGTCGACGTCGTCGAGCACGGTCGGCTCAGTTTCCTCGTCGGGGCGGCTGAGTAACCGCATAGTGCACCTCCGGTTGGTCTCGGCCGCACGCTAATGCGGCCGGAACCGGCGTCGACGGCGGTGTCCCACCCAGCGGACAAATCCGTTGTGACGGATCGGCACCATCACCAATTCCGCAATGAGCACAACGCCCCTTTGGGGCCGGCAGCGCGGTGGACGACGATCCCGTCGATGGCCAGCTCACAACGCAGAGTCTGGCTGGGTTGCGGAGCCAAGCCGGCCGTGGTGACGGTAACCATGGCCCATTTCATGGGGTCGGCGAGCATCGTCTCGCGGATCCAGGGCTTGCCGGGCTCCAACGTCATATCGTCCCTAGGGCTGAACTCGTAGGGATTGTGGCTATAGTCGGCCCACGTCGGCGGGTCGACCTCGCGGAAATAGATGCCGACGGTCGTCGGCTGCTCCGCGGTGACCGTGTAGGTCACGCGGTGGGGCATCGGCTCCTCGTCTGAGTGT
This sequence comes from Mycolicibacterium alvei, assembly GCF_010727325.1. Lineage (NCBI taxonomy): Bacteria > Bacillati > Actinomycetota > Actinomycetes > Mycobacteriales > Mycobacteriaceae > Mycobacterium > Mycolicibacterium alvei. Next base: position 2,976,515 of record NZ_AP022565.1, read on the forward strand.
GCCGGGGGCGCCACGGTAATACCGGCACCCAGGACGACAGCGAGAAGTGCGCTGACAGTGCCTGTGCGCCAACGCTTCAACACCGCGCGGTCCCGCGCATCACAGGTCACCACGAAGCCACCTGCTCGATCCGTCAGTGGACACACAGCTCAGGAAGAGCCCGTCGGTCGCCTGGGCGACGGTGTTCTCGAAACCTGTGCATGGGGTGTTCTCCTCGCGAATGCCCTTCAGCGGCGGCGACCGGAAGTAGCGCGGCTCGTAGCGGCGCGGGGACCCGCAGAACACCACCCGGCCCCAGGAAGTGGTGCCGAAGACGTAGTACGCGGTGTCCGAGCACGGCGCGCCGAGCACGACGCCACCGGTGATCCCGGGTACGCATGAGGGTTCACTGCAGCCGACAGGTTCTGCGCCCGCCGGCGACGGAGCGACCATCGCCGCCGCAACGAGCAGTCCTGCCGTGGCTACCACCGGTATTCGCACGTACGACACTGTGGCACGGCTGAATCCGGCCGCCAGCTCACGGCCCACTAGGTGGGACATTGTCCGTCAGAAGACCGAAGAAGTTGCACAGTGAACACTGCCGCGGCGACCACCGGTGGCCGGCGTACAGAGGAGTTTGGTCATGTGGGTGTCGACTGCGTTCATTGGGGCGGCGGTGCTCACCGCCACTGGGGTGGCCGGCTTGTGCAGCCCGGTCGCCGCGGCGTCTCCGAGTTGGGGCCTCAACGGCACGTACACCGCCACGTCGAACGGCGAGTGGGCGAAAACGAACGACATCTTCCACGACGAGGCCAGCATTCGTGGCACCTGGACGATCTCCACGACGTGCAGTTATCCCGGCGAGTGCACCGGCACGGTCGACACCGATTGGGGTTGGAGTGCGCCGATCTACCAGAAGGGCGGCGTCTGGTACGTCAAGAAGACGGTGGACAACTGGCAGCCGTGCGGCGACGGAACTGCCGGCCCGGGTCTGCAGGTGTACCGATTCTTCACCTCGAACAAAGATGCCACCGCGAATGATCCGGCCTCGACGACACTGCTGGGCGAGGACTCGACCACCGGTGTCAGCGGGTCATGCGGCACCAGCAAGGTCGTGTTCATCACGATGCCGTTCAAGCTCGTCAAAACCGCCTGACCAGAGAGCTTTACAGCTACTCGATCAGGTATGCAAATCCCCCGCAATGGTTTCCATTGCGGGGGCTTTCGCATTCACGGGCACTCAGGTGGTAAACAGGTCTTTCCACGTCGGGTCCCCGGTCTGCGGCACCAGATCGGTCTGTCGGTACACCTTGCCGTCCGGTGTGGCGTACCGCCCCGTCTTCGGGTCGTAAGTGGCGATCGCGACCGATGGGCCGCCAGATCCACTGGGAGTGAAGGCACTCGGCGCCATCGTCGGCGCGTCCGGGCTCGGCGGCACCTCACCTGCCGGCGGTGCGACAGGCGTTTCGGCAGGCGCGGCAGCCGGCGGCATCGGGGTGCCTTCGACCGGTCCGTGGATGGCGGCATCTCGATCAGCCCGGGAATCCGGTGCTATCCCCTGCGCCAGCAGATTGGGATCGATCGGGTAGGGGCCGAGGGGGTGCTGGCGCATCGCCAAAGGCTCGTAAGGTCGGTCGCTGTCGCAGATTTCGACAGTGGGAGCGCGTTTTCCGGGTTTCCCCATGCACGGGTAGTTGCGCGCTCCGCGCACGCCGATCGGCGAATCCTGCGGCAGTTTGCAGTACAACCCGTCGGGGGTGTCGATGTCGCTGGTGTCCTCCGGAGACCGCCACGCCGACGGCGGGAGGAACCCGACGGTGCACGCCGGCGGATCTCCGATATTGAGAGTGAAGTCGCCCAGCGACATTCCAACCGGGTTGTTCTTCGGCGCACCGTAGGACTGTGTCGAGGCCACGACTGGGGGCAGCAGCACCAGCAATTGCTCCAGCGACGGGTGATAAGTCACCCCGACCTGACCCAAGCTGGTGAGGTTGGCGAGCAACAGAGGCAACGTGGGTTTGACTTGGTTGAACAAGCGGGATGCTTCGTCGGCGGTCCCCGGCCCGTCCTTCAGCAAGGTGCGCACGTGCTGGTCGTCGTCGGCGACCTGCTTGGTTATCCCGGCCATGCTCCGGGCCCAGGTGCGGATCGCATCGACCGACTCGGCCTGCCCGTCGAGTAAGGGCGCACCGTCGTCGATGAGCGCCCGGGACTGATCTGAGGCAGCATTCGCCTCGTTGATCAGTCTCGACGAGGAGTCCAGCAGTGCCCCCATGTCATTTCCAGTCCCGTTGAACGCCTTGAAGGTTTCGTCGAGCAGCGGGCCGATCTTGTCCTTCGGGATGCTGCCCATGAGTGAACTGACCTGATCGAGCATCGGTCCCACGGCTTGGGGAATCGACGTGCTGGACGCCGGGATCACCGAACCGTCCTGGAGATATGGTCCCGAGTCGTTGCGGGGCTGCAGATCCACGTACTGTTCGCCCACCGCCGACACGCTGAGGACTGCGGCGTGCAGGTCCGCGGGCACCTTGGGTGACGTGTTAAGCGACAGTGTCGCCACCGCTCCGTCACGGGTGGGCCGCACCTCGGTGACCTTCCCCATCTGCACACCGCGGTAGGTGACATTCGAGAACTGGTACAACCCACCGGTTCCGGGCAGTTGCAGGGTCACCGTCATCCGCCCGATCCCCAACAGGGTCGGTGCCTGCATGTACACGATGCCCATCAGGGTCATCCCGATCACCGACGCCACCGCGAAGATGACCAGCTGAATTCGGACAAAGCGGGTAAGCATCAGTTGCCACCTCCGTTCGGCGCTGCAGGGTCAGATGGCGGTGTCACGGCGGGCGGATCGGCCGGCCCTTCGTCCGGAGCCGGGTCGACCAGCGGCGGCATCGTGGCCACTGCCGGTGGTGGCGGAGTCAGTGGCATGTTCAGGGGATCCTTGGTGTAGTTCGAGAACCAGGGATCGCCGGGCGCCGGCGTCAACGGCAAGCCCTCCTGGCCCCACCTGGTCCCCAGGAACAACCCTCGTTTCAGCCGCGGGACGGTGAAGTCGAAGGTGATGAACTGGTTGAGGTAGTCCCCGCGAATGGCCCGGTCGATGAAATTCTGCGGGTAAGGGAACGCCGGTGCGTAGGCCAGCACGGTTCCCAGATTCGGGCCGACATCGGCCAGTGCCTTCACCGTGGGTTCGAGGTTACGCAGGTTGGTCAGCAGGTCGTCCCGCGTGGCATGGACGAGCTTGGTCGCGGTGTCGCTGAACTGACCGAACTTCTCCAATGCCGTGGTGATGCGCGGGCGTTCCTTCACCAGGACGTCCAGGGCCGGAGGGATCCGTTGCAGCGCCGTGGTGATCACCTCCTGCTGCCCGGACAGCGTGCCCGCCAACCGGTTCAGTGCCGTGATCGACGCGTTGATGTCGTCGCGCTGGTTGGCGAACATGCCGACGATGTCGTCGAGCCGGGTCAGCAGATCGCGAATCTGGTCTTCCCGGCCGTTGAGCGCAGCGTTGAATTCGGTGACCAGGTCACCGATCTTGCCCAGACCGCCACCGTTGACGAGGACCGACAGCGACGACAGGGTCTGTTCGGTCGACGGATAAGTCGAAGTCTGGTTGAGCTCGAGGGTGGCGCCCGGTGTCAGCCGCCCTGACGGCGACTGCCCCAGCGGGGGATCGAGTGCGATGTGCATGGAGCCCAGCAGGCTGGTCTGCCCCACGGTGGCGACCGCGTTGGCCGGAACGACGACGTCGGGCTTGACCGAGACCTCCACGTCCGCGTGCCAGCCCTTCACAACCATGCGGGAGACGCTGCCCACGATGACATCGCCGATCATGACGGGCGAATTGGCTTCCAGCGTACCGATATTGGCGAGCTCGACATGATAGGTCGTGGCGTCAGCCCCGCGCCCCACCGTGCCGGGCAGAGGCAGCGAATTCAGTCCGTGGAACGCACAGCCGGTCAGGGTCACCGCTGCGCAGGCGGCTACCGCGGTCAGGCGCGTCAGTGACCTCCGAGCGGTCATGGGGTGCCTCCTGGGGCGGGTGGTGCGGGGGCCGGAGCCATCTCGGCGGGTAGGAGCATGTCCCCCAACGACTTCGGCGCTTGCACCGGTGTGTCCGCGACGATCGGTGATCCGGGATAGGCCGCGGGTGACGGGTTCGCGGGAAATCCGTTGGGTGCATACGAGCCCGGCGGGCCCGGAGGCGCACCCCATCCCGCCGGCGGTGCCACGTCACCGGCACCGGTGTAGGCCGACACCGCCGGCGGCTGATCCGCGTACGGCTGGGGACGCCCGCCGGCCCCACCAGGTGCGAGGTTGGGATCGGTGTACACCAGGTTCTCCGGGCTGGGCGCCTTGCGCAGGTAGGCGTTGAAAGGCATCGGCAGGTAGTTGAAGTTGATCAACGACAGGGCAGGCCCGAGGTACTGGGCACACAGTTTGGAGGATTCGGACGCCGTGGCGTTCTTCACCGCCGAGATCGCCGAGCACACCACCGAAACCGGATCGGCGAAGTTCGACAGCGCGAAAGCACCGACGGCGGTCCCACTGTCGGGGTTGTAGATGTTGTAGCCGTTGGCGATCGCGTTGGGCGCGACGTGCAGCACGTTCTCCAGCTTGGCCTTGTTGTCCACCAGATTCTGGGTGACGTTGTTCAACCGCTCCAGTTGCTCAGCGGTCTGATCACGCGTGCCGGCGATGAACCGCCGGACGTTGCCGACGGCATCGGCCAGATTGGTCAGCGCACCGTCCAGATCGGAGCGACTCCCGTCGACGACACTGGTGACGTTGGCGAGATGTCCCTGGAATTCCACGATCTGGGCATTGCTGTCCCGCAGTGCCGTCACGAAGATCTGCAGGTTCTTGATGGTGCCGACGAGATCGCCGCTCCCCTGGCCGAGGATCTTTGCAACACCGGACAACTGGCTGATCGCCTCGTGCAGTTTCTCACCGTTGCCGTTCATGGCGGCGGCGGCACTGTCGACGAACCGGCTCAGCGAGGTGGCCGACGCGCCGTTCAGCGGTCCCAGGTCGCTCGCCAACCGCATCAGCTGGTCCTTGACCTGGTCCCACTCGACGGGCACGGCGGTGCGCTCGACACCGATCTGCGCGCCGTCGGCCATGGTCGGCCCGGAGTCTTCGTAGGCCGGGGCCAGCTGGACATAACGAGCGGCAACCAGGTTCTGCGCCATCAGGATCGCCTTGGCGTCGGCCGGAATCTTCACACCGTGATCGACGGCGAGGGTGATCCGCGCCTGCCCGCCGACCGGTTCGATGCTCGTGATGGAGCCGACCTTGACGCCTGCCACGCGGACCTCGTCGCCCGGGTAGATCGCGGTGGCCGAGGTGAAGTACGCAGTGATGGTGGTGGGCTTGAAGGCGGTCTGCCGCACGATCACCACCGTGCCGGCCAGTGCCAGCGCGGCGATCAGCACCAACACGGTGCGGCTGGTCCGCTTGCGATTGCGGGCGATCATCGACTTCCTCCAGGAATGCCGTTGTGGGGCCATGGGAATTCGGCACGTGGGCCGGCATTGTCCGGTGGTTGTCCGGCGTTGGTGCCGCGCCGGAATCCGAAGGCGTAGTCGAGGAAGGGCTGAAGGGTCTGCGCCGGCAGCAGGTTTCCGACGAACGCGTTGTAATACCAGCCGTTGTTCACCGATTCACCCTGGGTGACCTGGTATTTGGCGAGGCCCGCCAGCGCGCCCGCGATGTTGTCGCGGTTCTTCTCCAGCATCGCCGTCACCGAGTTGAGCTGCTTGAGCGTGGGTGCGAGCTCTTCTTCGTTGTCGTGGACGAGTCCGGAGAGCTGCTGGGCCAGCGCCGAGGTATTGGCCAGCAGGTTGACGATCGCGTACCGGCGTTGGTCGAGCACCCCGGTCAACGCGTTCGCGTCCAGCAGCAGCGTGTTGACCTGCTCGCTGCGCTTCGAGAGGATGCCGGTCACGTCGGCAGCGCTCTTGAGCAGGTTGGACAGCGACTCGTTGCGACTGTTCAGGGTTTCCGACAGCCGGGACAGACCCTCGAACGTCGGTCCCAGTTGCGGCGCCATGCGATCGATGGTGTCCGACAACGTATCCAGGGATTGCGTGAGCGCAGCGGTGTCGGTACCGGCCGTGTTGTTCGTGAAGTCGCCGACGGCGTTGGTCAACGAATACGGTGACGCCGTCCTGGTGATGGGGATGGTGTCCGAGGAGCGCATTGTGCCCGCGCCGGCCGGTTCCAGGGTGAGCATCCTGGCACCGAGCATGGTCCCGGTGCGGATGTGCGCGGTGGTGGCCGAGCCCAGGCGCACCTTGCTGTCGAGAGTGAAGGTCACCAGCGCCTTGCCGTGACTCAGGCTGACGTCGGTGACGAGACCCTTGGTGACCCCGGAGATCTTGACGTCGTTACCGGCGGTGATCCCACCGGCCTCGGCGAACAGTGCGTGATACTTCACCGACGTGGCCCAGGACCACAGCGCCTGAGGACGGAGCCCGACGGCGATGACCATCGCGATCAGAACGATCCCGATGAGTCCGCTCCGAATGAGGTGCGATCCACGGTATTTCAGCATCAGGGCTCCCCACAGCGTCCGGTGTTCTGCATGATCCACGGGAAGTACGCGGTGCGCCCCTGCAGGTCGGTGACCCGGACATTCATGCCGCACAGGTACTGATTGATGAAGCTGCCGTAGGCCCCCAAACGGACCAGCTTGCGGTAGTTCTTGGGTGCGTTCTGCAACGAAAGATCCATCCGCGCCATGTCATCCTCGTTCGAGAGCAGCGGCGCCAGCCGGGTGAGTTGATCGACGGTGCCTGACAGCGGCGGCCGGGCCTGGGTCATGAGGTCTGTCAGAGACGCGGTTCCGTTGTCGAGCGCGGTGATCGCCTCGCCGATGGGATCGCGTTCCTGCGACAGTCCGGTGATGAGTTGTTGCAGTTGCTCGACGGCTCCCGAGAATCTGTCACCGTCCTTGGCAACCGTTGCCACGGTGGTTTTCAGGTTGTCGATCAGCTGTTGCACGGTCTGCCCGTTGTCGGCGAGCGCCTGGGTGAACGAGGTCGTGTGCGCCATCAGCGATTCCACCGTGCCGCCCTGGCCCTGCAGGATCTGGATCAGCGAGTTCGTCAGCGCATTGACATTCTGGGCGTTGAGTCCCTGGATGACGGGCTTGAGCCCACCGAGCAGGAGGTCGAGATCCAGTGCCGGCTCGGTCCGCTCGAGCGGGATCTGCGAACCCGCCGGCTGAATCTTGGTCGACCCAGGACTGTCGAGCAACTCGAGATAGCGGTTGCCGACCAGATCCAGGTAGCGCACCGCAACCTTGGTCGCGGTTGTCATGACGACTTCGCGGTCCGAGTCGAAGTGGACCAGCACGGTGTTGTCAGGTTGCAGCGCAACGTCGTTGACCGTGCCGACCCGAATGCCCGCCACCCGCACGGAATCGCCGACCTTCAGGCTGGACGCGTCGCTGAACACGGCCGAATAGCCGTTGGTCGATCCGGTGCGGTACTGGCCCATGATCGCGAACAGCGCTGCCGTCAGGAGCAACATCGTCACGCCGAACACGCCGAACTTGAGCGCGGTGCCGATGCTGCGCGTCATCCCGGTTGTCCTATCTGAGGTGTGTTGCGGGGCGGACCGTCGAGCGGGCCGTACAACGCCTGCTTGAGTCCCTCGGAGTTCAACAGGATTCCTTGGTTTCCGTACTGCGCCGGGTTGGCATCGATGTCGGTGACCACGAACGGCGGCCGTTGTTCGAAGCCGACCTCGGGCAGGCCCTGGCACTGCGGGCCGCCGGTGGCGGCAACCTTCGGCAGGTTGCCCGGGTAGCGGTAGCGTTCGGTGCCCAGCAGGAACGAGTCCAGCAGCATGACGCCGGGTAGAGGCTGTGGCGGTCCCATCGCCAGCGGCACCATTCCCTTCAGCACACAGTTGAGTGCCGGGTTGTACTGGTTGAGCAGATTTGTGGTCGGCACCAGCAGCCGCATCGCGTCGGTCACCCCGGCGCTGTTGGTCGAGACCACCTCATTGCCGACATCGGCCAGTCCGATCGCGCTGACCAACAACGCATCCAGATCGTCTCGGTGCTCGACGAGCGTGTCGCTGAGTTGCGTCGCGTTACGGACGGTGTCCATCAGATCCGGACCGGCGTCGGCGTAGGCATTGAAAACCTCTGGTGCGACGTCTATTTCATGACTCAGTGTGCCGAGGCTGGGTGCGAACTTGGCCAGCATGGCGTCGAGATCGACCAGCGTCTGGCCGAGCTTGTCGCCGCGACCGTCGATGGCCTGGGCCATCGCGCCGAGTGTCTCGTTGAGCTTTTCCGGTTGGATTTGTGCCAGCACCGACACCAGCTGTTCGAACACCGTGTTGATCTCGACGGTGGTGTGCGTGGCGTCGAGCACCTGGCCGGCGTACATCGAGTTCTTCGACGGCTCAGGCGGCGGCACGAGCTGGACGAACTTGGCGCCGAACACGGTGCTGGAAGCGATCTCCACACCGGTGTTGGACGGAATCAATTGCAGATCAGCGGGATTCATCGCCAGACGAAGCGCTGCCTGCCCGTCCGGCAGAGTTTCGATGGCGACGACCTTGCCGACCTGCGCTCCGTGCAGTTTGACCTTGGCGTCGGGGTTCATCACCAGACCGGCCCTCGGCGAGATGACGGTCACCGAGGCGGTGGGGGCGACCCCGCCGCGGAACAGCACGACCGCGCCGGTGACGACTGCGGCGATCACCGCGACCGTGGTCAGCCCGACCAAAAGACGTATAGCGTCACGCGACATCAGATGCCTTCTCTAGCCGGACAGGTTGAAGTTGCCGTTGGAGCCGTAGACGGCCAGCGAGATCAACAGGGTGATCGAGACGACGACGATCAGCGACGTCCGGACCGCGTTGCCGACGGCGACACCGACACCGGCAGGACCGCCGGTGGCAAAGAAGCCGAAGTAGGTGTGCACCAGCAGAATTGCCAACGCCATCAGCAGCGCCTGCAGGAATGACCAGAGCAGGTCGATCGGGTTGAGGAACGTGCTGAAGTAGTGACCGTACAGACCACCGGACTGCCCGAGCAGCACGACGGTGGTGAACTGACTGGCCACAAACGACAGGATCACCGCGATCGAGTACAGCGGCGTGATCGCGATCATTCCGGCCACGATGCGACTGGACACCAGGTACTCGACGGGCCGGATCGCCATCGCTTCGAGGGCATCGACCTCCTCGTTGATCCGCATGGCGCCGAGTTGCGCGGTGACGCCGGCGCCGAAGGTGGCGGCCAGGCCGATTCCGGCGACGATGGGCGCCGAGATCCGGACGTTGATGAAGGCCGCCAGGAATCCGGTGAGCGCTTCGATGCCGATGTTGCCCAGCGAGGAATAGCCCTGGATCGCCAGGACCCCGCCAGTGGCCAGGGTCAGGAATCCGACGATGACGACCGTTCCGCCGATCATCGCCAATGTCCCTGCACCCATGCTGATCTCGGCGATCAACCGGACGACTTCCTTGCGGTAGTGCACGGCCGCATGGGGCATGCCTGCCAGTGCCCGCCCGTAGAACAGGACATGGTCACCGATGCCGCTCAGCGCGACACCCGGCCGTCGTACAGCCCGGGACAGGCGCGGGTACGCCGACTGGAGTACAGCGGTGGCCCCCGTCATCGCGTGGTCATCTGGATGCCGATGGCGGTGACCACCACGTTGACGACGAACAACGCCATGAAGGCGTAGACCACCGTTTCATTGACGGCGTTGCCCACCGCTTTGGCACCTCCACCCGAGACGGTCAGACCGCGGTAGCACGCGACCAGTCCGGCGATCAGGCCGAACAGGGCCGCCTTGACGCAGGAGATGATGACCTCCGGAATACCGGTGAGCAGGGTGATACCTGCGGCGAACGCGCCGGGGTTGACATCTTGGACGAACACCGAGAACAGGTATCCGCCAAGGATTCCGATGATCACCACGACGCTGTTGAGCAGGAGCGCCACCAGACCCGAGGCCAGCATCCGCGGGGTGACCAGACGCTGGATCGGGTTGATGCCCAGCACCTCCATGGCGTCGATCTCTTCACGGACGGTCCGCGACCCCAGATCCGCGCACATCGCCGTGGCTCCGGCACCTGCCACGATCAACACGGTCACCATCGGCCCCACCTGGGTCACGGCGCCGAAGGCCGCGCCCGCCCCGGACAGGTCGGCTGCCCCCAGTTCCCGCAACAGGATGTTCAGGGTGAACGAGACCAGGACCGTGAAAGGGATCGCGACCAACAGCGTCGGCGCCATGGAAACCCGCGCCACAAACCAGGATTGGTCAAGGAATTCGCGCCATTGGAATGGTCTGCGCACCGTGAATCTGGCGGCATCCATCGACATGGCGAACAACCCGCCCACCCCCTCGAGTGGGCCGGCGAGTTGTCGCTGCAGCATCGTGTTCTCCTTTTCTGCGTGCCGACCATCCGGGGGCTGATATGACCTGGAACACGTCTCGACCGGGAACCATCGCAGTTCACAACCGAGCGCACCATCGCGTGTCCCACCCACCGGGAATACCGCCTCGCGGCCGCTAGTCACCGGTCAGCGGAACATCCCATTGCCGACCTTTTCGGCCGCGTGTGAGGCTGGATGCAACGAGCCCAGCAAAAAGAAAGAAGACACGTGTCAAATTCTGCTGCGACCAGTACCGGTGTCGGCATGACGGATGCGCTGCGTGAGATCGACACCAGTGCAGGAACTTTGCGGTACTACGACGTCGGCCAGGGGCCGACCGTGCTGTTCTTGCACGGATCAGGTCCCGGCGTGACCGGGTGGCGCAACTTCCGCGGGGTGTTACCGACGTTCGCGGAACGCTTCCGGTGCCTGGTCCTGGAATTTCCCGGATTCGGAGTTTCCGATGACTGGGGCGGGCACCCGATGGTCACCGCCCAGGGCGCTGTAACTCCCTTCCTCGATGCCCTCGGCATCGAACGGGTGGACATCGTCGGCAACTCCATGGGCGGCGGGGTCGGCATAAACACGGCGATCAACGAACCCGAACGGGTCAGCCGCCTCGTGACGATCGGCGGGATCGGTACCACGATCTTCTCCCCCGGCCCGAGCGAGGGAATCCGTCTGCTCCAGGAATTCACCGAAGACCCGACTCGGCAGCGCCTCATCGACTGGCTTCATTCCATGGTCTACGACCGGTCGTTGGTCACCGAGGAACTCATCGAGGAGCGCTGGACGCTGGCGACCGACCCGGAGACGTTGGCCGCCGCACGCCGCATGTACGGGAAGGCGGCGTTCGCAGCGATGATGGCATCGATGGCCGCGTCAGACCTGCCCATGCCCTGGGCACGGATGCACAAGGTGTCGGCACCGACACTGTTGACGTGGGGACGCGATGATCGCGTGAGTCCGCTTGATATGGCATTGATTCCGATGCGGACCATACCCAACGCCGAGCTTCACGTGTTCCCCAACTGTGGGCACTGGGCCATGATCGAGGCGAAGTCCGCTTTCGAGTCTGTGGTCACGAACTTCCTGGCACGGGGCTAGCGAGTTCCGTCCGACGGTTGGAGTCCGGCCAGCACCATGGCGATTCCGGACCGGTGCGCCGCTATCAACTCGTCGAGTTCATGCGGTTCCTTGGCGTCGGTCCACCAGATGTAGGCGTTACTGCTGACGTGGACGATCAGCCTGCTCGGCAATGAGCGCGTGAACACGTCGTCGCTCAAGTCGAAGTGCCCGGCCAGAAACTCGGTGATGGCGTCGGCGAGGTTCTCGCTCCATTCCATCCATCGCAGTCGGTACTGCGGAGTCTCGGCAACGAGGGACATCAGTTTCCGCGCCTTGTCCACCGACTGCCGATGCTGGGCCCCGGCTGACTGGCGATGCCGAACCTCGACCGTGAACATGTCGACAAGGACATCAACGGGGTCTGAATCCGCTGCAGCACAGGACAACAGATCCCGCATGTTCGTCTCGCTTCGCCCGAACAACGGCCCCAGTACGTCTTCCTTTACCGGGAAGTGGCGGTAGAACGTACGCGTCGCGATGCCGACTTCGGCGCAGATGCGCTCCACGGTTGCCGTGGTGTCGCCGTCGGCGATGAAGATGTCGCATGCGGTCCTGGCGATGTTGAGCCGCAATTCCTCAGCGCGACGCTCGGTGAGCGTCGGCCCCTTACCTTTGGGCATTCGCTGATTGTCGTCGCACCGGCACGCGGTCTCCTTTACTTCGCAGGCACGCTGTGCCTAGACTCACACCTGTCACGTTGTGACACGTGTGCAGAGTATGACAGGTATGGAGGGATTTGTGCCAACGTCGGATGACGACGCTGCTCCCATAGCGCTGCTCAATCGGGCGGCTGCGCTTCTGGAGGTCTTCGGCGCGCGCCAAACACTCACCCTGGCGGAAATCACCCGGTATTCGCACGTTCCCCGCTCGTCGACTCATCGCATCCTGCAGGGACTGGTCCAGCTCGGCTGGATCGAACGCCATGGCGCCGAATACACACTGGGGCTGAAGATGTTCGAATTCGGCCGCCAGGCAGTGCGACAGCGCCGAGTTCCGGAAGCGGCACTGCCGGTGATGGCGGACCTACACCGTCGCACCGGCCTGACGGCGCATCTCAGCGTCCTGACGGGTACGCACGTGCTCCACATCGAACGCTTCGGCATGTGGCCCAGCTCCGGCAGTTGTTGGCAGGTCGGTTTCAAGCAGCCCGTGGAACAGAGCGCCGCCGGCAGAGCGCTCCTGGCGCAGATGGACGAGTCAGCCTGGCCAGAGTTGCGGTACGCGGTGACATCGCCGTACGGAATTCGCAATCGAGCGGAGTTGGATCGAAGTCTGGCCGCCGTAGGCGCTCGCGGCGGGGTTGCCGTCGATGCCGAGGGTTGTGAGCGGGGAGTCACCGTCGTTGCCGCTCCGATCAGCGTGAGCGAGGGAGGCAATCAATTTGCGCTGTCGCTGTGCGGGCCCGCCAGGTCGACGCGGATCGAGCCCGTCGCCGCGGCTGTTCACAGCGCGTCATGGGCTATCTGCCATAGCCTTTCAGATGTGCCCCGCAACGGCGCGCGCCAGTCACGAGCGGCGCATCGCGTGGTGACGCCGGCCATGATCCATCGAACCGGCGAGCCCACAGTGGCAGCCGTCGGGGGTAGGCGACAAGAACCTCGCGGCGCATAGGCACCCATGTTCACCAGTCCTGCCAAGGAATGATCGTGTTCAGCGGCGTATCGATGACGCACTCTCCCGCGGCCGGTTCAGGTGCCTTGTCGGCCAGCTGTTCCCTGATCCGGCCGGTGACACGGACCGGATCGTCATCGAGGTAGAGCAGACGGACGCGCAGGCCGCCTGGAGGATCTGCCGCCTCCGAGGAACGGAGGCCGAGCCCATTGTCCTGGTGGCGGTCCAATGCGAAAGTCCATGCCCCCGCCACACCGTCCAGTTCCAGCAGAGCCGGGATCGCCACCCGGTCCTCCCATCGGTGATGCTCGTGAGCTCCTGCGCCGTAGGGTTCGGCAAACCGGGTCATCGTCAGGTGCAGCCCGCGGTTGGGCCGGTACGGGATCACGCCGGGCGACACCAACGCCGAGGCAGCGGCGTAGCCCTTGACCGGTCGGAAGAATGCGAGCACAGTGCGCCGCACGCCAGGGATCTGCGGTCCGCGGCCCCACTGAAATGAATCCGCACCGAGCTGCTCCCACTCTCGCACCGACTCTTGCACCGGAGACCGAAACCAGTACATCGCGACATAGTCTGTGTCGGCCTGCCCAGGCTCGGCCGTAGAAGCGTCGCGACACTCGGCCGGGCGGCTCCACCGATCACCCCAGGCAACTCCGGGAAGCGCGAGATTTTCGGGACGATGGTCCAACTGATGCCATTCGTTGTAGCGCCGGTGTTCCTCGGCTCCCCCGCCACCAAGTGCGACGAACGAGAAGAACACCAGCGGGCAATCAGTAGCGGACATCGCTGCCTCTCAGATCTGCTCGGGGACAGGCGCTCCCGCCAATCCAAGGTTCAGTAGAGTGTGCGCGTACAATTTGCCGTTGAGCAATCTGCTGGTGCGCGTCGTGATCTGCCATTGCCCTTCGAGACGTTTCAGCGCGAAGTGATTGGCAGTGGCCCGCCACACTCGAAACCCAGACTCGCCATCGCGCAACAGAACCAGCGATTCGCACACCGCGACGGCGCGGTCGCCATCGACCGTGACCACCGCCGGTCCGAGAAAATGGCAACAGCCCGCGGCCACCAGATCCTGGTGACCGGTCGAGCTGACCATCTGATGCACGCCGCCCCGGCCGGTCATCAGCCAGTCCTCGACGTCATAGGTTCCGTCGACCGCCCACAGCGCGGCCGCATTGTCAGCGTTGCCGGCATCTACCGAAGGACCGTATGAGGCCAACAGTCTCGTGATGGCCAGCTCATCTTCGAGGCGTTGTAGCCGAGCGAGCATCTGCTGTTCGATGTCGGCCTCCTAGCGTTGGGTACTTCCGGCGTCAACCGGCAGGCTGATCGCGGTGACATACCGGGCTTCGTCCGACGCCAGGAACAAGCTGGCGTTCGCGATGTCGACGGGCTGCACCCATGGCACGGCGAGCAGGTTCATCTGCGTGGCGGCGGTGGCGAATTCGTTACGGGTGGGCGGACGGTCCAGGTCGGGCCGGAACCCACTGCGGACGACGTCGTTCTGGATCAGCGGCGTGTCCACGTTGGTCGGGTGGACACAGTTGACCCGCACGCCATGGGGCGCCAAATCATGGGCAAGGCTACGCATCAGTCCGACGACGCCGTGCTTGGCGGCGGTGTAGTGCCCGACGCCCGCGAGTCCCCGGAGACCCGCGATCGAACTGATCAGAACCATCGAGCCCGCGCCGCGTTTGATCAGGTGAGGCGCCGTGGCAGCGCAGGTGTTCCACACCCCGGTCAGGTTGATGTCGAGCATGGTGCGCCACGCCGCCTCGGAGAGTTCGATGGCGGCACCTCGCGACGTGATTCCGGCAGTGGCGCAGACGATATCGATCCCATCGAACTCCGTGGCGCCGCGGTCGACAACGTCATGGAGTTCGTCCGGGCTCCGGACGTCGACGATCTCGGTGACGATCCGACCGCCTGCCTGCTCGACAAGGCGAGCTGTTTCCGCGAGATCCTGCGGTGCGCTGGGTGGCACCTGCACCGACTCGATCGGCCCGCACACATCGATTGCGATGATCGCAGCGCCTTCTTCGGCGAAGCGCACTGCCTGGGCGCGGCCGATGCCGCGCGCAGCACCGGTGATCACAGCGGTCTTGCCCGTCAGCCGACCGGTCATGTCGTCTTCTGGGTCAGGCCCGCGTCGACGACGAGCTGGGTGCCGGTGATGTATCGAGCTTGGTCGGAAGCCAGGAAAAGCGCCGCGTTGGCCACATCGACGGGCTCCACCCACGGCACCGGGAGCAGATTTTGGGCGGTGAGCACTTCGATTGCATCGGCTTCGGTGGGGTTGTCCAGATCTGGTCGCAACCGTTTATACGTGTCGGGGTTGCGCACCATCGGGGTGGCCACGGCTCCGGGATGGACGGTATTCACCCGGATACGTTGCGGCCCGAGTTCATTGGCGAGTGTGCGGGCCAGCCCCACCGCCGCATGTTTACTCGCGGTGTAGGGCGCCGTGCCGGCGGTGCCGCGTAAACCGTTGGTGGAGCTGATGATCACCACCGTCCCGCCTTCGGAACCGATGTGGGGCACACCGGCCTTGACCGTGTGCCAGACGCCGGTCAGATTGACATCCAGATTGCGTTGCCATTCCTGGGCGCTGATCGTCCAGGCCGGCCTGTTCGGTGTGTGGATTCCCGCATTGGCGACGATGATGTCGAGGCGGCCCAATGTCGTCACACCCGAGTCAACCGCGAACGTGACCTCAGCGAGATTACTGATATCGGCCGCGCCGACGGCACAACGCCTGCCGCGCTGCCGCACTCGCTCGGCCGTCTCTCGTAGGTCGTCGGTGACCTCAGTCCGATCGAGCGCTATGACGTCGGCCCCGGCGTCGGCGAAGCGTTCGCAATGCACGCGCCCGGTACCACCACCGGCGCCGGTGACCAGGACGACTTTGCCCGCCAGGTCCGTCACTAGGGCGCCTTCAGCAGATCGAATCCCTTGTATCCAGCTGCCGCTGCCTCGTTGCAGATATCGAGGTACACGCCGAAGCCGCCGATGAACAGCATGAACATCCGAGGCTTGCCGGGCACATTGGCGCCCATGTACCAGGAGTTGGCCTTGGTGAACAGCGTGGCGTCGGCGCGCTCGGCACATTCGGCGATCCAACTGTCCACGGCATCAGGCGTCGGTTCGATTGCCGCGTAGCCGCTCTGGTCGAGATGGGCGATGGCATCGGCGATCCAGTTCACGTGCGCTTCGGCATGCAAGACCATGTTCGCCAGCACCGCCGGCGCCCCGGGGCCTGATACCAGAAACAGGTTAGGGAAGCCGTCGGTACCCAATCCGAGATAGGTGCGCGGCCCGTCGGCCCAGTCGTCAACCAACTTCTCGCCGCCGCGCCCGACGATGTCGATCTTGGCCAGTGTGCCGGTCATCGCGTCGAACCCGGTGGCCAGCACCAACGCGTCGATGTCATAGTGCGCGTCGGACGTGTTGATTCCCGTTTCGTCGATCGATTCGATCGGTGTCCTACGGACACTCACGAGCTCGACGTTGGGACGGTTGAACGTCTGAAAGTAGTTGGTGTCGGTGCAGATCCGCTTTGTCCCGATCGGGTGATCGTCGGGGATCAGCGCCTCGGCCAGGGCGGGGTCGTCGATCACGGCACGGATCTTGTTCTCGTAGAACTTGCGGGCCTCCTCGTTGGCTTCCAGGGAGACCATCTGATCGGCGAATGTCTTCGAGAACAGCACTCCGCCCAGTTCCCAACGCTTTTCGAAGGCATCGTGACGCTCTTCGGGCGTGGCTTCCATGGTGAGTTTGGGGTGTGCGACATGTGGCGAGCCACCGCCACTGCGCCAGGACATCCGGCGCCGCTCGGCATAGTTGGCCTTGGTTTCGGCAATCTCGTCGGCGGTCAGCGGCCGGTTGCCAGCCGGCACGCTGTAATTCGGCGTCCGTTGAAAGACATAGAGCTGCTGGGCCTGTTCGGCGATGATCGGGATGGACTGGATCCCCGAGGATCCGGTGCCGATGACGGCGACGCGCTTACCGGTGAAATCCACATCCTCATGCGGCCAGTGCGCGGTGTGGTAGACGTCGCCGGCGAAGCTGTCCAGACCCGGGAAGTCAGGAGTCATCGCCGCCGACAACGGGCCGGTGGCCATGACCACGAACCTCGCGTCAACAGCTTCGCCGGTATCGGTGGTGACGGTCCAGCGCAGCGTCTGCTCGTCGAGCACCGCCGAACTCACCCTGGTCTCGAACGTGATGTCGCGGCGCAGATCGAGCTTGTCGGCAACCCAGTTGATGTACTTCAAGATTTCGAACTGGGTGGCGTACTTCTCGGTCCACGTCCATTCCTGTTGGAGTTCCTCGGAGAACGAGTAGCAGTAGTCGACACTCTCGACATCACAACGCGCACCCGGGTAGCGGTTGAAGTACCAGGTGCCACCCACCTCCGGAGCGGCCTCGAAGACTCGCACCGACAACCCCTGCGACCGGAACTTGTGCAACGCGTACAGGCCACCGAAGCCGGCGCCCACCACCACAACATCTACGACGCTCATCGATCCACTGCTCACAGGGCGAACGGTAGGCGCCGATCACGCACGCGACCGCCACAGTTCCCGGTCACCGGACCGCAAGACCTGACGTCCCGACCACCGGAATCGGCGGATTGCCTCATTGGCTGCGTCGGCGAGAATCTCGGCCCATGACCGACCCGAGCCTGCAGACCAGACGGAGCGTCGTTGTCACGGTGGCCGATGTCATCGATGAAAGCCCCGACGCTCGGTCTCTGGTTTTCACTGTGCCGCAGGACCAGCAGGAGCGATTTTCGTATCGACCCGGACAATTCCTGACGCTACGGGTGCCAAGCGAGCTGACCGGATCAGTGGCCCGGTGCTACTCACTCGCCAGCTCACCGCACACCGATCCCGCCCCCAAGGTGACGGTCAAGCGCACCGCCGACGGCTACGGTTCGAATTGGTTGTGCGACA
This sequence comes from Mycolicibacterium alvei, assembly GCF_010727325.1. NCBI lineage: Bacteria > Bacillati > Actinomycetota > Actinomycetes > Mycobacteriales > Mycobacteriaceae > Mycobacterium > Mycolicibacterium alvei. The sequence goes on from NZ_AP022565.1 coordinate 2,994,605, forward strand.
ACGTCGATGTCGGCGACACCCTCGAGGTACTGCCGCCTTCGGGGTTGTTCACCCCGGCAAGTCTCGACACCGACTTTCTGTTGTGGGCAGCGGGCAGCGGAATCACTCCGGTGATGTCGATTTTGAAGTCGGTGTTGTCGGCCGGCACCGGGCGGGTGGTCCTGTGCTACGCCAACCGCGACGAACGCTCGGTGATCTTCGCCGGCGAACTACGCGAACTCGCCGCCCGCTACGCAGGCCGACTGACGGTGCTGCACTGGTTGGAATCGGTTCAGGGCCTGCCGACCCACGCCCAGCTGAGCGGATTCGCCCACACTGTTTTCGCCGGGTCCACGGGCTTCGAGGCCTTCGTCTGCGGGCCGGCCCCGTTCATGGCGGTCATCAAGGAGACTCTTCTCGAGGCCGGTGTCGAGCGGGACCGGATTCACCTCGAGGTGTTCCAGTCGCTGTCCGGTGACCCGTTCGCCGATGACACCACCGCACCGGCAACAGTTTCCGACGAAGATGACGCCGCCGACCTTCAGGTCGATCTAGACGGCACCAGTCACCGGCTGAGGTGGCCGCGCCAGGCGACGTTGGTCGACGTGTTGATCCGCTCGGGTGTCGACGTTCCGTATTCCTGCAAGGAGGGACAGTGCGGATCGTGCGCGGCCACGGTGGTTCGCGGGGAGGTGGACATGGCCGCCTGCGACATTCTCGAACCCGAGGATATCGCCGACGGGGTGATCCTCGGCTGCCAGGCACGACCGGTCTCCGACGACGTCCACATCGAGTTCTGAGCCGTCCGTCCCCACGTTTCCACTGACCGGGATTGGCCCCCGCCGCCCGGGTCAAAGCGGTACACCATCAGTACAGCCCTCGACGATAGGACCGAACCATGACTGAGCGCGTAATCGACCGGGTGCGCGACCTCGCCGACCAGTTGCGCCACCAGGGCGCCGAAGCCGAGAAGATCGGCAAGCTCACCGACGAGACCGTCAAGATGATGAAGGCGGCGGGAAACATCCGCCTGTTGCAGCCCAAGGCTCACGGCGGCTTGGAAGTCCATCCGCGCGAGTTCGCCGAGACCGTGATGGCCACCGCGGCACTGGACCCTTCGGCCGGATGGATCAACGGTGTGGTGGGCGTGCACCCGTACCAGCTCGCGTACGCCGACCCGAAGGTCGCTGCCGAGATCTGGGCCGAGGACGTCGACACCTGGGTCGCGTCTCCCTACGCGCCGCAGGGTGTGGCCACGCCCGTCGACGGCGGCTACATCTTCAACGGCCGCTGGCAGTTCAGCTCGGGCACCGACCATTGCGACTGGATCTTTCTAGGCGCGATGCTCGGCGACCCTGAAGGCAAACCACTGATGCCGCCGCAGATGCTGCACATGATCCTGCCGCGCAAGGACTACGAGATCGTAGAAGACTCGTGGAACGTCGTGGGACTGCGCGGGACCGGCTCGAAGGACGTCATCGTCAAGGATGCGTTCGTACCGTCGTACCGGACGATGGACGCGATGAAAGTCATGGACGGCACGGCCCAGCGCGAAGCCGGGATGACCGAGACGCTATACCTGATGCCGTGGTCGACGATGTTCCCGCTCGGCATCAGCTCGGCGACCATCGGCATCGCCGAGGGCGCCCTGGCCGCCGCGCTCGATTACCAGCGTGAGCGGGTCAACTCCAGCGGTGTGGCGATCAAGGACGACCCCTACGTCATGTATGCGATCGGCGAGGCCGCCGCAGATATCAACGCCGCCCGGCAGGAATTGCTGGCCAACGCCGACCGCATCTACGACATCGTCGACTCGGGCAAGGAAGTCTCGTTCGAAGACCGGGCGGCGGGCCGGCGCACCCAGGTGCGGGCGGTGTGGCGGGCGGTGTCGGCCGTCGACGAGATCTTCGCCCGCTGCGGCGGCAATGCCGCGCGGATGGACAAACCGCTGCAACGGTATTGGCGTGATGTGCATGTCGGCCAGGCCCACGCGATTCACGTTCCGAGCACGGTCTATCACGCGTCGGCCCTGAGTTCGCTGGGCGTGGACCCGCAGGGTCCCCTGCGAGCGATGATCTGAGAGGACAGCTCTAATGGGACTGATCAAGAGCCTTGGCTACGTCACCGTTGCCGCCTCCGACATCGAGCGGTGGCGTCACTTCGCGTTCAACGTGCTCGGCTTCGCCACCGGCGCAGGACCCGACGAGTCTGCGTTGTACCTGCGGATGGACGAGCGTGCCGCCCGCATCATCGTCGTGCCCGGAGACGTCGACAAGATCATGACCGTCGGCTGGGAAGTGCGCGACCACGCGGACCTTGAGCAGGTCAAGGCAGCACTCGATGCCGCAGGAGTGCCGTTCAAACAGCTGTCGGTCGATGAAGCCGACGCGCGGAGGGCCGAGGAGGTCATCGCCTTCGAGGATCCGGCCGGCACTGCGCTGGAGGTATTCCACGGCCCGGTCCTCGACCACTCCCCTGTCATCACCCCACACGGTGCGAAGTTCGTCACCGGCGAGCAGGGCCTGGGACACGTGGTGCTGCCGGCGCTCGACGTGAACGGCTTGTTCCAGTTCTATACCGAAGTACTGGGTTTCAAGTCCCGCGGTGCGTTCCGCGTCCCCGTGCCACCGGAGTTCGGCCCGGTGCGGGTCCGGTTCATGGGTGTCAACCAGCGCCATCACAGCCTGGCGATCTGTCCCGCACAGAATCTGCGGGATCCGGGCCTGATCCATCTCATGGTCGAGGTCGACGCCCTCGATACGGTGGGTCAGGCACTGGATCGCGTCAACGCAGAGGGCTTTCAACTTTCCTCTACGTTGGGCCGCCACACCAACGACAAGATGGTGTCGTTCTACGTGCGTGCCCCCGGCGACTGGGACATCGAGTTCGGCACCGAGGGTATGCGCGTCGACGAAACCTATTACACCGCTGAAGAAATCACCGCGGACAGCTACTGGGGACACCAGTGGGTAACCGATCTACCGAAGGCTATGCAACCGTGACACTCACCGAAGGCATCCAACCGATCCCGGCCGGCGCGATCATCGAGTGGGCCGACGAAGCCGACGTGGTCATCGCCGGCTATGGCGTTGCCGGCGCCGCCGCTGCCGTGGAGGCGACACACGCCGGAGCCGAAGTACTGGTGCTCGAACGCACCGGGTCGTGGGGCGGAGCCGCAGCTATGGCCGGTGGTTTCATCTACCTCGGTGGCGGTACTGCGCTCCAAAAGGCCTGCGGCTTCGAGGATTCGGTCGACAACATGGCCGCGTTCCTCGACGTTGCCATGGGCCCGGGCGCAGATTCGCAGCGCATCGCCGATTACTGCGAGGGAAGCGTCGCGCACTTCGACTGGCTCGTGAGCTGCGGCGTGCCGTTCAAAGCCGAGTTCTTCGGAGAGCCCGGCTGGGAGCCGATGGGCGATCAGGGGCTCATGTACAGCGGCGGGGAGGACTCGTACCCGTTCAACACCATCGCCGCGCCGGCTCCGCGCGGCCATGTACCCCAGATGCAGAACAAGAAGCAGGGTGAAGCCAGCGCAGGCTTCATGCTGATGAAGGGCTTGGTCGACACAGCCACCGCGGCCGGGACACGGTCGCTGTATGACGTGCGCGTGCAGGCCTTGATCGTGGAGTCGGACGGCCGAGTCGTCGGGATCCGGACCCGGCGCTACGGCACCACGATGGACATCCGGGCCCGACGAGGCGTGGTACTGGCCACCGGAAGTTTCGCCTACAACGAGGCCATGGTGGCTCGTTATGCCCCAGGAATCGCCGGCCGGCCGGCCTCCGCGATCGAGCAGCACGACGGGCAGGCCATCCGGATGGCACATGCGCTCGGCGCCGATCTGGCCCATATGGACGCCACCGAGGTCGCCCTGTTCATCGACCCTCAACAGCTGGTGCGCGGGATTCTGGTGAACGAACGGGGTCAACGGTATGTCGCCGAGGACACCTACCCCGGCCGGGCCGGCCAGCTCACGCTCTACCACCAGAACAACACCGCCTACCTCATCATCGACGGCGACGCCCAGGAGGAGGCGATGGCCTCGCTCTCGCCGCAGTTGATGATGCGGCCGCCGACGTGGGTCACTGACACCGTCGCGGATCTGGAGGCCGAGATCGGGCTTCCGCCGAACTCGTTGCAGGCCACCGTCGATGCCTACAACGAGGGCGCGGCACGCGGTGAGGATCCACTGCTGCACAAGAAGGCGCAGTGGCTCAAGCCGATCAAGTCTCCCGTAGGCGCCATCGACCTTCGCGACAGCACCGGCGGATTCACGCTCGGCGGCCTGCACACCACACTCGATGCCGAGGTGCTCCATGTCAGCGGCGAGCCTATCCCGGGACTGTTCGCCGCCGGACGCTGTACCGCAGGCCTCGCCGCATGGGGCTATGCCAGCGGCGTGTCACTGGGCGACGGGAGTTTCTACGGTCGCCGCGCCGGACGGGCCGCCGCGGCATCTGCCTGACTGCAGCTACGGAAAGATCGCGAGACGCCTCCACGTGTCTCGCGATCTTTCGTATTCGGTGTGGACCTGTTGCCAGGTCGGTGAAGCCAGCTATACCTCAACAAGGTCCGCTGGCGCGAAATAGCTTCGCACCGAGGTGATCTTGCCGTCTCCGTCGAATGTCATCGTGTCGATCGGTTGCAGGCGCATCGGGGTGTCGCCGACCTTGAAACTGATGGTGAACGAGAACGCCGCCTCGTTTCCGACGACACGGAGCAACACCAGTTCGGTCTGGCGATCCAATGCCTCCAAGGTGGAGAAGAATTCGTGGATCTCCGCCCGGCCGGTCCGGACATCACTGCCGACCGGATCTTCCACGGTCGCGTGTTCGGCAAACAGTTCCAGGAGATCATCGGCGCTACCGGTCGCGAGCAGCGAGACGTAGCGACGAATCACGTCGGCAATATGGTCATCCCTGGTTGACGACATCATTCACCCCTCAACGTGATCACGACCTTGTCGGCCGCACCGGGTGTGGCAACACACCGCAACGCCTCTTCCAGGTCATCGAACTCGAAGGTGTGGCTGATGATCTCCCGGTACTTCTCCCAGTTGTCGACGATGTCTTTCGTCACCTCGAAGATCACACTGGGATAGCCCATCGATCCGATGATCGTCAGTTCATTACTCATCACATTCATGAAGTCCATGCTGATGGGCTCTTTATGGACAGCCACGATACCGAGCTTGGCTCCGCGCTTGGCGGCCCCCAGCGCCGTCTCGACAGCTGCCGGTACCCCGGCGGCGTCCAGGAACACGTCGGTGCCAGACCTGTTGGGCCACATCGAGTCCCCTGGCCCGTGCAACTCGACCAATCGCGCGATGACGTCCTCGTCCTTCGAGTTGATCACGGCATCGGCGCCGACCTTCAGTGCCTTCTCCAGCCGGGAAGGCAGGATGTCGGCCACCACCACGTGTTTGACTCCCCTCGACTTCAAGGCGATCGTGATGCCCAGGCCGATGGGCCCGGCGCCGAGCACGAGCACCTGGTCGCTCGTCCGAGGTGCCACCTGGTTGACCGCGTGAAGGGCAACCGCCATGGGTTCGTTGAGCGCCGCGACCTCGTACGGGATGTGGTCGGGCACCACCTCCAGACTCCGGCCGCGGACGGCATCCTTGATGAGCAGGTAGTCGGCCAGCGCACCGACCGAACCGCCGTTGCCGATGATGTCGTCCGCGACCGCCATGGGATTGACCACGACACGGTTACCGACCGCTATCCCATTCACATCGCTGCCGACTTCCACCACCTCACCGGCCGGTTCGTGACCGATAGGCATGCAGCCGTGCCGCGGCGGCAGACCTCCAATGGAGATGTAGAGCGTGTCGGAACCACAAATCCCGCACGCTCGAATCCGCACCAGCACGTCATGAGAACTCACCGTAGGCGTTGGCACATCCATGATTTCGGTGTTGTCGGGGGCGGTGATGATGGCTGCTCTCACGTGAAGTTCCTTCCCATCGATGTCGTTGAATCACTCAGAGCACGCTGTAGCCACCGTCGACGACGAGCGCCGATCCGGTGCTGTAGGAGGCATTGCCACTGCACAGGTAGAGGATGGGACTGGCGATCTCCTCCGGCGTGGCGAACCGTCCGAGCGGAATGTGGTCAACCTGTTCCTGCTTGACCTCCGGCACGTAGTCCATCGGTGCGGTCATGCGGGTGGCAGTGACGCCGGGGACGACGGCGTTGACTCGGATACCATCGGCGGCCCATTTCACGGCCAGGTTTCGGGTGAGCGCGAGCACTCCCGCCTTCGCCGATCCGTACCCGGGCACCACCGGCACGGATCGGATTGCCGCCATGGATGCGAGCATGACCACGCTCGCGCCGCCGGGAGCCTTCGACGCCATCAGCGCACCGTGCAACCGTTCGGTCAGCTTGAACGGGGCGAGCAGGTTGACCTCCACCGACAACGCGAACCCCTCCGGGGTGGATTCGTCGAGCCCGCCCGGAAAATTGGCCCCGGCGTTGTTGATGAGAATGTCCAAATCGGAGAACGAGTCAGCCAGCGCCGCAATGCCGTCTGAATCGGTCAGCGCCAACTGCCGATACTCCAGTCCCGACAGATCGACGTCGTAATCCTGCGGCCCTCCTTTGGTACCGGTGATCGTGACATCCGCTCCGCTGTCGCGAAGAAGCGATGCGGTCGCGTGGCCGATGCCACTCGTGCCGCCGGTGACCAGCGCGTTCGCACCGGTGAAGTCGAACTGCACACGGTTGGTCATGACAATTCCTTAATTTGTTCGCGCAGCCAGGCGGCTTCCCAGAAATTGGTGCTGGCTGACAGCAGATCTTCGTGTGCGGTGATCAACACCTGTTTGGCCGCCTTGTTGTCGGGGTCGGCTCGGTTCACAATCTCGGCCAACTGGATGGCCCGCACCGGTTCACCGGCCTCTACCAGAGCCCGCGCCCGGTTGAGAACCGGTGCTGCGCCGGCGAGTTCGAGCAGATCCGCCTCGGTTCGGTCCGGACCCTCGGTATAGAGTTCGCCCGTCGAGCGATGGTGGAACCAGCCCGCATAGTTCTCCCAGATGGCTCGCACATTCCAGCGCACCATGCCATAGCCCTGGCCGACTTCCAGTTCGGGCGGCAGCACCACCTCACGCATCAGGGTGTGAACATCCTTTCCGGCATTCATCCCTTCCACCGTCTGGTCGTGAATGGACATCACGGCATCGCGTAGTCGGGTCAGCTCCCATTCGATCCGCTCCTTGCCGACGATCGGCCCGAAGTGACCGGTGAGCAACGTCTCCGCGCCGAGCGCGCGGACCCGGTCGATGGACTCCACTACCGTCAGCGCGTCTCGATAGCGGTCCCCACGCACCGTCACCAGGTTCGGAATGTGACCAAACAGCGCGCCGAAGACATTGCCGCACAGGCAGACACCTTCTTCCGGCAACCAGACCACCAGGCTGTCGGTGGTCTCACCACCGGGCGTGGCGTAAAGCTCCAACCGGCGCCCGCCAAGTTCGATGACGAGTTCGTCATCGACCACCATCGTCGGGGTCGGAACACTCTGCGGTGGCGGCGGGCCGAATCGCTGCGTGTTGCGCTCGATCGTGTCCATCACCTTGCCGACCCATGCGAACGCCGAGTTTCGGGCCCGGAACTCCGCCAACAGGTCGTTGTCTCGCCGCCACGTTTCCCAGTTGGCCTGGGCGACGATCTCGCTATCGGAGTCAGCGACGGTGTCGAGGCCACCAACGTGGTCGACATGGCCTTGGGTCAGGATGACGTAGCGGATCGGCGCAGGGTCGATGGCGTCATAGTTGGCACGGTGCACCGGCCCCTCGAAACCCATCCCCGTGTTCAGCACGATCCGGCCGGCATCGGTCGTCAACATGAACGAGTTCGAAAGACCCTGAGAGAGCCAAATGCCAGGGCCTACTTCGTCGGCCGGTGCACCCGCACCCACGATGTCGTCGGCCCCTGGACGGCTTAAGTACGCGGGTCGATAACTGTTCACGCTTCCTCCTGGACATCGAATCGGTCGAAGTAGAACCCGAAGCGTGACCGGACTTCGTCCGGTGTCCGGCCGAAGTGGCGTTGGAGGTCATACCGCATTCGGCCGTGTTTGCCTCGCGGATTGTCGTCGAGGTAGCGGCGAAATGCCGCTCGGGCCGCTTCGGTCAGGGCGGTGCCGTTGTGGCCGTACAACGTCTCGAGAATCGGCATCTCGTTTCCATTGAGCTGGTGAAAGCCAATATCCACGCTTCGGTCGGGACCAACCAGATCCCGATCGCGCACACACGCGCGCAGCAACCTCTCGATCCGGTCAATCCAGTAGTCCACGAGGCCCTCTGGGTCTATCTCCTTGCGTCGCATCCGGTCTCCATACGCCAACATCGTGACTGCTGATTGGATGACTGCGACCGGATCTCGGTGGGTGAATGCGACGGTGGCGTCTGGAAATGTTCGTGTCAGCGGCCCCAGTTGCTCGCAGTGTTGCGGCGACTTCAGCACCCACTGGCGTGGACCCCGTAAGAATGTCAGGGCCTTGAGAACCGTGCGTAGATAGCCATAATGCCGGTCCTGGTCCAACGCGAGGTAGTAGTCCCGCCATTGCGGCACCCGCCCATGCCACTCCAGCACATAGCTCGCGAAATCGAGATCGAGGATCTCGACTTCTTCCTCGATCGCCTGTGGAAATCGGTCGTGCATGTTCTGCACCAATGGAGTCATGGCCATGGCCGACTCGTGCTCGGAGACACTGCGCGCGAACCGCGGGTCCACTCCGTTGACGTCAGGACCTTCACCGTGCATGGGGAAGGGTTCCTGACTCTCCCAGTACGGCAACGCACGCCGCCTGATATCGGACGCAATGAGATTGACCAGATGCGTTGTCCCCGAGCGCGGTAGACCGACGACGATGATCGGTCGTTCGATCTCGATGCCGTGGATCTCGGGGTAGCGACGCAGCAGATCTGTCAACAGCAGCCGTTGCGAGAGCAACCGAACAATTCGGTTTCGCAGGATGAGGCGGTTGAGATTCGTGTTGCCGCTGTCGGCATCGACAGCCCCGGCGTACGCGCGGAGCCGTGGATGAAAATCGGTGGCCCCGAAGTCTTCCAACCCCGTCTTCGCTACCGCCTCAGCGATCAGAGTGGCTGGATCGAGGTCCACCGACAGGTTCTCCAGCTGTACGAGAACCTCTCGTTGCATCGGGTTGAGCACGGGGACCGTCAGATCCTCTATGCCCAGTGCAGTGTCCGGCACGCTGCTCCTTCACTGTGACGATTTGTCATGACGAATATTCGTTGTAGTGTCCGAATATATGAACGCCAAGCTAGGCCAGCCTGACCAACAGGGTCAAGACCCGTCACCACCGACTCGCCGCGTCGTCGCCGTCGTCGAGTTGCTCGCCGACCGAGCGGGCAGCCACCTGACCCTGGCCGAAATCTGCCGCGAGCTGGGAATCAGTCGGTCGACCGGACATGCGATCCTGACAACGCTCTGTTCTTGCGACTGGGTGCTGCGTGACCCACTGAGCGGGAGATACAGCCTGGGCGCGGGCCTTCCCTCGACGTCACTACCCGCCGCACCGCTATCGCGACTGCTGCGAGAGCCGCTGCGGAAGCTGTGTTCAGCCATGGGCATGGCCGCGTGCATTTCCGAGCTCAGAGACGGCTCCCTTGCGGTTATCGAGTCAGCCGCCCCTGGCGCGACCCGTCCGCCGGTGCAAGCCGGTGTGCGATTACCGTTCGTCGCGCCGTTCGGCCGGGAGTTCGTGGCCTGGGCGCCGGCGGCCGTGGGCGACGAGTGGATGGCTGCCGCGGGCCCTGTCAACGACGTCTTCCGAGCGCGAGTTCCTAAGGTTCTCAAGGAAATCCAGAAACGCGGCTACGGCATCGAACGACTCAGCGACCCCCTCCTCAATGTGTTCGCGGCCCTGCTCGCACTCGAAGGCACCACCGCTCCAGATCCTGTGGCGGCACGACTGGCAGGCGCCGTTGGCGATCTGACGATCATCGACTTCTTGCCCGGTGAGCTGAACAAGATCGCGCAGCACCCACTCGCCACGATCTCTGCGCCGATCTTCGATGCGCACGGCCACGTTGTGATGTCGGTGTCCGCACAGCCGTACGAACAGCTCACTGTCGAGGAGATGCGGGACGTCGGCGCCAGAGTTGTCGAGTTTGCCGAACATGCCAGTTCGCTCGTCGCGCAACACGCACCGGCCACCCAAGGCGCACCAGCCAGCACACAACCAGGCAAGAACGTGACAGCCGACACATAGTTGTGATAGGCATATGACTAATAGTCATATGCCACACCGGTATGTGACTCCTTCAGTGGAGGTCCCTCATGACAATGGCTGTGGAGAAGCCGGGCGAGACGCCCAGCGCCGTCATCGACCGGGTTTCCCTGGTTCTCGATGCTTTCGAGGGATCCGGCCGACTGACGTTGGCCGAGATCGTGCGCCGGACCGGTCTGCCACGATCGTCGGCCCACCGACTCCTCGAGCGCCTGGTTCACCTGCGTTGGCTTCGGCGCGACGGCCGCGACTACGAGTTGGGCATGCGACTCGTCGAATTGGGATCACTGGCGTTGCACCAGGACCGCATCCATCGTGCCGCGATTCCCTTGCTGCGAGATCTGCACCGGGCCACCGGGCTGGTGGTCCATCTGGCTGTCCTGGATGGCTCCGACGTGGTGTATCTGGAGAAAATCGGCGGCCAGATGGTGGCAGCCATCCCCACGCGGATCGGAGGACGCCAGCCAGCACACTGTACGGCGGTCGGCAAGGCGATCCTGGCCGACAACCAACCGGCCGACATCGACCTGACCTCAGGCCGGACGCGATTCTCGATCTCCAACGAACGCCAACTCGCCGCCGAACTGGCGAAAGTCCGCGCCCACGGCGTCGCATTCGAACGCGAAGAATCGTTGGTCGGGTTCGGCTGTGTGGCCGCCCCGATCGGGCCCGCCGGGGCTGCGGTCGCCGCGGTTTCGGTGTGCGGCCCCATGAACCGGATGGCTTTCGACCAGCGACTGGCGGCGCCGGTACGCATGACGGCTATGGGCATCTGGCGCAATGCCCAAGACGGTCCGGGTCGGGTCGCCCCTACCCTGCAGCCCATTCGGCCGTTGCGCGTCGGCAACACCGCCGCCCCTCGCTCCACGGCCACCCTGCTTCCGGCGTGACCCTCGACTCTCAGATCGCGGGTTTGATCGAGGCGCTCGATTCAGGTTTTCCGCCGGTACACACGATGACGGGCGCACAAGCCCGCGCCGAGATCCGTGCGCGCTTCGTCGCGAACCCTCAGCCCGAGCCGGTGGCCTCCGTTGTCGACCACCGGGTGCCGATCGACAACGGGTCCATCGACGTCCGGGTGTACCGTCCCGACGCAGCCGGACCGCTGCCCCTACTGGTGTACGCCCACGGCGGCGGATTCGTATTCTGCGATCTCGACAGCCACGACGGGTTGTGCCGCAACCTGGCCAACCTCATTCCGGCCGTGGTGGTTTCGGTCGCATACCGATTGGCTCCCGAGCACCGGTGGCCGACCGCAGCCGAAGACTTCTACGCCGCGATCTGCTGGGCAGCCGAACATGCCCTCGAGTTCGGCGCCGACCCGGCCCGCATCGCGGTAGGCGGCGACAGCGCAGGCGGCAACCTCGCCGCGGTGACCACGCTGATAGCCCGGGACCGCGGTGGCCCGGACCTTGCGGCACAACTCCTGCTGTACCCGGTGATCGCCGCAGATTTCGATACCGACTCCTACCGACTGTTCGGCCGGGGCTTCTACAATCCGCGCCCGGCACTGCAGTGGTACTGGGACCAGTACGTCCCCCAGTTCGGAGACCGGCAAAGCCCTTACGCCTCACCGTTACACGGCGACCTCGGTGGTTTACCGCCGGCCGTCGTGGTTCTCGCCGGCCACGATCCCCTGCGCGACGAGGGCATCGCCTATGCCGACGCCCTGGAGGCGGCAGGAGTGCCAATTACCCGGTGCGCCTTCGACGGTGGCATTCACGGTTTCATGACGATGCCGATGCTCGACATCGCTCACCAGGCGAGGCGACAGGCCGCCCACGCCCTAGGTGACCTGCTCGGTCCCTAGCACGGCTCCGTAGCGCTGCTCGGGATCGAGCACACAGTGGGTGCGGCTGAACACCGTCACCATGCACTTGTTGTTGTGGTTGCAGCGGCTGTGTGAGGCCGGTTCGGCGATCATGGTCCTGACCCGGTCCGGTTCACGCAGCAAGGCCCGCCCCATGGCCAGGAAATCGAATCCCTCTCGCATGCCCGTCTCGAGGTGTTCGCGATCGGTGATGCCGCCCAGCAGGATCAGTTTGGTATTGCGCATGATCGGCACGAACTGCCTTGCGGCCTCCAACATGTAGAGGTCCCGATACGGGTAGACGCCCATCGTCTGCTTGCCGACCAGCCGGACGGCCGGCCGCAACGCCGGCGGCATCACCTTCGCAAATTCCTTGACGGGGACGTCACCACGGAACAGGTACATGGGTTTGTAGACCGATGAACCCTGAGTGAGTTCGATCGCGTCGAGGTTGGCGTCGGCGTCGAGGAGTTGGGCGGTCCGCAGCGCCTCGTCGATCCAGATGCTGCCCGGGAGACCGTCGTCCATGTCCAGCTTGGCGATCACCGCGATCTGATCACCCACCACCTCGCGCACCCGCGTTGCGATCTCCCGCACGAACCGCGATCGGTTGTCGATATCGCCGCCGTACTCGTCTTTGCGACGGTTGATCAGCGGACTCAGAAACGAGCTGGGCAGATATAGATGTCCGAAGTGCAGTTCCACGGCGTCGAATCCAGCATCGACCGCCACCTGGGCGGCGTCGCCGAACTGATCGATCACCCTCGCGATCTCCGCCCGCGTGATCTCGCGGCAATAGGCGAAGGAGGTCGGGTTGACGAATCGGCTCGGCGCCACGGCGGTGACGCCGGTCAGCTTCTTCTGCGCCACTACCCCGGCGTGTCCGAGTTGCGCTGAGATGGCCGCTCCCGCACCGTGCACCACGTCGGCGAGCCGGTGCAGGCCTGGCAGCGCCTTACTGTCCATGACGATCTGGCCAGGCGCGCTCGCACCTTGGGGAGACACACAGCAGTAGGCGACCGTCGTCATGCCGACCCCGCCCTCGGCGAAGCTGCGATGGAAGTCGATGAGGTCGTCGGTTACCAGTCCGTCGGGTGAGCGGCCTTCCGACGTGGCTGCTTTGATCACGCGGTTACGCAGCGTCACTGGACCCAGTTGAGCCGGGCTGAACGGATCGGTCATCGCCCCACGATCGCGCCGACACCCCTCGTCGTCAACGGTGGTATCCCGATGGCCGGGAACGCTGTGCCTCCATCAATGCGGGCGATCGTAATCTCGGTTCATGGCCGAGGTTTTCGTTATCGACAGGGTTGTCACCAAGCCTGGCTGCGCCCAGAAGTTCATCGACGCCTACCTGGCCGGATACGCCCCGGGTGCCCGTGAACGCGGTATGAGCCTGCGCGATGTCCTGGTCAGCCCGCCCATCTGGTTCGACGACCGATCCAATGTGGTCACCATTACCTGGACGCTGCCCAGCCCCCAGGCCTGGTGGCAGATGACCTGGCAGGGCAGGCCCGACCCGGCCGTTGCGCGGTGGTGGGACAGCATCACCGATCTGGTGGTGGAACGCACTCGCAATGTCGCGGCGGCGCCCGAGGCCGTCGATGCCCCTGCCACACCCGCTCCGACCGACCCATCGACCTGTGCATCCACATTCGGGGTCACCCGCCTGGTCGACGTCGACGAGTCCGAGCGCGGCCGCGTCCTGGACGCCCTGCGTGCCGCGGCCGAACGCAGCGGAGCGTTGCGGGCGTTGGTAGAGCCGACACTGCCGGGTTCACGCAATGGTGGCGACATCCTGGTCCATCTGCGGTTTGCGAACGAAGCTGACTGGGAGAAGAGCGATTTCGACGAGGCGCTGACGGACCCGGCGATCTCGCGCGTCAATGGAGTGACCTACCAGGGAGCTCCGATCCGCCGCAGCAGTGGCACCGTGTACCGCGCACTTCTGCTGCGTGTACCCCCCGAGGTGGAGGCCGAGACCATCGCAGCATTCGAGAGTGAACTGTCGATGATGCCCCGATACGTCCCCACCATCACCGCGTGGCAGCTCAGCAGGGTCGAGCAGACCATCGGCACCAGCGAATGGACCCACGTCTTCGAACAGGAATTCACCGACGTCGACGGACTGATGGGCCCCTACCTCATGCATCCGATCCACTGGGCGGTGGTCGACCGCTGGTTCGATCCCGAGACCACCGACATCATCGTCCGCGACCGGGTATGCCACAGCTTCTGTGAGCGACCCAGCCCCGTGCTCTCCTGAGCCGCTTGCCTAGTTCAGAGTGGGCGGCGGTTGTGGTTGGAAGGGTTGGTACCACCACCAGTCTGCGCGTTCCCCGGTCGGTCCGCGGTAGGGCGGGACGTCGGGTGGCCGCGAAGTTGGCGGGCGGGCCAGTGATCCGCCGCGCAGTGTGCGGCCGCGGTCATCGGTCACGACGAGCTTGTGAGCGGTACCGCTGATGGTGATGCCGCCCCGGTGATGCAGGCGGTGATGATAAGGGCACACCAGCACAAGGTTGTCGAGTTCGGTGGGACCGCCGTCTTCCCAGTGCCGGACGTGATGGGCATGTAGGCCGCGGGTGGCCCCACACCCGGGAACGACGCAGCAGCGGTCGCGATGCTCCAATGCCCGACGCAGGCGTCGACTGATGGTCCGTGTCGTACGGCCCACGCCTATCGGCTGGCCATGCCGTTCTAACCACACCTCGCATGTTGCATCGCAGAGCAGGTATTGGCGCTCCTCATCGGTCAGCAGGGGACCCAGATGCAGTGAGGCGAATGGCTTGTCGGCATTCGCATGCACGATGACGTTGGTGTGCTGCCCGTGCGGGCGGCGGGCCACGCCGGAGTCCCAGCCGGCCTCGACCAGGCTCATGAACGCGTCGGCGTTGGTCGGGAACGGCGGGGCCTGAACCGAGGCCGCCGCACCGGTGTCCTCGTCGATGTCGTGGTCATGTTTCCAGTCGGCGACCAGCGCATCCCGGTGCGATGCATGGGCGGCTTCGAACTTCGCCGCCTCCACTCGTGGTAACACGATCTTGTAGGTGGTGTACCCGTCACCCTCGATTCGAGTGAACGACCGCTGCGGTTCGGGTTTCGGTTCGGGTTCGGGACGTGGTTCGAGCTTGACCGCGGTACGCAGTTGGCTGACTGTCGCGCTGGCCGCGAGTTCGGCGTAGTGCGCATCGGATCCGTCGGCGGCTTTCTCGGCGATGACCCCGACCTGATCCAGCGACAGCCGGCCCTCGCGCATCCCTTGCACGCAGCGGGGGAACTCCTCGAGCCGACGCGCGACGGCGACGATGGTCTCGGCGTTGCGTGGGGTCACCCCAGCTTTCCAGGCCACCACTGCCGGAATCGAGCGGGCGCCGGTGGCGCCGCACAGCTCGTCGCGTTCCAGTTCGGCGACAATCTCCACCAAGCGCGCATCGATCGCGTTGCGTTGACCGCACAGCTCGGCCACCTCGTCGAACAACACCTCCAGGCGCTCACCGGGCGACACCCGGGCGTCCAAAGAGGTTGCTGCCGAAGACATGACACCATCATCGCACCGACCACCGACAGGAATTGAGGGCCGACTCAAACCCCCGCGGGCAGGATGTTCGGATTCGCCGCGGCCGGCGGCTGCAACGGCGGCAGTACCGTGGAACCGTCGAGTGAGTGCACCGGAAGTTGTTGTGACCACGGATAGTGCAGGCTGAACGCCACCAGACCGGTCCGCTCCGCGGCGGGCAGGTGACACATCGCCAGTACCGTTTCGGCCAGGTATTCGACCGGTTCGGTCGGAAAGCTGTCCGGAATCAGCGACGCCGCACCAGGCGTACGCACGGCCGTCGACGGTCCGACGCAGTTCACTGCGATGTCGGCATCCAGCAGTTCGGCGGCCACCCCCTGGGTGAACCGATGCAGTGCGGCCTTGCACGACGCATAGATCACGTCACCCGCCGTCTTGTTGTAGTCCCGGTACGGCCGCACCGGGGCCACTCCGGTCACCGAACCGATGTTGACGATCCAGCCTCCGCCGTGCGCCCGCATATGGGGCACAGCGGCTTTCGTCAACGCGAACGGGGTCTTCAGGTAGTGCTCCACGGTACGGTCGAAGGTTTCGACCGGCATGTCCTCGACGACCGAATAGTCGGCATAGCCGGCGTTGTTGACCAGGATGTCCAACCGACCCGTGCGTTCGATGACGGCCTCGATCAATCCGTCGCGCGCAGTGGCATCTTCGAGATCGGCAGCCACTCCGAAGGCCGAACCGCCGGCGTCTTCAATGAGAGCGATGGTCTCCTCGATCGTTCCCGGGATCGCCTCGGTGACACCAGCGCGCGTGGACGGGGTCGGAGTGTGGGACCGTGCGGTCACCGCGACCGTGGCGCCTTCCGCCGCCAACCTCTGAGCGATTGCGCGCCCGATGCCGCGACTACTGCCGGTCACCAACGCTGTTCTTCCGGAAAGTATCTGACTCATCGGAGGACGAAATCCTCTTCGATTGGGGCTCGGTGTTGCTGCCAGATATCCACCAGTCGGAACGGTGTGGCCACCACAACCCGGCCCGACCCTGAGCGGTAGTAGGTGTGAGCGTTGGGCGTATGGCACCAGACCGTGCGCTGCATCGCCTCGTCTATCCCTGCGACGTACTCGTCGTATGCACGTTGGGTGACCTCCATCGTCGACGCCCCGCGCAAAGCCATCAGTTGCAGGCACTCCACGATGTAATGCGCCAACACTTCCATCGAGAAATTGGCGCCTGCACCATGGCCCGGGCTGTAGTTCGGCGCCGAGGTGATGAACAGATTCGGGAACCCCGCGACGGCACCTCCTCGATAGGCACGCGGGCTGTCGCCCCATTCCTGGACCAGAGTCTTGCCGTCGCGGCCGCGAATATCGATGGTGGACAGGAAATCCAAGTGGTAACCGGTGGCGTAGATGATGACATCGAGGTCAATCTGACGGCCGTCGGCGGTGACAATGCCGCTCTCGTTGACCCGAGCGGGTTCACTGGCTTCGACGTCGACGTGGTCGCGGGTCAACGCGGCGTAGTAGCCCCCTGGGTCGCGGATGATCCGCTTGCCGTACGGGGCGAAATCCGGCGTCACCTTCCGCGCCAGTTCTGTTCCGGCACCGAACATCCGGTCGATGTAGCCCAGGCACATCTGCAGAAGCACATCGTTGACTGGTGAAATCGACAGGTGCGTCTTGGACCATTCGGGGTCCTGCAGGATGATGGGGTAGTTGTTGTCGGCGGTACCCCAGTACGACTTGAGCCGGTGCCACATCGAATAGAACGGCAATACACGCCCCAGATAGCGACGGTGTTCGGGCACCTCGTCGGAAGGCCGCTTTCGGGGGGCAACCCAGTGCGGTTGGCGTTGGAAGACGGTCAGGTTCTCGACCTCGTCGACGCAGGCGTCGACAATCTGCACCGCAGTGCAACCGGCACCGATCACCGCGATCTTCTTACCCGTCAGATCCAGTGACGGGTCCCATTGCGCCGAGTGGATACTTGTTCCAGCGAAGGTATCTGAACCTTTGATCTCCGGGAATCGGGGACGGTTCAAGTAGCCGGCTGCGGTGACGACGACAGTGGCATGGTCGATGCTCTGGGTGCCATCGGCAGAGCGGGAGTGGATCTCCCACTGCGCCCGCTCCTCGTCCCACCACAAGGCTTCGACCTCGGTGCCGAACCGGATGTGGCGGCGCAGATCGTGCTTGTCGGCCAGCGAAACAAGGTAGGCCTGGTATTCCGCGCCCTGCGGGTAGTAGTTCGACCAGTCCGGGTTCACCTCGCGCGACAGGGAGTAGTACGCCGAGGGAGTATCCACGCCGATGCCCGGGTAGGTGGTGGTCAGCCAGGTGCCGCCGACTTCGTCGTTGCGGTCGAAGATCTCGAACTGCACGCCCTCCTCCGCAGCGGCCAGCGCGACCGCGATACCTGCAATACCGGCACCGATGATCGCCACGTTCGTGGAAGAGGGAATCGGCGTGGTTCGCGGCAACGTCGGATGAGATGGGCGGAATCCGCCTTGCTCCAACAGCAGGTCGACGTGTTCGTCGTCGACGGGACCGCCCAGCGCAATCGGCAGCAGACGGGCGAAGAACTCGCGATCGTCTACCGGCAGCGCACCAGCCGGTCGCGGCCGACCGAGCGCGGCAATGATTTCGTCCGCCAGCATCTCGGCCGTCTGGGGATCGGTCGATCCGGCCCGCTCGGGCGGATCGGGAACGTGATCGATCTTGGATGCATACCGATCGATGACCGCCGGATCACCCGTCATCTGCGCCAACACCGCGACCAGGACACCAGGGTCCGCCTCCAGGAGATGGGCGCGCAAGACCTCAGGGTCCGGGGCGCGATCCGCGAGCGGCGAGGATTCAGTGGTAGCGGTCATGGTTTCGAGTATCGAAGGGTGGACGCCCCCGCCGCGCCCTCCCTGTCTACTGAGCGGGAGACGAACCACCGCGGCCGCCGGCAGCGTGCCTACTCTGCCGACCATGCATTCCGACGACCTTGCCGCCGTCATGGCCCGGGCTCGCAGCCACAGCCTCGCAGATATCCCCCGCCGGTCGGCGCGTAAGCAACCTGACAAGACAGCCATCATCGACGGCGACGTCGTCTTGAGTTTCGCCGAGTTCGATCATCTGGTGGACCGCGCCGCGGCCGCGTTGCACGAGAACGGGTTACTTCCCGGTGACCGAGTGGCGTTGTTGTCGCGCAACTGCTGGCAGTACGCGGTGTTGGCCTTCGCCACCGCCCGCGCCGGCGTGGTGCTGGTGCCGATCAATTTCATGCTGATGCCAGAGGAGATCTCGTACATCCTCGGCCACAGCCAGGCCGCCGGGTTCATCGTCGAGGCCGACCTGATCCCGGTGGCCGAACAGGCCATGTCCCTCGGGACGGCAGTTCGGACGAAGGCAGCACTCGTACCCTCCGGCCAGTCCCGTCCAGGCGACTGGCCTGATTTCGCCGAATGGCTCACCACCACCGCGGACGTTCCCGATTGCCGGATCGACGACGATCAGCTGCTGCGGGTCATGTACACCAGCGGCACCGAATCCCGGCCCAAGGGCGTGATGCACAGCAGCCGCAGCTTGATGTGGCAGTACATCAGCACCATCGTGGCCGGCTCGATGTCCGGCGACGACGTCGAAATCCACTCCCTGCCGCTGTATCACTGCGCGCAGTTGGACAACTTCCTGGCTACCGACATCTACCTGGGTGCCACCAGCATCATCCTGCCTCGGCCGGATCCGGAGCTGGTGCTGCGGACGATCGAGCGCCACGGCGTCACCAATTACTTTGCGCCACCGACAGTGTGGATCAGCCTGCTGCGGAGTCCGGTGTTCGACGAGGTAGACCTGTCCAGCCTGCGCAAGGGGTATTACGGCGCCTCGCCGATGCCCACCGAGATCCTGCACGAGATGCGCAGGCGTCTGCCCAATCTGCGCCTGTGGAACTTCTACGGCCAGACCGAGATGGCCCCACTGGCCTGCGCCCTGGGTCCTGCCGAGCAGGATGCCCACGCGGGGGCGGCCGGCCGGCCCGTGGTCAACGTCGAAACGGTGATCCTCGACGACAACGACGTGCCGGTTACGCCCGGCACCGTCGGTGAAATCGCCCACCGCAGCCCGCATCTGATGCTGGGCTACCTCGACGATGAGGACAAGACGGCCCAGGCCTTCGCCGGCGGCTGGTTCCATTCCGGCGACCTTGGCTTCTATGACGAGCACGGCCTGCTACACGTGGTCGACCGCAAGAAGGACATGATCAAAACCGGCGGCGAGAATGTCGCCAGTCGCGAGGTCGAAGAAGTTCTATACCGCCACAGCGGGATTGAAGAGGCCGCAGTCTTCGGGGTGGCGCACCCGATCTGGGTGGAAGCCGTCGTCGCCGCGGTGGTGACTCGCGCCGGTACCACCGTGACCGAAGACGAGGTGCTACGTCACTGCCGTGACCATCTCGCCGGGTTCAAGACCCCCAAACAGATCTTCTTTGTCGATTCCCTCCCCAAGAACCCCAGCGGCAAACTGCTCAAACGCGATCTGCGACAGCGGTTCAGCCTCGAATCCACCAGCAACTGAAGGAACACACTGTGCAACCCGAATCTCAGGCCAACACCTCTCGAACTGGACGCATCGCGCGCTTCGACGAGCCCGGCAAACCATTTCAGATCGAAACGGTCACCCTGCCTGACGTCGGGCCGGGGGAAATTCTGATCAAGGTCCTGCGGACGAACATCTGCGGTTCAGATGTCCATGCCTGGCATGGCACGTTCGCCACCCGCGGATTGGGGGGACAGCTACCCACCGTCTTGGGTCACGAGATGGTCGGTGCCATCGAGGTGCTAGGAAACGCAGTGACCACCGACTCCAACGGCAAACCGTTGACCGAAGGCACTCGGGTGGTGTTCCCGTACTTCTACTGCTGCCACAGCTGCCGCAACTGCCTCGCCGGGCGACGCAACGCCTGCTTCAACCTGAAAATGGCGATGTTGGGCCGCGCCGACGAGCCACCCTATTTCGTCGGCGGATACGGCGACTATTACCTACTCCCTGCCGGTGCAGTCGTCTACACCGTTCCCGACACTCTGAGCGACGACATCGCTGCGGGCGCGAACTGCGCGCTGTCACAGGTCATGTATGGACTTGAACGCGTCGACCTGCAGCTCGGTGAGCACGTCGTGGTTCAGGGAGCCGGCGCACTCGGTCTCTACGCGGTGGCCGTGGCCAAGGCGCGCGGGGCAGCCAACGTGATCGCCATCGACGGCGTGCCCGAAAGGCTGGAACTGGCAACCGCATTCGGGGCCGACGCGGTGATCGACCTCAACGAGGTCGCCACGCCCAAGGACCGTGCCAAAGCAGTACGCAAGTTGACCGACGGCCAGGGCGCCGACGTGGTGGTCGAGGTTGTCGGACACCCGTCGGCCATCGACGAGGGTCTCCAGATGCTCGCCCAGTTCGGCCGCTACGTAGAGATCGGCAACATCAACATCGGCAAGACCTTCGCGTTCGACCCGTCACGGTTCGTCTTCACCAACAAGACAATGGTCGGAGTCTCCCTGTATGACCCGGCAGTCCTGTCCCGCGCCTTGACATTCCTCGACCGCCATCAACACCACCTGCCGTTCGAGCGACTCGCCGCGGCCTCGTACTCACTCGACGACATCAACGAAGCGTTCAGCGCAGCTGACGGCAAGCGCGACGTCCGCGCCAGCATCGCACCATAAACAAAGAGGATGACAGTGCCCACTTTCGAACACGACAGACTGTTCATCGACGGCAGCTGGACCACCCCCTCCGGGAGCGGCCGCGGTGACGTTGTCGAAGTCGTCGATCCCGCGACCGAAGCCGTGATCGGCCACGTACCCAACGGCGACGCCGCCGATGTCGACGCCGCGGTGGCCGCGGCCCGGCGGGCGTTCGACCCGCTCATCACCGTTACCGAACGCCGGGATCGGGTGCAGCGGGTCATCGCCGCTATGGAGAAGCGCCTACCCGACATCGCCGATCTCATCACCGCCGAGATGGGTGCCCCCGTGCGCATCGCGCAGACGGTACAGACGCAGGTGCCGCTGGCAGTGGCCAAGGGCTTCGCCGATGTGCTGGAGACCTTCGAGTTCGAAGAGCGCATCGGCAATTCGCTGGTCCTGAGGGAGCCCTACGGCGTCGTCGGCGCCATCACGCCGTGGAATTACCCGCTCTACCAGGTGGTCGCCAAGGTGCTACCGGCCATCGCCGCGGGATGTCCCGTCGTCCTCAAACCCAGTAACGAAGCCCCTCTTTCGGTGTTCGCCTTCGTCGAAGCCTGCGAAGAGGCGGGCCTGCCACCGGGGACCATCAATCTCGTCTCGGGCCCCGGTCGGGTGATCGGCGAACGTCTCGCCTCGCATCCCGACGTCGACTTCGTCTCGTTCACCGGGTCCACCGGTGTGGGTGCGCGCGTCGGAGAATTGACCGGCCAGTCGATCAAGAAGGTTGCCCTCGAGCTCGGCGGCAAGTCGGCCAATGTGATCCTCGACGGCGCCGATCTGTCCACCGCGGTCAAGGTCGGAGTGGGCAATGCCTTCCTCAACGGCGGGCAGACCTGCATGGCCTGGACCAGGATGCTGGTGCCGCAGAGCCGCTACGACGAAGCGCTGGACCTGATCGAATCCGCCGTCGCCCGCTACACCGTGGGTGATCCGCGCGAACCGGCGACCCGGATCGGACCGTCGGCGTCGCGGTCGCAGTTCGACACCGTTCGTGGTTTCATCGAGCGCGCCCAGCGCGACGGTGCTCGGCTCCTGACCGGCGGCGCGGAGCCGATCCGCGACGTCGGGTACTTCGTGGCACCAACCGTTTTCGCCGATGTGGATCCCGACTCCGAACTCGGCCAGGAAGAAGTGTTCGGTCCCGTGCTCGCGGTGATCCCCTTCACCGACTCCGACGATGCACTGCGCATCGCCAACGGCACCCCCTATGGGCTGTCGGGCGCGGTGTGGGCCGCCACCGACGAAGACGCCATCGCCTTCGCCCGTCAGGTGCAGACCGGCCAGCTCGACATCAACGGCGGCGCCTACAACCCCACCGCCCCGTTCGGCGGGTACAAGAAGTCCGGGATCGGTCGCGAACTGGGGCGGTTCGGCTTCGAGGAATACCTGCAGACGAAGTCCCTTCAGCTCAAGGAGCGTGCGTGACCTCACCGCTCGACGTCCACACCGACGGACCGGTGCAAGTCTGGACGATCAGCCTGCCCGACGTCGGCAATGCCATCACCGGCAAGGACGTCATCGCCGCATTCGAGGACCACGTGGATGCGGTCAACGCCGACAACACCGTCGGTGCGGTCATCCTCACCGGGGCGGGCAAGATCTTCTCGGCAGGCGGCAACGTCAAGGAGATGGCCGACCGCCGGGGCATGTTCGGCTTGGAGGCCATCGACCAGCGACGGGCCTACATCGATGGGATCCAACGGATCCCACGTGCCCTGGGTCGGCTCGAAGTCCCTCTGATCGCTGCAGTCAACGGCGCCGCCATCGGCGCCGGGTGCGATCTGGCGATGATGTGCGACATCAGGATTGCCTCCGAGCGCGCATCCTTCGCCGAGAGCTTCGTGCAGCTCGGCCTCATCCCGGGCGATGGCGGCACCTGGTTCCTGCCGCGCGCCATCGGCTACGCCCGCGCCGCCGAACTGACCTTTACCGGAGAACGGATCGACGCGGCAACGGCGTTGGAGTGGGGACTCGTCAGCCGAGTGGTACCCCACGAAGACCTCCTGAATGAAGCACGGGCACTGGCAGACCGGATCGCAGTCAACCCGCCGCACGCGCTGCGGATGGCCAAGCGCCTGTTGCAGGAATCGACGACCGGATCCCTGGAATCCACGCTCTCCATGGCAGCGGCGATGCAACCGCTGGCCCACCACGACGCCGAGCACCAACGCCGCATCGCGAAGTGGCGGACATCGTGACCGGCGCACACCTGGACCAGTTACGCCGGGAAGTCCGTGGCTTCCTGGCCGACCAGCTGGCCGCCGGTGCATTCAAGCCTTCCGTCGATGCCTGGC
Organism: Mycolicibacterium alvei; assembly: GCF_010727325.1. NCBI lineage: Bacteria > Bacillati > Actinomycetota > Actinomycetes > Mycobacteriales > Mycobacteriaceae > Mycobacterium > Mycolicibacterium alvei. The sequence continues at coordinate 3,018,205 of NZ_AP022565.1, forward strand.
TGTGCGGATGGGACGAGAATTTCACCGCATCCCTGGCGAAGCAGGGCTGGCTGGGCATGACCGTTCCCGTGCACTACGGCGGTCATGGCCGCTCGTTTCAGGAACGGTTCGTGGTGACCGAAGAACTGCTGGCCGCGGGCGCCCCGGTTGCCGCCCACTGGATCGCCGATCGCCAGATCGTGCCGTCGCTCCTGAAATACGGTACGGAAGAGCAGAAGTCAGAGTTCCTACCTCGCATCGTGCGTGGTGAGTGTTTCTTCGGAATCGGGATGAGCGAACCGGATTCCGGCTCGGATCTGGCGAGCGTCCGCACCCGTGCGGTACGGGTCGATGGCGGGTGGTCGATCACCGGTACCAAGGTGTGGACCTCGGGGGCGCACCGCGCTCATGCCTTCATCGTGCTGGCCCGCACCGAACCGGTCGATCCGTCGCACCGGCATGCCGGGTTGAGCCAGTTCATCGTCGACCTGCGCGCCCCGGGCGTGCAGGTCCGCCCGATCATCTCGATGAACGGCGGCCATCACTTCAACGAGGTCGTGCTCGACGAGGTGTTTGTTCCCGATGCCATGGTCTTCGGCGAGATCGGCCGCGGCTGGACCCAGGTCACCTCAGAACTGAGCTTCGAGCGGAGCGGACCGGAACGATTCCTGTCGACCTTCCCGCTCCTGACGCGGCATGTCGAACACCTTGCCGCGCAGGGCGAATCACCAGATGAACAGGTGGGGCGTCTGGTGGCGCGAGTCGCCGGACTGCATCACATGTCAACCGCGGTGGCCGGCGCCCTGGAGCGCGGTGAGAATCCCGATGTTCCGGCAGCGGTCGTCAAGGTCCTCGGCACCACGGTCGAAGGCGACATCGCCGACTACGCAGACCGGCAGACCGGAGATGACGTCGCCAGGGACGCTGAGTGGGTGCGTCTGGTCGCCACCGCGGTGGACCAGCGCCCCGGCTTCACGTTGCGCGGCGGAACCAACGAAGTACTGCGCGGTGTCATCGCGCGGGGATTGGGTATGCGATGAACACCGGCGAACTCGCCCCGAGCACGCGGTCCACCGTGGACCCCGATCTGGCGACCATGATCGACAACGTCTTCGGATACCGCCAGACCGCACCCACCGGAGGCTCCGGCGAACGCGTCGAGTACGACCGCGAACTGTGGCAGCGGCTCGACTCCCTCGGACTGGTCCGCCTGACCGGCGCCGAGGAATCCGGTGGCAGCGGTGCGGGTTGGCTCGAGGCTGCCGAGTTGCTCAGGGCCGCAGTCCGTCACGGTGTCCGCATCCCACTGGCCGAACACGACTTACTGGCCTGTTGGCTGTTGGAGACCCTTGGCCGACCCGTCGATGACGCCGTGCGAACGGTGTATGTGGCGCCACGCAGCGGCGAATCCACGACGCCTGTGCCCTGGGCCGCTGACGCGGAACGGGTCGTCGTGCTCTGGCCTGCCGGCGACGAATACCGGCTCACCGAGCTCGACACCGCGGAACTGTCGCTGGCCGTCGGTACCAACCTGATCGGCGAGCCGCGGGACACCATCAGCGTCGATACCGCAGGAGTCACCGGCCATCCGGTGCCCACCGGACTGGTCGACCAGCTCGGCCGCAAATCGGCGATGGTACGGGCGATCCAGGTGTGCGCGGCGCTCGATCGTGCTGTGGCACTGTCCATCGAACACGTGGCGTCACGGGTGCAGTTCGGGCGCCCGCTGGCGAAGTTCCAGGCGATTCAGAACCTGATCTCGGATGCGGCTGCAGAGTCGGCGCTGGCGCGAGCCGCCACCGAGGCTGCGCTGCACATTGCCATCGAAACGGACTGGCAGTCAGCTCAACTGGACTTCCAGATCGCGACCGCGCGATCCTGCTCTGGGCATGCCGCCTCGGTCGTGACCCGCAACGCGCACCAGGTGCACGGCGCGATCGGCACCACCCACGAGCATCGTTTGCACGAGTACACCCGCGCAGCTCTGGCCTGGCGCTCGGAATTCGGCTCGGTGCGCTTCTGGGACGATCAAGTTGCGGCGGCGGCCGTTGCGGCAGGCGGACAACAGCTCTGGTCGTTGATCGCTGGCCCATAGTGGTTCGGTGTTCCGCTGACCGGTCACCGGTGCTGTTACCGGCGCCACATCACGGGTTGACTGCCGGCATGAGCAACCAGATCGCCCTGCCCGACGTCCAAGAGTTCATCTCCGGTTTCTGGTACCACTACGACCAGGGCCACTTCGATGAAGTGGGCGCCCGCCTCGCCGACGAGATGGAGTACCTGAGCCGCTCAGACTCCGGTGCCTGCCCGTTCGAGCACCTGCTGGCTGCAGAACTGCACGGTAAGGCCGAGACCTTGGCCTGGCTCATCGAGCACCGCAACGAGAACCCGTACCCGTGCCGTCATCACGCGACCAACGTGTTCCGGACTGGAGTCGACGGCGCGGTCACCAACGTCCGCTTCTATCTGTTCGTCAACCAGATCACCAACAACGTTCCGTTCGCGGTGTCCAGCGGAGTCGTCGATGCCGGGATCCGGCAGTCGGAAGACGGTCTGGTGTTCACCTCGCTGAATGTCGTGCTCGACGCCGAGGACTCGATCCCGCTCGCCGAGCACACCGCCAAGGCCGCGGCCGCCGGCGCCCAATCCGCGTGAAAGCCCGAGAGGTCTTCGCCGGCGGAGTCGCCGTCATCACGGGTGCCGGCGCCGGGATCGGTGCCGGCCTCGCGCGACATGCCAGCCGGTTGGGTATGACGGTGGTGCTGGTCGACATCAACGCCGACGCCATCGCGGGCCTGAAAGACGAGATTGTGGCCGCCGGCGGGATGGCGACCGACGTGGTGTGCGATGTGCGCGACGCCGATGCCGTGCAGGCACTGGCGGACGACGTCTACCGCGACCTCGGTCCCGTACGCCTGTTGGTGAACAACGCAGGCATCGAGCAGTTCGGATATCTGTGGGACACCCCGGTCGACAACTGGCAACGTGTCGTCGACATCAACATCAGCGGAGTGTTCCACGGCATCAAGGCATTCCTGCCGAAGATGATGGCCACCGACGCACCAGCCTGGGTATGGAACCTGTCCTCGATCGGTGGTGTGGCCGTCGTCCCGTTGCAGGCGCCCTACATCATGAGCAAGCATGCCGTTCTGGCCCTGACCGAATGTCTGCATCTGGAAGTGCAATCCGCCGGCCATGACCACCATGTGCACGTGCAGGCGGTGCTACCAGGTGCCGTGGTGTCCGACATCTTCGAGTCGGCTGGCGGGGTCCAGTCCGGCGATGCCGCTGCGGCCGAAGGACAACGCGCCGCCATGCTCGACATCAAGGCCGAGGCGATGGATCCGCTGGCCGCAGCCGAGGTGGTATTCGAACAGGCCGCCGATGGCCGGTTCTATCTGCTCACCCAACCCGATTACGTCGGCTCGGCGATGGCCGAGCGGGCCCGGGTGTTGAGCAACCAGGACGCTCCCCGGTTACGGACCGAGCGCCGTTTCGACCCGGCACAGACCTGAAATGACCTATCCACCAATGGATCCCGACGCCGCCGCACGAGTTTCTTCGTTCGGCGAGATCGCTCCCATGCGGGCCCGCGGCCTGCCGTCCGTGCGGGCCGGCCTCGAATCCGCACCGCTGCCCGATATGCCGGCCATGGCGGGCATCGAAGACCTGACGGCCACGGGTCCGGGTGGTCCGATACCGCTACGCCTCTATCGGCCCAGCTGCGAGCCCGGGCTGCCGGTGCTCGTGTACCTGCATGGCGGCGGGCTCGTGATGGGTTCCAATCGTTCGTTCGAGCCGCTGGCGCGCGAACTGGCACACGCCAGCGGCGCCGCGGTGGTGGCCGTCGAATACCGGCTCGCACCGGAATCGCCGCCGCCGGCTCAATTCGACGACGCCTACGCGGCCACCGAATGGATCGCCGCGCACTCCGACGAACTGAACCTTGATGCGAGACGGCTGGCGGTCGTCGGCGACAGCGCCGGCGGATCGCTCGCTGCGGCAGTGGCATTGGCGGCCCGCGATCATGGCGGTCCACGAATCTTCGCCCAGGTGTTGCTGTATCCCGGTCTGGATCGCGACATGGGTGCAGCATCGATCACCTCAATGCCCGACGCCCCACTGCTTCGGCATGAGGACATCGTCTACATGCATGAACTGGTCGACCGTGGCGGCTCACCGCGCGATGCGTATCAGGTCCCGGCATATGCGACCGACCTTCGTGGTCTGCCGCCGGCGATCGTCGTGACCGGGGAGTGCGACCCGATCCGCGATTGGGGTGAGCGCTACGCCGGGCGCCTGCGCGATGCCGGCGTACAGACCACCGTCACACGCTATCCCGGTATGTACCACGGCTTTCTGATGCGCTCGGACACCACCGCGCGGGGCCGCTTGGCCTTGGCGGAGATCGGCGCGCTACTCCGGGCGAAGTTCGCGCACCCCTTGGCATTCTGACGCGGATCAGATACCGAGTACCTCGCGCGCCCGGTCTATTTCGTCGGGGTCTGCGGTCGTCGGGACGAGCCTGAGCTCATCGAGCCCTGCTTCCCGTGCGCCGTTGACGGCGGCGAGGAGCCCGAAGGCTCCGCAATTCAACGTCCCTGCGGTCGGGGCGGTGAGGAAGGAGGACTCAGCTCCGGTGAGGTCGACATCCTGGTTCCAGAAATCCTGTACATGCTCGCCGAGCTGGATCTCCGGATCCGGACCGAGCGCGAACCAGACCGGTGCGGAGAAGTGCGGCCGGTCCGTCCTTCCCGCCGCCCGCCAGGCCTCCATGACGCGTTCACGCTGCGCAGCCAACGCGTCGGCATCGAAGTGAAGTGAATGCGCCGGGTCGCTCACCCCGTCAGCCCACTGCGCGGCTCGGGCGAGCGCCTTGGGACCGATCACTCCGGCGACGAGCGGGATGCCCCCAACCTGGACGGGCGCGGGACCCACGGGAAGGTGTCCTTCGACGGGAGGTTCTTGAGCCCACACCCTGCGCATCGCCGCTACGGCCTCGTCCATACGTTGACGCTTCCGGTCGAGCGCACTGCCGACTGCGACGTAGTCCTCGTCCCAGGCCCCGATACCGACCCCGAGCGTCAGGCGCCCACCGGACAGGACATCGATGGTCGCCAGGTCCTTCGCGAACAGGACCGGGTCCCGCATCGGGAGCGCAACGACATCGGTCCAGAGCCGCACGCGCTCGGTCATCGCTGCCGCGGCGGCGAGCTGCGGGACGACCGACCAGCTGTCCGGATAGAGCACCCGTTCGTAGGTCACGAGGCCGTCCCACGGCCCTTCGTCGATCTTGCGATACCACGCAAGCTCGGTCTCGCGCCCGTGAGGGAAGAGGGTCGGAAGACCCATGCTGATGTGCATTTGGGAGTACGTCCCTTTCCAAGGGGTTCTGGCGACCGCCGCGGGGTTATTTGAACAGAATGTCGCGTTAACGCCCTCCAATTGGACCGCTCAGCGGGAGGCGATGATTCTCGACCGAAATGCCGTAGTAGACCGGTGACATGGGCGGCCCGGATTCAGCAGCGAAACCACGCGTCCGGCCGGGAGGACGCAGCGAGCACGTCCGCAAATCTGTGCTGCGCGCTTGCCTGGAACTGTTGACCGAGGGCAAGGTCGAACTCTCTCTTCGAAGGGCGAGCGCTGACACACGAGGAGATCGACTCCCTCGTGACACTGGTCTGCCGCGCAACGGCACCTGCGCGCAGCTGAGCAAACGACCGCTACGTGCCTGGTGGCGTCTTGAATTCGTGTCCCGATCAGCGGTCACCTCCACGTTCGAAATTTCGCAGTGCCTCCAGACTCGAAGGAGCGAGACCGCTGAAAGCCTTTAGGAGACAAGAATGCTGACCGACGAACGGCGCCTTGAGCTGTCCGACATCCTGCGTCCCGCCGCCCCACCGCGCGAGCTCACCGACATCTACACCGAAGACCAGAAGCGCAGACTGCTCGACGTCGCACACACCCAGGGCCCGTGGAAGCTGATCATCGCCCAGCACTTCGCCTCGGCCGACGAGTTGATGGCCACCATGAGCGGCGCCTTCCCCGAGGGTTTCACCCCGTCACTGGACCTGTTCCTCACCCCGACGTTCCGCGGTTACCTGGCCAACTATGGCGCCGTTCTGTACCCCGAGCTGCACGACTGCTTCTACAACGCCGGCTTCATCGAGCAAGCCAAGGGTTACTGGAACGCCGAGTACGCCAAGCCGGAAATGATGCTGTTCAACATCAACGGACCGTGCGCCAACCGCGATCCCGGGCACCTGGACTCCCCCAGCTTCCGCGGCGTGCGCCACGAGAACGCCCCCACCTGGTTGTGCAGCGTGATGGGCAAGTCCGGCCTGTTCACCGACTACCTGATCAAAATGGCTCAGGTGATCACCTGGTTCTCCCTCGACGAAGGTTCGGGCTTCACCTACTGGCCCGAGGGTCCGCTCAAGCCGCCGGCCCGGGTACTGCCGCCGATCAACAACCGCGGTGTCGTCGTGCAGAACGAGATGATGGTGCACCGCGGAGAAGCCAACGGCCCATTGGAGCAACAGGTTCCGGCCGGCCTGGCGTTCGACACCGTGTTCACCGGCGACCCGGCAGACCGCGACCAGTGGCTGCTGAAGAACGGTGAAGATGTCATTGCCCGCCACCACACCGACGAGCTGAGGTTCCTCGTCCACTGGTCTGCCGAGGTGTTCTCCGACTACGAAGAACTCAAGAAGAACATGGACGGTTCGGACGACATCACGATCGAACGCGCCATCGGGATGATGGTCGACGATCTCAAGGTCAAGGGCATCAAGCTCGACGTACCCGGCGAGCCGTTGCATGACCCGGCGTTCATCGGAGCGCTCAATGCCGCCTACGACCTCGGTGGCCCCAGCAGCTACCCGGAGGAGGCTCCGATCTCCGCCTTTCAACTCTCCTGATCTCGAAGGGACATCTGATGGACCGTTTCTCAGATCGTCGTGTCATCGTCACCGGCGCGGGGTCGGGTATCGGCGCGGCCACGGTGGCCCGCCTGCTCGACGAAGCTGCGACGGTCGTCGCCTACGACATCTCGGCCGACGGCCTGGCCGCGACCACAGCAGCCGCCGAAGCTGCCGGCACCGCCAAGCGGCTCACCACGACCGTCCTCGACATCTCCCGCGAGGCGGACGTCATCGCCGCGGTGTCGGCGGCGGTGGCCGAGTTGGGCGGACTTGAGGTTCTGGTCAACGTGGCTGCGATGCAGACCTGTTCGCACACACACGAAACCACTCTGGAGGAGTGGAACCGCACCTTGGCGGTCAACCTCACCGGCACCTTCCTGATGACACGTCAGGCGCTCCCGGCGCTGCTGGAATCGGGACGGGGTGTCGTCGTGAACTTCACGTCCACCGCTGCGACGTTCGCGCACCCCTACATGGCGGCGTATGCAGCCAGTAAGGGCGGAATCCTCAGCTTCACCCACTCACTGGCGCTGGAGTACTCGAAGCAGGGCCTGCGCGCGGTCAACATCCAGCCGGGTGGGGTTTCCACGGCCCTGGCCAACAGCACGCTGGACAAGATGCCGGAGGGATACGACCTGGGCCTCTGGGCCAAGCAGACCCCGCTGTTGCACGGCACCGAAAGCGAAATCCTCGGGGACCCAGGCGCAGTAGCATCGGTCATCGCCATGGTCGCCTCTGATGACGGTGCGTTCATCACCGGCACCGAGATTCGCGTCGACGGCGGCGCGCACGCCTGAGCAGTGGGAGGAATGTGGGCATGGATTCAGTCGCCCTGAGGGTGCTGCGCGATGAGCGAGACATCGAACGGGCGCTGAATCTGTTCGCCCGCGCCATGGACAACCGGGACTGGGCGGCGATGGCCGCGATCCTGGCCGACGATGTCGAAGGAGATTTCGGCACCGGACGCCTGGCGGGAGTCGCCGCGATCGTCGACATGATTCGCGGATTCCTCGACAGATGTGGTCCTACCCAACATCTGTTGGGAAACATCATCATCGATGTCGTCGACGACACCGCCACGAGCAAGGCCTACATCCGCGACGTTCACCTGAACGCGGCCGGCGACCCGTCGACCCGCTTCTACACGCTGGGCGACTACCACGACACCTGGCGGCGGGACAGCGATGGTCGTTGGCGTATCACCGAGCGCATCAAGGCCAACCGTGCGTATGTGGGTCCGCTGGAAATCTTTGGTAACTAGTGCCCGGTCAGCGAGAGCACGGGTGCTCAAACAGCTGAGGCGGACCTAGTGTTGTCATCGTGAGGGCATCTGAGTTGAATGTGGAGACGACGTGCCTGATGACTCCCGAATCAGACTCGGGGACAACAGAACTCACTGCTCGCCGGATGGCCCGTCGCGAGCGGATCGTCAATGCCGCGACGTCACTGGCTCTCCAGGGCTACGACGCATGCCAGATCCGTACAGTCGCCGCGACGGCGGGCATGTCGGCCAGCACTGTGTACCAATACTTCCCATCGAAGGACGACCTGCTGCTCGCATGTTTTTACGAATGGCTGTGGGATTTCGAAACTGAGTATCGTTGCGGCACCAGCGACACGGATCCGTTTCAGCGTCTGCTGCAGGTCTCCCTGGCACTCACCGGCAGGCTCTGCTCGTCACCACAATTTGCCGAAGCCATGATTCGCCCGTACCTCTATGCCGACGGCGCTGCTGCGACCCAGGCCGACCTGGTGCGACGGCAGACCGTTCGGATCTTTGTTCGTGCCGTCGGAGGCGAAAATTCGACAACGAGAGAGATCGGCGCTGCCGAAATCCTCTCCGACGTCTGGATGTCCAATGTCGCAGCATTCGCTCAGCAGCGCATCGCGGTGGCGGAACTGTCAGAACGGATCGCCCGTACCGTCGGCCTCCTGAAGGGGTAGCCGACGGTATCCGGGCTTCACGACATCTCGTCGACGACCCTCAACGCTCCCGAACTCACTGCGTCGACGATGGAAACACCCAAAGCCGAGCAGGCGAGGAACAAACCGTGCCCACCGTCGCCGACCAACTGTGCCGCTGTGCAACGCTCTTCGCAGCGGGCCAGGGCAGTACCGGTCCACTGAACGCTGGTCTGGTTCCAGCTGCTCTTGCGCACCTCGACACCGGCGCCACAGCGCGCGCACGTCACCGGCGTCATCGGCGCGTCGTCGAGACGATTGTCCGGGCGGACAGCCATCTTCACCCCACGGACCCGGAGGTGGCGGCGCGGGCAGCGAGATTGGCTTCGACTTCCCTCATCCAAGCCTCATACGGCCGGGTGGTGTCCAGCTCGAATTCGAAGCGGTCCACCATGTCCGGCGCGACGTCCGCCGCATCGACATAGAACTGCTCATACCAGCGCCGCAGCTGGTACACCGGCCCGTCCTCTTCCACGAGCAGCGGATTGTCGATCCGGGTCTTGTTGCGCCAGATCTCGACGTCCTGCTCGAATCCCATCTTGACGAAGTCGCCGAGTGCGATGGCGGTCTCCATGGCGAGTTCCTCCGGCATGGCAGCATTCTTTTCCACCACGATGCCGTACTGCAGCACAAAAGAATTGGCGTCGATCGGGTAGTGGCAGTTGATCAAGACCGTGCGCTGGTCGAACTCCTGGTAGTGATAGGTCAGATCATCGATCATGAACGACGGGCCATGGTAGGCGGCCAGCGAGGTGGTGCCGAGCAGCTTGGACCCCTCGGGATCGCCGATATCCGGCCGGCCCGCACTCTTCATGTACTGAGTCGCGACTTGGCCTTCGAAAATGTTCTTGAAATGCGTGGGAAGCGAGCCGTGGATGTAGAAGAAATGCGCCATGTCGACGACGTTGTCGATGATCTCGCGGCAGTTTGTGCTGACGACCGTCGTGTACCAGTGCCATTCGGTCCACCCGTCGCTGGTGGCCCCCTCGATGCGCGGAATAGTCACATCCGCCGGCGGCGGCTTGCGCTCGGGGTCATTCCAGACGAACAGCATGCCGTCCTGCTCCATCGTGGGCCAGGCCGCGGTTCTCGCCAATCGGGGGGTGCGCTTGCTGTAGGGCACCATCTTGCAGCGGCCGTCGCCGCCCCAGCGCCAATCGTGGAACGGGCAAGCGATCTCGTTGCCCTTCACCGTCCCCTGCGAGAGGTCCCCGCCCATATGCCGGCAGTACCCGTCGAGCACGTTGATGGCGCCGCCCTCCCCCCGGAACACCACCAGCTTCTGCCCGAAGGCGTTGATCTGGTGAGGCTTTCCATCACCGAATTCGCGGACCATCCCCAGGCAGTGCCAGCCGCGGGCGAATCTGGTGGGTACCGAACCGGCCTCGATCAACCGAATTTCGTCGGTATCTGCGTGCGTCGTCATGGCCCCATTGAACTGCGATGACGCACCGGCGGGAAGGTCAGTGTTCCGCTCAACAGGAGACCAGAATCAACTTTGCCGGTTATCGCCCTATCGTCTTCGGTCGTGACCGCCACCACCCACAAGACCATTCCCGCCGGGCTGCCCGTTGCCGCCACCGACGTAGACCTTCTCGTCGTCGGATCCGGTACCGGCCTCGCCGCCGCCCTGGCAGCCCACGAGCAGGGGTTGTCCGTTCTCGTCGTCGAGAAGTCGTCCTACGTCGGCGGCTCGACGGCCCGATCCGGTGGTGCGCTCTGGTTGCCGTCGAGCCCGGTGATCGAGGACTGCGGCGGCACCGACCCTGTGTCTCGGGCACACACGTACCTGGAATCGGTCGTCGGGGATTCCGCGCCACAGGAGCGTTCCGCCGCATACCTCGACAACCTGCCGGCAACGGTCGAAATGTTGCGCCGAACCACGCCCATGAAGCTGTTCTGGGCCAAGGAGTACTCCGACTATCACCCCGAGGCACCCGGTGGATCGGCGGCAGGGCGCACTTGTGAATGTCGCCCGTTCAACACGGCTGTGCTCGGCGAATACCTGGCCGACCTGCGGCCCGGTGTCATGGAAGTCAAGATTCCGATGCCGACCACAGGTGCCGACTACCGCTGGCTGAACCTGATGAGCCGGGTGCCACGAAAAGGGCTGCCCACCATCGCCAAACGACTTGCCCAGGGCATCGGCGGGCTCGCGCTCGGCAGGCGCTACGCCGCCGGCGGCCAGGCGCTGGCCGCGGGCCTGTTCGCCGGAGCAATTCGTGCCGGGATTCCGATCTGGCTCGACACCTCACTGACCGAGCTGATCACCGACGGAGGCCGAGTCACCGGCGCCGTCGTCGAGCATGGCGACAAGGCGTTCACCGTCACCGCGCGGCGCGGTGTCGTGCTCGCGGCCGGCGGCTTCGATCACCACATGGACATGCGCCACAAGTTCCAATCCGAGTCTCTGGGAAGCAATCTCAGCCTGGGTGCAGAATCCAACACCGGCGACGCCATCCGATTGGGCCAGGATGTCGGTGCCGACATCACTTTGATGGATCAATCCTGGTGGTTTCCCGCCGTCGCTCCACTGCCGGGCGCCGCCCCAGCGGTGATGCTCGCCGAACGATCGCTGCCCGGATCGTTCATCGTCGACCAGGACGGTCATCGGTTTGCGAACGAATCGGCCGACTATATGAGCTTCGGGCAACGCGTCCTGGAGCTCGAAAAAGCCGGTACGCCGGTCGAAGACATGTGGATCGTCTTCGACCAGCAGTACCGCAACAGCTACGTCTTTGCCGCCGAACTGTTTCCACGCATGCCGATCCCACAGACCTGGTACGACGCTGGAATCGCGGTCAAGGCAGACAATTTCACCGAGCTGGCAGCCAAGATGCGGGTGCCGCAAGACAGCTTCTCGGCCACCGTCAGGCGATTCAACGAGAACTCGTTCGCCGGTGAGGATCCCGACTTCGAACGCGGCCGCAGCGCCTACGACCGTTACTACGGCGACCCCACGGTCACCCCGAACCCCAACCTGCGCCCGCTGGTCAAAGGCCCGTTCTACGCGGTAAAGATGGTGCTGAGCGACCTGGGTACGTGCGGCGGTCTGCGAGCCGACGCCCACGCCCACGTGCTTCGCGAGGACGGCACCGTCATCGACGGGCTGTATGCGATCGGCAACACCGCCGCCAACGCCTTCGGCCACACCTATCCCGGTGCCGGGGCAACCATCGCGCAGGGATTGGTCTATGGCTATATCGCAGCACTCGACGCTGCCGGAAGATAACCGGCCCCAAATACCAAAGGACGGAGTCAGTCGGCGTCTTCGGCGTCGGCTTTCCGTTCGATTTCGTACCAGTAGGCGGGATCTGGCCACGGTATCTTCGCGCCTTCACCGACTTTCGGGAATTTGGCTTCGGCTTCGTCGAGATCTTTGATCAGCTGCAGGGTGAGTTCCCGCTCGGACGCGTAGTAGCGATCCGCCCAATCCAGCGCGATCTTGGCATATGCCCACGCAGGGTCGGCTCCGGACCAACGGGCCTCCTTGGCGGCATCTCGTTGCATCCCATCCACGTAGGCAAGATGCTCCTGCAGCATCTGCTTCAGCGTGGCGGGGTCACTCAGGTGACCCATCGTCACCCGCATGAGCGCCGGGTGCTTCAACGACGGCGGATCCGGCGGTGTCTTCCTGGCCCACTGCGTGACGGCATCCAGACCGGATTCGGTGATCTTGTAGAGCCGGCGGTTTCGCGTGCCGGTCCCGTCCACCCGCGAGGTCAGGTAACCCATCTTTTCGAGCTTCTTCAGATCGGAGTAGATCTGGCTGTAAGCCGGACTGCCGTAGTAATAGCGCATGCTCCAGTGCAGCCATTTGCGGATGTCGTAGCCGGAGAGTTCTTGCTCATACGACAGCAACCCGAGCAGCGCCCAGCTGGTGGCGGCGAGCGCCGGCTTGGCTGCCTGCTCGGATTCTTCCATGGTGCAAGGGTAACAATCGAGGTCACGACACTTGTCCGGCCGAACCGCTGACCGGGAGACACCGTTGCCCGCGGTCCATGTCTCGACGAATCTGGTTGATGACAACAGATGAGGGAGACGCAGCGATGGGACTCGATAGCACTGCGACACTGGGCAGCCCACACCAACGACCAGGTCCCCAGGACATGCGGGCGGTGCTCGGCCACTTCTGCACCGGCATCGCTGTCATCACCGGTCAGGAAGGGCAGCGACCACTGGGTTTCACCTGTCAATCGGTGACATCAGTGTCGCTGGAGCCGCCCTATGTGTCGTTCTGCCCGTCGCGATCCTCCTCGACGTGGCCGCTGATCCGAGCTTCCGGCCGGATGTGTATCAACATCCTGGCCGACCATCAGCAAGCGGTATGCGCCCAGTTCGCACGCAGCAGCGCGGACAAGTTCGCCGGAGTCCAGTGGAGCCCGGCCAACAATGGCGCCCCACGCCTGCACGGCACGTTGGCCACCATCGAAGCCGACCTCGAGTACGAGCACGGCGCGGGCGACCACACCATCGTCGTCGCCCACGTCACCTCGTTGAGCACCCACGACGGCCAGCCATTGTTGTTCTACCGCGGCGATTACGGTGGCTTCGATGACCGGCGACTCGATTCCACGACGGAGTGAGGGATTGTCCATACACAGCGAAACCGATGTCCCAGAAGCGCTTTACGCGTCCATCACCGATTCCGTCCGCCGACTCGTCGATGCGACCATCCGAAGTCAAGCCGATCTCGACACCCTCCTGTCCGCCAAAGCGAAGATCGATGCGGCAGCAGGCGAACTCAGCCAGTCGCTGATCCCTGGTTCGTTCGGCGTCCAACAGGCAGTCGGCGGCCAGTCACTGGCGTGGGGGAACGCAGTCATCGGACTCCGTAATGCCTTGGCTCCACCGTTGGTGGTCCACCATGAACCCGACGGCCGAGTGTGGGCCGATGTGACGCTCGGCGCGGCCTACGAAGGGCCCGCCGGCCACGTGCACGGTGGGATCTGCGCGCTGCTGCTCGACCACGTCCTCGGCGCAACCGCGCACCAGCCGGGGCGGCCTGCGGTGACCGGCACTCTCACCCTCCGATACGAAGCCGGGACCCGGCTCGGACCTGTTCGCGCCGAGGCGCACATCGACCGGGTAGAGGGAGTCAAGACTTTTGCCGTCGGCCACCTCGCCACCTCGGACGGCATCACGGTCCGCGCTGAAGGTGTCTTCTTTCATCCACGCCCAGCTGCTCGATAGCAGACTCGGCACTAGTATCGCGGGGTGACCACGCCCGGCGGGCTGCAGCGCAGGCTCGGGACCACCGACGCTGTCGTGATCGGCCTGGGCTCCATGGTGGGTGCGGGCATTTTCGCCGCCCTGGCCCCGGCAGCAGCCGCGGCCGGCAGCGGGCTGCTCATCGGCCTCGCCGTCGCCGCCGTCGTCGCCTACTGCAACGCGACGTCCTCGGCGAGGTTGGCCGCGCTCTACCCGCAGTCCGGCGGCACCTACGTCTACGGGCGCGAACGTCTCGGCGAGTTCTGGGGTTACACGGCCGGGTGGAGTTTCATCGTCGGCAAGACCGCGTCGTGTGCGGCGATGGCTTTGACGGTCGGGCTCTACGTCTGGCCCCAATGGGCGCATGCCGTGGCGGTGGCCGCGGTGGTGGCATTGACTGCCGTGAACTACGCCGGAATACAGAAGTCGGCGCTGCTGACGCGGATCATCGTCGCGTGCGTGCTGGCGGTGCTGGCCGCGGTGGTGGTGATCATCGCCGGTTCCGGCGCCGCTGACTCCGCCCGCCTGCAGATCGGCGACGGCGCCGGTGTCGGCGGTGTACTCCAGGCCGCGGGCCTGTTGTTCTTCGCGTTCGCCGGTTACGCCCGGATCGCCACGCTGGGGGAAGAAGTCCGGGACCCGGCGCGCACCATCCCGCGCGCGATTCCGATCGCGCTCGGTATCGCGCTGGTGATTTACGCGGTGGTGGCCGTCGCGGCGCTGTCGGTCCTGGGCAGTTCGGGCCTGGCATCCGCACCCGCACCGCTGGCCGATGCGGTGGCCGCGGCAGGCGCCCCGCAGTGGCAACCCGTGGTGCGGGCCGGAGCTGCGGTGGCGGCGCTGGGCTCGCTGCTGGCCCTGATCCTCGGGGTGTCGCGCACGACGCTGGCGATGGCTCGCGACCATCACCTGCCGCACGCATTGGCCGCCGTCCACCCGCGGTTCGCTGTGCCCCACCGGGCCGAGGTGCTGGTCGGTATTGTCGTGGCCATCATGGCCGCCGTGGTGGATCTGCGTGGGGCGATAGGGTTTTCGTCGTTCGCGGTACTGCTGTACTACGCGATCGCGAATACTGCCGCCTGGACTCTGGGTCGGAGGGTCATTCCGGCGCTCGGCCTGGCCGGCTGCCTGGTGCTAGCCTTTTCGCTGCCTCTGACGTCGGTGCTCACCGGGCTGGCCGTGGTGGCGCTCGGTGCAATGATTTATGGCGTGCGCCGGCGCTGACCGGCGCCGAGTGGCCAGTTATTGCGCAGGTTTCCCGCCCGGAAGCGCGGGCCACAAGTGGCCGCTCGACGACGAACCGCAGCGCGTCGACGGCCATCGGTACCAGCGCCGCGACCGTCACCCCGGCCAGGACGTCTCCACGCAGCCAGGACCGCCGGTAGCCGGTGAACTGCGCCAGTCCCGGGAGCCACGTTTGGGGTGCGAGGCGACCGCTCATGGTGTTCAGTCAACACTCGTGATTCCGCTGAGTTGGAAATACGTCGAGACCCGCACCGACGACGACTTCGTCGTGGCCCCCGGGGAACGACTCGATTGGGCCAGCACCATCGGCATCGGTGCCCAGCACGTGGTGGCCATGTTCGGTGCCACGTTCCTGGTCCCGGTGCTCACCGGCTTTCCACCCGCCACCACTCTGCTGTTCTCCGGCGTCGGGACCATTCTGTTCCTGCTGATCACCGGCAACCGGTTGCCGAGCTATCTGGGGTCGAGTTTCGCGGTGATCGCCCCGGTCACCGCGGCGGTGGCGTCACACGGAACCGGCAGTGCACTGGGCGGTTTGATCACCGTCGGGGTGCTGCTCATCCTCATCGGCGCAGTGGTGCACCTGATCGGGACCCGGTGGATCGACCTGACCCTGCCGCCGGTGGTGACGGGTGCGATCGTCGCACTGATCGGCTTCAACCTGGCCCCGGCGGCCAAGGCCAATTTCGAGAAGGGCCCGCTGGTCGGGTTGGTGACATTGGTGTTGCTGGTCGCGACGCTGGCGTTCTTCAAGGGGCTGGTCGGCCGGTTGGCGATCTTCGGCGCGGTCGTGATCGGCTATCTGCTGGCGCTGGCCCTCGGCGACGTGGACACCGCGGCGATAGCCTCGGCACCGTGGCTGGGGCTGCCCGAGTTCCACACCCCGACGTTCAGTCTCGCGGTGCTACCGCTGTTCCTGCCCGCGGTGATCGCCCTGGTCGCCGAGAACATCGGGCACGTCAAGTCGGTGGGACAGATGACCGGCACCGACCTCGATCCGATGATCGGCCGGGCGCTGGCCGCCGACGGGGTGGCCACCGTGCTGGCCGGTGCCGGCGGCGGTTCGGCCACCACCACCTACGCCGAGAACATCGGGGTGATGGCGGCCACCCGGGTCTACTCGCCGGCCGCCTACTGGGTCGCCGCGACAGTGGCGATCGTATTGTCGTTGTGCCCCAAGGTCGGAGCGGCCATCTCGGCCATCCCGCCGGGTGTGCTGGGCGGAGCGACGATTGTGCTCTACGGCCTGGTCGGCATTCTGGGCGTGCGGATCTGGCTGACCAATCATGTGGACTTCTCCAAGCCGATCAACCAGATGACCGCGGCGATCCCGCTGATCATCGGGATCGCCGACTTCACCTGGCAATGGGGATCTCTGGTGTTCACCGGGATCGCGTTGGGCTCCATCGCCGCGCTGCTGGTCTATCACGGCATGCGACTGCTGGAACACCTCGGCAACCTGGCCCCGCCTAGGAGCCCAGGGCATTCACGGCCAGGGAAAACACCGACGGCAACGCCGCAGACACCGGCGTGATACCGGCGCGAACCGGACCGAAACCGCTGCCGTGCAACAGGGCCGCGGTCAGCAACCGGTAGCGACGGGTCAACGCACGCCACTGCCGGTCGTAGGCATCGGGGCGGTCCGCGCGGATGCATCCGACCAGGAGTTCGGCCGCACCGAAGGCCAGACCCAACCCCTCCCCGGTCAACGCGTCGACGTAACCTGCCGCGTCACCGACCAACAACACCCGGCCCGCACTGCGGTGGCGGACCTTCTGACGTAGCGGTCCCGCGGCCCGATCCTGGCCGTGCTCAAGGCCGTTGATCCGCTCCATGAGCATCGGAAATGCCGCCAGGTGCTGGTCGAAGCCGCCGCGCTCCGAGGTCAGGATCGCTATCCCGACGTAGTTCTGGCCGATCGGCGTCACGTACGCCTCGGCGTCGGCGCCCCAGTAGACCTCGACACAATCCGACCACGGCGGGATCTGGACATGACGCCGAATGCCCCAGCGGCGTCGCCTGCCCTCACCGCCGCTGAGCCCGAGCGCGCTGCGGATCGGTGAATGCAGGCCATCGGCGGCCGCCAGGTAGCGGGCCCGAAAACCCGCTGCGCTCACCGATGTCGAGTCCTGGGTCACCGGTCCCACCTCACCGTGCACCACCGGAACCCCGACCGCCGACGCCGCCTCCGACAGTGCGGTGTGCAGCACCGTGCGACGCACCCCACACCCGGACCCGTCGCGGAACCTGGCCTCGGCGGTGCGCCGGCCGTCCAGGTACCGAATACCCCAAAATGCCCGTCCGTCGATCTCGGCGCCCAGGCGCTGCAACTGCCGGACCGAGTGCGGCATCAGGCCCTCACCGCAGGCCTTGTCGATCGGGCCGCTGCGCCGTTCCACCACCACGACCTCCAACCCGGCCCGCGCGGCGTGCACCGCGGTGGCCAGCCCGGCCGGGCCGCCACCCGCGACGAGCAGATCGATCACGACAAACCTTGCAATGCTTCGTTTTCGATACGGATCCGGGTCCGCAGCAGCGCGGCATTGGCCACGGTGAACACCAGGGCGGTGATCCAGGCGCCGCCGGCCAACGGCAACGCGGCCCCCTCGGTGATGACCGCGAGGTAGTTCGGGTGTGGAAGCAACCGGTACGGGCCGTCGACGACGCGCGTGGCACCCGGCACCACCACGACCCGGGTATTCCACTGCCTGCCCAGCGTGGTGATGCACCACCAACGCAACGCCTGAGCGGCGAGCACCACCGCGACCATCACCGGGCCGAGGATGGGCGGCGGCCTGCGCCGGCGGGCTTCCGCCACGGCACCGATCAGCAGCGCACTGTGCAGCGCCACCATCAGCGGATAGTGGCCGGCCCCGAATTCCTTGCCACCGTGAGCGGTACTCCACTTCAGATTGCGTTTGGACACCACTAACTCGAGGACCCGTTCGGCGGCGACGAGGACGATCAGCGCGGTGAATCTCTTGGCCGTCATCAGCGCCAGCGCAGCAGAACGAGTTCGGAACAGAAACCCGGACCCATGGCCATCATCACCCCGGGCGTATCCGACTCCGGCCGTTTGCGGATGGTGTCCCGCAGCACGTGCAGTACCGAGGACGACGACAGGTTGCCGACGTCGGCGAGCGACTGCCAGGTGAGATCCAGTGCATCCTCAGGCAATCCGAGGGTTTCGATGATCGCCTCGATCACCTTCGGGCCGCCGGGATGGCTGACCCAGGCGGACACGTCCTCGACGGAAAGTCCGTGCGCACCGAGGAACCCGGCGACGTCATCGCCCAGGTAGCGACCGACGAAGCTCGGTACCTCTGCGCTGAGAATGATCTCGAAGCCGGCGGAACCGATGTCCCAACCCATGGCGTGCAACGAATCCGGGTAGAGGTGACTGCGCGAGTCCAGCACATCGGGTCCGACCGGGTTGAGCTTGCGGGCCCGTTGCTCGCCTACGGCGACCACCGCGGCCGCACCGTCACCGAACAGCGCGCCGGCCACCAGCGTGGGGATTGCCGGATTGTGTTTGCGGGTCAGCGAACACAATTCGACCGACACCAGGACCGCCACCTTGTCGGGCGCACCGCGCAGATAGTCGTTGAGCCGGGCGATGCCGGCGGCACCGGCCACACAACCCAGCCCGAAGATCGGGATGCGCCGCACATCGGGGCGCAGGCCGAGCCGCCCGGCGATGCGGGCATCCAGCGACGGGACCGCGGCGCCGGTGACGGTGGTGGTGACGATCAGGTCGACATCCTGCGGTCGCAGACCCGCATCATCGAGTGCCCCGGACAGTGCGGCGCAGCCCAGTTCGGTTGCGTGTTCGATGAACAGGCTGTTGCTCTTGCCGAAATCATCGAGCTCGGCGTATTCCTCGAGCGGCAGGACCAGATATCTGCTGTTCACCCTCGCGCTCTTGTGCAGAGCTCGCACCACGTCTTCGGACTCGGCGTATCCGGGCAGGTCCAGCAGGGCGCTCGTGACCTCGTCCTGGGTGTACCGATGGGGCGGCAGTACCGCGTGGACGCCGGCAATCGTGCTGTGGCTGGGCATTCCCGCGACGTTAATTCCCATACCCCTACAACGGGGACCTACCCTCGACGGTTCAGCCGCGCTGCCGCTTGTCCCGCGCCGGGACGCCGTTGGGGCCCTCGATCGACCGGGCGTACGTGCCGACGGTGAACGCGATCGCCGATCCTATGATTCCGAGCGCACGCGCATCGACATTGTCGATAGTGTCGCGGCGGGTGTGATTGTTCGGATCGAAGGCGACCCCGGCCCGTCCGCCCCACAGCCGGGCCTGAACCTCGGTCTTGCGCTGTGACGATCCGGTGGTCGCGCCCCCGATCGGTACCCCGGCCTGCAGGAACGGGTGGTAGTCGGAGTTGATGCCGATCGGCATGTCCGCGGGTCGCACCCCGGCCAGGTTGAGGTAACCGGCCATGGTCCGCTCGATGCCGGCCGAGCCCTCCGGTATCGGCTTGGGGTCGGTGGCCTGGCCGGACTGGTCTCCGTCGTAGGTGAAGAACCCGGCGTTGGGTGAGCCGACCATGTCGAAGTTCAGGTACAGCGCGAGATCGTCGAGTTCGCCGGGCGGCAGGCGGCGCACGTACTGTGTCGACCCGTCCAGTCCTATCTCCTCGGCACCCCAGAACGCGAACCGCACCGCGTTGGTCACCGTCGGCGAACTACCCAACTGCAGCGCGGTTTCCAGTACGGCAGCCACCCCCGACCCGTTGTCATTGATGCCGGGCCCGCCACCCACACTGTCCAGGTGCGCGCCGACGAGCACCACATCCGCGGCCGAACCGGTCTTGGTCTGCGCAGTCACGTTGCGGGATGTGACCATCTCGGCTTTGCCGTCGAGGGTCAACCGGACCGGGGCATCGGTGCGCCGCAGTGCCGCATCTGCATTCTCGTCGATGACACCGACCGGGACGGTGAGCTGACGGTAGTAGCCGGTACTGAACAGCCCACCCGGAGCGGGCTGGCGCCCGCGGTTGACCACCAGCAGGCCCACCGCGCCCTTGTCCAACGCGGTGTTCTGTTTCGTCACAACGGAACACCCGATGTCGTCGACGACCGCGATGGCGCCGGAGATGTCGACCGAGCCGTAGTCGGTGGCCGCGCATCCAGAGGGTTTGACCGGGCGCAACGTAGGCGCGTTGAGCCCGCCCGGCGCCGTCATCACCAGCATCGACGCCTGATCCACCGGGTAACTGCGCCCGGAAACATTCAGCGCCGGGTTACCTCCGCGCATCGAGCCCATTCGCTCGAACTCGGGGGTCTGTACGTCGAAACCTTTGTCCCGCAGCAGTTGTGCCACATAGTCGACGCTGGCGTCGTATCCGGGACTGCCGACCGATCGCTTGCCGTCATGACTGTCGGCGATCTCCTGGAGCTTGCGCAGGTGGGTGAACATGGCGTCGACGGTGATCCGGCCCGCCAGCTCCTCGGGCTCGACGGCCTTCGGCGTGGACTGTGCCGAGCAGGCCGCCAGTGCGG
Source organism: Mycolicibacterium alvei (assembly GCF_010727325.1). Taxonomy (NCBI): domain Bacteria; kingdom Bacillati; phylum Actinomycetota; class Actinomycetes; order Mycobacteriales; family Mycobacteriaceae; genus Mycobacterium; species Mycolicibacterium alvei. The sequence continues at coordinate 3,039,036 of NZ_AP022565.1, forward strand.
CACCGAGCAATATGACAGCGAGTCGACGCACCCTCACTGCGGGCTGATCTGGTGCCGGGTGCGGTCCGAGCGGATCGGTAAACCGTTGCGACCCCGCTGATCTTGGGCATACAGCCCGACAACGTAGGCGACTCCCTCACCATGAATCTGCATGGCATCCCGGTTCACGTGGTCAAGGGTATCGGTGTTCTTGTGGTAGTTCGGGTCGAACGGTTGATCCACCTCGCCGGCCCACAACTTGGCTTCCTCGGCGCTCATCTTGTCCTCGGCGCCCGAGAACAGCCCACCGGCGGGAACCCCGGCCATGGTGAACCCGTCGTAGTCGGACCGGCCGTCAAAACTAGTGTCGCGCGGTGTCTTTCCGGCGTTTTCCAGATATGCCGCCAAGGTGCGCTCGATTCCCGCCGAGCCCTCGGGGACGCGCGGCCGCCCCTGTTCGTCCAGCGGTGCGGACTGGTCGCCGTCATAGGTGAAGTAACCCGCGTTGGGCGAGCCGAGCATGTCGAAGTTCAGGTACATGGCGATGTCCTTGAGTGCTTCGGTGTCCAGGGATTCGACATAGTTGTTCGAGCCGAGCAGACCCTTCTCCTCGGCCCCCCAGAAGCCGAACCGCACGGCATTGGCCACCTGCGGTGAATCACCCAGCTGCAGAGCGGTTTCCAGCACTGCCGCGACACCGGAACCGTTGTCGTTGATGCCGGGGCCTTCGGGAACGCTGTCGAGGTGTGCCCCGACCATCACGACGTCCGAGGTGGATCCGGTCTTGGTCTGGGCGATGACATTGCGGGTGCGCTCGACGCGTACCCCGGCCACGAGTTTGATCGTGGTGGTACCGGGTGCGTTGCGTAGCCGGGTGCCCTCGTCCTTGGTGACGCTGACCACCGGGATCTTGACGTCGGTGTTGCGGCCCAGTGTGCCGCCCATCTTCTCGTCGTTGTCGGTGTTGACGACGATCATCGCGACGGCACCGCGCTCGGCGGCCGCGGCCTGCTTGTCGGCGAAGGAACACGAGCCGCGGTCGACCAGCACCACGGCACCGGCGACCGGCAGTCCGTCGTAGTCAGCGGCCTTGCACCCCGGGGTGTCCTCCACCTTGGCCGGCACCAGCGGTGCGGACACCCCGTCCTGGGCGGTGCCGATGGTGAACTCCAGCGGCTTGGCCGTGACCGGCTGGCCACCGACAGTCACCTGGGGGTCCTCGGCGAACGGGAGTTTCACCTCGAACTCCGGGGTTTCTACGTCAAACCCCTTGTCGCGCAGCGCGCCGGCGACGTAGTCCACGCTCGCGTGGTAACCCGCGGTGCCCAGCGCGCGGTTGCCGCCGTGCGCGTCGGCAATCTCCTGCAGCTTGCCCAGATGCGCCATCATCGCGTCGGTCGACACCCGCTCGCGCAACCCGTCGGCGAACTGCGCCGCCGCCGACGAGGACTCCCGGGACTGCTGCCCTTCGGTGTGCAGTTCGGTATTCGCATCACAGCCGGCCAGTCCCAGGATCAGCGTCAGCGCGCCGAGCACCGCCCCCGTCGAAGTACGTCGCATTGCACCCACGGTAGCCGCTGCCTCGAACTGCCAGGCCGATAAATCGGTTGCCCGGCGATTTGCTGTGATGGCATGGTGTTTCCCGACGCCGACGGGAAGCAGGCCGAGCGGGGTACCGCAACGTTTCTGTGTGTTGCCGACGGCGTCGTGGCACAGGTGAAAGGCCTGAGGTTCGAATCCTCTCCTGCAAATCCCGATACCGTCGCCGGGTTCACGCGATCAGCGACCTTGTGGCCCGCACCCGCCGGTACGGGGGTCCGACGCCCCGTCACCGATCACGTCCGGCGGCGGTATCGGGTTGCCGCACAGACAGATACACCGAAAGGAGGACACGACATGGGCATCTTCACGTTCAACCGAATCACCGTTTCCGCAGGCCAGTGCGCACTGGAGTACCGCGACGGCAGGCTGGGTCGTGTCCTGCCACCGGGGCGCCACCGCATTGATGTGGCGGCCTCGGTGGTGCGTGTCGAGATGCGTGAGCAGGTGCTCACGCTGGCTCCGCAGGAGGTGCTGACCTCGGATGCGGTGACGCTGCGGATCACCGTCGCGCTGCAGTTCAAGGTCAGTGACGCCGTGGCCTACGTCGAGACGGCGGCCGATCCGATGGCTGCGGTGTACCTGGCCGCACAGATCGCCCTGCGCGACCTCGTCGCCGCGGTGACCGCCGACGAGGTGATGCAGCGCGGCAACCGCATCGATGCCGGGGCGATCGCGGCGGCGGCACGGACGGCCGGTGCCCGCACCGGGGTCGAGGTGATCGAGGCGTTCGTCAAGGACGTGATCATCCCGGCCGAGATCCGGGCCGCGGCGATGCAACTGGTGACGGCCAAGGTCACCGGTGCGGCGAAGCTGGAAGCGGCCCGCGCCGAGACCGCGGCACTGCGCGCGCTGGCCAATGCCGGCAAGCTGCTGGACGCCCACCCGGCCCTGGCTCAGCTGCAGCTGATCGATCGCGTGCCGTACGGGTCGAAGGTGGTGCTGGCGCTCGGCACCACCGGTCCCCACGATGTGGCGTCTGACCCGGAGTAATCCGGGTCAGGCGTCACGCCTGTTCAGCACCACCGCCGCGGCGACGAATGCCACCGCAACCCACACCATGAAATAGAACAGCGAGCCCATCTCACCCCAGGGCGTGACATACGTCGGGAACAACCACTCCACGTGCAGGAACGTGAACATGTTGGAGAACGGCAGCCACGGTCCGACCTTGGGGCCGGAGTTGGGCATATTGCCCAGCAGGGGCTCGGCCACCAGCGGCCACAGCAGCAGGACCGCCACCGCACCGGCGGCGAAGCGCACCAGCGCCCCGACGGCCACCCCCAGCACTGCGGCCAGCGCGGCGTACAACGCGAACCCGCCTGCCACCCGCCACGTCGCCGGATTGGCCATCGACAGCTGCGTCCCCGCCACCGGATCGGCGACCATCCGGGCCACCAGCACCGAAGCCAGCACCATGAACACCGCACACACCGACGAGAACGCGGCGCACACCACCGCCTTCGCCGTCAGCACCTGCGTGCGGTTCGGTGTGGCCAGCAAGGTGGTGCGGATCAGCCCGCTGCGGTATTCGCCGGTCATCGTCATCGAGGACAGCACCATCAGGACCGGAACCCCGAACACCGCGACACCCAGGGCCGCCTTGGATGGGGGCAGCGCGGAGTAGTGGTCCGTCGTCATGCCCTGCAAGGCGGCCAGTCCCAGGCTGAGCACTGCGACGCCGACCGTCGACCACAGTGGGGAGCGGGTGGTGGACAGTTTGATGCGCTCGGCGTCGAGCGCGGCCAGCGCGCTCACGTCTGGGCCGCCCGGTAGTCGACGGCATCATCGGTGAGTTTCAGGTATGCCTCCTCCAACGAGGCCTGCCGCTGGCTCAGCTCGTGCAGGGCGATCGCGTTGCGGGCGGCCAGGTCGCCGATCACCTCGATGGCCGCACCGTGCACCGCCAGTGCGTCGCCGTCGGCGGCGGCCTCCACCTCGAACCCGGCGCCGGTCAGAACGTCGCGCAGCGTTTCCAGTTGGGGGCTGCGCACCCGCACGGTGTCGGCGGATGTGCCGCTGACGAACTCGCTCACGGTGGTCGAGGCGATCAACCTGCCCTGACCGATCACCACCAACCGATCTGCGGTGTTGGACATCTCGGCCAGCAGATGGCTGGACACGAACACCGTGCGGCCCTCGGCGGCCAGGCTGCGCATCAGGGTGCGCACCCAGTGGATGCCCTCGGGATCCAGTCCGTTGACCGGTTCGTCGAACAGCAGCACCGGCGGATCGCCCAGCAGCGCGGCGGCGATCCCCATCCGCTGGCTCATGCCCAGCGACAACGTCCCGGCACTGCGGTCCGCTGCCGAGGTCAACCCGACCGTTTCGAGGACCTCGTCCACCCGGGTCGCCGGGATCCGGTTGGCCGCGGCGATCCAGCGCAGGTGGTTGCGGGCGGTCCGGTTCGGATGGGCCTGACGCGCGTCGAGCAGGGCGCCGACCGTACGCAGCGGATCACGGAGTTCCCGATAGCGCTTGCCGTCGATGGTTGCCGTCCCGGCACTGGGATGGTCCAGTCCGAGGATCAGCCGCATCGTGGTGGTCTTGCCTGCGCCGTTGGGCCCGAGGAAGCCGGTGACCACGCCCGGCTCGACGGTGCACGTCAGATCGTCGACAGCGCGGTGGGTGCCGTAGAGCTTTGTCAGCCCGGTCAGTTCGATCATGGCTCCCACGCCACCACCATATCGGCGACCGCGCGCATGCCCGCGGCGTTCGGGTGCAGCGGTGCCGGTCGGCCTGGCCAGGGCAGCCCCGGCCGGGTCGTCCAGGGCTGCGCCGACCAGGCATGGTGCGGCAGGCTCGCCTGTGCGGCGCGCACCCACCCGCAGCCCGTCTCGGCAGCAGCCTCTCCGGTGAGCCGTTCCAGCGTGGCCGCGACGTGCCGCCCCAGCGCCGCGTCGGTCTGCGACAACGGCGACGCAGCGACATCTTCTGGCGGCAGCAGGGTCAGGTAGTCCACAAACAACACCTGCGCCTGCGGCGCTCGCCGGCGGACCTCACGCCCCACCGACACGAGCGAATCGGCCACTTCGGTCAACGAGGTTTCCCGCGCGCCGGGATCGAGAAGGCCGCGCAGCAGCGGCCCAACCAACGGCAGGGAGCGGGTGAAACGCGGCATCGCAGCGGCCATCAGCTGAGGCACGTAGCCGGCGTCGTTGCCCCCGATGGTGACCGTGACCAGCGCCTCGGATCCATCGAGTGCCTCGATCTGCGGTGGCGCACCGTTCTGCCGATCGCGCAGCACATGCGCGGTGGTGGCGCCGGAGTACGTCACGTCGACCAGGTGCAGCCCGAGTTCGGCGGCCACCAGGTGCGGGTAGTTGCGCGCCGAGCGGCCCGCCTGCCGCGGCGCCCCTGCGGCCGATGGCTTGATCCCCGGCCCGGCAGCCATCGAACTGCCCAGCGCGACATAGCGCTTCACCGCGATCCCTCCTGTTGACTCTGCGTCCACGGCGCAAAACTGCGAGTAGACAACGCCATCACCGCAGAGTCAACGCCGAGTCACAACGACGGGCTCGACGCCTGCGCCCAGAACCTCTTGGGGATACGACCGGCCTGCCGTGCCAGGTATCCGGCGGTGACGGCCGCCGACATCGCCGCGGCCATGGTGGGTGGATCGGAAGCCCGGGTGACGGCCGTGGCCAGCAGCACGGCGTCACACCCCAGTTCCATCGCCAGCGCGGCATCCGATGCGGTGCCGATCCCGGCGTCCAGCACCACCGGGACCCCGGCCTGTTCGACGATCATCTCGATGTTGTGCGGGTTGGAGATGCCCAGGCCGGTGCCGATCGGCGAGCCCAGCGGCATGACCGCGGCACAGCCGGTGTCTTCCAGCCGGCGGGCCAGCACCGGGTCGTCGTTGGTGTAGGGCAGCACGATGAACCCGTCGTCGACCAATTGTTCTGCGGCCTTGACCAATTCGATGGCGTCGGGCAGCAGCGTGCGCTCGTCGGCGATGACTTCGAGTTTCACCAGGTCGGTGCCCAGCGCCTCACGGGCCAGTTGTGCGGTGAGCACGGCCTCGGCCGCACCGCGACAGCCCGCGGTGTTGGGCAGCGCCGCGATACCCAGGCGGTTGAGCAGATCGAGCACCCCGGTTCCACCCGTCGCGTCCACCCGCCGCATCGCCACGGTCGTCAACTCGGTCCCCGAGGCGATCAGAGCCTCCTCCAGCACCGCCAGATTCGGCGCGCCACCGGTGCCCATGATCAGCCGGGAGCCGAACTCCCGGCCGCCGATCCTCAGAACGGAATCACCCACCCTGCACCGCCGTCACAACCTCGACCCGGGCGCCGTCCGCGAGAGTCCGATCCCATTCCGACCGGGGCAGCACCGTCCAGTCCAGGGCGACGGCGATGCCCTTGTCCGGGAAGCCCCGGGTTTCCAGCAGGCCCTCGACGGTGGTCCGGTCGGCCACCTCGAGGGTCTCGTCGTTGACCGTGATGGTGATCATTTCGCTCCCACACTCATCTCGAGCTCGGCCGCGACCCGCTCAGCGGTCCACGGCGCCAACAGAAATCCGTTCCGGCCGTGCCCGACGGCCACCAGCGTGCGCTCATCCACGCGCTCGACGATGGGCAGCCCGTCGGGCGTCATGGGCCGCAATCCGGCCGCCGTCTCGGCCAGCTCGTACTCGCCGAGTGCGGGCATCACCGCACAGGCGTCCTCGAGCAGGTCCCGCACCCCGCTGACCACCGGCGCGGTGTCGCGCCCGTGCTCGTACTGGGTGGCGCCGACCACCACACCGTCAGCCCGCGGCACCAGGTACACCGGCCGGCCGTGCACCCGGGCCCGGATCACCCGCTGCGGCACCGGCATACAGCCCTTACGCCAGCGCAACCGCAGTACCTCGCCCTTGACCGGGCGCACCGGCAGGCCGGGCAGGAGCTTCGGGGAGTCGATCCCGTTGGCGATCACCCGCACGTCCGTGTCGACCTCGGCCAGGTCCTCGACCGGCCCGGCCCACCGCACGGCCAGTCGCTCGCAGTGCGCGGCCAGCCCGTCGACCACGGCGCGGTTGTCCACCGCGAGTTCGGTGGTGGCTCGAAATCCGTGCCGGATGCCCTGGGCCAGCAGGGGTTCCACGTCACGGGCGGCGGTGGTCAGCTCAACGGGCTGCCCCTGGGCGGACAGCCATTCGGCGACGGTACGCAGATCGGCCACATCGGCCCGGTCGACGGCGACCACCAGCGACTCGCGGGCGGTGACCACCTCGGGCGCCAGCCCGTCGAGGAATCCCGAGTGCCACAGCTTCAGCGATTCCAGGCCGATCTGCAGGATCTGCTCTTCACCCGGCCAGCCTTCGCTGTGCGGGGCCAGCATGCCGCCGGCCACCCACGAGGCGCCGCGTTCGGTGGTGGTGTGCAGCCGCACCGTCCAGCCGTCGAGTGCGGCCCGGCGTGCGACAGACAGCCCGATGACACCGCCGCCGATGACGGCGAGTGTTCGCGCCATATCCGCTCCCTTCGCCGGCATGACCCGGATCAGGTGTGACGGTCAGGGCCGGTCCGTACGCCCACTCTCAGCCCCTCGTTCCCGGGACTCCCGTTTTGATTGCGAGTCCAGGGTACCCGGGCGGTACCGGCTACCGTCGCGGTGTGGAATCACCGGCCGACCGTTTGCAACGCGCGACCCTGTACCTGTGCACCGACGCCCGCCGGGAGCGGGGTGACCTGGCCGAATTCGCCGACGCGGCGCTGGCCGGCGGGGTGGATCTGATCCAACTCCGGGACAAGGGGTCGGCCGGGGAGAAACAGTTCGGTCCGCTGGAGGCGCGTCAGGAACTGGCGGCGCTCGAGATCCTGGCCGACGCGGCCCGCCGGCACGGCGCACTGCTCGCGGTCAACGACCGTGCCGACATCGCACTGGCGGCCGGAGCGGACATCCTGCACCTGGGCCAGGACGATCTGCCGCTGGACATCGCCCGCGGCATCGTCGGGGATCGGGCGGCGATCGGGCGCTCCAGCCATGACGCCGACCAGGCGGCGGCCGCCATCGATGAGCAGGTGGACTACTTCTGTGTCGGCCCGTGCTGGCCCACCCCGACCAAGCCGGGCCGCACCGCGCCGGGACTGGACCTGGTGCGTTCGACGGCCGCGCTGAACCCGGCCAAGCCGTGGTTCGCCATCGGTGGGATCGATGCGCAGCGGCTGCCCGAGGTGCTGGCTGCCGGGGCCCGGCGCATCGTGGTGGTCCGCGCGATCACCGCGGCCGAGGATCCGCGGGCGGCAGCCGCGGAGTTGAAGGACGCAATCAGAGCGGCCGGTTGAGCTCCAGCGGGATGGCCGCCGTCACTTCCCGCAACTTCGGCCAGCTCGCGGCGAACCCGGGATGCAGCGGCAGTTCGGCGACCTCGTCCTCGGCCACCCAGCGCAACTCAGAGCTCTCCCGGTTGGGGATCGTCTCCAGTGGTGCGGGCACGTCGGCGATCACCGTGGTGTAGCTCCAGTGGGTGCCGCCGATTCCGGCCACCTCGGCGGTCACCACCGTGGTCCGCACGGTGAGCTGCTCGGCGGTCACCCCGGCTTCCTCGTGGGCTTCCCGGACCGCGGCCTGCTCGGCCGTCTCGTGACTGTCGCGAGCACCGCCGGGCAACGCCCAGGTTCCGCCCTGATGGCTCCACGGCGCCCGGTGTTGCAGCAGTACGGCGGCCGATCCGCCGGGCCACGGGGCCCGCAACAGCAGGCCGGCCGCACCATGACGCCCCCAGTACCGGGCACCGTTGTCGGAGAACACCCAGCCGTCACCGTCGCCATGCACCCGTACAGGATAAGGAACGCAGCCAGATTCGCCTGCCTCCATATTTCTCCGCGAGCCTATGCAGGCACTCTCAGAATCTTTTTATAGTGTGGAAGCAGCCGTAAGCACCGAAACTAAATGAGGTCCGTGCGCAGGTGACTGTGGAGTTGGCACATCCGTCGACCGAACCGCTCGCGTCCCGGTCGCCGACCACTCCTGCCCATCCGCGGTGGTGGTTTCTGTGGACCACCCCGGGGCGCATCCTGACCATCGGTGTGGTGCTCGCCGGGCTGGTCATCGCCAGCGCGTTCGCCACTTCCACCACGATCAACGACCGCCAGCAGGCGCTGACCACGGTGCTCGATCACACCGAGCCCCTGGCGTTCGCCGCGGGCCAGCTCTACACCACGCTGTCGGTCGCCGATGCCGCCGCGGCCACGGCCTTCATCGCCGGAGCCGAGCCCCGTGACGTGCGGCAGCGCTATGAGCAGGCCATCACCGATGCCTCGGTGGCGGTGACCAGGGCGTCGAGCGGGCTGACCGACGAGGTACTGGTCCAGTTGCTCGGCCGGATCAACGCGCGGCTGGCGGTGTACACCGGCCTGGTGGAGACGGCGCGGACCAACAACCGGGCCGGCAATCCGGTGGGCTCGTCGTACCTGTCGGAAGCGTCGGCGCTGATGCAGGCGCAGATCCTGCCCGATGCGCAACGCCTGTACGAGGAGACCTCGGCACGGGTGGATGCCGAGACGACGGCCTCCACCCGGATCCCGGCCGCGGTGATGTTGGTGGTGCTGGCCACGCTGATGTTCGGTGCGTTCGCCAACCGCTGGCTGGCCCGACGCACCCGGCGCCGGGTCAACATCGGTTTCGTGGCCGGCGGGATGGCCGTGCTGATCATGCTGATCTGGGTGACGACGGCACTGGTCATCTCGACGTCGGACAGCCGCAGCGCCAAGGACACCGCGGCCGAATCCCTGAAGACCGTGACCAACCTGGCCATCACCGCCCAGCAGGCACGAGCCGACGAGACCCTGGCCCTGATCCGGCGGGGCGACGAGAACCTGCGTAAGCAGTCCTACTACCAGCGCATCGAGGCCATGCAACAGCAGCTCGCCAAATATCTGGCCCGCGACACCGGTATCGACAAGAGCGATCTGACGGGGGCCGAGGATCTGCTCACGAAATGGCGTGCGGCCGACGACAGGATCAACGCCTATATCGCGGTGGGCAATTACCAGGCCGCGACACAGGTCGCGCTGGGCACCGGCGAGGACGATTCCACGTCGGCCTTCGACAAGCTGGACGGCGCGTTGGCCAAGGGCATCGAACACAGCCGCAGCCAGCTGCGCAGCGACATCGCCAATGCCCGCCGGGTGTTGTCCGGCGCGACCGTGGGTGCCGCCCTGCTCAGTTTGGCGGCAGCGCTGGCGGTGGCGCTGGGATTGTGGCCTCGACTCAGCGAGTACCGCTGATGAGCGCTTGCGCGAAGAAGAGACAGCCGCTGATGAGCGCGATGCGAAAGATGTTGGCGGTCCTCGCCGCCGCGGCGGCGGTGGCCGGGTGCGGTCAGAGCGCACCGCCGTCGACGACGCCGACGATGACGCTGGCGCCGCCCACCCCGGCGGGCATGCAGGAGATGGCTCCCCAGCCGGTGCGGGTGCCGTCGACCGAGACCGAACAGTGCGACCGCACCGCGAGCCTGCGGCCGTTCGCCAACAAGGCCGACGCCGACGCGGCAGTGGCTAAGATCCGCGACCGTGGACGGTTGGTCGTGGGGTTGGACATCGGCAGCAACCTGTTCTCGTTCCGGGACCCGATCACCGGCCAGATCAACGGGTTCGACGTCGACATCGCCGGCGAGGTGGCCCGCGACATCTTCGGTACTCCGTCCCAGGTGGAGTACCGCATCCTGTCCTCGGCCGACCGCATCACCGCGCTGCAGAGCAATCAGGTCGACATCGTGGTCAAGACCATGACGATCACCTGTGAGCGCCGCAAGCAGGTCAACTTCTCCACGGTGTATCTGATGGCCCACCAACGCATCCTGGCCGCCCGTGACTCCAACATCTCGCAGGCTTCCGATCTCTCGGGCAAGCGGGTGTGCGTGGTGGACGGCACCACCTCGCTCAAACGGATTCAGCAGATCAGCCCGTCGCCGATCATCGTCTCGGTGGTGACCTGGGCGGACTGCCTGGTGGCGCTGCAGCAGCGGCAGGCCGACGCGGTCAGCACTGACGATTCGATCCTGGCCGGGCTGGTGGCCCAGGATCCCTATCTGCATATCGTCGGCCCCAGTCTCAACGAGGAGCCCTACGGCATCGGGCTGAACCTGGAGAACACCGGGCTGGTGCGGGTCGTCAACGGCACACTCGAACGCATCCGGCGCGACGGCACCTGGAACACGTTGTACCGCAAGTGGTTGACGGTTCTGGGGCCCGCGCCCTCACCCCCGGTCGCGAGGTACGTCGACTGATGAAGAAACCCGACGACACCGGACTCCCAGCGTCCGCGGCGACCGATCCCGACACCGAGGGCGGTCCCGGGACGCAGCCGGCGAGCCTGGAAGACCTCGACATGGACTCGACCCTGCGGCCCATGGCCACCCAGGCGGTGTTCCGCCCGGAGTTCGACGATGCCGACGAGGGACCGTTCGGCAGCGAGGACACCGAACCGCAGAACCACGCCACGATCGCCACCCGCATCCTCTCGCCGATCCGGAGGCTCGGCGGTGGCCTCGTGGAGATCGTGCGGGTGCCCGAGCGTGATCCGTTGACCGCGCTGATGACCAATCCGGTGGTGGCCGAACAGAAACGGTTCTGCTGGAACTGCGGCAAGCCGGTCGGCCGAGCCTCATCGGATGCGCATGCCCTGTCGGAGGGGTGGTGCCCGCACTGCGGCAGCGCATATTCATTCCTGCCGCAGCTGTCCCCGGGCGAGATCGTCGCCGACCAGTACGAGATCAAGGGCTGTATCGCCCACGGTGGGTTGGGTTGGGTGTACCTGGCCTTCGACCACAACGTGAACGAACGCCCGGTGGTGCTCAAAGGCCTGGTGCACTCCGGTGATGCCGAGGCCCAGGTGATCGCCATGGCCGAACGCCAGTTCCTGGCCGAGGTGACGCACCCGGGAATCGTGAAGATCTACAACTTCGTCGAACACGATGACAAGCACGGCAATCCGGTCGGGTACATCGTGATGGAGTACGTCGGCGGAACGTCGCTCAAACAGGCCAGGGGAACTCGGCTCCCGGTGGCCGAGGCGATCGGCTACATGCTGGAGATCCTGCCCGCGCTGGGTTACCTGCATTCGATCGGGTTGGCCTACAACGACCTGAAACCCGAGAACATCATGATCACCGAGGAGCAGCTCAAGCTGATCGACCTCGGTGCGGTGTCGAAGCTCAACTCCTACGGATACCTCTACGGCACACCGGGATTCCAGGCACCCGAGATCGTGCGCACCGGGCCGACGGTGGCCACCGACATCTACACCGTGGGACGAACGCTGGCCGCGCTCACCCTGAATCTGCGGACCCGGCGGGGCCGTTACGTCGACGGTCTGCCGTCGGAGGATCCGGTACTGGACACCTATGACTCGTTCGGCCGGTTCCTGCGCCGCGCCATCGATCCCGATCCGCGGCGACGCTTCCGCAGTGCCGAGGAGATGTCGTCACAGCTGCTCGGAGTACTGCGCGAGGTGGTGGCCGCCGACACCGGAATCCCCCGCCCCGGCCTGTCGACGGTGTTCAGCCCGTCCCGGTCGACGTTCGGAGTCGATCTGCTGGTGGCCCACACCGACGTTTACGTTGACGGACAGGTCCATTCGGAGAAGCTCACCGCGCAGGAGATCGTGCGGGCGCTGCCGGTGCCGCTGGTGGACCGGACCGACGTCGGGGCCCCGATCCTGGTGGCCAGTGTGCTCAGCCAGCCCGTCCACACCCTGGACCAGCTGCGCGCGGCACGCCACGCCGCGATCGACGCCGAAGGTGTGGACATCTCCGCATCGGTGGAACTGCCGTTGATGGAGGCACGCGCCCTGCTGGATCTGGGCGATGTCGCCAAGGCCACCCGCAAGCTCGACGATCTGGCCGCCTGGGCCGGTTGGCGCTGGCAGCTGATGTGGTTCCGTGGTGTGGCCGAGATGCTGTCAGCCGATTATGATTCGGCCACAAAGCATTTCACCGAGGTACTGGACACCCTACCCGGCGAGCTGGCCCCCAAGCTGGCGTTGGCCGCGACGGCCGAGCTGGCCGGATCCGCCGACGAGCTGAAGTTCTACAACACCGTGTGGAGCACCGACAACGGCGTGATCTCGGCCGGCTTCGGGTTCGCCCGCGCCGAGTCGGTCGCCGGGTCGCGGGACAAGGCGGTCCAGACCCTGGACGAAGTTCCGCCCACCTCAAGACATTTCACGACGGCCCGGCTGACAAGTGCGGTCACCCTGCTGTCCGGGCGATCCACCGGTGAGATCACCGAGCAGAACATCCGCGATGCGGCACGGCGGGTGGAGGCGCTGCCCGATTCGGAACCGCGGGTGCTGCAGATCCGGGCACTCGTATTGGGCACCGCGATGGACTGGCTGGCCGACAACACGGCGAGCAGCAATCACATTCTCGGATTCCCGTTCACCGAGCACGGTCTCAAGCTCGGTGTCGAGGCGTCGCTGCGGGCGCTGGCCCGCGTCGCCCCCACCCAGTCGCACCGCTACGCCCTGATCGACCTGGCCAACAGTGTGCGGCCGATGAGCACGTTCTGAGTTTCTCCAATTGACGTAGCGCACTACTCGAACCGTGGCGACACGTTCGTTCGATGATTGCTTCACGTCAATCTAGTGGTGTGCCACACACATAACTAGCCGATGACCAGCTCTGCGGCGGCCCGTGCGATCGCCAACTCCTCGTTGGTCGGCACCACCAACACCGTAACCGGTGAGCCTTTAACCGAGATGCACCGCGCCCCTTTACCTCTCGCGGTGTTGAGTTCCTCGTCGATCTCGATTCCCAGCCCGGTCAACCCGGCCAGGGCATCGCGGCGCACCGCGGCATCGTTCTCCCCGACACCCGCGGTGAAGCTGATGACATCGGCCCGGCCCAGCACTGCCAGGTACGCACCGACGTACTTGCGCAGCCGGTGGATGTAGACGTCGTACGCCAATTGCGCATCCGCATCGCCAGATTCGATCCGGGCGCGCAATTTGCGGAAGTCGTTCTCGCCGCCGAGGCCACGCACACCCGACTGCCGGTTGAGCATCGTGTCGATGTCCTCGACACCCATGCCTGCCGTGCGGCACAGGTACATGATGATGCCCGGGTCGACGTCGCCGCTGCGGGTGCCCATCACCAGGCCCTCCATCGGCGTCAGGCCCATCGAGGTGTCCACCGCCCGACCCCCGGCGATCGCCGACGCCGACGCGCCGTTACCCAGGTGCAGCACAATCTGATTCAGCGACTCGTACGGCCTGTCGAGGAACACCGCGGCCTGCTCGCTGACGTACCGGTGCGAGGTGCCATGGAACCCGTAACGGCGAATGTGCCACCGCTCGGCGACTTCGCGGTCGATGGCGTAATTCGCCGCTGCCGCCGGGAGGTTGTGGAAGAACGCGGTGTCGAACACCGCCACGTGCGGGAGATCGGGCAGCATCCTGCGCGCCACCTCCATACCCAGCACCCCGGGCGGGTTGTGCAGCGGCGCCAACGGCGCCAATTCCTTCATCCTGGCGATCAGCTCGTCGGTCACCAGGGTGGGTGCATAGAACTGGCGACCGCCGTGCACGGCCCGGTGGCCCACCGCGACCAGACCGACGGATTCCACGTGGGCGCCGGCCTCGTCGAGCATGTCGAACACGGTGCGCAGCGCCGCCTCGTGGTCGGGGATGGCGGTGCCGTCGCGGCGCACCTCCAGGTCGCCGATGGTGAGACCGGCCAGCGCCGAATCCTCACCGATTCGCTCGATGATGCTGTCGGCCCGCGACTCACCCGAATCAGGTTCGACGAGTTGACATTTCAGTGATGATGAGCCGGAGTTGATGACGAGTACGGTGGCGCTCACGGCTTAACCTGTTCCTGCGCCTGGATCGCGGTGATCGCCACGGTGTTGACGATGTCCTCTACCAGGGCACCCCGGGACAGATCGTTGACCGGCTTGTTCAGCCCCTGCAGCACCGGGCCGATCGCGATGGCGCCTGCGCTGCGCTGCACCGCCTTGTACGTATTGTTACCGGTGTTGAGGTCGGGGAAGATCAGCACGGTCGCCCGACCCGCCACCGGCGAGTCGGGCATCTTGGTGGCCGCCACCGACGGCTCCACGGCCGCGTCGTACTGGATCGGCCCCTCCACCAACAGATCCGGTTCGCGTTGACGCACCAGTTCGGTTGCCGCCCGGACCTTGTCGACGTCGGCTCCGGTACCCGAGCTTCCGGTCGAATAGGAGAGCATGGCAACCCGCGGGGCGATACCGAACTGGGCGGCGGTGCGCGCCGAGGAGATCGCGATGTCGGCAAGTTGCTCGGCGTTCGGATCCGGCACGATCGCGCAGTCGCCGTAGGCCAGCACCCGGTCGGCCAGGCACATCAGGAAGATGCTCGACACCGTCGAGATTCCGGGTGCGGTGCGGATGATCTCGAAGGCCGGCCGCACCGTGTGCGCGGTGGTGTGCGCGGCACCCGACACCATGCCGTCCACCATCTCGTTGTGCACCAGCATCGTGCCGAAATACGAGACGTCGTGGATGATCTCGCGGGCCTGCTCGACGGTCACGCCTTTCTTGCGGCGCAGCTCGGCGTACTGCTCGGCGAACTGGTCACACAACACGCTGGTGAGCGGATCGAGCACCACGGCGGCATCGATGTTCACCCCGAGTTCGGCTGCACGCGAGCGGATCTGACTCTCTTCGCCCAGGATGGTCAGCTCGGCCACCTCATGCTGCAACAGCCGGCTCGCAGCTCTGAGGATGCGGTCGTCGGTGCCCTCGGGCAGCACGATGCGCCTGCGGTGTGAGCGGGCCCGGTCGAGGAGCTGGTAGGTGAACATCTGCGGCGTGGTGACCGCGGGAATCGGGATGCTCAGTTGGGCCAGCAGGTCGTTGATGTCGACATGGCGGTCCATCAGTGCCAAAGCCGTGTCGATCTTGCGCTGCGATGCCGCGGTGACCCGGCCGCGCGTGCCGGCGAGCCGGCTCGCGGTCTCGAAGGTTCCGTATTTGGTGGCGATGATGGGCAACCGCAGCCCCAGACCTTCGACCAGCGCGGCGATGGCCGGGTGCAGTTCGAGCCCGCCGTTGAGAATGATGCACGACAGTGACGGAAATCCTTCGGCGACATGGGCACTGGCCAGTGCCAGCACCACGTCGGACCGGTCGCCCGGGGTCACCACGGCGATGCCTTCGGTCAGCCGCTCCAGGCAATGCTCGGCGGTCATGCCGGCCACCATCACGCCCATCGCCTCCCGGGACAGCAACTCGGGATCCCCGGCGACCATGGTGCCGTCGACCGCCGCCTGCATCTCGGCGACCGACGGCGCCACCAGCAACGGTTCCTCGGGCAGCACATAGGCAGGCGGCCCGAGGGGTTTGAGAGCCTCGGCCACCGCGTCCAACTGCGCCGGGTCACACCGGTTGGCGACCACGGCCGCGGCGTGGGCATGCTGATGGCTCAGCTCGGCCAGGCACACCTCGACCGCATGAGCGACTTCCTCAGGCGTTCGGTCGGCGGCCTTGACCGCGAGTACGACGGGAGCACCGAGGTTGACCGCGATGCGCGCGTTCATGCTCAGCTCGCTGGGGGTGGCGACATCGGTGTAGTCGCTACCGACGATCAGCACGGCGTCGCACTGCTCGGCGACGCGGTGGAACCGATCGACGATGTCGGCGATCGCGAGATCGGGATCCTCGTGCACCTGCTGGTAGCTGACCCCGACGCACTCGTCGTAACTCAGCCCGGCCGTGGCACGGGACAGCAACAATTCGAGGATGTAATCCCGATTCTCGCCGAGTCGGGTGATCGGGCGGAACACCCCGACCCGCGGCACCGTCGCGGCAAGTCGATGCAGGATGCCCAGCGCAATCGTCGACTTGCCGGTGTCGCCTTCGGGGGAAGCTACGTATACGGCGGTCGCGATCGAGGCCCGACTGTCATCGTTCATCGCCTCAGATTTTGCCTTATGCACGGCTCCCGAGTGCGCGCAGTCGCGGCTCCAGGTCTTTTTTGAACAGGTCGAGGAAGCGACGCTGGTCGTGACCGGGGGCGTGGAACACCAGATGGTTCAGGCCCCACTTGACGTACTGGCCGACCTTCTCGACCGCCTCGTCGGGGTCCGAGGCGACAATCCAGCGCTTGGCAACCTGCTCGATGGGCAGCGCGTCGGCGGCCTTCTCCATCTCGATCGGATCCTCGATCGAGTGTTTCTGCTCGGGCGTCAGCGACAGCGGCGCCCAGAACCGGGTGTTCTCCAGCGCCAGCTTCGGGTCGGGATCGTAGGAGATCTTGATCTCGATCATCCGGTCGATGTCCTCGACATTGCGGCCGGCAGCCTCGGCACCTTCTGCGACCGCGGGGATGAGCTTGTCCTTGTACAGCTCCTCCCCCTTGCCGGAGGTGCAGATGAACCCGTCACCGGCGCGGCCGGCGTATTTGGCCACCACCGGACCGCCCGCGGCGATGTACACGGGGATGCCGCCCTCGGGCACGTCGTAGATCGAGGCGCCCCGGAGCTTGTAGTACTCGCCGTCGAAATCGACTCGGTCGCCGACCCACAGCTCGCGCATGAGCTTGACCGACTCGCGCAGCCGGGCGAAGCGCTCCTTGAACTCCGGCCACTCCCCCATGTACCCGGTGGCGATCTCGTTGAGCGCCTCACCGGTGCCCACCCCGAGGAAGATCCGGCCCGGGTACAGGCAGCCCATGGTCGCGAAGGCCTGCGCGATCACCGCCGGGTTGTACCGGAACGTCGGCGTCAGCACCGAGGTGCCCAGCACCAGCCGCTCGGTCCGCTCGCCCACCGCCGTCATCCAGGCCAGCGAGAACGGCGCGTGCCCGCCCTCGTGGCGCCAGGGCTGGAAATGGTCGCTGACCGTCGCGCTGTCCATCCCTGCCGCTTCGGCCAGCACGGCCAGCTCGACAAGTTCCCGGGGCGCGAACTGCTCCGCCGACGCTTTATAACCAAGTTTGAGTTCAGCCACGGTTCGTTTCTACTCCAGTCCCTAAACTCGCGGCATGGCAGCAGTCCTGAGTGCGATCACCGAGCACGTGCACTTCGCCCAGACCGACTTGGTCAACTGGACGCTGGTGACCGACCGGGATCGGGTCATGCTGATCGACGCCGGGTTCCCCGGGCAGCGCGACGATGTCGTCGGATCGGTCCGCCAACTCGGCTTCACCGTCGACGACATCGCCGCCGTGCTGCTGACCCACGCCCACATCGATCACCTCGGCAGTGCCATCTGGCTGGCGAAAACCCATGGCACACCGGTGTTCTGCCACGCAGGAGAACTCGGCCACACCAAACGTGAGTACCTGGAACAAGCCGCGCCCGCTGACGTGGTCCGCAATATCTGGCAGCCCCGCTGGCTGAAGTGGGCGGCCACCATCACCGCCAAGGGCGGGCTGAACCACGCCGGCATCCCGACGGCGCAGGCGCTGACCGGCGCGGACGACCTCCCGGGCAGCCCGGTGCCCGTCCCCACCCCGGGGCACACCGGCGGGCACTGTTCGTTCCTCGTCGACGGGGTCCTGATCAGTGGGGACGCCCTGGTGACCGGGCATCCGCTGTTGCGCCACACCGGCCCGACGCTGCTGCCCGCCCTGTTCAACCACGACGAGGCCGGCTGCCGGTCCAGCTTGACGACGCTGGCGGCCGTCGATACCGACGTGATGCTGCCCGGCCATGGCCCGGTGTGGCGCGGATCGATCGCCGACGCCGCCGCGGCGGCGCTCCGCACCTAATGCTGCAAGATGCGGTACCCGAGTAAGAAGAACCCGGTCAGGCACAGCCCGCAGGCCAGCACGATCGTCGGCATCAGGACCATCTGGTCGAGCTCGTCGGGGTCGAACACCTCGTCGTCGTACACCGAGCCGAACAGCACCCGGGCAAACCTGGTCCGGCGAAACGCGTGCATCCGTCGTTGTGATTCCGCCGAGTCCGCCCGGCGTCCGATGAACAGTCGCAAAGCCACCCCGGTCGCGAACACCACCGCCGCCGCTACCAGCAGCAGCGACCCCACGAACACCTGCACACTCGGCAAATGCACCCCCAGCAGTGACGACAAGTCCGGGGGCCAGCCTAACCGGCATCGTCAGCTCAACTGCTTCTCGAACGCAATCGGACACACCGCCCCTTCGGCCTCGGCCGGCATCGGAGCGACCAGTCGGGTGTAACCCGCGGAGTCGTAGAGCGCCTCGGCCTCGGGCTGCAGGTGACCCGTCGTCAGATAGATCCTCCGGTACCCGCGTGCGGCGATCTCGCCTTCGAGGTGGGCCAGCAGCACCCTGGCGTGCCCCCGCTGCCGGTAACGGCTGTCGGTCCAGATGCGTTTGAGTTCGGCGGTCTGGGCGTCGAACCGGGTGAACGCGCCGCCGGTAACCGGCACACCGTCGAGCACACCGACATACAGTCCTCCGCCGGGCGGGGCGAACTCGTCGGCGGATTTCCCGCGCAGCCAGCCCAGCATCTGTTCCGGCGTTCCGCCGTAGCGCCCCGAGTACTCGACCGACAGCTCGGCCAGCAGCGGTCCGGCCAGTGGATCATCCAGGCCGACCGCGACAAATCGCACACCACGCACGGATGCCATCCTTCTCATACCTTTTGCCGGTATCGGCACCGCCACTGCGACGTCACCTGTTTCGTCCTACCCGGCCGACGCGTCTCACCCGGGAGGGTCGTCGTACGGCGGCAGATGAATTGCCCGGCAACGGCACTCACTTCCGGGCGAGGTAGTAGTAGTTCGACGGGTCCTGCTCGACCTCGGTGACGTCCACGTCGGTGAACCCGGCGTCGGCGAGCATCGACACCGCCAGCTGCCTGCCCCACATCGTGCCCAGCCCGGCGCCGCCCAGGCCGAGTGACACCGACATGCAGTGCGTCAGGGACACGGCGTAGCGATAGGTACCCATCGGCGTGCCGATGTTGTCCTCCAGCCGACTGGAAGCCTTGATGTCGGCCATCACCAGCACTCCACCCGGCCGCAGCGCGCGATAGATGTTCTCCAGAACGCGCGCCGGCTGCGCCTGGTCGTGAATCGCATCGAATGCGGTGATGACGTCGTACGTCGCGGTCTGGTCCAGTTCGGCCAAGTCCGCAGGCAGGAACGAGACATTGGTCAATCCGCGTTGCTCCGCCTCGGCGGCCCCGGTGGCGATCGCTTCCGGTGAGAAGTCGATACCGGTGAATCGGCTGGCCGGATAGGCCCGGGCCATCAGGCCGATCGCGTATCCGCTGCCGCAACCGAAATCAGCGACGTCGATTCCGCTCTCGAGCCGTCGCGGAAGGCCGTCGACCAACGGCAGCACGGCACTGATCAGGGCCGCGTCGAACACCTCACCGCTGCGCTCTGCCATCACGGTGTGGAAGCGCGGATAGTCGTCGTAGTGCAGACCGCCCCCGTCGCGGAAGCAGCCGAGGATCTTCTGTTCGACCTCGCACATCAGCGGGACGTACTGGGCCAGGCGCGCCAGATTGCCCAGGCCGGAGTCGCGCGTCAGCGCAGCGGCGCGGTGGGCGGGCAACCGGTATGTCGAGGACTCGGCGTCGTAGTCGACCACCCGCCCGGCGGCCATCCCGCCCAGCCACTCGCGGACGTAGCGTTCGTCGAGGCCGGCCGCGGCGGCGATCTCGGCGCTCGTTGCCGGCGTTAGCTGCGCCATGGCGTCGAACAGTCCGGTTTGGTGGCCGATACTCAGCAGGAGGGTCAACCCTGCGCTGTCGATCGCCGAGGTGATCCGTTCGAAGAAATCCTCTGCGGTTTCGCTAATCGCCTGCTGATCGGTGCCATTTGCCATCACGCCCGCCCAGGCTACCCGCTTGCGCCACCCCCTTCCGCACCAAACTTGACACGTGTAAAGTTCGCCGCCATGGACAACATCAGGGGCAAGACCATCGCGATCACCGGTGCCGCCCGCGGCATCGGTTACGCCACCGCCAAGGCCCTGCTGGCCAAGGGTGCCCGCGTGGTGATCGGCGACCGTGACGTCGCTCTTCAGGAGTCGGCCGTCGTCGAGCTGACCAAGCTCGGCCCGGTGTCGGGCTACCCGCTCGACGTCACCGACCGCGAATCCTTCGCGACGTTCCTGGACAAGGCCCGCACCGACGGTGGCGGGCACATCGACGTGCTGATCAACAACGCCGGCGTCATGCCGATCGGCCCGTTCCTGGAACAGTCCGAGCAGGCCATCCGATCCTCCGTCGAGGTCAACGTCTACGGCGTGCTCACCGGCTGCCAACTGGTACTGCCCGAGATGGTCAATCGCCGCAGCGGCCACGTCATCAACATCGCCTCACTGTCGGGCCTGATCCCGCTGCCCGGCCAGGTGGTCTACGCCGGCGCCAAATACGCCGTCGTCGGACTGACCACCGCACTGGCCGATGAAATGGCCCCGCACGGGGTCGACGTATCGGTGATCATGCCGCCGTTCACCAACACCGACCTGATCGCGGGCACCAAGTCCAGCGGTGCGCTCAAACCCGTCGAGCCCGAAGAAATTGCCGCAGCCATCGTCAAAACTCTGAACAAGCCCAAGACCCATGTGTCGGTGCCGCCGCCGCTGCGCTTCACCGCGCAGGCCGCGCAGCTGCTGCCGCCCAAGGGCCGGCGTTGGATGAACAGGAAGCTGGGACTGGACGGCGTGTTCCTGCAGTTCGACGCCGCCAAGCGCAAGAGCTACGAGGACCGGGCCCGGGCGGCCCAGGGTGTCATCGAGAGCGGAGGAGCCGCGAACCCGAGCTAGAAGGTGGGCAGCTCAGCACCGTGGCGGTAGCCCTCGATCACGTCGAGGGCGCCGCCGAGCAGCTCCTCGTGGGTGAACTCGTAGCGCTCGACGCTGCCGACGAACACCACCCGCACGATCTCGCCGTCCTCGGCCGCGTCCAGCCACAGAGAGGTCACCGGGAGGCCGTCGGACACCTGGGTGCCGGACGGCTCGTAGAACCACACCGCGTAGTCGTCGTTGGATTCGTCTTCGTCAAAAGTCCAGCCGCGCGCGGTGATCCGCTCGTCGAACTCGGCCAGATCGGCAACGACCGCATCCGGGATGTCGGCCAGCTGGTCGACTGCCTCCTGGGACACCCACCGCGTGTCGCGAGCGGCCTGCCGCTTGCGACGGCGGGCCTTCTTGGCGGCACTCTCCTTGGACATCCCCAACCCCGGCTAACTCAGCGCCTGATCCAGGTCGGCGATCAGATCGTCGGTGCCTTCCAGCCCGATCGAGATGCGCACGACGCCGTCACCCAGCCCGATCGCGGCGCGCCCCTCCGGACCCATGGCCCGGTGCGTCGTGGTGGCCGGATGCGTGACCAGTGTCTTCGCATCGCCCAGGTTGTTGGAGATGTCGATGAGGCGCAGCTTGTCGAGCACCTCGAACGCCCGCGCCTTTCCGTCGGTGGCATCCAGCTCGAAGGTGATGACGGTGCCGCCGCCGCTCATCTGACGCTGGGCCAGCTCGTACTGCGGATGCGACTTCAGGAACGGGTACTTCACCCAGCTCACCGAGGAATGGCCCTCCAGGAACTCCGCGATCGTCTGCGCCGAACGGTTCGCATAGTCCACCCGGACATTAAGCGTCTCAAGGCCTTTCAACAGCGTCCAGGCATTGAACGCGCTGATCGCCGGGCCGGTGTGACGCATGAGCTTCTGCACCGGGCCGTCGATGTACTCCGTGTCGCCCAGGATCGCCCCGCCGAGCACGCGGCCCTGCCCGTCGATGTGCTTGGTGCCCGAATACACCACCACATCCGCGCCGAGCGGCATACCCTGCTGCAGCAGCGGCGTGGCAAAGACGTTGTCCAACACCACCTTTGCGCCGGCAGCGTGGGCCAGCTCAGACACTGCGGCGATATCCACCAGGGACTGCATCGGGTTGGACGGCGTCTCGAAGAACACCGCCGTCGTCGGCACCGAAAGTGCCTCTTCCCACTGCGCGAGGTCGTCGCCGTCGACGAACACGGTCTCCACACCCCAGCGCGGCAGGATCTCGTTACACACCACGAAACACGAGCCGAACAGGCTGCGGGCGGCCACCAGGCGGTCACCGGCCCCCAGCAGCGCAGCCAGCGAGGTGAACACCGCCGCCATGCCGGTGGCGGTCGCAAAACAGGCCGGCGCATCCTCGATGAGCCGCAGTCGCTCCTCGAACATCGAGATGGTCGGGTTGCCGTAGCGGGAGTAGACGAAGCGGTCGATCTCGCCGGTGAACGCTTTCTCCGCAGCGGCCGCGGACTCGTACACGTAGCCCGAGGTCAGGTACATCGCCTCGGCGGTTTCCTCGAACTCCGAGCGCAGGATGCCGCCGCGCACTCCGATGGTGGCCTGGCTGACGCCCTCGGGCAGGGCAGCCGGGATCCGGACAGATGGGGTATCAGTCATGTTGTTCTCGACTCTGCGGCTCAGCTTTGTTTCCAGGGCAAACCAACGGCCTTCCAGCCGGTCGTGCCACGGTGACGGTTCTCGTCGAGGTTGCCCTCGAAGCCGTCCAGGATGTTGTAGGACGGCGCGATACCGGCCGCGGTGGCGGCCTCGGCAGCGCCGATCGATCGGTTGCCAGAGCGACACAGGAAGGCCACCGGTCGCTCGCCCGGCGTCACGCCCGAAGCTCGCATCTTTTCGAACAGATCGTCGACGAATGCATCGTTATGGCTGCCGTCGGTCCGGTTCCACTCCACGTAGATCACGTCACGGTCAAGGCTGGACAGATCCGGCGCACCGACGAAGCGCCATTCGGCGTCGGTACGGCAGTCCACCAGCACGGCCTCGGAATTCTCACTCAGAAGTTTCCAGGTCTCCTCTGGCGTGATGTCTCCTGCATAGCTCACGGGCGTGAGTCTCCCATACCCGAACAGACCCGCCATTGGCCGTCCTCGCGGACAAAGGCCGTCTCGGTGTTCACCTTGGCGTCCGGGGCGTTGTCGAAGTGGTACACCACCGTCGCGGTGGCCCGATCACCCTCGACCTGCACCGCGGTGACATCGTCGACGTACCGGGCACCGTGCTTGCCCACCGAATCACGCTGCCGGGCAATGAAATCTGCCTCGGTGCCGCGTTGCGCGGTGCAAGTGAAACCGGAGAATTCACCGAAGTCCTGCCGCTGCAACGCGTCGTTCTGGCCGACCGCGGCAAGGCTGACCTTCTGCTCCTCGCTGCGCCCGTCGCCGCCGAAGATGTTGAGCAGAATGACAATGATCACCACGAACCCAATGACGGCCAGCGCGCCCAGGAACGGCGCCATCGTGGGCCGATCCGCGGTGTCGTCCGTCTCGTCAGTCATCCCGGCCTACCACAGCTTGCGCAACGCAGAGCCGACCCGGCGGGCACGGTCACGGGCGATGATCACGTCGGGCGCGGTGGCCAAAGCGACCCCGAGACGCCGCGGCGCCTCCGATTCGCCCTGGCGGCCGAACAACCGCACGTCGCTTTCCGACGTGGCCAGCGCTTCGGACAACACGGTGCTGATATCGGCCGACAGCTCGCCGGCATCGGCCCCGCCGTAGCTGACCTCGGCGGCCGCCGGGGAGATCATGATGGTGTCGACCGCCAGGCCCAGAATCGCTCTGGCGTGCAGCTCGAACTCCGACAACCGTTGCGACCGCAGCGTCACCAGCCCGCTGTCGTGGGGCCGGATCCGGACGTCGGAGAAATACACGTCGTCGCCCTGGACCAGCAGCTCGACGCCGAACACCCCGCGTCCGCCCACCGCGTTGACGATCCGTGCCGAGATCGACTTCGCGGCGTCCAGCGCAGCCGGCGACAGTGCCTGAGGCTGCCATGCCTCCAGCACGTCCGTCCCGACCTGACGGTGCCCGATCGGCTCGCAAAACTGCACACCCGGACCCGACGGCCCGGCCGTGCGCACCGTCAGCATCGTGATCTCGTGTTCGACCTCGACCACCGATTCGGCCAGCACCCGGTTCTGGACGAAGTGGCCGGCGGTGGTGGCACGCTGCCAGGCCGGTTCGACATCGTCGGATCGGAGCATCACCGACTCACCGTCGCGCTGCGCGCCCACCACCGGCTTGACCACCAATGGGAAGCCGGCATGCTCGGCCACCGCGGTCAGTTCCTCGACCGACCCGGCGAACCAGAACGGCACCGTGGGCAGGCCCAGCTCGTCCGATGCGAGCCGGCGCAGACCTTCGCGGTCCTGGCTGAGCCGGATGCCGCGCGGCGTGGGCAGCACCTCGATGTCGCCCCGCTCGGCCACCGCCACCAGGGCGTCGGCGGCGATGACGCCCGACTCGGCCACCACGTAACGCGGCTTCTCCCGCTCGATCAGCGCGGCGAGTTCCTCGGCGTCGTTCATCTTGATCACCGCCGAGCGGTCCGCGACGCCGTGCGCAGGTGCGTAGTACCGGTCCGCGGCCACGACGACACCGCCCAGCCGCTGGAATGCCAATGCGAGCTCCCGACTCAACTCACCCGAGCCCAGCAGCAGCACCGTTGCCGCGGGGTCGGTGGGCCTGTCGGCGCCCGGTTCGTCGGTCTGCGCGTCCTCAATCGATTCACTCATCGCACGCACCAGCCTGCCAGATCGTCACCCGACCCGTTGGTCGATATAGCACCAACGCCAACTCTCGCCGGGCTCGGCCGACCGCATCACCGGATGACCGCTCTGCTGAAAGTGCTTGGTGGCATGCTGATGCGGGCTCGAGTCACAGCAACCGACGTGACCACATGTCAGGCACATCCGCAGATGCGCCCAGTTGTTCTCGCCGTCTTCGGCACATTCCTGGCATCGCCCGGGGGTGACCGGTTGCGGCTCGGCGACCTCGGCGTTCAGATGCTCACAGGTGCGAGGTGCCGGATTCTGCTCCCGCCGGCGTGATCTCCTCAACATGTTGATCAAGGATAGGCACGGCACACGAAGGAGGAACGACAACGTGGGTGCCTCACTCCTGGCGGCCCTGGTCGCCGCAATTCTGCTGGCCGCCGTGGCCCGCCGGTTCGACGTTTCGGCGCCGCTGGCGCTGGTGGTGGCCGGTCTGGCCGGTAGCGCGCTGCCCGGCTTCGACGATGTCCACCTGGATCCCGAGCTGGTGCTCTTCGTGATCCTGCCGCCGCTGTTGTGGTCGGCGGGCCTGGAGAGCAGCTACGTGGCCCTGCGCCGCAATATCCGCCCGATCGGGTTGCTGGCGGTCGGGTTGCCACTGGCCACCACGTTCGTCGTCGGCTTCGTCGCGTTCCACACCGTGCCCGCGCTCACCGTGGCCGCGGCCCTGACCCTCGGCGCCATCGTGGCTCCACCCGACGCCGTGTCGGCCACCGCCGTCGGCCGCCGGCTCGGGCTGCCCCGACGCACCATGACGCTGCTGGGCGGGGAGAGCCTGCTGAACGACGCCACCGCGCTGACCGCCTACAAGGTGGCGCTCGGGGCCGCGATCGGCACCGCCGCCAGCTGGGGCAACGGGCTGGGTACCTTCGCCCTGGCCGCGGTCGGTGGCGTGGTGGTGGGCTGGGTGGTCGGCATGGTGGTGCACTTCATCCGCACCCGGCTCGACGACCCGCTGATCGAAAGCGCGATCGGCCTGGTGGCGCCGTTCTTCATCTACCTGCTGGCCGAGGAGATCCACGGCTCGGGAGTGATCGCCGTGGTGGTGGCGGCGCTACTGCTGGGCCAGCGCGACACGCAGGCCGGCTACGCCACCCGACTGCAGGACAAGGCGGTGTGGAAGGCGCTGCAGCTGATCCTGGAATCGTTCGCCTTCCTGCTGATCGGGCTGCAACTGCCCAAGGTGATCGGCGAGCTGGCCGGAGTCTCGGCGGCCAACCTGGCGATCTCCTCGGCGGCCGTGCTCACCGCGGTGATCGGGGTGCGCATCGTCTGGGTCTATGTCTCGACCTACCTACCCCGGCTGTTGTCCAAGCGGATCCGCAATCGCGAACCCGAGCCGTCACGGGCGCAGGTGTTCATCGTCGCCTGGGCGGGTATGCGTGGTGTCGTGTCGCTGGCCGCCGCGTTCGCCGTACCCGCCACCACCCTGGCCGGCGACCCCTTCCCCGGCCGCCCGCAGTTGGTGTTCCTCACCTTTGTGGTCGTGGTCGGCACGCTGTTGCTGCACGGCCTGACGCTGCCCTGGTTGATCCGGGTGCTCGGGGCCCAGGGGAACGAGGCACACAGCGACGCCCTCGCCACGGCCGCGGCGCAGGACAAAGCGGCCCGGGCCGCCGCCGACCGGCTCGACGCCCTGATATCCGAACAATCGGCCACCGATGCGCCCGAACGCGCCGGCGACGTGCTGCGGGCGTGGAACACCCGTCGGCGCAATGCCGCCTGGGAGCGGTTGGGCCGCGACGACGCCGACATCGGTGAGAGTCCGACGGCGGCCTTCCGTCGATTGCGCCTGGAAATGCTTGCCGCCGAACGGGACACGTTCATCGCCGAACGGGACGCCGGACACATCCCCGACGAGGTCCTGCGTACTGTCCTACATGGGCTCGACTTGGAAGAGGCGACACTGAATCGTGATTAGGCGTCTGGCGTGGCTGGCGGTATTGGTCGTGATCGTCTCCGGAGCACTGCTGGGCCTGCTCAGCGGCAGCGATGCCGCCTCGCAGTCACCGGTCTCCGTTCCGTCCGATGCCGAGTCGGCGCGGGCCGACGCGCTGCGGGCCGATTTCCCCGGCGGAGATCAGATTCCGGCGATCCTGGTGGTGACCCGCACCGACGGCGGTGAGCTCACCATGGACGACGTCGACGCCACCGCCGATGCACGGAACCGGATGACCGCGGCACCAGGTCCGCCCGTGGTGGTTGCCGACGACCGCAAAGCTGCTGTTGCCACCGTGCCGCTGAAGGCTGACCTGTCCGGCTTCGCGCTGAACGACGCCGTGAAAGATCTGCGCGCCACCGCCGCCGACGGCCTTCCGGCCGGGTTGCGGGCCGAGATCACCGGAGGTCCGGCGTTCGGTGCGGACATCGCCAATTCGTTTGCCGGAGCCAACATCACGCTGCTCGCGGTGACGGCGGCGGTGGTGGCCCTGCTGCTCATCGTCACCTACCGCTCGCCGGTGCTGTGGCTGGTGCCGCTGTTGGTGATCGCCTTTGCCGACCGTGTCGGCGCCGTCGTCGGGACCGCGGTGGCCTCCGGACTCGGGCTGAGCCCGGACGGTTCCACCTCGGGCATCACCAGCGTGCTGGTGTTCGGTGCGGGCACCAACTATGCGCTGCTGTTGATTTCGCGGTATCGCGAGGAACTCGGGCGTGTCGATGGGCATCTGGAGGCGCTGACGATAGCGGTGCGCGCCGCCGCCCCGGCGATCGTGGCCAGCAATGCCACCGTGGTGCTGGCCCTGCTGACACTGCTGTTCGCCTCCGCACCCAGCAACCGGAGCCTCGGCGTGCAGGCCGCATCGGGTCTGGTGGTCGCCGCGATCTTCGTCCTGGTCGTGCTGCCGCCCCTGCTGGCGTTGTGCGGCAAGCGGCTGTTCTGGCCGTTCATTCCCCAGGTCGGTGCCACGCCGCTGACCGAAAGCGGTGTCTGGCACCGGATCGCGGACTCCGTGGCGCGCAAGCCCGTCCGCGTCGCGGTAGCCTCGCTGGCCGGCCTGGCCCTGCTGTGCACCGCCGTGGCGGCCACGCCGATCGGGCTGACCCAAACCGAGCAATTCCGGGTGCAGGCCGAATCGGTGACCGGTTACCAGGCCCTGGCCGCGCACTTCCCGAGCGGGCTGACCGACCCCACGCGCGTCATCGCCGCGACCGCCGACGCCGGCGCGGTGCAACGCGCCATCACCGACACCCACGGCGTCGTCTCCGCCACCCCCGTCGGCGAGTCTCCGACCGGGCTGAGCCAATGGTCGGTGGTCCTGGCGGCCGAACCCGCCTCCGACGAGGCCTTTGAAACCATTGACGCCCTGCGTGATTCGGTACACGCCGCCGATCCCGACGCGCTCGTGGGCGGTTCCGACGCCCAGGCCAGAGACACTGCCGCGGCAGCCCAGCGCGACCGGCTCGTGGTGATTCCGGCGATCCTGGCAGTGGTGCTGGCAGTCCTCTACCTGCTGCTGCGATCGGCCTTCGCACCGCTGGTGCTGGTCGGGGTGACGGTGCTGTCGGCGCTGGCCGCGCTCGGGCTGGGTGGCTGGGCCAGTGTCCACGTATTCGGGTTCCCGGCCCTGGACAACAGCACCCCACTGTTCGCGTTCCTGTTCCTGGTGGCCCTCGGCGTGGACTACACGATCTTCCTGGTGACCCGGGCTCGAGAAGAGACACCCGAGTACGGAACCCGCCTGGGCATCGTGCGGGCCGTGTCGGCCACCGGCGCGGTGATCACCAGTGCCGGGGTGGTGCTGGCAGCGGTGTTCTGTGTGTTGGGCGTACTGCCGCTGATCGTGCTGACCCAACTGGGCATCATCGTCGGGCTCGGCATCCTGCTGGACACCTTCGTGGTCCGCACCGTGATCATCCCGGCCCTGTTCACGTTGATCGGCCCCCGCATCTGGTGGCCGGGACTGCGCGCCTCGTGCTAACGTCGAAGGATGACCGAGGCACCCGCCCAGCCGCCTTTGCATATGCGGCGCAATGCCTTCGATCCGGCACCGGACCTGCGCGAGATCCGGGAGAGCGACGGGGTACGCAAGGTCATCAGTGCGCTCGGCAATCCCGTTTACCTGATCACCCGCCACGAGGACGTCAAGGCGGTGTTGGGCGATCACGAACGGTTCTCCAACAGCAGACCACCCGGTTTCACCCTGCCCGGGGCACCCGAGATGTCCGAGAAGGAGATCGCCAGCGCCCGGGCCGGCAACCTGTTGGGGCTCGACCCGCCCGAACACCAGCGGCTGCGCCGCATGCTCACCGCGGAGTTCACCATCCGCCGGATGAAACGTCTGGAACCGCGGATCGTCGAGATCGTCGAGACCCGGCTCGATGCGATGGCGGCGGCCGGCCCGCCCTCGGATCTGGTGGCCGACTTTGCGCTTCCCATCCCGTCGCTGGTGATCTGCGAACTGCTCGGGGTGCCCTACGAGGACCGCGACGACTTTCAGCAACGCTCGGCGCACCAGCTCGACTTGTCCTTGCCCATCCCCGAACGCCTTGCGCTGCAACAGCAGAGCCGTGACTACATGCGTGGCCTCGTCCTGCGAGCCCGCCGGGATCCGGGCGAGGACATCCTCGGCATGCTGGTCCGCGACCACGGCGGCGAGCTGTCCGACGACGAACTCGTCGGCATCGCCGGGCTGCTGCTGCTCGCCGGGCATGAAACCACGTCGAACATGCTGGGCCTGGGCGTCCTGGCCTTGCTGCGCCACCCCGACCAACTGGCAGCGGTACGCGAGGATCCGGATGCCGTCGGCCCCGCCGTCGAGGAATTACTGCGCTGGCTTTCCATCGTGCAGAACGCCATCCCGCGCTTCACCACCACCGACGTCGACGTTGCCGGTGTGCGGATTCCCGCGGGAGAGTTGGTCTTTGCCTCACTTCCTGCGGGCAATCGGGACCCCGACTTCATCGACACCCCCGACGTACTCGATGTCAGCCGCGGCGCGTCCGGCCATCTGGCCTTCGGCCACGGCGTGCACCATTGCCTCGGCGCTCCGCTGGCCCGGATGGAGATGCGGATCGCCTTCCCGGGCCTCCTGCAACGGTTCCCCGCCCTCGCGCTGGCCGAGCCGTTCGAGGATGTCACCTACCGGTCTTTCCACTTCATCTACGGGCTGAAATCGTTGGCGGTAACGTGGTGAGCGCCATGAAAGTAGAAGCCGATCAGGACGCCTGCATTGCCTCAGGCAACTGCGTGATGGTCTCCGACGTCATCTTCGACCAGGACGACGACGGAGTCGTGAAAGTCCTCGTCGACGAAGTGCCCGATGATGAAATCGCGCACGCACGCGAGGCCGTCAAGCTGTGCCCCGCATCAGCGTTGAAGCTCACCGGGGAGTGACTGCGGGCGCCACCGTCTAGAAGGGTGGGGGTGGTCCGTATTGTTCGGCGAGCCAGGCTTGGTAGTCGCGTTCGTAGGCGAGGTCGTTGTTGAGTTCGGCGCGTAGGCGTCGTTCTTCGGCGATGCGGTCTTGGCGGTCTTGTTCGCGGGTTTTGCGGCGCCTGGGCATCTTCGCGGCCCGGTCCGGGTGCGGGGCCTGCGGTTCGGGAAGTGTGAGGCCCCCGGTGGGTTGGGCCAGGGTGGGAAACATGGCAGCACCGTGCGGTTCGGTGATGTAGTTGTGTCCGGTCGGGGACTGGAATTCGATAGTGCCGTCGGGGAATTGACGGTCGGTCCAGCCGGGGCAGAACGTTTTCACCAAATGGTGGGCCCGGCAGAAGAGTTTGGTGTTCGACGGATGCGTCGGGCCCGCGGGCCAGGGTGCGGTGTGGTCGATGTCGCAGCGCTCGACGGGGGCATCACAACCGGGGAACCGGCAGGTCAGGTCCCGCCACCGGATGAACTCCGAGAGCGCCACCGACGGGCGGTACCCCGGCTCGGTGGCATCGCCGGATTCGGTTGGCGTCTCGGCGGGTTCGGCGGGCACGACCACTGGTTTGAGTGTGGCGTTGGCGGCCAGGTTCCGCACCGATTCGGCGGGCAGGATGCCATGGCCGGGCAGATACCCCGGCGCATCAGAGTTGCCGTCAAGGGTGGCCTGCTCGGCCAACACATGAACCACCGCAGCATCGGCCGCGGCCCGCTTCTGGGTGGCTGGGCAGTCCTCACGACCACACCGGCACGGCAACTGGGATTCCAGCCGGGCCAACGGCCCGATGGCATCGGCACGGCGCTGCTCACGGGTACGCGGATCGTGGTCACACACCGTGTCGGCCACCGCGTCCAACCGTTGATGCAGCGCGGCGCCGTCTTCGGCGTGCAGGTTGCCCCACAGCGAGGCCATACCCGGGCTGCTCGGCTCGATCTGCACGAACCGCTCAGCATTCACATCCGGAGGCACCCGCACCCCGTTGGGGTCGAGTTTGGCGATCCACTGATCCACCCGATCCCGTAACTGGCGTTCCGAAAGCCGCATCCATCGAGGTGCCCGCCCGGCCAACTGCGCATCCAACCGGCCCCACATCGCGCTATCCACGGTTTCGGTGCGGGTGATGATGACACACACCATCCGATAATCGATATCCCCGACCGCGAAGCGGGCGGCCACCTGGGGCAGTTTGTCGCGCAGCACTCGGGCGCGGTGGATCTGGGCGCCGGCCCGACCCCGGCTGATCCGCATCGCCGCCGAAATCTCGGCGGCCACCGCTTCGAACGGGTCGGTGGTCCAGAAGATCGACTCGGCCAATTCGCGTTCCCGCAGCGCATCCAACGCCCCGATCGCGGCAAGTCGCCCCGCGATCGCCATCGACTCGGCCCGCGCCCCAGCACCGACCGCGTCGATCAGCGCCACATCGGACCCCGACTCGATGTCGAACATACGTTCGAGTATGCCACGCGGGTCAGACACGCGCAGGCAAAACTACTGCTGACTACCCGGAATGCTCGTGCTCGCCCGGCATCTCGATCACCCCGGCCCGGATCAGGATCAGCAGGCTGACCACCAGGACCCAGATCGGGAATGCCAACACGATCCACATGCTCACATCGCCAGCGACCAACAGGGCCGCCGCGACGACGTATGTGGTGAACACCAGCGGGCGCGGCATCAGCCCTGTCTTCAACCAGATCGTGGCCAACGAGATCATGAACACCGCGGCCATGCGGACCCCGTAGGTCTTGCTGAGCGCCATCAACAACATCTGTCCGAACGCGGCAACATCGGAATGCGCTGCGGGATCGACCATCCCGGCCTTGCTGGCGATCAAGGCGGCACCGACCGCCGAGGACACGAACATCATTGCCAGGAACAGGATCCCACTGCCGAGGAACACCGACGCGAAGAACCGGTCCTCGTAACGACCGAAGCCGTCGCGCACCACACCGATGAACCACAGGAACGCGATGCCCGCGAACGGCATCAGGATCGACGCCACCCGCAGTCGGGTACTTGCCCCGTCGATCCACTGCGAACCCGGCTCGGCGCCTTCGGGCAGCGCGGTGCGGATCAGGATCAGCGCGGCGCCGAACAGCAGCGCGAACAACACTCCCGCGATCGCCGCGGCACGCGGCGTCGACAGACTGTGCAACGGTCGTTGATCCACTGCGTCATGGTGACACGGATCAGGGCTGGCCCGGCAGCAATCTGATCATCAGGCCGTTGGCCTCGGCCAGCAGATTCTCGTCGGGGTCACGCAGTTCGGCGTTCACAAATGCCTTGCGCCCCTCCGCCTCACGCACCCAACCGCGGGCGGTCAGCACCGTGTCGATCGGCGTCACCTTGCGGTAGTCCACATGCAGGAAAGCCGTACGGCTGATCGGTCGGCCCGCCGCATGGATCACCATGCCGAACACCGAGTCGAACAGCAGTGGCAGCACACCGCCGTGCACCGCGTAGTTGCCGCCGACGTGGAATCGGCTGAACTCGACCTTCAATTCGACGCCCTCGGGCTCGAATTTCGACATGGTGAACGGCGGCATCAGCAGGCTGCCCACCCCCGGCAGGGATGGCACCCGGTTGGCCGGCCCGACACCCTCGGCAGCCTCGTACGGGCCGAGCAGTTTGACGAGTTCTTCCACCCGGTCAGCCGCGTCGTCCCAGGTGTCGCTGGCCGGATTGACCGACACGGCCAGGTCCTGTGCCCGACGCATCGCGGTCAGGAAACGCGCGAAACCCGGTCCGGGATCGGCCGGTTCGAAAACCGGGAATCCACCGTGCTGCTCAAAAACCGATGGGCGCTCGTCGGTCACTTGGCAGCCAGAATGTCACGCCGCACGATCGTCTGATCACGACCCGGACCGACGCCGATGCACGAAACATGTGCGCCGGCAAGCTCTTCCAGGCGCAGCACGTAATCCTGGGCCTTCGCCGGCAGATCGGAGAACTCACGGGCGGTAGAGATGTCCTCCCACCAACCGGGCAGCTCCTCATAGATCGGCTCGGCGCGGTGGATGTCCGACTGCGTCATGGGCATCTCGTTGGTGCGCTTGCCGTCGACCTTGTAGCCGACGCACACCGGAACGGTCTCCAGGCTGGACAGCACGTCGAGCTTGGTCAGGAAGTAGTCGGTGATGCCGTTGACCCGGGTGGCGTACCGCGCGATCACGGCGTCGAACCAGCCGCAGCGCCGGGCCCGGCCGGTGGTCACTCCGACCTCGCCGCCGGTCTTGGCCAGATAGGCGCCGTGCTCGTCGAACAGCTCGGTCGGGAACGGACCCGATCCGACGCGCGTGGTGTACGCCTTGAGGATCCCCAGAACCGTCGTGATCCGCGTCGGCCCGATCCCGGAACCGACCGCGGCGCCGCCGGCGGTCGGATTGGACGACGTGACGAACGGGTAGGTGCCGTGGTCGACGTCGAGCAGGGTGCCCTGCGAGCCCTCCAGCAGCACGGTCTCGCCGTTCTCCAGCGCCTGGTTGAGCAGCAGCCGGGCGTCGGCGATGCGGTGTTTGAAGCCCTCGGCCTGGGTGAGCAGGTTGGCCACCACCTCATCCACTTCCAGCGCCTTGCGGTTGTAGATCTTGACCAGCACCTGGTTCTTGAACTCCAGCGCCGCCTCGATCTTGTTGGCCAACTGCTCCTCGTCGAGCACGTCGGCGACCCGGATGCCGATGCGGGCGATCTTGTCCTGATAGCAGGGCCCGATGCCGCGGCCGGTGGTGCCGATCTTCCTGCTGCCCATGTAGCGCTCGGTCACCTTGTCGATGGCGACGTGATACGGCATCAGCAGATGCGCGTCGGCGGAGATCAGCAGGCCCGACGTGTCGACGCCGCGATCTTCCAGACCCTGGAGCTCGGTGAGCAGCACACCCGGATCGACCACCACACCGTTACCGATGACGTTGGTGACCCCTGGCGTGAGAATGCCCGAGGGGATGAGGTGCAGTGCGAAGTTCTCCCCGGTCGGCAGCACGACGGTATGCCCCGCGTTGTTGCCCCCCTGGTAGCGAACTACCCACTGCACACGACCACCCAGTAGATCGGTGGCCTTACCTTTGCCCTCGTCGCCCCATTGGGCGCCGATGAGGACGATTGCCGGCATGGCGTAATCTCCCGCCTAATCTTCCGCATTAATGTGATGCAGCCGGTAGGCCACCTTATCCCAGCTCACGCCAGGAACCACATTTTGTCCGACCACAAGGAACAGTGTTGACCACCTCAGACGAGGTTGCGGTGGTCGGCGGAGCGCGTGTCGCGCGTCCGCTCCGCGACCTCCCGAGAGTCGATGTCGATGGGCTCGGGGCACACCGCAGGGTGGTCGTGACCGGCGGCGACGCCGAGCTTTCCGCCGTGCTCACCGCGTTGCTGCGCGCCGATCGGCTCGATGTCGAGGTCGCCCCCGCGACCGGCAGATGGTCGGCCCGGCGCGCCTTGAGCGCCCCGGCCCGGCGTGTCCCGCTGATCCGCGACGAAACGGGAACCGTGCTGGTCGGCGCGGCGCAATGGCATGGAGCCGACGGTGCGCCGCTGCAGGGCGAGGCCATCGTCGACGACTGCGTGCTCTTCGACGGCGAGGCCCCCGGTGTCCGCGTCGAGCCGACGCCGAACATGCCAGGGCTGCGCGCGAGCGTGCTCTCGGCCCGCGGCCGGGCACGGCACTGGGTCGTCGGCCGCGCGGCGCAGCTGGGCACCCCGGGTGCCCACGTGATCCGGGACGGGGTTCCCGCGCCGCGGACGGTGCGGCGTTCGACGTTCTACCGGCACACCGAAGGCTGGCTACGCGTCGGCTGAACTGGGCCGGCCCCGGTAGCGTCGAACCGTGAACATCCGCCCGCTGCATCAGTCGGTACGGCCCAGCCCGGTCTTTCTGGCCGTCGTCGCGGTCACGGTGGCCGGCGGGGTGCTGGCCTGGCTCGCCGCCGACAACGTGAAGCCGTTGTCCTACGTCGGGGTGTTCATCCTGGTGATCGCCGGCTGGTTGGTGTCGCTGTGCCTGCACGAGTTCGGCCACGCCTACACCGCGTGGCGATTCGGTGACCATGATGTCGCGGCGCGCGGCTATCTGACGCTGAACCCGCTCAAGTACTCCCATCCCCTGCTGTCACTCGGTTTACCGGTGCTGTTCATCGCGCTCGGCGGCATCGGCCTGCCCGGCGGGGCCGTCTACGTCCGCACCTCGTGGATGACCGCGCGCCAGAAGACGCTGGTCAGCCTGGCCGGCCCGGCGGCCAACCTGGTCCTGGGGGTGCTGCTGCTGGGCATCACCCGGGTCTTCTTCGACCCGGCCCACGGGGTGTTCTGGTCGGGGCTGGCTTTCCTGGGGTTCCTTCAGGTCACCGCCGTAGTGCTGAATCTGCTGCCGATTCCCGGGCTGGACGGGTACGGCGCACTGGAACCGCATCTGAGCCCCGCCACCCAGCGGGCGGTGGAGCCGGCCAAGCAGTGGGGCTTCTTCATCCTGTTGATCCTGTTGATCACGCCCACGCTCAACCAGTGGTTCTTCTCGGTGGTTTTCTGGTTCGTCGATCTCTCCGGCGTGCCGAGCGACTGGGTGTGGAGCGGAATGTCTCTGACCCGGTTCTGGGCGGCCTGGCTCTGACGCGTCGGCGTCGTTGACCACACCCACCACCCGCGCACCCGTCGTCACGCTGGCGTGACGCTCGACGACGACAGCCACTCTGGCGTGACAAAGGCGGGCCAGAGGAGCGGCCACTTGCCACATATGCGCACTTCCGCATATATTGCCGGCATGGGCGCAGGCCACGATCACAGTCACCGCAGCGATACCCGCGTCAGCAGGATGCTCATCGCCGCGGCGATCCTGACCGCGTTCTTCGTCCTTGAACTGGTCACCGCGCTGACGATCAACTCGATCGCACTGCTCGCCGACGCCGGCCACATGCTCACCGACCTGGTCGCCATGTTCATGGGCCTGACCGCGGTGTTGCTGGCCAAACGCGGCAGCACCTCCCCGGCCCGCACCTACGGCTGGCACCGGGCCGAGGTCTTCACCGCGGTCGCCAACGCCGCCCTGCTGCTGGGCGTGGCGGGCTTCATCCTGTACGAGGCCATCGAACGACTCGGCAACGCTCCCGATGTGCCCGGCGTGCCGATGATCGTGGTGGCGCTGGCCGGCCTGGCCGCCAACGGCGTCGTGGTGTTACTGCTGCGGTCGCACTCCAAGGACAGCCTGGCCGTCAAGGGCGCCTACATGGAGGTCATGGCCGACACCGTCGGCAGCATCGGCGTGCTGATCGCCGGCATCGTCACCGTCACCACGGGTTGGCCCTACGCCGATGTGGTGGTCGCGGTCCTGGTCGCCCTGTGGGTCCTCCCACGGGCCATCGCCCTGGCCCGGGCAGCCCTGCGGATCCTGAGCGAATCCTCCCCGCAACACATCGACGTCGAGGAGTTGCGGACCGCGCTCGGGGCGGTCGAAGGCGTGACGGGTGTGCACGATCTGCACGTGTGGACGCTGGTCCCCGGGAAAGACATGGTCACCGCGCACCTGACCAGTAGTTCCGACACCGCCCGCGTGCTCGACGATGCCCGCGCGGTGCTCAACGCCCGGGGCCTGGCTCACGCCACCGTGCAGGTAGAGCCACCCGATTCAGCTGAAGACTGCTCCTGCGACGCGAAAGACTAGGCCAGGCCGAGTTCGGCCTGGGCCGACGGATCGCAGTCGTCGAGCAGGTCGAGGCACCGCTGGAACTCATCGGTCTCACCGATGTCGTCGGCGGCGCGGGCCAGCGCGGCCACACACCGCAGGAAGCCCTGGTTCGGCTCATGGGCGAACGGCACCGGACCGAAACCCTTCCAGCCGTTACGCCGCAACTGGTCCAACCCGCGGTGATAACCGGTGCGGGCGTACGCATATGCGGTGACGGCCTTGTCGTCGGCGAGCGCCTTCTCGGCCAGCACCGCCCACGCGATCGACGCCGACGGGTGGGCAGCGGCCACCACGGCCGGCTTCTCACCCGCAGCCAATTCGTCCTCGGCCTCAGGGTCCCCGGGAAGGAGGACCGGCTCCGGTCCCAACAAATCACCCATCCGTGTCATGGGCCTATTGTGCACCGACCTATAAGCTCCACCGGTACCGACGTACAGGAGGACCGCAACAGGTATGTCGAACCCAATAGGACCTGACGAAGACCGCCCCGACCACAACGATGCACCGACCGAGAAAGTCGAGTTGCCTTCAACGGCCGAGCTGTCCGAGCCGGCCACCGAGATCATCGGCTCAGCCGATGAAGTCACCGAGGCGGTGGCGCTCAGCGAAGAACGACGCTTCACCGCACCGTCCGGGTTCGACGGGTCCACCCAGAAGATCGACACCCCGCCCGACCCGGAGACCGAGATATTCGCACCGCCCGCCGAGGGCGACACCGTCACCGGGGAAGTGTCGAAAGGCGCTGCCCCCCAGGTCATTGCACCGCGCGAGGAGTCGACCCAGGTACCGGTGCCGGCCCGACGCAGCTGGGGATGGGTGGTGGCGGTCGTACTGGTGATCGCGGCCCTGGCGGCCATCGCGGTTCTCGGTACCGTCCTGCTCACCCGCGAATCGTCATCGTCGTCCTCCAGGGAAGACGACGTGCGCACCACGATCCAGAGCTTCGACGCAGCCATCCAGCGTGGCGACCTGGCCGCCCTGCGATCGATGACCTGCGGCACCACCCGCGACAACTACGTCAAGTACGACCAGCGGGCCTGGGACGAAACCCACGCCCGGGTGGAGAGCGCCAAGCAATACCCCGTGGTGTCCAGCATCGACCAGGTGATCGTCAGCGGCGACCACGCCGAGGCCAACGTGACCAGCTTCATGGCGTTTGCCCCGCAAACCCGGTCCACCCGTAGCTTCGACCTTCAGTTCCGCGACAATCAGTGGAAGATCTGCCAGGCACCTACCGGCTAACCACCTAACCGGCGGTGACGCTGCGCCCGGCGCTGTGCAGATCGTTGCAGGCCTCGATCACGCGCTCACTCATCGACGCCTCGGCCTTCTTCAGGTAGCTACGCGGGTCGTAGACCTTCTTGTTGCCGACCTCGCCGTCGATCTTGAGTACGCCGTCGTAGTTGGTGAACATGTGTGCGGCGAGCGGGCGGGTGAAGGCGTACTGGGTGTCGGTGTCGACGTTCATCTTCACCACGCCGTACCTGAGGGAGTCCTCGATCTCGGACTTCAGCGAACCCGATCCGCCGTGGAAGACGAAATCGAAAGGCTTTGCGTCGTCAGGCAATCCGAGCTTCGCGGCCGCCACCCGCTGCCCTTCGGCCAGCACCTCGGGCTTGAGCACCACATTGCCGGGCTTGTAGACGCCGTGCACGTTTCCGAACGTGGCCGCCAGCAGGTACGCACCCTGTTCACCGGCACCCAGCGCGTCGATCGTCTTCTCGAAGTCCTCCGATGAGGTGTAGAGCTTGTCGTTGATCTCGGCCTCGACCCCGTCCTCTTCACCGCCGACCACACCGATCTCGACCTCGAGGACGATCTTGGCCGCCACCGCGAGCTTCAACAGTTCCTGGGCGATGGTCAGGTTCTCGTCGATGGGAACGGCCGAGCCGTCCCACATGTGCGATTGGAACAGCGGATTTCGGCCGGCGGCGACCCGCTCGGCCGAGATGGCCAGCAACGGCCGCACATAGGTGTCCAGCTTGTCCTTCGGACAGTGGTCGGTGTGCAGGGCCACGGTGATCGGGTACCGGTCGGCGATCACGTGGGCGAATTCGGCGAGAGCGACGGCGCCGGTCACCATGTCCTTGACCCCGAGCCCCGATGCGAACTCGGCCCCGCCGGTCGAGAACTGGATGATGCCGTCGCTGCCCGCGTCGGCGAAACCCTTGATGGCCGCGTTGACGGTTTCCGACGACGTGCAGTTGATGGCCGGGAATGCGAAGGAATGCTCCTTGGCCCGGCCGAGCATCTCGGCATAGACCTCGGGCGTGGCGATCGGCATGGCGTGTCCTTCCGTCTGAGGCGGGGTTATCGCAGGTGAAGACCGGTCATACGGCCCAGGTACCCTTGGGAGTCGTGATCGACATCGCCCTCCCCGAGGCTACGACCAATCTGGCCCTCATGCCGGATTTCATGGATCCGCTGCACCTCATCGGTTCCTTCGGCACCTGGGCCCTGGTGGGCATCCTGGTCGTCGTGTTCGTCGAGTCCGGCGTACTGTTCCCCGTTCTGCCCGGCGACTCGCTGCTGTTCGTCGCGGGCATGCTGGCCGCAGGCACCGCCGCCCAGGGGACGGCAGTGGGCGCCAACTTCGAACTCTGGCAGTTGCTGGTGTTCATCCCGATCGCGGCGGTTCTCGGCGGTCAGGTCGGCTACCTCATCGGCCGGTTCATCGGCGTCGAGATGTTCAAACCAGACGCCCGGGTGTTGAAGCAGAAGTACCTCGACGAGGCCCACACGTTCTTCGAGCAGCGCGGCCCGTTCGCCATCGTCATCGCCCGGTTCGTGCCGATCGTGCGCACGCTGGCACCGATCGTCGCCGGCGCCGCGAAGATGCGTTATTCGGTGTTCACGACGTTCAACGTGCTGGGCGCGATCGTGTGGGGCGTCGGCCTGGTACTGCTCGGCTACTGGTTGGGTCAGTTCGAGGTCATCCAGAAGCTGCTCGAGCCGATCTTCGTCCTGATCGTCGTGGCCTCGGTCGCACCGATGTTCATCGAGTGGTTCAAGCGCCGCCGCGCCGCCAAGAAGTCCGCCGCCGAGCAGGTCTAACTGCCCGCGAGCACGTCGAACAGGACCTGCAGACCCGCGAGGGTGTGGGCGGGCAGGAAGTGGTCGCAGTACGGCAGCGCCGCGGCCATCGAGCCGGCCAACGGGCGATAGCCGGGGGCGGCCGCCCGCGGATTGAGCCAGACCACCAGGTGCGCCCGACGCCGCAGCCGACTCATCGCCTGCCGCAGCACCTCGGGAGGATCGGCGTCCCACCCGTCCGAGGCGATCACCACGACCGCTCCGCGTAGGGCACTGCCGTGCGGTGGGGCCAGCAGGTCCGCGATCGAGCGGCCCAGATGGGTACCGCCGTACCGGTCGTGCACCGTCTCGTTGGCACGGGCCAGGGCGATCTCCGCAGAGCGGTGTGACAACACCGGCGTCAGCCGGGTCAGCGTCGTCGCGAATGCGAACACCTCGGGCCGCATGCCCCGCCGACGCATCGCCGCGGCCCGCATCAGGTGCAGATACACCGCCGCATACGGCTGCATCGAGCCGCTGACGTCGGAGACGAACACCACCCGTCGCGGCCGGAGCCGGCGGCGGGTTCTGGCCACCCGCAACGGTTCCCAGCCCGTGGCCCGGGACGCCCGGATGGTTTCCCTCAGGTCGACGCGGTGGCCGTGCGGATGCCGCCGCCGGCGCAGCGACCGGCGGTGCGGCCAGCCGGCTTCGATCGATTCCAGCCAAGCACCGAGCTGCCGCAGTTCGTCGGGGTCGAACCGATCGAAGGGTTCGTCGCCGCGGACGGCGAGCCCGCTGGGGGCCAGGTCGGGTATCGCGCTACCGGAGGGCGGATGGGCCGCGGCGGTGACGGTGGCCGGCCGCGTCGACCACGGCAGACCGTCGCCCTCCTCGATCGGTCCGGGCTCGCCGGTGTTCGCGGACCGGGCCGGCGTGATCGACGATCGCTGCTGTTTGAGGCTGGGCGGGTCCAGCCCGAGCACGGCATCACCGAACACCGCATCGAACACGGCGTCGAAGGCGGGCAGATCCTCGACCCGGCACATCAGGGTCAGCCGGGCCGCCCAGTACAGCTCGGACCGTTTCGCCGGGACGAGCACGTGCATCGCCTGCACCAGGGCAGCGGGCCCGACGGCGGGCACCGCGACCCCGGCCGAACGCAACCGGTCCACCAGTGCCACGGCGAAGGCCGCATGATCGACCCCGCGCAGCAGCAGCGGTGCCGTCATGGGCGGCGGCGGGCCGCGTTTCTGGCCATTCGCAACCGGCCGATGGTGAACAGCAGCGCCGCCAGCAGGAAGGCCCCGGCCACGCGAGGACCGTACTTCTTCAGCGCAGTGCCACCGGCAAGGTCGAGCAGGTCGATGGGTGCGGGTTCGGCCGCGGGGGCGGCGGTGGTCGATGCCGGCCGGTCGGCGGGTCGCTCGGCGGACTGCTCGGCAGGTTCGTCGGCGGATCCGTCGGCGGCGAGTTTGGCCTCCAACGATTCGACGAACTGACCCAGCAGCTTCTCGGACACCTGCTGCAGCATGCCGCTGCCGAACTGCGCGAGCTTGCCCACGATCTTCAGGTCGGTGTCGACGGTCACCCGGGTCGTCTGCCCCGCGTCGTGCAGTGTGGCGGTGACGGTGGCGGCGGCGTTGCCGGTTCCGCGGGTCTCCCGGCCCTTGGCGTCGATCACGGCCCGGTATCCGTCGCGGTCCTGCTCGACGAAGCGCACCTTGCCGTTGAACTCACTGGTCACCGGCCCGACCTTGATCTTGACCTTGCCCAGTACGTCCTCGCCGTCCTGGCCGGTCAACGCCGCGCCGGGCATCAGCGGCACCACCTGCTCGAGATCGGTGAGCAGGTTCCACGCGTCATCGATCGGCACGCTGACCGCGAACTCGTTGGCGATCTTCATAGGGGACTTCCTCTCAGTTCCATCATGGCGTCACGCAGCAGTCCGGCGTCGTCGGGGGTTTTGGCCAGCGCGCCGAGCGTGCCGGCCGCGGCAGGCGCGACGAGGTCACCGACCCCCAGCGCGACCAGCGCGGCCACCCAGTCGATGGCCTCGGCGATACCCGGCGGCTTGTCGAGGTCGAGATCCCGTACTGCACCTACGAATTGGGCAGCCTGCTCGATCAGCGCATCGGAGGCCCCCGGCACGGTGCGGCGCACGATCGCCACGGCCTGGGCACGCTGCGGGTATTCGATCCAGTGGTAGAGACACCGCCTGCGCAACGCATCGTGAAGGTCACGGCTGCGGTTCGAGGTCAGGACCACGATCGGTGGCCGCTGCGCGACGAAGGTTCCCAATTCGGGCACCGTGACCGCGGATTCACCGAGAAACTCCAGCAGCAATGCCTCGAATTCGTCGTCGGCGCGGTCGATCTCATCGACGAGAAGCACCGGCGGGGTGGGCCCGCGGTGACGGACGCACTGCAGGATCGGCCGGTCGACGAGATACGCCTCGGTATAGAGGTCGGCCTCCTCGATAGCGCCGGCCCCGCGCGCCTCCGACAACCGGATCGCCAGCAGCTGCCGTTGATAGTTCCAGTCGTAGAGGGCCTCGGCGGCGGTCAGACCCTCGTAGCACTGCAGCCGGACTAGTGGTGTATCAAGCACTGCGGCAAGGGTTTTGGCGGCGGTGGTCTTACCGACGCCGGGTTCCCCCTCCAGCAGCAGCGGGCGCCCCAGGGTGACCGCGAGATAGATCGCCGTTGCGGTGCCCTCGTCGAGCAGATAGTCGTTGGCGTCGAAGCGCCGCACCACATCACCGACGTCGCCGAATACCGGATCAGTGGTCATGCGACCCGCAGTGAGGCTCGCTCGACGTGGTCGACTGCGGCGCCGGACCGGAGGTACGTACCGCCAATCCGCCGACCCGGATCCCCTGGATCACCTCGGCCACCACCGACACCGCGATCTCGGCAGGCGTCCGCGCTCCGATCGCCAACCCGACCGGGGTGTGCACCCGGGCGGACTCGGCCTCCGACAATGCCAGCGCGGACAGAATGGAGGCACCCCGGACCCGGCTGGCCACCAAGCCGATGTAGCCCACGCCCGCGTCGAGCGCAGCCCTGATCACGTCCGCCTCGGGCCCGCCGAGGCTCGCGATCACCACCGCGGTGGCATCGGCGAAGTCGGCGGATTCGGCCGTCTCCGCGCGCTGCACGTCATAGCCGAGCATGGCGCACAACTCGACCATGGCCTGTGCGACCGGGGTCCCACCGACGATGCGCACCAACGGGGCCGGCACCTCGGGCGCCAGGAAGATCTCCAGGGCGCCCCCGGACAGACACGGATTGACCACCACGCACGCTCCCGGCGCCTCCGGGAAATGGACATCGCCGTCGGGCAGCACCCGCAGCAGCACACTCTCGCCGACCTGAAGGGCCCCGAGGGCGGCCTTGCGTACCGAGTTCTGCGCGCAGTGGCCGCCGACGAATCCCTCGATGGTGCCGTCCGCCAACAGGATCGCCTCGTCTCCCGGGTGCGCGGAGGTGGGCTGCTGCGCCCGCACCACGGTCGCGTGGACGAACGGGGTGCGGTCCCGTCGCAGTTGCGCTACGCGTTCGGTGAGTGACATCGGGCCTCCATCTAGATCGGGGGCGTGGCGTTGCCCCGCATGGCTTCCCACACCCGAGACGGGGTCAGCGGCATGTCGGCGTGCCGCACCCCGAACGGTGCCAACGCATCG
The DNA here is from genome assembly GCF_010727325.1 of Mycolicibacterium alvei. Classification (NCBI taxonomy): domain Bacteria; kingdom Bacillati; phylum Actinomycetota; class Actinomycetes; order Mycobacteriales; family Mycobacteriaceae; genus Mycobacterium; species Mycolicibacterium alvei. The sequence goes on from NZ_AP022565.1 coordinate 3,082,840, forward strand.
ATCACGGCGTTGACCACGGCGGGCGGCGATCCGACCGTGGCCGATTCGCCGATCCCCTTGGCGCCGATCGGATGATGCGGCGAGGGCGTCACGGTGTGGCCCGTCTCGAAGTGCGGTACCTCCATCGCGGTGGGAATCAGATAGTCCATCAACGAGCCGCCCAGGCAGTTGCCGTCCTCGTCGAAGGCGATCATCTCCATCAGTGCCATGCCGATTCCGTCGACCAGGCCACCGTGCACCTGCCCTTCGATGATCATCGGATTGATCCGCGTACCACAGTCGTCGACCGCGAGGAATCGGCGCACCTTCACCACCGCGGTACCGGGGTCGACGTCGACGACGCAGAAGTAGGCACCGTAGGGATAGGTGAGATTCTCCGGGTTGTAACAGATCTGGGCGTCCAGGCCGCCTTCGATACCGTCCGGGAGGTCGCCGGCCCCGTGGGCGCGCATCGCGATATCGGCGATCGTGACCGATGCGGTGGGGTCACCCTTGACGTGGAACGAGCCCTTCTCCCATTCCAGGTCGGCCACCGAGGCCTCCAGCATGCCCGACGCGATGATCCTGGCCTTGTCCCGGACCTTGCGCGCCACGAGCGCGGCTGCCGCACCTGATACCGGCGTGGACCGGCTGCCATAGGTGCCCAGACCGAACGGGGTCTGGTCGGTGTCGCCGTGCACCACGTCGATGTCCTCGGGCGGGATGCCGAGCTCCTCGGCGACGATCTGCGCGAACGTCGTCTCGTGGCCCTGTCCCTGGGTCTGAACGCTCAGGCGCACCACTGCTTTTCCGGTGGGGTGCACCCGCAGTTCGCAGCCGTCGGCCATCCCGAGCCCGAGGATGTCCATGTCCTTGCGCGGGCCCGCACCCACCGCCTCGGTGAAGAACGAGATGCCGATGCCCATGAGCTCGCCGCGGGCCCGCTTCTCCTTCTGCTCGGCGCGCAGCCCCTCGTAGTCGATCATCTCCATCGCCAGGCGCATGGTCGTCTCGTAGTCACCGGAGTCATACACCCACCCGGTCTTGCTCCGGTAGGGAAACTGCTCTGGTTTCAACAGGTTTCGCAACCGCAGCTGGGCAGGATCCACTTCGAGCTCGAAGGCCAGGCAGTCCACCAGCCGCTCGACGAGGTAGACGGCCTCGGTGATGCGGAACGAGCAGGCATAGGCCACCCCGCCGGGTGCCTTGTTGGTGTAGACCGCGGTCATGTGACAGTAGGCGGCCTCGATGTCGTAGCTGCCGGTGAACACCCCGAAGAAACCGGCGGGATATTTCACCGGGGCCGCGGTGCCGTTGAACGCACCGTGGTCGGCCAGCACGTTGGTGCGGATGGCCAGGATCTTGCCGTCGGAGGTCGCGGCGATCTCGCCGACCATGATGTAGTCGCGGGCGAAGCCGGTGCTGGTGAGGTTCTCGCTACGGTCCTCCATCCACTTCACCGGCTTGCCGAGCAGCAGCGAGCCGACGATGGCGCACACATAGCCGGGATAGATCGGCACCTTGTTACCGAAGCCGCCACCGATATCGGGCGAGATCACCCGGATCTTGTGTTCGGGCAGTCCGGCCACCAGCGCGTACAGGGTGCGGTGCGCGTGCGGAGCCTGGGAGGTGGACCACAGCGTCAGCTTGCCGGACACCGGGTCCAGATCGGCTACCGCCCCACAGGTTTCCATCGGCGCGGGATGCACCCGTGGATAGACCATCTCCTGTTTGACCACCACGTCGGCCTTGGCGAACACCGCCTCGGTGGCCGCGGCGTCCCCGGTCTCCCAGTCGAAGCAGTGGTTGTCGGATTTGCCTTCCAGATCGGTACGGATCACCGGCGCATCCGCGTCCAGTGCGTGCCGGACGTCGATCACCGGATCCAACGGTTCGTAGTCGACGTCGATGAGTTCCAGCGCATCTCGCGCCGAGTACCGGTCCTCGGCGACGACGAAGGCCACCTCCTGACCCTGGAACCGCACCTTGTCGGTGGCCAGTACCGCCTGCACGTCGTTGGACAGCGTCGGCATCCAGGCCAGGCCCTTTTCCGCGAGGTCGGCACCGGTCACCACCGCCTTGACCTTCGGGTGCGCCTGGGCCGCAGTCACATCGATGCCGACGATCTTGGCGTGCGCGTAGGGGGACCGCAGGATCGCCAGGTGCAGCATGCCGGGCAGAGTGATGTCGTCGACGTAGGTGCCCCGGCCCCGGATGAACCTCGGATCCTCCTTGCGCAGCATCCGGCCGTGACCGCAGGGCTTGGCATCGTTGGATGCGGTGTCCTCGGGCCGGTTGACCGGGTTCTCCAGCGTGGTCATGCTGTGATCTCCTCATCCGCAGTCGACTCGCCGGCGTGCCGGGCGGCCCACTGCACCGATCGCACGATGGTGGTGTAGCCGGTGCAGCGGCATATCTGACCCGAAATCGCTTCGCGGATCTCGTCTTCGGTGGGGTCGGGGTTGCGGTCGAGCAGGGCGCGGGCGGTGATCATCATGCCCGGGGTGCAGAACCCGCACTGCAGGCCGTGGCACTGCATGAAGCCCTCCTGCACGGGGTCGAGCCGTCCGTCCACCTCCATGCCCTCGACGGTCCGGACCGCATGCCCGGCGGCCATCGCGGCCAGCATCGTGCAGGATTTCACCGGTTCACCGTCCACCGCGACGACACAGGTTCCGCAGTTCGACGTATCGCAACCCCAGTGCGTCCCGGTCAGGCCGAGCTGGTCACGCAGGAAGTGCACCAGCAGCATGCGCGGTTCGACCTCGGCGCTCACCGCTTCACCGTTGACGGTCATGTTGACCTGCATAACTCAATTCCCTTCCAGGACAGGGGTATTGCGAACCCGGTCGACCGAGGTGCGCAAGGTGCGGATGGTCAGCTCGGATGCCAGGTGCCGCTTGTAGTCGGCACTGCCGCGCATATCGCTGACCGGCTCACAGGCCTGCGCGGCCGCCGCACCGGCCGCGGCGAAGGTCTCCTCGACCGCCGGCCGGCCCACCAGGGACTCCGACACCGACCGCAGCGCATCGGGATCGGCATTCACCGCGGTCAGGCCCAACCGGGCGGCCTTGATCTCCTCCCCGTCCAGGGTTACCTGGGCCCCGGCCGCCGCGACCGCCCAGTCCCCCACCCGACGTTCGACCTTGGCATAGGCGCTGGCGGTGTTGTGCCGCACCGGGATGCGTACCTCGATCAGCATCTCGTTGTGCGCGATCGCGGTTTCATACGGGCCGACCAGGAAGTCGTCGATGGGGATCTCGCGCTCCCCGGCCGGTCCGCGGACCAGGCAGACCGCGCTCAGCACCGTGCACACCGTGGTCAGATCCTCGGCCGGGTCGGCCTGGCACAACGAACCGCCCACCGTGCCGCGGTTGCGAACCACCGGGTCGGCGATGGCCCGCTCGGCGTCCCGGAAGATCGGGCACACCGCAGCCAGCGGATCCGACTCAAGCGCCTGGCAGTGGCGGACCATCGCCCCGAGCCGCACCTGGGTGGGGTCGGTGACGATGTAGCCGAGCTCGGCGGCGAGGTCGTTGATGTCGACGAGGTACTCGGGGTTGGCGATGCGCAGCTTCATCATCGGCAGCAGGCTGTGGCCGCCTGCGACGATCCTGGCGTCCTCCCCCAATCTGTCCAGCAGGCCGACCGCCTGGTCGACACTGGTTGCGCGTTCGTACTCGAATGGGCCCGGAACTTGCATGTGAGTCACCTCACACGTAACCGACGCGCACGTCAATAGCCAGTTAAGCGATCGCTTAACTGGCTGGTAGCGACTCGCGTTCGCCCTGCTCGTGGTGGATGCGGCCACCGCCCTCGGCCAACGGTCGGCCCCCACCGCCCCAGCGGCGGGCGATGATCTCCGCGGCGATCGACACAGCGGTCTCCTCGGGGGTGCGGCCGCCGAGGTCGAGTCCGATCGGACTGGACAACCGGGCCAACTCCGCTTCGGTCATCCCGACCTCGCGCAACCGCGCCAATCGGTCCTCGTGGGTGCGCCGCGAGCCCATCGCACCGATGTAGGCGACGTCGGGTATCCGCAGCGCCACCTCCAGCAGTGGCACGTCGAACTTGGGGTCATGGGTCAGCACGCAGATCACCGTGCGGGCATCGATCGCCCCCGCCCCGACCTGAGCCGCCAGGTAGCGGTGCGGCCAGTCCACCACCACCTCGTCGGCGGTGGGGAATCGCGCCGAGGTGGCGAACACCGGGCGGGCATCGCACACCGTGACCCGGTAGCCCAGGAACGCGCCCTGGCGGGCCACCGCCGCCGCGAAGTCGATGGCACCGAACACCAGCATCCGGGGCCGCGGCGCGTGGCCGGCGACGAACACCTGCATGCCCTCGCCGCGGCGCTGCCCGTCGGGGCCGTAGACCAGCACCTCACTTCGGCCGGCCGCCAGCAGACCCCGCGCGTCGTCGGTGATCGCGGCGTCGGCGCGTGCCGACCCCAGCTCCCCGTCCACCCGGTCGTTGTGCACCACCAACCGCCGACCGACCCACGACGCGTCAGGATGGGCGATCACCGTGGCGACGGCAACCGGACGATGCGCCTCGATGTCATCGGCGATGGCTTCGAGTTGACGAAACGTGCTCTGAGACACCGGCTCCACGAACACGTCGAGGATCCCACCGCAGGTGAGACCGACCTCGAAGGCGTCGTCGTCGCTGACACCGTAGCGCTGCAGGATCGGGGTGCCGGTGGCGATCACCTCGGTGGCCAGATCGTAGACGGCGCCCTCGACGCACCCACCCGAGACCGACCCGGTGACCGTGCCGTCGGGGCCGACGACCATCGACGCACCGGCCGGGCGCGGGGCCGACCGGAAGGTCCGCACCACCGTCCCGACGCCGGCGGTACCACCTGCCCGCCAAACCGCTAACAAGGTGCTCAGCACATCCCTCACGGAAACCAATCTAGGCTTCAGTCGTGACACCTGCGCAACTACGGGCGTTTTCGGCAGTCGTCCGACTGGGCTCGGTTCGGGCCGCCGCCGAAGAACTGGGCGTCTCCGATGCCGGGGTCTCGATGCACGTCGCCCAACTACGCAAGGAACTCGACGACCCGCTGTTCACCAGGACCGCATCCGGCCTGGCATTCACCCCGGGCGGCCTGCGGTTGGCCAGTCGCGCCGTCGAGATCCTCGGACTTCAGCAGCAGACCGCCATCGAGGTCACCGAGGCCGCCCACGGCAGGAGGCTGCTGCGTATCGCGGCGTCCAGCGCATTCGCCGAGCATGCCGCGCCGGGGCTCATCGAACTGTTTTCCTCACGCGCAGACGATCTTTCGGTCGAGCTCAGTGTGCACCCGGCTAGCCGGTTCGGCTATCTGATCGCCTCCCGGGCCGTCGACATCGCGCTCGGTCCGCCCCCGCAAGGCAACGGTCATGATCTCGCTGTTCGCCCGTTCCTGAAGTATCAGGTCATCACGGTCACCACACCCGACAATCCGCTCGCCGGCCGCGCCCCCACCCCGGCCCTGCTGCGTGAACAGCCGTGGATGCTGGGCCCGTCCGGCGGCAGCGCGGACGGCGAGATCGCCACCATGCTGCGGCAGCTGGCGATACCCGAAGCGCGGCAACGCATCTTCCAGAGCGATGCGGCCGCCCTCGAGGAGGCTCAGCGCGTCGGCGGGGTCATGCCGACGATCGGATTCGCCGTTGCGAAGGATCTCAGCAGCGGACGCCTGGTGCACATCAAGGGATCCGGTCTGCAGATCGCCGGGGAATGGTTCGCCTCAACGCTGCCCCCGGCCGCCCGTCAACCGGCGGTGTCCGAACTGGTGCGGTTCATCACCACCCCGCGGTGCACGCAGGCGATGATCCGCGGCAGCGGCGTCGGAGTCACCCGGTTTCGCCCGAAAGTGCATGTGACCCTGTGGAGTTGAGCTAGACCAAGGCCAACGCAGCCGCGAGTTCGCGTAGCGCGGGCCGGGGATCTGCGGTCATATCGTCACCGAGCACCTGCAGCACCACGTGGTCGGCACCGGCGTCCAGATGGGCCGTCACTGCTTTGGCGGTGCTTTCCACCGACCCCATCCCCACCACCGCACGGGCCAGCCGGTCGGATCCACCGCGTACCAGATCGGACTCGTCAAACCCTTGACGCAGCCACGAGTTCCGGTAGTTCGGCAGCCCGCTGTAGACATCCAGGTGGGCATGGGCGCGGCGGAGCTGATCCTCGTCGGTAGAGCCGATGGCCACCGCCTGTTCGGAGACGATCCACTTGTCCGCACCGAGGATCTCGCGGGTGGCCCGGGTCTGCTCGGGGGTCACCAGGTAGGGGTGCGCGCCGTCGGCATGCGTACCCGACAGTTCGATCATCTTGGGACCCAATGCCGCCAGCAGTCGCGGCGGACGGCCGACACCCGGTTCGATCTGCTCGGGCACCGCGGCCATCCGGTCCAGATAGTCGCGCATCGTGGCCAGCGGCTTCTGGTACACACCACCCAGACCGCGTTCTACCAGCGGGCCGTGGCTGACTCCGAGACCGAGCACGAACCGGCCCGGATACAGCGCGGTGAGGGTGCGGGCCCCGGTCTCGGCCGCACTCGGCACCCGGACGTGGATATTGGCGATGCCGGTGCCGACCACCAGGCGTCGGGTCGCGGCCAGGAACGCGGCCGACTGCGTCAGGCACTCCTTCCCGACCACCTCGGGCAGGAACAGCGAACCGAACCCCAACGCCTCGATCTCGGCAGCGACCTCCTGCGCGGCTGGCATCGACCAGGTCTCGCTGGCCCACCACACGCCGATGCGGCTGGGGAAATCGATCCTGGCTCGAGTCACTGACCACTCCTCACATCCGCTCGCCTGACCGACCGCGTATCGGCAAGCACCTCTCTGGCAGTGACCAAGGTAGCCCGCGCCGGGCACATATCCGGCCTTGGGCTGAGAGCACCCCGCAGGACGCAAGGTCGACGGCGCAACAGAAGAGAACTTTGCTTTGTCAGCTGCCGACCGCGTACAGCAGCCGCTCGTGGTCGTCGAGCACGCCGATAGCAGCGCGGGCCGCACCGCGGTGATCCCCGCGCTCGACCGCAACCAGCAACACCTCGTGGAACTCGGGATGCAGTCCGCCGATTTCCGCTATGCAGTTGAGCTGAAGGATCGAGTCGCGCATGGAGTTCTCGAAGCTCTTGTACAGCATCAGTAACAGCCCGTTGTGCGCCGCCCGTGCCACCCCGACGTGAAAGGCGATGTCATGGTGGATAAACGCCGCCATATTCGAATCGGCGATGGCGGCACGACGAGCGACGAGCGATGCGCGTAACGCGGCGACGTCCGCCCGGGTGCGATGGCGGGCGGCTTGCTGGGCGGCCAACACGTCGAGTGCCCGGCGAACCACCAGTACCTCGCCGTCGTCAGCGGCGTCCACCGCCTGCTGCAGCGCCACTGCGGCCTCGTCGTCGGCCACCACGTACGTGCCGTCACCCTGCCGGGATTCCAACAGGCCCACCTGCACCAGTGCCCGTACCGCTTCGCGGACCGACGGGCGACTCACGCCCAGTGCCTCAACAAGTTTCGCCTCGGTGGGGACCTTGGTCCCCACCGGCCAATTGCCGTTGTGAATCTGGTCGCGCAATCTGGCGACAACAACGTCGACTATGGAGGTCCGTGCGACCCGTTCCATCAACCACTCACCTACTTCGTACCGCTACTGTGCGCGCACCATGTTGTCTGACAAATTGCCCGACTGCGCTCCAGATCCCGATGAGCGGGACTACTCGCCAAGCGTGTGCGCGGCTTCCATCAACATCCAGCCCGAAACCTGCACCGACAGGTCACGCTCGGGGATCGCCGACGGTTTCACCGCACCGTCGACGAACTGAGCTTGTTGGCCTTCGGCCACGGGAATCTGAGCTTCGCGGTCCCAGAACGCCGGGAACAGCGGCAGCCCATCGACGGTTTGACGGTTGTCCCAGGCCGCCTGCGCGGAGGTGAGCACGATCTTGCGCGCGGTGTCGCGCGCGGCACGATCCTCGGCCGTATCCCCCGGCAAGGTGTTCGCCACCAGCGCCAGGTACCGGGCCGTGATGCCGTTGAACAGCCCGCCGTCGCCGCCGCCTGCGCCGTTGATGACGCCGTCGGGGGCCATTTCCCGGTCCACCGCGGCCACCAGGCGACGCACCCGTTCGGCGTGCCGGGCGTCCTCGGTACGCACGGCGAGTTCGACCTCCAGTCCCAGCACCACGCCCTGGCAATAGGTGTACTGCGCCCGCACCATCGACCCGGCCTTGATCCCGTCGAACACCAGGTCGGTCTCGGGGTCGATCAGGGTGTCGTCGATCCAGTCGGCCATCTGCTGGGCCCGGCGCAACCGGTCGCCTTGAGGGGTCACGTAGCGGGCCAGGAAGATCCCGGCCGGACCGTTGGCCGGGGCATTGAAGAACTGGTCCTGTTTGCGCCAGGGGATGCCGCCGCCGTCCTCAGGCACCCAGGCGTCGACGAACTGGTTGCACAGTTTCTTGAGCGCGCCGGCCTTCTCCACCCCGACCAAGCGTCCGGCCCGCTCCAGAGCCAGCGCCAGCCAGGCCATGTCGTCGTAGTAGTTGTTGGTCCAGGACAGGTTGTTGCGGATGTGGTGCCCGCGGATCTGCCGTTCGATACGGGTTCTCCGCTCGGGCTGCGGATCACGCACCTGTGCGTCGACCAGCGTGTCCAGCAGATGCGCCTGCCACCAGTAGTGCCAGGTGCCGAACTGGCTGTACTTCTTGGACGACGGCCAGGCCGTCACACCGAGTTGAGTGCCCGGCAGACGCCAGAGCTTCGACAGGTGTCGCTTGGTGATCGCCGCTTCGGCGCTGGCCGCACGGTTGGCCCATAGCTGATCCATGCTTACGATCCTGCCTTACCAGGCGGCCGAAATGTCGGCATGTCGGGTGATCCAGGCGTGCATGACGATCCCGGCGGCGACTCCGGCGTTGATGCTGCGGGTCGAGCCGAACTGTGCGATGGAGACGGTGACGGCCGCCCCATTCTGCGCCTCCGGCGTGATACCCGGGCCTTCCTGGCCGAAGATCAGCAGGCAGTCGCGGGGCAGTTCGGTCTGTTCCAGTCGTACCGCGCCGGGCACGTTGTCCACTGCGACGACGGTCAGCCCGGCATCGGCGGCGAAGGACAGCAGTTCGGCGGTCGTGTCGTGGTGACACAACCGCTGATAGCGGTCGGTCACCATGGCGCCCCGCCGGTTCCAGCGGCGTTTGCCCACGATGTGCACGGTGTCCACGGCGAAGGCGTTGGCGGTGCGCACCACCGCACCGATATTGGCGTCGTTGCCGAAGTTCTCGATCGCGATGTGCAGCCGATGCCGACGCCGGTCGATGTCGGCGATGATGGCCTCCCGGGTCCAATACCGGTAGGCGTCAACGACATTGCGGGTATCTCCGTCATGCAGGAGTGCGGGATCGTAGCGCGGATCGTCCGGGAGCGGTCCCTCCCACGGACCCACTCCCGGGGATTCTCCCCACTCGGTCGGGCCGACAGCGTCAGCCACGGGTGGTCCACAGGGCAGCATGCGTGCCGATCACCGACACCGACGCGTACAGCAGCGCTGCGTTCATCTCACCCTGCGTACACAGCGAGGCCCGCACATTGACCGCCTCACGCGAGGCCTCCGGCAGGATCAGCACCGACGAGCCGTACACCGAACAGAGATGGCTGAGCCCCGGCGGCGGCAGCGTGGGGCCGGCGACCACCATCAGCGGACCGCCGCGGGCCGCCGCATCTTCTCCGTAACGCTTTGCTGCACCGTTGATTTCGAGACCGAGCAGCATGTAGCCCTTGCCACTGAAGGCCGTGGGGTCCCCCATCGCGGCCGGTGAAAGTTGACCGCCGTCGGCGCTGAAGCCGTCGACGCTGGTGGACTTCACGGTGACCCCGGTGTCGTTGATGTTGGTGGGCAGCAAACCCACCGGGAAGGCCGCCGGATAGGCGACCGTGGTTCCGGCAATGCGCTCGCGTGGCGAGTACAGATACACTCCGCGCACCTGGCTCTGATCCCGGAACGGTCCCAGACAGACCGTGCCGCTGAGCTTGTCAGGTGAGGGCGCGGACAGCGGCCGGATCCCCAAGTTGGTGATGTCATCGCAGCCGTGGAGCGCGTCGGCCTCGACCGGATGCGCCAGCGCGCCGTACAGGCCGAACCGGATGTCCTCGGGCTTGGCGCGGGTATCACCCGCGGCCGAGCCCTCGACGTCGACCAGCACATGTTCGGAGTCGAACCGCAGATCCGACACCTTCAGGCGCCAACCGAGGATGTCGAGCGACTCGCCGAGCGTGGCGGTCGAGGCCTCATACGTACGTTTCGGCTCATCGGACGTGCAGCCCGCGGTGACGACGAGAAGTATCGCCATCACCGCCGCGATCAGCGCCCGCACTGCCACGTCAGTTCTGCGTTAAGTTCTCCCACGACCTTTTCCCACTGCTTTTGTTATGGCGCGCACCAGGTTTCGCGGAACCAGCCGACCCCCGGCGGTAAGCACCTTGTACTGCAAGCCGGGCACGATGACCACCTTGCCTGCGGCCACGTCGGCCAGACATTCACACACCACATCCTCGACCTGCAGCCACAGGAACGACGGTGTGCCCGCCATGTCGATGCCCGCGCGGGCATGGAACTCGGTGTGGACGAATCCGGGGCACAGGGCGTGTACCCCGACCCCGGTGCCACTCAGCCCGTTGGCCAGCCCCTCGGTGAACGAGACGACCCATGCTTTGGAGGCCGAATAGGTCGATCCACGCCCGGGCACCAGCCCGGCGACGCTGGCCACGTTGATGACGGTGCCCTTGCCTGCCTCGATCATCGCGGGCAGCGCGGCATGCGTCAGTTCCATCACCGCGGTGACGTTGACATCGAGTTGGGCCTGTAACTGTGCGAGGTCGGCGGTCCAGAATTCACCCGATGTGCCGAACCCGGCGTTATTCACCAGCACCTGTACCCCGGCGCGGAGCCGATCGGCGACCTTGGCCCGGTCCGGGGCGGATGCGAGGTCCGCGGGCAGCACCTCGACGTCGGCACCGGCTTCGTCGTGCAGTTCGGCGGCGAGTTGTTCCAACCGTGCGCCGTCACGCGCCACGAGGACCAGGTCATAACCGTCACGCGCGTAGCGCCGGGCGAACCCGGCACCGAGCCCCGAGGTCGGTCCGGTGATCAGCGCGAGGGGACGAGACACGACCTAGCGCTGGTAGTGCGGTGCGTGACGCCCGTTGCGGGCCGGCGGCGGGGTGCGACGAATCGCATCCGGGCGACCCGGCTCCTGCCGCGGCTGGGTGTAACGACTCACGTCACCGCGTCCGGGTGCCGCATCGGCCCGGCCCGGCGGCAGCTCGCGACGTCCGGCGGGGGTCGGCGTCAACGGGCGGCTGGGTGAGCCTGCGCGACGGGCCAGCGCGGCCTGGCTGCCCTGGCCGGACTGCGGTGCCACACCGTTCTGCGGAACCGGCGGCAGAACCCGCAGCAGGTCGTTGAACTGACGCACGGTGCGTAGTCCCTCGTCCCACTGGGCGCGGGTGCTCGTGACCGGCATGCTGACGAGCGTCCAGTTCTGCTCGTTCCACATGACCTCGGCACAATCGGGAGCGGTGTGGGCGAACGTGACCATCCGGCGGTCGCACGCGCGGCGAGCGGCATCGAGGTTGGTGGAGTACACCATCCGCGGACCGATCGCGCCGAGCAGCCAGATATCGCTCTCCCGGGGCTCCTTGATGCCTTTGAGCCGCAGATCGACGACGACGTTCGTGCCCACCTTGCGGTGCAGCGCGATCACTGTCGCCACCTCGTCGATGTCAAAGATGAACACCGCCTCGCCACGAATCTGGCCGAGGACGACGTTCTTGGCCGTGACGTCACCGACGGTCGACATCACCCCGCGCTTCCAGCGCTTGAGGATCTCGTGCGACTCATGCTCGTAATCGAAGCCATGCGACTTCGCCCACGACTTGCGGCGCCGTCCCAACCCACGTCGACGGTCGATGTCGACGTACAGCAATACGGCCGCACCCACGAAACAGAGTGCGGACAGCGTGAACCAGAGCGGGACCATCGGGCCTAGCCTACTTGTTGACGGCGGAAATGCCCCCACCTTGTGAGGTCACAACCCGGTTACTGGTGATCAGAGCCCTGTCACCGGGGCTCTTCGAGGTAGGTGACGATCGCGTTCGTGAGGCCCCGCCGGGCCACATCGAGGTCGGTATAGGTGCCGAGTTGACGCTCGGAGGTGATGCCACGCATCGCGCCGGGGATGAAGGAGGCGACCTCGCGGACCCGTTCGGGGTCCACGTCGAGATCGGCGAAGGCCTGCTGGCAGGTCTGCAACCAACTCTGCCCCCATGACGAGAGTTCGGCTGCGGTCTTCGGGTAGAGCCGTTCGAGTTCGGCGTGGTCCCGCGGCAGTGCGGCGCGCAGATTCTCGATCGCCCGCGAATCGCTGGCCGTCAACCCGTCGTAGAGCAGGTCGATGATGCCGGCGACGCGCTGCCTCAGCGGCGCACTCTCATCGCAATGACTGAGCATGCCTGCGCGGCGTTCGGCGGTGCGCTGCAGGACCGCCGCCCAAAATCCATCGATGTCGCCGAACTGGTATTTCACCGCGCCCCAGGTGGCACCGATCTCTTTGGCGATCCGGTTGGCCGATACCGCGCCCGGGTCGCCGGTGGCCAGCGCCTTGCGCGCGGCTTCCAGCATGTTCTCCCGGGTGGCCTCGCCGCGCCGGTTGGTACGGCGCGCGCTCACCTCGGTCATCTCCGGAGATTACCGGTCGGGACCAGTTTTCGCAGAACCCTCTACTAAACCCTTCACAAGTTTCACAGAACCTCCTACGATTCGCGTCATGGCCAAACCACCGTTGTCGATGAAACCGACGGGATGGTTCCAGGTCGCCTGGTCGGACCAGGTCGGCGCCGGCGCCGTGCACGCCATGAAGTACTTCGGCGAGGAGATGGTGGCCTGGCGCTCGGAGTCCGGGCAGGTGACCGTGATGAACGCCTACTGCGAACATCTCGGCGCCCACCTCGGCTTCGGTGGCCAGGTGGTCGGCGAGGTGATCCAGTGCCCGTTCCACGGCTGGCAGTGGAACGGCGAGGGCCGCAACGTCTGCATCCCGTATCAGGATCGGCCCAACCGCGGCCGGCGGATGCGCACCTACCCCGTCGTCGAACGCAACGAGGCCATCTACATCTGGCACGACGTCGAGGGGCGGGAGCCGTTTTTCGATGCGCCGGACGTGTTCGCGTCTTTCGCCGACGGCAGCACCGTCGCCGACTACTACCCCCAGCAGCGACTTTTCCGTGCGGGACTCGAACTGCATCCGCAGTACGTACTGGAGAACGGCGTCGACTTCGCGCACTTCAAATACGTGCACCAGACCCCGATCGTGCCGGTGTTCACCCGTCACGACTTCGCCGCGCCGATCTCCTACGTCGACTTCACCATCACCTTTGAGGGCGACGATCAGCAGTCGATCGACGATGTGCGCAGCGGCGTCGAGGCCATCAACGGCGGTCTGGGCATCGCGGTGACCAAGAGCTGGGGAATGATCGACAACCGCACCATCTCCGCGGTCACCCCGGTCGACGAGTCCACCTCCGACGTGCGGTTCATGGTCTACATCGGCCGGACCCCCGGCAAGGACACGCCGCGGGCCGCTGAACGTGCTGCCGAGTTCGGCGACGAAGTGATCCGCCAGTTCACCCAGGACATCCACATCTGGTCACACCAGCGCTACTCCGATCCGCCGGCGTTGGCCACCGCCGAATACGAGGGCTTCACCGCAATCCGCAAGTGGGCCATGCAGTTCTATCCCGATGGCCTGGGCGGTAGTGCCGCAGACCTGTCGCTTATACGGAAGGCAGACACCCTATGACCGAGAAGATCCGGGTATTCCAGGTGGCGACCGGCAACGTCGGCACCGAGATGATCAAGCGTATCGGCAAGCGACCCGATCTCGAACTGGTCGGATTACATTGCTATACAACGGAAAAGGTGGGCCGTGATGCCGGTGAAATCGCCGGGATCGAGCCCATCGGGGTGACGGCGACAGGATCGATCGACGAGATCATCGCCGCCCGTCCCGATGTACTCACCTTCCACGGCGTCTTCCCCGACGAGGACCTCTACGTGAAAGTCCTTGAGGCCGGCATCAATATCGTCACCACCGCGGACTGGATCACCGGTTGGCACCGCGACACCAACCACCCACACCCGTCCGGCAAGCCGGTGTCTCAGCTGCTGGCCGAGGCGTGCGAGAAGGGTGGGTCGACGTTCTACGGCACCGGGATGAACCCCGGCGTGAATCAGATCCTCGGCGTGGTGTGCTCGGCCGACGTCGCCGAGATCGAGAACGTCACCACCATCGAATCCGTCGACGTGTCATGCCATCACAGCAAGGACACCTGGATCGAGGTCGGCTACGGCCTACCGGTCGACGATCCGTCGATCCCGGGCAAGCTGGAGAAGTACACCCGGGTATTCGCCGACAGCGTGCTGATGATGGCCGACTGCTTCGGACTGGAACTCGACGAGGTCACGTTCAGCGCCGAGCTCGGCGCCTGCACCAAGGATGTCGACCTCGGCTGGTACACGCTGCCCAAGGGATCGCTGGGCGGCAACTACATCAAATACCAGGGCATGGTCGACGGTGTGCCACGCGTCGAAACCCACCTGGAATGGCAGATGACCCCACACACCGATCCCAGCTGGGACATCAAGGGCTGCTACATCACTCAGATCAAGGGTGATCCGTGTATCTACAACAAGCACATGGTCTTCCCGAAGCCCGGCGTCGACCTGTCCGATCCGACCTCGTTCGCCTCGATCGGCATGACCGTGACCGGCCTGCCCGCACTCAACGCCATCGCGTCGGTGGTCGCCGCCCCGCCCGGGCTGCTGACGAGTGCCGATGTGCCGTTGCGCGGGTTCGCCGGGCGCTTCAACATTTAGCGCGAGGAGATAGTCAGCCGGGAAACATCGCGGCGGCGAGCTCAAGAATCTCCGGGCGGTCCGCGGGTAGCAGGAATCCCGCCTCGATTGCCCGGTCCAGCGCATCGGTGAACTGCTCGAGGTACCCCTCGACGCCTTTCGGGTAGAGCTCACACAGCCTCGCGGCGTCGAAGAGCTCGCCCGACCCGAACAGGAAGGACATGGGGCTCTCGTCCTTCGCGAGCCCCGACGTCCACGCGATCGGGACATCGACCCACGGGGTACGGACGCCGCCCTCGGCGAGCCCGTTCGCGTCCAGGGCGATTCCGGGCGGATCGCCGGCGGTCAAGGCGATCGGCGGTGCACTCGGCGCGGGAGTGCCGGTGCGAATCCAGGTGTTGAGTGCGGCCAAGGCAGCCTGCAGCACATAGTGATGCTGCGGAGCGAAGTTGAGGCTGTATGACAGTTGCGTGCCCATCAACTCATCGGTGGGCGCGTACGCCGCGACGATGTCAGCCAGCTCCGAAGATCCGTCGTCGATGAAACCGACGCGGATGGTGTAGTTGTCGGCGTGGGCGGTACCGGGCACCTCCCAGGCGCGCAGAAACTCGTTGTCCGCCTGTCTGGCCGCGTGATAGCCCACGCGGAATCCACCGACGACGTCCGTCTCGGTGAGCACGGTGAGCACCGGGACACGCAGATCGGTGCGGAAGGGCACGGCCACCGTCGACCCGTCCTCGTCGAAGATATTCGTGTCGTCGAGCGGTGCGGCGTTGCCGAATCGGGAATGTACCAGGAAGCCGTCATAGCTGGCCGCCACCGGATCTACCGCGTTGACGTATGTCGTCAGGAACGCCGCCGATTGCGACTCACCTACTGCCAGAACGGCCTCCACACGCAGATCGTTGATCGCGCCATCTCGGATCAAGCGTCCGATCTGGGTGAAGATATCGTAGGAGAACGGGTCACCGGGGTGGTGTAGAGCGGAATAGCGCTGTGGGTCTTGCGCTTTCAACGACATTTCGGCGCCGACGAGGCTCGTTCCACCCTCGATACCCACCTGCTGGGCCGAGACTGCCACGTACGTGTAGCCCGCCCGGGCGATCTCCCGGTGCGCCATGAACCAGACCGCGGGCGCGTCGATTCCGCCACTGACATTGAGCCATTCGACGATCACGGTGCCGTTCGATTTCGCCGCATCGACTGGTGAGAGGACGACGATGCGGGTGGTGTAGTCCGCCTCGGACGCCACGGTGTCGGAGTAGGACCCGGCCGTCCCCGAGACGAAGAACTCCTCGGCGCGGTAACCCAGCGTGGCCAGGTCGTAGGCGCCGAGGAGCAGATTGGGCTTGCCGGGGACTTTGGTGATCACCCGTTCATCTTTACGCGAGCAGATGCGAATACCCCCAACTTCCGTGGAAATTGGGGGTATTCGCGTCATGTGGTGGATCTAGATCAACCCAGGACCAGGCCTTCGCCGTCGGGGGTGACGTTGACGGGGACCACGTCACCGTCGTGCACCTCACCGGCCAACAGCATCTTGGCCAACTGGTCGCCGATGGCCTGCTGCACCAGGCGGCGCAGCGGGCGGGCACCGTAGAGCGGGTCGAACCCACGCTCGGCCAACCACGCCTTGGCCTCCAGCGACACCTCGAGGGTGAGCCGGCGCTGCGCCAGCCGCTTCTGCAGCTGTTGCAGCTGGATGTCGACGATCGAGACGAGTTGCTCCGGATCGAGCGCGTCGAACAGGATCACGTCGTCGAGCCGGTTGATGAACTCCGGCTTGAACGCCGCCCGCACCGCCGCCATCACCTGCTCCTCGGTGCCACCGGCACCCAGGTTGGAGGTCAGGATCAGGATCGTGTTGCGGAAGTCGACCGTGCGGCCCTGGCCGTCGGTCAACCGGCCCTCGTCGAGCACCTGCAGCAGCACGTCGAACACGTCCGGGTGAGCCTTCTCGATCTCATCGAACAGCACCACCGTGTACGGACGCCGCCGCACCGCCTCGGTCAGCTGACCACCCTGGTCGTACCCGATGTAGCCGGGAGGCGCACCGACCAGCCGAGCCACCGAGTGCTTCTCGCCGTACTCGCTCATGTCGATGCGGACCATGGCGCGTTCATCGTCGAAGAGGAACTCCGCCAACGCTTTTGCCAGCTCGGTCTTACCGACACCGGTCGGGCCCAGGAACATGAACGAACCCGTCGGCCGGTTGGGGTCGGCCACCCCGGCGCGGGTGCGGCGCACCGCGTCCGACACCGCGGTCACCGCCGCCTTCTGGCCGATGACGCGCTTACCCAGCTCCTGCTCCATGCGGAGCAGCTTGGCGCTCTCGCCTTCGAGCATGCGGCCGGCCGGAATACCGGTCCACGCCTCGACCACATCGGCGATGTCGTCGGGACCGACCTCTTCCTTGAGCATGACATTCTCGCGGGCCTCGGCTACCGGCAGTGCGGCGTCGAGCTTCTTCTCGACCTCGGGGATACGCCCGTAACGCAGCTCGGAGGCCTTGGCCAGGTCGCCGTCGCGCTCGGCCCGGTCGGCTTCACCACGCAGGCCGTCCAGTTGCTCCTTGAGCTCGCGGACGACGTCGATGGCGCCCTTCTCGTTCTGCCATCTGGTCGTCAGCTCCGCCAACTTCTCTTTGTAGTCAGCCAGCTCGCCGCGCAACTTCTCCAGGCGTTCCTTGGAGGCGTCGTCCTCCTCCTTCTCCAGCGCCATCTCCTCGATCTCGAGGCGACGGACCAGCCGCTCGACCTCGTCGATCTCGACGGGCCGGGAGTCGATCTCCATGCGCAGCCGGGATCCGGCCTCATCGACCAGGTCGATGGCCTTGTCCGGCAGGAACCGCGAGGTGATGTAGCGGTCACTCAGCGTGGCCGCCGCGACCAGCGCGGAGTCGGTGATACGCACACCATGGTGCACCTCGTAGCGGTCCTTGAGGCCGCGCAGGATCCCGACGGTGTCCTCGACGGACGGCTCACCGACCAGCACCTGCTGGAAGCGACGCTCCAGGGCGGCGTCCTTCTCGATGTACTTGCGGTACTCGTCGAGCGTGGTCGCGCCGACCAGCCGCAGCTCACCGCGGGCCAGCATGGGCTTGATCATGTTGCCGGCGTCCATCGCGGATTCACCGGTGGCACCGGCGCCGACGATGGTGTGCAGCTCGTCGATGAACGTGATGACCTGTCCGGCAGACTCTTTGATGTCATCGAGCACAGCCTTGAGGCGCTCCTCGAACTCACCGCGGTACTTGGCACCGGCCACCATGGACCCGAGGTCCAAGGAGACGACGGTCTTGTCCCGCAGGCTTTCCGGCACGTCGCCGGCCACGATGCGCTGGGCCAGCCCCTCGACGATCGCGGTCTTGCCGACGCCGGGCTCACCGATGAGCACGGGGTTGTTCTTGGTACGACGGCTCAGCACCTGTACAACGCGACGAATTTCGTTGTCGCGCCCGATGACCGGGTCCAGCTTGCCCTCGCGGGCGGCGGCGGTCAGGTCGGTGGAGTACTTCTCCAGCGCCTGATAGGTGCCTTCGGGGTCCGCGCTGGTGACGCGGGCGCTGCCGCGCACCTTGGTGAACGCCTCACGCAGCGCCTCCGGCGAGGCGCCGTGCCCGGTCAACAGCTTGGCGGCCTCGGAATCGCCGGTGGCCAGACCGACCATGAGGTGTTCGGTCGACACGTACTCGTCGTCCATCTCGGTGGCCAAGTGCTGGGCCGTGGTGATCGCAGCGAGCGATTCCCGGCTGAGCTGGGGTTGGCTGCTGGCGCCGCTGGCGCTGGGCAGCTGGTCGACCAGCCGTTGCGCCTCGGCGCGAATGCTCGCGGGGTCGACGCCGACGGCCTCCAGCAGCGGTACGGCGATACCCTCGTTCTGGGTGAGCAGCGCCATCAACAGGTGTGCGGGCCGGATCTCCGGGTTGCCTGCGGAACTGGCCGCCTGCAACGCTGAGGTCAGCGCCGCCTGAGTCTTGGTCGTCGGGTTGAACGAGTCCACGACACCTCCCTTTTCGTGTAGAGAAAATGCTTGTCGTGATCTACAACGTAGTCAATGTTGAGTCTGTTCCGCTCAACTTTAGAAATTTTCGGATCGAGAGGCGACCATGACGCAAAGCTGGGGTTCGGTGCTGGCCGAACTCATCCCCCTGGCCATGGTGGTGGCCCTGTCGCCGCTGTCCATCATCCCGGCGGTGCTGGTGCTGCACACACGCCACCCGCGCCCGACCGGCCTTGCCTTCCTCACCGGATGGCTCGTCGGCCTGGCCGCACTGACCACGATCTTCGTCGGCGTCTCCAGCATGCTCGGCGGGCTCAACGCAGCCCCGACGTGGGCCTCGTGGTTACGCATCGTGGTGGGTGTCGCCCTCATCGTCTTCGGTGCCTACCGATTCCTCACCCGGGAAAAATCGGAGCACATGCCCGGCTGGATGACCGGCCTCAGCAAGCTCACCCCCGTCAAGGCCGGAGCTGCGGGCCTGGCGCTCACCGTGGTGAACCCCAAGGTGCTGTTCATCTGCGCAGCAGCGGGATTGGCAATCGGCAGCGCCGGCCTCGGCCAGCCCGGGGTGTGGGCGGCAGGGCTCTACTACGTGCTGGCGGCCGGATCGACGGTGGCCCTGCCGATCCTCGCGTATGCGGTGTCCGGTGCTCGCCTGGACCCCGCGCTGACCCGACTCAAAGACTGGATGGAACGTCAGCATGCCGTATTGATTGCGGTGATTCTCGTCGTGATCGGCCTACTCGTGCTCTACAAGGGAATTCACGCGTTATAGACGTCGCATTCGGCGCGGGTCGGGCTACGGTGTGCCCATGTCCGAATCCGGTTTCGGTGATTTCGAATTCGAGCGGAAGTTCTTTGTCCGCGAATTGCCCGCAGTGGCAGCATCGGATCCCGCACCAGCGCTGATCGTCCAGGCCTACCTTTTCGCGTCCGACGGATATGCCGTCCGCGTCCGCGTTCAGGGGCCCGCCCCCGCAGAATTGGGCGCCGCTCCCGCCGAACTTGCCGAGGCGTTGGGCGATGAATCGATCGGGACCATGACCGCCAAAGGTCCCGCCGTCGGGGGCACCCGCTATGAAGCCGAACGCGAACTCGACCCACTGATCGCGGCGCAGATCGTGCGCCGGTCCGAATTCGTGGTCGCCAAGGTTCGCTATTCGATGTGGCTCGGCGAGGACGGCTGGATCATCGACCAATTCCTCGGCCGAAACGCACCCCTGCTGCTCTCCGAAGTCGAGCGCGGCGGACCGGTCGTCGATCTGGCAATTCCGTCATTCTGCGTTTCGGAGGTTTCCGAGGACGACCGGTTCCGCAATGAGTATCTGGCACACCAGCCATTCGGCACCTGGTCCGACGAGTATCTAGGTGAACTCGAACGCCGTGGACCCAGCTTTGTGGATACCTTGGGCCAGAATCAGTTTGAAGGTAGCTGAGGGCCGCGGCCCTGTGATATCGCGTAGTTGGTCGAAGGACTAGCGAGCCGCGTTGGAAGTGAAATTGGTGCGCAGAGGAGCCTTCGCCGGCCGTTAAGCTCACCAACAGACAGGACGAGGCGACAACGGACGGCGCCCGCTACCCCTACACGAGGAGATCGACATGTCCGGCGAACTGCGCGTGATTACCTCACACGTGCTCGAACTTGCGAAAATGCAGGCTAGCGCCGCGGAGCAGATTCTCGCGGCGGCCTCAGCGTCGCATGGTGTCAGTACATCAATGGCGGTAAATCACGGCGTCGTCTGCTCAACATCCAACATTGCCGTCGCAGCGGCAGAGGCAGCACGCGCTGCTGCCTGCGCTGGTTTGAACTCGGTGTCGACCAGTCTGTCAAGCAGGCTGGGAATGGCCGCGTCACGTTACGACCAGTCCGACGCACAAGGGGCCGGCAAACTCGGTAAAGAGATGCATCCACGCTGAGACCACTTCCGGTCGGCAACTTCGTCGGCGGTAACGTACGGATCGAAGCCACTTGTCTCGGCTCGCTCCGGCCGTCGACCAGAATCGGGACTGCAGATACGTGACCACACAAGATCCAGACGATGAGTTTTTCCACTCCGAAGACACAGGTTTGGACGCGCTCGACTTCGACACACCCCAACTCGGCGATGACGCGTCGGGACTCGACGCTCTTCCGGCTTACTTCGACGGCGGCATTGACCACGGAACAAGCCTCGATGGTGTCGACGATTTCACCGATACCCACGTCGAGGAAGACGAGGACGATGGTTTCGGCGCGGTCGACTCGGACGAAGCTGCCACGGACGAGGACCAGGTCCCCGTGGTCGAGGCGATCAACCCGCCCGGCACCGTCTCCGTGACGGCCTACCTCGGAGGTTCGGTCGCCCACGTCGATCTGGATCCCAAGGTGACCACCTTGACCGAATCGCAACTGGCCGAAGAGATCCGGTTCGTGGCAGGAGTGGCAGCCACGAAAGCAACAGCTGTCGTGCACGTCGGTGTGGTGAACATGCTCGTCGAGCAGGGCATGGATCTCCGCGACGCGCGGGAATTCGTGGAGACCAACATGCCGTTCGCCACACCGGAACAGGCCCACGAGGCCGACCTCGCGCTCATCGCACGTCACGCCGAGCGCGAAGACTGACCGAGGGGCGACCATCAACGAAACCGTGCCACCACCGCCGCAGGCGGGATGGTTTACCGACCCTTGGAACACTCAGCAGATCCGGTACTTCGACGGCAGGCAGTGGACAGCCCACGTGGCATCTGGTCCGCCGATGCAACCGCCGACCGCGGCCAAGGTCCCTGCCCCGCCGCTGACTTCAGGCGGGTACCCGTTCGGGGAGCCCACTCTGTTCCTCCAACCAATCCACGGTGGAGCGGGCTCCGATATCCGTTGCTCGATTACAAACCCGCGTGGGCAACTACTCGCGTTGATCCAACTACTGAAAGCACCCCCCCTGGGGGCTGAGGCAATCAGCGAACTCGTATTCGAGGTCGTTCGGCCCGATGGAACACAACTGCTGCAGTTCATCCGATCCGTTGGATTCCGGGGTCATGGCAAACATGGTCTGCACGTTCGCGACCCCGACGGCCGTGAACTCGGTTGCCTTCGGCAGACCAGCTCGTATTGGCAATTCTTCCGAACCCCAAAAATTTCGTTCGAGCTCGAGTATCAGGACCAATCGCTAGGCGCCACCAAAATACGTTCCTATATCCCCAAGTTCACCAAGTTGGAACTCGACGAACCGATTTACGACACCAGTACAGAGATCGGACGGGTACATAGTCAACGGAACCAATCCAAGCTCGAAGCCATGTTCATGTACGCGACCTTCGATTACCGGCTCGACTGTGCGCATCCCACGTCCCCACCAATGCCTACGCTGCTGCTGGCCACCACTTTTGCACACTTTCTGTATGACCATCTCGATTCGCTAGCGCCGTTCTCGCGGTGGGCCCGATGAGTGTGCCGTCAGCCTAGACACCAGCCGTCAGCGCATTCAGGGTTGCCCCAGAGAACACCAAAGCCGTGTTTTGAACACCCAAAATTGGCGCATAGCAACATGTTGGCGTGCTGTTAGGCTCGCCCCAGCGAAGGAAGGACCAGACAAGAATGAGCTTTTGGGATGCCGCGGAGAAGGTCAGCAAGACTCTCGGCAAGAGCGACGCGTTGAGCGATCTCGGGGATGCCAACACTCTGTGGTCCACGAAATCTCATGACGAAGCCGGGGACAAGCTGGGACTGGGTTCCGACGCGATTGGCATCGTGCAGATGTTCCTCGGTAAGTCCTTCGCAACTCCCATTATCAACGTCGGCCTGTTGGGCATCCAAGGTATGACTCTCACTTGCGGAGTCGGCAATCCGGATACTGGCGACAGGTTCGGGCAGGGCGCAGAACAGTTAGGCCACGTCCATGACACCCTGGAATCGGCGAAGCCGACATCGGGGTGGCAAGGCGAGGCCTCGCAGGCCTACACCGGCCAAGACGCCAAACAGCAAGACCTCGCGCGCTCGCTTGCGGAAGCCGACAAGGCCTTGGAAGCAATCGTGAGTAAGCAGGCGAGTCAAGTCGATCAGACGCGCTCGTTCCTCGGCACATGCGCGACTGTCCTCGGCTATGCGATCCTGCCGGCCATGATTGCGAAGGTCTCCGGTCCGCAAGGTCCTGCCGTCGCATTGGCAATTGAGGTCGGAGCTGTCGCCGGCTCAGTACCTCTTGCTGCCGGACAGATGTCGATGATGTCCACCAACGCAGCAGCGAACGCGGTCGAGGTCGGGAAGGTCATCGGGCAATACACCAAGGTGGCGGCAAGCGCGACGTTCGGCAAGTAGGAACCGAGCCCTACAGCATCAGCCAACCCGGTTCCGCCGTCGGCGGGACCGCCATCACATAGCGCAGCATCGCGGTACCGACCAGGTTCGACACTGCGATCATCGTGCTCAGTTGCTGGGCAATCGTCGGACTGATGTTGGAGATCAGCGCCGCTTTGCGGCGGCCCGCGCGTACCGCGCCTATGATGCGACTCCGTGGGACTCGATGACCGTGACGCGCTGCAGACGCTGCAGAACGCCGTCGACCCCGAGCAGGGCTCAGCGCCCCTGATCCGCGATTTCTACACCCGGTGGTTCGCCACCGACCTCTCGGCCCGCGATCTGTTTCCCCCCGACATGGACCACCAGCGCGATGTGTTCGCGCGCGCCCTGACCTGGTTGTTCGGAGAGTTGATCGCCCAACGCGCCGACGAGCCGGTGGCGTTTTTGGCCCAGCTCGGCAGGGACCACCGCAAATACGGTGTGACGCAGGGGCATTACGACTCCATGCAGGGTGCGCTGTACAACGCGCTGCATGACCACCTCGACTCCGAATGGGACGACCGCCTGGCCGAGGCCACCCGCGATGCCGTGGCCCTGATCATCGGGGTGATGCGCGGCGCGGCCGACGCCGAGGAATCTCCGGCCTACCGCGACGGCACCGTCATCGAGCACCACCGGGTCACCCGCGACGTCTCGGTGATCCGGCTGCAACTCGACGAGCCGCTGTTCTATCACCCCGGCCAGTACGTCACCGTCCAGGTTCCACAGTGGCCGCGCCGGTGGCGCTACCTGAGCCCGGCCATCCCCTCCGATCGTTCGGGGGGCATCGAGTTCCACGTCCGGTCGGTTCCCGGCGGCATGGTGAGCACAGCCATCGTCGCCGAGACCAAGATCGGGGACCGCTGGCGGCTGTCCAGCCCGCACGGGGGGTTGCATGTCGATCGCGACGGCGAAGATGTCCTGATGGTGGCGGGCAGTACGGGCCTGGCCCCGCTGCGCAACATCATCATGGACATGACGTTGCACGGCGAGAATCCGCGCGTGCACCTGTTCTTCGGTGGCCGCTATCCGTGCGAGCTGTATGACCTGAAAACGCTGTGGCACATCGCCTCGACGAACCCGTGGCTGTCGGTGACCCCGGTGTCGGAGTACAGCACCGATCCCCCGTGGGCCGGCCAGTATCCCGACGTCCGACCGCCGCGCGGGCTCCATGTGCGCCAGACCGGCACTCTGGCGGAGGTGGTGACGAAATTCGGCAATTGGGGCGATCGGCAGATCCTGGTGTGCGGCGGACCGGACATGGTCACCGCCACCAAGTCCGCTCTGGTCGAGCGAGGCGCGCCGGCCGACCGCATCCAGCACGACCCGTTGACGCGCTGATGGCCGACATCCGCGCGGTGACCCTGCAGGATCCGTCGTCGTCGCTGACGGCCACCTATGTTCCGGCCGCGGGGATGATCTGCACGTCGTTGGCCGACGGCATGGACGAGTACCTGGGCCAACGACGCGGGCTGCAAGCCTATATCGCCGACGGCAAGACGATGGGCATCCCGATCCTCTATCCGTGGGCAAACCGATTGAGTGCCAACGAATACCGGGTCGACGACGCCGTGGTGGACGTGACCCCCGGGGTGAACGGTGTGCGTGGCGATGCGCACGGGGCACCGATCCACGGCGTGCTCGCCGCCAACCCGGACTGGCAGGTGACCGAGGAATCCGGGAACGTGCTGACAGCGGAGCTGGACTGGGGTATCGATCCACGACTGCTGGCAACGTTCCCGTTTCCCCACCGCCTCACGATGGCAGTGGCGCTCGCCGACAGGACCCTCACGGTGGCCACCACCGTGACATCGACCGCCCAGAAACACGTCCCGCTGTGCTACGGCTACCACCCGTACGTGACGATTCCCGCAGTGCCACGCGAGGATTGGCAATTGCAGACCCCCGCCATGCGGCATCTGCGCGTCGACGACCGGGGCCTGCCCACCGGCGAAACCCAACCGTGGCAGGCGGGGGTGAGGCGTCTAGGTAGCACCGAGCTGGACGACGGATTCGACGACGTCGCCGAGGGTGCGGTGTTCGCGCTGACCGGCGGGGCGGCGCGGGTGGAGGTCACTTTCGACCGGGGCTATGGTGCAGCCCAACTCTTCGCCCCACGGAGTGACAGCGTGGTGGGGATCGAGCCAATGGCCGCACCCACCGACGCATTACGCCGCGGAAAATACAAAATGGCCGCCCCCGGAAGTCCGGAGACGGCCACCTTTTCGATCAGAATCGGCTAACGCCCACCTCGGTGCGGCTGGCTACGGCCGATGTCGCCGCCGAGCGGCTCCGGGCTGCCACAGAACAACCGCCTTGGACGCCACCGCCACCTCATGACGCTGGTTGGTACTGAGTTGTTCGACCTGGTGGGTCAACTCGGATACCCGGGCGCGCAGTGCATCCACCTGATTGGTGAGTTCGATGATGCGCTTGATGCCGGCCAGGTTGACGCCCTCGTCCTGCGACAGCCGCTGCACCTCACGGAGCAGGTCGACGTCACGCTCAGAGTACCGGCGGCCGCCTCCGGAACTGCGCTGCGGGCTGACCAGGCCGAGCCGGTCGTATGTGCGCAGGGTCTGCGCGTGCATACCGGCCAGCTCGGCGGCCACCGAGATCAAGAACGTGCGGGCTTCCTCTTTGCGCTGACTCATATGTTGCCTGCCCAGCCGGCCCGCGGATCGAAACCGCCGGCCCGTTCGGCTTTCGCATATGCCTCGAGCGCCTCTGCCGCTTCACCTTCCAGGTTCGGCGGCACTGCGACCTTCACTGTGACCAACAGGTCACCGTGGCCGCCTGCGCGTTTGGGTACCCCGCGCCCGCGCACCCGCAGGATTCGGCCGTCGGAGGTGCCCTTGGGCACCCGCACACCGACCTTGCCCTCCAGTGTGGGAACGGAAAGCGTTGTCCCCAAAGCTAATTCATGAAAGCTCACCGGAACGCTGACGGTCAGGTCGTCGCCGTCACGCCCGAACACCTTGTCGGGACGCACGTGCACGGTGACGTAGAGATCGCCCGAGGGCGCACCCCGCAGCCCGGCCTCACCCTGGCCGGCCAGCCGAATTCGCTGACCATCCTCGACACCCGGCGGGATCCGCACATTGATCGTGCGGGTCCGGGTGGTGACGCCGGTGCCCTGACACTCAGCACACGGGTGCTCGATGATCGAACCGCTGCCCCGGCATTCGGTGCAGGGTTCGGAGAACCCGAACGCCCCCTGGTTGCGGTTGACCACACCGGAGCCGTTGCAGTTCGGACATACCTTGGGGCTGGTGCCCGGTCGCGCACCGCTGCCGTGGCAGTTGGTGCACGGCGCCGGGCTGGTCAACCGCAGCGGCATGGCCACGCCCTTGGTGGCTTCCAAGAAGGACAGCTCGGTTTCGGTTTCCAGATCGTTGCCCCGGCGGGGCCTGCTCGGGCGTGGTTGCGCACCGCGCCCGAACAGCCCACCGAAGAGGTCACCGATGTTGGCGCCGCCGCTCTGGCCGGCGGCGTCGAACAGGTCCCCCAGATTGAATTCGGCTCCATCGGAACCGAATCCGCCACTGAAGTTCCCGCCCGGGTTGAACCGACGACCACCGCCGGCGAACAACCGACGGGTCTCGTCATACTCCTTGCGCTTCGCGGGGTCCGACAGAACACTGTTGGCCTCGGAAACCGCCTTGAACCGCTCGGCCGCTCCCGCGTCGGGATTGCGGTCGGGATGCAGTTCAGAGGCCAGTTTCCGGTAGGCCTTCTTGATCTCGTCGGCGCTGGCGTCAGAGGAGACGCCGAGTTCCTTATAGAAGTCCTTCTCGACCCACTCACGTTGGGCCATGCGCCACCTCCTAACCTCTTCTCTCTAGTTGGTTGGACTAATTGTCTGATTCTGCGGTCTGATCGCCTGCGGCGTCAGCATTTTCCGCTTCCGCCGGCGGCACGGTGTCGACCACGCCGACCATGGCGTGCCTGACCACCTGATCACCGATCCGGTAACCCCGGCGCATCACGGTCCCCACCACAGGGTGGGTACCCTCGCCCTCGTGCTGCACGGCTTCGTGCAGTGACGGATCGAACTCGTCACCCTCCGCGCCGAACCCGGAAAGGCCCTGTCCCTCAAGAGCACCGACGAGCTTGTCGGCAACGGACTTGAGCGGCCCGGATTCCAGGTCGCCGTGGCTGCGGGCCCGGTCCAGATCGTCGAGGATACCCAGCAACTGGGTGATGACGTTGGCCTTGGCCCGGTCGGCGGTGACCTGCTGATCGCGCAGTGACCGCTTGCGGTAGTTGTCGTATTCGGCCTTCACGCGTTGCAGCGTTGCCTTGAGCTCGGCGACCTCGTCGCTATCGCTCCCAGACTCCCCCGTTGCGGGGGCGGCGGGCGCCGGCCCACCAGGGGCCGGCGCCTGCTCACGAACCTCACCGGTGTCGGGATCGATGCGCCGTTTGTCGGTGATGGTCACCGGCTCGTGCGAATCGTTCTCGGTCACTTGGTCTCCTGGTCGTCGTCGACAACCTCGGCGTCCACCACGTTGTCGTCGGCAGCGCTCGCGGACGCACCGTCTCCACCGGCGGCCTGCTCGGCCTGAGTGGCCTCGTAGATCGCCTGACCCAGACCCTGGGACTCGACGCCGAGCTTCTCCATGGCGTCCTTGATCGCGGAGATGTCGGTACCTTCCAGCGCCGACTTGGCCTCGGCGATGGCACCGTCGACCTTGGTCAAGGTGTCTTCGGGAACCTTCGACCCGCCTTCGGCCTCACGCTGTTCCTTGACGAACTTCTCCGTCTGGTAGACCAGCGACTCGGCCTGGTTGCGGACATCGGCCTCTTCGCGACGCTTCTTGTCCTCGTCGGCGTGCGCCTCGGCGTCCTTGATCATCCGGTCGATCTCTTCCTTGGACAGGCCGGAGCCTTCCTGGATCTTGATCGTGTTTTCCTTGCCGGTGCCCTTGTCCTTGGCGGTGACGTGCACGATGCCGTTGGCGTCGATGTCGAAGGTGACCTCGATCTGCGGCACGCCGCGGGGGGCCGGCGGGATACCGGTCAGCTCGAAGGAGCCGAGCAGCTTGTTGTGCGAAGCGATTTCGCGCTCACCCTGGAAGACCTGGATCTGCACCGACGGCTGGTTGTCGTCGGCGGTGGTGAAGGTCTCCGACCGCTTGGTCGGGATGGTGGTGTTGCGCTCGATCAGCTTGGTCATCACGCCGCCCTTGGTTTCGATACCGAGGGACAGCGGGGTGACGTCAAGCAGCAGAACGTCTTTCACCTCACCCTTGAGCACACCGGCCTGCAGCGCGGCGCCCACTGCGACAACCTCGTCCGGGTTGACGCCCTTGTTGGGCTCCTTGCCGCCGGTCATTTCCTTGACCAGGTCGGTCACGGCGGGCATACGGGTGGAACCACCCACCAGCACCACGTGATCGATTTCGCCGACCGAGATGCCGGCATCCTTGATCACCGACTGGAACGGCGAACGGGTGCGGTCCAGCAGATCCTGAGTGATCTTCTGGAACTCGGCGCGGGTCAACTGCTCGTCGAGGAACAGCGGGTTCTTGTCGGCGTCGACGGTGATGTAGGGCAGGTTGATCGAGGTGCTCTGCGAGGAGCTGAGTTCGATTTTTGCCTTCTCGGCCGCTTCACGCAGCCGCTGCATTGCCATCTTGTCCTTGGTCAGGTCAATGCCACTGGTGGCCTTGAACTTGTCGACCAGCCACTCGACGATCCGGTCATCCCAGTCGTCGCCACCGAGGTGGTTGTCACCGGAGGTGGCACGCACCTCGACGACACCGTCGCCGATCTCCAGCAGCGAAACGTCGAACGTGCCGCCACCGAGGTCGAAGACCAGGATGGTCTGTTCCTTGCTGCCCTTGTCCAGTCCGTAGGCCAGGGCGGCCGCAGTGGGCTCGTTGACGATGCGCAGCACGTTCATGCCGGCGATCTGCCCGGCTTCCTTGGTGGCCTGACGCTGAGCGTCGTTGAAGTAGGCCGGCACGGTGATGACCGCGTCGGTGATGTCCTCACCGAGGTAGGCCTCCGCGTCGCGCTTCAGCTTCTGCAGCGTGCGCGCGCTGATCTCCTGCGCCGTGTAGTTCTTGCCGTCGATCTCGACGGTCCAATCGGTACCCATGTGACGCTTGACCGAACGGATGGTCCGGTCGACGTTGGTTACCGCCTGGTTCTTCGCAGGCTGACCGACCAGTACCTCGCCGTTACGCGCGAATGCGACGACGGACGGGGTGGTCCGGGAGCCTTCAGAGTTTGCGACGACGACGGGGTCGCCGCCTTCCAGGACCGCCACGCATGAGTTGGTGGTCCCGAGGTCGATACCGACCGCACGAGCCATGGTGTTGCCTCCTGTAGAGATATAGGGGTCTGAGCGGACTGCGCTCAAGCTTGCTCTGGGAGAGCATAGATTGTCAACCCAGACTTGAGTCACTATCACTCAACTTGCTGTCGATGTGGTCAACGGGGGTTTCTGCGGTTTTGTTCCCGGAGCCAGCGACTTCTTTGAAAGGGCGCCCTCACCCCGGACTCGGTACCGCACGTACCGGGTACCGTGCCCCATAATCAGATGCCGCCGGTCGGCTCGACCGTGCAGGAACGCAAGCAGCCAACTGAGGGGGGATCGATCGGCGATGGCAGACGAGATGTCCAGGACCGGCGCGAACGTGCCCGAGGAGAGGCCTGCCAAGCACGGCTACCAGCGCCGGAGTTTCAGGTGGGCCACCCCGGTCGGCGATATCGCCATTGCCATCCGCACCCCGCGCAACCCCCGCCCGCTCGTGCCGAAGCGGTTCGACCCGTTCGGTATCGCAGACCGTGCCGTCGACGCCGCGAAGACCAGCATGAAGCTGGCCGCCTGGGGCGAAGAGCAGTTGGCCACGCTGGTGAAGAACCGGCTGGAGGCCATCGACGCGGCGACGCCCCGACCGATGACAATCGCCACACCAGAAGAGCCGACGGCCGAGTCACTGAACACCAAGATGGACCGCCTACTGGACCGGGCCCTGGATCAGAGCACCGCGGGCAGTCAGGTGGAGCTGTACCACCGCCTGCTCGACCAACTGGTAGCCGACGAAGCCCGGATCATCGGTGCGCTCTCCGAAGGAGATGCTTCGCCGCTGGTCAACGTCCACTCCTGGACCCGATCACGCACCCCCGGTCAAGCGGTTTTGGAGCATGCCTGTCTGATCGGCCGCACCGCCAATGTGGCGCTGCCCGGCATGGTCCCGCAGTACGTCGGTCATCTGCTGTCGCTGGGTCTGGTCGAGACCGGTCCCGAGGACCCCGCCCAGAAGGCCGAGTACGAAGTGCTCCTCGCTGAGCCGATGGTGTTGCAGGCGATCAAGAGCGGATCCCGCGGGCCGCTGGTCGCACGGGTGGAGAAGCTGACCCTGTCGCTGTCGAGTCTGGGGCGGGGCCTGTGGGAGTCCGCGGTGCTACGGGACGGTTCATGACCGCATGAGCGCCAGCGAGAAGCCGCAGGCGGATCGCGCATGAGCACCAGCGAGACGATTCTCGCGGTCCAGACGTGGCAGGAGATCAAGGCCGATTTCGGCGTCAACTGGCTGATCTACCTGTCCATGCCGTTCGTTGCGGCTTTCGTGGGCTGGAGCACCAAGATCGTGGCGCTCGAAATGCTGTACCGGCCGATGGAGTTCAAGGGCATCGGCCCGTTCGGTTGGCAGGGCATCGTGCCCCGCCGCGCGGGCAAGGTGGGGTCCAAGACCATCGAGCTTCTCACCCAGAACCTGCTGAAACCCGAAGAGCTGCTGGAGAAGGTCGACGCCAGAGAAGCCGTCGACGCGCTGCGGGAGCCACTCACCCAGGCCGTCGACGAGATCTCCCGCGACATCGCCGAGCAGATCCGACCCGGACTGTGGGATTCGCTGCCCGATGCCGCCCGTAACGCGATCATGTCGCGCGTCCACGACCAGACGCCCAAGATCGTCGAGAAGATGCTCAACGAGATGCGGTCGGACCTCAACCGGTTCGTCGATATCCAGTATCTGGCGGTCACCACGCTGGTCCGCAACAAGGACAAGCTCAACAAGCTGATGCGCGGGCTCGGCGACAACGCGATGGCCTTCGTCCGTCGCAGCGGCATCTACTTCGGCCTCGTCATCGGCCTGGTCCAGGTGGTCGCATGGGCGTTGTTCCAGAATCCGTGGATCATGCCGGCCTTCGGCTTCGGCGTCGGCCTCATCAGCGACTACATCGCGCTCAACATGTTGTTCCGGCCCGTGCAGCCGACCAAGTACCTCGGTTTCATCCCGTTCCAGGGGTTGCTGCACGCGCAGCGCGACACCATCACCAAGGACTACGCGCGGATCCTGTCCGAGGACCTGTTTTCCCCCGCGATCCTGTTCGACGGTGTGCTACGCGGACCGGGTGCCGACAAATTGTTCTCGCTCATCGGCAAGGAGGTCGAAGGGGCCATCGACGCCCAGACCGGCATCGCGACCCCCCTGGTCAAGTTCGCCGTCGGCACCCAGCGCTACAACGCATTCAAGGACAACCTGGTGCAGATGGTGCTCGAACGGCTCCCCACCACCTTGGTCGACGCACAGGACTACGCCATGGGCGCCCTCGACCTGGAGCAGACCATCATCGACAAGATGGGTCAGCTCACCAACGAGGAATACGAGTCGATCCTGCGCCCGGTGTTCAAGGACGACGAGCCGACCATGATCGCGGTCGGTGCCGTTCTCGGCGGCCTCGTCGGCGAGATTCAGGTGCAGGTCATCGAGCACTTCGGCAACGACCCCGCTGCGTCCTCGGCACTGCCGGAGCTCATGCGGACGGTGCTGCACCACTAGCCGGCCGGGGCCCGCAGCTCGCGCCGTCGCAACAGGGCCGTGCCGAACGCGCCGACCACCACCAGGTCAGCCGCCACCCCACTGCTGACCGCGGCCAGTAGCCAGCCTGCGACGCCGGTGGCCAGCACGAACGGTGGCAGCCACTCGAACACCCGCCACCATGACGGCGCCGGATGCAGCGCATGCGCCGCATCCTTGGCGCGGGCGTACTCGGGATAGAACTCGGTGACGGCCACCGCGAAGAACAGCGCGCCCAGCTGCAGAATCCAGCCGGTCCAGAAATTGTCGGTGCTGCCGTAGAGCACGTCCCCCAGGAAACCGACCGACGCCGAGAAGCCGAACCCAGCCGCCCACACCGCGGCCACGACCATGTTGATGCGCTTGAACAGCGGCGTGTCCCAATGGTCCGGCGGGGTGACGTCGCGCGCATACGCCGTCGTATACGGCCGGCCGATCATCAGGCTGACCAGTGCGAAAATCGCCAACGAGGCATTCGTGATCTCCCCCGACCACATTTCCAGCCACGTCTTCTGATCTCGGGAGGCAACCAGGCCGACGGCGGCCAGCACCACGAAAAAGACCACCCCGAGCATTTCCAGCACGTGCACCGGAATATGGCGAAGCCGGTCCAGGACCAACACCAGCAATGAGAAACCGAGCGCACCCCACACGGCGATCTCGTAGCGGCCCGGCCCGGCCAGGATCGCCATCAACGCCCACGGCACGATCCCGGACAACGGGGAGTCCAGAAACGCATCGAGGGCTTTGCCGAGCACGCGACGACGGTAAGGGACGCAACTGGGAAAATCCCAAGACGTCGGGTTCCCCGGGGCGGACCATGGTCACATGGCCTCCGACCTGGAAACCCGCGTCGACGAGATCGCCCCGGACATCTACCGGCTGTCCACCTGGATACCCGGGATCACCGAGCACGGGCTTCACCTTCAACCAGTTCCTGCTGACCGGTGACGAGCCGTTCCTGTTCCACACCGGCCAGTGCCCGGCTCTTACCGAATTCGATTGTGTGGCAACCGTATTGGACGCCGAAGCGTTGTTCCACGCCACGGGCCTGACCACCGACCTGGTTCCCACCCTGACCCAACTGGCGAGCTGAACCCCTCCACCTTGGCCCTGATGCACGGCGCCTCGTTCCACGGTGACGGCGCCGGCCAGCTACGTGCGCTCTCCGACGGCTACGCCGGATTGTTCGGCGCGTCATAGCTGGCCGTGACCACGCGGTATGCGTAGCCTTGGCGCGGTGAAGGCGTGGCAACTCGGGAGCGCCCTGCTCGCCGTCGGTGCCCTGCTGGCCGGCTGTCAATCGAGCATCGAAGGCACTCCGACCACCAGCCCGCAATCACCGACCGAGCCCAGTTTCCCGACCGCGCGGCCCACCCGGTCCAGTCCGGCGCCCTCGCCGAGCACCACCGCCGCGACTCCACCCAGCACCTCCCGTGTGCCCTCCGGCGCCACCGAACTTCAGCCCCAGAACGGGTACGTCTTCATCGAGACCAAGTCCGGCAGGACGCGCTGCCAACTGTCCAAACAGGACGTGGGCTGCGAATCGGACTTCACCAACGCACCGGTGATCGACGGTGAGCACGCGACCGGCGTCAGGCTCACCCCGGACGGCCAGATCAAGTGGGTCGTGGGCAACCTCGGCGATATCCCGGTGGTCACCCTCGACTATCGCAAGTACAGCGCGGTGGGCTGGACCATCGATGCCGGCGAGGACGGCACCCGGATCAGCAATGACAGCACCGGGCACGGGATGACCATCGCTGTCGAAGGGGTGAAAACCTTCTAGAGTTGGCGCATGACTGTTGCTCGGCGCGAACGTGCCGCCCTGGTCGAGTCCATGCGTGCCGCGGGCCCCGATGCACCCACCCTGTGTGAGGGCTGGACCGCCCGCGACCTGGCCGCACATCTGGTGGTGCGCGAGCGTCGCCTCGATGCCGCCCCCGGCATCCTGGTGCCTGCGCTCGCCGGTTATACCGAGCGTGTACAGAAGCAGGTCACCGAAAGCACCGAATGGGGCGACCTCGTCGATCAGATCGCCGCGGGGCCTCCCCTGTACTCCCCGTTCAAGCTGCTGGATCCGCTGGTCAACGTGGCCGAGATGTTCATTCACAACGAGGATGTACGCCGGGCCCAACCCGATTGGGAACCAAGGGATCTCGACGATGCGACGGTATCGGCACTGTCCCGTGGAATCGGCGCGATGGCCCGGATGACGATGGGTAAATCGCCGGCCCGGGTGGCGCTGACCACCCCGGCGGGCAAGGCGCTGGCCACCGTCGGCTCCGGTCCGGAGGTGACGGTGACCGGCGAGCCGGGCGAATTGCTGTTGTTCGCCGCCGGCCGCGGGCCGGCCCGGGTGGAGTTCTCCGGTGACAACGGCGCGGTCGCCGCGCTGCGCGCCGCCCGTCGCGGGCTGTAAAACACCAGGTGGTCCGCACCTTTACTCGCTCTTGATCGTGCGTTGAATCGTCACCCCGACGATTGGCGCGTGGGTACGCTTTCATCGGTGGAGCTGGAGGTTTTGGGACCTCTTCAGGTCCTATTGGACGGAGCGCCCGTCGCGATACCGGGCGCAAAGCCGCGCGCGCTCCTCACGATGCTCGGCTTGCACGGAGGTTCGGTGGTTCCCGCCGACGTGCTCATGGAACTGCTCTGGGGCGACGATCCGCCACGTACCGCGGCCAAGGCCCTGCAGACCCACATCTCCTCGCTGCGTCACGCCCTCGGCGACGGCTTCGTGCTGACCGAGGGCACCGGCTGGCGCCTGGGTGCCGCCGAGGTCGACGCCCGGCGCTACCGGGCGCTGGCCAAATCGGGCCGCGACGCACTGGGTGCCGGCGACACCCACGGTGCCGTCACCCGGTTCGACCAAGCCGTGACCCTCTGGCGTGGCACTCCGGAACTACCCGATGGCCGGCGGGGTGTCTCCGAGAAAACCCGGTGGATCGAGGCCCACGCGGCGCTGGTCGAGGACCGGGCCGATGCGCTGCTTGCGACTGGCCGCGCCGCGGAGATCATCGGCGATCTCGAGGCTGCGGTGGCGGATGCACCGCTGCGCGAACGACGTTGGGGTCAGCTGATGCTCGCGCTCTACCGGGCCGGGAGGCAGGGTGAGGCCCTCGGCGCCTACCGACGGGCCCGGTCGCTGTTGGCCGATGAACTCGGCGTCGACCCCGGGCCTGAGCTGCGGCGGCTGGAGGCCGCAATCGTCGCACAGGATGCCCAACTCGACGTCCCTGCCACACAGCATGTTCCGTCGGTGACGCGGGCAGTGACCTTCCTGCTGACCGATATCGAGGGATCCACCGCCGCCTGGGAGGCAGACGCCGACGCCATGGCTGTGGCGCTCGCGCGGCACGACGAGCTCGTCGAACAGGTCGTCACGTCCCGCGGCGGTCGGCTGATCAAGACGCGTGGCGAGGGCGATGCCACCTTCTCGGTCTTCGACCGCCCGTCCGCCGCCGCATCTGCCGCGATCGAGTTGCAGGATGCGATCTTTCACGAGCCGTGGGTGCTGGCCGAACCCATGCGTATCCGTATCTCTTTGCACACCGGCGAGGCCGAGCAACGCGGCGGCGACTACTTCGGCCGCGCCGTCAACCGCGCCGCCCGGCTGCGGTCGCAAGCCTCGGGCGGCCAGATCCTGTGTTCGGGTGCGACCGCTGAGCTCGTGATCGACTCCTTGTCCGACGACGTCGTGCTTGACGATCTGGGGATGCGCCAGCTGAAGAACCTGACACGGCCCGAGCACATCTTCGAGCTCCGCCTACAGACCGACGAAAGCCCGCCGCTGTCGGGCAGTACCCCGATCGAACGGCCGGAGATACCGGCAGTCCTCACGGGACCCGGCCCATTCGTCGGGCGCGGTCCTGAGCTCGCGGAGCTTCTCACCGCCTGGCAGTCGGCGCTCACCGGTGGCACTCGCGCGGTCCTGATCGCCGGAGAACCGGGGGTGGGCAAGACCCGTCTGGCCGGCGAGTGGTGCCGGCAGGCGTATGAACAGGGTGCGGTGGTGCTGTACGGCCGTTCCGACGAGGACCTCGGTGCGCCGTACCAACCGTTCGCGGAAGCCCTGCGCACGCTCGTGCCGTGCGTCGGTGCCAACCGACTGCACGGGATGCGTGGCGTCGAGGCGCTACTCCCGCTGGTTCCCGGCTTGTCCGACGTTCTCCCCGATCTCGCGGCACCAGCGCGCGGCGACCCGGACACCGAACGCTATGCACTGTTCGACGCCGTCGTTGCACTGTTGGGCATCGCCTCGGTGGACCTGCCCATCGTCCTGGTGCTCGACGACCTTCATTGGGCGGCCAAGCCCACCCTCCTGCTGCTGCGCCACCTCCTGCGCTTCGGCGAGCACGCCCGCGTCCAGGTCATCGGCACCTACCGCAGTACCGACCTTGACCGGTCCCACCCGTTGGCCGCGATGCTCGCCGACCTTCACCGCGATGGCAGCGCCAACCGCATTGCCCTGGGCGGACTCGACGAGGACGACGTGAGCACATACGTGGCCGAGGCGGGATACGACGATGAAGAGTTGGCCCGGGCGCTGGCGTCGGTCACCGGCGGCAACCCGTTCTTCCTCATCGAGGCGTTGCGGCATGTGGACGAAAGCGGCGGGCACTGGGACCCGAGCACCCTGCCTCAGGGCGTCCGGGAAGCGGTGAGCCGCAGACTTTCCCGGCTTCCGGCCGAGACGAACAAGGCACTGGCCGCAGCCGCGGTGGTAGGCAGCCAGTTTCCCCTGGACCTTGTCGAGCACGTGGTCGGCCAGGATCTCATCGACGCATTCGAAGCGGCATGCCAGGCCGGCATCCTCATCGAGGAGCCCGGTGGGCGCTACCGCTTCAACCACGCCATCGTCCGGCAATCGCTGCTCGCCGAACTGGCCTCCGTGCGCCGCATGCGACTGCACCAGCGGATAGCGGCGGCGCTGGAGAACGAGCCAGGTGCCGACGACGAACTGTTGGCCGACTTGGCCCACCACTACTTCGAATGTGCTTGGGCGGGAAACGCACTCAAGGCCGTCGAATACTGCCGCCGTGCCGCGGACCAGGCCATGGCACGACTGGCATACGAGGGTGCCGCCGACCTTTACGACCATGCCCTGCACGCACTGGACGAACTGGACGACGAGTTGCCCGACCGCGACGAGCAGCACGTCGAGCTTCTGGTCGCGCGCTGCGAAGCGCTCCTGGCCGCAGGCGATGTGTCCTCGGCGACGAGTGCGGTATCGCAACTGAAAGAGGGAACACGCGATTCGGCCCGTCTCGCTGCATGGGCGACATGCTTCGACGGGCAGCTCTCGATGCTCGTCGATCCCGAGCGTCTGGACGAGATAGAAACCTCGGTGGGCGCCGCGGCCGTCAAGCTGGCCGAATTGCATGACGCCGCAGGGGAAGCCAAGGCGTACACCGTACGGGCAGGGTGCCTGGCCCGTCTCGGACGCGTCGCCGACTGCGAGCTCGCATTGGACAACGCGCTCACCGCAGCGCGACACGCGGGTGAGCACCGTCTGGTGAATGCGGTGTTGGCGGGCGCCCCGTTGGCCGCACTGTGGGGGCCCAATCCGGTGCCGCGTGCGGGCGGTCGGTGCCTTGACGTGGTGCGCCTGCTGCGGATCACCACTGATTCCCCCGCAGTAGAAGCGACGTCGACGCGCTGCCAAGCGGTCCTGGAGGCGTTTCGTGGACGGGCCGCAGCGGCCCGGCGGATGATCGACTCCGCGCGACGCACGGTCACCGAACTGGCCTTGCGCCATGCGCTCCTCGAAGTCGAGCACTTCGCCGGCATCGTCGAGTTGGTACTCGACGATCCCGCCGCAGCCGAGCTGCATCTTCGTCTGGCCTACAACGGCTTCCGTCGGATGGGCCTGGACGCAGACGCCGCCGAGACAGCCGCACTGTTGGCCCGTGCCTGCCTCTTGCAGGATCGAGACGTCGAGGCCGACGAACTGTGTTCGGAGAGTGAGCGACTTGCGGGGCACGCTCTGAAGGCGTCGATCACCTGGCGGACGGTCCGGGCACAGCTGTTGGCCCGCGGCGGCGCGCACGCCGAGGCCCGGCGGGTAGCGGAGGAGGCCGTGGCTATTGCCGAGCGCACGGACGCGCTGGTCGACCACGGTGATGCGTGTCTGGCATTGGCGACGGTGCTGGATGCCGCCGGCGAGGTTGTCAGCGCACGGTCGGCTGCCGAGCGAGCGAGCAAGCTTTACGAGCGCAAAGGTGCTGTGGCGCTGGTCGACAAGGCGCGCACGCTTCCCGGCAATCGGTCGCTTCTATCGCCGGCGACACCAACCACGCCTGGATTTGGGGCAGTTGAACCGGACCATCCGTGCGTGCGAATCGGCAACGCGTTGACCAGCGCTGTCGACCGTGAGGACTGGGATGAAGCCGAGGCGGTGTTTGCACCCGTCATCGTCGTTGAAAGTCACCGGAAGATCGTCGGCTACACACGAACTGAAGTTTCGCCCCGTGAATGGACCGACGAGATGAGGCGTTACCACGAAGTCGGCATAGTTCGTCACCGACCGACGTTTCTTGCGGTGCGCGGCGACCGCCTTGCCCTGGTCCTGCTCACAAGCACTACCGACGATACGGACCCAGGAGCGCCACAGGATGAGTTTGTTCAGGTGGTCGGTCTCAACGAGGAAGGCCTAGTCGCCCTGCAAGTGTCCTTCGACTTCGATGACATGGACGCCGCCATCGCCGAACTCGATGCGCAGTACGAGCGATTCGAAGCCAACACCGTTCCGGATACCGCCTGCACACGGGCGAGCGAACGGGCTGTGGCCGCGATCGATGCCGGGGCGTGGGACGAATTCGAGGGGATGTTCGCCCCCGACGGCCTTATCGAAAGTCGGCGCAGACTTGTCGGTTTCGACCGGACCGCATTCACACCACACGAAGTGGCGCACCAGGCGCGGTGCGATCTTGAGAACGGCGTCATGCGGGCAAGCCATGCCGTTGTCGCCGTCCGAGGAGACCGCCTCGCTCTCGCACGAGTAAGCGTGGGCACTGGCGATGAAAGCCCTGGCGCACCACAGGACGAATTTCTCCAGATATACGCCATCGATGAGGACGGCCGAATCGCTCTGCAAATATGGTTCGACGTCGATGACATGGATGCCGCGCTTGCCGAACTCGACGCGCAGTACGCACGATTCGGGGTGCAGCAGTCGGAGGGCCAAGTGCCCCGGCGCCTTCGGTCACATTTCGATGCCCGGTCGGAAGACGGGGCCGAGTCGGATACCGCCTGTGTGCGGGCGATCCGCCGGTTGGACGACAGTGCTGCCCGCGAAGGCTGGGACGAGTTGGATCAGGTGTTCGCTCCCAGAATCTCACTCGAGGGCCGACGGAAGATAGTGGGCTTCACACGTAGCGAGTTTTCATCCAGCGAGTGGGCAGGTGCGGCGCAAAAGTTCCTTGAGATCGGCGTCGTGCAGATCCATCGGACGTTTGTCGCCGTCCGCGGTGAACGCCTGGCCCTGGTCCGCTCGACGTTGAGTACGGCAGATGAGAATCCTGGCGCACCACGCGACGAGCTGTTGCATCTGTTCGGACTGGATGCGAAAGGTCGCATCCACCTGCAGGTGTCCTTCGACGTCGACGACATCGACGCCGCGTTCGCTGAGCTCGACTCTCTGTACGTCCAGTTCGACCAAGAACGTCCGCAAGCGTCACTGGCGAACGCGGCGACGCGGGCCGACGATCGTTTGAGCGCGCTGTTTGGCGAAGGCCGCGTGGATGAGATCGCTGTGCTGTTCACCGAGGACACCCAACTCGACGACAGACGCCAAGGCTTCCGCTGTGAAATCAATGACCGCGCGACCGCAGTCGACAACATCCGTTCGATCGCAGCCCTGGGGGCCGCTGTCACGAAGTCGACTATCGCGGTGCGCGGGGATCGCCTCTCTCTCAGCCGCATGAGATTCGAAGATTCCAAAGCATTTTGTGTTGAAGTGCTGGAGATTGCCGAGGTCAACTCCGAGGGGCTGATCGTTGCCAAGGTCGAGTTCGAACCCCACGATGTCGACGCCGCCTTCGCAGAACTTGACGCGCGGTATCTCGCCGGTGAAGCCGCCCCGGATGCGCGCGCGTGGTCGGCAGTGATGGGTGTATATGCCGCGTTCAACCGGCGCGAACTCGCCGCGACGACACCGGATTGGACGAACATCGACAACCGCCACCCAGCAGCATTCGCACCTGGTGACCTCATCAGGTATTGCCAAGCCGCATGGGGAGACTCGCCTGACACCGAGATCTACATTGAGGCGGTGCACCACCTGAGTGAGCGTGGGGCCGTCGTCACCCATGTAGCCCGCGGAACCTCGCAGAGCGGCTTCGACGCCGAGTGGCGAGACGTCCATATCCTCATTGTGCAAGACGAAATACTCTCCCACTCAGAACTATTCGACGAGGCCGATCTCGACACCGCCGTTGCGAAGTTCGGCGAGCTCAGCCGGCCAGTCCGGCGTCTGGAAAATGCAGCAAGCCAAGTAGCCGATCGCTTTGTAGAGCTATTCGACGCCCACGACTGGGACGCCCTGTCGAAGATGGTGATTGACGACATCAGCTTCGATGACCGTCGTCCCGTGGTGAAC
This sequence comes from Mycolicibacterium alvei, assembly GCF_010727325.1. Classification (NCBI taxonomy): domain Bacteria; kingdom Bacillati; phylum Actinomycetota; class Actinomycetes; order Mycobacteriales; family Mycobacteriaceae; genus Mycobacterium; species Mycolicibacterium alvei. The sequence continues at coordinate 3,123,470 of NZ_AP022565.1, forward strand.
GCCAACCTTCAGATCGGCCGGGATGCGTACATTGACAATTTCCGTGTAGCAGCTGATCTCGGTGCCACACAAACGCTGAACGCCATAGCGATCCGTGGGGAACGCCTCGCCCTCGCCCGCGCTCGATTCTCGCTCGGCGGTGGAGCACCCGAGGAGTTCGGCCTCGATCTCCTGCACGTGATCGAGATCGACGCCGACAGTCGGGTTGCAGCGACGGTCACCTTCGATCCCGACGATTTCGACGCCGCGATCGCTGAACTCGACGCTCGGTACCTGGCCGGCGAAACCGGCGCCCACGCGCGTGCGTGGTCCGTCATCGCGCGGGCCCTTGCCGCATTCAACAAGCGCGAAATGCCCGATTTCACGCCGGACTGGGTCACCATCGATCACCGGCGAGCGAGAGGGTTCGCGCCCGGCGACCTGGCTGCATACATACGTGCCACGTGGGATCTCGCGCCGGATGTCAGCATCTACGCAGAGTCTGTTCTTTGTCTGGGCAGCCTCGGTGCGGTCTTCACTCACGCGGTCAGCGGTACGTCGCAAGACGGCTTCGCCGCCGAATGGCAAGAAGTCTGCCTTGCGAGCGTCGAAGGCAACATGCTCAGCCGCATTGAGATGTTCGACGAGGGCGACCTCGATGCCGCCCTGGCTCGCTTCGATGAACTCAGTCGGTCTGCGCCGCAGCTGGAAAACGCGGCGAGCCGCACGTATGAACGCCTCCAGAAGCACTTGGCGGACAGGGATTTGGATGCGATAACGACCATACTGGCCGACGACTTCAGCGGCGATGATCGTCGTCACGTCGTTGGCTCCGGCATCCGGCAGGGTAGGGATGCCGCGCTTGAAGACGCACGTGCGGTGATCGGCCTCGGCGCCATCAACGCGGCGGCAACCGTCGTTGCGACGCGCGGTGAGCGCCTCGCGCTCAGGCGTTCCCGATACGTCGTCGGCGATAAGCAGGCCGATGCGTTTCACGTCAACCTCCTCGAAGTCGTTGCGTTGGATACCGACGAGCGCATCGTCGGTCTGGTCACCTTCGACCCCGACGACTTCGACTCTGCCGTCAAAGAACTTGACGCCCGATACGTTGCCGGTGAGGCTGCGCCGCACGCGCAGACGTGGTCGATCGTCACTGACACCTACGCCACACTTAATCGGCACAATCTCCCGGCGACCACGCCGGATTGGGTCAATATCGACCACCGGCGAGCTGCATCCTTCGCGCCTGGCGAAGCGTTCCCATACCTCAGTGCGACGTGGGACATGATGCCCGAGTACCGGTTGCGCATCGAGGAGATTCATCGGCTGCACAAGATCGGGGCAGTCGTGACATACAAGGCGCAGGGGACGGCACAACAAGGCTTCGACGCTGAGTGGCGTGCAATCTGCTTGCTCGTGTTCGAAGGCAATCTGATCAGCCACTCGGAAGTCTTCGACTCAGCAGACCTCGATGCCGCGCTCGCAAGGTTCGACGAACTCAGCCGTCCTGCACCGCAGCTGGAAAACACAGCCTCCCAGATGTTCGAGCGCATTCACTGGGCCTACACCGCAGGCGACTGGGGCACAGTGGAGGAATTACTCACCGCCGACGCGGTGATCGACGATCGTCGTCCATTTGTGGGGGCCGGCGCCCGGCACGGCCGTGAGGCGGCGATCGCCAATGGGCGCGCAGTGGCCAACGTCGGAATGGGAACCGACAAGATGACAACCGTCGCGATCCGCGGGAAGTGCCTCGCCCTCATGCGTGTTCGGGTGAGTGTGCCGGGAGATGATCAGGATCGGTTCAACATCGATGCGTATCAGATGGTCGAGATCGGCACGGATGAGCGGATTTTGGCTATCGTCGTGTTCGACCTTGACGACATCAACGCCGCCTTCGCTGAACTCGAATCCCGCTACCTGGCCGGGAAAGCAGCCGACAGTGCCCACACCTGGTCAGTCATCACGCGAACCATCGCCGCGGCCAACCGTCACGAACTACCCTCGACCACGCCCGACTGGGTGAATGTCGACCACCACCGAGCGACATCGTTCGAGCCCGGTGGGCTGAACGCATACATCCGTTCCTCGTGGGACGACATGCCCGACGGGCGCATCTACATCGAAGCCGTACACCGGATGAGCGGCCGCGGCGCGGTCATCACTCACGCAGCGGAGGGGGCCACACTCGAGGGTTTCGAGGCCGAATGGCGGGGGATCGACATCATGATGGTCGAAGACGATCTGATCAGTCGCAGCGAGCTATTCGAAGAGTCGGACCTCGATGCTGCGCTCACCCGCTTCGACGAGCTCAGCCAACCACCGCCCACTTGATGTCGCCGATAGGCTGGCCTCGTGGATTTCCGTGTGTTCGTCGAACCCCAGCAAGGTGCTACCTACTCCGATCAGCTCGCGGTGGCCCGCGCCGCCGAAGCCCTCGGCTACTCCGCATTCTTCAGGTCTGACCACTACCTGGCGATGAGCGGTGACGGCCTGCCCGGGCCGACCGACTCCTGGGTCACGCTGGCCGGCATCGCCCGCGAGACCTCGACGATCCGGCTGGGCACCATGGTCACCTCGGCCACCTTCCGCCACCCCGGACCGCTGGCGATCTCGGTGGCACAGGTCGACGAGATGAGCGGTGGGCGTGTCGAATTGGGCCTCGGTGCAGGCTGGTTCGAAGCCGAGCACCAGGCGTACGCCATCCCGTTCCCGCCACTGGGCGAGCGATTCGACCGGCTCGAAGAGCAGCTACGCATCCTCACCGGAATGTGGCAAACGCCCGTCGGCGAGACCTTCGAATTCGCCGGAAAGCACTACACCGTCGTCGACTCACCGGCGCTGCCAAAGCCCGCACAGTCATCGTTGCCTATCGTCATCGGCGGGATGGGCGCCAAACGCACGCCGGCACTGGCCGCCGAGTTCGCCTCGGAATTCAACGTGCCATTCGTACCGCTGGACACGCTCAAGACCCAGTTCGCGCGGGTGGCCGACGCAGTGGCGGCCGCCGGACGCCCGGCCGATGCGCTGACCTACTCGGCTGCCTTCGTGCTGTGCGCAGGCCGCGACGAAGCGCAGATCGCCACACGCGCCGCGACGATCAACCGCGAGGTGGACGAACTACGCAGCAATTCGCCGCTGGTCGGCACGCCCGCCGAGATCGTCGACAAGCTGGGCCCCTTCCTTGAGGCCGGTGTGCAGCGCGTCTACCTGCAAATGCTCGACCAGTCCGATCTGGATCATCTCGAGCTCTTTGCCGGTGATGTCATCCCTCAGCTGAGCTGACCGAAGCCCACTGCAACGCCGGGCATAGGATCGGCCCCGTGACCGTTGACGACGACGATCAGGGGCAGCCCGCCGAGGTGCCCTGGCATCACTCGACGTCGACTGTCGCGGGAGCCAGCGCAGCCGCCCTCGCCGTGATCGGCCTGGTGCTGTGGGCGGTGATCGCTCTGACCAGCTCCGGAGGGCCCGAAGACGCCCCCATTGATTTCGTCCCGCCCAGCTACGCGTCGACGTCCTCAAAGACGTCGAAGTCCACGACGACCCGGACCACCACCTCGCGCCTCCCCGTGACCTCCGAGTTTGTCGTGCCGTCGGACACTTCGACCACGACGACCACGGAAACGTCGCCTACAACGTCCTCCGAGACTTCGACGACGACCACTACAACCACGACCACCACCACGACAACGACGACGACGCCGTCGTATACCCAGCCTGGCGTCGACTACGGCGAATACCCCACCACCGTGACACGCACGCTGTATCCACCGCCGGGCGGCTGAGCGCGCCTACCATCGGCGCGTGTCGAACTATTACGAGGACAACGACGAGCCAACGCAGTACGCCCCCAGCTACGGCGAGTACTCCGACGCGCCCGCGCCGCCCACGCCCGAGCCCATCCCCTGGTACCGCAAGCCCGCCGCATTGCTCGGTCTGGGCGCTGTCGGTGCACTCATCGCGGCGTTGGTCATTTACGCACTGGTGCAGCTGTTCTCGTCGGATTCCCCGTCTGATTCTTCGACGCTGACCACGACCACGTCAACGACGCCGACCACCACCACATCGGTCGTCACCTCGGCCCCGGTGGTTCCGGCACCGACTCACACCGTCACCGAGACAGTCGCACCGACCACCACCACGGTTGAAGAAGCCCCCGTCACCACCACGACCACGACGACGGCGCCACCCACAACCACCACCGAGACCACGACCACGACGACCGAGCCGCCGACGACAACCACGACCGCACCGGTGACCACGACGCAGCCGCCCGCTGGGCAGAACCCCTAACGCGGCTCGCTACGGCGCCCCGCCTGCGCCACCTGCCCCGCCTGCCCCGCCTAGGCCGCCTAGCGGCGGGGTTCGGTCTACCTGCGAGCCACCATTTTGCCCAGTCGCGCCCTGCTTGACCAGGCCGATGCCAGCCGGGTAGTACCATCCGCCGTTGCCGCCCTTGCCGCCGTGACCTCCAACGGCGGATGGTGCCCCGAAGAGTCCGGGGTTGCCGTTGCCGCCGTTACCGCCCTGGCCGCCTTGGCCGGCTTTGCCGCCACCGGTGCCACCGATGCTGTCACCGCCGTGGCCGCCGGCGCCACCCGCGCCGCCAGGCTTGGCGTCGTGAATGACGACTATGATCTGACTGACGTTACTTCCGGTGCCGCCCTTGCCGCCGTCACCGCCGTCGCCGCCCGCACCGCCGGTGCCCCTGCCACCGTTGCCACCGGCGCCGCCGTTGGTGGCGTTCCAACCGCTGCCGCCGTTGCCACCGTTGCCGGCATCGCCGCCATTGAAGCCGTTGCCGCCGTTACCGCCCTTGCCGGCGGCACCGGCACTTGTCTGCGAGCCTGTCGTCTGACCGTCGCTGCCGTTGCCGCCGTTGCCACCCTTGCCGCCGGTTCCACCATCCAGATAGGTGCCGGCAGCACCATTACTGCCGTTCCCGCCGGGGAAGGAGGCCGTACCGCCGGCGCCACCGGCTCCGGCTGCGCCGGCCGAGCCCCCGTTACCGCCGTTGCCGCCACTCTGGTATTGAAGAGCATCAGCGCCGTTTCCGCCGTTACCTGCTGATCCGCCGTCGCCACCGGCTCCGCCGTTGCCGGCGCTGCCGTAAATGGACCCTGCGGACCCACCCGCGCCGCCGACGCCGCCTGCGCCGCCACTGCCGCCGTTGCTGCCGTCCGCGTTCAGACTTGTTGTGCCATCAACGCCGTTGCCGCCATCGCCGCCGTCGCCACCGGTACCACCGGTGCCGCCGGTACCGCCGAAGGCGCCGCCGGTACCCCCAGCGCCTCCGGCACCGCCGTTGGCGCCACTTTCGCCGTCGATGCCGATGCCGCCACCCCGCCCGTTTCCACCGTCGCCGCCGTGACCGCCGTTACCGCCGTCGCCATAGTTCCCGCCGTTTCCGCCGTTTCCGGCGGCGCCGCCGGTGGCACCGCCCCAGAACTGGAAGCCGTCTCCACCGTCACCGCCGTCGCCACCGTTACCGCCGCTCCCCGTCGGGGTGTTGCCGAATCCACCAGATGCACCCGGTGTCGTGCCCGCACCGCCCAACCCGGCGCCGCCTCCGATACCGTTGTTTCCGCCGTTGCCGCCATCACCGCCGGCACCGCCGAGCGCCTGATCGTCGGTGCCCCCCGGAACGATCGCACCATCGGCGCCATTGCCCCCCTTGCCGCCAGAGCCCCCGACGGCACCATTTCCGCCGTTGCCCCCCTTGCCGCCGGTGCCGCCGGAGTGCTGCGTTGCCCCGCCCGCGCCGCCGCTGCCGCCGCTGCCGCCATTACCGGCATTGCCGCCGTTACCGCCCGACGCGCCGGGACCGTCGCCGGCCGCGCCCGCGCCGCCGGTACCGCCGACGGCGCCGTTGCCGCCGTTGCCGCCAGTGCCTCCGACGCCGGCATCGGATCCGCCGCTTCCGCCCGCGCCGCCGTTACCGCCGTTTCCGCCCGCCGTGCCATTGGCGCCGTTGCCGTCGCCGCCGCCTGCGAAGGTGCCGGCGGCACCGGCGCTACCTACCATTCCGTGGCCGCCGTTGCCGCCCGCGCCGCCGTTACCGACGATGCCGCCGTTGCCACCGTTGCCGCCGGCACCGCCATTTGCACCGTTGGTGGTGGCGTTTGCGCCGTTGCCGCCGACGCCGCCTTTGCCGCCACCGGCGGACGAGCCGTCGGTGCCGTCGGTGCCGTCAGTCGACCCGGTGCCTCCCACTCCGCCCGTTCCGGCGGTACCAGGGTTGGCGCCGTTGCCGCCCTTGCCGCCGGAGACCTTGACGACCCCGCCGTCGCCGCCGTTCCCGCCGTCGCCGGCACGGCCCGCGTCGCCGCCATCACCGCCGTTCCCGCCCGCACCTTGGGAGCCGGTGCTCGATTGCGCGAGTCCACCGTTACCGCCCTTGCCACCGGTGCCACCGTTTCCGCCGTTGGTGCCGTCGGTGCCGTCGTCGCCCGTGCCGTTGGCGCCATGGCTGCCGTTGGTGCCCGCTGCGCCGTTGCCGGCGTCACCGCCGTTGCCACCGTTGCCGCCGTTGCCGGCCTGGGCGCCGCCCAGTCCGCCGTTGCCACCGTTGCCGCCGTTGTAGCCATTGGGGCCGATCAGTCCGCCGCCGCTGCTGCCGTCGGCACCGTCGCCGCCGTCACCGCCGTTGCCGACCAGCCCGCCGTTGCCGCCGTTGCCGCCGTTCCCGCCCGGGCCGAAGGGGCCGAAAATCGATCCAGTGCTGCCGTTTCCGCCGTTCCCGCCGTTTCCACCGGTAGTGGCCTGGGCACCGCTCGCGCCATCCTGGCCGTCAGTGGAGCCGGTACCTCTGACCCCACCCGTCCCTGCTGCGCCGGGGTCGCCGCCGTCGCCGCCGGTCGATCCGCTACTACCGAAAGTACTGCCGTGAGCGCCGGTACCGCCGTCACCGGCGATGCCCGCCGCACCGCCGCTTCCGCCGTCGCCGCCGATCCCCTGGCTGCCATCGACGCCAAGGTCGGAATGCGCGAGGCCACCGGCGCCACCATTGCCGCCAATACCGCCGGTGCCACCAGCACCGCCGTCGCCGCCATCGCCGCCGTCGTAGACCACCAGGACGACGCCGTCGGCGCCCCTGCCCCCGGTGCCGCCGATACCGCCGATACCGCCGTTGCCGCCGGCGCCACCCACTCCGCCATCGCCTGCGAGGTCGCCACCATTGCCGCCGGCGCCGCCGACACCACCGGCGCCACCGGTCTCTCCGGTGCCGCCGATACCGCCCGTGCCGTCGCCGCCGCTGAGGACATAGACGCCGTCGGCACCCGCGGTGCCCTGCCCACCGGCACCACCGTCGGCGCCGTCGCCACCGTCGCCGCCGTTACCGAGACGTCCTCCGTCACCGCCGCGGCCGCCAGCACCGCCGTCGGCACCCGCGGTGCCGGCAAGACCGTTGCCGCCGTCGCCGCCGTCGCCGCCATAGGTGGGCAACATCCCGGCTGCGCCGGTGCCGCCGGGGTTGGATCCGATACCGCCCGCGCCGCCGGCCCCGACGAGGCCGGGGTCACCCCCGTCTCCGCCGGCACCTCCGGTGCCGCCGGCGACGATCGCGTCAGCGCCGTTGCCGCCGTTGCCGGCAACTCCTGAGTTTCCGCCTGCACCGCCGTCGCCCCCGTCACCGGTGACGCCGGCACTCCAGACGCCACCGGCCTGCGCGGCTCCACCCGTGCCGCCGTCGCCACCGACTCCGCCTGTCCCGCCGGCACCACCATCTCCACCGCGGCCCCCATCGCCGATGGCTCCAGCGACGAACGTGCCGTCGGCCCCATCGGAGCCCTGGCCGCCGACACCTCCTCGGCCACCGCTACCGCCGTCACCGCCAGCACCGCCATTTCCGGCCAAGGCGCCGCCGGCGCCACCCGCGCCACCGACGCCACCCGCTCCCCCGGTCACCCCGGAGCCACCCGTCAGTCCGTTTCCGTCGGCGTCGACGCCGTGCGCGTCGGCGCCGTTACCGCCGTCAGCACCGTTACCGCCGGTGCCGCCGTCACCGCCGCGTCCGATCAGCCCGGCGTCGCCGCCGCGACCACCGGCACCACCGGCACTGCCCAGGACATCGGCGTCAGCCCCATCGCCGCCGCGACCTCCGTTACCGCCATTGGTCGGCAGGCTGCCCTGGGCCCCGTCAGCCCCTCGTATCCACCCGATGCCACCGGTACCACCGGATCCAACTTGGCCGGGGTCACCACCGTCACCTCCTGCGCCGCCGCTCCTGCCTGGAGTGATGGCTTCAGCACCGGCGCCGCCGTCACCGGCAGTGCCGGCGTCGCCGCCCACCCCGCCGGCCCCGCCCACACCGGCGCGAGCGGTCGAACCGAAGAGGCCGCCTCGTCCTCCGGCGCCGCCATTGCCGCCGGTACCGCCATCGGCGCCGACACCACCGTTTCCGCCGTTGCCACCGGTTCCGCCGTCAGCGGTGCCCGCACCGCCGAGCCCACCTGTGCCACCGTCGCCGCCGGTACCGCCGTCGCCGCCGGCGCCGCCGACACCGCCCTTGCCGAACAGGGCGCCTCGGCCTCCGGTACCGCCGTTGCCGCCGGCCCCACCCGCGGTGCCCGCACCGCCGTCACCGCCGTCCTGTCCCAACGCTCCCGCCGATCCGGAGCTACCGGTCGTCCCGGCGCTACCGGTTCCGCCTTTTCCGCCGGCCCCGCCGTTGCCGAGCAGCCAGCCCGCGTGTCCGCCGTCGCCACCTTGCTGCCCGGCAGCCAACGCGTCCCCGCCCCGGCCGCCAGAACCGATCGTGAATGCTGCATTCCCGCCGTTACCACCGCTGGTGCCGTCGCCGCCACGGCCGCCATTGCCCCAGAAAATTCCGGCATCGCCACCGCGGCCGCCCACGCCGTAAAGGCCGCCGGACCCGCCGGCACCGCCGGCTCCCAACAGCAGGCCGCCGTTCCCGCCGTTCCCGCCGATCTGGCCGGCAGCGGTTGCGGCACCGCCCACACCGCCACGCCCGATCATGCCCGCGTCGCCACCGTGGCCACCGTTGGCGCCACTGCCCCCATTGCCCATCAACCAGCCGCCATCACCGCCATTGCAGGCGTCCGCCACACAATCAGCGGCGGCGTCGATCCCATCGCCGATCAACCAGCCGCCCCTACCCATCGCCGGACGCTGAGAATCCAGCGCCGCACCCAGCGCTGCGACACCTCGCGACTGCGCGGCGAGACCACCCAGGCTGTCGGTGATCGCGATCTGGCGGCTGCCATCGGTGTTGGCGCGCAGCACCATTGCTTCGACGGCGGCGCGGCTGTCGGTCTCACGACGGACGAATCCCAGCATCACCCACGCCAACGGCGCACCCGCCGGCGGCGTAGACCCGGAGCCAAGGGCCGGAGCCAAGCCCACTATCCGCAGGAGCTGCTGCACCACTGGCGGCGCGGCGGCCGTGGCTGGGGAGACGGGCTCGGCCACCGAGACAGCAGCGGTCTGCGCCGACGAGCCGCGCGGACCAGCGTCGACCGGAACTGGCAGTGACGCGACCTGGCCTGGACTCGAATCAACATGTGCCGCCGGCTTTTCCGGTCGCACCGTTCCTAGCGGACGATACCGCTCCACGGCTGCGGCGAACCGCGGAGCCGAACCCACCCGGGTCGAGTCGCCGTTCGGCCGACTCCGCTGCACAGGCGCCGGGTCGCGCTCTGGCCTCGCGATAGCGTCGAACTCCCACCCCACTACCGGAATGCCACGCTGTGTCAACAGCTCTCGGGCCGCTGCCACCACTTCTTCGGCAGCAGCTTCGGAACCGGTCGTGCCCTCCACGGTTTCCACCGAAACGGACCCCGTCGCTGCGTCAGCGGACGATTCGCCACGTTCACCGTCGGATACCGACGCAGCGCCAGAACTGTCTCGCTCGGCCGCGGCAGCTGCCGCGGTGTTGCGAATGCGATCAACCGCGTCCCGACGTGCGTTACCACCTGGGATTCGGGTCCCCGCCCCACCGGAAGCCGCCACATTCATCCCCGTCGGCCGCAACCCAGGCGCACCGACCGCATTGGGCGCCGCATTAGGCGCTGAACTCCGGCGGGGCCCCCTCGTCGCGTCGATTCCGGCGGTCAGACGCGAACGCAGTGTCGGCTGTTGGCCGTCGGTGCGAGCGTTCGATGTTCCTGCAGTCGACGAGTCTCGCGCAGACCCCCGCGACCCGGACGATGATTCCGATGACGATTCCGACGATTCATCCGCGTACGCGACAGCCTGCCCGGTCGTCATTGCGGCACCCAATCCAGCAGCTACCGCTCCGGCGCCGAGCCAGCGCACGACGGCGTACTCGGACGAACGGCGGCCCTTGCGGCCCCCACTGCGTTTCGACTTGGCACGTTCTGCGTTCGGGACGGACATCGTTCGCATCTCCAATGTTTAAGTCATGGGCAGCGCAATCAGCGCGCGGGCTCCACAAAAACTGGGTTTGTAGTGCAGAAATGGGCCGTTCTGTTTATATTTAAGATCAGGTTGGAGCACTGTAGCCTCCGTCCTGCAAACGCCGCGGTGTTTCAGCCGTATTACGAAAAAATTACGTACAAGTAACGTGCTTGCGATTCCGACCGCGTCGATGTGGACCGGTCGCACCGCCATCGGCTCGATCGCGATGATGCTGCCGCCCGCCCGTCGCGGCCCAATTTGTTTGCTAGATCAATTAGCTACACAGCCTCCCAGTAGGGCAGCAGCCGACCCGCGAGATGGCTTGAGATTGCAGCCGTGTCATCGCCCTCAATCCCTCGCAAGTTCAATCGGGACTGGGGAAGATCAGCACCTCCAGGGAGACGATGCGGGCTGATCCCTGACACGGCTCGACGCAGGCAGTTATCCACAGGTCCCCGAAATGCTTCTGGTGGCCGTCGCGGCGGTCCACGAGTATCGAGTTGGTGGACGTTGACGATGTGCTTCGCCAACAAGACGGGGTGATCTCACGCCGGCAGGCGTTGGATGCGGGTTTGCCAGAGCATGCGATCCGTCGGCTGCTCAGGCGCAACCAGTGGGCACGGGTCCACGCGGGGGTGTACGTCAACCACACCGGGCCCCTGACGTGGCCGCAACGCACTTGGGCTGCAGTGCTTTACGCGGCTCCGTCGGCGCTGTGCTTCGAATCAGCGCTGGGAGCTGAAACGTCTCCCATCCATCTCGCGGTCGTGCAACACCGGGCGATACTGGCTGAGCCGGCGGGAGTCCGCATTCACCACCTGGTGAATCTTGAGGAACGGGTGCTGTGGAACGTCAGCCCACCCCGGATGCGGTACGACGAAGCCACGCTCGACGTTGCGTGCCGTGCCGCATCCGAACTCGATGCCATCGCGATCCTGGCCAATGCCTGCCAATCTCGACGAACCACGGCGCAGCGGCTGCTCCATGTGCTCGATTCTCGGACGCGGGTCCGCCGTCGCCGGTGGTTGCGCGCAGTGCTCGTCGACATCGCCGACGGCACCTACTCGGTGCTTGAGCACGGCTATCTCACTCGGGTGGAGCGGCCGCACGGCCTGCCCCGGGCCACGCGACAGAAGCGGGCCACGTCATCCGTCGGCATTTGCTATCGCGACGCCGAATACGGCGAACAGCTCATCGTCGAGCTCGACGGCCGGATGTACCACGATTCGGCGACCAGTCGGGATGCGGACTTCGAGCGAGATCTCGACGCCGCCGTTGACGGCCGTTCGACTGTCAGGCTCTCCTACGGGCAGGTCTTCGACCGGCCATGCCAGACCGCGAGCAAGATCGCTCAGGTGCTGCAGCGGCACGAGATCGCGGTAACCGGGCACCCGTGTGGGCCGGAGTGTGAGTTCACTCGACTCGACCGGGCCGCATAGTCATCAGCACCGAGGATCCCAGTCAGCATTGAGCAGCAATCCTAGATTTAAGTCCACGCCGCGTCAGGGTGACGGCGCCACCGATGTGGGCGTGGGGGTCTGCGTCGGCTCCACAGTCGGCTCTGGCGTCTGTGTCGGCTCAGGCGTGGCGGTCGGCGACGGCGAAGGGCTGGGCGACGGCGTGGCAGTCGGCTCAGGCGTGGCAGTCGGCGACGGCGTAGGCGTCGGGCTCGGCGCAGGCGGCTTGAACGTCGGGATCGGCAATTGTGGAAGCGTCACAGGCGGAAACACCAATGGCGGCACCGGGATCGGCGGGAGCCCAACGGGTGCAGGCGCGGGCAGCGGAGCAGGTGCAGGAGCGGCCGGCCGCGGTCGGGGCGCCTGTGGCGCCGGGGCTGCCTGTCGCGGGGCCGGGGCAAGCGGTGCGCTCTGCCCGCTCTGCACCAACCGCGGTGCGGCGGCCGGTTGGGGCGCGGCAGCCTGCGCGGGAGCAGCCGCTGCGGGCCCCGGCCAGGATGGATCACGCACGACCACGGTCCGGGTGGGCGGTGCGGGTACGGCCTGGACCAACGGCGACTCGGCCGGAACGGTTTGCGGCGCCGATAATCCTTCGACTGCGGCGTCGAGCCGATCGGCCCGCGCCGACAACACCATGCCGACCGTGCCGACCACGGCCAGGAACACCGCCGCGTAGGCCACCACGCCTCCGCGCCGATACCAGGCAAGGCGCACCGGAGCAGACACCAGAGGCGGTTCGGAGAACACGAATTCGGGACGGGCCGAATCGTCGGTCACCGATTCGGGAACGAACTCGGCAACCTCAGCCACCGAGTCCTCCGCCGACCAGGCCAGCGCAGAGGCCGCGACCGTGGCGGTCCCAAACCCGGGCGTCGATACCGGAGGAGCAACCGCCACCTGCGTCGCCGTCTCGTCGACTCCGCGTCGGGCCAGCAGTCCGGCGCCGACGGCGGCGATCACCTGAGCTTGCGGCACGGTGGTGACCGGAAGGCGGAAGGTCGAGGAAAGCCGTTGAGTAACAAGGGGTATCCGCGCACCGCCGCCAACGGTGACCACCGCCGCCAGCCGTGCCGGGTGAATCCCGTTGCGGCGCAGCAGGTCCAGCATGGCCTCGATCACCCCGCCGAGTGGCTGGTCCACCACTGCCTCCAGCTCGGCACGGGTGATCCTGATCGCGCCGCCAGCCCCTGCCACGCTGGCAGCCGCCCGAGAGCTCAACTGTTCCTTGGCGTCGCGGCACTGTTCCCGCAGCTGGGTCAATGCGGCCACCGCTGCTGTGCCGGCCGGTTCGGCATCCAGAGCATTCAGGACGCCGCGCAGCAGTTCCTGGTCGATCAGATCGCCGGAGAAGTCCAGGTACCGCACCGTCTCCCCGATGGTGGCGAAGCCCGCAGAAGCGTCGGCCAGCGTGAGGCTGGTGCCGGAGCCGCCGAAGTCGCACAGGGCGACGACGCCGCGCGCGGGCAGGCCGGGATACGACTGGATGGCGGTCAACGCCGCGACCGAATCGGGAACGATCCGGACGCCGGGTAGTGCACCCCGCACAGCCTGCACAGCCCCGGCATTCCAATGTGCGGGCACCGCCAACACCGAGACATCGGGACGATGCGCCGGGCTGGCCTCACGCGTCAGCGCCTCGACGGCACCGGCCAACAACTGCTCCGCACGATGCGTCGAGCCGTCGGCCGCGACCAGTGGCACCGGGTCACCCACTCGTCCCACGAAATCGGTGAACACCAACCCGTCCGTGAGCACGGCCCGCCGCATCAACGGCGTGTGGTCGGCGATCGCCACCAGATTGGTCGCCCCCACGGACAACCCCAGGCAATCACGCATACCTGTATGTCGACGGAGGGGTCCAATTCGTTAGTGGCGCGACGAATACTCGGCGACCAGCGCTTCGGCGCTACGCACCGCGGCTCGGCAGGCCCGCGTCGTGAATGGATCGTTGAGCGGATGGTCAGCCCGCCGCCGCCAGCGTTGCGCCGCCGCGAAGGCCGACCGGGGCCCGTCGAACGGCGCGTCGGGTTGCAGCCCGAGCCGGCTGGCCGCGTCGGTGCCCGAGCCGCCGATGATGCGGCGCAGCGAGGCCATCTCGTCCTCGTTCAGCGTCGTGGGGCGGGAACGCAGCAGGCTGAGCAGTCGCAGCTCTTCGAAAGCGTGCGTGTCGGCCAGCAGCGGGTCGATGTCGGCGAGGATGTAGGGCGTCGCATAAATGGGATTGCGCTGCACGAACTGCCGTAACGACAGCAGCGCCGTGTGCGCCTTGAGCAGCTCCGAACGTTGCGCGAACTGCTGGTCGATCACATCGCGCAACGCGATCAGGCCGCTGCGTTCCAGCAGTTCGTCGGCCAGGGCGACGGAGTCGGACACCCCGGCATGCATCACCGCGATCGAGATCCGGATGCCGAACATGCCGAACCGGTCCAGCAGCGCCGCGCGGGTGGCTGCGTCCACCGGCAGTGAGTTGTCCTCGCGCACGAACCGGTCCACCGAAAGCATGGCCTTCGTCAACTGAGCCGGTTCGATGCCGGCAAGTTTCTGCAGCGCGACGAACTCGCTCTGACGCAGGGTGCGGGCGGTGAGTGCGAGGAGTCCGGACACCGGGACAACGGCCTGGCAGATGCCGGTCTTGTCCATTTCCTCGGTGAACCGCTTGGCGACATCCTTGGCCGACATCATCGCGTCGATGCGCCCGGCACCGATCTCGTCGGCCCGCGAAGCCACCCCGATGACGCCGAGTGCACCGGAGGATCCGCCGACGAGCTCACCGATCTGCTTGAGCAGGGCGATGTCGGCGGCGTTGAGGGTGCGCAGCAGGAACACCACCGCGTCGACGCGGGGGACGCCGTCCTCGGGGACCAACAGTCGGTGGGTTCGCTGGGAGACGTCCCGCGACAGTGACGAGGTTCCCGGGGTGTCGATGATCGTGGTGTCGATGAGCTCGGCGGCCGGCCACTCGACGTCGAGGTCCACCACGTCCTCGGGGTTCAGCCCGGCGAAGCTGAAGGTGAGACCCCGGTCATGGGGATCCCGCGCGATCGGCACATTGCCACGTCGCCCGCCGCGGTAGTTGGCGGTCACCTTGGGGGTGGGCCCGTGCCGGAACCAGGTGACGATACGGGTGGCCTCGGTCGCGTCGGTGGGCGCGATGTCCTCGCCGACCAGCGCGTTGACGAGCGTCGACTTGCCCGCCTTGAGCGTGCCTGCCAACGCGATCCGGATCGGCTGGTTGAGCCGGCGCCCGATGCGGTCGAGCTCGTTGTGCACGTCGGGCCGATTCCGGTAAGCCGGATCACCCCGGTACGCCTTGATGGTGCCGCCCAGAATCGAGCGCACCTGATCGGCCGTGCTCACGCTACGGAGTCCAACCCTTCCAACCCGACAACCAAATCGAAACTAACTGTTGGAGCCTAATGGGGCCTCGACGGCCAGACGCTGGGCGTGGTCGATGACCTGGGTCAGGATGTTCTGCTGGCGCTCCAGTTCCCTGACCCGGGCGTTGCGCTCGGTCTCCTCGACTTTCGCCGCGGCGAGCGTGGCCTGCAGCGACTCGTTGAGCGAGCGGGTGGTCTGGTTGGCGATGCCGCGGTAGTGGTCGCGCAGTTGCCGTTGGATCCCCTTGAGCCGGTCCCGCGATTCCTTGCCGACGACGAAGGCGACGTCGTCGATGAACTTGCGCATGTTGGTCTTGGCTTCACTGCGCACCCGGAGCATGCGGTTCTCCATGTCCTCCTTGTAGGCCTTGCGGCCCAGCACCAGACCGGCGCCCAACGACAGCGGGTTGAACATGCCGAGCCCGGCGAAGGATGTCAGCATGCCGAACATCAGCACGCCGCCGTAGGAACCCCGCATACCGGTGATGACCTTGTGCCCGGCCTTGATCGGCTTGGCCTCCAGCCGGGCCAGCGATTTCATCTCCCCGAATCCGGCCCCCATGTCGCGGGCGTCGATCTGCGGCAGCTGTACCGCCTCCAGACCCGCCTCGGTGAAGGTGCGGGCCACTTCGGCCGCCAGTGCCTCGGCGCGCTGGTAGGCCCAGACGAAGTTGTCGCCGACAGCGGTCGCGACCGCCTCCTCCAACTCCGAGCCGATCTCGGCCCAGTGCAGGGTGGGGTCACCGGTGTCGATCTCCTTCTCGGCGTGTGCGGTGATGTTGCGGAAGCGGTTGCGCAGATCGTGATCGACGTCGGCGGTGAGGTCGGAGATGCCGTCGTTGAGTACCTGCTGCCACAGCGCGGTGTGCTGCAGGGCGTCCTGGGCTTCCTGCTTGCGGCGTTCCAGCTCGGCGGTGAGCCGCTGACGTTCACCCGGATCGGTGAAGGCGGACAGCTCGGAGTTCACCGTCAAGATCAGATGCTCTGCGGCCGAATGGATTTCAGCCACCACCTGATCGCGGATGCGGTCACTCTCGCGGGTCAGCACCCGGTCGGACAGGAACTTCACGATGGCCGGAAAGTTCGATTCCTCGTTGAGTTCCTTGTCGTTGAGCTGGATCGCGTGACTGCGCAGTACCGAAGAGACCGGGGTGACCGGGGTTGTTATCCCGGCCCGTTGCAGGTGGGCGGTGTTGGCGCCGACGATCTCGCGCCAGTGCGGGTACAGGTCGGTTTTGGTCGCGACAATCGTTGCCAGCGGGCAGATTTCGATCGCCTGACGGATGAAGGTCATTTCCGGTTCGGTGAATTCCTGACTGGTGTCGCTGACCATCAGCAGGGCGTCGGCGTCGGGCAGCAGGCCCAGGGTCGCCGAAAGGTGCGGCTGCCCCAGCCCGCCGACACCGGGGGTGTCGACGAATGCCAACCCACCCTTGAGCAGTGGACTCGGAGCGGTCACCTCGACCCGCAACACTTCACGGCCACCGGCCTGCGGGGCCCGACGCAGGTCGTTGGTCACCTCCGACGGCGGGATGTCGACCAGTTCGGGTTCGGCCCCGTCGGGCCGGGCCACCACCAGACGTGCCGACGGCTGCTCACCGTAGGAGACGACGGTGGCCAGCACGGTGGACTCGTCATCCCCGACCCGGGCCACCGGAATGTTGAGCAGCGAGTTCAGCAGTTGGCTCTTGCCCTGCTTGAGCTGGCCGGCGATGACCACGCGGATCTGCGGGTCACTGATACGCTCCTTCGCCACCCGCAGACGCTCCACCAGGTCGCCACGGTCGTACGTGGCGGCGATCGTACTGGTGTGGTCGATGAGTTCGACGATCACCTTGACCGGTCGGGCCGGGCCGCCGGCCCTGGTGTCGTTGGGTTGCGTCATGGAAGTCCCTCCTGCATGCCGGGCTCAACGGTAGGCGCGCGAACGGGACGGGGGCCACCCGCGTAACGGATGGCCCCCGCCCCTGTGCGGATCGGATCAGAAGACGTCGAGCCCGGTCTCGATCGGGTTGTGCGACGCGACGTCGGTGTGCGACTGCGACTCGTAGCTGTTGCCCGAGCCCAGCGCCGAGCTGGTGTCGTTGTGCGACCCGAAGGACGTGTCGTTGTGCGACGCGGTGTCGTTGTTCGACGCGAACGCGGTGTCGTTGCCCGACCCGATGTTCGAGGTGTAGCTCGACGAGTTGTCCTCGACGCTGTGCGTGGTCTCGGTCTGGACCGAGGTGTGCGTCGAGTTGTCCTGCGTGTTGCGGCTGCCGTAGTCACCGTCGACCGTGGTCTGGTTGCCACCGACCGCGTGGGTCGAGGCATCGGTGAGGATGATCGAGCCGGCGTTGCCGCCGTCGCCACCGGACGCACCGCCGCTGCCGATACCGATCAGGCTGTCGCCGCCCGACGCGCCACCGCCGTGGCCGCCGCTCATGTCGACGTCCTTGATCACCGGGCCGTCGTTGCCGGACACCACGTCACCGCCGGCGTGCTGCGAGTTGTCCTCGATGGCGTTGTCCTTGCCCACCGCGACGTGCGAACCGGAACCGGCCAGGATGTCGCCGTTGTTCATGGTGTTGCCGTCGCCGAGCACCGCGCCGTCACCGCTGACGATGTCGCCCTTGTTCTCGCCGTCGACCACCACGCCGCCGTTGGTGGCGGTGTTGGTGCTCTTGTCGCCGAGGGTGATGTCACCGAATCCCAGGTTGAACGCACCCTGCTGGGCGTTGGCGCCGGCGTCCTGGTTGGGGCTCATGATCGGCGTGTGGTTGTTGCTGGCGAAGTCGGTGTCGTTGTGGCTGGCGAAATCGGTGTTGTTGCGGCTGGCCACCTCCGGCGCGAACTGCGTCTGCGGGGAGAACGGCGACGCGACCTGGCTGGCGAACTGCCCGGGGATGCTGTGGTGGTCGGCAACCGCGCGCTGCAGGCCGAGCACCGGGTTGCCGCCGCCGAGCAGGACACCGGCCGGGGCGGCGGTGGCCGCGACGGCGTGCAGCTGGGCCGCGGTGACGTTCGGCAGTCCGGCGTCACGCAGGCTGCCGTCCGGGTCGGTGATGAAGGATGCTGCGGAGGCCGGGCTGCGGAACAGGTCGAGGATGAAGTCGATCAGAGAGATTGCCATTGCTCCAACCCTTTCGGTTGTTGTCGGGAATTTCTTCCGAAGTCCCCCGCCGGGCTGTCCGGCGATCTGAAGACAAATTTATGGGTGCGCGGCGGCGCCGGAAACGGGGTCGATTCCCCTCCCCGTATCGCCCCCACCCGGGGTGCAGGGGGTCACCCCAATAGGGGCATAGGGGATACGTAGGGGCATGGGTGGGAACCCCCGATTCTATTGACGTTTATGCAGGTGAAACGCAATAAGCGCACGACCGCATGGGTCGCGCGCTTATTGGAATGCCGGGTGACTTCAGTCGAAGATGTCGAATCCCGCGCCACTGTCCGTGTGTTGCTGGTCGTCGACGACCGGGTGGGCCCAGTCGGGGGCCGGGGCCTGGTCGAAGATCGGAGCATCCTCGATCGCGGGCTCGTTGAGCTGCAGTGATACCTCGTCGAGCGACTGATTCACGAGGCCGCCATCGTCGATGGTCGGTACTGAGGAGACCACCTGGTCCAGGGAGTCCGCCTGATCGATGACCTGGCTCGCCGCCGCATCCCAGGCATGGTTGGGGGCATCGACGGGCAAATGATCGCCGAAGGCGTCGAATGCTGCCGTCGCCGCGCCACTGGCCCAGACGTTGCCGCCCGGGTCGGCGACACCGGGATCACCGAACACTCCACTGGTGCCGGCCGTCGACAACGACTCGGATACGACCGGAATCAGATTATTGACGTCCGCACTGGTCACATCGGTCAAATGTGCATCCGCGATGGCCTGCGCCGGGTCGGCGGCATAGTGGGCAGCGGCTTCGGGGTCGCGCACCAGCGACATCACGAAGTCCAGCAATGTATTCGCCATGCTCCACCTCCTCAACAGTTCGCTTCGAATGTTAGCCAGCTGTGAGGGTGCTGGGATCGGTGCCGAACCCACCCTTGCCCGTCCGCCATTAGGGGGGTGGACATTAGGGGATTGACGCCACTAGGGGAACAATGCCGGGCCTTGGCGGCCTCAGCAGTTAGGGTGAGGGTCGGCCGAGACAACAGGAGTGACGCCTGATGACCGACGCACTGGGCTTGTCGATCGGGATGACCAACCTGGTGGCAGCCCGCGAAGGCCGCCAACCGGTGATCCGCCGATCGATCTTCACGCTGCACAACGACCGCGCACCGGAGGTGGGCGAGTACACCGGCGGCGGGTTGCCGTTGGCCGGCTTCGTGGAACGAGTGGGCGACCCGGTACCTCTTGTCGCTGCCGATGGGTCCCAGCACCGCGGCGAACTGGTGCTGGCCGAGGCGTTGGACGTGATGGCCCGCGCCGCCGGCGGCGGTGCACCCGTGGTGATCGCGGTACCGGCCCACTGGGGCCCGAGCACCGTCGACGCGTTGCGCGGTGCCCTGCGCAACAAGCCCGCACTGTCGCCCGGCGGAGTTCCGCCGGGCCTGGTGCCCGACTCGTTGACCGCGATGGCGGCGCTGCAGGCCGATCCGGGGTTGCCCGCCGACGGCGTTGTGGTGTTGTGCGATTTCGGTGGCAGCGGCACCAGCGTGACGCTGGCCGACGCCAGTGCCGACTTCGCCACTATCGGACCGACGGTTCGTTATCCCGAGTTCTCCGGCGACCAGGTCGACCAGGCACTGCTCAGCCATGTGCTCAGCGGAGTCGCGGCGGCCGGCGACGCCGATCCGGCGGGCACTGCGGCGGTCGGGTCGCTCAACAGACTGCGGGCCGAATGCCGGCAGGCCAAGGAGCGGTTGTCCGCCGAGACCGCGACGGCGATTCCCACCGACCTGCCCGGGTTCAACTCTGATGTCAGGATCACCCGGCCAGAACTAGAGCAGCTCATGTCCGCACCGCTGGTCGGCCTACTGGATGTCATCGAAGACACATTGCAGCGCAACAACATTGCGTTGTCGAGTGTGAACGCGGTCGCCACCGTCGGCGGCGGAGCGGCAATTCCCCTGGTGACACAGCGACTGTCCGAGCGGTTGCGCGCACCGGTGGTGACGACCCCGCGACCCCAACTCGATGTGGCGGTGGGGGCCGCACTCGTCGCCGAACGAGTCGTCGACGCCGGTGCACCGACCGGCATGGCCCCCGAAGTGGCGGCGGCCGACGCCCCGACCGGCATGGCTCCGACCAGCCTCGGTCCGGCTGCCTGGGCGGCTGGAGCCACGGTGGCGCAGCCGTCGGCCAACGACGCGGACGCGGGCGCCCTGGCCTGGTCCCAGGACGACGCACCCGGAAATGAACCGGTGCCCTACGCGGGCGGCGAATACGAAACCGCCGGGGGCGCGACCGGGGCGCGGCCACCCGTTGCATTCAGTCATGAAGAAGAGATGTACGACGCCGAGCCGGCGCCACTGGCCTGGTACAAGCGCCCGCCGATTCTGTTCGGAGCGGCCGCCGCGGCGGCACTGCTGGCCGCCGGTGGTCTCGCGGTGACCTTGACCAGCTCGGACGGAGATTCCGGGCCGGTCACCGAAACCAGCACCACCTATTCGATGGGCCCCTCCCCGGAAGGCCCGCCACCAGAACCGATCACCACCGTGACCCAGGGACCGGACGGGATCGAGACCACCACGGTCATCGCGCCTCCGCCGCCTCCTCCCGAGACCACGACGTCCGCGCCGGAAACCACCACGACGACGAGTCCGACCACTACGACAACCACCACGACCACTTCGACGACAACCACGACCACCACGCAGCCGACCACCACGACCACCACTCGCACCACCACCCAACCGCCGACCACCACCACGGCGCCGCCGACGACGAACCCGCCGACCACCTCTCAGGCGCCGATCACGACCTCCGCGGCCGCGGAGGCCCCGGACGGCGAAGCCTAGGCAGAGGCTGATGACGGCGCCGGAGATCGTTCCGGAGCTTCCGGTGGCGGCACGATCAGCCATCGATGCGGTGCTGGCCAATCCGGCCGACCCGGTCAAGCTGCTGCTGTCCGGCGGCATCGGAACCGGGAAGAGCACGGTGCTCGCCCAGATCCGCAGCGCCTTGCGTGACGGCGGCCGCACTGTGCTGACCCGAGCACCGCGACCGGGCGACGAGACTGAGGCGGCCTTCGTCGTCGATGACGCGGACCAGCTGACCGACGCCGAAATCGACTGCCTTGCAGAAAAAGTCGCAGATACTGCGACGACGGTGGTGGTGGTGGCCTGCGAGCCGTTGACCCACCGCCCGTCGTTGCAGGCGTTGACCACCGCACTGGAGCGGGAGAACCCGGTGCTGCGACTCGGGCCCCTGCCCGCCGCGGAGGTGGGCCGGATACTGACCACGGCGCCGGGGTCTGCGGCCACGGTCGAAACCGTGAGATCGGTTCTCGCCGCAACCGCGGGGCTGCCGTTCCTGTTGCGGGCGGCCGCGGACGCGGTCGAGGCACCGACCGACGCGGCACGGTTCGCACTCTTGCAGCGGTTGCGCCGGGTTGACGACGCCACCCGCGATGCACTGCTGATCCTGTCGCTGAGCCACGATCTCGGCCCCGACGACGTCGCGGCGGCACTGCGACTGACCGGTGCCGAGGCGTCGGCCCTGGTGGATCGGGCCCGCGCCGGTGGGCTGGTGGAGCCGTCCCACGACCGGCGGTTCCTGCGACTGCTGCATGAATCGCTTGCCCAGATCGCCGGTGCCGCCCGCCATCACGAGATCGAAACCTCCCTGCTCACTTCGCAACTCGAGCTGTCGACGTTGTCTGCCGACCTCGCGGTGCGGTTGGCCGAGCACGGATTGCGCGATGACCGGCTGGCCGAGGCACTGGCCGAACACGCCGCCCACAATCGCGCCCGGCCGGCGCGGGCGGCCCGGCTCTACCGCGCGGCGGTCACCGCCGGGGCCACCGCGGTGAGCACCCGACTCGCCGATGCACTGGCACTGGCCGGAGACTGCACCACCGCGGCCCGCATGGCCGATGAACTGCTCAGCTCCGAGGACCCGTCCGAACGGGCCACCGCGGTGCGGGTCGCGGGCAGCGTCGCCATGCACGACGGCGGCGCGGCCCAGGCCGCCGACCTGTTCCGTTGGCTCGGTCCCTATCCGGACACCTTGATCAGCTCGGCCGCCGTGACCTCCTTCCTGGCCGCCGGTGACGCCGATGCGGCGCGGGCGTCGTCGCGCTCGGAGGTGGCCGGACCACCCACCTCGACGGCGCGCGCCGCCCGCAGCCTGGCCGAAGGATTGGTGCTGTCGCTGGATCAGCCGTTCGCCGTGACCGTGGCCCGGCTGGGGCAGGCGGTCACGTCCGAACACCAGGCCGGCGGCGTCGCCCCGGACACCCCGGCGGCGCTGGTCACGTTGGCCGCCCTGCACGGCGGCGACTCTGTGCGGGCACGCAGTGTGATCGGCCGCGCGGTCCGGGCCGGTGGCACGGGCGAGGAGACGTTCAGTGCGGCGCGCCACCGCCTGCTGTTGGGCTGGGTGAAGATGCAGGACGGCCAGCTCGGTGCGGCCGGCGCGGATGCTGCCGCCGCCGAAGCGGGTGAGGATCTGCACCGCCGCGACGCGTTGTGGGCCGCAGCGCTGCGTACCGCGATCGCCCGACGCAGCGGGGACAGCGGCGCCGTCCAGAAGCACTGGTATGCCGCGGTCGAAGTGCTCGCCGAGTATTCGATCGACCTGTTCTCACTGCTGCCACTGGGTGAGTTGTGGGTGGCGGGCGCCAGGATGCGTCAGGTCGACCGCCTGGAACATACGCTGTCCGAGGCGTGGAGCCTGCTTGCCGGGCTGGGTGATCCGGTGTTGTGGTCGGTGCCGCTGCACTGGGCCGGGGTGCACGCCGGGATCCTTGCCAACTCACCCGGAGCCGTCGCCCCACACGGACAGGCACTGACCGCTGCGGCAAGTCAGAGTGCCTTCGCCCGGGCACTGGCCAATGCCGGGCGCACCTGGCTGCGAGTGCTGGCCAATCACGTCGACACCGATGAAGTCACCACCGCGGCCCGGGCCCTGTCCCAGTTCGGTCTGACCTGGGACGGCACCCGGCTGGCCAGCCAGGCCGCGCTGCAGACCCCGGATGCCCGGGTGTCCCAGGCGATGTTGCAGTTGGCCCGCGATCTCAAGCAGACCAGCGCGGTCGAGGAGGTCGTGTTGGGCTCGGAGCCTCCGACCGGGAGCGCACGCCAGGCGCCCGCTCCATCCTCTACGAAGCTGTCCGACCGCGAGCGGGAGGTGGCCGAACTGCTGCTGCTCGGGATGCCCTACCGGGACATCGGCAGTCAGTTGTTCATCTCGGCGAAGACCGTCGAGCACCATGTCGCCCGGATTCGCCGGCGCCTGGGGGCTGAATCCCGCACCGAGATGCTGTCGATGTTGCGGGCCATGCTGGCGCCGCCGGGCTGAGATCCATACCACAGCAATCTCAAAGTTAGGTAAGCCTCGGTAGCGGCGAGAAACACCTAAATGTCACTATGAGCAGAAGGAAGCTAAGTTACCGACGGGTAACTGTGCCCAAGTTACTCACGGGTAACATCCGAATGGAGGCGTTTCTGTGGAGAGTCTCGAACACACGCTGGTTGTGTCGCGACTGATTCTCGGTGTGCTCGCAACGCTCGTCGTGCTGGTGTTCGCCGGCAAGCGCGTGCTGTGGCTGACCAAGCTGATCAGCTCGGGACAGAAGGTCGGCGACGAGCGTGGCCGCAAAGACCATCTCGTCCAGCGCTTCCTGAATCAGAACAAGGAAGTCTTCGCCCAGTCGAAGCTCCTGAAATGGTCGATCCCCGGCATCGCGCACTTCTTCACCATGTGGGGCTTCTTCGTCCTCGCCACGGTGTACCTCGAGGCCTACGGCGTCCTGTTCAACCCCGAATTCCATATCCCGTTCGTCGGCCGCTGGGCCGTGCTGGGCTTCCTGCAGGACTTCTTCGCCGTCGCCGTGCTGGCCGGCATCATCGTCTTCGCGATCATCCGCATCCGCAAGAACCCCGAGCAGCTCGGCCGTGAGTCGCGCTTCTACGGCTCGCACAACGGCGGCGCCTGGACGATCCTGATCATGATCTTCCTGGTGATCGCGACCTACGCGGTGTTCCGCGGTGCGGCCGTCAACGTGCTCGGTGAGAACTTCCCCTACCAGTCGGGCGCGTTCTTCTCCGACGCCATGGCCGCGCTACTGGCCCCGCTGGGCCACACCGCCAACGTCTGGATCGAGAGCCTGGGACTGATGGCCCACCTGGGCGTCATGCTGGCCTTCCTGCTGATCGTGCTGCACTCCAAGCACCTGCACATCGGCCTGGCCCCGATCAACGTCACCTTCAAGCGTCTGCCCGACGGCCTCGGCCCGCTGCTGCCCATGGAAAACAAGGGCGACAAGATCGACTTCGAGGATCCCGCCGAAGACGCGGTGTTCGGCAAGGGCCGGATCGAGGACTTCACCTGGAAGGCCAACCTCGACATGGCGACCTGCACCGAGTGCGGTCGCTGCCAGTCGCAGTGCCCGGCATGGAACACCGGCAAGCCGCTGTCGCCCAAGCTGCTGATGATGAACCTGCGCGATCACCTGTTCGCCAAGGCGCCCTACATCATCGAAGGCAAGCCGATGCCCGAAGAGGGCTCGGTCGACTTCACCACGCTGGGCGACAGCCTGCACGGCCACGGCGTCCCCGAAGACGGCTTCGTCCGCATCGCCGGGTCCGGCCCCGAGCAGGCGCTACGCCCGCTGGTCGGCACCGCCGAACAGGGCGGCGTGATCGACCCCGACGTGCTGTGGTCCTGCACCAACTGTGGCGCCTGTGTCGAGCAGTGCCCCGTGGACATCGAGCACATCGACCACATCGTCGACATGCGCCGCTACCAGGTCATGGTCGAGTCGGAGTTCCCCGGTGAGCTCGGCGTGCTGTTCAAGAACTTGGAGACCAAGGGCAACCCCTGGGGCCAGAACGCCAAGGACCGGACCAACTGGATCGACGAGGTCGACTTCGACGTCCCGGTCTACGGCGAGGACGTGGAGAGCTTCGACGGCTTCGAGTACCTGTTCTGGGTCGGCTGCGCCGGCGCCTACGAGGACCGGGCCAAGAAGACCACCAAGGCCGTCGCCGAACTACTGGCCGCCTCGGGCGTGAAGTTCCTGGTGCTGGGCACCGGCGAAACGTGTACGGGTGACTCGGCTCGCCGTTCCGGCAACGAGTTCCTGTTCCAGCAGCTGGCCGCGCAGAACGTCGAGACCATCAACGAGCTGTTCGAGGGTGTCGAGACCGTCGACCGCAAGATCGTCGTGACCTGTCCGCACTGCTTCAACACGATCGGTCGCGAGTACCCGCAGCTGGGTGCCAACTACACCGTCGTGCACCACACGCAGCTGCTCAACCGGCTGGTCCGGGACAAGAAGCTGGTGCCGGTCAAGTCCACCGGCGGGCCCGAGGTCACCTACCACGACCCGTGTTTCCTCGGCCGTCACAACAAGGTCTACGAGGCTCCGCGCGAGCTGGTGGAGGCCTCCGGCGTGACGCTGAAGGAAATGCCCCGCCACGCCGACCGCGGCCTGTGCTGTGGTGCCGGTGGCGCGCGGATGTGGATGGAAGAGCACATCGGCAAGCGCGTCAACGTGGAGCGCACCGAAGAGGCCATGGACACCGCCTCGACCATCGCGACGGGCTGTCCGTTCTGCCGCGTGATGATCACCGACGGTGTCGACGACGTCGCCGCTGCCCGCAACGTCGAGAAGGCCGAAGTGCTCGACGTGGCTCAGCTGCTGCTGAACTCGTTGGACAAGAGTGGCCTCAAGCTGCCCGAAAAGGGCACGGCGGCAAAGGAATCCGAGAAGCGGGCCGAGGCACGCGCCGAAGTAGAGGCCAAGGCCGAAGCCGCGGCGCCCGCCGTGGAAGAAGCCGCACCTGCGGCTGCCGCAGAGGCGCCCGCCGCGACGGCGACTGCCGCCACCACCAAGCCGGTCACCGGTTTGGGTATGGCCGGCGCCGCGAAGCGTCCCGGCGCCAAGAAGGCCGCGGCACCCGCGGCCTCGGCGGCACCCGCTGCCGAAGCACCAGCCGCTCCCGCGGCTCCGGTGAAGGGGCTGGGCATGGCCGGCGGCGCCAAGCGTCCCGGCGCCAAGAAGACCGCGGCACCCGCGGCCTCGGCGGCACCCGCTTCCGAAGCACCTGCTGTCGAAGCACCTGCTGCGGCACCGGCCGAACCGGCCAAGCCGGAAACCCCGGCGGTGGGTCTGGGCATCGCCGCAGGCGCACGTCGTCCGGGGGCCAAGAAGGCCACCGCGGCTGCGCCCGCAGTCCCTGCGGCCCCTGCCGCCGAGCCGACGCCGGAACCGGAAGCCGAGGCACCGACCGCAGCTCCTGCCGAGCCCGCCAAGCCGGAAACCCCGGCGGTGGGCCTTGGCATGAAGCCGGGCGTCAAGCGTCCCGGTAAGCGCTGAGTACGTCCCTGACGCACCGAACGGCCATCTCCGCAAGGGGGTGGCCGTTCGGCGTATTCGGGGAGGTCAGTGCTTGCCGTAGGGCGGGGCCTTGACGGCGGGCGCCGCGGAGGCGGGGGAGACCGTTCCCGTGTAGGTGACCGTGGTGGTTTGACCGATGGTCATCGATCCGCCGTACGCGATGGCCGTTGGGCTCTCATGCGGTCCGCCCAGGGTCAGGGCGAGAATGCCCATCGCGACGACGGCACTGCCGCCGATTGCCGCGGCCAGGGTGTTGATTCGTGCCATGTGGATTACCAACCTTGTCTAGCTTTTGCCGCTTCAAATACCCTCTGACCTGGGCAAATAGTCGACATACCGTCAGCAGTCATGGTTGCCCACATTTCCGCCGGGGGCGAGGCCACCCAAGCGAATCCACAGTGGCTTCGTACCCGAATTGCAGGAACTGCACGTGTGGCGGTGACCACTTTGCAGATCGGCAAATTCCAAAATCAGTGGACGGTGGTGAGACCATGGTGAACGTGACTACCCATCAGTTGCCGTGGCAGACCGGTCAGCACCCGAAGCCGCGTACGTTCGCCCAGTCCACGAAGCTGCAGGATGTCCTGTACGAAATCCGCGGACCGGTACACGAACACGCCTCACGGCTGGAAGCTGAAGGTCACCGCATCCTCAAGCTGAACATCGGCAACCCCGCGCCGTTCGGCTTCGAAGCACCCGACGTGATCATGCGCGACATGATCCAGGCCCTTCCGTACGCGCAGGGCTATTCCGACTCCAAAGGCATCGCCAGCGCCCGCCGCGCGGTGTTCACCCGGTACGAACTGGTCGAGGGATTTCCCAAGTTCGACATCGAAGACGTCTACCTGGGCAACGGGGTCTCCGAGCTCATCACGATGACCCTGCAGGCCCTGCTCGACAACGGCGACCAGGTGCTCATCCCGGCCCCGGATTACCCGCTGTGGACGGCCTCGACCGCGTTGGCGGGTGGCACCCCGGTGCACTACATGTGCGACGAGACCCAGGGCTGGAATCCCGATGTCGCCGACATCGAGTCGAAGATCACCGAGCGCACCAAGGCGCTCGTGGTGATCAACCCGAACAACCCCACGGGTGCGGTGTACAGCCGCGAAACCCTGGAGCAGATCGTCGAACTGGCCCGCAAGCATCAGCTGATGCTGCTCGCCGACGAGATCTACGACAAGATCCTCTACGACGACGCCAAGCACATCTCCCTGGCCACGCTGGCGCCGGATCTGCTGACCCTGACGTTCAACGGATTGTCCAAGGCCTACCGGGTGGCGGGTTACCGCTCCGGCTGGCTCGTCATCACCGGCCCCAAGGAGCACGCGAGCAGCTTCATCGAGGGCATCAGCCTGCTGTCGAACATGCGGCTGTGCCCGAATGTGCCTGCCCAGCATGCGATTCAGGTCGCATTGGGTGGCCATCAGAGCATCGATGACCTGGTATTGCCCGGTGGCCGGCTGCTCGAGCAGCGTGACATGGCCTGGAACAAGCTCAACGAGATCCCCGGGGTGTCCTGTGTGAAACCCGCCGGTGCGCTGTATGCGTTCCCCCGCCTGGATCCCGAGGTCCACGACATCCACGACGACGAGCAACTGGTGCTCGATCTGCTGTTGCAGGAGAAGATCCTGCTGACCCAGGGCACCGGATTCAACTGGCCCACACCGGATCACCTGCGCATCGTCACGCTGCCGTGGGCGCGGGACCTGGCCCAGGCGATCGAGCGGTTGGGCAACTTCCTGGCCGGCTACCGCCAGTAGGCACCAGGAACCGGACAGCCGACCGCTCTAGGCTGTCCGGGTGGCGCACTCGCATTCCCACTCCCATTCGTTGGCCGGTTCGTCTCCGTTGAGTCCGCTGGCTGCCCGCATCGTCGTCGGCCTGTTGGTGGCGATCGGCGTCGCGATGCTCATCGGCGCCGCCATGCTGTGGCCGAGCCACCAGAAGGTGGACATCCCGCTGCCGTTCCAGAACGCCGCGGGCGGGGCCGTCACCACCGAGGCCGGGCACGTCACCTCCAGCACGCTGGCTGACTGCGGCAGCCCGTCGGCCGGGGGCGTGTTGACGGCCGCACCGAAACCGGCCGAACCGGGTGGCGGCACCTGCGTGCAGAACCTGGTGGCCATCGATTCCGGCCCCAACGCGGGCGCCAAGACCCTGCTGGAGTTCACCACCGGGCCCGGACAACCGAACCTTGCTGCCGGAGACAGCATTCGGGTGAGCCGCCAAGTGGACCAGGCCGGGACGACGAGCTATGCGTTCTTCGACTTCGAGCGCACCTGGCCGTTGGTCGCGCTCGCCGTGGTGTTCGCGGTCGTGATCGTGGCGGTGGCGCGCTGGCGCGGCCTGCGTGCGATCGTCGGCATCGTGGTGGCCTTCGCGGTGTTGATGATCTTCCTGCTACCGGCGCTGCGCGACGGCGCCCCGGCGGTTCCGGTGTCACTGGTAGCCTCGGCGGCGATTCTCTACGCGGTGATCTATCTGGCACACGGTGTCAGCCTGCGCACCAGCGCGGCCCTCCTGGGCACCCTGACATCGTTGTTGCTCGCCGCGATATTGTCCTGGGCGGCAATCGAATTGGCCCACCTGACGGGATTGTCCGAAGACCAGAACAACGAGGTCGCGGCCTACATGGGCAACGTGTCGATCACCGGCCTGCTGTTGGCGGGGTTCATCATCGGCTCCCTCGGTGTGCTCAACGACGTCACCATCACCCAGGCCTCAGCGGTATTCGAGCTGGCCGAACACGGCGGGAGTCGGCGCGCGATCTTCGCCGGTGCCATGCGGGTGGGCAGTGACCACATCGCCAGCACGGTCTACACCCTGGTGCTGGCCTATGCCGGCAGTGCCCTGCCGCTGCTGCTGTTGTTCAGCGTGGCCAACCGGTCACTGGGTGACGTGCTGACCGGCGAGAGCGTGGCGATCGAGATCGCCCGCTCCGCGGTAGGCGGTATCGCCCTGGCGCTGTCCGTCCCGTTGACGACGGGCATCGCCGCGGTGCTCGCCACGCCCACCACCGGGACGAAATAGCCTGCGCCTCAGCCCACGAGGTCCTTTTCGGTGAGCTCGGTGGCGGCCAGCGCGGCGGCCAGGGTGTCATGCCGGAACGCCGACGTGACGTGGTCGTGCACCACCCGGAACGCTGCCGCCCCGGTGCGGGTACTCCCGTCGCCGGCCATGATGGTCTGTTCGACGACGACCACGCCGTCGTGCACGAACATCCGCCCGGGCGTCACGGTGTCCCCGCCGGACTCTGCCCAATTCCGCAGGGCGGCGTGCCCCTGCGCGGCACCGTTGGCATCGCCCACCTCGATGTCATCGCTGGACAGCGCGATCAGGGTCTCGACGTCGTCCTCGTTGAGCGCGTCATGCCAGGCCAGGACCGTGGCGATCTCGGATGTGGTCATGAACGAAACGTACGCTACTCAGAACGGTGTGCGGTCGAGCCAGGTGTCCCAGGTCGCGGTGTCGCCGAACACTTCCAGCCCGAGGTCGGCGGCCGTACCCCGGCGCGTGACCGCCATCAGCAGTTTCTGGGCCGGCCCCTTCAGCGCGACGGTGCCCTTGCCGTGACTGTGCGACCACCCGAGCCCGTCCTCGTCGTGCTCGATCGTCCACTCCCCCGTCGGCCCCAGACCGTCGTCGGTCGCGTGCAGGTGGATGCTGCTGCCGAATGCGAGCGGTTCATGGTGCCGCTTGTTGGCCATGCCGGTGGCGATCGCGAGCCATTCACTGACGGCGTCGGCGGCGAGATCGGCCGGGAGGACGAACTCGGATCCCACGGCCAGCGCGGCGTCGATGTGGTGTACCGCCACCTCGTGGACGCGTCGGCGGATCCACCAACCCTCGGGCTTGGGGCCCAGGAACGTCCACACCCTGGCGTCGGTGCCGATCTGGTCTGCCGACTTGAGGACCTGGGCCGCACCCGCGTTGAGCCATTCGATCGCGGCGTCGGGATCGTCGGGCGGCTTCCCTTCGTGAACCTCGCGCGGATCGAGCGGTGAGACCCGGCGCTCGGAGATAATCTGTGCCGCCCAACGGTTTCCGCGCCCGACATGGCGGAACAGTTGCTTGAGCGTCCAGTCCGGGCAGGTCGGCACCGGCGTCTCGGGATCGCTGGAGGCGATCAGCTCCCCGAAGCTCCGGGTCTGGTCGAGCAGAGCGGCGCGGAAGTCCACATCACGAACCTACCGCTGTGCGTGCCTTTTCGAGCGTTATCGGAAGAGACGACCAGCCGCGCAGGATCCGGGTGTCCCGCCGGTTGCCTTCACCGGCGGCCCGCACATCGGGAAACCGGTCGAAGAAGGTCTGCAGGCCCACCTGTCCCTCGGCCCTGGCCAGGGCCGCCCCCAGGCAGAAGTGTCGGCCACCGGAGAACGACAGGTGCCGGCCGGCGTTGTCCCGTTCGATGTCGAAGCGGTGTGGGTCGGTGAACACCGCGGGGTCGCGGTTGGCGCCGGCGAGATGCACGATGACGAGCTCCCCGGCCTGCACCGCGGTGCCCGCCACCTCGGTGTCGCGCAGGGCCACCCGCGCGCTCATCAGCACCGGTGAGTCCAGTCGCAGGATCTCCTCCACCGTGTTCGGCCACAGCTCGGGGCGGGCCGAGAGGGTCTGCAGGTGTTCGGGATGGTCGAGCAGCATCCGAATACCGTTGCCCAGCAGGTTGACCGTGGTCTCGAATCCGGCCGCCAGCACCAGCCCGGCCAGCGCCCGCAGTTCCGCCTCGTCGAGCGGTTCTCCGGCGGCTCCCGCCTCGGAGGCCGCGATGATCTGGCTGAGCAGGTCATCACCGGGGTTGCGCCGCAGTTGGCGCAGGTGATGAGTCAGCCAGGTCTCGAATCCGTGGATGCCGGAGTTCACCTGTTGGTACTGCTGCCAGCTCAGCCCGATGTCGAGACTCGGTGCGCCGAGTTCGCCGAAGCGCAGGACCTGGGAGCGGTCGGCGTCGGGGACGCCGAGGATGTCGCTGATCACCGCGACGGGCAACTGCGCGCAGTACCGGTCCACGATGTTGACCACCCCGGCGTCGCCGTCCATCGAGTCCAGCAGTTCGTCGGCGGTCTCCTTCACCCGTTCCCGCAACCGGGCCACCGCGCGCGTGGTGAAGACCGAGGAGACCAGCTTGCGGTAGCGGGTGTGATCGGGTGGTTCCACCGCCAGCAGGGACGGCGGCAACAGCGGATGCAGCATTCCGGTGTCGGTCTTGTCGGCCACCCAGCGCAGCGGACGCGGCAGGTTGCCGCCGAGCCGCGACACCCGGAAGTCGTCAGAGCGCAGCAGGTCGGTGGCCACGTCGTGGTGGAAGGTCATCAAGATCGCGCGGCCGCGCACGATCGGTCCACGACGGCGCATCTCGTCGGCGAAGGGCGCCGGGTCGGCCCGCACCGCCGGGTCCGCGATCAACCGGGCCTGCGGATCCCCGCGACGCACGCCGTACGCAGAGATGCCCCGAACCACCCCGTGCAGGGCCATCCACCGGATTCGTTCCCGCATGGCCCGAGCCTACGGCCGTACAAATTGTTCTACAAGCGTCAAACAGTGGCGACGGGGCGTCCCAGCGCGTAGACCCGCCATCCGGCTTCCCGCCACCGCTGCGCATCCAGGCAATTGCGGCCGTCCACAACGACTTTGACGCGCACCGTGTCGGCCAGCTCGGCCGGATTCAGGTCGACGAACTCGGCCCACTCGGTGAGCACCAGCACCGCATCGGCCCGATCGCAGGCTTCGACGACGGAGGTGGAGTAGTTCAGGGTGGGGAACACTCGTTGCGAGTTGTCCATCGCCTTGGGGTCGTACACGTTGACCGCGGCCCCGTTCAACTGCAGCATGCCGGCGACGTTGAGGGCCGGCGAGTCGCGCACGTCGTCGGACTCGGGTTTGAATGCCGCGCCGAGGACGGCGATGTTGGCGCCGAGCAGGGATCCGCCGCAGGCCCGGGTGGTCAGTTCCACCATCGCGGTGCGACGACGCATGTTGATGCTGTCGACCTCACGCAGGAAGGTCAGCGCGTGGTTGGCACCGAGCTCACCGGCCCGGGCCATGAACGCCCGGATGTCCTTGGGCAGGCAGCCACCACCGAAACCCAAGCCCGCGTTGAGGAATCGCCGTCCGATGCGTGGGTCGTAGCCCAGCGCGTCGGCCAGCAGGGTGACGTCGGCGCCGGCGGCTTCACACACCTCGGAGATCGCGTTGATGAACGAGATCTTGGTCGCCAGGAACGCGTTGGCCGACACCTTGACCAGCTCGGCGGTCTGCAGGTCGGTGACCAGGAACGGCACCCCGTCGTCGATCAACGGCGCGTAGAGTTCGCGCACCGCGGCCTCGGCCCGAGTCGAATCGTGCTGCACCCCAAGCACGATGCGATCCGGATGCAGGGTGTCGTGCACGGCGTAGCCTTCCCGCAGGAACTCCGGGTTCCAGGCCACCTCGACGTCGACGTCGGCAGGCGCGAGTCCGCGGGCCCGCTCGGCCAGGTCGCCGGCGGTGCCGACCGGAACCGTCGACTTGCCGACGATCACCGCGGACCGCCGAAGCCGTGGCACCAGGGTGTCGATGACGGCGTGCACGTGGCGCAGGTCGGCGCCGTAGTCGCCCTTCTTCTGCGGGGTGCCGACGCCGAGGAAGTGCACATCGGCGAAGTCGGCGGCCTCGTCATAGTCGGTGGTGAACCGCAACCGCCCGGCAGACAGGTTGTCGTTCAGCACCTTGCGCAGGCCGGGCTCGTAGAACGGGATGTCGCCCGCGGCGAGTTTGGCGACCTTGCCCGGGTCGATGTCGACCCCGATCACCTCGTGGCCGAGCTCTGCCATCCCCGCGGCATGTGTCGCGCCCAGATAACCGGTACCGAATACGGTGCATCGCATACTGCCTGGATAGGCGGCCAGGATGAGCTAGTTGCTACGTGACACTGAGCGGCAGGCCAACGTCAGGTGACGGTTTTCAGTGCCCACCGAACGGGAAGGGCCACAGCGTTCCGCCGTCGCCACCGCGGTGCGAACCACCGGAACGGCCGGGGTTCCAATCGTCGGACCCGCGACCCGAACGGCCGGGGTTCCAGTCATCCGAACCCTGGCCCGGCCACTGCGGGGCCTCGCGTTCATGGCGGGACGGCGGATCCCACTGGCGCCGCGGCGGATCCCACTGACGCTGCGGCGGATCCCACTGGGGCCGGAAGATGTTCGGCAGCCGTGGCGCAGGCGGTAGCACGACCAGCGGCGGGATGTACGGCGCCGGCGGCGGCGCGATGGGGGGCGGAGCGGGCACCGGAGCCTCGGGTACCGGGGCCGGGGCCGGGGCCTCGGGCGCCGGCGGCGGGACCGCGGCGGGTTGCTCGACGTAGACGGTGCGCGGCGGCGCCTGCGGTGCGGGCGCCGGGGCCTCCTGCACCACCGGGATCGGAGCCTTGATGGTCTCCGGCGGCGGAGCCGGTGGCGGCGGTACCAGCGCTGCCGGCGGCGGCGCCGGGGCGGGGAGCTTGGCCGGGGCGCTGGGTGCCACGGCACCCTGCGCCGGCGCGGGGCGTTGATCGACCGTCGGCCGGATATTCACCGCAAGCGAAATAACCAGTGCCACAACGCCAACCACGAAGACCGAGGTCAATGCGGAACCGACGAGCAGGAACGGTTTGCGCTCCTCTTCCATCGGCATCTCGTCGCCGACGAGCTCCACGCCGTCGACCGGCGCGTCACCCAACGGGGCCATCTCGGTGGCCAGACCGGCCAGCGCGTAGGCGCTGCCCGCGGTGCTGCCGTCGGGATCCTGCGAATAGGCCAGACCGACGGTCGTCGCCTCGAACGCGGGCGCATGGGCCGAGGCCAGCGCGGCGCCGCGGGCCAGCGCCATCTCCGGCTCGTCGGGGGCACTGACCGGCAGCGACACCAGGTTCTCCAGATGCGCCTTCACCGAGGCGACGTCCACCCCGGCGCCCAGGACGAACATGCCGTCGGGCGCGGAGTCGGACGCTTCGACCGCTGCGGCCATGTCGGTGAGGACGGCCATCGCGTCGGCACTGTGCAACGACTGGGCCAACACCTTCACCACGGAACCGTCGTCGGTCTTCACCACGGACAACGTCGCGGTGTCACGATCGATGAACAGCAATGCGGTGGTGTCGTAACCGACCGCGCGACCGACCGCCTGGGCCAGTGCCGCGGCGGCATGACCTTCGGAGACCAGCATGACGTCGTCGATGCCGTGCGCAGACAGTGTGTCGCGCAGCGCGGCGGCGTCCGAGTGGTCGGTCCAGGTGACGCCGATCGACTTCAGATGGTGCCCGCCCGCGGTGGCGCTCTCCTGGGTTCCGAGGATGGCGGCGACCACCTGATCGGACGCAGAAGTGGTTGCCGAATCATCACCGGCCGTGACGTCGAAGACGTCGTGATCGACGGTGACCCCGTCGGCCTTCTCCCCTTCGACCAGTACCATGCGGACTGTCGTAGGTGCCATCGCCACACCCAGTACGATGTCCACCGAGCCCTCCAATGTGTTTGCTGCACTGCCTTTGTCGCCATTGCGCACACATTCCGCACGAACCGACAACTAGAACCTTTTTCGGTGTAGCGAGGTCGATCGTTACACCCTGCGCATCAGCCAACGCACTCAGATTCCGGTCGGACCGCGACGGCATGCTGCGCGCCGGCGCCGGTTAGTCAGACCCTACTCGGCATTACGACAAATAACGCCGCCCGGATCATCCCGCACTGTCTTCTTCGGCCGGATCCGGGCGCGGCATCAGGCCCCCGGGCTGGCCCAGCTGCCCGAACAATCCGGGACGGCGCTGCGGCAGGTGCCCGTGTACGCCCTCGGCGTAGGCGGACTCGGCGTGCTGGGTGAAATCGACGCCGGTGGTCTCGTCCTCGGGGCTGAGCCGGAATCCCATGAACCGGTCGATGGCCTTGGCCAGCAGGTAGGACATGGTGAAGGCGTAGGCCGCCACCACGATGGCGCCCAGCAGCTGCTTGCCCAGCTGGGTCAGCCCGCCGCCGTAGAAGAGACCCTGCGGGCCCTGGGTCATCACCTCGGTGGCCAGGAATCCGATCAGCAGCACACCGACCACACCGCCGACGAAGTGCACGCCCACGACGTCGAGCGAGTCGTCATACCCGAACCGGAACTTCAGGCCGATTGCAAAGGAACACACCACGCCGGCGGCCAGGCCCACCACGACCGCGCCGAGCGTGTTGACCGTGCCGCACGACGGGGTGATCGCCACCAGGCCGGCCACCACACCGGAGGCCGCGCCGAAGGTGGTCGGCTTGCCGTCGCGGACCTGCTCGACGGTCAGCCAGCCGAGCATGCCGAGGCAGCCGGCCACCAGGGTGTTGAGGAAGATCGCGGCGGCGGTGCCGTTGGCGGCCATCGCCGAGCCCGCGTTGAAGCCGAACCAGCCGAACCACAGCAGGCCGACGCCGAGCAGCACGAAGGGCAGGTTGTGCGGGCGCATCGCGTCCTGTTTGAAGCCGATGCGAGGCCCCAGCACCAGGGCCAGCGCCAGGGCCGACGAGCCGGAGACGATCTCGACGACGAGGCCGCCGGCGTAGTCGAGGACGCCGAGGCCGGCCAGCCAGCCACCGGGCCCCCAGACCCAGTGCGCGACGACGGCGTACACCGCGACGGCCCAGACCGGGACGAACAGCATCCAGGCGGCGAACTTCGCGCGGTCCGCGATGGCCCCGCTGACCAGGGCGGCAGTGATGATCGCGAAGGTCAGCTGGAATGTCGCGAACAGCAGTTCGGGTACCGCGCCGTGGACGGTGCCGGGCGTGATGCCCAGCATGCCGAAGTGCTGCAGACCGCCGATCAGACCGCCACCCGCATCCTCGGAGAACGCCAGGGTGTAGCCGACCAGCAGCCAGGCCACCGTGACCAGCGGGATCGAGATGAAGCTCATCATGATCATGTTGAGCACGCCGGTGGTGCGCACCATGCCGCCGTAGAAGATGGCCAGGCCGGGGGTCATCAGCAGGACCAACGCGGTGCTGGCCAGCAGCCAGGCCGTGGCGGCCGGATCGATTTCGGGCACGTCGGACTCCTTCGGTCTCGACGAGAATGTCCGGCGCGCGTTTCAGCCGCGGGGCGAGCGTGTTTCAGCCGTGTTTCGTGTTGCCGTGCGGTTACTGAAAGTTCACCGGGCCAGGCCCTGCCAGTCGCGCCCAGCGGCCACTTGTGACACGCGAATCACTGGTCCGCGTGTCACAAGTGGCCACTCGGGGCGGCTTACGACGACTTGATGAAGTTCAAATGCGAGCGCGACGGCGTCGGGCCACGCTGGCCCTGGTACTTCGAGCCGACCTTGTCGCTGCCGTACGGATGCTCGGCCGGGCTGGTCAGCCGCAGCAGGCACAGCTGGCCGATCTTCATGCCCGGCCACAACGTGATCGGCAGGTTCGCGACGTTCGAGAGCTCCAGGGTGATGTGTCCGGAGAAGCCCGGGTCGATGAACCCGGCCGTCGAGTGCGTCAACAATCCGAGGCGGCCCAGCGAGGACTTACCTTCCAGGCGTCCGGCCAGGTCATCGGGCAGCGTGCACACCTCGAGCGTAGAGCCGAGCACGAACTCACCGGGGTGCAGCACGAACGGCTCGCCCTCGGCGGGTTCGACCAGGGTGGTCAGCTCATCCTGCTGTTTGGCCGGGTCGATATGGGTGTAACGGGTGTTGTTGAACACCCGGAACAGGGTGTCCAGGCGGACGTCGACGCTCGACGGCTGGACCAGGGTGTCGTCGAACGGCTCGATGGCCAGGCGTTTCGCGGCGATCTCGGCCCGGATGTCCCTATCGGAGAGCAGCACCCGACGAGCGTATCGGTTAGCGACGGACCACCCCCGTCGACGGCGGCAGAACGGTGTCGGCATAGGGCGCCGCCAGGGACCTCTGAGCCGCCCGCCCGGCCAGCGGGACCACCTTGCGCACGACGGTGTGGACCGGCGGTGGGGCCGGTGCACTGTGTTGAGCCGAGGTCGACGCCTGCGACGGCGGGCTGTCGTCGTTTCGATGGACGGTGATCGCCAGGAACGCCGAACCCGCCACGATCAGGACCGCCGTCGTCACGATCATGGCCAAGGTGCGCATCAGCGGGTCGCGCTTCGGCGCCGTCGCCTCATCCCGAATGTCGGCACTGGCCAGCAGCGCACCACGCGCCAGCAGCAGGGCCTCGTCATCGCCGGGTGCGACGGGCCGCGCTGTCACTGAATTTCCTTCCCCAACAAGGGTTTCCGCGTCCGCTTCGGAGACCACCACCACGGCGGCGATGCCCTGCTCCTCGAGGGCGCCGAGCACCAGCTTCGCGTCAGTGGCCACCTCATCAGTCCAGGTCAGCGCGACGCGGGTCGCGGTGTATCCGTTCGCGGGCGCGTCGGCGTGGGTGTCGAGCACGGCGTTGACGACGGTGTCCGCGTCGAACGAGTCGTGGTCGATCACCGCGCCGTCGCCGTGGCTGCCCTCCACCAGGAGGAGTCGGGCATCGCGCGAGGTCATGGCAATACCGATAACAACGTCCATGGGTCCAAACCCCTCGGTTGGTTCGGCCCGACCGGCGGGCCTGCTCGCTCCATTCAGCACCGGATGGAGCCCACGACAACCGACGGTAGGCCGGGCGCCTGAGAACGACGGCCCGAGGTTTTACGTGACTCTCAGGGTCGCGTGTGAACGGCAATCATGTTCTGGGGTCATGAATTTCGCCGGGCCGGCCCAGGCTCCGGATCCGCCCTGGGCAGCGTGGATTCGGCCGCGTCGGCACGCTTCGCCGGGAACCGGCCATCACCCGTCCGGCAAGCCGGCGTCAATTTCTTAGACTCACCGAGGCGATATCCGCCCGCCTGACCCACCACCGGGGCCGGGTTGCTATCCTTCGTCAGCACCACGCCGATGTAGTTCAATGGCAGAACATCAGCTTCCCAAGCTGAGAACGCGGGTTCGATTCCCGTCACCGGCTCCAGGTTGAACAGGGCATTCAGCCCTGGGTTGTCGGCCCGGCTGTTGAGCCAGTACCCCGCCCGTACCCCGAGTTGCCTGGCCTCGGCGCGGGTGACGGCTGGTAGCTTCCCAGCGTGGCTCCCGAAATAGGTAATCGATCCGGTGAGGCCCATGCCGACATAGATCATCCCGTTCGGGTACGTCATCTTGTAGACCTGCTTAGGTCGCGGCATGCTGCAAAAGCGTAGCGACCGGCACCAACGCCGCCGACAACTTCTTAGATGAAGGTAAGTAGGACGTTTTCCAGCGCAGCGTCAGCGGTATCGTCTGCGGTACCGCTCAGCCGAATCGTCGCGGACGGCGGTTGCGAAGTCTAGGCGCTCATCTCGCAGGTAGCCTGCCACGCCAAGCGCGGTGGCGAGGGCACCAGCCACCCAGGCCGTCCATGCGAGTTTGTCCCCGGTGAACGCCGCCACCCAGGGCGACAAGAATAGTGCGAATCCCGTGATGGCGAGCGTCAGGAAGTTGTGGGTGGGCTCGGAGGCGAGCAGCGACCAGACGGCGACCACGGCGATCATCCCGCCCAGACCGATGGTGACTGCGGTCCCGGCTGCCGTCGAGTGGAACTCGATACCCAGAAGCACGCTGGCGAGACCGATGATCAACGCGAGCCGCCCGATCCAGTAACTCCAGGGGTGTCGCAGCCGTTGGCTGTCTCCCAACTCGGTGATGCCGTACTCGGTCGGCGTCCTATCGTGCGTCCAGGCGATGCCACCGAGAATTATGGCGAAGCTCCCGGCGACCCAGCACGTCCAGGAGGCCCCCCGGTCGTAGCTGTAGGCGTTGCCAATGAACGGAACGGTGAACATGGCCAGGCCGACGACGACCAAGCCCCAGTGATCGGGGGTCCGGTTGTGGGCGAGGACGGACAGCGCCCCGAAGAAGGCGATGAATGCGCCGAAGCCGAAGGCGAATCCCTCCCCAACCTGAGTCGAACTGAACGCGAACGCCGACACCACAGCGCAGATGCCGATGGCTACTGCTACCCAGCCGATCCATGTCTTCGAATTCACAACTAACACTTAACACCTTTGTCATCAGAACTCTAGGGCATTTACGGGTACCTCTCGCCGTGCTCGCGGCCAGGCACGTCGCCGACGGCAAAGAACTCCGCATCCGCTACGAGGCAGGGGAAAGCATCCGTCAGAATGTCGCCGAGACTGGTTACGGAATCACACGCGTGCGCGGACTACTCAAACGGGCGGGCACTACTTTCCGCGAGCGCGGGGCGGCGTCTAACCGTGCAGCGGCACAACATTTCCGCGGTAGGTCGGCTTCGGCGTGGCCAACGCGCCCAGCGCGGCCATGTCTTCGGTCGCGTCGTCATCGGGGAACAGGTGCACGTACACGTCCAGCGTCGTCCGCACGTTGGCGTGCCCCATCCGCCCGCTGAGCTTGTCCGGTTTGATCCCCGCCGCGACGCACAGGCTCGCGTAGGTATGGCGGAGCGCGTGGAACTTGAGTTCAGGCGGCAGCACCGTCGCGCCAGTCGTCCGGTTGGCACGGAGCACAGCGGGCCGGTAGATGGCTTTGTAGAACGTCGCGTGCCGTAGCGGCTGCGTCCAGTCGAGCAGCAACCGCGCCTCGGCGTCCTCCACCGATAACTTGGCCAAGGCGTCGGCCTGCCGTCGTGCGCGGGCTTTCGCGGTCGCGCTCAGCGGGGCACCTTCCACACCCGGCTTGGCCGCTCGCGGGTCGGCGGCGTCGGCGCGGACTCCGCTAGGCCGGGGGCGGCTCAGCACCATAGCTGGCCACAGCGGCGCGGTCGGCTCGTCGCGGCGCGGGTGCTGCGCGAGGTAGTCCCGCAGCAGCGCCGTCGTCTCGGGCGTCAGTGGCACCCGCCGATAGCTTTGGTCCGTCTTGAGCGGGCCGTACTCGACCACCGTGCCGTTGTGCCGGACCGCCTGCGTTACCCGCAGTACTCCTGGCTTCGCCGGGGCGTTCGGGTTCAGCGGTGGGTCCGGCAGTTCGACGTTCCCCACGGTCAGCCCGCCGAGCTCTGCCGCCCGCAACCCGCCCCACGCCGCAACATGCACCAACACGTTGTACGGCCAAGGCGTGGCGTCAAAGAGTGCTGAAACTTGCTGCGCCGTGAGGAACTGCGCCGGGTCATCGACCACACCGGGCTTGTTGCCCTTGGTGCTGCGCTCCGTGGGTAGCTTGACGTAATCGGCGGGGTTCTTCGCCAGCCGGGCATCGACCACCGCCTGCTCCAACACCATTCGCACCGTCCAGAACGCGTGCCGCACGGTCGACGGCTTCTTGCCCGCCTCGGTGAGCCGGTTGACCCACGCCTGAATGTACTCGCGGGTGATCCTGTTCAGCGGGTAGCCGCCGAACACCGCGTCAATGCCGAGCGTCTTGCCGTCGCCGCGACGAGTTGCGGCAGGGGCGAGCGCGTAGCGGTGGTTCTCGGCGTTGTTGCGGGTGTCGGCTTTGCGGGACTCCAACCAGATCGCCGCCGCGTCGCGGAACAGCAACTTGCCCTTGGCCGGGTCGAACAGCAGTCCCTGCGCTGCCGCGCTCTCGGCGTTCTTCGCGTAGTCGCTGGCGGCCTTCTTGGTCGTGAACCCGCCCTTAGAGCGGTCGCGCCCATCCGGTTCCCGCCACTTCGCCACGTAGGTTGTTGCGCCCTTGGTGGTTACGCGCTTCTGTACTCGGGCCATTTATGAATCCTGTTCTCTCGGTGTGTCGGTGACGTCTCGCCAGGTCTTGCCGCTGATCGCGGCGCTGATGGTGGATTGGGTGACGCCGTAGATGTAGGCGAGGTCGGCCTGGTCCCACCGGCCCGCCGCGTAATCGGCGCGGATCGCCCGCACGTCGTCGGGGTCCAGCTTCACCCGTCGCTCGCGGCCCTGCGGGGTCGTCTGTTCCGGCCCGCCGTCGTGGCCGTTCGTGGACTGCTCGGGCGGTTGCGGCACGGGCTGCCGGGGTGTGCTCGGCACGGCGACCTTGCGCCCGTCCGGTGTGCGGCGGATTAGCGGCCTCATGCGCTGGCCTGCTCGGCTTCTGTTGCGGCGGTGGCGCTCGCGTAGATGCGCCGCACAGTGGAGGCCTGCCAGTTCGGTCGCCCTGCAGGCGACAGGATGCCCTCGGCTTCCAAGGCGGATGCGATCTTAGTGAAGCTCAGACCGGCGTCGCGGTCCAACACGATTCGTCGAACCACTCCCGGCTTCGCCAGTCGCGGACGGCCCAACCGCTCACCACGTGCCCGCTTCGCGGCGAGACCGGCCCGCGTGCGCTCTGATATCAACTCGCGCTCGTACTGTGCGAAGTTGACCAGGTTCATCGCCACCATGCGGCCCGCCGCAGTCGTCAGGTCCACGCCGAGGTCCAACACGACTAGCGACCAACCTTGCGTGGTGGCGGCTTCGATTATGTTGGCGGCGTTGACTATCGACCGCGATAGCCTGTCGAGCTTCGCCACCACAAGGCCGTCGCCTTGCCCGGACGCCAACAGTTCCAACACTTCCCGCAGCTGCGGCCCGATCATCTTGCCGGTGACGGCCGCGTCTGTGTGGTGCTCCACGGTCCAGCCCCGGCGCTCGGCTTCGGCGTCGATAGTCGTGCGCTGTGCCTCCAACCCGTTGCGCTTCTCGGCTTGTTCTTCGGTGCTGACACGCGCATATCCGAACATCAACGCGCCCCGCGCCTTGGCTGCCGCGTTCATGCGTCGCCCTGTCGCTCGGCGTGCTCGACGTGCCACGCGTACGTGCCGACGTACTGGACAACATCATCTAGCTCGTCGGTCGTGCCGAGCATCGTATTGTTTTCGCCTGCAACAAATATCCACACGCCGTGGTCGCGGACGAGCGTCAGCGCCGCGTAATCGGTTAGCGGTCCCGGCAGCTGGCGCAGGCCCATCGACTCGAATGGCGGCCCACCCTTGGTGAGCCAGTCGGCGGGATAGCGGATGTTCTCCACGTCGGTTCCTCTCGTCGGGGCGGAAACGGTCGTAACCGCCTTACGCCCCGAAACGGTACGCCAGTACCACATGCGCGTCTGCCGCTTCACCTGCGCTTTTGCTTCCGTCTGCGAACTCCTGCACGTCGGTTGGCGCGGGCTACGGCGGCTAGCGCGTCCTCTTCTGTGACTAACTGGCCCGTAGCGGTGCGCGGGGGCGGTTCGGCCCACTCGGGTACGCCCGGCGCGCCCGCATGGCCCT
Organism: Mycolicibacterium alvei; assembly: GCF_010727325.1. Classification (NCBI taxonomy): domain Bacteria; kingdom Bacillati; phylum Actinomycetota; class Actinomycetes; order Mycobacteriales; family Mycobacteriaceae; genus Mycobacterium; species Mycolicibacterium alvei. The sequence goes on from NZ_AP022565.1 coordinate 3,166,291, forward strand.
CGTCCACAGGAGCTGCCCGCCGGGGTGGGTCTACCGGCGCTGCTGGGGCGGGTGACCCGGCGGGGCCAGCGGGCCGTGTGGCTCGGCGGGGCGGGGGCTTCGGCGCGGGCTTGCACCGGGGCATAGGCGGTGCCTGTGGCTCAGGTATGCCCCTGAAGGCGCGCACGAGCATCATGTCCTTTGCAAACTCCAAGCGTTGCTGTGCCTTTCGCCGTACTTGAGGTGCCCGCCCGCCGTGGACGGCACACACAGACCCGCCGCGGATCGCAAAAGCGCCGCATGGCTCGCCATCACTTGCCCGGTGTGCCTTGCAAAGTCGCGGGTGCTGTGTGGCCATGCGCTCCGCGTAGGTGGGTGCATTTGTGGCAGCCCAAGGCTGTTTCTCAGCCATATTCTTTGTCCTAGCACTTATCGGTCACGTCAACGCATTCCCGGACGCCAGGCGGCTTCTGGCGGTCTCGGTTCACCACGCGGGTTTCGTCGCGGTCGCGTGGGATGCCCACGGCGGGTTCGCTTCTGGGGCCGCCACCAATACGGCGGTTCCAGCGGGGTGAATACATTCATCGGTTCCTCCTCACGCGCGGTGCGCCGTCGCTTCGATTCTCGGCCAAGGCGTATAGCCAAGGCGGCGTTCAAGGGGGTACGGGGGGGTACGGGGGGTACGCCGTACCCCCTCTGCGGCGCGAAACCTTCAGCCTCGCGCGTATAACGCGAATGGTCGATTGACGACGACCAGGTCTTTTTAGGACGGCCTAAGTCACGAACTTTCGGCGCAAGGGGGTACGTTCGTACCCCCGTACCCCCTTCGAGCCGCTTATTCATCGGCCCGCCTTCAGCCACACTCGGTGGCCCGGATTCCCTGTGCCTTCAATGGGTTCTAGTTCAACGTCGCCGACTGCAATAAGTCGCGCGAGAGCCTCGTCCACATACTCCTTGTCGCGGCCAAACTGTCGCCGCAACCTCGCCTTGGCTTGTCCGTTGTTGCCACGCAGCTTCTCTCGTATCCGCTCGGACACTCGCGCAATGGTCTTGTCGTACTTGTAGTCCTCTTTGGCGTCCTCGCGTTCAGCCTCTGCGTGTCCACGTCGCCTGTTCGTGTCCCTCGCCTCGGTGGCCAAAGCATTCTGCACGCTCGCACGCGTCGAGTTCGACACCCTCATCACGACCCCGGCTAGGTCCCAGTCCTCCTCGGTGACTTTGTCGGTCCGGCCGTCTAGCCACATGAGTCCCGCAGCGACCTTCAACCGCGTCAGCGTCGAATGGCCGCCAAAACTGTCGACCTCACCGTGGTGGAACCTGTAACGGGCCTCACGGATCAACGCGCCCACAGCCCCCGGTACCCCTAACTCGTGTTCCCGCAACATGTTTTCGTTCGCGTCCCGGTCGACAGCCTTCAGATTCGGCCACTTGGTCCTCGTGCCAGATGTATCGGTGCTGCGTTCATCTACCGGCATAGGCCACTCCTGCAACACTTTCTGCCCCGGCCAGGCGGGCAGGTCCTCTGGTCGCGGCATCTGTGAGTAGACGACCGGCGCCCACAGGATGCGTTGCGGCGTACCAGCTGCCGCTTGCGTTCCGTTGAGTAGCCATCCCGCCAGTTCCGGTTGAATCCCGAGAACTTGGCAGAACCGATACTTGTGGGCGCGCACGGGTATCCGATGCTTGGGGTCGGCGTAGCCAAAGCCAAGTTGTTCGCCGGTGAAGGTCTTGCGCCACTGGCTCATCAGCGGGTTGCCGGACCGCTTCGACAGCGCCTCAACAGATTCGATCTCCGTGTCGTTGAACAGCAGCGTGTCTGTCACGGTCACTATGGTCTTGGTCTTGGTGTCGCGGTAGGCGTATTGCTTAGCGATCCCCTCCGCGCTGCCGAGCGTCGTCACTTCAGGTTCCGGTGTCACCGCGACCGCTGCCTTGGCGACACCAACCGAACTGCTCTTGCCGCCGCTACTCGGACCCACCAAAGCTACGTGAAGATTCAGGCTTGCACGCGCCGCAGTGGTTCCCGGCAGCGTCACATACGGCGGTATCGAGCAGATCGCACGCACAAGGTGCACCGCCAAGACACCACGCGGGTCCATCTGCTGCGCCAACGACGACGCGTATATGTGGCGCAGGATGTCCCGTGCCGACCAGAACGCCTCCAACTCCGCATCGGTCGGCAAGTCATCATTGCGGTGAGCCCGGTCTGGGTCAGCCTGCGCGACGGCCATCGCCCACCGCACGACCCGCACGTACTCGTCGCTCAACTGAGCCACTCGCTCGGGCTCGTCGTCGGCGCTGAACTCTGCTGCGTAGGCCGAGTGCAGCGTGCCGAACAACTCGCCCGCCGGATAGCAGCCGGCCATCGCCTCCGCGAAAGCCCACGGCGCAACTCTCACGAGGCTGTCGTGGCGGCTTTCGCCGTTCGCAATGCGCTCGCGGAACTGCTTCACCGGACCTTCGACTCCGTGTCGGCATCCCTCCCGGCCACACTCGCCCCGCGCGGTGTGTGTGTCGAGAAGCGCTTCCGTCTCCGCATCGGTCAGCGGGTCGGCGCTCGCCCCCGCCTCGGACAAACACTCCCGCAACACGTCCGGCATCCGCCCCACCGGGCCGGTCCTGACCTGTCGGTACTCCCCGCCTTTGGTCTCGGCGTCGGGGTGTGGTGTCGGGGCGGCGATGATGACGCCGTTCTTACCCCGGAACTCTCCGACGACGGTGAACGCGCCAGCGCTGTTGCCGTACTCCTTGCCGTCGTCGGGTAGCAAGAAGATGTAGTGCCCTCGGTCGCCCTCGCCGCGCGTGCCCTGCACCGCCTCGGCACTCAACAGAGCGTCAGCCAGGTCGCCGCGACCCATGACCCTCAGAGCGTCCAGGTTGTTCATGTCGTAGTCGAACACCCCAGCACCAGAGCGGCCGCAGTGTAGGGCGATCCCGTGATTTGAGTTCTCGGACCACCACTCGCGTATCTGCTCGGGGTCGCGGCTAGACAGCTCCTGCCACCGACCGCCCACCACACTGCCAGGGTTCTTGGTGCCACTCTTCACCGGCAACACGAACCACCCCGCCTCGGCATAGGCCAAGGCCGCTTCCAACAGAGTCATGCCGGTCACGTCCGGAAAGTGCAGACCTTTTTGCGGCACAGACTCACCGTTCGTGATCGCTAGGTACATCGGGTTGCGCCGCTTGCGCTTTCGGCGTTCTGTCCGTTCAGGTAAGCTCACGATTACGTCCTTCGGTTGCCAGGCTTGACGGTCGTATCGCCCCGGCGGGTTGCCATCCCCACCGGGGCAACACTCTTATTGGGCTGCCGCAGTTTTCGGCAGCCGATAGACGCCCGGTTGCTTGCGGGACTTGATCCAGTCCCAGCCGTCTTGCTTGCTGTAGAGGTTGTAATTGCCGATACGCGTCGGCAGAATCTCCCGGCGCAGAACCGCGTGCTTGATTGCACGTCGCGTCACGGGGATGCCCTCGTCGTAGTGCAGCCACTCCCAGAGTTCTTGCTCGGTCATGGTCGGCTTCTGGCTCTCGTCCATCACTGTCCTCGGAAAAATCGGCGCGCAAACAAAACTGGCGCGCATCGAAAGCGCACCCTCTAGGTATGTGAGGGATTGCCTTCGACGCACGCCAGTTCAGATCGGTTTAGCGCGTCGCGTCGGTCCGTAGAATGTTGCTGACGAAACAGCTCGTCTATGTGGCCTTTCGCGGGCGATATTCAGTTGTCGATACCTATACCTTACCCGGCCCGCAGCCGCGCCGCCGATTCAACACCGACGAACGCGGCAGCGGCGCAGCGGGTTACGTGTCGGCGGGTTGCACCCTGTGCTTCTTGAGGTACCGTCGCCAGGCCTTCGCCATGCGTACCTCTCCCATCCCGTAGGTGGTGTAGTCGCCTCGGTAGCCGCCACCCCACAGTTGCGCGAAGATGCGGCCGAATGTGGGCCCATCGATGTTCTCGATGCCCGCGCGAATCGCTGCGTCGATGATGGGCGCCCACTCGGGGTCAGCCCGCCACGCCGCATCCCGGTCGATGATCATGCCGCGCAGACTGCACAGCTGGCTCGCACCGATCTTCCACTCCGCGCTCATGATCCGGCCTTTGTGACGTTGATGCCCAGCGGGCGCAAATCCTCGCGCAGGATCGCCACGAGCTTGTCACAGCGATCATCGGAGCCCCCGGCCCACAGCGCAAGGCGGCGAACCGTCACCCTGGTTTGATCCTCCGGCGACGGCTCGACCTTCTCCGTCAATCGTTCAGCCTTCTCCTTGCGTGGAGTTTTCGGCAGTACGTCGCGGGTGATGCGTCGCCACGAGCCGTACTTGTCCCACGCGTGGGACACTTCGCTCTTGCTCTTGAACTTCTCGGCGAGTTGCATACGCCGATGGATCTCGCTACGGCTGACGCCGTACTCCTTCACGACCCTCGCCACCAACCCGCGCCGCAGCTGCTTCTTGTCGTCGCGCTGCTTCAACAGGACGTTGCCAAAGTCCCAACGGGCCTCGATGCTCCTGCCTTCATCCTCACGGATGGCCTTGTCGTGCGGGTCCAGCTGGCCCAAGACCACGGCGTGCTCGTCCGTCTCTTTCATGTGTTCCTCCGTTCTATGCCTCTCCCGGAGAAACCAAAGGTGCCCTCGGAGAAGCAAACTTTCACCTGCACTTCTGTACAGACTTGGTTTGTCTCTCCGAGGGCACCCTGCGTCAGCTTGCTGCGCCTCAGTCTGTTCTGGTCCCCCGCCCCGTGGGGCGGATGCCGTCACCGAAAGACTGTTCATCCCGCCGAGCCGATCACGGCGGTCCCCATCAGTCTAGCCAGCCATCACCGAGCGTGCCAGGACCGTCCTTAACCCGGCGAACTTGTGCACGCCGTCCACAACTATCAGGGGTGCCGCCCGCCCCGGCCTACCCGGTCGCCGTCCCGGTGCTCGGCACGCCGCTACGCACCACGACGGGTGCCAGGGCGATGTGTTCTACGCCCAGGCGTCGGGGTTCACGTCGGGCTCGGGGTTTGGCATGATCCGCGCGCCGGGTAGCAGGTCCGCTTGTTCATCCATCTCACTGATGATGAAACCGTCGTCGGCCATCACACCCGCCTGCTCGCGGCACGGTACACAGCACGCGAAGATCAGTAAGAACCGCCCCCGCAGCAGCGGAACCCGAACCGTCGCCCCGCCGCAGTCGTCCGCAATATTGATCTGGCATCCGTTCGCGATGTCGTGTAGCCAATGCAGGTGGGGCAATGTCGCCGCGAACTCATCAGGCTTGCCCTTGCAGACGAAAGCCCGTTCGTCGCCAACGAAATGTACATACGTTTCACGGTCGCGTCTTGGCCCTCGAAGGGTATTGCCGGCGGTGTTGACATACCGCATGTCGCCTCCGCGGCCGAGGCCATGGTGGACGTTGCTTAATGTCCGCTCGGCGAGGTCGTACATCCTCGGTGACCAAGCCGGGTCGAAAAGCGAGCTTGCGTCATCGCCAGACCTTGTCGACCGCACCACGATCCGCTTGGCGTCAAGCATCGCCTGCACAATGGGGTGATCGGGGTCGGGCGACTCACCCATCCGATATTTGTCAAAGAGTTGTCGGCTTTGCGGATCCATGGTCATGTAGTCGCTCCTTTGTTGGTGTCGTCGTATCGGGACATGATCCAGTCGAATAGTCCTTGTGTTGAGAAAAACAGCGCGCCAGACATTCTCACGCCACTTAATTCACCCTTGGCCGTCGCGGCGCGAACATAGTTCAGGCGCACTGGCACACCGAGAACATCGTTCAGCCAGCGGTGTGCACCGGCTCGACCTCGGATAGTTGGCACTTCCGACACGACCACGCCGGGCGGTGGTTCATGCCTCTTTGGCACTGGCTCGACCTGCCAATCTCTTGCAAAGGTTTCCGCTCGTCGCGCCGTATTCATCGGCGGTGCAGCGCTATTCGTCATATATTCGATTCTAGCCGCTAACCGCCCCGGTCCGCCGACATTAAGCTGCCGACCGCCGCGAAACTAACAGTCGGCGTCTTTGGCTCAGCGCGGCAGTGTGTTTCAGGCGTAGGTTCTCCCTAACCGCTACACAAGGAGACGACTATGGTGAACCGCAGCGGAACGCAAACCCGCGGTGATGTACTTGTCAATCAGCTCGCGGACGGCACAGACCTCTCGGTCATCTGGGATGAGCTGACCACCGCCTTGGCGGAGTACAACCAGCACCGAAGCGCCATTGCCAACTTGCTGTCGTACAAGACAATCAACGCCGCCGACGCTGTAGCGCAGGACGTGCAAGCGGAACTTTTTGAGGAGGCCACAGAATTCGGCGCTCCCCGTGGCATTTCCGATCCGTCGTACTTAAAGCTCGGCTACAGCTTCAAAGACCACGACCTCGCGCTACGGATGACCTGGCGCTACCTCCGCGATGCGACGCGGGAGCAGGTCGACAACCGCATCATCCGCGCATTCGAAGCCGATAACCGGCTCACCACTGGCACGATCCTTCAGCGGTTGTTCTCCAACGTGGTGCGTACCAACGACTTCGGTCATTCGGTTTACGGACTGTGGAACGGTGACGGGATGGTCCCGCCCGCGCACCTGGGCCGCACGTTCGACGGTGCACACACCCATTACCTCACGACCCAAAGTGTCACACTCGACCCCGTTCATGTCGAGGCCGGCATCAACCATGTGAAGGAACACGGCTACGGCTCAACACAATCCGCGCGGTTCCTGCTCTTGGTACATCCGAACGATTTGGAGTCGTCGAAGATCACGAGCTGGCGGGCGGGAGTGACGTTCGATACCAGTAAAACTCCCAAGTACGACTTCATCCCGTCCTCCAACGCCCCGGCGCGGCTCACCACCGAACGCGTGGAAGGGGCTGCCCCGCCGCCCGATTACAACGGCCTAGAGGTCACCGGCAGTTACGGCAAGGCGTTGGTGATCGAAAGCTACTTTATCCCCGCAGGTTGGGCGGCCATTGTTGCGACTGGTGGGCCCAACAGTGAGTCGAATCCCATTGGTTTTAGGGAACATACCAACCCGGCCTATCGCGGTCTGCGCGCGATTCCCGGTGTGGGGCCGTACCCGCTGCAAGAGTCGTTCTTGGCGCGTTCGTTCGGCGTCGGCATTCGGCACCGTAGCGCGGCCCTAGCAATTCAGATCACGGGCAGCACGACCTACACGCCGCCCGTCATCGTCGCCCACAGGTAACCACGATGAGCTTCGACCGTAAGTGGTACGGCGACGGCGAACACGCCCGTGGCTGTGAGCACACCGGCGCCACCGAGTTCTCCTGGGGACCGGGGCCGGCCCCGCCAGGGCGGGAGTACGCCCCGCCGAGCGAGGGTGGCGCATATGTGGGCCGGTCGCCGGACATGACCGATCCGCCGAAGGGCAGGTACAGGCGCAGCGGTGCACCACGCGGTTACTCGGGCGACCCCGTGACCCACTAATAGTGGAGCGTAAGCCGCTAGTAGCACGGCCAAGCAGAAGAAGCGCGCTAGCTCGCGTCTGCCATTGCGGCCTCAGCCAACACCGCGAAGCCGAAATACAGGTGGCTGAGACTGGTGATCGCAAGCAACACGGCGTGCCTGTAATAGGCTGCGTTCGCTTCGACCTCAAGCAATTCGGATAGCGACTCCTGCTCGCCAGAGAAGTGAATGGTGTCGCCGTAGTTGAACGTCAGAATCAACTTCTGCGGATCGATGTTGCAGTAGCTGAACGGGAAGTCATCCGGCGCTGGGTGAGGACCGGACTTGCCAACCTTGGTCGCGACGATGTTCTCCAACAGCCGATTCATTAGCTTGCCGCGGGCCTTTGCCCACTGTGTTACAACATTTTTCGGTGCTTCCTGTTCGGCAGCGGGTAGCAGCTTGATCGCCTTCATCAGCAGGCCCTTTGTCCGGCTAAATGACGCTGTCTCGTCGTCGCTGTGCAGCTGGCGGAAGGCAAGCGAGGTGCCCCCAAAGGCTTCCTCAGTCGGGAACGACAATTTGACGTCGGGTTGGCCGCCCTTCTTCACGGACCAACTAAGGCCGGTCTCGTCGTTGAGCGCAGAGTATCCGGCGAGCCGCCGACATACCTTTGCGTAGCGACGCAACACGGTCTTGTCGTCATCGGTGAGGCCTGCGAGGGCTGGGAAGTCAGCCGGGTCCGGCAGAGCGAACGCGTAGCTCAGCATCTCCCAGCGGTGCGCGAAGCCGTTGTTCTTGCCCACGGCATGCTCGATCAGCGGCGGGTCGAACAGCAACGGATACGGGTGGATCAAACCCTCAAAAGGCATGAGGGTGAGAGTCACGTCACCGGTCAGCGGGTTGACCTTGCTCGCGGTGATCTTGCTAGCCATCTTGATCGCGTGGTGTTCGAAGGTGATCACAGCAGCATCCCTGTACTTCGCCGGGAGGTCGCCTGTGGTTGTCATTGCCTCGCCTTCTGTGGTGCATGCGCAAGTTCTCGCTCATGCGTTCGAGCGACTGGAGCCAGTCTATGACCGTGCTCTGACACGACTCGGCGTGTCGACGGGGGCGTCGTGTCCCGGTACCCCGTCCATACCCCCGACTGAACCCGTACTGCGCCCGTACCGTAGCCGTACCCGACTAGTGCGCTAGCCGTACCTAAGTTGCAGGCCGCGTTGCAATTTGGCTTTGCTATGCGGCCGATCTACCAGGCGTTATCGCTCACCTGTTCGCGTCTGGAAAATACTTCCCAAGCTGAATACGCGGGTTCGATTCCCGTCATCGGCTCCACATCCAACTGCGACACTCCGGCACCGAACTAGCCGGTGCCCGGCCAATCGCCGGGGTCACCGCTGGGCAGGCGGAAGTCGCGCGGCGGGCGAGCCGGCGGACCCAATGCCGCCTTCAAACCCCCGACACACTCATTTTCACGCGGCGCCAGCGCCCTTCACCTACAGCCGATTCCCAGGCTTACGGGCGGGCCCCCGACATGGCGTCCGCGGAACTTTTGTGTCCGGTGACCGTCGCGAGGCTAGATAAACTATGGAACACGCCCTCCGTTCCGGGGTTGATTCCACGACGAGGAGGATGCCGATGGGGTCGATGACTCTCGCCGATATCGGCATGCCGTCCCTGACACCCCACGAGCGTGAGCCGGTTCCGGCCGCCTCGCCGACGCTCGCCGCTCCGCTGGCCACAGCCCCCCCAGGGTCCAGTGTGCGCCCCGTGTCCGTACCGATCGTTGGGCCGTTGTTGATACTTCCGACAATGGCGCCCGCGCGATGATCGCCGGTTCGTCCACGACCATGAAGAGCTGGGGTCCGAGCGTGTTCGGCGCCGCGGTTTTCGCCGGACTGCTGTGGCCGGTGTTGCTGGCCTGCATCGGCATCTTCGATCCGGTCCCGCATACACGCAATGTCGTTACGGTGGGTGCGGTTGCGCTGTTGATCGCCGCCGCTGGCATCGGGCTGTATCGGTACAAAGCTCCTCGAATCGGCGCGGCGATCACCTTGGGCGCCCTGCTGGGCTTGCCGATGCTGTTGTCACTCATGATCTTCGGAATCGCCAAGTGACCGATCGGTTCGAGCCTGCACCTGCGTCACAGCCGCTTCTTCTATCGTCGCGGCCGGCCCTGCAGGTGCTCGGGTTGTTCCTCGGAGCGCTGACGACAGCGCATCCGATATTCATCGACCTACTCCCGGTCGCCTGGATCGTTCCGGCCGCGATCGCGGCGCTGGTGTCGCTCATCAGACCGGCGCGGCCGGTGGCTCTCGGGTTCGCCGCCGCGAGCCTGGCTTGGGCGACGGCATACCTGGTTTTTGTGGTCATCGTGGTCACCGTCAGCGTGATCCGCTGACCACGCCGACGACACATCGAGAGGGGACATACCGTGGCCGACGAGGACCGACCCGTTGATCCAGTGGCCGCTGCCGAGCAGCAGTGGCTGGCGTTGCGCGCCGCACATGGTGATCGGGATTCCCAGACCCTGGATGCGCTGCTGACGCTGTCGTCGGCCCGGATGGCCGCCGGCGACACCGACGCCGCGATCGACGAGGTCACCTCCGTGCTGGAGGGCCGCCGGGAGATCCTCGGCGAAAACCACCCCGACACCCTGACCGTGGCCGGTATGCGGGCCGACTGGTGTTACCACCGAGGCGATACCGACGCCGGCGAGACACTGCGAAACCTGGTCCCCACAATGTCCGGCGTGCTGGGCGCCGAGCACGCGGCCACGCTGCAGGCTCGTCACACCCTGGCATACCTGGCGGATGCCAGCGACACTCCGGCACAGCGCCTGCTCACCTGGACCGAACTGTGCGGCGCCGAAACCCGGCGTTTCGGCGTCAAGCACGAACTGACCCTCGCGTCGCTCTACGGGTCCGCGCAGGCCCGCCACGCCCTCCGCGATCCGTTCGGCGCCAGCGTCGACGCGTCGACCGTGCAGATCTATAGCACAACGCTTCTGGGCGAACATCATCCGCGGACCCTGGTGGCGGCGCTGGCCAAGTGGACGTGGAGAGGGGAAGCCGTGGGCGTCACGCCACGGATTCTCGAGGAACTCGATCAGTTGATCCCGACCCTGCAGAACGTGTTCGGATACGACAGCCCGAATACCCTGCTGGCCCGCAGCACGCGGGCGACGTGGACACCGAACGACGCGAAAGCGATCGACCGGATCTCAGAGTGGGAAGTGCTGGCGGACGATCTGGCGCGCGGCCGTGGAGCGCAGGATCCGCTGACCGTCGATGCATACGAGAAGCGCGAGGCCGCCCGGGCCGAATGGCAGCGGTACCTACAGGAGTACCGGGACATGGCCTACGACCTGGGTATCGAGTTCGAGGCCGAACGCGAGGAGGTGGAATTAGACCCGGACCGGCCGTGGCTGGGATCCGGCGACCTTGACGAGGACGCGATCGCGGAGGCCGACGGTTTCGCCAGCGACGAGGAATCCGAGATGCGGGATCTGATGCTCCGGGTGATCGCCGGCAAACGAGGCTTCGGTGACGCGGTTCGCAGCTTCGGCAACGACAGCGAGCAGGCCTTGCTGTGGCGGTACTGGCTGGCGTGGCTGTTTTGGGAGGGCGGAATGTTCGAACTCGCCCGCAAGCGCACGCATACGTTGATCGAGGAGGCGGGTCGTGTTCTGGGCGAGGGACATCCGCTCACCGAGGCGACCCGCGCCGTCGACCGGGTCATCGAGCAACGGGTTAGCGGCGGACTGCCGGCCTATTGGCAGCCCGACGTCACCATCGACGACTGACGCCGGCGCTGGAACCACAGCGCCGGCACTCCATCGCTTCCCAAGCTGAATACGCGGGTTCGATTCCCGTCATCGGCTCCATACCTGCAGCTCACGTCTGCACCCGAGCGCCGATCACATCCCGAAAGAGCGCCTGCCGAAGGGCCAGTTCTCTCGGATCGCTGACCACGTGGAAGCCCATCTTGTTCGGCACGTACGCGAAGCCGGTGCCGGTATCCGGGTCGGCGAATCCGAATGAACCGCCGGCCCCGCAGGTGCCGAACGCGTGGTCGGACGAGCCGAAGACGCTCGGAACTGGTGGCTTCAAGAAGCCGAGCGACCATGAGGCATCCAGGTGTAAAAGCGTGTCGTGCAATCCGTTTGCCGGGGGTACCGCCGACGCTTTCAACGCCTCGAGGGTCGTCGACGACAAGCCGATCCCGGCGCCGTCGGTGGCGGCGTCGCCGTACAGCCGCGCAATGGACCGCGCGGTTCCGGTGCCGTTTCCCGCCGGCATCTCGACAACGCGCAACTCATCGCGGTTGAACTCGTCCAAAGCCTTGACGCCGGGCGGTATGGCGGCGCGGGCGGTAAGGCTGCGTGGATTCATCATCGCAAGGACGAAGCCCGGCGGAAGCGTGTGGAGATGCAACAGCATTTGGGCCGCCGAGAACGCGTGCAGGTGCGCCACGCGGTCGCGATCGACCGACTCCGGTAGCCCGATGTAGAAATCCAATCCGAGCGGTGCGGCGATCTCCTCGGCGAAGAACCGACCGAGCGTCCGCCCCGCGGGGTCGGTACGCCGGATCAGTTCACTCACGTACGGGCCCAGGCCCCAGGGGTGATAGCCGTGCCGAGTTCCCGGGGTCCAGGCGGGTCGCTGGACCGCGAGCTTCGCCGACGCTTGCGCCGGGTCGGCATAGTCGCCCAGCGTCAACGGCGGGGAGGAAACAGCCAATCCTGCCTGATACGAAAGCAATTGCCGGACCGTGACGGAATCCTTGCCGTTCTGGGCGAACTCGGGCCAGTAGTCAGCCACTGGTGTGTCATACGCGACGTATCCGCGCGAGACGGCCAGCGCCACGGTCAGCGCGGCGATCCCTTTCGTCGTCGAGAAGACGATCACCATCGTGTCGTGCTCCCACGGTGAGTGCGTCGTCCCGTTGCGGTAGCCACCCCACAGATCGACGACCTTGCGGCCGTCGCGATAGGCGGCGACGGCGGCACCGATCTCACTTCCGCCGTCGAGGTTGCGACGAAACGCGTCGACGACCTTCCCGTAACCCTCGTTGACGCCGCCGCCAACCAGATCGGGTGAAACCCTGACCCTGTGAGCCATGTCGTTGCTCCCACCGCCGAGCGGACACCGGTCGCTATCGGCCCCTCGAAGATGATGCTAGTACTCACTTTCCCATTCATTGAGAACCCTCATTGACAATTACGGCCACCGCGACCGACAGTGCAAGACGTCCACGGAACGAAAGGCACGTCATTGAGCACGAACCAGCTCGACCAGCTCAACGAACTCGGCTACTACGCCGTGACCCGCCACCCCGCGGATGTCCGGGTGGTTCTGCCCGAAGCCCGGACCGCAGACGAGCTCGGCCTGGGCTCGTGCCACATCGGTGAACGTTTCACGGTGAAGGATCCCGCGGTTCTCTCCGGCGCGGTCGCAGGCGCCAGCACGACGCTGGGGATCGCGCCGTCGACGAATTACCACACCCGGCACCCCACGGTAACCGCGACGATCGGGTCGACGATGCACGCCCTCACCGAGGGCCGCTTCGCGATGGCGTTCGGGCGCGGTATGGCGGCGTACTGGCAGGCGATCGGCCTGCCTGTGGTGACCGAGGCGCGTCTGCGTGACTTCTTCGGGATCCTGCGCCGACTCTGGGCCGGCGAGATGATCCTCGATCACGACGGGCCGGCAGGGAAATACCCGTTCCTGCGCCACGCGAGCGGCCTGCCCGACGGCCCTCCGATCGGCCTGGTAGCGGTCGGCCCCAAGACCATGGAACTTGCCGGCGAGATCGCGGATTTCGTTGTGCTCCATACCTTTTTCTCCGACGAGGCGACGACGTCGTCGGTCGCCGCAGTGCGCCGCGGGGCGGAACGCGCCGGCCGAGATCCCGACAGCGTCCGCATCTGGGCGTGCCTGGCGACGGTCCCCGACGCGTTGTCGCCGGAGGATCAGATGCGTCGCGGTGTCGGCCGGTTGGCCACCTACCTGCAGGCGTACGCCGACGTGCTCGTCACGTCCAACGGTTGGGATCCGGCGGTATGGGAGCGGATCAAGCAGACCGAACTGTTCGCCGATGCGGCCACGGCCGGGCCGATCGACGCCAGTGCCTCATTCGAGACGCTGCAACGCATCGCCGAGTTGATTCCCGCCGAATGGTTGGACTCGGTGGCCAAAGGTTCGCCGCAGGACTGCGCGAAAACCATTGCCCGGCAATATGGCCTGGGCACCCACTCGGTCATCATGCACGGCGCCAGCCCGCATGAACTCGCGCCCGTCGTGCAGGCGTACCGAGACAACCGGCCGACCTTGCGCCGGGCTGTCGCGGCGAACCCCGGACGGTTCGCCTGAACACCCGCGAATCCCCGCAGGCCACCCGCGCCCGAGAACAATGGAACGACGCGGTCGCCCAGTCGGCCGCGGGCACGCGGCTGAACAAGCGCGGCCTGGAAACCCGGGCGCGCCTCCTCGACGTCGCCATCTGCTGTCTTGCCGACAGCGGTGGCGAGCCGGTCTCGGCCAATCGGATCGCCAAAGACGCGGGCGTCACCTGGGGCACGGTGCAGCACCAGTTCGGCGACCTGGACGGGCTGTGGGTGGCGGTGATCACCGAGATCCATTCCCGCAGTTGGTCACCCGATGACGAAATAACGCGCAGCGACACCCTGCGGGAGCGCGTGACCGCAGCCATCGATTCCGTCTGGGCCTATCTGGACACCACCGAAGGCCGGGCCCTCACCGCTCTGCGCACCTCGCTGCCTGCACGTCGTTCCGATATCGCTGCCGAGTATCCGCTCACGGCAGCGGCTTTCGCCGCACGCGAACTCGACTGGATTCAGGGCTTCGACTATCTGATGGACGGGCTGGACCTGGACGCGGACCAGCTGTATCGAGTGCGGTGTCTGCTGCCCGCCGCGATCCGCGGCCTGAGTAACGAACGTCAGGTGGGTTTCACCTCGGACCTGGAGATCGCCCGCGCGACGTTGACCGACGCCGTGGTCGCGTTGCTGGATCAGCCGCGGTCTTGAGCCCGCCCCCACCCCTCCGCCGCGTCAGCGGGTAACAGCACAACCCGACCAACAGCGCCGCCAGGTGACCGATCGCAGTGAAGTTGATGTGGACCACCAAAGCGGCACCGAAGCACACGAATGCCGCACCGAGATACCCCCAGCGCCACGGCCGCGGAATGCGATAGGCCAGCACGGCGCCGACCCCGAGCAGGAAGTAACTGACCCCGACGTCGCGGACATGGACGAGCCGTTCGGGTGCGAGGTGGTTGTGGATCGCCAGATACAGCAGCCCCTCGCTGAGGTAGGTGGCCAGCACATGGGCGATCAAACCGACAGTCAGCCAACGTATTTGACCGAGCCAACGCTCAGCCGGCGCGAGGATCAGGCTGAACAGGACCAGGTACGGCGTCCAGAAACGGCCGTCGATCCAGAACAGGCTGGTGACCAGTACGTAGAGCGGATCGGTCTCCAGGTGGTGGATGTTGGTCGAGCTCTCGACCAACAGGTCGTGCAACTCCCGCCCATGCGTCTGACGCTGGATGATCGTGGTGACCAGCAGTGCCGCCAACCAGGCGTAGGTCAGCGGGGCGCTGCGAACATATCTCCACACCGCCGCCGGCCATGACTGCGGGCGCACGGTATCCAGTATGTGCGCGTGCGATTCCGGCAACTAGCCGGCATTTTGAATCTTGAAGCAGCCGACGACCAATTTCCGAGCCACCGAGACAGCAAACTACCTGCTCAAAATGGGTGCGGCCGGATCGCAGCCGTCCATCAGGTGGACAGAGTTTCCCGGCGTCAGGCTTCCAGAGCCCCTCAGTCCATTACTTTCTGGTCGTCTCATCCTTCAACTACCCCGTCAGATCAACCATCATCGGCGACCCCGAGATTCTTCGCAGCGTCATCGGTCGCTGATCAGCGTCGCCATCCAGTCAGCAAAGGAAAGCCTTGCAACGCACACTTCGGCCCTATGTGACAGCCGGCGTCGCCCTGGTGGGCGCCGGCGCCATCGCCGTCACGCCCATCTCCGCACCACCCGCCCTGCCCGACGTTCGCGCCAGCGCGGTGCAGCTGTCCGCGGCCGCAAGCGATCTCGCCGTCCTCAACCCGGTCACCGCCTGGGCGGACGTCCTGCAACAGTCGTCGGCCAATCTCACCGAGATATTCACCCGCGTCTCCACCAACCCTGCACTGCAAAGGGTCCTGCAAGCCAAGCTGGAGTTCTACGGAGACCAGCTGTTCGGCGGGTACCCCGCTTTTCTTCAGGCCCTTGGCAATTGGGCGACGCAGAGTCTCCCTGCCGGGTTACAGACGGCGGTCGAGCAGGTGCTCGCCGGTGAGCCAGCCCTTGCGACCCAGACCGTCACGGCCGCGATCGGCGGCGTGATCTGGGCCGGCATGGGGATGTCGGGATGGCTCTACGTGCCTCAAGCTGTGATGGAAGACCTCACCGCAACGGTGAAGTTCACGCTTACGCTCAACACCGTCACCGACATCCTGAACGGCGTCCAGCTGCCGTTCTACAACCCGTTCAACGCGTTGGGAGTCAGCGCGCAACATGTGGTCGACGCCATGGAGGCCGGCGACCCGGTGGCCGCCTTGGGTGCCATCATCAACACTCCCGCGACCCTTGCCAATGCGCTGTTGAACAGCGACGGCGGTCTGCTTGATTACCGGTCGGTGGCCGGCGGCCGGGTGATCTTGGGTGGCGCGCTCACCTCGTTGTTGGTCAAGATGCCGGAACGCCTCGCCAAGGCGCTGCCGCCCGTTCCCGCTCCCGCCGCCACCAGTATGTCGGTCACCGACACCAACGTGGGTGGTTCCACGATGGTGGCGTTGAACGTCGGTGCACCCGATGCCGAGCTCTCAGAGTCGGGGCCTGCTGCGCTCCCGGCGGCTCCGGTGGCCGACGAAGATGAATCCGGCAGTGCTGAATCCGAAGGTTCTGAATCCGCCAGTACCACTGCAGCTTCCGACGGCAACAAGGCCACGCCGGGCACGGTCGCTCCGACAAGCAAGTTGCGCAAGACAGTACGGCCGAGCAGCGCACTGAAGAACATCCGCACGGGGGTCGACAAGACCGTCTCCAAGGTGGCCGACGGCATCAAGAAGACCCTCGGCGGCAAGAAGAGCGCCGCCACCAAGAAGTCAGCCGACAGCAAGAGCAAGAGCAAGGGCGGGGCTTCGGACAACGGTGGATCCGCAGACTAGGTTCACGCCCGGTCGCCGCACCTCTCGATGGAAAGGTGCGGCGACTGTGTTCTTCCTGTGAACTCGGTCGACCCGCCACATTGCGCACCGGACGTGGCCCCAGATCGTGGGATACTCAATTGATGGGCAGCGCGCCGCAGCAGCACGAGATGACCCGCACTCCGGCCGACGAGTTGTCGGTGTTCGAGGTCGCAACCCGCGACCTGGTGGGCGTGGCGCTGCGCAGTGTGGAACAACTGGAGATCTCACTACCGCAGTTCCGGCTGTTGCTTGTGCTGCAGGAGCGCGGGAAGTCGACATCGACGGAGTGCGCTCAGGCGCTCGGGGTGGTCGGGTCGACGGTGACGCGGTTGGCTGACCGGTTGGACGCATCCGGACACCTGGTCCGCGGCTCCGATCCGAGTAACCGCAGTGTCGTCACGTTGTCACTGACCGAGCGTGGCCGGAAACTGGTCCGGCAGGTGAACTCTCGGCGCCGGCGGGAACTGAGCAAGGTGCTGGACCGGCTCGACCCGGCCGAGCGGGCCGCGTGTGCGTCGGCATTGCGCAGCTTCCACGAGCTACTCACCGAGGACGATGCCGACGATCTGAACCGCCCGATTCCGCTGTAGCACCGCCGCTACCCAACCAATTCTGCGGTTGATATCCGGACAACGCATGCAAACCCTGCTTAGTCTTGCCGTATGGAATCGACCAGCGATGACATCACCGAGACCGACAAGCACGGGAAGCTGTCGCGGCGTTCGATGCTGGGAGGCATCGCAGCCGCCGGTGTAGGCGCGGCCACCGTAGGCGCACTGGCGTCCGGCTGTAACGACACCGACAAGGCCGGCGGTAAATCCGACGCCGGCGGAAACGCCGGCCCACCCGACTACGGCACGGGCATCAACGAAGGTTTCGACGGGAAGATCGAACTCGACGTTCGTGATTCGAAGCCGGACTGGAAACCCTTCGAACTCAAGCACGCACCGGAGGGCGCACCGAACGTCCTGGTGGTCCTGTTCGATGACACCGGTATGGCGTCGTGGTCGCCGTACGGCGGTCGGATCAACATGCCGACGCTGCAAAAGTTGGCCGACAACGGACTCACCTATTCGCAGTGGCACACCACCGCCCTGTGCTCGCCCACCCGGTCCTGCCTGCTGACCGGCCGCAATCACCATGTGAACCGGTTCGCCAGCATCACCGAGGGTTCCGACGGTTTCCCGGGTGCGGCGGCGCGATTGCCCGCACAGTGCGCGACGGTGGGACAGGTGTTGCAGGACAACGGCTACAGCACGTTCTGGGTGGGCAAGGACCACAACGTGCCGGAGGAGGATGTCTCCAGCGGCGGGAGCAAGTCGGAGTGGCCGCTGCAGAAGGGCTTCGACCGGTTCTACGGCTTCCTCGGCGGTGAAACCAACCAGTGGTATCCCGACTTATCCGAGGACAACCGGTTCATCGATCAGCCGTATCCGCCGGAGCAGGGTTATCACCTGTCGAAAGACCTTGCTGATCAAGCGATTCGGATGTTGCGCGATCAGCGGTCCAGCAACCCGTCCAAGCCCTGGTACCTGTGGTTCTGCCCTGGCGCCAACCACGCGCCGCACCACAGCCCCGAGGAGTACTCGGCGAAGTACAAGGGCAAGTTCGACGACGGCTACGAGGCCTACCGCGAGTGGGTGCTGGGCCGGATGATCGACAAGGGCATCATGCCGAAAGGCACTGAGCTGACGCCGATCAACCCGTTGCCGGCCGACGTCGCGGTCGAGGCAGATGCGGTTCGCCCCTGGGATTCACTGAACCCCGACGAGAAGAAGTTGTTCTCCCGGATGGCCGAGGTTTTCGCCGGTTTCTCCGAATACACCGATGCCCAGGTGGGGCGGGTCGTCGACTACCTGGAACAGACCGGGCAGTTGGACAACACCGTCATTTTCTATTGCGCCGACAACGGCGCGTCCGGAGAGGGTTCGCCGAACGGGTCGGTCAACGAGAACAAGTTCTTCAACGGCTATCCCGACGATCTGGCCGAGAACATGAAGATGCTCGACAAGCTCGGCACGCCCGATACCTACAACCACTATCCGACGGGGTGGGCGGTTGCGTTCTCCACACCGTTCCAGATGTTCAAGCGGTACTCGCAGTTCTCGGGCGGGACGTGCGATCCGATGGTGATCCACTGGCCCAAGGGCATCAAGGCCAGGGGCGAAGTGCGTCATCAGTACCACCACGCCACGGACGTCGTCCCGACCATTCTGGATGTGGCGGGTATCGAGATGCCCGAGGACTACCGCGGCATCAAGCAGTACCCGGTCAACGGAGTGTCGATGCGGTACAGCTTCGACGGTGCCGATGCCGCCACCACGAAGAAGCGTCAGTACTACGCGATGCTGGGCACCCGCGGTATCTGGCAGGACGGCTGGAAAGCGTCCGCACTGCACGCGCCCCTCAGCGGAAAGAGCCACTTCGATCAGGACAAGTGGGAGCTCTTCCACGTTGACGAGGATCGCTCCGAGTCGAAGAACGTCGCCGATCAGAATCCGGAGAAACTCAAGGAGCTGATCGACGCGTGGAACGAGGAGGCCAAGAACAACTACGTCCTGCCCCTCGACGATCGCACCGCCGTCGAGATGATCACCATCGAGCGACCCCAGTTCGAACCGCCCCGCACCCGCTACCTCTATTACCCGGACACCTCTCCGGTGCCCGAGGGTGTAGCGGTCAACATCCGCGGGCGGTCGTACAAGATCATCGCCGACGTGGATATGACCAAAGGCGCCCAGGGCGTGTTGTTCGCCCATGGATCGCGCTTCGGCGGGCACTCACTGTTCATCAAGGACAACAAGCTGCACTACGTCTACAACTTCCTCGGTATCAAACCCGAGCAGGTGTTCGTTTCCGGTCCGCTGCCCGAGGGCAAGCATGCGTTGGGCATGGAGTTCGTCTGGGAGAAGAAGGGTGACCACGGTGAATCCCTGGGAACCACAATCCTTTACGTTGACGGTAAGGAAGCGGCCAAGGGTCCGATGCGGGCCCAGATCGGCAAGTTCACCCTCGCCGGCGACGGGCTGTGCGTCGGGTTCGACAGTGGCGACAACGTGTCTGATCTGTACCAGAACCCGGGACGGTTCACCGGCGGCACCATCAAGGGCGTCGCGGTCGACGTGAGCGAGCTGAAGTACGTCGATCTGAACCGGGAGGCGCAGGCCGCGTTCGCAACGGACTGATCGGCGTCCGGCACGACTAAGTTGATCAGGCAACCCTGACGTTAGGAACAGCCGTGGACTCCGACACGATCTGGCGCAACATCGACGAGCAGCGCGGACAGCTCGCCGATCTTCTCGACACCCTCGAGCCCCAACAGTGGGCCACACCGTCACTGTGTGCGGGCTGGACGGTACGTGAGGTCGCCATCCACATCACGCAGTCTCATGCGAGCCTCCGCGAGATGTTGCCCGCGGCGCTCAAGTCGGGCTTCCGGTTCGACGCCATGGTGCGCCGGGCCGCGCTGGACGATCCTTCCGACCCGGCTGCCATCACCGCGCGGCTGCGCGCCATGGCGGGTTCGCGCAAGCGTCCGCCCATGACCAAGGAGGTCGATCCGCTCATGGACGTCCTCGTACACACCCAGGACATCTGCATCCCGCTCGGGATCGACCGGCCGATGCCCATCGATGCGGCCGTTGTCACTGCACAAAGGTTGTGGCACATGAAGTTTCCGTTTGCGCCGCAACGAGATCTCCCGGGTTACCGGTTCGTGGCCACCGATGCCGACTATGCCGTCGGCCCGGAGTGGGGCGGCCGGCGCGAGGCGCCGATCCGTGACATCGTGCTGATGTTCGCGCATCGACGCGAAGTGCCCGACGCCGAACCCGAGACCGACTAGGTCGCGTCTGACAATTCGGGCAGACCCAAGTCGCCGGCCATGGTGTCGCAGCGGACGCTGGCCCAGGCGCAGCTAATTCAACCCTGGAAGCACTTACGTCTAGGATTACTGCCAGCATGTGGCTGCAATCCTAGATGTAGAGCATATCTAGTCAATATGAATGGTGTTGCGGCACACAGGGAGAACTGATTTAGCTTGTCCGCGGCATCTCGGCCAGAAGCTCTGTCCGCCGGTCATCGAATCCGATCTGAACACATCTGTCCGGCCAGTCGTACGCAGCGCCAACAAGCTCATCGACTGCGTAGGGTTGGGTGCACAGCAGGTCGTACGCGGGCGTTGGTTGCCACACCCCGTCGGGGTCATAGATCGACAAGTTCTTTCCGTGCAGATCGCCGTTTCCGATGCGCCAGGAAAACACGACGGTCTTGAGTAGCTCGGCGGTCGCGGCCACCTTGGAACCGCCGCC
Source organism: Mycolicibacterium alvei (assembly GCF_010727325.1). Taxonomy (NCBI): domain Bacteria; kingdom Bacillati; phylum Actinomycetota; class Actinomycetes; order Mycobacteriales; family Mycobacteriaceae; genus Mycobacterium; species Mycolicibacterium alvei. Next base: position 3,187,240 of record NZ_AP022565.1, read on the forward strand.
CACCCCTATGTCTGAAAAATGATGCATAACTGCCATGGCATCTCCTGCACCGGGCGGTCAAGCGGTTATGCCTGGAATTCAATGCTTATTGACTGCACTCCCGGTCTGCACCTCGTGCAAACGCTTGTACAGGCCACCCTGGCTCATCAAGGTCTGATGATCTCCGCTCTGTGAGATACGCCCGTCCTCGAGCACCAGGATCCGGTCGGCCACCGCGGCAATGAAATCCAGGTCATGGCTGACCACCAGGCAGGTGCGGTCCTTGGCGTAGCCGCGGATCACCCCGATCATCCGGGCCCGCTCGTCGGCGTCGAGGTTCTCGGTCGGCTCGTCGAGCAGCAGCACCTCGGGCCGGCGCAGCAGGCAGCGCGCCAGCGCGATCAGGCGTTTCTGCCCACCGGAGGGGATCTGGACGTCCACCACGGTGTCGTAGCCGTCGTGCATCTGCGTCGTGATGACGGAATCGATATGCGCCGCGACGCAGGCGGCTTCGACGTCGGCGTCGGTGGCGTCGGGCCGCGCCAATCGGATGTTCTCCCGGATGGTGTCCTTGGTGAAGAACGGGAACTGGGCGAGTTTGGACACCTGCTCGCGCAACGACGCGATGGTCACGGTCGAGATGTCATGACCGTCCAACAGAATTCGGCCGTGTTGAGGGTCGCGGAACCGCAGCATCAGGTTGAACACCGTCGACTTGCCCGACCCGATACCACCGACCAGCCCTACCGTCTCCCCCTCGGCGATCGAGAACGACAGCCCTTCGAGGATGTTCCGACCGGGCGTGTAGCCGAACGTCACATCCTCGAAGACCACGTTGCCGTGAACCTCGCCCAGCGCCACGGCATCCTCGGCTTCGCGAACCGAGGGCGTCGTATCCAGCAGTTCGTAAGTGGACGTCACGTTCGGCGCCAGCGACTTGTATGTGGTGTACGCCCCGAGAACCCGTTGTGCGGCACTGAACATCACCGGAACCACACCAGCGAAGACCAACAGGCCGGCGAAGGTCAGTCCGAAGTGTCCACTGAGTCCTACGCCGACGAGGAGCACGACCACCGTACTGAGCGCGACGAAGATCTGAGAGCCGTTGACGGTAGCCTGCATCCACACCACCGACGCTGCCGATCCCCTGGCGGCCTCCTCCGAGACGGCATGAAAGCGCTTGCTCCGCAGCGGTTGCGCGTTGAACGTCTGGATTTCGGCGATCCCGCTGATCGTCTGCTCGACCTCGGCGGCCATCGCCCGCTCCGCTTTCATCACCCGATGCATCACCGCCTGCACGTGGCGACCGGCGAATCTGAGGGTGAGCAGCGCCAGCGGCGTGAGCACCAATGCGGCCACCGTCATCTGCCACGAGATGGCGAGCAGGTAGCTGATCACCACCACCAGCACGACCGCATCGATCAACGGCGGCAGCAGGCAGTCGGTCAGAAGCCGTTGCACACCAGTCGATTCCGTCATCACCCGGTGCATCAGCTCGCCGCTGCGTGAAGCCAGGAAGAAGTCCAGGGACAGCGACTGCAGGTGGTCGTGCACGCGCTGCCGGATGTCGACCACCAGCACCCGCTCGACGTATGCGCCGATCCAGGCGTTGACGAAGTACATGAGCTGGGTCAGCACGAGCGAGGACGCCCAGACCGTCAACAGCACGGCAAAGGGGACCGACGCCGCCAGGGAATGCAGCACACCGTCCTGACGAGCTACCAGCGGACCACTGAGATCCCATACGCCACTGAGGTTTCCGCTGTTCCCGGCGTCGGCGATCACCTGGACCATCGGCCCGAAGGCGGCCACGGTGACATAGGGCAGCGCTGAGGCGATCCCGCCGATCACCAGCAGCAGGGCCAGCACGCCGCGGACCGCGCGCAGCATGCTCAGACTGCGCCACACCATGTGCAGCGACGACGCCACTGTGGCCACCGGCACCCCCTTCCAGCGAAGGCTATCCCGCGGGGTCTTCGCTGTCGCGGGGAGCGTCCGGGCCGGCGACGGGACCGGCGATAGGGCTGGGGCCTTCGAAGAACTGCCGGATCGCGAGGAACCCGCCGTGGCGGTGTGCCTGGTAGGCCCAGATCGTGGCGATGATCGGCAGCGGCCCGAATGCGACCCACCACCGTGCGGCGGGCGTGGCGACTTCGGCGATCACCTGGGCGCTCGGTCGACCGTCGACGACGGCGGGCAACCATTCGTGCAACAGGATGGTCAGCATCCGGGTTGCTTCGAATGGTCCGAAGGCCGTGCCCAGTACCCAGGCCAGTGACGCGATCAGCAGCGCCCACGGCCACGCCAGCAGCAGTGACTGATCGTCGACGATGTGGGCGGCCGAGCGAATCGACTCCACGATGAAGGCACAGCCCAATGCCACCAGCAGCACACCGATCTGGGCGGCCAGCAGGTCATCGATCACCGAGTTGGCCAGCTCGTCATCCATCCTGGTGGGCAACCCGGCCGCCAACGACAGCAGACCGGTCAACAACGCCAACAGCATCAGCGCGGACGTGGCCTCGTTGATGCGGATGAACGACGCGGTCAGGACATTCATCACCAGCTTCGACGAGGCAGCCGGGCGGGTTCGGTACAGGACCATCACCACCAACCCGGAGAGGACGATCGAGATCAACCAGGTCACCACGGCCGCGCAGATGAGCACCAGGGCGAACGAGGCGATCGCCGGTACCAGTTGTGAGTTCTCGGATTGACTGTTGCGCACCACCAGCAGCGGCACCGCTCCGACGACGCACACGCCCAGCACCCGGACCAGGATGGGAAACGTGAAACCCGCGATATCGCCGGGATCCAGATCGGGATCACTCCGCCGGATCGCGGCGATCTCGGCGCTCATCACCGATCGTGCCCGGCGGAACGACATTCTGCGCACCACGAGGCGAATCTAAATGGCCCAGCGCTCCCCGGTCCGGGGACACGCTGGGGTGAGCAGCACGCTCAACGCAGGTACTGCTCGCCGCCGGTCGGGTAGCCGCCGCCCTTGGTGGTCAGGTGGACGTGGTCGTAGTGACCGTAACCGCCGGACTGTGGCCCGCTGGGCGTGTAATACGTGCCCCTCCAGATGGCGTCCTGCAGGGCGAACCGGTCGGCGTTCTTCAACGCATAGGCGACGATCCGATTACCGAGCGCGATGCCGGCCGCACTGGTGGGGTTGGGGATCATCACGTCGAGGGCCAGACCGTTGGGGTGCCAGCGCAGGGAGTCGGGCCGGACACCGCCGATGCTGCGTACCTCGGGGAAGTCGGCGTGGACGCTGCGGGCGGCCAGGATGGTCTTGACCTGCAAACCCCGCTCGGGGGCGATACCGACGGGCAGCAGTTGCGGGATGTTGATGACGCGCCAACGCGAGGCTGTGGCGGGCTGCGCCTGCGCGGCGCTCAACGCGACGGTCTGTACGGACGGAGCCGACGCGGACGCGGCGGTTGCGGACACGATCTCCATGCAACAGGGCGCAGCTTCGGTGGCGGCGACGGGTTTGGCGGCGCGCTCGGCGGGGTACGGGTGGGTATCACCACCACTGACGAAGAACGCAGCGACGGGCGCAAGGATCACAGCCGCTACCGCCTGAAGTTTGCGCTGGCGGGGGCTGGCTAATACGTGTCGGCCCACACGAGCACCATACGGACAGTTCCGGGGTGGGGCAGCAACCTCTCCCCCGATCTGGGAGTTTCCTCAGGAACGTCTTGCATGTTTCACCGATGTGTTTTTGCAGGTCATTAGTCACAAATCGGTAACGTGAATAAGAAAACACTAAGAAAACTGCGACCTGGCGAAATATCCGGCCTGAACCGCATAACGAGGCCCGCCCTGACGCCGCTACGGCGCGGTCATCACCGCGGTGAAAGTCATCCGGTCACCCCGATACAGGGAGCGCCGCTGTTCGATCGGGATTCCGTTCTGGTCGTAGGACACCCGGTTGAGCAGAAACATGGGGGTGCGGGTGTCGACCGTGAGCAGCGCCGATTCGCGGGAGTCCGGCAGTGCGGTCTCGATGGTGTCGACGGTCCGGGCGAAATGAACACCACGGCTGCGGATCTCGGCGTAGAGAGAGTCCCGGTAGTCGAAGGTGTCCCGTAGCCCCGGGTATCGAGCTGCGGACAGCTTGGTGGTTTCCAGGCCGACCCGGATGCCGTCGGTGGTCAGTACGCGCTCCAATTGCAGTACGGGAGATCCGATTTGGATGGCCAACTGCCCGGCCAGAATGTCGTCGGCAACCAAGGCGCTCCAACCGACCAGGATGCGCCCACCGCTGCGGCCCTGCTCCTTGACTGCCTCGGTGTAGGACCCCATGGACAGGGGTTGCAGGATCTTGGGCCGGGCAACCACGGTGGTGCGGCCACGGCGTTCGATCCGACCGGCCAACAACAACTCTCGCAACGCCTGTCGGACCGTCTCACGGGCGACGTCGAATCGTTCCGCGATCTCCCGCTCCGCCGGGAAAGGGTCGTCGACCTCCAGGTCATCGAGCAGGCGCTCGAGTTGCGCACGAACCAGCTGATGCTTGAGAACCCGAGGTTCAGCGCTCGCGGACACCCGCTCACCGTAGCAAGTCTTGGTATAGACCAAGACTTGCCGCGTTGTTAACCTCCGCGCCAACTCGGGGGCACCCGTTGGTATAGACCACCACACAGGGTGTGGGTCATGGCAATCGTCCGCCTCCGCGGACGCACTGCCCGTCAATCGGCCCCGCCACGAAAGGTCCTGCGCGCCATGTTGTTCCGTACCTCCTTTAAGCCGGCCCGGATCGCAGCCGTGGCAGCGGCCGGCACCGCCCTCGTATTGTCCGGCTGTTCGAGCTCCGACAACTCCGACGCCAAGACCGCCCAGGGTTTCCCCGAAACCCTCACCCTGGCCGCGATCCCCGCCGAGAACTCCACCGACCTCAAGGCCAGTTACCAGCCGCTGATCAAGCTGCTGGAGAAGGAGACCGGCGCCGAGGTCGAGTTCGTGCAGGCCTCCGACTACGCCGGGGTAGTCGAGGGCATCATCGCCAACAACGTCGACCTCGCCTTCTTCGGTCCGTTCGCCTACGTGGTGGCCGGAGTCAACGGCGCCGAGGTCACCCCGGTCGGCGCGGTGACCCAGGAGCAGGGCGCGAATCCCGGCTATCAGTCCTACGGCCTCGCCCGTGCCGATGAGGCGAACATCAACGGTCTCAAGGACTTTGCCGGCAAGAAGGTCTGCTTCGTGGACCCGAGCTCGACCTCGGGGTTCCTGTACCCGACGGCCGGGCTGATCGAGGCCGGGGTGATCAAATCCGGATCCGAAGGTGATCTCTCCGCGGCGATGTCCCCGATCTACGCCGGTGGTCACGATTCCTCGGCCCTGGCGATCGCCAACGGCGACTGCGACGCCGGCTTCGCGTTCGACACCATGGTCGACAAGACCATGATCGCCAAGGGCGACCTCGAACCCGGTCAGCTCAAGACGGTCTGGAAGTCCGAGACGATCGCCGGATCGGTGTTCGCCGCCAACGACTCGCTGGGCAGCGAGGCCATCGGCAAGCTCAAGACACTCTTCGCCGAGAAGGTCAACGTGCCCAACCTCGAGGCCGAGGGCCTCTGCGAGGGCGATGCCTGCCGGATCACCGACGAACGCGCCTGGGGATTCGTGCCGGTCGAGGACTCGGACTACAGCGGCGTGCGCCGCGTCTGCGACGTCACCGGTTCCGAGAAGTGCAAGGGCTGACCACCCATGAGCACCAACGGCCCCCACCCTGCCGTCGCCGGTGACGACCTCGTCGTCATCGCCCGTGACGTCACCAAACGATTCGGGGACACCCTGGCCCTGGACCGGGTCAGCCTCGACGTCCGGCGCAGCGAGATGCTGGTGCTGCTCGGCCTTTCCGGCTCGGGCAAGTCCACGCTGCTGCGCTGTCTCAACGGCCTGCATCCGGTCACCTCGGGCAGTGTCGAGGTCGGCGGCACCCACGTCGATACGGCCTCGGCCACGCAGTTGCGCGCACTGCGCCGCAACGTGGGGTTCGTGTTCCAGCATTTCAATCTGGTCGGGCGGCTGAGCTGCCTGGAGAACGTCCTGATCGGCGGGCTCGGTCAACTGCGGTTGCCGCGGTACGGCGCACTGACATACCCCAAGGCGATGCGCGCCGAAGCCCTGACCTACCTCGATCGGGTCGGCCTGGCCGACTACGCCGACCGCCGCGCCGACACCCTCTCCGGTGGCCAACAGCAACGCGTTGCGATCGCCCGCACCCTGATGCAGAAACCCGGTCTGTTGCTGGCCGATGAACCCGTCGCCTCGCTCGATCCCGAAAATGCCGGTGTCGTCATGGATCTGCTGTTCCGGGTCTGCATCGAGGAGAAGCTGACGGTCGTGTGCACCCTGCACCAGGTGGACCTCGCACTCGGCTGGGCGCATCGACTGGTCGGACTGCGGCACGGCCAGAAGATCCTCGACCGGTCCGCAGTCGGCATGACCCGCGACGACGTCATGGAGATCTATCAGCGCGTCGACCCCGCTGCCCGCTCGGCGGTCCGCCCGTCGTGAGCACTGACCTGACCGAACGCCCGGCACCGACCGCGCGACCGGCGCCCCCGCGCCGACCGCTGCCCGGTCTGCTGCACCTGCTCACGGTGGCCGCACTGCTGGCCACCCTCGTGGCGGCCTGGTCGATCGACTTCGCCCCCGCCACGCTGCTGAACGGGTTCGACGACGTTATGGCGTTGCTGCAGCGCATGATTCCGCCGCGGCTGGACGATCCGGGTCGGATCGGCGGACTGGCCGTCGAGACCCTGTTGATGGCCGTGCTCGGAACCGTGCTCGCCGCGATCGCCTCGGTGCCGCTGGCCTTCCTGGCGGCGCGCAACACCACCCCGCACCCGGCCGTGCAGGCGGTGGCCCGGGCGATCATCACCTTCTGCCGCGCCATGCCCGACCTGCTGTTCGCCGTGCTGTTCGTCCGGGCCCTCGGAATCGGCGTTCTCCCGGGCATTCTCGCGCTGGCCCTGCACTCCATCGGCATGCTCGGCAAGGTCTTCGCCGATGCCATCGAGCAGACCGATCCGGGACCGCGGGAGGCGGTTCGCAGCACCGGCGTCGGCTACTTCCGCGAGATGCTCAACGCCGTCGTCCCCCAGGTCGTCCCGTCCTGGGTCTCCACCTTCATCTACCGCATCGACATCAACCTGCGCATGTCGGTGGTACTTGGCTTCGTCGGCGCGGGCGGAATCGGCTTCGCGTTGCAGGATGCGTTGCGGGGGTTGATCTATCCGCGGGCGCTCGGCATTGCCTGCGTCATCCTGGTGATCATCGCCGCGATGGAACTGCTGTCCATCGTGATCCGCCGGATGCTCCTCGATGCTGCCGTGTCCAACCCGGCCCGCGAGCGCGCCGCCCGGTTCGGGTTCGGCGGTGCACTGGTCGCGGTCTGCGTGGCGGCCCTGGTGGTGTTGAAGATCAGCCCGCTCTCCCTGGTCACCTGGGTGGGCCCGGCCGTCGAGGTGTTCGCCCGGATGATCCCGCCCAACTTCTCCGCACTGGGCGGTGAGTTGTTCGCGGCCGCAGGACAAACCGTCGCTATCGGTGTGGTGTCCACCGCCATCGGTGTGGTGCTGTCGATCCCGGTCGGAATCCTGGCCGCCCGCAACGTCACACCCCACGCGGCGGTCTACTGGGCCGCGCGGGCATGGATTCTGCTGGTGCGGGCGGTACCCGAGTTGATCCTGGCCGTGGTGTTCGTCGCGGCGTTGGGGCTCGGACCCGTCGCCGGTACCTGCGCGCTGGCGATCGGTTCCATCGGATTCCTGGCCAAACTCGTCGCCGATGCGGTCGAGGAAATCGATCCGGGACCGCTGGAGGCGGTGCGATCGGTCGGCGGCGGGTGGTGGAAAACGCTTTTCTCCGCGGTGATTCCGCAAGCCATGCCGGCGATGGTCGGATCCAGCCTGTACCAGTTCGACGTGAACGTGCGTACCTCGACCATTCTGGGCATCGTCGGTGCGGGCGGTATCGGCTACCTGCTGTTCGAGTCGATTCGCACGCTCAACTTCGATGTCGCCGGTGCCATCGTCCTCGTCATCTTCGTCATCGTCTACGCCATCGAAAGGTTGTCCGGATGGATCCGATCCCGCCTCGTGTGACGGTGGCCGCGGTGTGGACCGGTTCGGATGTCGACCTGCGGATGGTGCCGATCCCCGAACTGGGCCCCGGCGAGATCCTGGTCCGGGTGCGGCTGGCGACGGTGTGCGGCAGCGACCTGCACACCGTGATGGGCCGGCGTCCAGCCGCCTGCCCGTCGATCCTCGGCCATGAGGCAGTCGGCGAGGTCGTCGCCACCGGCCCGGACGCGAATGCCCAAGTCGGACAACGTGTCATCTGGTCGGTGACCGTGGCGTGCGGTACATGCGGCCGGTGCCGGTCCGGTCTGACCGCCAAGTGCCTGTCGGTGCGCAAGGTGGGCCACGAGTCGTTCGACAGCGACTGGCCGCTGTCGGGTTCCTATGCCGCACATCTGGTTCTGCCGCGCGGCACCACCATCGCCGTGGTTCCCGACGCGCTACCCGACGCGGTCGCCGCACCCGCCGCGTGTGCGACGGCGACGGTGATGGCGACGTTGGAAGCCGCCGACGATCTGACGGGCCGGCGCGTACTCATCGGCGGGGCAGGCATGTTGGGGCTGACCGCGGTCGCGGCCTGCGCCGAGGCCGGGGCCGATGTCCAGGTCGTCGACCGCAACGCCGACCGCCTGGCGCTGGCGGCAGACTTCGGGGGCCGCGCCTCCGACGGTGGGCCGGTCGACGTGGCGATCGACTACACCGGTTCGTCCGCCGCCGTCGCGGATGCGTTGGGACGCCTCGACATCGGTGGCACCCTGGTGCTCGCCGGATCGGTGACCCCGGGCCCACCACTGTCAGTGGATCCGGAAACCGTGGTCCGGCGGTGGCTGACCATCACCGGTGTGCACAATTACGAACCCCGACATCTGCACCGGGCCGTCGAATTCCTCGACCGCACCCGAGAGCGCTATCCGTGGGAATGTCTGGTCACGCCGCCGGTCGCGCTGGACGAGATCACGTCGGCACTGAATCCACCGCCGCCCGGCAAGCTCCGGACCGCGGTCTGCCCCTGAAGCAGAGAAACTCAGCCCTGGAAGATGCGGATCCAATCGACCAGCATCTCGGCCGGGTAGTTGCCACCGCTCGGATCGCGGCCACCGGAGCCGCCGACTGCGATGTTGAACACCGGCACCATCGTGTAGCCCGGATCGTTGAAGGGCCAGTCCTGCAACGAGTTTGCCGGGACCTCGAAGAAGGGCTCCATGCCGGGGGCATAGTCCTTCCAGAAGTACATGCCCTGCGGTGTCCACGACATCCGCCAGGTGTGCCACCCGCTGTCGATGGGATGGGGGTTGGTGGCAAAGGACTCACCATCGAGCCGGGCGTGCACCGTGGTGCCCGACGGCCAGTCGCGGTTGCCGTACCACTCGACGAGGTCGACCTCGCCACCGCGGACGGGATCGTCGTTGAGGAGCCAGAACGCGGGCCAGGCGCCGTCGGTCAGGCAGTTGAGCTTGACCCGGGCCTCCCACGTGGTGCCGATGCCACCGCGCCAGTTTCCGACCACCTTGGCGCTGGCGTACTTCTCCTGGACGGTGGTGCCCGGGCCGCGGGTCGCGCGGATCACCAGGTTGCCCTTGCCGTCCTGGAAGGCGTGGTTGGTGTCGGCGACGTAGCGGCCCATGTTGAACGGCTTGTCCCACTCGACCGGGTTCTTGATCGTCTCCCGCTCGGGCACCAGGTGCCACCACGTGGGGTCCGGCGGGGACCCGGCCGGACCGTTGAACTCATCCTGGAACAGGAACGTGGGTGCCGCCGCGGTAGCGGCCGGCGGAGTCGGACCCCCGGGTGCGACGGGACCAGGTGCGACCGGGTCGGCGTTCGCTGTCCCGGCGGGCAGCGCTGCCGCTGCCACCCCCAGACCCATCATGAACATCACGCTGCGTCGATCCATCTCAGGCACAGCAGAACCTTAACCGAACTCTTACCGAGATATCCGAGCCCTGCCCAAAGTTTCGTGGCGGCAAGCCTGTTTCACCAGCTAGGGGCACTCGGCAGGCGCGTCGCCACGCACCGGAGCGTCGGCGGGCAACGTGTAGGTCACGACCACATCGGCGTCGTCGGCCCCCTCATTGGTGACCTGGTGGGCCACCCCGCCCGGGATGACGACCATCTGGCCGGCGGTGTACACCGCCGGCGCACAATTCCCCGCGCTCCGCACGACGACCGCACCATCGTTGATCACCGACTGCTCCGGACCGGGGTGGGTGTGCCAACCGCTGCCGGCCCCGGGTTTGAGCACCAGACCCTGCACGTGCAACGTGGTCGGTTGTCCCGCCGTCACGACCCAGATCGGCGCGGAGGTGGTGCCTTTACCGAGATCGGTGCGCACGACGTCGCCCTCGCCCGGGGTAGCTGCGGCCGGGGCGATCGATACACCTGCGGCGACTGCGGTCACCGCGCCCATGGCAGCGATATGCGTGAGTTTCATCGGTCCTCCCGGCGTTGACCGAAAGCTACCTTCTCCGGCCACTTTTCGTCAGGGATACGGCTGGTACGGATACTGCGGCTGCTGCTGATACGGATATTGCGGCTGCTGCGGGTAGGGGTTCTGCGGCTCACCGCGGTTCGGCACCTGGATCGGGATGGGCACCGGGACGAACGGCACGGTGACGTAGGTCGTCGTCATCGGATTCGTCGTGGTGGTCGGCGGCGTCGTCGTGGTGGTGGGCGGAGTCGTGGTTGTCGTCGTCGTTGTTGTCGTGGTTGTGGTGGTCGTCGTGGTCGTCGTGGTCGTGGGAGGAGGCGGCGTCGTCGTCTGCGTGACGACGTGCGTCTCGGTCACCGGGGGCGGCGGAGCCTGGGTCACCGTGACCGGCGGGGGTGCCTGTTTCACCGGTTCCGGCGGCGGCGGTTCGACCGGAGGCGGGGGTGCGACCGGGCTCGGCGCCACCTCCTGCGGAGGCAACGGCTTCGGCTCGGGCGGCTTGACCTCTGCAGTCGGCGCGGTGCCCGTCGCGCTGGTCAACGCGTACGTCACACCGCCGATGGCGACGAGGACCAGGGCCGCGGCCACCGCGAAGACGGTCAGCGGCAACCGCTCCCACCCGCCGCGTTGCTGCTCGATCGGACCCGTCGGCGGCACGTACTGCACGGCGGGACGCGCCGCCGTCTCACTGCCGTAGGTATCCACCAGATCCGGTCCGGTGTAGGGCACCACGTCGTCGCCGGCCTCATCCTCCGACCAGGCCAACGCGCGGAAGGTCGAGGAATCCGCGGACCCCTCTGCGCCGGAAGGGATTCCGGCCGTCACGGGCACCGCCGCCACGCCCAGGGTGGGGGCCACGCCGGTCTGCGCATCGGCATCGACGGCGTAGGCGGCGGACAACGCGGCACCGATCGCGGCATCCAGCGCCGGCTGCGGAGTCGTCACCACCTGCGCCTGCGAGTGCTCCGAAAGTTTCTGGGTGACCAGCGGAATACTGGCGCCGCCACCGATGGTCACCACCGCCGAGACCGCGGGCCAGCCGATCCCGTTGCGCTCCAACATCTTTTCCAGCGCATCCATCACGCCGGCCAGCGGCGCCTGCATCAGCCCTTCGAGTTCGGTACGGGTGACCCGCACCGTGGCCGAATATCCGGGCAGCTCTACCACGACATCGGTGGCGGTCTCCGCCGACAGACGTTCCTTGGCCTGACGGCTTTCCTCACGCAACCGGCCCAGTGACCCGACCGCCTCGGTGCCGGCCGGATCGATACCGCCGGCCTGGGCGACACCGTCGAGCAGATGGGTCAGCAGCGCCTGATCGATCTGATCACCGGAGAAATCGGGATAGCGGGTGGTCTCGTCGATCGGCTCGAAGGCCGCCGCGGCGTCGGCCAGCGTGATGCTGGTACCACCGCCGCCGAAGTCCAGCAGGGCCACCAGACCGTTGGACGGCAGGCCCGGGTTGGCGCGCAGCGCGGCCAGCGAGGCGACGGCATCGGGGATGAGCCGGGGCGGCCGCCCGTCGCGCGCCAGGCTGGGATTGTGCCGCAGCGCGTTGCGCAGCGCCCGCAATGTGGGCGCACCCCAGTGGGCGGGTACCGCGATGGCCAACTGTTCGGAGGGGCCGCCGACGAGTTCGACCATCGCATCGAGGGACTCGACCAACAGGGTGTCGGCGGGATAGGACGCACCGTCGGGCGCCACCAGCGGCACCGGATCACCGACCCGCTCGACGAACCCGCTCAAGGTGACACCCGAACCGGATTCGGGCACGCCGATCTGCGGCGTCCGGTCGGTCGACAACGTCAACACCGAACGCCGGCTGACAGGTTGATTGCCGACACGCGCCGCAACCAAGTTGGTGGTCCCGATCGACAACCCCAACGGGCCGCTCATAACGTTCGCCACGATAGCCGTCGCGCGGCGCCGGGGCCGCTCGACACTCCGCAGCACCCCTGGCGAAGCCCGTTCCGGCGGTGCATCTTTGACCAGGTCAGCAACGCCCACCTCGCGTGCGGGAACGATCATGGTCACCGTCGACGAAGATCGACCCGTCGGGTCGGCAAACCACTGGTGCCCGGGTGGCGGGATTGCGGGTATTGCGTCCGCCGGAGTTGTGCTCCAATGTCGGGCATGGGTGACATCGACGACATCAAGCAGGTCAAGTACCGGTACCTCCGGGCGCTGGACACCAAGCACTGGGACGACTTCGCCGGCACCCTCACCGAGGACATCGCAGGCGACTACGGACAGTCCATGGGCAAGACACTGCACTTCACCGACCGCGACTCCCTGGTCGAGTACATGAAGGCGTCATTGGGGCCGGAGGTCATCTCCGAGCATCGCGTCGCCCACCCGGAGATCGTGGTGGACGGCGACGAGGCCACCGGCACCTGGTACCTGCAGGACCGCGTGATCATCCCGAGCATGAACTTCATGCTGTTCGGGTCGGCGTTCTACCACGACCGCTACCGGCGGACCGCCGACGGTTGGAAGATCAGCGCCACCGGCTACGACCGCACCTACGACGCCACCCTGTCGCTGGAGGGCCTCAACTTCAAGCTCGAACCCGGTGCCGCCCTGAATATTTGACGGCTACTTCGCGACGGCGATCAACGCTCCCGGCCGCAGCCACTGGATGATCTGCACCAGCGTGGCATCGTCGATCGCCACGCAACCGGCAGTCGGGCCGCCATCGGTGCTGTGCAGGAAGAACGCGCTCCCGTCGCCGGGCACCCGGGCTTTGTTGACACCCATCACCACAGCGTGTTTGTACTGCGGGATCTGCAGGTTCTCGGTGGCACTTCCCGAATCGGTGCTGAACGGACACTGCGCCTTCTGACACACCTGCATGGTGTTGTAGGTAGGGCTCTTCGTATCGCCGTCCCACCAGTGGTCTGGACCGACCTGGACATATTGCAGACCACCGCCGGGGTTGGGGGCGGTCCCGAAGGCGAAGTCCAGGGTGAATACGCCCATCGGGGTGGCCATATCGCCTTCACGGGTTTTCGGGGCCATCCCGTTGGAGCCGATATTGGCCGGAATGCCCGCGCCGATCGGTTGCCAGCCCGCAGGCCCGCGCTGCCAGACATCCATCTTCGCCTTCGAACCACCCACGCCGACAACGGAAATCACCTGTGTGGCGTTGCCCACCGAGGACGCGAACCAGGGCGGGTCGACGGCACCGGCCGTGGGCGCGCATGCCAGAGCCAACACCCCGGCACACAGCATGGCGAGCAGTCGGCGCATCCGTCCATCGTCGTCGGCAACCCTCACGGCCGGATAAAGCTACGAGCACGATCCGGTCGCGGCCGCTACGTTGGCGCCATGGACGTGCGCGCGATCGGCCAAGGCCTGGGCACCCTGGACCGCGAGGTGTTCGAGGCGGTCGCCGAGTCGCCGAGCCCACTGTTGGACGCCGTGATGCCCAGGCTGACCAGGGCCGCAGACCATTCCAAACTGTGGTTCGCGATCGCGGCCATCATGGGTGCGCTGGGCGGCACATCGTTGCGGCGTGGCGCCGCCCGCGGCGTCGTCAGCCTGGCCGTGACCAGTCTCGTGACCAACCAGGTGGCCAAACGGATCTGGCGGCGGCCGCGACCGGACCGCAGCAGGATCCCGCTGGCCCGGCGGACCCGGCGGGTCCCCACCTCGCATTCCCTGCCGTCGGGACACTCCGCGAGCGCCGCGGCTTTCGCGGTGGGCGTCGGCCTGGAGTCCGCACCGGTCGGTCTGCCGCTGGCGCTGCTCGCCGGCCTGGTCGGGCTGTCGCGGGTGGCCACCGGGGCGCACTATCCCGGCGATGTCTTCGCGGGATTCGGCATCGGCGCGGCGATCGCGGTCCTCGGCGCACGCATCGTCCCGACCATCCCGGCCGCCACCCTGCCGACGTCGGATCCGCTGCGGTTCCACACCGAGCCCCGACCGGACGGTGCCGGTGTAGCCCTGGTGATCAACCCGGCCTCCGGTGACGGGACCGGTGCCCGGATCGTCGACGACGTCCGAAAAGCCCTGCCGAGCACCGAGATCGTCGAACTCGGCGACGACGATGACATCGAGACGGTGCTGCGTGAGACCGCCGCCCGCGTCGACGTGCTCGCGGTGGGCGGCGGCGACGGCACGGTGGCCTGCGCGGCGGGCATCGCCGTCGAGGCCGGTGTTCCGCTCGCGGTGTTCCCCGGCGGGACGTTCAACCACTTCGCCAAGGACATCGGCTGCGATTCGGTGGCCCGCACCGTCGCGGCCATCACCGGCGGCACCGCCGCCTATGTCGACCTGGTGTGCCTCAACGAGCAACGCATGGTGATCAACACCGCCAGCATCGGCGCCTACCCGAACTACGTGCGGTTGCGCGAGAAGCTCGAGCACCGGATGGGCAAGCGGATGGCCGGGATGTACGCGCTGTACCTGACGCTGCGCCGGGAGGCTCCGGTACGAATCAGCTACGACGACAAGACACTTGAGACGGAACTGTTCTTCCTGGGCAACTCGACGTACTTCCCGTCCGGTTTCGCCCCGTCTCAGCGCCCACGCCTGGACGACGGTCTGATCGATGTGCGGATCCTGGAGACCGGGCGGCGGTTCAGCCGGCTTCGCATCGCGACGGCCGTGGCGCTCGGCCGGCTCGAACGCAGCCCGCTCTATCACGAGTTGCAGGTGCCACAGTTCCGGTTCGTCGCCGTCGACGGGCCGACCGTCGTCGCGCACGACGGTGAGGTCGGCGAGACGCTCAGTGAGGCCAGTTTCACCGTGCGGTATCGAGTGCTACCGGTGTTCTGTCCGCTGCCGTGACCGCCGGATAGGGCGGACACAGCAGGTAGACCACCACGAACCACGCGTAGCCCAAGGCCCACCCGGCCACCACATCGGAGGGGTGGTGGACGTTGAGCACCACCCGCCCGACCCCGATCGCGACGACGACCAGCGCGCCGGCGGCCACCCACCATCCCCGCCGGTGTGGTCGCAGCGTCGGCCAAGCGAGCACCAGCAGGGCCAGCACCGCGACCATCACGCCCAGCGCATGCCCGGACGGGAACGACGTGGACAGGGCATGGACCAGCGCAGTGTCGGGGCGCGGACGGTCGGCCAGGTACTTGGCCACCTCGGTCGTCGCCGCGCTGAGCTCGATGGTCAAGAACAGGAACAACGCGATGCGCCGGTGGCGACGCACGAGCGCGACGACGATCATCACCAACGCCAGCAACCGGAAGGCGAACGGCCCGAGCACGGTGCAGAACACGTCCCATGCCGTCACCCAGCCCGGGTGGGCCGAGCCGTACCGGTACGGACCCGCCAAAGCCGCGGCGTCGACGTCGGCCAACCAGGCCCACGGCCTCTCGTAGCCGATCCACAACGCCGCATACACCGCGACGGCCAGCACCGCGGTCACGATCAGCCGGCCCGCCCGAGTTCTCACCAGACAATCTCTACCAGCTCCAACCGATTTGCCATCTTTGCGCGCTACCGTCGAAGGCATGGCTGTGATCCTGCGAAAGCTGATGCACATCGGCGGGCTGCCGGACAGTCTGCGGTCGGAGGCCGACGCCGAGGGCATCCTGTTCCTGGCCGAGTACATACCGGTCACCAGGCGTTTCACCGGATCGATCCCCGGAATGCGATCGGCAGGAAGTGTCGCCAGCTATGCCGGCTCCCTGGTTCTGACGAACTACCGGGCGCTGGCCACCATGTCCACCCTGCCCAAGCTCGCCGGCCGCAGCATCGACCAACTCTGGTCGGCCCCGCAGGTCGGCGCGGTGCACGCCGAGATCGGCGAGACCGGGCTCACCCTGCAGGCCGACGTGGCCCAGATCGACCGGCGCTGTCACGGGAAGCTCTCACTGCACTACAAGACCGAGATCCCGGCCGACGTGCTCGCGCAGCTGCCCCGCCGGTCGCTGGCCTTCGACGTCGGCCCGGAGTACGTGTTCCGCGCGGTCGGCGTGCCCTATCACCCGTAGCTACCCCGCGATTTGCGCCACCACGAACACGCGCCGGAACGGGAAGAACGTGATGCCGTCGTCGCGCTTCGGATAGTCCTCGGCCAGCATCGGGATGATCGCCTGCCGGTACTGCTCCCACATCTGTTCGCTCAGCCGCCCCTTCACCTGCGTCAGAGCGGTCCCGGCGATCCAGTCCAGAACCGGTGTCTCACCGGATAATTGGTGCGTATAGGTGGTCTCCCAGGCGTCCACCGCGCAGCCCGCATCGGTCAGCAGCCCGGCGTATTGCGTGGGTGTGTCCACCTGACCGGCATCGCGCCACGGCATGTCGCGCAGCGGTTCGACGAACGGTTCACGACGGGCCAGCTCACGCACCGCGCGATGGGACGGGGCGTCGAAATTGCCCGGCACCTGAAAGGCGACCCAGGCGCCCGGAGCCAACTGCCCGGCCCAGCGCACCAGGAGTTCGCGATGCGTGGGCACCCACTGCAGCGCGGCGTTGGTGATCACCACGTCGGTGTCGGGTTGTGGTTCCCAGTCCTCGATCGCCCCGACCTGTGCCTCGATCCCGCGGTCCTTCGCCGCGGCCACCATCTCAGGTGAGCTGTCCCAGGCTTCCAGAGCCGCGGCGGGCCAGCGCTGCGCGAGGGTCTCGGTGAGGTTGCCCGGTCCACAACCCAGGTCGACGACCCGTCGGGGCGCCTCCGCCGCAACCCGCGTGATCAGGTCGTAGAACGGCCGGCCCCGATGGTCGGCGAAGGCGAGGTACGCGTCCGGATTCCACATACCCCGATCATGCCCGCCACCCGCGGGTCGAGGGTGGATGGTTATCGTCTGGGAACGATGGACGAAGCAAACAAGGTGCGGACGATCTGGACGGAGCTGGGGCTGCCCGGCATCGTCGACGTGCACACGCACTTCATGCCCAAGAACGTCATGGACAAGGTGTGGCAGTACTTCGACAGCCAGGGTCCGATGATCGGTCGGGAATGGCCGATCACCTACCGCGCCGACGAGGCCGAGCGGGTCGCCACGCTGCGGGGATTCGGTGTCCGCAGGTTCTCCTCACTGATCTACGCGCACAAACCGGAGATGGCCGCCTGGCTCAACCAGTGGGCGGTCGGCTTTGCCGAGGAGACCCCGGACTGCCTGCACACCGCCACGTTCTTCCCCGAACCCGAGGCCCCGAAGTACGTCGCGGAGGCCATCGCCGCAGGCACCCAGGTGTTCAAGGCGCATATCCAGGTGGGCAATTACGACCCGAACGATCCCCTGCTCGACGCGGTCTGGGGGCTGATCGAGGAGGCCGGGATCCCGGTGGTCATCCACTGCGGCTCCGGTCCGGTTCCGGGGCAGTTCACCGGGCCCGACCCGATCGCCCGGCTGCTGGGCCGTTATCCGCGGCTGGTGCTGATCGTCGCGCACATGGGGATGCCCGAGTACTCGGCGTTCCTGGATCTCACCGAACAGTTCGAGCAGGTGAGGCTGGACACCACGATGGCGTTCACGCCGTTCGTCGAGGAGACGATGCCGTTTCCCGCCACCGAGGCGAACCGGCTGAAAGCCCTGGGTGAGCACATCCTGTTCGGCAGCGATTTCCCGAACATTCCCTACGGCTATGCCGAGGCCGTGCACCATCTGATCGACCTGCCGGGCGTCGACGACACCTGGCGCCGCAACGTCCTGCACGACAACGCCGCGAAGTTGTTCGGCTGAGCTGAGCAGTTGGCTAGCATCGGGAATCGTGGAGCCGTCCAGCGCAGATCCGGTCGAACCCCCGATTCCTGTTCCCGACGTTCCCGGCGGTGACGCCGGCGCGCGGGGCCTGCCGCGGCGGGCCGATCTGACGCTCAAGCAGCGCGCGATCGTCGACGCCTCGGCGGTCGCCGACATCGCGTTACGTACCGGGGTGGCCTCGATCGTGGCGTCGTCGATGGTGCCGACCACGCTGGCGTCGATGCTGCATCCGTCCGCGTCGCGCGCCGAGAACGACCACATGCGGTTCTACGCGGATCTGGCTGCGGCCCAGGATCCCACGGTGTCGTTCCCGGCACCGACCCGGCTGCCACGGGTGTCCACCCGCCCGGCCAATCCGGTAGCCGAGATGATCGCGCACGGCCGGGTGGAGAACATCCGGTTCGAGAGCAGCTTCACCGCGGTCAACCCGGCGCTGCGTGAGATGTGGGGCGGGTTCACCCGGAACAATGTTGTGCGGGCCCAGCATTGGCGCCATGACGACGGGCCGCACCCGACGTTGTGTGTGATCCACGGGTTCATGGGATCGCCGTATCTGGCCAACGGCCTGTTCCTGTCGCTGCCGTGGTTCTACCGGTCCGGCTACGACGTGCTGCTCTACACCCTGCCGTTTCACGGCCAACGCGCCGAACGGTTCTCACCGTTCAGCGGCTACGGATACTTCGCCCACGGATATGCCGGGTTCTCCGAGGCCATGGCCCAGGCCGTGCACGACTTCCGTTCGGTGATCGACTATCTGGAGTTCACCGGTGTCGACCGGATCGCCCTGACCGGAATCTCTCTGGGTGGATTCTCCTCGGCCCTGCTGGCCAGTGTGGACGACCGGATCCAGGCTGTGGTGCCGAATGTTCCCGTGGTGACGCCGGATCGCACGGTCGACGAGTGGTTCCCGGCCAACAAGCTGGTGGCGCTGCAGCGTCGCGTCGCCGGGACGGACCCGGCATTGATCGAAGCCGCGGCGCGGTACACCTCGCCGCTCAACTACGCGCCGCTGGTCCCCAAGGAACGACGGTTGATCATCACCGGCCTCGGTGACCGGCTGGCCCCACCGCAACAGGCCGAAATGCTGTGGGAACACTGGGATCGCTGCGCATTCCACTGGTTCCCGGGCAATCATCTGCTGCATGTGAGCCAGCCGGACTATCTACGCCGGATGACCCGCTTCCTGCGGGACTTCATGTTCGACTGATACCAGCAGCACCTGCGGCAGTACGGCCGGAGTGCCGTCCAGGCGCTCCGAGGACAGCGGGTTCAACGCTGCTAACGCCGGACGGTGCCGGCCACCCGCCGGTTTCAGGCCGGCCAGTGGAGCCTTGCGTGCGGGCCGGTCCTGGGTACGGATCGCTGCGCCCACCGTCAGCTGCGGCCGGGTCGGAGATCCGGTGAATTCCAGTGCGGTCCAGGTTTCCTGGGCCGGTAGCGCACCAATCCCGGCCAGCACGGCGTCCAGCTCGTTGCTCACGCTCACGCGATAGGCCGCCACGTAGCCGGAGTCGTCCGCCACGCCGCGCCAGGTTTCCTTACCTGGGTCGGGCAGCGGGGAATCCACCCCGTCGACGAGCGTGACCGTCCAGCCCTGCTCATGCAGATGGTCACGGAGCCGACGACCGACGATTTCGGTGGTATCCCGCAACGGGATTCGCGAGGAGCGGGCGCGGAGCGCATCGAGATTGTCCACTGCTGCCACGGTCAGGCTGATCCAGCTGCGCCGCGTGCCGCCGGCGTCACGGTGGGTGATCCGGACCTTGTCGCAGCGAATGCCGTAGCGATCCAGGTAGCTGACCACCACCGGCAACTGCGCCGGGTCCGCGGGATCGACGCGCAGCGTGACGGTCTCGGAGTCCGACTGCTCGGCCGGCCCGGTCTTGGCACGGTTGCGCCGCCACATCGCCAGGTGCCGGGCGATCCGCGTGGTCAGGAACACCCCGCCCCACCAGGTCAGCAACAGCACCACGGCCGCGACGGAAACTCCGAGCACCCACCGTTCAGAGTTGGTCTGCCATGGCCGGGCCAGGACGGCTGCGACGATGAACAGCGACGCCAGCGCGAGTCGGGCGGTCATGTGGTGGGGTCCTTCCGTCGATATGCGGCGAAGGCGACGGCGAGCGCCGCGAGCGCAAGTGCTCCGGTGCCGGCGAAAGCGACGATTCGGCCGGTGTTGTCACGCGGGGCTGGTTCTGGTGGTGCGGCAATGGGTTTGCCTGCGGGAGCCGCGGGTCCGTCCAGCGGGATGTCGGCGACGTCCCAGGTGAGTGCGGCGACCGGGTCGACACCGCCGGCGCCGATGATGTTCGACGGCGACCGGGCCGCGCCTTGGGCCGTCGTGGTCAATCGGTGCACCACCTGGCGGGCGTTCAGATCGGGAAACTTGCTGCGCACCAAGGCCGCAACCCCGGACACATAGGCCGCGGCGTAACTGGTGCCGTCGAGCGGAACCAGCTTGCCCTGGTCGGTGGGCAGCGCGTTGGCCAGCCCTCCTCCGGGCGCGTTGCTCACCGAGGAGACGTTCTCCCCCGGCGCCGAGATTCCCACCCAGGGACCGGACATGGTGAATCCGGACGGCTGGCCGGTGGCGTTGAGTGCGCCGACCGACAACACGTAGGGCTGCCACCACGACGGGATGGACACCGAGGAGACACCGCCCCAGTTGCGCGGATCACCCGGCGTTCCGGACAGCGGATTGGACGCACACGCCGACCCCGTGGTGACCCCGCCCTGGGTGTTGCCCGCGGCCGCGATGATGACCGAGTCCTTCTCGACCGCTGCATAACGCAGCGCCGCACCGAGTTCGGTCTGGTCGATCTGTTTGTCGGCGGGCAGGCACGTCACCACCGAGATGTTGATGACACGCGCACCCATGTCGGCGGCGCGCACCACGGCCCGGGCCAGGCTGGCCACATCGGCTGCGGCACGGGCCTCGGCGGCATCGGCGCTGGGGGTTCGCGGGGCGAAACGCGGTGAGTTCTGCCGAATCGAGATCAACCGAGCCTCCGGCGCCACCCCGGAGAAACCGTCGGTCCCGGGTTGGCCGGCGATGAGACCGGCGACCGCGGTGCCATGCCCGTCGCAGTCGCTCAGGCCGTCAGTGGATTCGATGAAGTCTCCACCGCCCTCGACGTGGGGCAACCGCGGTCCCGGCTGTACCCCGGTGTCGATGACCGCAACGGTCTGACCCTGCCCGCGACTCTGTTTCCAGGCACCGGACAGGTTGAGCGCCAACTGGTTCGGGTTGACCGCGCCAGGATCGGTACCCGGCCTCGCTTCGGTGGTGACGCACGCCGAACGCTGCGTCATCGCCTCCACCGGGCCGGCACTACCGGCCGGTGGGGAGATCTGCGGGTCGATCTCGGGCGGGCTGACCGCACCCGCCGACGGGGACCCGACCAACAGCACCAGACCGGCTGTGGCCAGAACACCCAGACTCTTGTGGATCACCGGTTCATCACCTGTCGAGAACGAGACTGAACAGGCCGATAAGGAAGGCCATCACCGGAATCAGCGAAGCATCGAGCCCGGTCGCCAGGAAGCCCACCAGGCGCCGCATCGGCAGCGAGTAGGTGTCCGGCGACGCCGCCCGCGGATTCAGCGCGGCGAAAATCCACCCCGCGACGAGCACGGCGAGCGTCGCCAGCGTCAACCAGGCGCCCTGGTACCGGCCGTCGATCGCGAAGGCCACCAACAGGACAACGGACAGCAGGTAGGGATGGGCCAGCAGCCAGGCCTTGCAGGAGGCAGAATCCCACACCCGAGCCCGCAGGACGGAGCCGAGTGCCGCAGCGACCACGACGTACCACGCCCACGGCGACGCGGTCGACGAACCGACCAGGGCCACCGACCCGGCGACGCCGAGCAGCACACCCGCGGCGATCACGCCGGTCTGATGCGACTGGCTCACCCGGACCCGGTGCGGCAGATCTGCCAGCACCGAAAGTGGTTGTGCGGACGGGGAAGGATCGCCCGGCGCCGGGATGACCGGCAGCGGGAAGCGGGCCCACATCGCTGACAGTTGGGCAGCCTGAACGGTGACCACCAGGGCGATCAGGATCAGGGCACACCCGATCACCGTCGCGCTGAGCTCCCACAGTGTGGCCGCTGCGGCGACCGACAACACACCGGCTCCGGCCACCGTGGTCGCGGTGAACACCGCGATGCCCCGGTCACCGGGCGAGCCGGCCATGCTGATCAACGACCATGCCGCCACTCCCGCGGCGGCCAGCAGAATGCCGGGTGCACCGAAATCGCCTGGAACACCGAGCGCGAACGCTGCGCCGACCGGGACCAACGCGGTGACGGCCAACGCGGTGGCCAGGGCTCCGGACCGGGCCCGCGTCGACAGGGCGGCCAACACGGTGGCAATGGCGATGCCCCCGGCCACGAACAGCCCGAGCAGCTCACCGGTGACGACGCGATGCGCGACGGCCAGGCCGGTGCCCACCAGGATCAGCCCGATCAGGGCCAGCGCCGCGCCCCGGGCAATGTGCGTGGGACCCCACGGATGTCGCCGGGCCGCCGAGAAGATCACCGCCGCGTCGGCGATGTCCTCGACGATGCGCGGGGCAGCCGGGCCGGACGGGACAGCTTGCAGCGCAAGCAGGTCCCCGTCCACCACACCGACGGTGTCGAGTGTGGCGTCAAGGCTGTACGGCGCACCGCCCACCGGGGCCAGGCTGAGCCGCACCGGGTCCGGGGCGCTCGCGCCGTCATCGCCGCCGCTGGGGGGCAGCACGATGCGCTGGACCGCGGGCAGAATCTCGCGCAGCGGCAACTCGGACGGCAGGGCCATCTCGGTCAGCCGGCCACCATCGTCTCCGGCAGCCAGTACGGCTACCCGGACGATCGGCATCACAGTGTTGTCGGACATTCCTATGCTTTCTGGGTTCTTCTCATGAAGCGTGGATCTTGGTGGGATACAGCATCGTCGGATAGTGCGTTGGTGACGGCTTCGCGGTCGAAGTCGCGGATGAGGGGTTGGTCGGGAAACCAGGAGCCACTCGGCAGGGAGTCGGTGAGTCGTTCGATCGCCATGGCGATCGCATCGCCGCTGCCTGCCGTGAAGGTCGAAATCCACTCCCCGTCGAAGGCTTTCGACGGGGACACCAGAATCCGGCCCCCGGGGGTGTCGATGATGCTGACCCCCACCTGGGTGGTCACCCGGTGGCCGTCGCGATGCTCTCCGGCCACGATCTCGACGTACGTTCGCCGCCCGTCGAACACCGCCTCCACGATCGGGCGGGCCGAGGCCGGGACTCCCAGGAATCCCAGCACCTCGGTCAGCGGCGTGCCGTTGCGGATCTGCTCGTCGGCCCGGGCACCGGCCGCGGCCGGCAGCGCGAACTCCTCGAACCGCGCCGGCCTGCGCTGCGACAGCCCGGCCGTGAGCACCGGAACCAGGCCGTGCGGGTGGGCGATGTCCATCTCGGTGAACGCCACCAACTGCGCGTTACGCAGGACGACAACCGTGCGCCCCTCCGAGCGGGCCACGATGCCCCGCAGCAGATCCCCCGGCCCGGAGACAAACCGCAGGTCCAGCCACTGGGTCGCCCGGCAGGCCAGCCGAACCCATTGCGCCACCCGCGGATTGACTCCGCCACCGGCGTCGAGCACGCCCATCCTGGTCAGTTCAGCGGCCTGTTCGGCGACAAAGCCGGCCCGCTGCGCCGGTTCGCTGTAGGGCGGCGTGATGGCCAGCACCCACGGGTACGCCCCGGCACCCAGTACCTCGGCGAGGTACCAGGCCTGATCGGTGGTCAGCTCGACCGCGTTGGCTCCGGTGCTCAATGCAGACGGCTCCAACGGGCCTCCGGCATCAGCCCCACTTGGCGCCTTCGGCGGCATCGCGGGCACTCATCGACATGGTGTTCATCTCGTGCGTGGACGCCATGGCGCGGTAGGCGCGGGTCAACTCTTCCATCGCCTGGTTCCACTGGGCCTGCCAGGCCTGGTAGGTCATACCGGTGTCACCCTGCCAGGCGCTGCTCAGCGCGGCCTGCTCACTGGCGATGTCGGCACCGACGGCGTGCAGGGCAGCCGAGTAGGTGTTCATCTCTCCGGCGTGCGCCAGCATGGCCGGGTAGTTGTACATGATCTGAGACATGAGAACTCCTGTATCCGGGGGTGTTTCGGTTAGACCGAGGTGTAGGTGCCGGCGGCGGCGGCATCCTGGGCGACGTAGGTACCGGCGGCGTCGCCGAGATTGAGCTGGGCGATGTCCAGCAACGCGTTCACCTTGGCCGACACCTCGACGAAGCGGGCGTGTGCGGCCTGGAACGCCGCGGACGCCTCACCCATGTGGAAGGCCTGAGACGACATGGCGGCCTGCTCGGCCTGCGCGATGGTGCTGCGCATCAGGGCGGCCTTGGCGCCGAAGGCCGCCTCGGAGGCGATCAGCTGGGGAATGTGAGCATCCAACAGGCTCATGGATTTTCCTTTCGGGTCGTAGATATTTGGCGGTGCATCGAACGTGGTGGAGCTGATCTGATCAGCTGCGGGTACCCCCTCCCGAATCGCCGGGCTCCCAGGAGCCGGGCAGCATCGGCGAGACGGGACTCTCGTCGTAGGTCTCGCCGGCCAGGGTGGTCAGCCCGACCGCTGTGGTATCGGATTTCGTTTCGGTACCGGTGAATCCCATGACGCCGGTGCCCCTTTCGGACACCCGCACCCTCGGCTCCGGCCGGGGTGCGGGATCCGGGTCAGGTTGCTCGTAATCCATATATGCGTCTGCATAGGCGTGGTCTTGCAGTGCGGCACCTCGCTTGCGACGGCGCTTGCGCCGTGCCGCAAGCGATGCGGCCACACCGGATGCCGCGGCGGGAATGCCGGAAGCCGGTGCATGTGCACTGGACTTGCCCCCCACCGTCGGGCTGAAACCCTCTTCGGGGTCGCTGCCGAGCACCGCATACGGTGCGAAGGCCGCCGCAGCGACCGGAGCCGGTGCCGCAACCCCTGCGGAGGCAGGGGCAGCGGCGGGCGCAGCGGCGGCTCCCGCCCCGGCGCCGACTCCCGCCGGGGCCAGGCCTGCCACCGGCAGGCCCTGATCGCCCCGCACCGGTGCCACCGGAGCGTCCCCGTCGGCCGGGGCGTCGGGTGCCACGTCGTCGGTGGGAAGCAGGTCGAGGAAACCCAGTGCGGCAAGGCCGATGCCGAGGAGCGGCACCAGGAACGGGGACAACGCGACACTGATCCACGTGCCCCAACCGACCGGCTGGAAGAACGCCTGGTAGCCGACGGCGAGCAGGAACGGCCCCCACGTGGTCAAGAATCCCGCCGGGTTGGTCATCAGCGACTGCAGCATCTGCTGGATCGTCCCCAACGGATCGTTGAGGAACTGCAGCATCTCCTTGCCGCCGATCATCGAATCGTTACCGAGGTAATCGACCAGCCATTGCGGCAGGTTCGGGTACTGGTTGTCGGCGGTTGCGTCGGCAGTGGTGAGCGCCGATCCGGATTCGGACGCAGTGCCCTGCGAGGCCATCTGCCGCGCGTTGGCCGAGGCCGTACCGGCCTCCCCGACACCCGGCTTGAGCAGCATCGGCGACGGTGTGCCGGCCGGTGCCGCCATCACTGCGGCCCCCGAGACGGCCTGGTAGGTCGCCATGGTGGTGGCCGCCTGGATCCACATCCGGACATAGTCGGCCTCGTTGACCGCGATCGGAATCATGTTGATACCGAAGAAGTTCGTGGCGATCAACACGCCGTGCACCACATGGTTGAGTGCCAGCTCGGGCAGGGTCGGCATCGCGGCCAGTGCCGTGGTGTACGACGCGGCCGCGGTCTCGTGCTGCACGGCCACCGCAGCGCTGTTCGCGCCCTGCTGCGCCAACCAGGTCAGGTAGGGCCCGTGCGCGGCGAGGTACTGCTCCGAGCTCGGCCCTTCCCAGGACCCGGCCTGCACCGCACCCAGCACACTGGTGAGTTCTGCTGCTGCCGAGGCATATTCGGTACTCAGTGACTGCCAGGCCCCCGCGGCGGCCAGCAACGACCCGGCGCCTGGACCGCTGGAGAGCAGCGTCGAGTGCACCTCGGGTGGTAGGGCCATCCACATGGGGGCAGTCATCTCAGATGCCGCGCGCAGTCAGGTAGGAGGAAGCCGCCATCGCGTCGCCGGTCAGGTAGCTGGCACCGGACTCGCCGACGCCGACGCCCGAGCGTCCGAGTTCCTCGACACCCTGGGCGGCCATCGCCGAATGCTGGGCGCCGTGGGCACTGAAACCGGTCGCGGTCTGCAACGAGACCGCGTCGGCCGCAGGTGGGATCACCGCCGAGACCAAGGGGGCGGCCGCGGCATGTGCGGCAGCCAGGCGCGCGGTGAGCGCCTCGACGGCCGCACTGGCGGCGGTCAATCCTTCTGGAACTACCCGCAATGTCATCAGAATTCCTTTCGCCCGTTGTTCACGGAAAGTGCCGTGTCCTCAATGAGTGGGTTGACGAGTTGGACGAACTCGGGCACGTCGCCGTTACCGAGCAACATGCCTCGTCCCGCGGGGAACCGGGCGAACCGGTGCCCGCGGAGCTTGCCGCTGTCGGCCGGATTGCCCGACAGCATCAACGTGGTCGCCTGCAGATCGTTGAGGCGACGCAGCAGCGGTGCGGTCATCACGGCGTGCGCCGACCCGGTGGCCCGGGCCGTCACGATGACGCGCAGGCCCAGATCGGTCGCCTCGGCCAACAGTCCCGCGATATTCGTCCACGGGCGCTGCCCGGCGAACGGCCCGCCGGCTGCGGGTCCATCGGGGATCTGGTCCACGTCGTCGATGATCAGATAGTGGATGTGGCCGTCGGGTCCCGGCCGCTGATTCCAGGCGCTGAGCTCCTGTGGACTCAAACCGGCGGGCGGACGGCGCTTTTCGATGAGTGCCGAGAGGCCCAGCATGGCCGGCAGCACCCGGTCGACGTTGGCCGTGTACTCGTTGTCCGGGAACAACGGCTCCTCCACCAGGTGCAGCCGCCGGTCGATGACCGTGAAGGCGACCTCGTCCGGCCGGGAGTTCTCCCGGATGGTCCGGATGATGTGGCGTAGCAGAGTTGTCTTGCCCGACTTCGTATCGCCGAACACCGCCAGCAGCGGGTTGTCCTTGAAGTCGAGCACCACCGGCGCCAGATCCTCTTCACGCTGCCCGATGACCACCCGCTCGGGGGCCGGGTACAACGGTCCCAGCGCGGTGGGGGCCAGCGCAGTGGGCAGCAACCGCACCGGCGGTGCGCTCTGCCCCGGGTAGCGGGAGTTGATGACGGCGATGTCGCTGAGTGCCGGTTGCGCGAACAGGAAGTGCTCGGCCGCCATCGTCAGGCCGCGGCCCGGCTGATCGGCGGGCACCGACTCCGCCGGCCGCCGCAGCGCACCCACCACCCGCACGATGCTGTCGTGACTGTCGTGCAGCTTGAGCTCCAGGCGCAGGCCCAGGCCGTCACGCATCGCCAGCGGCACCTCCAGCCAGTTCGGCGTGGTGATCACGACATGGATGCCGTAGGCGAGCCCGGTGTTGGCCAGCTCGGTCACCTTGGCCAGCAACGGATTACGTGTGTTGAACGTGTCCGTGTTGTCCCGGCTGAACGCGTACAGGTTGTCGATGACGAAGAATACGTCGCCATAGCCGTCGTCGAACTTGCCTGCGGAGCCCGCATTCCGGTTCACCGCGCCCTGCTGCTGGCGGGCCCGCAGCAGTTGCTCGAGCTCGCCGAACGTGCGGCGGATGCGCTCGGGCTCCATCGGGGTCGCCACGCTGCCGACGTGAGCCAGATCGGCCAGACCGGCAAGCTGTCCGCCGCCGTAGTCCAGGCAGTAGAAGCTCACCTCACTCGGCGAATGCAGCGCGGCAGCCGACAGGACGAAGGTCTGCAGCGCGGTCGACTTGCCGGATCGCGGACCACCGTGGATCAGCACGTTGGCTGCCGACGAGTTGGCGTCGAACACCAATGCGTCCCGGCGCATCTCGAACGGTTTGTCGATCTCGCCCAGCGGCCAACGGAGTTGACCCGGTTCGATGTCGGTGCGGGCCAGCACATCGTCCAGGGCGATCGCGCCGTCCAGCGGCGGCAGCCAGAGCTTCGGTGCCTGCGGGCCGTAGGTGGCCAGCTGATCGCCGATGGTGGCGATCAGCTTGCGCGGCGGCACCACTTCGAGTTCCGGCTCGTTGGTGACGATGACGGTGTCGGGTTCGGGCTCGACCCGCGAGGCCGTGAACAGCTGCGGCTGCGGCAGGGCCCGCACCACGATCGACTTCTCGGCCCGCGGTGGGTCGTAGATACCGTCGACATAGGTGCTGCGGAACTTGATCGGCACCGCACCCGGGGCGGGCACCAGGAAGCCCTCGCCCTTGTGCTCGCGACCCGACTCGATGTGATAGGCGTCCTCGACCCCGATGATCTGACGGGAGATGCTGGGGCTGGCCACCTTCAGGCCGATCCGGTACGACGTGTTCTTGTCGATGTCCTTGATCCGGCCCACGTCCAGGGTCTGCGACGCGAACAGGATGTGAATCCGGAACGAACGGCCCTTGCGTGCAACGTAATCGAACAGGTCGGCGTACTCGGGATGCTCGGCGAGCATCAGCGTGAACTCGTCGGCGACCACGAACAGCGTCGGCATCGGCGGCAGGTCATGCCCGGCGGCGATCGCGGCCTCGTACTCGGTGACCGAGTTGAACGCGCTGCCCTGAACCCGGCGACCGGCCTCCTTGAGCAACTGCTCGCGACGGGACACCTCACCGCGCAAGGTGTCGGCGAACCGGTCGGCCAACGACCGCTTCTCGGCCATGTTCGAGATGACCGCGACGACCTGTGGGAAGTTGCGGAAGATGTCGGCTCCCGCCTCACCCTTGAAGTCGGCGTAGATCACGATGAGCCGCTCGGCGGAGTGAGTCGTCAACAGCGACAACAGGATCGACATCAGGGTCTGGGACTTGCCCGAACCGGTCATACCGATCATCAGACCGTGCGGGCCCATGCCACCCTCGGCCTCGTCCTTGAGGTCGAAGTACAGCGGCTCGCCGGTGGCGGTGACGCCGATCGGCACCCGTAGTTCGTCGTCGCGATTGCGCGGGGCCCACAGGCTGGCCACATCCAGGGCCGAGGCGTCCGGAATGTCCAGGAGCGTGCCGAAGGTGGCGCCGCCGGTGGCGGTGGACCGCACGTAGCCGGGGTTGGAATCCCACCGCGACAACCGGCGCGCGATGTGCGCAGCCTCGGCGGTCGATATCGTGTCAGCCTGCGCGACGTAGGGTTGCCAGCCGCTACTCTGCCAGCGCTCGATCCGGCCTTCGAGGACCCGCAGGATGGGCCGCTCGGGGTCCGGGTACTGCTCGCGGTTGGGGAGCGTCTCGCTTCGGTGGATCACGGTCACGCCGGTCAGGCCGGGCCGCCGCGCAATGTCGTCGGGATCGGCTTCGGGGTCGTCGAGGACGACCAGCAGATGCTTCAGGGCCTGATCGGCTTCTGCGGGGAAAGCGGGCCGACCGGCCAGGGCCGAATCGAGTTGTCCCCGCAGGTCGCTGACACCGGTGGTCAGATACCGGGCCGGGCCGACACCGTCGGCCTGCGACGGAATATCCACGTGTGGAAGCCATTTCAGCCACGACCAGGTGTCGGAATCGACGTCGGGTGAGGCCAGTGCCACCCCGAGCATCGTCGGGTCGTGCCAGGTGACGGCCTGGGCGATCCAGGCCCGCAGTGCGTCACGGACTTCCTCGGCCTCGCCGATCACCGTGATCCGGGCCAGCTTGGTGACGTCGATACCGGTCGGAGCATCGCGCACGGTGCGCTGCACATCGAGCAGACCGCGCAGGGTGCTGTGCGACACCGGTTCCAGGTCGATCTCGTCGGCGGTGTCCTTGACCTTGAGCGCAGCATCCAGCGGCACATCGTGCAGACCGGCACGAAGCACCAGGAAGTCGCGGTCACGCGGATCGCGTTCCCACTGCCTGCGGGTCCCGGGGATGGTCGCCAGCATCTCGGGCTCCGGGTGTGACCACTCCAGCGCCGCCCGCTGCTCACCGGCGTGGGCACGGACGTTATCCCGGACGACGGACAGGTAGCGCAGGTAGTCGGCGCGCTCGGCGTCGACCTCCTCGGTGCGCATCTTGTTGCCGCTACCGCGGTAGAGCGCCGTGGCTGCCAGCAGCAGCACAAACGGGAAGAACAGCATGGTCGGCGAGATCATCCGCATGCCGGTGGCGAACAGCGCCACGATCATCCCCACGATGAGGATGACGATCAGGTATGGCAGCACCCGGCGCAGCAGTGACGGTGGGACCATCCGCTCCAACTGAGGTGGCGGCTCGATCGTGATGGTGCCCTTGCGGGTGGTCGGCGGCGCCAGCCTGCGCTGGTGCTCGAAGATCAGCCTACTCATCGCGTGGCCTCCAGACGCGCAGCATTTACGTTGGGCGACAGCGCATCATGTGCGGTCAGAGCGTCGCCGCGGGACAGCGTCGGACCAGCCGCGAACTGCGTCAGGATCGACCACGGAATGGGCCGGGCCGGCGAGGTGAGGCCAAGTGCCTCAACAACTTTGCCGTCACCTGCAGTGTCGATGCCGTAGCGGACGCCGGTGTCACTCACCCAGAACGACGAGCCTGCGGTCGGCGATCCCGGTTCGGCGCCGACTGTCTGCACGAAGTAGCCGCTGCCGGGGGTCATCGCGACCCGGTTGGCGGCACCGTTGCTGCCCGCCCCGACCAGCTCGACGGTGTGCAGACCGTCGCGTACCGGCAGGGCCGCTCCGGAGAGCACCGACAGCTTGCTCTCGGTGGCACCCGCTGGCTTGATCCACTGTGCACAGGTCACCGGGGCGGTCGACGGTGCGACCAAGGTGACCGGCGCCGCCGGGTAGCCCGCGGTGTCGATGGCACGCGAGACAGGCATTCGCGACACCTCATCGGGCCCGATGCGCGGCGCCTGGTCCAGCCCAAAGGAATTGCTGTTGCGCAGGATCGAGGCCAGCACCGGCGAAACCGGCTGCAGGCCATCGGAGAGCACCGCGTAATAGCGGGCGGTGTTGTCGGCATCGTAGGCGGCCAGCACGCCGCCGACGGGCACCGGCGTCGACAAGGCGTAGCTCGTCGGCGCGCCGGCGTCGGCGATGCCGGGCACGGTCAGTGCCGGCGCCTCGGGAATGGCGTTGAACAGGCCGGCGGCGATCGGTCGCGGCGCCGGAATGTCTACGCCGAAACCGAGTGCATCGGTCACGGCGCGGTCGGCCAGATCGATCGGACTGCGCTTGCCGTCCCACAGCATCCAGTCACCCGGGGTAGGCCCGGCCGGGTTGTGCACCAGCACAGCCTGACCCGGCGCCAGCGGCAACGCACGCTCGTCGCCGGTCGCGAGCTCGCCGGCGATGACCGTCACACCCGCGTTGACGCCCGAAACTGCATCGCACACAGTCCAATCAGCGGCGCTCGCGGTGTTCTGGGCCATCCTTTCGGGCGCGCCGGGGATACCCAGCAGGTTGCCCCGCGGGAACTTGTCGATCTCGCTGGTCTTCACGGTGGTCGGGTTGTCCGCCTTGCCGGTGATCAACCGTGCCGAGGTCAGATTGAGCACCGGATGCAGCTGCTCACCCACCCGCACGTACAGCGCCGCCGTCGACCGGTCGGCGAGGACCGCGTCGCCGCCCGCCGATCCACCCGGCCGGAACAGTGAGAACAGGAAGCAACCGATCAGACCAGTGACCAGGATCAGGGCGCCGGTCAGCACCGCCCGGCTCTGCGTGCGCAGCGGGTCGACCAACATGCGGGTGTCGTGCAGGGCCACCCCAGAAGCGATGCGGCGCATGACGAAACGCCAGCCGGTGACCTGGTTCTTGGTGACGAATCCACGCCGGTAGGACACCTGGTCGGGGTTTTCGTTGGACGGCGTGCGGGACGTGAAGGAGCGACGCTCGTCGGGGCCGGGCGCGGTCATGCGGGCACCGTCAGACCCAGGCCGCGCAGCAGAGGGCCGGCCGAACTGTTCACGTCACCGGCGGTGATCGTCATCATCTCCTCGTCGGTGAAGTCGTCGTGGTCGGAATGATCAAGGCGGTACTCGCGCTCCTCTTCGGAACGCTCGACCAGGTTGCGGACGAAGCGGCCGTTACCGGCGATGTCCAGGCTGCGCCGCGGCACACCGTTGGAGTCCGGCGTGGTGGCCTCCGCCAGATAGCCGAACAGCTTCTCCATGTCGTCGTGCGCGGCCTCCTCGAATGTGCTGTCGCGCTTCTCGGCCATCCGCTCGGCGATCTCGACGAGTTCGGAGGACGAGTAGGACGGGAAGTCGATGCTGCGGGTGAAACGCGAACGCAGACCTTCGTTGGTGTCCAGGAACATGTCCAGGTCCTTGCGGTACCCCGCGACGATCACCACGAGCCGGTCGCGGTCGTTCTCCATGCGGGCCAGCAGCGTGTCGATGGCGACCAGACCGAAGTCGTTCTTGGCCCCGGTGGACACCAGCGCGTAGGCCTCGTCGAGGAACAGCACGCCGTCCAGCGCGCTGTCGATGATGGCGTTGGTCTTGGCTTCGGTCTCACCGATGTGCTGACCGATCAGGTCGGCACGGTGCACCTCGCGAACCGTCTCCTTCTTGAGAAGTCCCAGGCCGCAATAGATCTTGGCGACGACGCGGGCGATGGTGGTCTTGCCTGTTCCTGGCGGGCCGGCGAACACCAGGTGGTTGGTGCGCTGCGCGAC
The DNA here is from genome assembly GCF_010727325.1 of Mycolicibacterium alvei. NCBI lineage: Bacteria > Bacillati > Actinomycetota > Actinomycetes > Mycobacteriales > Mycobacteriaceae > Mycobacterium > Mycolicibacterium alvei. Next base: position 3,220,100 of record NZ_AP022565.1, read on the forward strand.
GGCGAGTCCGCGCTCCTGGCGCCGGATGGACATGGCCACCGAGCTCTTGAGCCGCGCCACCTGGAACTTCACTTCTTCCAGGCCGATGAATTCGGCCAGCTCGGCTTCGGCCTCGACCAGCAGGTGGGCCTTGCGCTCCTTGGCACCCGGGTCGACGAATTCGGACTCCGACGGTTCGGAGTCGGGATCCCACGGATCGGTGCGGGCGTCGATCCGGGAGGCCGTGGTGACGAGCAGCCCGAAGGTGGGATCCGACAGGGCTTCTTCGACCTGCTTGTTCTCCGGGTGCGCGGCGAAGAGATCCTGCAGCACCTCGTTGGCGTCTTCATCCTCGCCCTGCCCACGCAGGGTCAGCGCCTTCGCCAGCGCGCCGTCGAGCGCGGCCACGGCGATCGGGCCGGACGGATCTTCCAAATACGACAGGGCGGGTGCCGGCATGCCGAGCCGGGCCAGGGCGATCCCCAGGGTGACCCGTGCGGCGTGACCGGTGATCTCATCGAGCGACGGGTCGGTGACGATCGGGGTGAGCAGCCGCACCACGTCGTTCCAGCGCTGCGCCTGATGGTTGATCGCCACCCGCAGCCAGGTGGCGTTCAACCATCCGGGCCGACGTGCCAGCAGCTCACCCACGAGTTCGTCGGCCTCGGCGAGCTGCCCCTGATCTACCCGGCGCGCCGCGTAGGCCAGCTGGAAGTCATCCACCTCGGTGGCCCGGAACTGGAGGTACAGCCCGCTGTCATAGGTGAAACCGAGGTCTCCGGCGGCCAGGTCGATCTCGCGCTGCAGCAGACCGGCGCTGCCTCGGGTGCGCCACACGGCGTCGACGACCGCACCGGACACGTCGCCCGCGGCGGCCAGACCGGTCCAGGCGTCACAGTGGTCGTGCGCGATGTGTGCGATTCCAGCAAAGCCGGACCGGGCTGCGGTGAGGTCGGCCGGGCGCTGCCGGTCGTTCACCGTCAGGCCCAGCGCTCGACAACATGTGGCAAAACGGCTGATTACATCGCGATCGAGCCGGGGCGCTCCCAGAGGCGGAGCCGCAAGCGTGTCACTACCCATATGCGTGCACGGGAGCGACTAAGCCCCCGAATCTCTCCCTTATGTATGGCTAAGCTAACTTTTGCTGAAGTTAGCATTGCATAACTTAACTGTCGAGAGGCACGTAGGTGGACTAGCTCGTGAACTGCCTCACCTTTTAGTCGCAGCCACCAGGGTGATAGTTCCCGTCATCACGCCGGCGTCGGAGTCCGGACCGGGCACCGACCGGCCCGCCCGATCCAGGAGGTCATTCAACGGTGCCGGAACCGCATCCCAGCCATGTTCGCCAAACCACTGCTCCGCGGGTGCGTGCTGCTGGTTGTACACCAGGGTGAAGAACGCGTTCTCCTCGCCGGAGGACACCGCCTCGGCACGCTTGGCCTGGAACGCCTCCTCCGGCATCGGAGCGCCCTCCTCCACGGCGACGAAGCTGCCCGGCGCGGCCAGCGCATCAATACCAGCAAACAGTTGTTCCTGTGCTGTGGCAGGCAGGTAGATGAGCAGTCCCTCAGCGATCCAGGCCGAGGGCCGCGACGGATCGAAGCCGCTCTCCCGCAGTGCGCGCGGCCAGTCGTCGCGCAGATCGACAGCCACCTCGCGGCGCTCGGCCGTCGGCGCCGCACCGAGCAGGTCGATGGTTTCGCGCTTGAACTCGAGCACCCGGGGTTGGTCCAGTTCGTAGACCACGGTGCCGTCGGCCCACGGCAGCCGGTAGGCCCGCGAATCCAGACCGGCCGCCAGCAACACGATCTGGGTGACGCCGGCGTCGATGGCCCGGGTGAAGTACTCGTCGAAGTACTTCGTGCGGACCGCCTGGAAATTGACGAAGTTCTCGCCGAACTCGCTGTGCAACGGGTGCTCAGGGTCGGCGCCCTCGACCGCGCTCGCCCATTCGCCGCCGGCCGCGCGACAGAATGCCTCGGCATACTTGTCGACGGCGAGCGGATCAGCCTTGCGGGCCTCCAATGCTCTTGAGGCCGCGACGAATAACGCTGTCGAACCTACGCTCGTGGTGATATCCCAGTTGTCATTTTCGGTGCGCACCAGCGCGAGGGTACGCCGCTTCTCTGACAGCTACACCAACGGCCGGCCCGTGCGGATTCGCCAGTCGAGGTCCTTGAGCAGCACGTTGAACGGGAACTGCCGAACAACCGACGGCAGCAGGTTGTTGACGGTGCGCAGCACCGTGATCAGCCGGTCGAACCGCTTCTGACTCTTGGCATCCCACGGCAGCCGCATCTCTTCCCGGAAGCGCTGCGGGAGGAACCCCGTGGTGATCAACAGGGCCACCGCATCGAGCCGGCGCTGCACGAAGCGTGGCAGTTTCGGATTCTTGGGCCGGCCCGCGGCGATCGGATACAGATAGTCACGCACGGTGTCGTCGATGTGCAGCTTCTCCAGCGACTCTTGCCAGTACCTGTCGAACGCCGCCCGGTCGGCCGGCCACATATCCTCGGGCACCTGCAGTGTGGTGCCCATCGTGACGCTATCGCGGTAGTGCTGGTCGGCGGTCTCGTCGTCCAGCTCGCCGATGAACATCCGGAACACGTCGACGCCGCCCTTGTAGAGGCAGGCGGCCACCCACAGCTGAAGGTTCTTGTCGAACGCGTTGTACTTCACCGGGCTGTCCTCGGTGGAGTACACCTGCGCGTGCACCTTGTTGACCGCACGCCGGTAGGCCGCCTTCTGCGCATCGCTGCCCCGGGTGGCCACGGCGAGGTAGGTGAAGGTCGTCCTGGCCCGCTTGACCGGGTGTAGGTCGGTGCGGCCGCTCTCGACGCGGCTCTCGACGACGCCGTAGCCGACGCCGGGGTTGGCCAGCTGCATGATCACGTTGGCCGGGCCTGCCAGCAGCGCCACCCCCATCAGCCCGTCGTCGAAGCCGGCACCCCGCCGGCGCTTGAGCGCGGCTCCGGGCCGCGCCGACTCGTTCATCGGCCGCTCGATATGCGGGACCGGTTCGCTGACCGTCATGGCCACCCTTCCTGGAAACTGAGAACGCGTGTTTCCTGATACTGGCCTGCCGGACTGACGGGTGTCAAGATGTGTAGGTGAAGCAGGTCCGCCCGTACCGCGGCGTCGAAGCGGCCGACCGCCTGGCGCAGCGCCGCAGCCAGCTACTCGAGGCCGGGCTGGATCTGCTCGGAGCCGAAGACGGCGAAGTCACCGTCCGCGCGGTGTGCCGTAGCGCCGGGTTGGCCGCCCGGTATTTCTACGAGAGCTTCACCGACAAGGACGACTTCATCGCCGCGGTCTACGACTGGGTAATCGCCGATATCGCGACGTCGACGCAAGCCGCCGTCGCGGCTGTTCCGCTGGCCGACCAGACCACCGCCGGGATGACCAACATCGTGCATCTGATCGCCAAAGATCCGCGGATCGGCCGGTTACTGTTCAGCGTCAAACTGTCCAACGAGGTGCTACTTCGCAAGCGCACCGAATCCGTCACATTGTTCGCCACACTACTCGGTCAGCACGCCGGCGATGCCCTGCGCCTCAAGGAGAACGACTACCTGAGGGCCACTTCATATTTTGCGGTCGGCGGGGTAACCCAGACCATCAGCGCGTGGCTGTCAGGCGAGGTCGTACTGTCCCCCGAACAGCTCATCGGCCAGTTGCGCTCGATGCTCGACGCCGTGGCCGGCATGGACCCCCAGCGGTGACAACGCCCCGGATTCCTGCTTGATATTGACTGCGATCCGAGGCGTAGGCACCGGCACTCGCGCATGATGGCGGTATGACTTCCGGACAGACACCAGGCCAGGCCGTGGCCGACACCGGCGTTCTGGTGGCGGCCATCCGCGCCGAAGAAACCCGCCGTCCCGACCGGCTTTTCGACGATCCGTTCGCGCAGAAGTTGGCCGGCGAATCCGGGCAACGGATGCTCGCCGAGGTGGTCGCTGCCACCGGCGACAAGTCGACGCTGCAGATCGTGGTGCGCACCCGGTTCTGGGACGAGGCGCTGTCGAATGCCGTACCGCCGGTGAAACAGGTGGTGATTCTCGCGGCCGGACTGGACGCCCGGGCCTACCGGCTGCCGTGGCCCGACGACACCACGGTGTTCGAACTAGATCAGCCCGCGGTGATCGCGGCCAAGGCTGAGGCGCTGGCCGGCGACGAACCGCGCTGCCGGCGGGTGGCCATCGGCGGCGATCTCACCACCGACTGGACCGATACCTTGCGATCCAACGGCTTCGACCCGGAATTGCCTGCCGTCTGGTTGATGGAAGGGCTGCTGCAGTACCTCAACGAGGGTGCCGTGCACACGCTGTTCGAGCAGGTCGACGCGCTGTCGGCGCCCAGTTCGGTGCTGCTCTACGACATCGTCGGCAAGACACTGCTGGACAGCGTGATGCTGGCCCCGGTCCTCGAAGAGATGTCCCGGAACGGGGCGCCGTGGCTGTTCGGCACCGACGCCCCGGAGCAGCTGTGCGAAACGCTGGGCTGGTCAGCGGTGGTCACCGACGTGGCCGGGCCGGGTAACAAGTGGGGCCGATGGTTCACCCCCACGGTGCCGCTGGACGTTCCGGGCGTACCCCGCGGCTACTTCGTCGTCGCCACCAAGTCCTGACGCCGGCACTCCCTGCTCCCTGCGTCGCACTGTGACGAACGTGCAGGCTGCTGTGACCACAGGCGGAGAATGACACAACAAGCTACACGTTCGCCACAGTGTCGGGAATCGACTACCCCGCCGCCACCGGCGGACGCCGGTCAGCAGCGGTCTTGGGCGCCGCCTGCACGTCGTTGTCAGCGAATTCCTTGGTCCAGCAAGCGAATTCCAGGGTGATCCCGTCCGGGTCGAGGAAGTAGAACGACCGAACGTAGACCCCGGGATGCACCGTCGCCGACGCCTGCATCGGGCTGTCGTCGTGGTTGAGCACCGGGCCGACGCGAACACCCTTGGCCTTGAGCTTCTGCCGATACTCGTCGAACTTCTCGGCGGGCACGTGCAGGGCGATGTGGTTGAGCGATCCGGTGGCGCTGACGAATTCGCCGATGCCGGGAATCGCGGCCGGCGCGGAAATCCCGGGCACGCCGTCGGGTGCCTCACGGAACCAGAAGAAGGCGATGCAGTCCCCGTTGCCCGCGTCGAAGAAGAAGTGCTGCCCCATGCCGCCGGGCAGATCGAGCGATTTGATCAGGGGCATGCCGAGCACGTTGGTGTAGAAGTCGACCGTGCGCGCCATGTCCGCGCACACCAGCGCCACATGGTTGATTCCGCCGAACTCGAACTCAGAGTTGGGATTGTTGGGCTTGATCACGTCGATGAACCTCCGGGGCGAACGCGCCAAGGACTGGCGCAGATGCGAATCTGAATCTAACATCAGATTCAGATGTGATCAATGGCCGTGCAAGATTTCCCGGCCCGCCGGGAGTGAGGAAGTCTGTGACCGTCAGCCCCCGCACCCCGTTGCCGACCGCGCGTGGCCGCCAGACCCAGGCGGCGATCGACACCGCAGCCCGTGCGGTGATCGCCCGCAAGGGCATCCTGGCCACCACGATCTCCGACATCGCCTCCGAGGCAGGCCGGTCGGCCGCGTCGTTCTACAACTACTACGCCTCGAAAGAAGCGATGGTCCGCGAATGGGCCCTGCGATTCCGTAACGAGGCCCGCGAACGCGCCCTTCCCGCGACCGGACCGAACCTGACCAATTGGGAACGCAGCTACCAGGCCGCCTCCGCCCACTGGACCACCTACCGGCACCGGCTGGCCGAGATCATCGCCGTGTCCCAGATGGCGATGATCGACGACGACTTCGCCGAATACTGGGACGAAATCTGCCAGCTACCGATCGCCATGATCACCGAGATGGTCAAACATGCTCAGCAGCAAGGATTCTGCCCCGACGACGATGCCCACCTCACCGCTGTCGCGTTGGTGTCGATGCTCAACCAGTTCTGCTATGTGCAACTGTCCGGCGGCCGGGATGCCGTCGCCGATGACTCCGCCTGCATCACCACCCTGGCCAACGTGTTCTACCGGACCATCTACCACGAGGAGACCCCCCGCTCATGACCAATGCGTCACCGGAAGTGGTTCGCGAGTTCATCGGCCTGGAATCGCCTACGGCCCAGCGCGCGGGTGCGGGCGGATACCCCTGCCAGGGCCTCTATTATCGGAGCGCGGACCACAAGCCCACGGTCGCGGTAATCGCCACGCATTACCAGATCGACTTCTCCGAGCACTACATCGCCGACTACCTGGCGAGCAGGGGCGTCGGTTTCCTCGGCTGGAACACCCGGTTCCGCGGCTTCGAAAGCAGCTTCCTGCTCGACCACGCCCTGGTCGACATCGGGGTCGGGGTGCGCTGGCTGCGCGAGGTCGAGGGGATTGAAACCGTTGTTCTGCTGGGTAATTCCGGTGGCGGTTCCTTGATGGCGGCCTATCAGTCCCAGGCGGTCGAGCCGAACGTACAGCCACTCGAGGGCATGCGGCCGGCGACGGGCCTGACCGAACTGCCGCCCGCCGACGGGTATGTGGCCAGCGCGGCCCATCCGGGCCGCCCGGACGTGCTGACCGCCTGGATGGACGCCTCCGTCGTCGACGAGAACGACGCCATCGCCGGCGACCCCGACTTGGACCTGTTCGACGAGCGCAACCCGGCACCCTTTTCGGCCGAGTTCGTGGCGCGCTACTGCGCGGCGCAGGTCGCGCGCAACGAGAAGATCACCGACTGGGCCGAGGACGAACTCAAAAGGATTCAGGCGGCGGGGTATTCGGACCGGCCGTTCACCGTGATGCGCACCTGGGCCGACCCGCGGATGGTCGATCCGACGATCGAGCCGACCAACAGGCAGCCCAACCTCTGCTATGCCGGGGTACCGATCAAGGCCAACCGGTCGGCCCGGGGCATCGCCGCGGCCACCACCGTGCGCAACTGGATCGGCATGTGGAGCCTGCGCCACGCCCAGACCCGGGCCGAGCCGCACCTCACCCGGATCACCTGCCCGGCCCTGGTGATCAACGCCGGGCAGGACACGGGCGTGTACCCGTCCGACGCCCGACGCATCTACGACGCGCTGGCGAGCACGGACAAGTCCCAATGCTCGATCGACACCGATCATTACTTCACCACTCCGGGCGCGCGCGACGAGCAGGCCGATACCATCGCCCGATGGATCACGAAGCGGTGGCGGTGAACCCCGGCCGGATCAAGGTCCTGGCCCACTTCACCCCCGGTGACAAGGTGATGGATTTTCTTGCCCCCCATCGGGACTGGCTCGATGTGACGTTCTGCGCCGAGGACGACGACACTACGTTCTACCGGGAACTGCCCGCGGCCGAGGTGCTCTGGCATGTGTTGCGACCGGTTTCCGGTGACGACCTGGAGCGCGGGCTGCGGCTGCGACTGGTGCACAAGCTGGGCGCCGGGGTGAACACCATCGACGTCGACACCGCCGGCCAACTGGGCATCCTGGTGGCCAACATGCCCGGCGCCAATGCGCCGTCGGTGGCCGAGGGCACCGTGCTGCTGATGCTGGCAGCGCTGCGCCGGTTGCCCGAACTCGACCGCGCCACCCGGGACGGCACGGGCTGGCCGTCGGATCACAGCCTGGGCGAAACCGTGCGTGACATCGGCGGCTGCACAGTGGGCCTGGTCGGCTACGGCAATATCGCCAAGCGGGTCGAGAAGATCGTGGTGGCGATGGGTGCCGACCCGTCACAGGTGATCCACACCAGCACCCGCGACACCGGTCATCCGCAGTGGCGCAGCCTGCCAGACCTGTTGGCCGCCAGCGACATCGTCTCGCTGCACCTCCCGCTGACCGAGGCCACCCGAGGCCTCCTCGACAGACAGGCTCTGGCATCGATGAAGCCCGGCGCCGTCGTCGTCAACACCGCGCGCGGCCCGATCATCGACGAGCCCGACCTCGTCGAGGCACTGCGCACCGGGCAGGTCGCCTCGGCCGGCCTCGATGTGTTCGCACAGGAGCCGGTAGCGCCCGGCAACCCCCTGCTTGAGCTGCCCAATGTGGTGCTGACGCCGCATGTCACCTGGTACACGGCCGACACCATGCGGCGGTATCTGACCATGGCGGTGGACAATTGCCGGCGCATTCATGATGGAGAACCGTTGGCCAACGTAGTTAACGGGGTGAGATAGGCCGCCGGAGTGGCGCGCGTCACGTCGGGGTACCCTCGGCCCAACCGACCGGTTAATGGACCCCGGATGGAGGAACCGCATGCCTATTGCGATCACGTCTGAGCACAGCGATCTGGCCGATTCTGTTCGGTCCCTGGTGGCCAGGGTGGCGCCGTCGGAGGTGCTGCACGAAGCGCTCGAGACTCCGATCCCCAATCCCCCGCCGTACTGGAAAGCCGCGGCCGAGCAGGGACTGCAGGGCGTCCACCTCGCGGAATCCGTTGGCGGGCAAGGTTTCGGCATCCTGGAGCTAGCCATCACACTGGCTGAGTTCGGCTACGGAGCGGTGCCCGGGCCCTTCGTCCCGTCGGCGATTGCCGGCGCGCTCATCTCGGCCGGCAACCCCGAGGCCACGGTCCTCAGCGGCCTGGCCTCCGGCGAGACCATCGCGGCCTATGCCATCGACTCCGGTCTGACCGCGACCCGCCACGGTGACGGCCTGGTCATCCGCGGTGAGGCCCGGGCGGTGCCCGCCGCGGCGCAGGCGTCGATCCTGGTGCTCCCGGTCGCGATCGAATCCGGCGTCCAATGGGTGGTGCTGGACGCCGCCCAGTTGGAGATCGAGCCGGTGCGCAGCGTCGACCCGTTGCGCCCACTGGCCCACGTGCGGGCCAACGCCGTCGAGGTCGAGGCCGACCGGGTGCTGTCCGACCTGAGCCGCGCCCACGCGAGGGCACTGATCACCACACTGCTGTCGGCGGAGGCGATCGGTGTCGCGCGTTGGGCCACCGACACGGCCACCGCGTACGCGAAGATCCGCGAACAGTTCGGCAGGCCGATCGGCCAGTTCCAGGCGATCAAGCACAAGTGCGCCGGGATGATCGCCGACACCGAGCGCGCTACCGCCGCCGTCTGGGACGCCGCCCGGGCGTTGGACGACGCCCAGGAAGACCCCTCGGCAACAACCCATTTCGAGTTCGCCGCAGCGGTGGCCGCCACCCTGGCACCTGCCGCCGCACAACACACCACTCAGGACTGCATCCAGGTGCACGGCGGAATCGGATTCACCTGGGAACACGACACAAACGTCTATTACCGACGCGCCCTGGTGCTGGCCGCCTGTTTCGGCCGGGCCTCGGACTACCCGCAGGCCGTGGTCGATACCGCGACCGCCACCGGGATGCGTCTGGTCGATATCGACCTCGATCCCGACACCGAGAAGCTGCGTGACGAGATCCGCGCGGAAGTCGCTGCACTGAAAGAGATTCCGAGCGGGGCCGAACGCAACACCGCGATCGCCGAGGGCGGGTGGGTGCAGCCACACCTGCCCAAGCCGTGGGGTCGCGCGTCCGAGCCGATCGAGCAGATCATCATCGCCCAGGAATTCAGCAGCGGCCGAGTGCGGCGGCCACAGATGGGTATCGCCTCCTGGATCATCCCGTCGATCGTGGCGTTCGGCACCGATGAGCAGAAGCAGCGATTCCTGTCACCGACGTTCCGCGGCGAGATGATCTGGTGCCAGCTGTTTTCCGAGCCGGGTGCGGGTTCCGACCTGGCCAGCCTGACCACCAAGGCCACCAAGGTCGACGGCGGCTGGCGGATCACCGGACAGAAGATCTGGACGACGGGTGCTCAATACTCGGCGTGGGGTGCGCTGCTGGCGCGGACGGACTCGCACGCTCCGAAGCACAACGGCATCACCTACTTCCTGCTGGACATGAAGGCTCCCGGCGTCGAGGTGAAGCCGCTGCGTGAGTTGACCGGCAACGCGATGTTCAACACCGTGTTCATCGACGACGTATTCGTGCCCGACAACATGGTGCTCGGCGAGGTCAACCGGGGCTGGGAGGTCAGCCGCAACACGCTGACCAACGAGCGGGTGTCGATCGGCAGCAGTGAGCCGCCGTTCCTGGCCAACCTCGAGCAGTTCGTGGCCTTCCTCGGTGCGGGCCAGTTCGACCAGATCGACCAGAATCGCGCGGGCCAACTGATCGCGGAAGGCCATGCCGCCCGCGTACTGAACCTGCGGTCCACCCTGCTGACGTTGGCCGGCGGCGACGCCATGCCGGCCGCGGCGATCTCGAAGCTGTTGTCGATGAAGACCGGTCAGGGGTATGCGGAGTTCGCGGTCGCGTCCTTCGGCACCGACGGCGCCGTCGGCGATCCCGAGCAGGAATTCGGCCGCTGGGCCGAGTACCTGTTGGCCAGCCGCGCCACCACGATCTACGGCGGTACCACCGAGGTTCAGCTCAACATCATCGCCGAACGTCTGCTGGGCCTGCCCCGCGATCCGTAACTTTCTCTGCGGTGTCAGGCGTACCGTCGAAATAGGCGCCTACCAGAAACGGTTGACACTCAACGATGAGCACGTCACGACAACGCATTCTGCGCCCGATACTGCTGGGCGCAGCGGCGCTGTCGGTCGTCATCGCGCCGACTGCGGTGTCGGGGCAGGTCTCCCCGGGGCCCGCCGAAACCCGCGCCGACCCGTGTGTGAACGGGGTCATCCCGTGGAACCCGTATGTGGTGAACTGCAATCTGCAACCCCGGCCACCCCGGGTCCGCGGATCGGCTCCCGACGCCGGCGCCATCATCGCGTGCCGAGACCGGCCGGGGTGCCTGGCCTGGTACATCAATGGGCCGCCGTGAGGAGGTGAGCGGAAGATATGGGTAGCGACGAGAACGATGTCGAAAAGCGTTGGCACGACCCGGAGATGTTCCGCTCGGCGGTGGGTTACGTGGTCGCGGTCGTCGCCCTTGCCGGCTTGGCGCTGACGTTCTACGCCTTTGACCACTCCCTGCTCTCGGCGACGCTGGTGCCGACAATTCTGTTCGTCGGGGGTGTCGGCGCATTCGTCCGCACCTACCAGGTGTGGAAGGCCGAGGGCACCTGGCCGATCTGGCAGGGCGCAGGCTGGTTCCTGCTGGCGCTGTCGCTGATGTGCCTGGCAGTACCGGGCACCGCGATGCTCGCCTGAGCTATGTCCAGTGGCCACTTATTGCACGCGATCGACGAAAATCCGTACCGCAAGTGGCCGTTCGACGCTCAACGCCCCTATTCGATGTCCCGCAGCTCACGCTTGAGGATCTTGCCGGTCGGGTTGCGCGGCAGCTCGTCGAGGAACACCACCTCACGCGGCACCTTGTACCGCGCCAGATGCTCTTTGACGTAGGTCTTGATGGCGTCCTCGTCGATCGTGGCGCCCTCGGCCTTCACCACGAACGCTTTCAGCCGGGCACCCCATTCCTTGTCCTCGACACCGAGTGCGGTGGCCTCGATGACGTCGGGATGCCCGCTGATCAGATCCTCGACCTCGGCCGGGAACACGTTCTCCCCGCCGGAGACGATCATCTCGTCGTCGCGGCCGCTGACGTAGAGCAGACCGTGCTCGTCGAAGTACCCGACGTCGCCCGACGACATCATGCCGTCGATGATCTCCTTGCCGCCACCACCGGTATATCCCTTGAACGGGAAGGTGTTTCGCACGAAGATCCGGCCGACCTGGCCCGCCGGAAGCTCCTTGCCGTTGTCGTCGATGATCTTGACGGTGATCCCTTTGACCACCGGCCCGACCGTCGACGGATTGATCGACAGGTCCTTGGGACGCGCGATGCTCGCGAAGGCGATCTCGGTCGATCCGTAGAGGTTGTAGATGACCGGCCCGAGTTCTTTGAGGGCGCGGGAAGCCAATTCCGCACCGAGCTGCGATCCGGAGACGAACACGATCCGCAACGTCGACAGGTTGGGTTTGGGCTGCATCTGATCGAGATGGTCGAGCATCCGCGAGAGCATCACGGGCACCACCACCATCCCGGTGACTCCGTGCTTCTCGACGTCTTCGAAGACGGTGGCCGGCTTGAACCGGCGACGGAGCACAAGCGTGGAGCCCAGCATCATCGCGAGGGTGGCGTGCAGGAACCCGAGCGCGTGGAACATCGGCGCGGGCAGTGAGGTCACCTCGCCGGCTTTGAACGGGACATGCGACAGCACTCCCCCGATCGGGGCCAACGACGGCGGGGCGGCCCGGTTGGCACCCTTGGGAGTGCCGGTGGTGCCGCTGGTCAGGATGATGATCGACGGATGTTTGGTGGCCTTGGGCGCGGGCCGGCCATTGCTACGCGCGATGACGTCGGCCAGCGTCTCATCGGTGCTGCCGGACGGCTTGTCGCCTCGGGCGGAGCCCGAAGATTCAGCACTGTCCGGGTTGACCCCCAGCGCGCGGAGCTTCCCCAGCGCCGGTTCGGCTTGTGCCACCGCAGCCGTGTACTCGTCGTCGTAGATGATCACCTTCGCGCCCTCGCGCTCGCAGACCTCCTTGATCTGTGGACCCGAGAACTCGGAGTTGAGCAGGATGATCCGGGCTCCGACGCGGGCCGCGCCGTATTCGGCGATCAGGAACCAACGGTGGTTGCGGGCCAGGATGGCCACGCCGTCGCCGCCCCGTACGCCCATCGTGAGCAGTTCGTTGGCTACCGCATGCGCTGCGGCGTCGAGCTCACCGAACGTCAACTCGCCCTCGTCGTCGATCACCGCGACGCGGTCGGGATGCCGACGGGCGTTGAGCGCAGGGATCATCCCGATCTCGCCCCAGATCCGGATGTCGTTCAGCATGGCCGCGATATGGTGCGGCGGTTCCAGCCGTAACGCGCCCGCCTCCAACATCTTGCGCGCATAGTGCAATTCGGCCACGCCCCGCTCTGCGTACTGTTTGGCCTTCGCGGTGAGGTTCGCCGGCAGATCAGACAAACTTGGCATGTCGCCACAATATGTGACATCTATCGCACCAGGGGCGGTAACTAGCATGTGGTGATGGCCGGTGCACTGTCGCTGGAGATCGACGGCCTCGTGGTCGCCGTCAGCAACCCTGACAAGGTGGTTTTCCCTGACGCGCAGATCACCAAACTGGACCTGATCAACTACTACCGGTCCGTCGCTGATGGTGCCCTGCGCGGCGTGTACGGGCGTCCGATGATCCTCAAGCGGTTTGTGAAGGGCATCGCCACCGAAGCCATCTTCCAGAAGCGGGCGCCCGAGAAGAGGCCGGACTATGTGGACGTGGCCGAACTCAAGTACCGGTCGGGTACGTCGGCCAAGGAAGCGGTGCTGCGGGACACCGCGGGCCTGGCCTGGGCGGTGAACCTGGGGTGCGTCGACCTCAATCCGCACCCCGTGCGGGCCGACGATCTCGACCATCCCGACGAACTGCGGGTCGACCTGGACCCGATGCCCGGGGTCGGCTGGTCCCAGATCGTCGATGTCGCTCAGGTCGCCCGCGAGGTGCTCGAGGAGCACGGCCTGACCGCGTGGCCGAAGACCTCGGGCTCGCGCGGCATCCACATCTATTCGCGCATTCAGCCGCGCTGGCCGTTCACCAAGGTCCGGCTCGCCGCCGAGACAGTGGCCCGTGAGGTGGAGCGACGCGTTCCCGATCTCGCAACAGCGCGCTGGTGGAAGGAAGAACGAGGCGCCAGGGTCTTCGTCGACTTCAACCAGAACGCCAAGGACCGCACGGTGGCCTCGGCCTATTCCGTGCGCGCCACCCCCGATGCCCGGGTGTCCACCCCGCTGCGCTGGGACGAGGTCGACGGGTGCCACCCCGATGTGTTCACGGTCGCCACCGTGCCCGACCGGTTCGCTGAGATCGGCGACCCGTGGGAGGGCATGGATCTCGCGGTCGGCGGGTTGGGTCCCCTGCTCACCCTCGCAGACGAGCTCGGCCCAGCGGAGAAAGCACCCAAGGGTGGCGGGCGAAGCGGTGACGGCAGGCGCGTTTCTTCGATGCCGCTGATCGAGATCGCCCGCACCAAGACCAAAGACGAGGCGACAACAGCGCTGGACGCGTGGCGCGAGCGCTATCCCGCGGTGGCCGGGTATTTGGAACCCGTCGATGTTCTGCTCGACGGGATGCGCGGCCCGAGTTCGATCTGGTACCGGGTGCGGATCAACCTGCAGCACGTACCCGAGGCCGAGCGGCCGCCGCAGGAAGAGCTGCTCGCCGACTACAACCCGTGGGAGCACTACCGCGGCGCACAGCGGCACCGGGATTCTTAGGAGTGCACATGCGAATCGCCCTGTTCGCGACCTGCCTGGCGGATGCGATGTTTCCACCCGCGGCGATCGCCACCGTGCAACTACTCGAGCGCCTCGGCCATCAGGTGATTTTCCCGCCCGGCCAAACCTGTTGCGGCCAAATGCATATCAATACCGGTTATCTCAAGGAAGCCACCGCGCTGGTGCGCAACCACATCGAGTCCTTCGAATCCGCGAACTGCGATGCGGTGGTCGCACCGTCGGGCTCGTGTGTGGGGTCAGCCCGCCACCAGCATGCGATGGTGGCCCGTCGCGCCGGTGACGAGGATCTGGCCACCCGCGCCGAGCGACTGGCCGCCACCACCTACGAGCTGTCCGAGTTCCTGATCGACGTGCTCGGCGTCGACGACGTCGGCGCCTACTATCCACACCGCGTCACCTATCACCCGACGTGCCACTCACTGCGCATGCTCGGGGTGGGCGACAAACCACTGCGCCTGCTGCGCAACGTGCGGGGACTCACTCTCGTTGAGCTGCCGGAGGCCGAATCCTGTTGCGGCTTCGGCGGAACCTTCGCGATCAAGAATGCCGACACCTCCGCGGCCATGCTGGCCGACAAGATGGCCCACATCGCAGACACCGACGCCGAGGTGTGCAGCGCCGGAGACTCCTCATGCCTCATGCACATCGGCGGCGGGCTGAGCCGGCTGCGTTCCGGCGTACGCACCGTGCACCTGGCCGAGATCCTGGCGGCGACCACATGACCACCTTCCTGGGTATCCCCGGCGTCGGCAATCTCCGTGGCGAGCAACCCTTCCCGAAAGCCGCCCGCACCGCGTTGGCCAATTCCCAACTGCGCCGCAACATCGGCCACGCCACCCACACCATCCGCGCCAAACGGCTGGCCGCGGTGGCCGAATGCGACGACTGGGAACAGTTGCGTGCCGCGGGCAGCGCCCTCAAGCAGGACGTCATGGCTCGGTTGCCCGAGTTGCTCGAACAACTCGAGAACAACGTCACCCGTCGGGGCGGCGTGGTGCACTGGGCCCGCGACGGCGACGAGGCCAACCGCATCGTCGCCGACCTCATCCGCACCACGGGCTCCGACGAGGTGGTCAAGGTCAAGTCGATGGCCACCCAGGAGATCGGCCTCAACGAGTACCTGGAAGCTCAGGGCATCGCCGCGGTGGAAACCGACCTTGCCGAGCTGATCGTGCAGCTCGGCCATGACAAGCCCAGCCACATCCTGGTGCCCGCCATCCACCGCAACCGGGCCGAGATCCGCGAGATCTTCAACCGGGCGATGCCCGACGCGGGGGAGCTCACCGACGACCCACGGGTGCTGGCCATGGCGGCCCGGGCCCATCTGCGACGCAAGTTCCTCACCGCGAAGGTCGCGATCAGTGGGGCGAACTTCGGGGTCGCCGACACCGGCACGCTCGCGGTAGTGGAGTCCGAAGGCAACGGCCGGATGTGCCTGACGTTGCCGCAGACCCTGATCACCGTCATGGGCATCGAGAAGATCGTGCCGTCGTTCACCGATCTCGAGGTCTTCATGCAGTTGCTGCCGCGCTCGTCGACCGCGGAACGGATGAACCCGTACACCTCGATGTGGACCGGCGTGCACCCCGGCGACGGGCCGCAGGAATTCCACCTGGTCCTGCTCGACAACGGTCGCACCCGGGTGCTGGCCGATGAGGTAGGCCGCGCGGCCCTGCACTGCATCCGGTGCAGCGCATGCCTGAACGTGTGCCCGGTCTACGAGCGCACCGGCGGCCACGCCTACGGCTCGGTGTATCCGGGCCCGATCGGGGCGATCCTGAGCCCGCAGCTAACGGGGACCACGGGTCATCGCGATCCGAACGCCAGCCTGCCGTTCGCCTCGACGCTGTGCGGGGCGTGCTTCGACGCCTGCCCGGTGCGCATCGACATCCCGACGATCCTCGTCCACCTGCGCGCCAACCAGGTGGATTCCGAACGGGGCGGCCTTCCGTCCGGACAGGATCTGGCGATGAAGGCCGCGGGCTGGGCGATGGCCGGTGCGGGCCGGTTCGCACTGGCCGAGCAGGCCCTGGGCGCTGGTCGACTGATCGCCGGGCGCGATCACCGCATCTCGGCGCTGCCCTGGCCGGCCTCCAAGTGGACCGCCAGCCGTGACATTCCCGAGCCGCCCGCCGAGACGTTCCGGCAATGGTGGCACCGCACCCACGAGGGAGGCCGAGCGTGACGTCCGAGGCGAGAGCCGCGGTGCTCGGCCGCATCCATGGCGCCCTGGCCGCAGCGCCGCCGCAGGCGGTCACGGTGCCCAGGGACTACCACCGTGACCAGCTGACCGGTGCCGGCAACGTCGAACGGTTCGCCGAGACGGTCGCCGAATACCGGGCGCGGGTCCATCGCATCAGAGCCGACGCGATCGCCTCCACCGTTCTCGAGTTGGTCGGGCCCGATGCGACCGTGGTCATCCCGGCCGATCTGCCGTCCGAATGGGTGAGCGGGCTGACGACGGTCCGCGACACGCTCGCGCTGAGTGTCGAGCAACTCGATCGGGCCGATGCGGTGCTGACCGGTTGCGCGTTGGGTGTGGCTGCGACCGGGACGGTCGTCCTGGATGCGGGTCCGGGCCAGGGGCGGCGGGCGCTGACCCTGGTGCCCGACCATCACCTCTGCGTGGTCCGTGCGGACCAGATCGTCGACACCGTGCCGCAGGCATTCGCCGTGCTGACGCCGACGCGGCCGCTGACCTTCATCTCCGGCCCCAGCGCCACCAGCGACATCGAACTGCAGCGGGTTGAGGGTGTCCACGGGCCCCGAACTCTGGACGTGCTGATCGTGGAGAACCCTACTGGCGGGTAGGACGCGAATGTTCTTAGCAAAGCATTAACGCTGGCTCCCCGCCGCCTTAAATTGCCCGCATAGCGTGGTCTTCAGGTTGACGCGACGGAGCTCAGCCAGGGCTCAGGAAAGACGGCGGGAGGCTGATCATGACATTCACGAACAACACCCCGGCATTGGATCGACACTTTCGGTACGGGAACTCGGCAGTCATCTGCGATGGCGCATCGATGCGCGCGCAGTGCCGCCAACTGGCGACAGTGGTGACGGTCAAGGGAGATATCGACAGCACCAACATCGACCAGATCGCATCGTATGTGAACAGGTTCATTCTTGCGGAGAAGCCGTTGGCACTCGATCTGAGTGGCGTGAACAGCTTTTCACCGCAGGCGATCTCGCTGTTCTACGACATCGATGACCGGTGCGGCGCACTCGGTGTGGACTGGGCAGTAGTCGCCAGCCGACCGGTCGTCGCCGAGATCCGCCACCAACAGATGGGCGTGCCGCTCAGCTCGTCGGTACCCGAAGCCCTGCATCACTTCGCCGAAGGCAACACGGCACGTCGCCGGTTGCTGCCCCTGCTTGTCAAGAGCGCCTGAGAGAAAGGCCAACGCAATGTTGATCGATGTCCGCTGGTTGACCCGCCTGCTTCGTCATCGCCACCGGGTGGTGCGCATCTAAACCAACGCGCACCAAACAACTTTCGAGGTGGCTGCCGGACCTGGTCCGGCAGCCACCTCGTTTTGTCGGGTCCATGCGCCCGGCACACGGCACCGCCGCGACCCTAAACACCAGCCATGCCAAGCCAAGCCACGTCCATGACGAACGAAGGATTCATCGCGCGCACCCCGTCCCAGCTGCTAAAGTTCGGCCCGCCGGGCGATGCAATCGGCACCTGCCCGCCTCGGGAAGGAGCCCTGCTGTGTCCCGCTCACTGACCACCGTGCGCTACGGAATGGTGCCCGCTTTCGCCGCCGGTGCCGTCGGGCTTGCCGTCGGTCTGTTCGGCCCCGTGACAGCGACCGCCGAGCCGCCACCGCGCCCACCCAATTGCACGGCCGCCGACCTCGCCGGCATCGCCTCCGGGGTCGCCGCCGCCACATCCACGTATTTGTGGACCCATCCAGACGTGAACGATTTCTACACAAATCTGCACGGCCGCCCACAGGAAGAAGTGCCGGACGCCATTCGTGCCTACTTCGACGCCAACCCTCAGGCCCACGCCGACCTGGTGGGAATCCGTCAGCCGATGACCGATTTCCGCAGCCGCTGTGGGATCAAGCCACCCGATCAGCCCCTAGGACAACGATGAACACCCCAACGCGTCGATCATCGTGGCTCCGCGCGGCCACGGTCCTGCTCTCCTTCACCGCCCTGCCCGGCGCCATCGTCCTGGCCGCCCCGGCCGGAACCGCCCACGCCGACGTGTGCGCCAGTGCCGGACGCCGGATCTCAGTCGGCGGGTGCGTGAACGTCGCCGACGCCGTAGCCCCGTACGTTCCGCCGCCGGCCTACTACGCCCCGCTCCCGGAGGACGCGCCACCGCCGCCGCCCCCACCGGGTTCGAACGTGAGCGGCTGCATCGGCTACAACGGCCGGTGGGTCCACGCGGGCGGTTGCAACTAGCTCAGGCGATGACGCGTCGGCGTTTTCCACGCCGCCGTGCACCGATTTCTACCTAGAGGCTGCGGCCGCGGCCGATGAACAGCCGTGCGGTAGAAAGCGGCGCCCAGTCAGGCCAGTCAGCCCAGTCAGCCCAGTCAGACCAAGACCCCGCGCTCAGGCGATGGCGCCCGAGTCCTTGAGTTCCTCGATCCGGTCCCAGTCGATGCCGAGTTCCATCAGCACGATCTCGGTGTGCTCGGAGGCTTGAGGCGCCCGGGTGGTCTGCAGCGGTTCGTGGTTGAACTGCACCGGCCCGCGCACCACCTTGAACGGCTTGCCCCCGTCGGCAGCCTCGACCTCGACGACCATGTCGTTGGCGATCGCCTGCTCATCGGTGTTCAGATCGACCAGGCTCTGGAACGGCGCCCACTGCCCCTTCATGGTCTTGAGATGCTGACGCCAGTACTCGAACGGCTTGCCGGCGATCGCCTTGGCGATGAGTTCGACGCCTTCGGAGGCATTCTCGATCAGCGGCAGCACATCGGAGAACCGCGGGTCATCGGCGAGCTCGGGCAGACCGAGATGTTCGAAGGCATCGCGGATGTAGCCGGTCGGGCTGACGATGCACAGATTGATGGTGCCGCCGTCGGACGTCCGGTAGTTGGCCATGAACGGGTTCACCGAAGTCGCGTCGTCGGGCATCAGCGAGCGCATCGTCTCACCGGTCTCCATACCCTGGGTGACGCTGGCGCCGGCCGCCCACCACGCCGTGCTCAGCAGCGACACGTCGATCTCGGCGGTTTCCCCGGTCCGCTCGCGGTGGAACAGTGCGGCCGAGATGCCCCCGGCGATGTTCATCCCGCCGATCGAATCACCGAAGGCCGGAATCCCCTGCGACAGTGCACCGTCGATGGCCTCCGGGGTGAGTGCATGGCCGACACCACTGCGGGTCCAGAAGGCGGTGCCGTCGAAGCCGCCGGTATCGCGCTCGGAACCCTTGTCGCCGTATGCGCTGCCGCGGGCGTAGATGATGTTCGGGTTCACCGCACGGATGTGCTCGACATCGAACTTGTTCTTCTGCCGCTGGGCGGGAAGATAATTGGTCAGGAAGACATCGGCCGTCTTGGCGATCTCGTACAGCACCTCCTGCCCACCGGGGGTCGAGACGTCGATACCTACGCTGCGCTTGCCGCGGTTGGGGTGCTCGATGAGCGGATGCCGGTTCGGGTCGAGTTGGAACCCGCCCATGTTGATGAAGCCCCGCTGAGTGTCCCCGCGCACTGGGTGCTCGACTTTGATGACGTCGGCACCCCAGTCAGCGAGGATGGCCCCGGCCGCCGGTACGAAAGTGAACTGCGCGACCTCGAGCACTCGCACGCCCTGCATGACCTTGATCAACGCGACTCCTGACCGTTGGACTTACGGTAAGTGTAGCGAGACCGGCGTGGCACCCCTCCGCTCCCGGCCGGAATGCCACTTCTTCAGAGGTTGCGCACGGAAAAAGTCCCCTCCCGAACGCTTCCTGACAACCCGGCACGCTCGTAGACTCAATGGGTTATGACGACCCCGTCAAACGCGCATGGCGGATGGGCACAGCGGCCGCTTCCGATCGGTGCGCTCGATCACCACCTCAGCCGCCGGCAGGCGCGTCAGATGAGTCGGCGGTTCGCCGGGGTCGGCGTCGGTATCACCTCCGCGCGCCTGCGCGAAATATCCTGCGGCGCACCTGCTGCCGACGCCGAGCGGGCCAGTGTCGAATTCGCCATCGTGGCAGATGAACTCATGCACGACGAGCGGCTCGCGAAACTGGGCCGCGACAAGAAACTCTGCGCGCCGTGGATCGTGATCATCGCCATGGGGCTGATCATGTTCAGCTCACTGCTGTGCCTGGTCGTGCTGATGTTGAGCCTGATGCAGCACTCGGCGCCGTTCTGAGTCGACCGCTCAGTCGAAGGCCACACTGAAGTACTGCGTCTCCTGGAACTCTTCAAGGCCAACCCGTGCGCCTTCGCGGCCGAGGCCGCTCTGCTT
This sequence comes from Mycolicibacterium alvei, assembly GCF_010727325.1. Lineage (NCBI taxonomy): Bacteria > Bacillati > Actinomycetota > Actinomycetes > Mycobacteriales > Mycobacteriaceae > Mycobacterium > Mycolicibacterium alvei. The sequence goes on from NZ_AP022565.1 coordinate 3,240,722, forward strand.
CATCCCGCCGAACGGGGTCGACGGGTCGGACACGACCCCCCGGTTGATGCCGACCATGCCGGCGTCGAAGGATTCGGCGAGCCGCAGCGCATCCTGTAGCCGTCCGGCGTAAACATATGCGGCCAAACCATATTCGGTGTCGTTGACCCAGCGCAGAAGTTCCTTCTCGTCTTCCCACACCACCACCGGAGCGACAGGTCCGAAGATCTCGTCGGCGAGGATCGCGGCGTCCGGGTCAACTCCGGTCAGCAAGGTCGGGGCGACGAACCACCCGTCGGCCGGCGCGTCGGCTCGGGCGGCGATCACCGCACCGTCGGCCACCGCGGCATCGATCGCCGCGGTGACCCGTTGCGCGGCGCGTTCGCTGACCAGGGGACCGATCTCTGACGCCGGATCCGACGCGGGACCCACCCGCAGCGCCGCAACCTCGGCGCCGAAGCCGACGACGAACTCGTCGACCACCGACGCGTGCACATAGAACCGGTTGGCCGCGGTGCAGGCCTGACCGCCACCGCGGAACTTGGCGACCATTGCACCGGCGACGGCCGCATCGACGTCGGCGTCGGCGGTCACGACGAACGGGGCGTTGCCGCCGAGTTCCATGCTGGCGTTGACGATTCGGTCGGCGGCTTGTTTGAGCAACACCCGGCCGACGCCGGTGGAACCGGTGAAGGACACCTTGCGCACCCGGTGATCGCTCAACCAGTTCTCGACCACAGCGGCGGCACCGGTGGTGGGCACCATGTTGACCACACCGTCGGGGACGCCCGCGGCCGAGAGGATTCCGGCAATCGCCAACGCGGTCAGGGGCGTCTCGGCGGCCGGTTTGAGGACCACGGTGCAACCCGCGGCCAGCGCCGGGGCGATCTTGCGGGCCGCCATCGCAGCCGGGAAATTCCACGGCGTCACCAGTGCGGCGACTCCGACCGGCTTGTGTGTCACCAATGTGCGGGTGCCACCCGCGGGGCCGGCGCCGTAGGCGCCGTCGGTGCGCACCGCCTCCTCGGAGAACCAGCGGAAGAACTCGGCGGCGTAGCCCACCTCGGCCCGCGCGTCGGCCTGTGATTTGCCGTTCTCCGCACCGATCAGGGCGACCAATCGTTCGGTGTCGGCGACCATCAGGTCGAACACCCGGCGAAGGATGTCGCTTCGGTGCCGCGGGCTGGTCCGGGCCCAGCCACCGAAGGCGCGGTGCGCGGCGTCCACGGCCGCGCGGGCATCGGCCACCGTCCCGTCGGCCACTTCGGCGATGGTCAGGCCGGTCGCCGGGTCGTACACCTCGAATGTGGTTGCGGCACCGCGGGTCTGTCCGTCGACGAGGATGGCGTGCTTGGCATCCAGTTCGGCGATCGCCTTCTGTGTGTTCACGGCGGCTCCGGGGATCGCGAAGGTCAGCGGGTCTCGGCGAAGATGGCGGCGAGGATGTCCAACCCCTCCTCCAGGAGGTGATCGGGCATCGACAGCGGCGGCAGGAACCGCAGCACGTTGCCGTAGGTTCCGCAGGTCAGCACCAGCAGACCCTGGGCGGCAGCGGCGGCCGAGACCTGCTTGGTGAGGTCGGCGTCGGGCTCGGTGGTGCCGGCCTTGACCAGTTCGACGGCGATCATGGCGCCGCGGCCGCGGACGTCGCCGATCCGGGAATCCTGGGCGGCGATCGCGTTGAGACGGCCGGTCATGGTCTTCTCGATCTCCACGGCGCGGGCCAGCAGTCCGTCCCGCTCGATGGTGTCGATGACGGCGAGCGCCGCGGCGCATGCGATCGGGTTGCCGCCGTAGGTCCCACCGAGCCCGCCGGCATGCGGCGCGTCCATGATCTCGGCGCGGCCCGTGACCGCCGACAGCGGCAGGCCCCCGGCGATGCCCTTGGCGGTGACGATCAGGTCGGGCACGACGTCGTCGTGCTCGACGGCGAACATCGCGCCGGTGCGAGCGAAGCCCGACTGCACCTCGTCGGCGACGAACACCGCGCCGGCCTCGGTGCACCAGTTCTGCAGCGCCTGAAGGAATCCCGGTGCGGGAACGATGAATCCGCCTTCCCCCTGGATGGGCTCGATCACCACGGCGGCGACGTTGTCGGCGCCCACCTGCTTGTCGATGAGGTCAAGGGCGCGGGCGGCCGCGGCGGCGCCGTCGGTCTCGCCGTCCCGGAACGGGAAGGACGTCGGCACCCGGTACACCTCACCGGCGAAAGGCCCGAAGCCGTTCTTGTACGGCTGGTTCTTGGCGGTCATCGCCATGGTCAGGTTGGTGCGGCCGTGGTAGGCGTGGTCGAACACCACGACGGCCTGCCTGCGCGTATAGGCCCGCGCAATCTTGACGGCGTTCTCGACGGCCTCGGCGCCGGAGTTGAACAGTGCACTGCGCTTGACGTGGTCGCCGGGAGTGAGTCGGTTGAGCTCCTCGGCAACGCGCACGTAACCCTCGTACGGGGTCAGCATGAAGCAGGTGTGGGTGAACGCGGCGACCTGCTGGGTGACGGCCTCCACCACGGCGGGGGCACTGTTGCCCACGGTGGTCACCGCGATGCCGGACCCGAAGTCGATGAGCTGGTTGCCGTCGGCGTCGACGAGGATTCCGCCGCCCGCGGCCACCACGTACACGGGCAGCGTGGTCCCGATGCCGCCGGCGACCGCAGCGGTTTTCCGTGCCTGCATGTCCTGGGAGACCGGGCCCGGAATGGCGGTGACGAGCCGGCGTTCCTGGGTGACGGCCGCACCCGCGATCTCGGCGATGGTCACGTTTCCTCCTGCTGCTGGCGGATGTTTGTCCTCACGCTAGGCAGCGGGCGGCACCGGCGGCAGGTCGGAAATGCACATTTGAGTACTCGACTATTGTGCAACACTGACAGTGTGGTCCTGGTCGGCGATCTCCTCGATGAGCGTGTTCTCGGGCTGCGCGCCATCCAGATCTGTCGTCCCGACGCACCGGTCCGCTGGGTGGCCACGAGTGAGCTCGCCGACCCGGGGCCGTTCCTCGAGGGCAGCGAGATCCTGCTGACCACCGGGCTGGAGACCGGCGACTGGGACGACCAGTGGGATGGCTACGTGCGCCGACTCGGCGACGCCGGCGTGGCGGCGGTGGGATTCGCCGTCGGACTCACCCACGCCGAAACGCCCGCCGAACTGGCCGTCGCCTGCCGACGACACCAGGTGAATCTTTTCGAGGTGCCGCGCCCGACCACGTTCGTCGCGATCAGCCGCTACGTCGCACACCTGCTGGAGGAGCAGGAGTCCACCGCCACGCGCGAGTCGCTCAAGACGCAGCGCAAGCTCATCTCGGCCGCGGCCAAAGCGGATCCTGCCGTTGCGGTCATCACCGCCCTGGCCACTGCGCTCGACGGGGCGGCCTGCCTGATGAATCCCGACGGCCGCGTCGTTACCGGCCCGGTCGGCACCCGCCGCTCCGAGTTTCCATTCGATGACGTGGCCGACGACGTCAAGAAGCTCGGGGCACACGGCTTGCGTTCGGCTGCGGCACAGTCCAATCCGACGACCTCGGTGTCGGTGCACCCCATCGGGCTGAGCGGGCGAGCATCGGCCTATCTGGCCGCCTTGATGCCGGCTCGGGCGTCGGAGAACCAGCGCCAGGCCGTGACGACTGCGGTGGCCCTGCTGGGGCTCATCGACGAACAGGACCGCAGCCGCGCCGCCACCCGACGGCACCTGCACAGCCGGGCTCTTGAGCTTCTCGCCGAAAGCGATCTCCGCACAGCACAATTGGTGTTAGAGGTGGACCAGGCAACGATTGAGCTGCCCAAGCACATCCGCTTCCTCCGCGGCGTCGGAGACGAATCCGCCATCGAGAACGCGGTAGCGGCTCTCGAGCGGCGCGGCATCCTCGCCGGGGTCTACGCCGGTGAACTGTGCGCGGTCACCGAGCCGTCCCGCGCCGCCGCGACCGGTTCCCGGTTGGCCGAAGGCGGACTGCTCGTCGGCGTCGGAAATTCAGTCGTCCCCGGTGACGGCCAGACCGGCTACCAGACCGCCGGCCTGGCGCTGGGCCAGGCCACCGACGGATCCGGCGCGGTGGTGTGGGACCGGGTGATCGACAATGGTCCGCTCGGTCTGATCGACCCCGAGAAGGCCACCGCCTTCGCCGAATCCTGGTTGCGTGGGCTCGATTCCGAGCAGCTGGAAACTCTGCGTTGTTTCCTGCGCCACCACGGATCCCGACTCAAGGTCGCCGAAGAACTCGGTCTGCACCGTAATACGGTGCGCAATCGTCTCGCAGCCATCGAAGCGGCACTGCCGGGGAAGCTCGACGATCCGCAGACCCGGGTGAGCGCCTGGATCGCCCTACAATCGGTCCCCGAAAACCTCAGGCCTTGAAGTACACAAACTGGTGGCTGGTGGACAGCAGGGTGCCGGTGCGGCCGAACAACTGCGCAGTCTGGTCGAAGTAGCCGCCGGAGAACTTGTGCGCCCGCGCTGTTCCCAGCACATAGTCGTCCCCCTGCGCGGCAAGCTGCTCGTCGTCGGCGTGGAAGTACACCGTGATCGATACCGTCCCGGCCGGCACGAACTGGCCGTGGCGCAGGAACACGCGCGGATAGAAGATGTCGCTCACCGCAGCCAGCGCTACGAAATCCATTGGCCTGGAAGGATTATTGCGTACCCACAGGCTGGTGGTGGAACTCGGCGATGCGGTGGGCTCATCACCGGCGTCGGGCATCCCCCCGTCGACGAATCGCATGTCGTAGTTGTCGAACCACGCCACGCCGAACGGCGGCGCCGACGGCTCGATTCCCTCGGGCGCCGGGGCCTGCGGTGCGGTGATCTCGGTGTCCGACCAGCCTTCGCGACGTAGCCCGAATACCGCGGTGGCGGTGGTCTTGACCTCGCCGTCCTGGCTGAGTTCGACGATCCAGTGCTGATTGGACCGGTTGGTCCTGACCACCCGCGTCACGATGTCGAACGCGCCGTCGGCGATGGGCGCCACGTAGTTCACGGTCAGGGCAATCGGCTGACCGTGCCGTTGTGGGTGCAACTCGACCGCCCGGACCATGACGGCCGCGGTGATGCCGCCGAACGGGCCGACCATGTTGGCCCATTCCGGGATCGTCCGCCCGCACCACCGGTCATCACCGGACCGTTCGAGCTCCAGGGCCTTGTCCAACGGGTGCACCCGACCACATTACCCAGTGCGCCGTGCGTGGCTCGGCCCGCCGATGCCCTGCCGACCGCACTATCTGAAGGGGAACATCGTCAAAAGATTTGACGGCGGCCTGGTCAGGTATGGCCCGGGAGACCCAAGGATCAGCCCGTTCGCTTCGCTGCGGGCGGCGAGTAGTTCGGCCGGCCCAGCCCCAGCGCCTGCTGGGCGATCATGTTGCGGAACACCTCGAGAGTTCCGCCGTAGATGCCAGTCGGGCCGGCCAACCGGAAGATGTACTCGGCGCCGCCGTCGTCGGCCGCCCCGGTCGCGCCGACCGGCAACGCACCGGCCGATCCGAGGAGGTCCATCAGGTCCGGGGACACGTCGCGCATGGTCTGGGCGATCGCGACGCGGCCGTACATGTCGGGACTGCTCAGGGCGGCCTCCAACCGGGCGACGCCCCGGCCCAACCGGTAGCGCGACGCCGCGTCATCGGGGGCGACGGCCGCGACGTGGTCCACCGCCTCGGCCATCAAGTTGATGTGCTCGGTCATGGTGGCGAGCTTCTGCAGACCGCGGGTCTCGCGTTCGAAGGTGCCGTGTTCGAGTTCGAGCGCGCCGCGCAGGACGGTCCAGCCGCCGTTCACCTCACCGACGCGGTACCGGTCACTGACCCGGACATCGCTGTAATAGGTGATGTTGGTGCGGTCCCCGTCGACGGTACGGATCGGCTGGATCTCCACACCCTCAGATCCCAGCGGCACCAGGAACATCGTCAGGCTCTTGTGCTTGGCCGCGGCCGGGTCGGTGTTGGTCAGCAGGAACACATACTGGGCGTTGTGTGCATTCGAGGTGAACATCTTGGAGCCATTAACAATCCAGCTGTCCCCGTCCCGTACCGCACGGGTCTTGCAGGTCGCGACATCGGACCCGCCCTCGGGTTCGGTGTAGCCCAGGCACAGCCGCAGCCGCCCGTCCAGGACGCCGGGCAGCACCTCGTCGAGGAGTTCGGCCGAGGCGAACTTCTCCACGGTGTGGGCGACCATCGCGGTCGTTCCCCAGTGGAACCAGGGGGTGTGCGCGCGGCCGATCTCCAGTTCCCAGATGCGGCGCCGGACCGCGCTGAAACCGCCGTCGGCCTCGGCCCGGTAGTCGCCGGCCAGATAGCCGGCCTCGCCCAGCGCCAGATGCACTGCCTCGTCGAAGTTCTCGCCGGTCTCCCGGTCACGCTCGATCACCTCGTCGGTGACGACGCGGGCTAGGAAGGCGCGCAGCTCGTCACGGAAGACCGCGTCTTCCTCGGAGAGCTCGACATGGGAGAAGTCCATCAGGACACCGTGACATTTTCACCGTCATTTGTAAATACGACCTGTTGATGTCGCAGCAGCAGCAGAAGCGCGCCTCCGATGAACGCGGCGATGCCGACCAGGACCAGAAACCCGTCGAAGCTGTTGGTGGCGGCCAACATACGACTCAGCACCACGGCACCCAGCGCCGACGAGACACCGATGACCGCGGACAGGATGCTGAGCACCGTGCTGTAGACACCGAGATCGAAATGGCGTGCCACCAGATAGGCGATCACGTCCCCCTCGGCTCCCCAGGCCGCGCCCAGACAGCAGACGGCCACGGCGAGGACGCCGAGGCCGTCCCACGGCGACGCGATGAGCAGGCAGCCGAGACCAGGCAGTGCCATCGCCACCGCGGCAACCGCCTGCGCGGGCAGCCGATCGAGCGCTACGCCGCAGACGAAGCGACCGATGATGACGGCGGTCGCGAACACCGTGATGAGCACCGCGACGTCGTCGCCGGCCCCGGCGTCGCCGAGCATGATCCCGAGTTGGGTGGTGGTCACCGAGTGGTACAGATTGCACAGCAGCACACCCGCCAACAGAATCCAGAAGACCCGACTGCCGCCGATGGCGCGGTAATCCCTGCCGGCCTTGCGTTCGCCCACGACCGACACGGCGTCACCGTTGCGCCTGGGTACGAGCATCAGGGCGATGAGGCCGACGACCGCGATGGTGACGGCGATTGCCACACACCCGGACCGCCATCCATACGCGCGGTTGACGGCATCGACCACCGGCGCGCCGATCGCGCCCAACAGGGGCGGGCCCGAGATCGCGATGGCCAGGGCCAGACCCCGGGCCGCCCGGAAACGCGTCGCGACCAGTCGGCTGTAGATCGCCGGCGTCGTGGTCACCCCGAGCGCGATGAGGACGATGTTGATCGCGAAGTACTGCCAGATGGGGCCGGACATCATCGCGTACGCGATCCAGCACGCGGGCAGTCCGACGACGCCGATGGCGGCGATCCGGCGCACCCCGAACAGGTCGGCGAGACGCCCGTAGAACGGTAGGAATACGAACGTGAGCAAGGTGATCGCACCGGTCAGCGCGAAGTCCGAACGACTCCACCCGAATGCCGCCAGGAACTGCGGCCCCATCACCGCGTTCGTGTAGGCGCTCAGGCTCAAACCCGCACTGAGGCCTGCGGTCGCGGCGGCCAACGGTTGCCAGTTGGTCCGGAACTCGCCGAAGTACGTCATAGTGCTGTCAGTTGTACAGCCGGATGCCGCGCCGGCAGTCACCAGGTGACCGGCAGCTCCGCAACTCCGTAGATCTCCTTGTCGTTGAGGAAGGCCTGCGGAGCGGCCGCGATCGTTTCATCGAGGAAGCCGTCGCGGCGCTAACCCGACGTCACCGGAAGGACCGTCGTGTCCTCATCGTCGGCGTGCGGCGGGCGCGGCGTCACACGCGTGCGAAAGTGGTTGTCCCCGCGGGGATAAACCACCTGCGGCCACCAGAACCACCTGCCCAGCAGGGTGGCGATCGACGGCATCAGCAGCGAGCGCACGATCAACGTGTCCAGCAGCAGACCGATCGCGATCGTCGACCCCATCTGGGCCAGCACGATCAACTTGCTGCCCAGCATCCCGGCCATGGTGGCGGCGAACACCATGCCCGCCGAGGTCACCACGCCGCCGGTGCCCGCCATCGAGCGGATGATGCCGGTCTTCAAGCCGGCGTGGATCTCCTCCTTGAATCGGGAGACCAGCAGCAGGTTGTAGTCCGAACCCACCGCCAACAGGATGATGACGGACATCAACATCACCAGCCAGTGCACGTGGATGCCGAACAGGTCCTGCCAGAGCAGCACCGAGACACCGAAGGCCGCGGCGATCGAACTGGCCGCCGTGCCGACGATGACGAGTGCTGCCACCGCGCTCCGAGTGATGATCAGCATGATCATGAAGATCAGGGTCAGTGCCGACACCACGGCGATCATCAGGTCGTAGCGGGCGCCGTCGGCCATGTCCTTGTAGTTGGACGCGACGCCACCCAGGTAGACCTTGGCGTCCGACAGCGAGGACATCTTCAAGCCCTCCTGTGCGGCCTTTCGTATCGAATCGACCCGGGCAATCCCCTCGGGCGTCGCGGGGTCGCTCTGGTGGGTGATGAACATCCGAGCGGACTTGCCGTCCGGCGACAGGAACATATCCAGGCCACGCTTGAAGTCGGGGTTCTCGAACGCCTCCGGGGGCAGGTAGAACATGTCGTCGTTCTTCGCCTCGTCGAAGGCCTGGCCCATCGCCAGGGCGGTGTCGTTCATCGCCTCCATCTGATCGAGCAGAGCCTTCTGTGAGTTGTACGACGCCAGCGACAGGTCCCTGCTGGCCTTCATCGATGCGATCGTCTGAGGAAGCAGCGCAGTCAGTTTCGGAGCGAGGTCCGCCAATTGGTCGGTATTGGTCTGCACCGCCGAGGTCTTGTCGGTCAGTTCGTCGATCCCGTCGAGAGCGTCGAAGACCGAACGCACCGCCGCGCACATGGGGATGTCGAAGCAGTGCGGTTCCCAGTAGAAGTAGTTGCGCATGGGCCGGAACTGGTCGTCGAAGTTCGCGATGTTGTCCCGCATCTTCTTGGTGACCTCGAGCAACTCCTGCGACTTGGCCGCCGAGTCCTGGGTGAGCTTGGTCTGCTGGAGGGCGAGTTCGTACTGCCGCTCCATGATGTCGATCGAGACGTTGGTCGCATCGACCATTCTGAGCTGGTTGGCCAACTGCTCCCGCTGGAACGGCAGGTTCATGTTGTTCGTCTGGCCCTGGACGCTCGTCTGGAACGGAATCGAGCTGTGCTGGATCGGAATACCCAACGGCCGGGTGATGTTCTGGACCATCGCAATGCCTTCGGTATGCATGACATTTCGGGCCACCGTGTTGAGAACGATCATGTCGGCCGGATTGCGCATGTCGTGGTCGGCCTCGACCATCAGGATGTCCGGGTTCATCCGCGCCTGCGAGAAATGCCGGTCGGCGGCGGCGAAGCCGATGTTGGTCTTGGCGTCGTCCGGCAGATAGTAGCGATCGTTGTACGCCGGCTTGAAGCCTGGAAGGGCGATCACGCCGATCAGCACCACGAACCCGCTTGCCACCAGAACGGGTCCGGGCCACCGGACCACCGCGGTACCGACCCGCCGCCAGAACCGACTCTGGGCAGGTCGCTTGGATTCGAAGAGCCCGACGCGGCTGCCGAGGAAGAGTACGGCCGGTCCCAGCGTGACCGCGGACGCCACGACCACGACCATTCCGATCGCTACGGGGGCGCCCATGGTGGTGAAGTAGGGCAGGCGCGCGAAACTCAGGCAGTAGGTGGCGCCGGCGATCGTCAGGCCCGAGCCGATGATGACCGGAGCGACGGACTTGAAAGTGGTGTAGTAGGCGGTGTCCCGATCTTCGCCCATGCCCCGCGCCTCGCGGTAGCGGCCGAATATGAAGATGCCGTAGTCGGTGGCGGCGGCGATCGCCAACATCGTCAGGATGTTCCCGGCGAACGTGGTGAGGCCGAATGCGTCATGGTTGACCAGGACCGCAACCACGCCGCGCGATGACAGTAGTGCGATACCGGTCAAGAAGAGCTGGATCAGTGTGGTGACGATCGAGCGGTAGACGATCAGCAACATGCCCGCGATCGCCACCAGGGTGAACAGGGTGATCTGAGCCAGGCTGGCGTTGCCGATGACGTGCATGTCCTCAAGGAGCGCCGTCGGACCCGCGACGTAGGCCTGTACCCCCGGCGGGGCCGTGGTCTCCTCGATGACCTTGCGAACGGCCTCGACGCCTTCGTTGGCCAAGGTCTGGCCGGTTTCGCCGGCCAGGTTGATCATCACGTAGGAGGCCTTGCCGTCGGCGCTCTGAGCACCGGCGGCGGTCAGGGTGTCCCCCCAGAAGTCCTGAATGTGCTGGACGTGCTCAGGGTCCTGCCGCAGTTTGCGGATGATCTCGTCGTAGTACTGGTGAGCTTCGGGACCGAGTGGCTGTTGGCCCTCGATGATGATCATCACCGTGCTGTTGGAATCGAATTCCTTGAAGTTGGCGCCCATCCGCTTCATCGCGATCATCGAGGGCGCGTCCGCGGGAGCCATCGGAGCCGAATGGGCCTCACCGACGACCTCGAGTTGCGGGGCGACCACGTTCACGGCGACGGTGGCCAGGACCCAGAACACGATGATCGGCACCGCCAAGATGCGGAGCGCGTGAGCTACGACAGGTCTTTTCTCATGGGTGGCGGCCTTATTCATCATGCGGACTTCACCAGGCAGTACGTTTGCGCATTGATGCCATCGGCGGTTTTCTCCTCGCGGACAACGTCATTCACGGTGACACGGCAGCCGATTGAGTTGCCGTCGCTGCGGGCCATGAGGTTGGCGCTGACCGCAGGCAACGTCGTCGACAGGGTGACCGACCACGGCAGGGGCGCCGTCAGAGAATGCACCTTGGCGTCGGCGTCGAAATAACTGATCTGCGCGGTGGTTCCGGGCGGGCCATAGACGTCGTAGACCATGACCTTCGGATTGAACTGGACGATCTCGATGCCCGCGCCGGCGTTGGCATTGAGATCTTCGGAGCCGAACATCCGGTGCAGACGCGAGACCACCAGACCCGACACCGCCAGCACGACCACCAGAACCAACGGAATCCACGCATGTTTCAACGCACGACGAACAGTCCCACCAGGACTCACCGGTACCTCCCGACGATTACCCGAACCCGCCGACGGCGAGACGCCCCGGCGATCGGCGAATTAGTTCGAATAACTATGTACAGCGCGGGGGACTTTACACCGCTTCGACCGGGAACGTCGCCGGAGGTCCAAATATTGTGAACTTGCTGTCGATTACCTGAAAGCCCGAGATCCGAGGCGGGTCAGGCCGCCGAGCCGTTGCGCGAAGGACGGTCGAGATAGCCTCGGGCGACTGCCATTTCGACCAGCCGCGAACGCAGCGCACGCCGTCCGCGGTGCAACCTCGACATCACCGTTCCGACCGGAATCTGCAGAATCTCCGCAATCTCCTTGTACCGGAATCCCGCTACGTCGGCGTAGTACACGACGACACCTTGCGACTCCGGCAGTGCCCGCACCGCCCGGCGCACCTCGTCGTCGCCCATCGACTCCAGGGCTGCCAGTTCCGCCGAGACCACACCGAGCGGAAAGCGCTGCGCCACCTCCGCGAGTTGGGCATCGGTGAGTTCGTCGGCGTAGACCTCCTGCGGTCGGCGCTGCGCGGTGCGGTACGAGTTGATCCACGTGTTGGTCAGAATCCGAAACAACCAGGCCCGGATGTTCGTGCCGTCCTGGTAGGTGTGAAAACTGCTGTACGCCTTGACCATTGTCTCCTGAACGAGATCTTCGGCGTCGGCCGTACTGCGCGTGTAGCGACGCGCCGCCGCGTAAAGCTGATCCACCAACGGCAGCGCATCGCGCTCGAATCGTTCCGCCCGCCCGTCGTTCATACCGGCAGCATCACATCTCAACATAGCTTGAGGTCAAGCGATTTTCGGACAGGGTCCCGACGCCACCCACGGTGCGGCAATGCGGCGTGAGTCGGGCGCCACGACCTTAGGCTCATCGGTTATGAATCGACTCGATCGCTTCTTCGAGATCTCGGCTCGCGGCTCGACGGCCCTCTCCGAGGTCCGCGGAGGCCTGGTCACCTTCATCGCGATGGCCTACATCATCGTGCTGAACCCGGTCATCCTCTCCGGCTCACCCGACGTCGCGGGCAACAAGCTGGAGTTCGCCCAGGTATCGGCCGTCACCTGCCTGGCCGCCGGGGTGATGACGATCCTGTTCGGGATCATCGCGCGGTTGCCGTTCGCCTTCGCCGCGGGTCTGGGCATCAACTCGTTTCTGGCCACCACGGTGGTGGGTACGGTCACCTGGCCCGAGGCCATGGGCCTGGTGGTCATCGACGGACTGGTCATCGTGGCGCTGGCCGCGAGCGGATTCCGCCGCCTGGTGTTCGATGCGGTCCCGATGGAACTCAAGCTGGCGATCACCGCGGGCATCGGGCTGTTCATTCTGTTCATCGGTGTGGTCGACGCCGGATTCGTCGGCTCGACCGGGCTGCCGTCGCCCCCGGTGGGGCTCGGCACCGGCGGGGTCGGCTCGATCAACACCGTGCCCACGGTCATCTTCGTGTTCACGCTGTTGGTCACGGGCGTCCTGGTGGCGCGAAAAGTCCGCGGCGGCATCCTGATCGGATTGGTCGCCGGCACCGTGGTCGCGATGATCATCGAAGCGATCTGGCATCTCGGGTCGGCGCAGGACAAACCCGGCGGTTGGGGCCTGTCGGTACCGGCGCTGTCCGGCTCGCCCTTCGCCATGCCCGATCTGTCCCTGGTCGGCGAGGTCAGCCTGGGCAGCTTCAGCCGAATCGGCGCGCTCGCGGCCATCATGTTGGTATTCACCTTGGTGTTCGCCAACTTCTTCGACGCGATGGGAACCATGACCGGGCTGTCGCGGGAGGCCGGGCTGTCCGACGCCCAGGGCACTTTCCCGCGGCTGAAATCGGCTCTGATCGTCGAAGGCGCCGGTGCCGTGGTCGGCGGATCCACGTCGGCATCCTCGAATACCGTGTTCATCGAATCGGGCGCCGGCATCGAGGAAGGCTCCCGCACCGGGCTCGCCAACCTCATCACCGGTGCACTGTTCCTGGCGGCCATGTTCGTCGCCCCGCTGGCCTCGATCGTGCCCACCGAGGTCGCGGCCGCAGCGCTGGTCATCGTCGGCGCGATGATGGTGTCGCAGCTGCGCCACATCGACCTCTCGGAGTTCTCGGTGGCCCTGCCCGTCGTACTCACGGTGGCCACCATGGCGTTCAGCTATTCGATCGCCAACGGCATCGGCGTCGGCTTCGTGGCCTGGGCGGTGCTGCGGTCCGCGGCCGGTAAAGCGCGCGAGGTCAGCCCGCTGCTGTGGGTCGTGGCTGCCGGCTTCATCCTGTATTTTTCCCGAGGCTGGATCGAGTCGCTCATCGGCATGTAGCGGTCGGTAGCCTTTTCGGTCATGGGCGAAAAGAGACAGCACCCGTGAGCGCCGGCCTATTCGGTCTGCTCGACGACATTGCCGCGCTGGCCCGGTTGGCGGCGGCGTCGATCGACGACATCGGTGCGGCCACCGGCAAAGCGACAGCCAAGGCCGCCGGCGTCGTGATCGACGACACCGCGGTGACGCCGCAGTACGTGCACGGCCTCACCGCCGACCGTGAACTTCCGGTCGTCAAGAGCATCGCGATCGGGTCGCTGCGCAACAAGCTCGTGTTCATCCTGCCTGCGGCGTTGCTGCTCAGCCAGTTCGCGCCGTGGCTGCTGACACCGATTCTGATGCTGGGTGCGACGTACCTCTGTTTCGAGGGCGCCGAGAAGGTCTGGGGCCGTTTCCTCGGCCACAGCGGGCACGACACTGGCGGACAACCCACCACTGCCGTCGGCGGCGACGCCGAGAAGTACATGGTGACCGGTGCGATCCGCACCGATTTTATTCTGTCCGCCGAGATCATGGTGATCGCGCTCAACGAGGTGGCCAACCAGAGTTTCCTCCCGCGGTTGATCATCCTGGCGATCGTCGCGGTGGTGATCACCGCGGTGGTGTACGGCGTGGTGGCCGGCATCGTGAAGATGGACGATATGGGTCTGGTGCTGGCCCAACGGTCGTCACAGGTGGCCCAGAAGATCGGTCGGGGCCTGGTCACCGGGATGCCCAAGCTGCTGTCGGCGCTGTCGGTGATCGGCACGGTCGCGATGCTCTGGGTCGGCGGACACATCCTGCTGGCGGGGACCGACACCCTGGGCTGGCACACGCTCTACGGCCTGGTCCACCATGCCGAGGAAGCGGTGCGCCACGCGGCGGGCCATACCTTCGGCGGAGCGCTGGCCTGGCTGACCAACACCTCCGCATCGGCGGTGATCGGTCTGGTGGTCGGCACTGTGGTCGTGGCAATCATGCATGTGCTGCCGTTCGGCAAGAAAGACACGAAAGACACGCACGAAGCCCCTGCCTGACCGCCACCTCCGGTCGTCACCGTTCCACCGAAAGGAATGCGGGTTGCCTGGTAGCAAACTGATCGCGGCAAAGGCAAATACTTTTAGGCGCCGCACCCATCCACGTGTCATACTTGGCCAGGACGTTTTTGGTACGTCCAGATTTACAATGAGAGAAGCAAAAATATGACACAGGGAACTGTGAAATGGTTCAACGGCGAGAAGGGCTTCGGCTTCATCGCTCCTGACGGCGGCGCCCCGGACGTGTTCGTCCACTACTCCGAGATCAGCGGCGGCGGTTTCCGGTCGCTCGAGGAGAACCAGCGCGTCGAGTTCGAGATCACCCAGGGCGCCAAGGGCCCCCAGGCGGTGGGAGTCACTGCGATCTAATCGCCCCAAGACTTGATCATGGGCTGGTACGGATGATTCCGTACCAGCCCATTTTCATGTCACACCGGCGCCTGCGCCGCTAGTTGCACCGACCATCGCGCAGATTCGACCCGTGCAACGGACAGCACACGATCTGCGGTGTCGAACACCGGCGTGTTCCGCACCGACTCCTCCACGGGCATCCCTGCGGCACAACGCATCACCAGCCCGCCGAGGGTAACGGACGTCCTGCAGGGGACGACAAGGAGTTTCACGCACTGGTCACGGCCCGCCACCAACATCAGACGCGGCCGACTGAGCTTCACGCCTGCCGGCAGGCGAGTGCCGGTCACGATCGAGTCGAGATTCAACTGGCCCTCAGCGGCCGACCAATTGACGCGGATATCAACAACTTCCCCCAGCGATCGATGCAGAACTCCGACGAGTTCCGGCAGTTCGCTCGCCACCGACGCGGTATGCGGCCACCACGCTCCGTCAATGTCAGTGCCCAACTGACCCGCGAGGGTGAGTCGGACCGGACTGGCCAGCCGTCGCGTGCCGCTGAGGCCGTTCACGACGGCGCGTCTACGCGGGCCTGCGACCTGGGCGGGTCCGAGAAGACCATGTCCGACGACGTGGGATTCGTGCCCTCGACCGCCGATACGGGTTCTTGCTGCTCGGGGTGTGAAAACAGTTCGGACGATTCCATAAGAGTGTCCTTGACAGGTGCGGGACTACCGCATTGGTTTGGATAGCAAGCGATGGTTGATCACCGCGACTACCTACAAAGCTACACCCGATGGCCCCGGCGGCCCGGCGCCGGGGCACCGGGACATCCACGTCATCGGCCTCGAACGGCCGGCAGGATCAGGGTGTCGATGACATCGCGGACATATTTCGAGTCGACACGCTGACCGTTGACCACCCGCATCAGGCCCATGCCGGTGAGCACATCGGCCACCAACGACCAGTCCCGGTCGGCGGCCACCTCGCCGCGGGCGACGGCTTGCTCAAGGATCGTCGTCACCACCCGCCGGCCCTTGAGCAGCATCAGATCTTCGAGCGCCGAGCCGAGGTGTGGGTCGTGAGTGGCCTCGACCGCCACCCTCAGCACCAGGTCGTACGAGAAGAGGTCGTTGTCACTTCGTGCGGCGCGCCGCACGATCTCGTCGAAATCGCCTTCCAGACAGCCGGTGTCGGGTGCGTCGTCCTCCATCAGGTCGGGCCGCCAGTACACGAGCGCATCGGTGATCAACGCGGCCTTCGACGACCAGCGACGGTAGATGGCCGCCTTACCAACACCGGCCCGCGCGGCGATGTCGTTCATATTGGTATCGACGTAACCGTTTTCGGCCAACGCAGCCAATGCCGCGTTGAGGATGGCCGGATCACGCGATCGGTCGAGTCGGCCCACCGTGCGCTGACGCAGTTTCGGCTCTGCGTCAGGTTTGTCATCCGGGCCACTCACGACCGTCACCCCGTGGTTGTCGGTATCGGTGCGGTGCTGTCGTCGGTGTCGCCGGCCGACTTCCGGGCCTGCGCTTCGCGATCGAGCCGGCCCTGCCGGGTGATCTCAAAGGTGTTGAGCGGCCACCAGAACCAGCGGCCCAGCGCCGCGGCGATCGACGGCGTCATGAACGCGCGCACCATCAACGTGTCGATGATCAGGCCGATACCGATGGTCATGCCCAGCTGGCCGACCACCCGCAGGTCGCTGACCAACATCGCCATCATGGTGAAGGCGAACACCAAGCCTGCCGCCGTGACGACGCGTCCGGTGGCCCCCACGCCTCGGATGATGCCCGTGTTGAGCCCGGCATGTATTTCTTCTTTGAGGCGCGAGACCAGTAGCAGGTTGTAGTCCGAACCCACTGCCAGCAGGATCACCATCGACAACGGGAGCACGATCCACTGCACGCCCAGGCCCAAAATGTCCTGCCAGAGCAGCACCGACAAACCGCCCGCGATACCCAGCGATGCGGCCACGGTGCCGACGATCACCAACGCCGCCACCACGCTGCGGGTGATGATCAGCATGATCGAGAAGATCAGGATCAGCGACGCGATGAGTGCGATCATCAGGTCAGTGACGACGCCGTCCTGCATATCGGCGTACAGCGACGCGGTACCGGCGAGCGAGACCTTCGCGGTGGCCAGCGGGGTGCCCTTGAGGGCGTCGGCAACGACATCTTTGAGATCCCGGACATGTTCGATGCCCTCCACCGAAGCGGGGTCGCCCTGGTGGGTGATGATCATCCGGACCGACTTGTGATCCGGCGACATGAACATCTTGATCCCGCGCTGGAAGTCGGGATTGTCGAACACATCCGGCGGCAGGTAGAAGAAGTCATCGTTCTTGGCCTGATCGAAATACAGACCGATCTCGGTGGCGCCCTTGGCCAGTTCCTGTTGCTGGGCCTGGGTTCCGGCCATGGTGCTGTGGGTCGCGATCATGAAGTCGCGCATCGTCTTCATCGAGTCGATGGTCTGTTGCAGCACCGGCAACATCTGCGGCATCAGCTCATCTAAGCGGTCCATGTCGGTGGTAAGCAGCTGCATCTTGTCAGTGAGGGCGTCGATGCCGTCCAAGGTGTCGAAGATCGACCGCATTGAGGTGCAGACCGGGATGTTGGCGCAGTGCGGCTCCCAGTACAGGTAGTTCCGTATCGGCCGGAAGAAATCATCGAAATTGGCCAGGTTGTCGCGCATTTCCTGGGTGACTTCCAACATGTCGTGGGTATTGCCGACCATGCTGTGGGTGGTTTCGGTCATCTCCTTGGTGATGGCGTACATGCGTTCCATGTTGGCGACGGTCCTGCTCAGTTCGTCGGCCTGCTCGAGCATCTGAGCCGAGTTGTCGTTGTTGAACTTAGCGGCCTGCAGTGTGCCGGCGTTCTGCGCGCCGAGCAGGAATGGGATAGAACTGTGCTCGATCGGTGCGCCCAGTGGGCGGGTGATGGTCTGCACCCGATCGATGCCCCGCATGCGGAACACACTCTTGGCGACCTTTTCGATCACCAGCATGTCCGCCGGGGTACGCAGGTCATGATCGGTCTCAAGCATCAGCAGTTCGGGGTTCATCCGGGCCTGGGAGAAATGCCGGTCCGCGACGGCCATGGCCAGGTTGGCGGGCATGTCCGCGGGGGTGAACTTCTGGTCGTTGTACTGCGGCACATAGGTCAGCAGACTGACGAATCCCACGACAGCGACCATGCCGGTCAGCAGGATGATCGGAATGGGCCAGCGAACCGTGGCGGTTCCGACCTTGCGCCAGTTCCGGGTCGACAGATTCTGCCGGGGGTCGAGCAGTCCGAACTTCGATGCCACGGTGAGAACCGCCGGCGCCAACGTCAGTGACGCGGCGATGACCACCAGAATCGCTATCGCGCAGGGCGGCCCCATGGTCTGGAAGTAGGGCAGCGTCGTCATGCTGAGGCACATCAAGGCGCCGACGATGGTCAGCCCGGAGCCGAGGATGACGTGGGAGACGCCGCTGTAGGCGACATAGAACGCGTCGTCGCGATCCAGTCCCTTGGCTCGCTCCTCGTGATATCGGCCCAGTAGGAAGATCACGTAATCCGTTACCGCGGCCAGCGACAACATGGTCACCATGCTCACCGCGTACGGGGTCAAACCGATGATGTTCAGGTTGCCGAATATGGCCGTAACACCCATTGCGGCAAACAGTCCCAGACCGATCACCAGCATCGACACCAGCATCGTCACCACGGAGCGGTAGATGGACAGCAGCATCAGGATGATGATGGCGACAGATACCAACTCCATCGTCGCCATACTTTGATGCCCCGCCACACTGGTGTCGGCGTTGAGGACCGTGTTGCCCGCAACATGGGCCTTGATGCCCGGCGGCGCGGTAACCGAGGCAACGATGTCACGTACCGCGGCGACCGATTCGTGGCTGGCGCTGGTGCCCTGCGAGCCGTTGAGGAAGATCTGCACGTAGGCCGACTTGCCGTCCACACTCTGTGAGCCCGCCGCCGTCAACGGGTCGCTCCAGAAGTCCTGAACGTTCTGCACGTGCTCGTGATCGGCGTTCAGCTTGGCGACGATCTGGTCATAGAACTTGTGCGCTTCGGCGCCGAGATTGTCCTCGCCCTCCAGCACGACCATCGCCGTCGAGTCCGAATCGTACTGCTCGAATACCTTGCCGATATTCAGCATCGCCTGATAGGACGGCGCGTTGATCGGGCTGATCGGCACCGACCGGGTCGCCGCGACCTCGCCCAGTGACGGGAAAAACGCGCCCAGGACGACGGCGACGAGCACCCAGAACAGCAGGATCGGTATCGAGAACATCCGCACCATCCGGCCGAGGAACGGAGGATGAGACTTCGTGTGCGCGTTGCTCATACGGATTTCACCAAGCAGTAGATGAACGGTTTGATTGTGTCGGTGCTCGCTCGCTCGTCGCGCACCACGCCGTCAACTGTCACCCTGCAGCGAAGGTCACTGACGTTGCGCTCCCCCTGGGCAATGATGTTGGCCGACATCGAAGGCAGCGTCGTCACGATCGTGAATGACCAAGGCAGCGGGGTATTTTCGATGAGATTGGGTTGACCGTTCTCATCGAGGTAGTTGAGGTTCGCCGTCCCACCCGCCCCGGTGATCTCGTAGGTGATGTGCTTCGGGTTGAAGTTTGCGGTAATTCCGGAGCCCTCCGCCAGATTCGGGCCTGCGTCTGCGGGCTCGCGAATACGGAGAATCACGTACGCACCCAAGGCGACAACAACGACCAGCAGCAGCGGTATCCACACCTTCTTGAGCAATCGGAACACCGTTGCGCCTCCCCCGTGCACTCGACCATTTACCCAGACGGAACTCCAGTTCCGCCTGAGGAGATGCTGAGTACTGTACTAGCGCGGGACCCAGGCGACGATTCGGCACTTATTTGGCCAGGAACCGCTCCAAGCCGGCGATCACGATGTCGAGGTTGAAGTCGAAGTCCTGGGCCGCGGTCGCGTCTACGCCACGGTCGGTCACCACGCCACTGAGCAGCGGGAAGTCAGTGGAGGGCAGGTCTTTGAGGGCCCGCACCACCTCGGGTGTCTGGTGATGCAACCGGGACTCCACCGATCCCAGGACGTCATGCGCGGCGGACATCGCGAGCCCGGACACCAGGGTGAGCACCCGCCCGGCGTCGTCAGTACCGAATCCACCATCGACCAGGGCGCGCAGCACCTGCTCGGCCAGTGCAAGGCTGGCGGCCCCGCTCGTCCCGCGCAACTGGAAACTCGTGGCCGTCACGCCGAGCTTGAGCACGCCGTGGCGGATGGCGTTGCCGTAGGCACGCAGGATCTCCTGCCAGCTGGTGCCCTCGGGCAACGTGATCGAACGCAGCTCGGTCTCGAACAAATCGGCCACTACCAGCGCAAGCAGACCGTCACGGTCGCCGACGTAGTAATGCAGCGTGGTGCGGTCCACCCCGAGCGCATCCGCCACCGCCTGCATCGTCAGCGCACCCGGAGCAATGGCGCGCGCCGCCGCGACGATCTGTTGCTGATCGATGCGCGGCGGCCGGCCCCGCCCCCGGCGAGGTGCGTTTCCGGTGGTCACGGATCAAATTCTAGATGCTCGCGCGACCGATCCAGGACCACTCTTCCCTTTTTCTCACGGTCGTGGAAAACTGCCCGAAACCGAGGAAGCGAGCCGTTGCCATGTCACAGAATTCTCCATACCGGGTTGTCCAGTGGACGACGGGAAACGTCGGAAAAAGTTCGGTGGCGGCCATCGCCCGCAACCCGACCCTGGAACTGGTGGGCTGCTACGCATGGTCACCGGACAAGGCCGGCAAGGATGTCGGCGAGCTCGTCGGCATCGAACCCCTCGGGGTCGCTGCCACCAATGACGTCCAGGCGCTGCTGGCCCTGAAACCGGACGTCGTCGTTTACAACCCGATGTGGATCGACGTCGACGAACTCGTCGAGATCCTCTCCGCCGGTGTCAACGTCGTGGCGACCGCGTCGTTCATCACCGGCCACAATCAGGGCGAGGGCCGCGAGCGCATCGCCGAGGCCTGCCGCAAGGGCGGGTCGACGATGTTCGGGTCGGGCATCAGTCCGGGCTACGTGAACCAGTTGGCGGTCGTGGCCGCCGGCATCTGCGACCGAGTGGACAAGATCACCGTCAACGAGGCTGCCGACACCACCTTCTACGACTCACCAGAAACCGAGAAGCCGGTCGGATTAGGCCAGCCCATCGATCATCCAGACCTACAAGCCATGACGGCCCACGGCACCGGGGTCTTCGGTGAAGCGGTACGGATGATCGGCGACGCACTCGGGATCGAGTTCGACGAGGTCCGCTGCGACGCTGAATACGCCCAGACCACAGAGGATCTCGACCTCGGTTCGTGGACGATCCCGGCGGGAGGCGTGGCCGGGGTGTTCGTCAGCTGGAAGGGGATCATCGGCGACAAGACCCGCGTCGAGCTCACCCTGCGGTGGCGCAAAGGCCAGACGTTGCAACCGGATTGGCAGATCGACCAGGACGGCTGGGTGATCGAGGTGGCCGGCCGTCCGACCGTGACGATGAAAGTCGGCTTCCTGCCGCCGCCGGACTTCGAGGCCACCACCCTGGAGGAGTTCATGGTGCTGGGGCACATCATGACCGCCACTCCCCCGATCAACGCGATCCCCGCGGTGGTCAATGCCTCACCCGGCATCGTCACCTACAACGATCTCCCGCTGATCCTGCCGCGTGGCGTGGTGCCGGCGGAGTAAACAGCCGTGGCTAGGCCGGGCCTGCGTTGATGGTGGGCTCGGCCGCCACCGGGAAGTTGACCGAGTTGGCGATGAAGCACATCCGGTGGGCTTCGTGATGTAGGTCGGTGGCCTCACCGACCCGCTCCCCGTCGGTGATGGTCACCTGCGGCCGGAGTGTGACGTCAGTGAAAACGCCGCTGCCCTCGGCATTTTCACTCATTGTGCCTGCTGGCCGATCGGTGTAGGCAGTCACGATGATGCCTTCACGGGCACACAGCGCCAAATACCACAGCATGTGGCACTGGGACAGGCTGACCACCAGCAGTTCCTCGGGGTTCCAGCGCTGCGAATCCCCGCGGAAGGCAGGATCGGCGCTCCCCAGCAGCGTCGGCTTGCCCGGCGTATCTACGCCGGTCACGTCATGCTCGCGCGCGTAATCGCGGTAACCACTGGTCCCCGATCCGGTATTGCCGGTCCAGGTCACCTCGACCTCGTATCGATGTGTCCTACTCATCGCCACCTCTCACTCAGGTCGTGCCAAATCTCATCCGGCGCGCCCGCGCAGGCTCGCCGCCGCATCGCGAACCGCCGCCGTGACGGCGTCGACCATGGGGCTGTCGAGCTTCCAGCACTGCCAGTACAACGGCACGTCCAGGTACTGCCCGGTGATCCGGACGAAGTCGTCGTCCACCAGTTCCTCGGGGTACATCCCCCAGCCCAACCCGGCCCGCACCGCGGCGCCGAAACCCTCAGCGGTCGGGATGTAGTGGATCGGCCTGAGGACATCTTTGCGGAACACCTTGCGCATCAACTGATCCTGTAACGCATCGTCACGATTCCAGGACAACGAGGGTGCCACCTTCGCCGCATCGCGGGTAAACCCGTCCGGCAGGTAACGCCGCACATACTCGGCGGCGGCCACCGGCACGTAGCGCATCGCACCCAGGGGATACACCCGACAACCCGGTACCGGGTTCCGCTCGGTGGTGACCGCGCCCATCACCACGCCCTCACGCAGCAGGCGCGCGGAGAGGTCCTGATCTTCGATCCTGATATCGAACAGGAACTCGGCCGCCCGGGCGAACACGCCGGTGAACCAGGTCGCCATCGAATCGGCGTTGACCGCCAACGCGATCCTGGTGCGGTGCCCGGCGCCGCCGCCTATTTCCGCCAGCGTCTCGGACTCAAGCAACGCCGTCTGTGCGGCCAGCCTGAGCAGGGGAACACCGGCAGGCGTTGCCTTGCAGGGCTTTTCGCGAACCACAAGAACCTGGCCGACACGCTGCTCCAGGGCCTTGATCCGCTGACTGACCGCCGACGGCGTCACATGCAGACGCTGCGCCGCCGCGTCGAAGCTCCCCAGCTCGACCACCGCGGCGAAGGCAGCAAGCTGCTGGCCGTCGATCCGCACGCAACGATCCTAATCGGGCAGACCCTCTTTGCCGCACAAACCGCTGCCGGTGAAGCGAACCAACTGATGGACCCATCCGCGGTCCAAGCCGCCGGGCCCCAAAGGCCGACCGTAGAGCGCCAAGTCAGAGCTGGCCAGCGCGCCGATCATCCCGAGAATCGCAATTGTGCTGCGCTGCTGGCCTTCTCTGGTCTGGATGTCGGGCACCGCGCGCCCCGCCGCGGCGAAGAACAACTCGGGCAGACTCGGTGTGCCCGCCAACTGATCGAGCCAGATCTGGCCTTCTTCCAGGGCAAGCTGATTCATCACCTTCAGCCAGCGCAATCCACCAACCGGATCCTCGTCGAGCAGCTTGACATAGGGCGAGACGAGAGCCTCGACGACGTCGCAGACCCCGATCTCGTTGCCCGACTCGGCCACCCGCACCAGCTCCTGGACAGCCGCCTGGAACACCATCGGCGCCCGCCGCCGCACCACCTCCGACACCAGGTCCCGCTTGGCCGGGAAATGGTAGGCCACCGCGCGACTGGCCACGCCCGCTTCGCGCGCCACTGCCCGCGAAGCCACCGCACCGATCGAGGCTTCGGCGAACATCCGCTCGGCGGTATCGACGATCAGTGCTCGGGTGTCGACATCACGCCGGGGACCACGCCTACGGGTCGAGCTCGAGACCACGACAGGAGCCTAACCACTTGTGGCGCCATCGTCCTGTGGTCGGTGCAGATCTCCTACTACGGTCGTAGGTCAAGATCCGACGCCGGCGCGATGCGGGCTGACCTGCGTTCTTCATAGCGTCGAAGCATGACACGAGCACAGCGTTCCCCAGCTATCTCGATCGCGAATTCAGTGACCGACCTGGCCCGTGGATGGACGGCGCCAGACACCGTCGTCACTCCCGGTCTCTGGCGGCGCGCGGTGGCCGCAGTGGCCGCGGCACTGGCCGCCGTTCCCCGGCCCGACCTGAAGCAGCCCTACTATCCACCGCGGCGTGAAGGCTTCGTCGAGGACGCAGCGATGGCGCGCGAGATGTGGCGACTCTGAGTGCTGAAATCCGGCACCAGAGAGTCCGCCCCCGGAAAATCCGACTGTAGTAGGAGGCGCAGCAGCACGTTCACCTTCTACGATCAGCGCATGCTCGGGAGCATCGCATGCGCCTTACGTGCCCACGCACGCCGGCGGGGATATGCCCTCCCGGTCGGCTACAACTGGGCCATCGTGTTGGCGTTCGACACCACCGTGATGGGTGCCGGTGTGGTGGCGATGTTGCAGCGCCCCATGGCCGACCATCCGGCAGGCCTGCTCGCAGTCGTCGTCTGTGTCGCTCCGTTCGCGTTGTTCTACCTGTCCGGTGTCGATTTCAAGGCTCCGATCGTCTGGGCAACCTGGACCACCTCGACCGCGATCCTGCTGTTCGCGACGGCGACACCGGTCGCCAATGACTTCGCTCCGCTGATCGCGGTGCTGATGGTCGGCGAGGTCGCCTCACTGTCCGGGATGTGGGCCGGGTTCCTCGCGTCGCTGACCGCGGCCACCCTGCTGCTGACCGCTGCGGCCCAGCACCGTCTCGATGCGCTACCGCTGTATCTGGGAATCCTCGGCATGGGTTGGCTGGTGGGCTATCTCGTGCACACCCAGCAGCAGCTCATGCGCGAGCAACAGGAGTCACAAGCCGCGCAGGCCCGTCACGCCGCGGCCGATGAGCGGCGACGTATCGCCCGCGAGGTCCACGACGTCATCGCGCATTCGCTGAGCGTGACCCTGCTGCACGTGACCGGGGCGCGCCGCGGGTTACAGCAGGACCGCGACGTCGACGATGCGGTCGAGGCATTGGAGCAGGCCGAACGCCTGGGCCGCCAGGCCATGGCCGACATCCGACGCACGGTCGGACTTCTCGACGGCGCCCCGATGGGCATGGCACCCGAACCCGGGGTCGACGACATCTGTTTCCTGATCGACGATTTCGTGCGTGCCGGGCTCGACGTGAATTTCGATGCCACCGGCCGCACCGATGTGGTCTCCGCCGCGGTGGGCTTGGCGTTGTACCGCATCGCCCAGGAGTCACTGGCCAATATCGCCAAGCACGCACCTGATGCGGAATCGACGGTGCTACTGAGGATTTCCCGAACCTCGGCCACGTTGACGGTTACCAACCGACTCCCGGTCCCCACCGTTGCCGTCAAGAACCGCCGCGATGTGGAGGGCCGCGGTACGCGCGGAATGCGCCAACGCGTCGAACTGCTCGGCGGAATCATCAGCGTCGGACCCGCCGACGACGGATGGTCGGTGCGCACGAACATTCCGTTGGACGACACAGACCGGGCGCCCCACTGGTGCCCTGTGGTGTCATGACCGATCCCGTGGGCGAGGTCGCGGTTCTCCTGGTCGATGACCAGGAACTGGTGCGCTCCGGGCTGCGGCGCATTCTGCGGCGCAAGGACGGTTTCACGATCATCGCCGAATGCGCCGATGGCGATGAGGTGCCCGATGCCATCGGCCGGTACCGCCCGGACGTGGTGGTGATGGATCTGCGGATGAAACGCGTTGACGGGATCGAGGCCACCCGGCAGGTGACCGCCGTCGACGGACCTCCGGTACTGGCGTTGACCACCTTCAACGACGACGAGTTGCTCTCGGGCGCGCTGCGCGCCGGGGCCAGCGGATTCGTACTCAAGGACTCGTCCGCCGAGGAACTGATCCGAGCGGTACGAGCGGTGGCACAGGGCGACAGCTATCTCGACCCGGCGGTGACCTCACGGGTGCTCACCACGTACCGCAAGTCCGCTGAACCGCGTCGCACCGCCGCCGTCGGCGATCTCACGGCTCGAGAACTCGACGTGCTGGCACTGATCGCCAAGGGGCATTCCAACGCCGAGATCGCCGATGAACTCAGCATCTCCGGGCTCACCGTCAAGAGCCACATCGGCCACATCTTCATCAAGCTCGACCTGCGTGACCGCGCCGCCGCGATCATCCACGCGTACGACACCGGGCTGGTCTCTCCGCAGTAATAGAGTCAGGAGCTATGGGCACATCAGCTAGGCCGACCACGTCGCAGACCGCTGAGTCCGCGGCAGGCGGGGCCGCGGCGGAAATCCACGAAACACACACCGGGATCGTCGCGCTGGTGGGAGACAGGGCCTACAAAGTCAAGAAACCCGTCGTCACAGACTTTCTCGATTTCAGCTCGGTCGAGCGACGTGAACAGGTGTGCGCTCGTGAGGTTGAGTTGAACCAGCGACTGGCTCCCGACAGTTACCTCGGGGTCGCCCATTTCTCCGGTCCGCAGGGCGGTCAGCCCGAGCCGGTGATCGTGATGCGCAGATACCCCGATTCACGCCGACTGACCTCGATCGTCGTCAGTGGCGAACCCGTGGTCGAGCATCTGTCGGCGATCGCCGAAGCGATCGCTGAGTTTCACGCCGGTGCCGAACGGTCGGAGGACATCGACCGCGCAGCGGCGGTGCCTGCGATCGCCGGCCGTTGGCGTGACAATCTCACCGAGTTGCAGCGGTACGCGGGAACCGTGGTTCCCGCGGATTCGCTGGCCGAAGTCGATCGACTGGTCGAACAGTTCATCAAAGGTCGTGCCGCACTGTTCGGCGACCGCATCGCCCACCGGCGCATCGTCGACGGCCACGGCGACTTGCTGACCGGAGACATGTTCTGCATGCCGGACGGTCCGGCCATCCTCGACTGTCTCGAGTTCGACGACGACCTGCGCCATGTCGACTGCAGCGACGACGCCGCCTTCCTGGCGATGGACCTGGAGTTCCTCGGCCGCCGAGACCTGGCGGATTACTTCATCGCCGAGTATCAGCGAGCCTCCGGGGACACCCCACCGACCGCGTTGGTGGACTTCTATATCGCCTACCGTGCCGTGGTCCGTGCCAAGGTGGACTGCATCCGGGTTCATCAGGGCACATCGAGCGCCGCCGACGATGCACGGCGTCATCTCGACATCGCCCTCGATCATCTCCGCCGAGGCACCGTGCGGCTGGTCATCGTCGGCGGTGGTCCCGGAACGGGAAAGACCACCCTCGCGCACGCGCTCGCCGAGCAAGTCTCGGCGCGGGTCGTATCCACTGACGATGTGCGCCGCGAGTTGCAGGCGCGCGGCGTTCTCGACGGCGCAGCCGGGACCTTGAACGAGGGCCTGTACAGCAACGACAACGTGGCTACCGTCTATGACGCCGTGCTTGAGCGGGCCCGGGAAACATTGGCCATGGGGCAGTCGGTGATCCTCGACGGCACCTGGCGCAGCCCGGACCTTCGGCGGCGAGCGCGCGACATCGCATCGGAACTGGCCTGTCCGACAGTGGAATTGGCGTGCACCGTGCCTCTCGACGAAGCCAAGCAGCGCATTGTCCAGCGCCAGGTCACCAACTCAGATGCCACCCCACAGATCGCAGAAGGTCTGGCGACCGCCGCCGATTGGTCTGATGCCCACCTCATCAACACGCGCCGCCCGCTTGCCGACTCCGTGGCCGAGGCCCAACGAATCTGTTGCTCGGCAATCTGACCTCAACGGTGGACACCATTACGAAGTAAGGTCCCGGTGTAAACCCGGCACCCCGACCGGCCTACCGCCCTTGTAAAGTAAAACCGCGGCCTCTCTTTCGGCTGCTACCTGCACAAACGTTCCGGGCAGCGAGGTTCGGCACATCCATCAAGGGGGAAATATGAATGAAGTGCTGGCCCGCGCCGGCATCTTCCAGGGTGTGTCGCCAGACGCCGTGGCAGCGCTGGTCCGGCAATTGGAGCCGGTGACCTTCCGTCGCGGGGAGGTCGTGTTCAGCGAGGGAGAGCCCGGCGAGACGCTGTACATCATCACCGCGGGCAAAGTGAAGATCGGCCGGAAATCAATGGACGGGCGCGACAGCCTGATCACGCTGATGGGCCCGTCGGACATGTTCGGCGAGCTCGCCATCTTCGACCCGGGTCCGCGGACCTCGTCGGTGACCACGCTGACCGAGGTGAAGGCGGTCGTGATGAGCCGCAGTGTGCTGCGGAGCTGGATCGCCGATCGGCCCGAGATCGCCGAGCAACTGCTGCGGGTGCTGGCCCGTCGGTTGCGCCGCACCAACGACAACCTGTCCGACCTGATCTTCACCGACGTGCCGGGCCGGGTGGCCAAGCAATTGCTGTACCTGGCCCAACGGTTCGGCAGCCGCGACGGCAATGCACTGCGCGTCGACCACGAGCTGACCCAGGAAGAGATCGCCCAACTCGTGGGCTCATCTCGAGAGACGGTCAACAAGGCGCTGTCGGACTTCGCGCAACGCGGCTGGATCCGGGTGCAGGGCCGAAGCATCCTGATCGACAATGCCGAGCGGCTGGCCAAACGCGCGCACTGAGCGTGTGATCATCGAGACATTGTTAGCGCCCTAACTGTTAGGGTACTTTCTAGGCATGACCGCGGTCTCCGATGCGCCTGCTGCATCCTCCGGTGGGCTCGGCGCCGATCCCCTGGCTCTCGAACGACAGGTCTGTTTCGCGCTGGCCGTCAGCAACCGCGCCGTGCTCGCCGTGTACCGGCCGTTGCTCGAGCCGCTGGGCCTGACCCATCCCCAGTACCTGGTGATGCTGGCGTTGTGGGATCACCGGCGCTCCACCTCGGGCGGCATTCCCCCGTTGTCGGTCAAGGAGATCGCCTCCGCCCTGCAACTCGATTCGGCGACCCTCTCGCCCATGCTCAAGCGGCTGGAAGCACTCGGCCTGCTGACCCGCAGCCGTCGGGCCGGCGATGAACGCGCGACCGATGTCGAGCTCACCGACGCCGGGATCGCCCTGCGTGAGCGGGCCCTGGCCATCCCTCCCGCGGTGGTGGAACGCCTGGGTGTCGGCCTCGCCGAACTCGACGAACTGCACCGGGTACTCACCCGAATCAACTCAGCTGCGCTAGCGGCCAATTCACTCACCGATTGACACCAGGAGCCCTCATGGCCGGCCAGAAAACCAAAGACCGCCCCAACTTCTTCCAGTACATCGCCTACTGCTACGGCATGCGACTGCCCGATTCCATGCGCGATTGGGTGGCCCATGACCTGGCCGACCATGGCGCCGTGCGCCGGCATCTGATCCGGATGGCGATCCCGCCGCTGTTCGTGCTGGGGCCGCTCTGGCTGCTGCCCGCCTCGTTGTACGTGCACATCGAGATGACCGTGCCGATCTACATCTGGGCCATCTTGATGGCGCTCGCGCTCAACAAGATCTGGCGCCGGCACCGGCTGGCCCAGCACGGGCTCGATCCCAACCTGGTGGACGAGATCCAGTACAAGAAGGACCTGAAGAAGCACGAGGACTACGCCCGCCGGTTCGGCCCTCGCCCGGAATCCGCCAGATACCAGTCCAACAGCAGTCCGTTCTAGGTGCGGACGCCGACGCTACAACTCGGCGACGCGCCCGTCCTCGACCAGCCACCGTCGGTCCAGCCGCACGTTCTGCAGCATGCGGCGGTCATGCGTCACCAGTAACAACGCACCGTCATACGCCTCAAGCGCCTGCTCAAGTTGCTCGATGGCAGGCAGGTCCAGATGGTTCGTCGGCTCGTCGAGAACCAGCACATTGGTACCGCAGGCCTGCAACAACGCCAGTCCGGCGCGGGTTCTCTCCCCCGGTGACAGTTCGTCAACCGGGCGTTCCACGTGATCGGCCCGCAGCCCGAACTTCGCCAGCAGGGTTCGCACATCGGCCGTCGACCAGTCCGGCAGGTGCTGCTCGAACCGGTCGACGAGTCGCGCGGTGCCGGTGAATTCGGCACGGGCCTGGTCGATCTCGCCGATCGCGACACTCGCGCCCAGGCTCGCGCGCCCCTCGTCGGGCTGCCGGCGCCCCAGCAGTAACCGCAGCAATGTCGACTTTCCGGCCCCGTTGGCGCCGGTGATACCGATCCGCTCGCCGGCATCAACCTGTAACGACACCGGGCCGAGCACGAAATCACCCTGCCGCACAACGGCATTGTCGAGGGTCGCGACGACCGCACTCGACCGTGGTGCGGCACCGATGGTGAACTGCAGGGTCCATTCCTTCCGGGGTTCCTCGACCTCATCGAGGCGGGCGATCCGGCTCTCCATCTGACGCACCTTCTGCGCCTGCTTCTCGCTGGACTCGGTGGCGGCACGCCGGCGGATCTTGTCGTTGTCCGGCGACTTGCGCATGGCGTTGCGGGTGCCCTGGCTCGACCACTCGCGCTGGGTACGGGCGCGGGCGACCAGGTCGGCCTTCTTCTCGGCGAACTCCTCGTACTGTTCGCGCCGGTGCCGGCGACCGACCTCGCGCTCCTCCAGATAGCTTTCGTACCCACCGCCGAAAACGGTGGTGGTGTTCTGCGCCAGATCCAGCTCGAGCACGCGAGTCACGCTGCGGGCGAGGAACTCCCGATCGTGGCTCACCAGCACCACACCTCCGCGAAGCTCCCTGACGAACTGCTCCAGCCGGGCGAGCCCGTCGAGGTCCAGATCGTTGGTCGGTTCATCGAGGAGCACGATGTCGAACCGCGACAACAGCAGTGCCGCCAACCCCACCCGCGCCGCCTGCCCACCTGACAACGCGGTCATCGGCGTCGAGTCCGGTCGCACCGCATCGGTGTCGAGTCCGAGATCGGCCAACACTGCCGGCAGCCGTTCGTCGAGATCGGCCGCGCCGGTGGCGAGCCAGTGATCCAGCGCAGCAGAGTAGGCGGCCGCCGGATCCTCCTCCCCCGGACTCGGGTCTGCCAGTGCCGCGGCCGCGGCATCCATCGCCTGCGTGGCCTCGGTGCATCCGGTACGACGCGCGATGTAGGCCGCGACAGACTCCCCCGGTACGCGCTCGTGTTCCTGCGGCAGCCATCCGACGAACGCGTCGGCCGGCGCCACGCTGACCATGCCGTCGAGCGGCACGAGATCGCCCGCCAGGATCCGCAGCAATGTGCTCTTGCCAGCGCCGTTGACGCCGACGACCCCGATGACATCACCGGGTGCCACGGTCAGATCGACCCCCTCGAACAGGGTGCGATGGGCGAATCCGCCGGCCACATTCTTCGCGACAAGCGTTGCAGTCATGGCTCTATCGTCGCATCACCGTCGCCACGGTCGGCTACCGTCGATCCGGTGACCATGTCACAGACGCGTCGTTGCCGGCTCTGCGCCATCGGAACCGTCATGTTCACGATCGTCGCGGTCACATCGTGCGGGCCGCCGGCCACCCCACCGGTCGCAAGCTCCACGTCGACGACGACGGCGCCGTCAGCTGCCGTCCCGACTTCCACTCCTGCCGCCGTCGTTCCGACAGGTGATTTCACCTCGGTCGTCCAGCTCGTCAACGACGCGATCGCAGCACCTCGCCTGCCCGGTGCGGTGGTCCAGGTCGGGCACGCCGGCAATATCGTGTTCCGCCAGGCCTTCGGTGTGCGCAAGCTCGACGGCGAACCGGGACTGGACGGGGCGCCCGCGCCTGCCGAACCGATGACCGAGGACACGATCTTCGACCTGGCCTCGCTGTCGAAAAGCCTCACGACGGCGGTCGCCATCCTGCAGCTCTATGAACAGGGCCTGGTCCAGATCGACGAACCCGTGCAGACCTACCTGCCCGAGTTCAACCCCGCCAACGACCCGCGCCGTGCGCGGGTGACGGTGCGCATGTTGCTCACCCACACCTCGGGGATCGCCGGCGACCTGAGCCTGGACGGGCCGTGGGGACTGGACAGGCCCGACAAGGCCGAAGGCATCCACCGGGCGCTCGGGGCGTGGGTCGTGTTCGAGCCCGGAGAACGCTTTCACTACTCCGACATCGGCTTCATCCTCCTCGGTGCGCTGCTCGAGAAGCTCACCGGCGAAGCGGAGGACAGCTACATTCAGCAGCACGTGTTCACACCGCTCGGGATGAGCGATACCCGCTACCTGCCGGTGACCAAAGCATGTGGCCCACACCAGATCCGGGGAAATGTGGTGGCCTTCGATCCGAACGCACCCGACGTTGCCGACTGTCCGCCGGGCACGTGGAACATCGATCTCCTGGCGCGCATCGCACCCACCGCGCTCGACGAGGACACCCCGGGCCTCAATCCGGACTTCGGTCACCCGCTGCGCGGTACCGTGCACGATCCGACGGCCCGCCGGATGGGCGGTGTCGCCGGCAGTGCCGGGGTGTTCTCGACCGTGAACGATGTCGGCCGGTTCGCGCAGGGGCTCCTCGACCGTCTCGCCGGCCGCCCGAGTGCGTTTCCACTGAAGCAGTCGACCCTGGCGTTGATGACAACTCCGCAGCAGCCCGGGCACAGCCCGGCACAGGTCGAGGCCGCCAACAACGCGACCCGAGCCGCCATCGAAACATCCCCCAACACAACGCATCCCCTGCTCGCACCGAACTATCCCGCCATCGCCGGACAAGACCTCCGCGGCTTCGGCTGGGACATCGATACCGACCAGTCCCGGCCCAGGGGCCTGGTGTTTCCGGTCGGCAGCTTCGGCCACACCGGTTTCACGGGGGTGACGCTGTGGATGGACCGGGGGTCAGACACCTATGTCGTCGTGCTCGGGAACGTGATCCATCAGCGCGGCGCCCCTCCCATTGCGGGGTTGAGTGGTGAAGTCGCCACCCTGACCGGCCGGGCCTTGCACTTGTACGGGAGCTGACGCACCTCGACGCCATCCATTAACGAAGATAGAATGACGTTAACTTCCGTTAGGGGGATCGTCCCATGGGGGCAAACACCGAGCTGGAACAGCTACTTCAGGACCGTTTCGATATCACGACCTCTGACTTTGTCGCCGCATTGAGAAGCCTCCCCGCGCTGCGACCGTGGACTGCGTCGCTCAACGACGAGGAAGCGCAACTGCTCGATCATGCCGATTTCACCGAGGACCTCTCCGCGGTGCTGACGACCGGCACGGAGATCGCGGGCCACGTGGCGCATCTCGCTGTCACCGCATTCACGGCCGACGAGGTCGCCACCGGACTGGGGATCAGCTCCTCCCGAGTGCGGCAGAAGCGGCTTGCAAGCGAACTATGGGCCATTCCGGACGGGCAGACCTGGCTCTTTCCAGTGCTGCAGTTCGAGACCGACGACCACGGTGGGCCGACCCGGCAGATCCGGGGCCTCGATCAGGTGTTCAAGGCTCTGCCCACCGATCTCCATCCTGTCGCTGTGGCTGGCTTCCTACGCACCCCGCAACCGGCGCTGTTTCATGACCGACCGCTGACTCCGGTGGAGTGGTTACGCGCTGGTGGTGACGTCGCCCAGGCGGCAACCGCTGCCGCCGACACCGACTGGTACACCGCGTGACTGCTCGTCTTCCTGGGCCGCCGACGGCAGCGAAGCTGCGTGACCTCGGCATCCGAGATGACGAGTACCGAACTGTCACGACGGATGAGTTGTGGTGGCGCGTACACCGCACGACCGGGAGTCACGTGCTGCCCTGGAACGGGTTTCGCGCGCACGGTCCGCACTTGCGGTTCGACCCCCATACCCCGCCTGCCCGGAATCAGCCCGGGACCGGTGTCTGGTACGGGGCTTCGGGGCCGACGCCGGCATTGGCAGAAGCGTTCCAGGTCGGCCGCACCATCGATCGCTGGCGGGGTGCCCCTTATCTGACCGGGTTACGGTTCACCCGCGACATGCGACTGCTCGACCTGGCCACGGACAGCACCGCCTCGTGGCCGACCCGGGCTGGAGGAACGTTCGCGATATCGACTGCACCACACTCGATCACGCAACGGTGGGCCCGGCGGATCACTGAAGCCTTCCCCGACCTGGATGGGCTGCGCTACAACAGTCGGTTCGCCGGCGAACCCTGCATTGCCCTGTTCCTGCCCGCCGCCTCGGCGATGCCGACACGGCCGGCACTCTCACTTCCGCTATCCCATCCCGGACTTGCACTTCGGATCGCCGGGGCTGCACAGCGTCTCGGCTACCTGGTCATCTGAACCGGGCAAGGTGGCTCTGTACTCAGCGACGGGTCGTCGTGACGTGCACGTGGTCGTAGTGGCCATAACCGGACGATTGCGGACCGGACGGCGTGTAGTAGGTGCCACGCCAGATCACGTCCTGTAATCCGAATCGGGCGGCATTGCTCATCGCGAACGAAAGAATCTCGTTTCCGAGCGCGATGCCCTCGGGACTGTCGGGATTGGGAATCATGATGTCGATCGCCAGACCGCTGGGATGCCATGGCTTCGAGTCCGGCCGGACCCCACCGATGTGGGCGATCTGGGGAAACTGAGCGCTGACGGCCCGGGCAGCCACGATGGTGTTGGGCTGCAGTCCGGCCTCGGAGGCGACCCCGACGGGCAACGCCTCCGGGATGTCCGCACCCGGAGCGGCGAGGGACGGATCGGCGGGCATCACCGCCGCCGCGTTGTCCACCACCGCCTGCTGTTGCGGTGTCAATGCCCCGTACTGCGCCTCCGCGTCGGCGATCTGACGCATCAGTTCACCCCACTTGGCCATCAGGTCTGCGCGCACCGCGGACGCCTGCTCGGCCGCGGCGCGGGCATCCGCCGCCGATTTCTCTGATGCGCCGGCGGCTTCGACCGCGCGCGCACGTGCTGACCGATAGGCCTCCATCTTGTCGGCTGCGCCGTCGACGACCGCCCGCTGCACTGTCAGCTGATCGATCAGCTGCTGCGGGGAGTCTGCGGTCAGCACAGAGGCCACCTGACCGGCGCCTCCTCCATTCATATAAGTCATCGCCGCCACCCGGTCGACTGCCGCCTGAAAGGGCTGAAGCTGGGTGTTCGCGAGGTCGAGGGCCTCCAGGTCGCCACGATGACGGTCTGCGGCCGCTGCCTCTTCGGCCTGCCGGGCATCGGCATCGCGTTGGGCAGCGGTGACGGCTTCGCGACTCTCAATCGCCTGACGGGACAATTCGTTGAGCTTGGCCAGCCCGTCAGCCGCAGGGTCTGCCTTCACGTCACCCATCGACGTCAGCACCAGGACCGCGGCCACCGCACCGCACGCCGTGCGCCGAAGCAATTGGCGCAGCCCGGTCATTCGGATTGTCACGATCCTTCGCTTGCAAGGACCGATCTTGGCCCGGCGGTCTATCCCTCGGACAGGCTACGAACTGGCCTGGAGGATGTCTACCCGTACTTACCCGAGATTGTCGGCGGCCGCGCCGCCTCGCCGCTGCGCCAGCACCAGTTGCCGCCGGATCAGAAACAGCGGGAATGCCACGCTCACGGCGACGAGCGCACTGAGCACGATGTAGATCCACACCTTCGGGATGCCGATCCGCCGCGCCTCGACCACCATGAACACGAACGCCGCCAGCCCGAACAGCAGCAGGTCGTTGGTGAGTGAGGACGACGCGTAGTTGGTGTAGCCACTCTGGAAGAAGTCGATCAGGCTCGTGCTTTCCGTGGTGACGTAGCGGATGTTGTTCCACCAGGTGCCGACCAGTGCCACCACGGCGATCACGGCGTAGACGCCGCACAGGATCTTGTCGTTTCGACTCAGCTCCGCCATTGTCACGCCTCCCCGTCACACCGATCAATCCAGGTCAACGTAACTTTCCAGCGGTCTCCACGGGGCCATTTGTCCGACAATGAGGTGAGTGAGTACTCTCTCACCATGTCATCCGGACGTGACCGGCTCCTGGCCACGGCGCTGCAGCTGTTCGCCGCCAAGGGGTACGCCGCGACGTCGGTGGCTCACATCCAGCAGGCCGCCGGTCTGGCACCGGGGTCGGGGGCGCTCTACAAGCACTTCGGCTCCAAGCGGGAGCTACTCGAGGCCGCGGTCGCGCACCGCATCGACGCGATCGTGACCGCGCGTGAGCAGTACGACGCCGGCCACCCGAGGACCGTCGAAGAGGCGGTGCGCAGTGCCGGGCAACTGATCTGGGCCAACCTGACCCAGAGCGAGGAACTGCTGCGGGTCATGCTGCGGGAACCCGATGAACTCGGTGAGCTCGACGAGAAGACGTGGCAGGTCATCACCGACAACGCCTATCAACGATTCGCCGATGAACTGGCTGCCTCCAATCGCAGCGGCCGCTTCCAGATTCCCGACCCCGAGGCCACCGCAGCCGTCGCAATCTCCGCACTGTCCTACGCCGCGACGCTGCAGGCGCTGACGAAGCGCTCGCCTGGCAATGTCGACAACGACCGCTTCTTCGAGGCCTGGGTCACCCAGACCGTCAGCGTGATCGAACAACACCGCTCGCAAAACAACTGACCGCCAACATATTTCAGGAGCAAACTGTGACATTCTCCATGCAACTGAGCGACGACGTGATCGAGGTCCGCGACTGGGTGCACCAGTTCGCCGCCGAGGTGGTGCGTCCGGCAGCCGCGGAGTGGGATGAGCGCGAGGAGACCCCGTGGCCCGTCATCCAGGAGGCCGCCAAGGTCGGGCTGTATTCCCCTGAACTGTTCGCCCAGCAAGCTGCCGAGTCCAGCGGACTCGGCATGCTGACCGTGTTCGAGGAACTGTTCTGGGGCGACGCCGGCATCGCCCTGTCGATCCTGGGTACCGGGCTGGCCGCAGCGGCGTTGGCGGGCAACGGAACTCCCGAACAGCTGGGCCGATGGCTTCCCGAGATGTTCGGCACCGCCGACGCGCCCCACCTGGGTGCGTTCTGTTCCTCCGAGCCCGACGCCGGATCCGACGTCGGCGCCATCCGCACCCGTGCCCGCTTCGACGAGGCAACCTGCGAGTGGGTGCTCAACGGCACCAAGACCTGGGCCACCAACGGCGGTATCGCCAACGTCCACATCGTCGTCGCCTCGGTCTACCCCGAACTCGGCTCCCGCGGACAGGCCACGTTCATCATCCCGCCGGACACCCACGGCTTCACCCAGGGCCAGAAGTTCAAGAAGCACGGCATCCGCGCCTCGCACACCGCCGAGGTGGTGCTCGACAACGTCCGCCTGCCCGAGGATCTGATCCTGGGCGGTCGGGAGAAGTTCGAGGACCGCATCGCCCGGGTGAAGTCCGGCGCCTCGGCCGGCGGCCAGGCGGCGATGAAGACCTTCGAGCGCACCCGGCCCACCGTCGGCGCGATGGCGGTCGGCGTGGCCCGCGCAGCCTACGAGTACGCCCTCGACTATGCCTGCCAGCGTGAGCAATTCGGCCGCAAGATCGGCGAGTTCCAGGCCGTCGCATTCAAGCTCGCGGACATGAAGAGCCGTATCGACGCCGCCCGGTTGCTGGTGTGGCGGGCCGGGTGGATGGCCCGCAACAACCAGGCCTTCGACAACGCCGAGGGTTCCATGGCCAAGCTGGTGGCCAGTGAGACCGCGGTCTACGTGACCGATGAGGCCATCCAAATCCTCGGCGGCAACGGCTACACCCGCGACTACCCGGTCGAGCGGATGCACCGCGACGCGAAGATCTTCACGATCTTCGAGGGCACCAGCGAGATCCAGCGCCTGGTGATCTCCCGGGCGATCACCGGCCTTTCGATCCGGTAGGCCGCAGCGGTTACCTGCCGGTGCGTTCGCGGTGCTTGCACCCGGGCCAGCAGCATGGTCGCCGCTGCCCTTCCTCTAGCTCCTCCTGCGTGCGGCGGATCCGTCGCTCGCGCGTCACCTGCTGCTTGGCGTCCTCGACCCAGCAGATGAACTCGTTGCGCGCGAGCGGCGTGATGTCTCGCCACGCATCCAGTGCGGTGGCGTTTCCGATGAGGGCGTCGCGCAGGTCGGCCGGCAGCTTGTGCACGACGCCGCCGGGCACCCGTTGGCCAGTCACCGGACCAGGTTAAGCCTCACGGCTCAGCAACACAGTCGGGACACGACATTGCCCTTATCGTGACCTTAGAACAGCCTTATTTTTCTTAGAGTTCGTGTACGGTGGGTGCTTCAGGGGCGGTTGTGGGCACGGCCACACCGTGTTATCGCAGGTCAGAATTCGGACCGGCCGCCTCGCAGCGAGGGAGAGGACCCCGACATGCAGCCTGCAGCAGCCACCCGGATCGCTCTTGTCACCGGCGCATCGCGGGGTATCGGCGCCGACGTCGCACAGCAGCTCGCCGGTCCGAACACCCACGTCGTCGTCAACTACCGCGAGAAAGCCAAGCGCGCCAACACGGTCGTCGACGCCATCCGCCGCGCGGGCGGTCGTGCCTCCACGCTGGGTGCCGACATCTCCGACGAGGCCGCTGCCGCCGCCATGATCGAGCGGGTGGGCCGCGAGTTCGGCCGGCTCGACGTCCTGGTGCTCAATGCATCGACGGGGCTGGAGCTGGGAATCGATCCGGGCTACGCGATGCGGCTGAACCGCGATGCGCAGCGCCGGCTGGCCACGTTGGCACTGCCGCTGATGCCGGTGGGTGGTCAGATCGTGTTCGTCACCAGCCATCAGGCCCACTTCTTCCCCAACAAGGCCGTGCCGAAGGGATACGCGGCCACCGCCGCGAGCAAGCGCGCCGGGGAGACCGCACTCTATGCTATGCGTTCCGAATTCGACCGGCGGGGAATCGATTTCACCGTGGTGTCGGGCGAGGTGACGTCAGATCGCGAGTTGGCGACGACCATCGCCCGGGCCGCATCCGCGCCGTACCCGTCCGGGATCGTCTACGCCGGCGGGCATGACTTTCTCTGCCGGATGTCGGCCTGACGTATAGAGCCCGCTTCTGCGCGCTTTCTACTGCAGGGCTGCGCCGCCGCAGTGATCGCGACCCTGCGGTAGAAGTCGGCGCGCCATAGTCTTCACAACCATGCCCGCGCAGTACTACATTCGGTAGTAGTCGACTGCTAGGGGGCGCGATGCGCTGGCGCGGAGTGAGTCATGTCGAGTTCGCGGTATTGAACTACGACGAATCGATCGAGTTCTATGACGCTTTGTTCGGCTGGCTGGGGTACAGCAGTTTCTCCTCGCTGAACATGGAGTACCAGTCGATCTACTACATGACGCGATTCATCAACCCGCACAGCTACATCGGCATTCAGCCAGCACGCACCGGCGACAAGCTCACCCATACCGACCAGGCCGTCGGGATCAACCACATCGCGCTGTGGGCCCGAAACCGGGAGGAAGTGGACCGCTTTCATCGGGACTTCCTGATCGCGCGGGGTATCCCGGTCACCGACGAGCCCAAGGACTACCCCCAGTACGCGCCGGGTTACTACGCGCTGTTCTTCGATGACCCGATCAACGGAATCCACTGGGAACTGGCCTGGGTACCGAAAGTTCCCAGCCCGCACCAGTTGTGGTCGTTCTATCGGACAATCCGGACCTTCGGTAGGCAGCGCCCCGACCTGGCGAACACGGTGCCCGGCATCACCCTGCAGGCGCGGCGACCGCTGAAGAGGTGATAGCGCCGTGGACGCGCCGTTTCCTACCCCGGGGCTACTCGCGCGGAGTGATCGCGACCCTGCGGTAGAAAGCGGCGCGCAAAGCTAGGCCAACGCGACGCCCAACTCCTGGGCGAACACCTTGATCATGTGCTGAACCGCGATTTCGTTGCGGCCGATGATCATATGGTCGTGCTGGGCCGTGGCGGACGCCCTGACCGCACTGCGGGAGCAGGGCGAAGTCCTCGTCGCGCACCGCGGCGTGAACGCTTTCGTAAACCGCGTCATAGCCGGCCCGCATGTGTCGGCGCGCACGACCTACCCGTCGTCGCCGGCCCCATGGTTCGGATTGGTACAAATGGTGCCCTCACACGGCACATCTGAACCATCACCATTGGGGTTGGGCATCACTGCCCCGCCGTTCTCATCCGGGTTGTCACCAGCCCCATGGTTCGGATTGGTACAGATCGTGCCCTCACACGGCACCATCGACCCGTCACCGTTCGGGTTGGGCATCATCGGCGCAGTGGTTTGGCCAGGCCCGGACGGTGCCGGTGCAGTTTCCGGAGACTTGACCGGGCCATGGTGACCGGAAGTCGACTCGGCCGGGACGGTGCTGGTGGTCGGGGCTTTGTCAGTCGTCTCGCTACTGCAAGCGGCCGCGCTGCAGACCGCTATCGCTGCAAAGACCGTGACTGCACTCTGCACGAACTTCATGGGCCCGACGCTAACAGCAAAGGCAGTATCGCACTGGGGATTGCAACCGTCATCCACATTTACGCCAGCGCATATTCTCTGAATATGCCCGTGTCCCTGAACTATTCAGACACTAGATCGCTTCACGCACAATGCCGCAATATGTTTGGTTCGCCGCTTTCCTTGGCCCAGCCGCACATTCAGCTGCTTCTGACATTTGCCCGACAGAACACCTGCTGTCGGTAGTCTCATAGTCGTGGTCGACCTCTCGTACGTCATTGCCGGATCAGAAGCCACCGGCGGCGCCGGCCTGCAAGCTGACCTGCGCACTTTTCAAGAGTTCGGCACCTACGGCGTGGGCACGGTGACCTGCATCGTGTCGTTCGACCCCAAAGCGAACTGGGGCCACCGGTTCGTCCCCGTCGACCCTCAAGTCATCGCCGATCAGATCGAGGCGGCGACGTCGGCCTACGACCTCGATGTCGTCAAGATCGGCATGCTCGGCACGCCCGCAACCATCGACGTGGTCGCAGAGGCTCTCGCCCGCCAACCCTGGCGGCACATCGTCGTTGACCCCGTCCTGATCTGCAAAGGGCAGGAGCCAGGTGCTGCCCTAGACACCGACACTGCGCTGCGCCGCCAGATCCTGCCGCTGGCCACCGTCACCACGCCGAACCTGTTCGAGGCCCGCGCCCTCGCCGGGATGGACGACATCTCCTCGGTCGACGATCTCGTCGAAGCCGCCCGACGCATTGCCGCTCTCGGACCCGCCTACGTCCTGGTGAAGGGCGGTGTCGAGTTTCCCGGTGACGACGCAGTCGACGTCCTCTTCGACGGCAAGGACGCCGAGATCCTGCGTGCGCCGAAGGTCGGACAGGCCCGAGTCGCCGGCGCGGGATGCACGCTGGCAGCGGCCATCACCGCGGCGCTGGCCACGGGGACCGGCGTCCCGGAGGCGGTGCGCCTGGCCAAAGAGTTCACCACCGCGGGAATTGTGGATCGGATTAGCGGCAACGCACCCTTCGACACCGTCTGGCAGGGTGCGCGGCGGTGACCCGCACGCCGCTTCCGGCCACGCTGCGAGAGACAGCTACCTCTCTGCACTGATATCTGCACCCCGATGCATCTCATAGCTACTGCGGGCGCCTCCGGGAAACTCGACGAACTCCACCGCGGTGCCGTCGGGATCGTTGACGAAGAACATCCGAACCCGGTCGATGGGGAACGGCTCCTGGGCGGGCTGGAAGCCCGCATCGATCACGGCGCGGTAGGTGGCGTCGAGATCGGTGACCGACAACGCGATGTTCTGGTTGCCCACGATGCCGCGTTTCCCCGATCCGGGCGGGGTCGACGTACCGAAGCTGACCAGTTCGAGCGTGACTCCGCCCACCACTCCCCCGACAACACGGCCCTCGTGCTGGCGGGACGAGTGCACGGCCGCGTCGAACGGCTCACCGGAAATCAATTGGTCGAACACCACATCCATGCCCAGCAGGCCCCGGTAGAAGTCCAGGGCCCGATCCATGTCGGTCACGCCGACAACCAGATGGCAGAAACGTAGATCAGTCAGCATGGTTCCTCGACTTCCTCGTCAGCGCTCGATCATATGAGTTAGCGTGCCAAACCTGGCCCAATCCGAAAGGCAGCTGCATGTCCACCTAC
Organism: Mycolicibacterium alvei; assembly: GCF_010727325.1. NCBI lineage: Bacteria > Bacillati > Actinomycetota > Actinomycetes > Mycobacteriales > Mycobacteriaceae > Mycobacterium > Mycolicibacterium alvei. Next base: position 3,282,216 of record NZ_AP022565.1, read on the forward strand.
AGTCATCCGCACTCACTGGACGGACACGTCGCAATCGTCACCGGAGCCGCCCGCGGAGTAGGCAAAGGTATCGCCACCGCATTGCTGTCCCGCGGGGCCCGCGTACTGGTGACCGACATCCTCGATGGCGTATTGGCAAACACCACAGCCGAATTCACCGATGCCGGATTCGATGTCGCATCCGTGGTGGCGGACCTACGTGATGCTGACAGTGCCCAGCGCATCGTCGACGCCGCACTCGACGCGTTCGGCACGGTGAACGCGTTGGTCAACAACGCCGTCGCCAGCGCCGGACCCATACCGTTCGTCGACATCCCCGCACCGGAGTACGAGCGGGTCCACGACACCGGGCCACGGGCCACGTTCCGGCTCATGCAGGCGATCCACCCGGTCATGGTCAAGGGTGGCGGTGGATCCATCGTCAATCTCGGCTCGGCCGCGGGCACGGTCGGCACACACTCTTTCGGCGCGTATGCGAGCGCCAAGGAGGCGATTCGCGGTATGTCCAAAGTCGCCGCACTGGAATGGGGCGTCGACGGGATACGCGTCAACGTGGTCTGCCCGCTCGCCGAGACGGACGGCTTGAAAGTGTTGCGCGACATGGCGCCCAAGCAGTATGAGGCGGTTGTCAGGAGCACCTCACTCAAGCGAATCGGCGACCCCACCCACGACATCGGTGCCGTCGTGGCCTTCCTGATCGGCGACGATTCCGCCTACCTCACCGGACAGACACTCCTCGTCGACGGCGGGGCCGGTTCCTTCCGCTGACGTAGGTGGCCGGTCGGCTACCCGTGCGCCTTGCGGACCAGGTCGATGGCGTACTGGTTGACGAAGGTTCCCGCGGACGCCTCGCCGGTGCCACACGCGCCGTCGGACTCACCGGGACGCTTGACCCACAGGAAGGCGTCGACGTTTCCGTTTCCGGTCGCCGTGGTCGGCGCCGCGCCGAGTGCCCGGTCACTCGGGTTGCACCAGTACATCTCGCCCTCGGCCGGTCCGGCACCGTTGCGCGAGGTGTCGATGACGTAGGGCTTGCCACCCGTCATGCCCGAAATCGCATCGCCGTAACCGATTTCCTCTTCGGTGGTGAAGAAGTTGGCGGTGTTGAGGCTGAAGCCGCGTGCCTTGGCGACGCCGACCCGGTTGAGCCGGTTGGCCATCTCGTCGGCCGCCGTCCATCGGGAGTGCCCCGCATCGACGTAGACCGCGGTGCCCGGATTGCGGGTCAGTGTGTCGACGGCGTAGCTCATCAGGTTGTAGCGCTCCTCGCGCTGATCACCCGACAGGCAATCGGCCATCGCGAGTGCGTCGGGTTCGAGGATGACCGCGGCCGGCCCACCGCCGATGGCGGCGGCGACTCCGTCGATCCAGCCCTTGTAGGCACCTGCCGACCCGAACCCACCCGCGGCGTAGCTCCCGCAGTCGCGGTGCGGGATGCCGTACAGCGCCAGGATCGGCATGGTGCCGGCGGCCTGTGCCGTGGCGATGTACTTGGCGTCCACTGCGGGGCTGGAGATGTGGTCCATCCAGTAGGCGGTGGGCGTGTTGGCGATCGCCTGCAGCTCGGGGCTCGGGTCGCCTTTCGCGGCGCGCATGGCCTTCGACGAGGGGTTGACGTAGAACGAATGGCCCTCGAGCGGGTTCCCGTCGCTGGCCAGACGCACCGTCGGCGCGGGAGCGGTGGCGAGGCCCGCGGCGACCACCGAGGCGACTGTCAGAAGGGGAGCGATCGACCGCGCGACTGCGCTGGCAGCTGAGGACATCACCTCAGGGAAAGTAGTGGCGCGACGCCAGAAGCGCCAGTCACTCGGTGCAGAACCGCATGCGTTCGCGTAACTCGGCGGGGTCGATACCGAACTCGGCGGGCTCGTAGCGGTGCTTTCCTTTGCCGTCACGCGGCTGGGCGCGGTGATGCTCGGCGAGCATTCCGGCGATGTCCGGCGATTCCATCTGCGCTGCGGCATAGATGCGCTGCACCGTCGCCTCCGGGTCGGCCACCAGGTCGCGGTACTGGACGTCGAGCCAGGTCACGGTCGACGCCGTAGCCCGGGCGTCGAGGGCACGCCGCAGCCACAGCTCGGTCTGTTCGGTTTGAAACCTGCCCACGTCCACCCCGTCGACGTGGTCACTGTAGGTGGACCGGTAGGTCGCGAACAGGCTCGCGCCGGAGGTGACGGTTTCCACGATGTCGCGGTGCAACTGCACGATGCAGGCGCCCGGATACGTCGCGATGACATGGCTGAGCTCGGCGGTGTGCGCCGGGGCTTTGACGACCCAGCGGCGGCCGTCCTCGGCGTCGAGGATCTGCAGCATCCGGCGGTGCTGTGCATATTCGGGCGCGAAATCCTGACCGGCGAGCCAGGTGGCGTAGCTGTCCAGGCGGGTGGTGGCGGCGAAGCCCCAGTTGCGCAGGGTGGTGCCCATCCCGAGTACGCACTCCTCGGGCAGGTGCGGCCCGGAGTCATGCACGGCCGCCATCGTCGGGTTGAGCACGTGCAGCAGGTACTGACCCGCGGCGGCCGCCTCGAGGCGACGGTCGCGTTCCTCGCTGTCGAGGTCACCTGGTAGCCGCCACGGTGCGCCGAGTTCGGCAGGCAGCGGCGCCCGCAATCGGGGATCGCGGTCGAGGAGCCGAAACAGGAAGGTCGTCCCGGTGCGCCAGCCCCCGGTGATGATGATCGGCGGCAGCACCGACCGGTTCCCGGTCTCGGGGTGTTCCTGCAGATACCGCGTCATCGCGGCCCGGGCCGCCAGCCGCCCGGCCGCCGTTCGCTGGGCGGTCAATGCGCCGAGTGCGTTGAGCCGACCGTCCGCCTCAGCTGACGCCAGGTACTGCGCCAAACCCGGACGCCACTCGTCGGGGTCACCCAGAATGCCGGCACCCGCGCCGCGGGTGCCGCGGCCGATGACGATGTCGATGGCCTCGGCACCGAGTTGGTAGCGGTCAGGACGGGAGGTCCGGTCCTGCTCGGCCGCCGCATAGGCCTTGAGCGCCTCGGGGGTGCGAGCGGGCGCGACCCACCGGGTCACGAGTGCTCAGCCAGGTCAGTGAGGCGGACAACGCGGGTCGCGGGCAGTGGGGGCTGCTGGTCGGGTTGCAGGAACCGCATGACGACGATGCCGAAGGCGCGGCCCTCGCTGTCGATCCAGTCTCCGGCGGCCGGACCCGGATCGGTGGCCGCGACCACGAATCGGTAGCGTCCGTCGTCGAGCTTCGCGGTGACACCGGTGTAGGACACCCGCCGGTGGCGGTAGTCGAGTGAGTTCAGAAACCTGCTGTACGCCAGGATGTTCCAGTACCGGCACGCCACCAGATCACCTTCGATGAGCAACGCTTCGTCGGGGCCCAACTGCCAGCCGCCGCGCAGATAGTGGATGGCCGGTTCGGTGTAGACCGCTCCGCCTGCCATCTCGGTCCAATGGCGCATCTGGTTCGGTGACTCGCGATCGGCCGCTGCGGCAGCAGTCCAGATCTGAGGCAGGTGGGTGATCGCGGTCGACACCTTGGCCAGTTGCCTGCCGAATCGTGCCGGATCGATCGGTGCCGGGGACGGGACCGGGGACGGCTGGATCGCCTCGATGGCACACCATCCGATCCGATCGGTCTGCGTGTCATCGTGAAAGTGCCGTACCCAGATCACCGTGGCACGGTCGGGCAGTTCCAGCCAATCGCTCGCCTGACGGTCCCCGCCGACGGTCACCTGGTAATCGCCGTCGGCGTCGAACGTGATCCCGTCACTGTCGATCCGGGAGTTCGCCTGGGCCACGGTACCGCCGGCACCGGCGTAGACGGTGATCGAAACGTACGACGCGTCGCCGCGGTTACCACGGATCCGGTATCGGCCGCCGGGGCGGACATCGGCGACCCAGTACTGGAAGTCGGGGTTGTCCATCAGGAATTTCTGACGCCAGCCGTTGAACGCGACGAACTCAGGTTTGTCCCGATCAACTTCCAGACGGCCCAGCTGGTTCGACACTGCCCGCAGCAGCGCGCGGAACCCGTCGGCGCGTTCGGTTTCCGGTAGTTCCGCGGTATCGACCGCGAGTTGTTCACCGGCCGTGTGTAATCCGTCGACGAATGCGTTCCAGGCCGTGACTTCGGCGCGAGGTTCACCTGCACTGGGTGCGGCCACGGGCATCCTTCCCCAATCCGGAAGCGGCTGCTTCCAGAATTGGATCGTGCTCGTTATGCTCACGGAATGTCAAGGCCGTACCGCGGTCAGGCCGCCGACGCACGGTCCGCGGAGCGCCGCGCCCGACTGATCCGGGCAGGTGTCGATCTGGTCGGCACCCGCGGGGTGACCGCCATGACAATGCGTGCCGTCTGTCGTGAGGCGGAGCTCAGCCAGAAGTTCTTCTACGAAAGTTTCACCGACACCGACGAATTGCTCCGCGAGGTCTACCGCAGCACGTTCGAGCACGCGCGTCAGGTCATCGCAGCCGCAGGTGATTCAACAGCCGATCTGACGTCACGTACGCGGGCCGGCGTGGCGGCGGCGGCACAACTCGTCAGAGACGATCCCCGCATCTGTCGGATCCTCTTGGTAGAGCCGATCGCCGACCTGAGCCTGCGTCATTTTGTCCGCGACACCGTCGGTGCGATGAGTGGGGTCCAGGCCCCGAACGACGAGGCCGACACCGCTGCGACGGCGCGGCTCAAGATGCAGTACGCCACCGTTTTCGGCGCCATCATCTCGTTGTTCATCGAATGGACCGAAGGCAACCTCGGCTCCGACCGCGACGCATTCGTCGACCACGTGAGCATCATGCTGGTGTCGTCGCCGTTGTTCGACGACGGCATTCAGCCAGTTCCCTCGACCGGCCAGCCCGCCAGGACCCCTCGAATCAGCCGGTCGAGCTGATCGGCGGTATCCACCAGCGGTTGTCCGATGACAAACGTCATCATCACCCCGTTGACGAACGAGAAGAGTGCTTTCGCCTGTTCGTCGATGACCTCGGGCACCATCGGATTCTCTTCCGTGTCATGCCATTCCGTCACGACGGCGCGCGCGAGCCCGTAGAACCCCTCGACGGACGCACTGAGCGTGGCGGCCAGCTCATCGTCGCGGCCGGCCTGAAGTGCCAACTCGTAGCGGGCCTTGGTGCGGGTGAGCCAGGGCTCGGTGGCCGAATACATGATGAGGGTGGCAAACCCGAGTGTGCCGGCGAACTCTGTCCGATCGGTATCGGCCAGCTCCGTGAGCAAGGAGAGGTCGGCGAGGTCGAGTTCGTTGAGGCGCACCGCAATCGCGTGCATCAGCGCATCTCGGGTCCGGAAATAGAACGACGTCGTGCCGTCGGGAACCTCGGCCCTCTTGTCGACCTTGGGGTGACTCACGCCGCGCGCACCGTCCTGACCGAGCAGTTCGATGGCAGCGTCAGCCAGTTCGCGGCGACGCTGCGCGGCGTTGTACTTCCTACGTTCAGCGATGCCCGCAGTGTATCGAGCGGGCGTTCGAAGGCCCCCGATATCGCCCGACGGTCAGAACTGCCCGCAGTTGGGTGTGGTGGGTTCACCGTTGAAGCGGGCGGCGATCCACTGCATGGCCGGTTCCCCGTCCACGAGCATGGGGAGCGCATGGTTGATCACCAGCTTGTTCAGGAACGGCGGTTGCTCGTTGGTGCGGAATTCGACGTCGGCGCCCTGCGCGCACCAGTCCCGGCCCAGCTGGTTGGCTGCCGTCCACGGCACCAGCGGGTCGTAGCGGTTGCTGTTGATCAGAACAGGTGCGTTCGGCTTATACCGGCCGAGCTTCTGCAGATCGAACAGGCTGCTGAACGGTTCTTGCTGGACGAGCTTTCTGATGTCCTCGTTGAAGTAGGGCTGCAGATGACGGAACGCGAAGTCGACGATCGTCTGCCCCACGCACTGGCGCGACACCGATTCGAGCATGTCCTTGCCACGCTGGGTGAGCTTGGACCGGATTGCATCGGCCGCTTCCGGGTAGGCGGCGATGACGCCGTTGAGTGCGTAGCCGACGACGCCCACGAGCGCGCTGCCGTCGGCATAGGGCAGCAGTTCCTTGAGGTCGGCAGGAGGCGCACCGGCGTAGGTGCCGACGATGTTCAGCTCAGGTGCGTAGGCCGAGGCCAGCTCCGCCGCCGACGCCGTCGCCCCACCACCCTGCGAGTATCCCCAGAACGCCACGGGCCCATGGGGATCCAGCGAGGTGTCGGGCAGTTTCATGGCTGCCCGGCCGGCGTCGAGAACGGCCTGACCCTCGGCAAGGCGGTTGACGTAGGTGTGCATCGAATCGGTGCCGAGGCCTTGGTAGTCGGTCATCACGATGGCAAAGCCGCGGGCCACCAAGGTTGCGACGAACGCTTCCTCGTAGTTGACCATGATGTCCCAACCACCCGAGTAGTGGATGCCCTGGTTGAACTGGCGCGACGGTGCGCACTGGTTGCCCTGGCCCTGCGTACCCGGCGCGTAGACGATCAGCGGACGCGGCCCCTTGCCGGGCCAGTCGTTGTACGGCTCGAAGTAGGTGCCGGTGACGGCGATCGGATTCCCACGAGAATCGGTGCTGCGGTACATGATCCGCGTTCCGGTCGCCATGATGGCGCCCAGCTGGCCGGACGGCTCGAGTACCAGCCGGCTCGGTTCGGTGCGGATCACATCGCCGGGCGCACCGGGCGGCAACGGGTCCGGCGGGAGGTAGAACTCCTGGTACTGCGGTTCGTCGCCGGTGTCGGCAAAGGCCACTGTGGTCGATGCGACGAGCGACCCGATCATCAACATGAGGACGACGACCATCCCCCCGGCGTTACGCATTACCGGACAGTAACAAGAAAGTGTCTGGTCGTGCCACTTTTCCTCTAAGTAACTAGAGAACTAGTTTAATTCTGCAGGTAGGGCCGGGTTTACATCCCCAGCAAGCGACTCGCACCGGTTTCCACTCCGGGGTCGTAGCCCGGCGGACGAGCAGCCACGGTGCAAAAAACGGCGGCGACGCAGTGCACCGATAGCCCTCCGAGAGAATGGAGACCATGAGCCTGCAACCAACGCGCACCGACGCTGTGAACCGGCCGCCCTACTGCGCGCTCCACCTGATCCTGATGGTCGGCCTGCTCGCGGTGGCGCTGGTGTGGGGTCCCGGTGTCGGTCGCGCATACGCGGCCGAGGCGGCAACAGCCGGGGATGTTCTCTCCATCGGTGACCCGGCCGCACCCGGTCAGATCGACCTTTACCTGGATCCTCTGTGCCCGTACAGCGGGAAGATGGTGCAAGAGCAAGGCGCCGAGATCGGCCGGCGCATCGAGGATGGCAAACTCCACGTCAACCTGCGGTTGGTCAATTTCCTCGAAAAGTACTCGGCCAGCGGCACTTACGACAGCCGCGCGATCTATGCCGCTTTCATCGTCGCCGATCACTCACGGTCGAGCGACATCACCTGGCGGTTCATCGAGCAGATCTTCGCCGCCGATCAACAGCCGGAAGAACAAGGCGCGACAGATCTGAGCAACGATCAGCTCGCCGGGTTGGCCGATCGCGCCGGCGCGCCGCCGTCGGCTCAGGACATGATCAAGCTGGGACTCCCGATCCCCTTCGACGGCCACGCCATCGGGACGAACAACCTTCCGCTGCTGCGCGGCTTCCCCGAGCCCGGGGTGCCGCTGGTTGCCATCGACGGCAACTCCGTCGACGGCAACTCCGATTGGCTGGCTCAGCTTGCCCACTGATCGGCACCCCTAGTCCGACTAGACTAAGTCTAGTAGCCTGACCCCATGTCCACCGTCAATATCCACGATGCGAAGACCCGCCTGTCGCAACTGCTCGCCCGGGTCGAAAGCGGTGAGACGATCACGATCGCGAGGGCAGGCAGGCCCATTGCCGACCTCGTTCCTCACACCCGCGTTGACATCGTGTTCGGCGGGCTGACGGGTCGAATCGGTTACGACACCGCACATTTCGACGATACCGACGGCAATCTCAACGCCCTGTTCGGAATCGAATGAGCGGGCTGCTGCTGGATACCCATGTCCTGCTCTGGCTACTCGAAGACAACCCACGACTGGGAACCGCCGCACGCGAACGCATCACCGAAAGCGCCGCGGTGTTCGCCTCCGCGGCCGGCACCTGGGAGCTCGCCATCAAGGCGGCGATCGGCAAACTCACTCTGCCCGGGGACTTCGACGACGCGATCGGACGATCCGGCGTACAGGATTTGCCCATCACGCGTCGCCACGCTCTGGCCTCGGACGTCACGGCGCTGCCGCACAAGGATCCCTTCGACGCGATTCTGGTCGCTCAGGCCACCGTGGAACGGCTCACCCTGCTCACTGCTGACGCGAAACTGCTTGCGGCAGTGCCCGACGCGGTGGACGCCAGAATCTGAGCCGCCCGGCGGTTACGGCTACAGCGTGCACAAGGTCAGCGCGAAGGCCGGTGCCACCGCAATCGCGACGACGATGAGCGACATCGCGACAGGTTGCGGGCGCCACCAGCTCTCCTGTTGCGGATGCATGAGCCGGGTAACCCGGTCTATCACTGCCGTCCCGGCGGCAGCCAGCACACCATCGGGCAGGCGGTGTCGGGTACTCAACGCGACGAGGCTCGCCAACAGCGGCTCACGACCGTGCCTGCGTGTGGCCGCGTCGTCGGCGCACATCTCCAGCAACGCCGGTACCGACTGCGCCGCCGCCCGCATCAGGGGTAATCCCGGCAGTGCCGCGGCGAGGGTGTTGAGCATGGCGATGACGTGATGGTGGCGGCCCCGCAGGTGCGCCCGCTCGTGGGCCAGAACCGCGGCGAGCGCGGGTGGCTTCAACAGCTCCAGAGCAGCCGTCGTGACGACAATGGCGCTGCGCCGGCCGCCGGACACGCAGTAGGCGGTCGGTTGTTCAGCCGTGATGGCGACGACGCCGTCGTGACCGGTGGGCCTGCCGATGATCCGTACCGCCTCTGTGTGCCGGCGATTGGCGCGGCGCGTCCGACACAATGCGACGATCACCCGGCGCGTGGTGTTGGTCGCCACTGCGGCAGTGGCTGCGAGCAGGGCGACGACCAAGACCGTCGCCACGGTGGGCGGCAACGTCACCGCGCTGGCGATCCCCAGTGTTTCGACGCAGAACGCCGGTGCGCTGCGAACGATCAGGCTGTGGGCGGCACCCGCAATCAGGATCACCAGCGCCGCGACCCAGGCGAAGGACGCGGTTGCGACGACCACCAACCAGCCTGCCACCGACAGTCTGGGATGAATGCGAGCCGAGATCGGGCCGGTGAACAGTACCGGCGCCAGCCAGCTCAAAGCCATCGCGTAGCCGAGGAGAAACGTGACCGCGTTCATCGCGGCTGCTCCTCGGTGAACCGCTTGAGGGCCTGTCGAAGCTCCTTGGAGTCGTCGTCGACGATCTGCTCCAGGAAGAAGTTGAGGATCAGCTCACTGTTGCCGCCGGATTCGAACACCGTGCGCATCAACTGCGCAGAGTGTTCCTCACGGGTCATCACCGGCCGATAGCTGTACGCCAGCCCGACCTTCTCCCGCTCCAGCCAGCCTTTTCGGAACAGATTGTCCATGGTCGACATGACCGTGGTGTAGGCGATCTGACGCTTGGTGACGAGCTCGTCGTGCACGCTGCGCACCGTCGAGGGCTCCGCACGTGACCAGAGCACTTCCATCACCACAGCTTCGAGATCGCCAAATCCTTTTATGCCCATATCCGTTACCGCCCGCGTGGGTGCGCCGTCACCGTTTCGTTGTCTCGCACGTCAAACCTATGTAGCGCGATAGTAGCTTCTCCGCCACAACCGAATTGACCTCCACACGAGGAGTGCGACCACGACGCCCAGAATCAGCCAAGGATCACTCACGCCCGACGCCAGTCGCCCCAGCCACACTTGCAGGTCGTACTGCGCATCGACGGACAGCGGGCCGCCGAGATCCGCCGTGCCGTCGGTGAACAGGAACAGCCCACCGAGAGCGATGAAGACCACCCCGGTGAGCAACGAGGTGGTGTGGGTCTCCAGCGGCCCCAGCCGCACCGGGCGCCCCCGCAACCAGGTGCGTTCAGACAGGTTGAAGCGGTCCCACAGCCAGGCGATCAAAAACAACGGCGCCGCCATGCCGAGGGCGTAGACCGCCATCAGTAGCGCTCCGTAGGCCGGGTCGGCACCCATCGCCGACATGGTCAGGACCGCGCCCAACAGCGGACCTGCACAGAAGCCGGCCAGTCCGTACACAGCACCCAATGCGAGCACCGAGACGGTGCCGGAGATGTCGATCCGGGCCGTCATCCGTTGCATAGCGGACAGACCGAACCCCTTGCCCAACAACGTCATCAAGCCGAACCCGATCAATACCAGGCCACCGACCATCGTGACTTCACTGCGATAGCGCGTGACGACGCTACCCAGCGCCCCGACACCAGCACCCAACGGCACCAGCACGACACAGAGACCCACCCAGAACGCCAGTGTGCGCCGGACCAACAGGCGGGTCCGGTCAAAGGCGTAGGCGAAAAACGACGGCAGGAGCAGGGCCGAGCACGGGCTGAGCAGCGAAGCCAACCCGCCGAGGAAGGCGCCGAGCAGACCGATGCCGTTCATCGACCGGCCAGCGTCCCGTCGATGGCGCGCACGAAATCTTCCGTGGGCTGCGCGCCGAGCATGGGCACGTCGTTGAGCAGAAACGCCGGAGTGCTGGGCACGCCGATCCCGGCGCCCTGCGCCAGATCGGCATTGATGGCGGCGTCGAAGGTGTCTCCCCGCATTTCGGCGGTAAATCTGTCGATGTCGGGGACACCGGCCTGCCGGGCGAAACCGATCAGATCCTCATCGGTCAGGTCCGCCTTCGACCGCTCCGGTGCGGCCGCGTAGACGGCTCGGTTGAACTCCCAGAACTTGCCCTGCCCGGCTGCTGCGCGTCCGGCACGTGCTGCTGCCATCGACCGCGGGCCGAAGATCGCATAGTCGCGCCACTCGATGCGGAGTTGGTCGGCGTCGACGTAGCGCTTGACGAGTTCGGGTTCGGTGTCCCGGCTGAACTTGGCGCAGAACGGGCACCGGTAGTCGGAGAACACCACCAGCGCCACGGGCGCGTCGGGATCCCCCAAAGCCAGCGGGTCACCGGGTCTGCGGCGCTCCACCTGAGGATGACTCCCGCCGGCGCCTCCGGCGGCTGCGCCGGGTGCCTGCGCCGTCGCCGACGGCCCTGTCGCGGGCGCGGCCGAGGCCGCCTCGGTGTCGGGACGTATCAGCAGGTAGGCGATCAGAACGGCGCCGACGACAATCAGGCCTCCGATGAAAATCAGGTCCTTCTTGACACTTTCGCGTCGTCCACTCACCGCGTACCTCCATGCTAGCCTCACCTACGTAGCTACGTCGTAGCTACGTATTCTGTTTTAGCACACCGCGCCGCCCGTACGCGGCCGGCAGATGGGAGGCGCCGGAGTGTTGGCGGATTCACCGCGGAGGCGACCGGTACCGATCTTGTCGCTGGGCTTGATCGCCATCATCGGCGCGGCCATCTGGCTGACCCAGCCGGTGTCGATGGTCACCAACCTCGCCGCCGGCGAGCAGACGCAGGTCAGCTTCACCGCGACGTCGGGTGCCGGGTTGGTCGACGGAGGAACCTACGGCGTCGGCACCGTGATCGTGGCCAACTTCGACGAACCGGTCGGCGACCGCGCCGCCGCGGAACGTCGCCTGTCAGTCAAAACCGTTCCAGCCGTTGATGGTTCCTGGTACTGGATGGACAACCGGCACGCCCACTGGCGGCCGCAAAGCTACCACCGTCCCGGCACAGACGTCGTTGCATCCGCCGATCAGGGAGGCCGTCGGGTTTCCTTCCGGATCGGAGAGTCGCACGTATCCATCGCCGACGACGCCACCAAGCAGATCCGCGTTTACCGCAATGACGAGTTGGTCCGCACGATCCCGACCTCCATGGGCATGGGTGGATCAGAAACCGTTGCCGGCAAGACCATTTCGTTCTGGACGCAGCCCGGCGTCTATACGGTGATGGACAAGGCCAACACCGTGGTCATGGATTCCTCCACCTACGGGTTGCCCGTCAACTCACGCCTGGGCTACAAGCTGACCGTCGACAATGCGGTACGGCTCACCAACAGCGGGATCTACGTCCACCAACTCGACAGCACGATCTGGGCGCAGGGCAAGACCAACACGTCGCACGGATGCCTGAATGTCAACGCCGACAACGGGCGTTGGTTCTACGAATTCTCCCAACCCGGAGACGTATTCGAAGTGCACAACACCGGTGGCGAGCCACTGCCGATCTGGCAGAACGGCGACTGGGGTGTGCCGTGGGACACGTGGCTCGGCGGCAGCGCGCTACGGTGACGGCACGGGTTGCATCGCGACGGCATGCTCTGCGGCGCGACGGCCGGAGAAGACACAGTCGGCGATCGACAGGCCACTGACGTAGGAGTTGGCGCACAGTCCGATGGCCGTGCGTCCGGCCGCATAGAGACCCGGAATCGACTCGCCCGCAGGCGTTGTCACCGCACCGGTGAGTTCATCGACGATCAGCCCACCGAGGGTGAACATCGGGCACGGGTTGAGCAGGCTGGGTTTGATCGAAATCGAGATCAATGAGAACGGTCCCTGCTCGACAGAATTGACGAACTCGGCAGGCTTGCCCATCGGATCCGGTAGCCCGGCCGAGGCGGCGTCGTTGTGGGCCGCGACGGTGGCCAGCAACCCTGCCGGGTCCACGCCGGCCTTGACCGCAACCTCTTCCAGCGTGTCGGCCACGACCCGGTCGGTGCGCAACATGGCTTCCATCTGCAGGCGTTGGAACCAGATGGCCTGCTCGGGAAGCTGGGCTCGGGCCTGCTTGAGCAGTCGGTGATCGGCCAGGATCCAACCGCGGCCGCCGTGGTCGGCAACCATGGCGTGGCCAACCGCGGCGCCGTAGCGGGTCTCGTCGATGAATCGTTGTCCGTGTTCGTCGACCACGAGGGCACCCAGGAATGCGCTGGGCGGGGTGATGAAGCGCCACGCCGATACGTTGTCGAGGCGATCGACCGCACCGCCGACCTCGGCGGCCAGAGCGATTCCGCTGCCGTCGTCTCCGGTGGTGCCCAGCTGAAGTCCTTCGCGGTATGCCGGTGCGTGCTGGTCGATCAGCTCTCGATTGGCGATGTACCCGCCCGCGCTGAGAATGACCGCCTTGCGCGCATGGATGTCAACCGATTGGGCGTACCGACTTTCCAAGCGGTTCAACCGCTTTTCCATCGCGGCCCGCAGTGGCGGGTAGTAGATGCCCGGTTTGACCGCCAGCTCGGCGTACGCGTGATAGCGGCGCCGAACCCATGCCGGCGCATGGGCAAGCGTGCTCGTCCGCACGCCGACCACCCGGCCGCTGGGATCGGTCAACAGCGCGACCGCACGGGTCTGGAACTGCGTATGCACGCCGAGCCGAGCCGCCGATTCAGCGAGGGGCCGATAGATCTTCTTGCCCGAAGTCCCCGACCCTTTGGCCCGGTGACCACGCTGCGCCGGCGGAGTGATCGCACGGAAGCGCCCGGAGTTCTCGCTGCCCGAGTAGTAGAGGTAGTACTTGTTGTTCGGGTAGGACGTCTTGTACGGACACACCGACCCCTCGAACGGCACACCGTGTTCGCTGAGCCAGTCGATCATCGCCGGGCTGGTGTCGACGAAGCGCCGCAGCGTCTCGGGACGTACGGCGTCGCCGACCTCGGCCTGCAGGTAGGCGTACATCGCATCGGGGTCGTCCTCGACTCCGGCCTGGCGCTGAACCCAGGTGCCACCGCCGGCGTAGATGATCCCACCGGACACCTGCGTCGCGCCGCCGCCGTTGAATCGGTCGATGGCCAGGACGTCGGCGCCCCTGGCCCGCGCCTCCAGAGCTGCGCACACGCCGGCCGCTCCGTATCCGACCACGACGACATCAGCTGTGCGCGGCTCTAACATGGCTCTCCCCGAAAGTCGTCTTCCACCGAACGAGATGTCTAGTTTGTAGTCCACATCCGCCGTTTACCCCTGTGGCCTGGGCCACTGCCGGCCTCACCTGCGCACCATGCCGCATTGTGAGATCGGACAATCGCTAGGATACGAAGTGCTACTCATCCGAGGGGCCAGCCCACACGACCCACAGGACGATTGATTTGAACTCGCCAGAACTCGCCCACTGGAACGCTCAGGAAGCACTCGCCGAGGCGATGATTCCGCTCATCGGCGCCCTGTACCGGGCGAAGGGCGTGACAGTCCTGCTGCACAGCCGGTCGCTGGTGAACAAATCCGTCATCAGCATCCTGCGAACCCACCGATTCGCGCGGCAGGTCGGCGGTGACGAGCTGTCGGTCGAAGAGACCTTCCCCTTCCTGCAGGCGCTGGCCGACCTGGACCTGGGCCCGTCGAAGATCGACCTCGGTCTGCTGATCATGGCCTACCGCGCCAGCGATGCCGGACTGTCCGTGCCCGAGTTCACCGCCCAGGTGCTCAGCGACGTGACCGGGGAGAACAAGAGCGAGCCGCAGGGCCCGCGGGACGTGGTGCTCTACGGGTTCGGCCGCATCGGCCGACTCGTCGCGCGTCTGCTCATCGAGAAGGCCGGCTCCGGGAACGGCCTGAACCTGCGCGCTGTGGTGATCCGCAGCAACGGGGAGGGCGACCTGGCCAAGCGGGCGTCACTGCTGCGTCGCGACTCGGTTCACGGCCAGTTCAACGGCACGATCAAGGTCGACAACGAAACCAACAGCCTGATCGCCAACGGCAACGTCATCAAGTTCATCCATAGCGACGACCCGGCGAACGTCGATTACACCGAGTACGGCATCGACAACGCGATCCTGATCGACAACACCGGCAAGTGGCGTGACCGCGACGGCCTGTCCAATCACCTGCGCCCCGGGATCGCGAAGGTCCTGCTGACCGCACCGGGCAAGGGTGATGTACCGAACATCGTGCACGGGGTCAACCACCTCACGCTCGATCTCGATCAGCAGATCTTCTCGTGTGCGTCGTGCACGACCAACGCGATCGTGCCGCCACTCAAGGCGATGGACGACGAGTACGGCATCTCACGCTGCCACGTGGAGACCGTGCACTCGTTCACCAACGACCAGAATCTGCTGGACAACTACCACAAGGCCGATCGTCGCGGCCGGTCCGCGCCGTTCAACCTGGTGCTCACCGAGACCGGTGCGGCCTCCGCGGTCTCCAAGGCGATGCCGGACCTGAAAGCCAAGATCAGCGGCAGCTCGATCCGCGTTCCCACCCCCGACGTGTCGATGGCGATCCTGAACCTGCAGCTGCACCGCCCGACCACCAAAGAAGAGACCCTGGAGTACCTGCGCCAGGCGTCCCTGTCGGGACCGTTGAGCCGCAACCTCGACTACACCGCGGCGACCGACGCCGTGTCGAGCGACTTCATCGGCTCCCGCGCGGCGAGCATCATCGATGCGAACGCGACGATCGTCGACGAGGACAACGTGATCCTCTACGTCTGGTACGACAACGAATTCGGCTACTCGTCCCAGGTGGTGCGGACCGTGCAGTACCTGTCGGGAATCGAGTACCCGACGTACCCGCAAATCTGATCTGGCGATAGTCGGGTATCGACGCCGACGTCGCTGAGGCGTGCTGTTCAGCGCTCCACGCTGGCCAGCACGGTGTTGTTGGCGTCGACGATGTTGAGCTTTCGCACGACTCGCCACCCTGGGTGGGCTCGACTTCCAGATCGGCCGGGTCGGCCTTGCTCAGGAGCGACGGCAGCGCCGCGAAATCGGCTGCCTGGGCGCGGCACTGCGCACAGTCTTTGAGGTGCGCCTCGAAGCGTCCGCGTTCGTCGGCGTCGAGACCGCCGAGAATGTAGGCGCCCAGCAGAACATGAGGGTCGTCGATCACAGCAGCCCCATCTCGTCGAACACCGCCCGCAGTGCGCGCACTGCGTAGTAACTGCGTGACTTCACGGTACCCACAGCAACATTGAGCCTATCCACTGCTTCAGCCAGCGTGAGATCGTCGAATGTCGACGGCCAGGAATCCGCCGACGGCCGCGATACCGAGGACGACGCTGCGCCGAGTGACCCGTGACGAGTGAACGACCGATCTCCGAACCATGAGCCACCTACCTGTGCATGTTGGGCTGGTACCCGGGGTATACGCCCAACGGGCACCGAAGGTTCACCGCGATCGAGGCAGGGTCTTCTCGCCCTGGCCCGGCAACGCCGCATCGTGTGCCGTACCCCTGGACGGACTCGAACCGTCAGCCTTCGCCGGGGCAGAAAAGACGGTAGAACCGAAATGCGACATTCCTCGAATGCGCAAACTCATTGCGATCGACACCAGCCCAACGGCGCGCGCGTTGGCACCTGAAAGAAAAGGAACATACTGCCTGCCGGACAAAACTATTTGCACAGTTCATACATGGTTCCAAACCTGTTCGTGTGCGCGAATTTGCTACGGAGGAGTCGCAGCTTCAGTTACCGTGCTGTACACCACAGCTAACTCTTACGAGCAGGATCGTCGGGAGGGAGTGGAATTAAGTATGCACCAAGAACCTTCGTCCTCATGCCGCGGATACGGCGGGGCCGGGACCGCACAGCAATGCCGTTGGGGTGGACGGAAATCCGCAGGATGACCCCAGGCCAATAACCGACACGAATAGGGAGCGCGAGATGAAGAAGAAAATGGCGACGGGATTAGTCTTGGACGCCCACTCCGGGAAGATACTGGTCAGACATCTGCCGACGATCAAAAAGGCACTGCTCAGCGTTCCCTGCATAATCCTGATGTCAGTCAGCCTAATGGCCGCCGCACCGCAAGCGGGTGCCCAACCTAGCGGATGCCCGGGCTCGAATCAGACGACAGCGTATGTCGACTACTCCTGGACATCGAACAACATCGGAGTCTGGGTCGCGTGTGTCCCATATACGAATGTGAACCATGAGTGCTTTGCGCCAGCCAATTCTGCCCATCCGAAACTCTACCGACGCGGGGAAGGACCAGCTCCGGAGTGCCGCAATATCTACAACTCTTAGTGATCGTGTGAGCTACCGCGACCACGGCGCTGCAGCCGGCCGGGAATCTCCATGCTCGTGCCGTCCAGCAGCTGTCGTATCCAGAACTGGCAGGCAATAACACTCCCCTGACCTGCGGCTCGCCACCCCAGGGGCCTTACCCGAAAAACCTTCACCTCCGATCTCCACATCAGGGACGCATCGTTTCATCGCTACAGGTTTCTCCGACCACAACGACATGACGGCATACCGGTCGCGAGGCGGTGCGGTGTGACTCTGCATCACGCGTTTCACCCACTCTCCTCTCTAGAGCGTACATACCTTTCGAACTGCCCTTATTGCCTAAATAGGTCCGTTGGGGGACCATATGTGTATGGCGGAGATGACCGTGGTAGACGCAGCAGTACAGCTGGACGTCTCCGAACGCCAGGTGCGCCGACTCGCGAACAACGGCGTGCTGACCATCAGCCGCGTTGTCGGACGTACGTTGCTACTCGACTCAGTGTCGGTACACCAACTGGCAGCACGTGTGCGTCACAACGGCCGGCCGTGGGCAGCAGCCACAGCATGGGCCGCACTCGCCATGCTGTCCGGCCAACTTGCCCCGTGGATGGACCCGGCCGCGGCGTCTCGGCTACGTCACCGCCTGCGCGGAGCGCGTGCAACCGAAGTGGCATGGCTGGCACGCGGCCGCGCCCACGTGCGCCAGATGCAGGGCTGGGGGCGAGATAACGGCCTAGTCCCCACCGGAGTGAGCGCGCTGTGTGAACCGAAGATCGCTGCACTGTTCGACCTGTCCCCGGTAGACCGCGGATCCGACGGCTACGTCGCAGCGCGTCACTTCGACGACATGGTCACCAATCTGGGCCTGTTCGACGACATCGAAGGGGACATCGTCGTGCGTGTCGTTCCCGACGACGCCGGATATGCCGTCGACCGCCCCCTCATCGCCGCTGTGGCCGTGGACCTGTCGGAGTCACTGGACACACGGGAGGCTGCGGCGGGCGAGCGCGTGCTGGACGACCTGCTGACGGCGTTCCGGACCGGCAACAGCCACACCTCCAACCGCAGCGGCGCAGTCTGGTGAGCGCGCCACCAGGCGGCGAGCGCCCAGCGTGGAAGATCAGTGCACCGCGGGGAGGCTGGCCATCCCCGTGGCCCCAGCTCGTCGAGATCGTCCAGGCCATCCCGCACACGCAGTGGACACTGGCCGGAGGACTGATGGTCCAACTGCATGCTGCGTACGCCGGGCTGGCACTCACCCGCCCGACCCGGGACGTGGACATGATCCTGCACATCGAAACCGGCGCAACTACTTTCGGTGGCGTCCGCGACGCGCTAGAACGCCTCGGATACACACTGCACGATCCCGTAGGCGACGGACCTGTGCACCGGTTTGTCCGCGGGCCGGACGGCACCGAAACAGTCGACGCCATGGTGGCTGACCACTTGCCCCCGAAGTGTCATCAGAAAGCGCTGCGGCGGAACGTGTTCGCTGTCCCCGGAGGCACCTCGGCGCTGCGCAAGGCGGTGAACTTCGAGGTGGACACCGGCGAGGCCGTGGTGACACTGAGCGTGCCCGATGTCCTCGGAGCGCTGGTACTTAAAGGCGCGGCCTACATTGAGGACTCACGCGACCGGGGCCGCCACCTCGACGACGCCGCGGTGTTGGCCTGCGCGGCAACCGACCCGGTCGCCGACCGCGCCCGCATGATCGGCAGCGATCGCCGACGGATCACCGCGCTGTGGAAAGTGCTTAAAGACGAGAACCACCGGTCCTGGCTCGCTACCGGCGGCAACGCGCGGCGCGGACGCGCAGCGCTGCGGCACTGGTCGGCGATTGAGAAACACAACCGCGCACGATTGCCTGAGGAATCCCCGCGGTGGCAGCCGGCGCGTGCCCGATGAGGACGTGACAGGCGCAGCCCGTCCCTTCGGCAACTTCACGTAGGGCAGCTCGCCCGAGCGGTTCGCAGACCCCAACTCCACCGGCGGGGATCCGAACGCCACCGCGGTGCAAGATCGGACCTGAGAGTCCAAAATGGAATTGCTAGCGCAGAATCGGAAACGACTGATCTTCCCTCAGCCCTGTGGGCGGCAACTTGATTCCGGCAATTGCCGACGTTTGCCACGTTCAGCCGAGGCCGCGGGCGGCGGCAGCACACCAACCACCGATCTCGCCGGTGGTCAGCCCGAGACTCCTAAGCGCAGCTAATGCATCTGAAGAATCATTAGCTGTACTTGACCACTACACGTCCATAGGGTCGAACGCATGGCTTCACCCGTGCTCATCGGATTCCTCACCACGATGGCGTTGATCGCCGCGATCGGCGCGCAGAATGCGTTCGTGCTGCGGCAGGGCATCCGTGGCGAGCACATCGTCGCCGTCATCGCGTTGTGCACGGTCTCCGACCTGATCCTGATCGCTGCCGGGATCGCCGGAGTCGGCGCCCTGATCACCGCGCACCCCAGCGCCATGACGGTGGCGAAGTTCGGCGGGGCGGCCTTCCTGATCGGCTATGGCGTGCTTGCCGCGCGTCGCGCGGTCCGGCCCTCGACCCTCAATCCGTCCGAACGCACCCCGGCCCGCCTGGCCGAGGTGCTGGTCACCTGCCTGGCGTTGACCTGGCTGAACCCCCACGTGTACCTGGACACGGTGGTGCTGCTCGGCTCGCTGGCCAACGAGCACCATGAGCAGCGGTGGTTGTTCGGCGTCGGTGCGGTGGCCGCGAGCGCGGTGTGGTTCACCGGGCTGGGCCTGGGCGCCCGCCGACTGGCCGGACTGTTCGCCAACCCGACGACCTGGCGCCTCCTCGACGGGCTGATCGCGGTGATGATGATCGGGCTCGGCACGAGCCTCGCGCTGTCCTGAGCATCTGTCGCCGAGGCCGCGACGTGCCGCGATTCACAAGGGGCACCCCTCGATCGAACACCGGGGATGAGACAGAATTACCAGGTGAGTCGCATGTTTCGCCGTGAGCAGTCTTCACCCCCGCATCCGTCGGCGAACGCGCCGGCGTGGTTCACCTCCGCTCTGGAACAGACGCCCGAGCACTCGACCATCGACGTCGACGGATGTGCCATCCATGTGCGGACCTGGGGCAACCCGGACAATCCGCCACTGGTGTTCGTCCATGGCGGCGGCGCCCACTCCGGCTGGTGGGACCACATCGCTCCGTTCTTCGCCCGCACCCATCGCGTCGTCGCACCCGACCTGAGCGGGCACGGCGACAGCGGCACCCGCACCGAATACGCCCTGTCGATCTGGGCGCAGGAAGTCCTCGCCGCATCGGAAGCCTCCGGGTCCTCGGCGCGGCCCACGATCGTCGGCCACAGCATGGGTGGCTGGGTAGCCGCGGAGGCTGCCACCCTCTATGGCGCGCAGATCGACAGCATCCTGGTCATCGATTCACCACTGCGCGATCGGGCACCGGAGGAGGTCCCGTTGCGCAACCGCCGCCGCGACGCCGCCGGATACCCCACCGAAGACGAGATCGTCGCCCGATTCCGTGCAGTACCGAAGCAGGAAGTGACGCTGCCCTACATCGGCCACCACATCGCCGTGGAATCCGTGCGCAAGACGGACAACGGGTGGGTGTGGAAGTTCGACCCCGATATCTTCGGCGGCCACCTACTGGACGAAACGTCTACCAACGAAGAGCTGCTGGAGAACACATTCGCCTTAATCCCTTGCCGGATAGGGTATTTGCGATGCGAAGACGGGGTGGTTCCACCGCCTATGGCCGCCCAGATCCGGTCGATCCTGCAACTTCGCGGCCCGTTCGTCGAACTCGCCCAGGCCGGCCACCACCCGATGTTGGATCAACCCCTCCCGCTGGTGGCGACCATCCGGACTCTGCTGGAGTTCTGGTCAATCACCTAGCGCCGATCCAGGACGGCGAGTGTCATCAATTAAAGTCGTCTCAATTCCGGATGACTTTTGTCAGCGCGCGGATCAGCCCGGCACAATCCCCGAGGCATCGGGTCTCGATTCGGCGCCCGTTCTCTCGGCCGTGGCTGTCGGGGGCTGTCTGCCTCCCAGGGGAGAATGATTACGCCGCCCGCCAACAGCGCGCGGTAAGAACCGATCGCTCCGGCATCGGCCCTGGTGGGAAAGGACCAGTAGTGAGTTACAACGCCGCAGACATCACCGAGCTCGACGATGTCCAGCACACCCGCCTGCGGCCGGCGGTGAACCTGGGCCTCGACGTGCTCAACACGGCGTTGCGCGAGCTGGTCGACAACGCGATCGAAGAGGTCGCCGATCCCAGCCACGGCGGGTCCACCGTCACCATCACTCTGCATGCCGACGGCTCGGTCAGCGTCGCCGACGACGGCCGCGGCCTGCCCGTCGACTCCGACCCGACCACGGGCAAGAACGGCATCGTCAAGACCCTGGGCACCGCCCGGGCCGGTGGCAAGTTCTCCGCCCACACCGATGCCACCAGCACCGGCGCCGGCCTCAACGGCATCGGGGCCGCCGCCGCGGTCTTCATCTCCGCACGCACCGATGTGACCGTGCGTCGAGCCGGCAAGACCTACCTGCAGAGTTTCGGCGGCGGCTACCCCGGCACCTTCGAAGGTAAGGACTTCGACCCGAACGCGGAGTTCACCCGCTCGGACACGCAGAAACTGCGTGGCGTCGGCAATCGCAAGCCCGACGCCCACGGCACCACGGTGCGCATCCTGTTCGACCCGGCCGTCGTACCCGATTCGACCGTCGACGTCGGCGAGGTACTGCTGCGTGCGCACGCCGCGTCGCGGATGTCGCCCGGTGTGCACCTGATCGTCGTCGACGAGGGTTGGCCCGGCACGGAGATTCCAGCGGTCCTGACCGAGCCGTTCAAGGGCCCGTGGGGCACCGACACCCTGCTCGATCTGATGTGCACCACTGCAGGCAATCCCTTGCCCGGTGTCCGTGCCGTCGTGGAGGGCCGCGGTGAGTACACCACCGGCCGCGGCCCGACCCCGTTCCGCTGGTCGCTGACCGCGGGCCCGGCCGAACCGGCCACCGTGGCCGCGTTCTGCAACACCGTGCGCACCCCGAACGGCGGCTCGCACCTCACGGCTGCGATGAAGGGACTGTCCGAGGCCCTGGCCGACCGCGCGTCCCGCATCCGCGACCTCGGTCTGGCCAAAGGCGAGGACGGTCCGGAACCCCAGGATTTCCAGGCCGTGACCGCGCTGGCGGTGGACACCCGCGCGCCGGACGTGGGATGGGACTCCCAGGCCAAGACCTCCGTCTCGTCGCGGTCACTGAACGTGGCGATGGCCCCGGACGTGGCGCGCAGCGTCACCATCTGGGCGGCCAACCCCGCCAACAACGACGCGGTGTCGCTGTGGACCAAGCTGGCGCTGGAATCCGCCCGGGCGCGCCGCAGCGCCGAAGGCGCGAAGGCCCGGTCCCGCGCGGCGTCGAAAGCCAAGGGGCTGGGGACGAACCTGTCGCTGCCGCCGAAGCTGCTGCCCAGCCGGGAGACCGGCCGCGGTTCGGGCGCCGAATTGTTCCTGTGCGAGGGCGATTCCGCGCTGGGCACGATCAAAGCGGCGCGCGACGCCACGTTCCAGGCAGCCTTCCCGCTGAAAGGTAAGCCGCCCAACGTCTATGGGTTCGCCCTGAGCAAGGCGCGCGCCAAAGACGAGTTCGACTCGATCGAACGCATCCTGGGCTGCGGCGTACGCGACCACTGCGATCCGGAACTGTGCCGCTACGACCGGATCCTGTTCGCCTCCGACGCCGACCCCGACGGCGGCAACATCAACTCCAGCCTGATCTCGATGTTCCTGGACTTCTACCGGCCGCTGGTCGAGGCCGGCATGGTCTACGTGACGCTGCCGCCGCTGTTCGTGGTCAAGGACGGTCAGGAGCGGATCTACTGCCAGGACGAGTCCGAGCGTGACACCGCCGTGGCGCAGTTGAAGGCCACCTCCAAACGCAAGGTGGAGGTGCAGCGCAACAAGGGTCTCGGCGAGATGGATGCCGACGATTTCTGGAATACCGTGCTGGATCCGCAGCGGCGCACCGTGATTCGGGTGCACCTCGATGACGGCGAAGCCAAGCTGCACCACACTTTGTTCGGCGGCCCCCCGGAGGGGCGTCGCACCTGGATGGCCGAAGTCGCCGCCCGCGTCGACACCGCAGCGCTCGACCTGACCTAGGACGTAGGAAAACACTGTGACTGCCACCCTGGACCTCCCTGAGCAGAACCCCGACCTGGTGCTCGACCAGAGCGCCGATGACTACTGGAATCACTACCAGTTGACGTTCGCGCTCTACAGCGTCAGCGACCGCGCCATCCCCTCAGCGTTCGACGGGCTCAAGCCGGGTCAGCGCCGTCTGCTCTACCAGATGCACGACTCGAAACTACTGCCCGGCAACAAGCCGCAGAAGTCCTCGAAGATCTGCTCGGCGGTCACCGGGAACCTGCACCCGCACGGTGGAGCGTCGATGTACGGGGCCGCGGCGCTGATGGCCGCCGAGTTCCAGCGCGTGAAAGTCATTGACGGACAAGGTGCGTTCCCGCGGATCCAGGGCGACATTCCCGCCGCAGACCGCTACACCGAGATGCGGCTGTCGGCTCCCGGTGCCGCGCTGACCGCGGAACTCGACGATCACGCCGTACCCATGGTGCAGACATTCGACGGCGAGTGGACCGAGCCGACGATGCTGCCGGCCCAGTGGCCGGTGCTGCTCTGCAACGGTGCCATGGGCATCGCCGAAGGGTGGGCCACCAAGGTGCCCGCGCACAATCCGCGTGAGGTGATGGCCGCCTGCCGGGCTCTGCTGGCCAGACCCAACACGACCGACGACACGTTGATGAAGCTCATCCCCGGCCCCGACTGGGGCTGCGGGGCCACCGTCGTCGGCACCAACGGTCTCCGCGAGTACATCACCACCGGCCGGGGCCAATTCACGGTGCGTGGCACGGTATCGGTCGAGGGCAAGAACTGCATCGTCACCGAGCTACCACCCGGTGTCGCCAGTAACACTGTGCAGGACAGGATCCGGGCGCTGGTCGAGTCCGGTGAGCTGTCCGGAGTGGCCGACATGTCGGACCTGACCGACCGTCGCAACGGGTTGCGCATCGTCGTCACCGCCAAACGCGGGCACAGCGCCGAGACCATCCGAGACCAACTGCTGGCGCTGACCCCGCTGGAGTCGACGTTCGCCGCCAGCCTGGTCGCCCTCGACGAGGACCGGGTGCCGCGCTGGTGGTCGGTGCGGGAACTGATCTCCGCATTCCTGCACCTGCGTGACTCGGTGGTGCTGCACCGCAGCGAGTACCGACTGGAAAAGGTCACCGCGCGCCGCCACCTGGTGTCGGGCCTGATGAAGATCCACCTGGACATCGATGCTGCCGTCGCCGTCATTCGCGGTTCCGACACCGTCGACGACGCCCGCCACGGTCTGCAGAAACGGTTCGAGATCGACGAAGAGCAGGCCAATTATGTTCTGGCACTGCAGCTTCGCCGGTTGACCAAGCTCGATGTGATCGAGCTGCAGGCCGAAGCCGACAGACTGGACGCAGAGTTCGCCGAACTGACCGAGCTGGTCTCCAACCCCGATGCGCGCCGAAAGGTGATCGACAAGGAACTGGTGGAGACCGCGAAACTGTTCAAGGGTCCCGAGTTCGACCGCCGCACCGTGCTGGACTCCGAGGCCACCCCGACCACCTCGGGTGCCGACGAAGATGGCCCCCGGGAGCGAAAGGTCAATGCCTCCTGGCGCCTTGACGATCGCGGTGTGTTCTCCGACAGCCACGGCGACCTACTCACCTCGGGTCTGGGTTGGGCGGTGTGGACCGACGGTCGGGTCAAGTTCACCAACGGGAACGGCTTGCCGTTCAAGATCCGCGATATCCCGGTGGCGCCGGATATCACCGGGCTGTTGCGCTCCGGCGTGATGACACCCGGCTATCACCTGGCGCTGGTGACGCGACGCGGCAAGATCCTGCGCATCGACCCCGCTGCGGTGAATCCTCAGGGTGCGGCCGGCAATGGTGTGGCCGGGGTGAAGCTGGTCGCCGACGACTCCGGTGACGAGGTGATCGCCGCGCTGCCGATCAGTTGCGAGAACGGCGAGGCCATCTTCTCCACGTCCGAAAAGAGCTGGAAGGTCACCGAAGTCGCCGACATTCCGGTTAAGGGCCGTGGCGGCGCCGGCGTCGGGTTCCACCCGTTCGTCAAGGGCGAGGACGCCCTGCTGTCAGCGGCGATCTCGCCGACCGGGTTCGTCCGCGGACGGAGAGCCGTGCGGGCCGAGAATCGGGCGAAGGCCTCGGTCAAGGGCTCGGGCAGCGATGTGACGCCAACCCCCTCAGAGTGAGCGTGCTCGTCAAGATCACGAATGAAGCACGGCCCGCGAGGCAACATTGTTAACAGCAGTCACTTTGTTAACATCGCGACATGCAGGACTCGCCTGGGCCCAGCGGCCTGCGCCGAGCAGGCCCGGTTACCCGGCGTGACCTGCTGCGCTACGCTGCCGCCGCGTCGGCGGTGGCAGGCCTGGGCGCGGTAGCGGCTGGTGTCGACCCGCCCACGGCGGCGGCCGCCGCCCCCACGCTGATCGACTTCGCCATGCGTCAGATTCCAGCGCAGGATATCCGGGCCGCCGGTCACTCCGGGGTGATCAACTACGTCTCGACATCGCGTCCGGGCTCGTCCATGGGCGCCAAACCGATCACCCTGCCCTACGCCAGGTCGCTGACCGCCGCCGGCTTGGTCATCGTCAGCAACTACCAGTACGGCAAGCCGGGCGGGACCGCGCCGTCGGACTTCACCCGCGGGTACGCCGGTGGCATCGCCGACGCCCGCACCGCGTGGCAGCTCCATACCGCGGCAGGCGGTGGCCGGAGTGCACCGGTTTTCTTCAGCGTCGACGACGACATCGACCGCAATACCTGGAACAACGTGGCGCTGCCGTGGTTTCGCGGAATCAACTCGGTGATCGGCGTGCAGCGCACCGGCATCTACGCGGGAATCAGACCGTGCGAGTGGGCGATTGCCGACGGCGTCGTCGGGAGGTCGGGCACACCTGGCCGCGCGTGGGCGTGGCAGACCCGGTCCTGGTCTGGCGGTCAGATCCACCCTGCCGCAGTGCTCTACCAACGCATCGTGAGTACTGCCTCGAATCCCGGCCCACTCGTCGGCGGGCTCGAAGTCGACGTCAACGATGCCCTGGCCCAAGATGTCGGCCAGTGGAACCTCCATCCGTAAGGTCGCAATTCAGATCGGTGCGAGGCGACCGGCCCAGGGCATCGCCTGCTCGAGCTGAGCCGCCAGCTTGAGGAGCAGCGCCTCACCGGCAAGCGGTGCGACGAACTGGACACCGAGAGGCAGACCTTCCGCAGTCCAGTGCACAGGCAACGAAATCGCCGGGCGGCCAGTGATATTCGCGAGTTGCGTGTAGGGCACCCAGCCGAGATTCTTGTCCACCATGTCGTCGACGATTTTGGTGTAGCGCAACATGCTCGCGGTCCGGGTCTTGATCAGCGCATCGGCGGCATGCTGCAGCACCACCGGCAGATCGAATTCGCCGATCCGCGGCGGCAGGGTTGCCAGGCTGGGTGTCAGCAGCAGGTCGTACGACTCGAAGAAGGTGGTCAGCCGCCGCGTGTGTTCGTGGCGCCGCTCCACCGCGTCCAGATAGTCGACGCTGCTCGTGGCGCGACCGAGCGCTGCCATGATGAGCGTGTCCCGTTCGAAAGCGTCGTCGCCCGCGCCGGTCATCCGCTTGGCCTCGGCGACCTCCCATGCGCAGTAGACGAACCAGGTCAGTAGGAAGTCGCGGGCCAGCGCGGCGTCGTCGAAGGGCGCGTGGGGTAATTCCTCGACGTGGTGGCCGAGCTCGGTCAGCGCGTTCGCCGTTGCCTCGACAGCGGCGAACGCCTCCGGGTGCGGTGTCGGGTTGATCGCCGTCGGCACCCGCAGCCCGATCCGCAGTTTCCCGGGATCCGCCCCCACACAGGACGCGAACGGCTCCTCGGGCAGACCCGGCACATACGGCCCCCAGGGTTCGCCGCCGCTGAGGACATCCAGCATTCCCGCCGTGTCACGCACCGTCCGCGAGACGACACCCTGGACCGCCGCGCCATGCATGGACTCTCCGGTCACCGGACCCGACGGCGTCAACCCGCGACCCGGTTTCAGCCCGACGAGTCCACAACTGGCGGCTGGAATGCGGATCGACCCGCCGCCGTCGTTGGCCCCGGCGCAGGGCACGATGCCCGCGGCAACGGCCGCCGCGGATCCTCCCGAGCTGCCACCCGGTGTCCGGGTCAGGTCCCAGGGGTTGCGGGCCGGCCCCCACGCCTCCGGCTCGGTGATGCCCTTCGCGCCGAACTCCGGCGTGTTGGTCTTCCCGAAGATGACCAGGCCCGCGTCGATCCAGCGCTGAACGACCGTGGCGTGCTCGGCGGCGTTGAGCGACATCAGCGCACGTGAACCGGCCGAGGTGGGCAAACCCGCATAGTCCTGCGCGAGATCCTTGATCAGGAACGGCACCCCGGCGAACGGGCCGGTCAGATCGTCCGACGGCGCAGCCGGAACGTCGCGCACGATGGCGTTGATCTTCGGGTTGACCGCCGCCGCCCGCTCCCTCGCTGCGGCGAGCAGCTCAGCCGCCGAAACCTGCTTTTCGGCAACCAGTTTCGCCAAGGACGTGGCGTCGTGTGCCCGGTACTCATCGAAGTCCATCCCACGAAGGTAGACCGCCGCGACGTCGCGCGGTGTGGACTTCACGACGATCCGGCACGCAGAGGCCGTCCACGAACCGGACGCACTGATCGCCGAAGCTCGCGCGCTACCCTTCGCTTCCCGGCGGCGGGGCGATGACCCCCATCCGCACGAACACCTCACCCATGCCTGCCATGACCTTCTGTAGACCTTGCAGCGGTCGGACCATGACCTTGAAGGACGTGATCTGGTGGTCGTCGTTCCAACAGATGATGTCGACGCCTTCGATGTGTATCCCGTCGAGATCGACGACGAATTCCAGCACCGCGGAGTCGCCATCATCGGGATATGGCGACACTCATACGATTATCTGTCGCCATAGTGAACTCATGGCGCCACTTTCCCCGCTCGGCCACGAGACGCTGCACTGGACTCCCGGGCTGGACAGCAGCTACTCCCGGACGCCTCGAAGGGGAGGGCCATACCGGGCCGCGATCCCACCAGCGACCGCCGATCTACACCTGGATCTGCCCTCGGATGTGTAGGCCGCCGCCGAGAACGCCAGCGTCGCCATCACGCGATTCGATGCTGAACTCGGAGGCAAGACCGCCCCGGGTTGCTGTCCGATACCGACGGCTACTTTGCCGCTCTCACCGCCTACCGAGAAGGCGATCTCGCGCCCATCGTCGAGCGGTTCGCCCACGCCAGCGAGCGCGCGGTTGTCAACGGCCGGCAGCTCATCGCCCAGCTGCGCGAGATCCGGGCGAGCGAGCCGCACCACCCCTTGCCACATAACGCTACGCGCAGTAGCGTAACGCCGCGTGACCCGAAGCTTCCACGTCGGCCAGCCGTTCACCACGCCCGATTCCGACATCGCGGCGGCGTTAGAGCAGGTCAGCGTCCCGACGCTGCTGCTCTCGCTCGTGCACATCACCGGCGACCCGCGCTACATCCGCGAGTTCAAACAGGCCGGCCTGTTCCTCAACGAGGTCCAGGGCTTCATGAGCGAAGAGGACAAGGCCCGCGCCCGTGCGGTGGCCCTGCCGATCATCGCCGACTACCGCGACCGCGGTTGCCCGGTCCCCGAACCGCTGCCCGCCGAACTGGTCCGGGAGATGCTGGACTGGACAGCCTGCGAACCGGTCGACGAGGACAACCTGCCGCTGGTTCTCGAAGAACTCGACCTTGAGGGCGTCGATCCGCGCCGGCCCGCCGCGCTGCAAGACACCCAAGACTTCAGCGTCGTCGTGATCGGCTGCGGGGAATCGGGTGTACTGGCCGGGGTGCGCCTCAAGCAGGCCGGCATCGACTTCACCATCGTGGAGAAGAACGCCGGACCGGGCGGAACCTGGTGGGAGAACAGCTATCCCGGCGCCCGTGTCGACGTGGCCAACCACTTCTACTGTTACAGCTTCGAACCCAGCAACCACTGGGACCACTTCTTCGCCGAACAGCACGAACTGCGCCAGTACTTCCGCGACGTGGTCGACCGTCATGACCTCGAACCGAACATCCGGTGGAACACCGAGGTGGTCTCGGCCGCGTGGGACGGCGCAATGTGGAACGTCACGGTGCGCTCGGCAACCGGCACCGAGACACTGCGGGCCAACGCCGTCATCACCGCCGTCGGCCAACTCAACCGGCCCCAGATCCCCGACTTCCCCGGCGCGGAAACCTTTGCGGGACCGGCATTTCACTCCGCGGCGTGGGACCACGATGTGAACGTCACCGGCAAGCGGGTCGCACTGATCGGCGCCGGCGCGAGCGGGTTCCAGATCGCCCCGGCCATCGCCGACAAGGTCGAACACCTCACGGTCTTCCAGCGCACCGCGCAGTGGATGTTCCCCAACCCGATGTACCACGAACCCGTCGCCGACGGGGTGCGCTGGGCGATGGAACACCTGCCGTACTACGGCCGCTGGTACCGCTTCCTGCTGCTGTGGCCCGGAGCCGACAAGGGTCTGGACGCCGCCCGGGTGGATCCCGATTATGAGGACCAGGCGCACCCTGAACAGAGCTACGCGGTCAGCGAGATCAACGCCATCGCCCGCATCATGTTCACCGACTGGATCACCACCCAGGTCGGCGACGACCCCGAACTGCTGGCCAAGGCGCTGCCCGACTACCCGGCCACCGGCAAGCGCACGCTGCAGGACAACGGCAGCTGGCTGGGCACTCTCAAACGCGACAACGTGGATCTGATCCGCACCCCGATCGAACGCATCACCCCGACCGGGATCGTCACGACCGACGGACAGACCTACGACGTCGACATCATCGTGTACGCCACCGGTTTCCGTGCCACCGACGTGCTGTTCCCGATGACCATCACCGGACGCGACGGCATCGACCTGCACGAGGTCTGGGGGCAGCGTCCATACGCATACCGCGGCATCACGGTGCCGGGCTTCCCCAACTTCTTCATGACCTACGGCCCCGGCACGCACCTGGCCCACGGCGGCAGCCTCATCCTCAACTCCGAGTTGCAGATGCGCTATATCAACCAGTGCCTGGAGCACCTGATCACCGAGGGCCTGCGGACCATGGAACCGCTGCCCGAACCGACCAAGGAATGGCACCGCCGCTCGCAGGAAGCGATCCGCCAAACCGTGTGGGCGCAGCCCTCGGTCAAACACTCGTACTTCAAGAACGCCGACGGTGAGATCCACACCGTCAGCCCGTGGCGGCTGAGCGAATACCGTTCCGCCATCAACGAACCCATCTGGTCAGACTTCACAGTGCAGGAGGCGTGAGCATGCGCGCAGTCGTCGTCGACAGTTCCGGAAAGGTCAGCGTCGAAACCCGGCCGGACCCGGTCCTGCCCGGCCTCGACGGAGCCATCGTCAAGGTCGAGTCCGCCTCGATCTGCGGATCGGACCTGCACTTCCTCGAGGGCCACTACCCCATCGCCGATCCGGTGTCCGTCGGACACGAAGCGGTCGGCACGATCGTCGAAATCGGCCCGGAGGTCACCGGATTCGCCGTCGGCGACCGGGTGCTGGTGTCCTCGGTGGCCGGCTGCGGGCATTGCAGCGGCTGCGCGACCCACGACCCGATCCGCTGCGTGCAGGGCCCCCAGATCTTCGGCACCGGATTCCTCGGCGGCGCCCAGGCCGAGCTTCTCGCGGTACCGGCGGCCAACTTCCAGCTACTGAAGATGCCGGAGGGCATCAGTACCGAACAGGCCCTGTTGCTGACCGACAACCTCGCCACCGGCTGGGCGGCCGCCAAGCGCGCCGATATTCCGATTGGCGGTTCCGTCGCGGTGATCGGCCTGGGCGCGGTCGGCATGTGTGCCCTGCGCAGCGCGATCACCCTCGGCGCGGCAAAGGTTTTCGCCGTCGACCCGGTGGAGGCCAGGCGCGAACGCGCCGAAGCCTCGGGGGCGATTACCTTCGCGCCGCCCTCGGCACAGGCCATCCGGGAAGCCACCGGCGGCCTCGGTGTGGACTCCGTCATCGACGCGGTGGGCATGGACGCATCGATCAACGACGCCATCGACGCGGCCCGCGCCGGCGGCACGGTCTCCATCGTCGGCGTGCACGATCTACAGCCCTACCCGATGCCCGCGCTGGGATGTCTGCTGCGCAGCCTGACCATCCGCTTCACCACCGCGCCGGTGCAACAGACCTGGCCGGAACTGATCCCGCTGCTTCAGGCCGGCCGCCTCGACGTCGACGGCATCTTTACCACCACGATGTCGCTGGACGAGGCCGCCGAAGGCTACGCCAGGGCGTTCTCCCGCACCGGAGCGGACCTGAAGGTTCAACTCAAGCCTTAGCGCGGCCTGATCCCGGCCAGTGGCCACTTATTGCACAGATATCCCAACGTTCGCGGGCATTAAGTGGCCAGTCGGCATTCCCGGACCAGCCGGCCCGGCGGTTATCCGCAGCGGTTGCGGAAATCAATCGCCGGTTGCCGGATTCCGGTCAGTTCGGCACGGATCTGCGGCTTGTCCTGAAGGTAAACCCGCACGCTTTCGGCCATCTCGTCGTTCGACTGGCCCTTGAGGCTGGTGAAGAACGCGTTGACGTCGGGATGGGTGAACAGATACGCGGAGGTGGCCGCGCGGACCCCGGCCATCACGCCGGCCAGGTCGGCAGAGGTGCAGTTCGGCTCGTCTGCTGCAGCGACAGGTGCACCAACAGCCAAGAGCGACAAGCTGATTGCGCCGGCGGCGATCACTCGGGTGAACATCGTGGCTCCTAAGTCGACTCGGATAACTGAGCTGAGGCTCACGGGCGTCCCGGACGGTTAGGGCGCCAACCGCCGCCACCACCACCGCCGCCGTTGTCAGGCGGGCCGGGGTCGATATTGATGTCCAGGCCCCAGTCACCGCAGGACCAGGCGTCGGTGCAGTAATACGGGTAGTACGGCCCGGCCTTCGGCGCTTCCGGTCCCCCACCGCGGACGGTGCCCTGTGCACACACCGTGGAACCACCGGCATCGACACAATCGGCGGCGGCGGGCGGTGCAACGAAGATGGCGATCGGGATGGTCAAACCGGTCAGACCGAGCAAGACTGGACGCCACATGCTCCGCATGGTCACTCCTTCATCGGTCCCCGTTGGGCCGGGAATAGAACCCGGAACCACCCAATAGGGCGCGATCGACAATAACCCTCCGATGCTGCCGGCGCATGCCGAAACCGGCACGCTGGGATCACCGGCACCTTCACCATCGGTAGCCAAACGGTTACCCTGGCTAAGTGCCGACAACCTGGTCCCGGCGAGGCTTTCTCACGGTCACCGCTGGAATGGCCCTGGTCGCCGCATGTAGCACGCAAAAACCCGGCGAAGTAGCGAGAGACGGTTCGGTGACCGTCCGCCATCTTTTCGGAGACACCGACATCCCGGGTCCACCGCAGCGTGTGGTCAGCGCGGGATTCACCGAACAGGACGATCTGCTGGCCCTCGGCGTCGTGCCGGTGGCGACGACGGAGTGGTTCGGCGGTGAACCGTTCGCGGTGTGGCCCTGGGCGCAAGCCAGACTCAAGGGCGCCCAACCCGCCGTGCTCAGCCTGACCGACGGGATCCAGGTCGACAAGATCAAAGCGCTCAACCCGGACCTGATCGTGGCCACCAACGCCGGACTCGACGCCGACACCTACGCCAAACTCTCCGAGATCGCCCCGACGATCGCCCAGACCGGAGGAGAGGCGTTCTTCGAACCATGGCGTGACCAGGCCACCCTGATCGGCCAGGCACTGTTCCAGAACGACGCCATGACGGGTCTAGTCGCCGGGGTGGACGACAAGTTCAAGACCGTGGCCACCAACAACCCGGGATTCACCGGTAAGAAGGCCCTGCTGCTGGGTGGCACCCTGTTCCGCGACAGTGTGCAGGCACAAACGGGATGGCGTACCGAATTTCTCACCCAGATGGGCTTCGTCGTGCCCCCGACACCCGAGTTGATCCCGCGACCGGACTTCGCCTCGGTACTCGACGCCGCCGACGTGCTGATCTGGACCACCGAGAGCGATGCGGAGCGCGACGCCTTGCTGGCCGATCCGGGGATCGCCGAGCTGCGCGCCACCGCCCGCAATCGGCACGTTTTCACGCCGAAGGACCTGTCCGGAGCCATCGCATTCGCGTCACCGCTGTCCTACCCGGTGGTTGCCGACCAATTGCCACCCCTGCTCAACCAGGCACTGACCTGACAAGATGACCGGGTGACAGGCACCCAGGAACAGTCCGAACACCGCGGCACCGCCATCGTCGGCTCGGCCTACTATCCGGTGCTCGTCGCGGTCTTCACGGCCCTGGTGATCGTCTCCAACGTCACCGCCACCAAGGGCGTCGCCTTCGGACCGATCATCGGTGACTGGTCGATCATCACCGACGGCGGGTTCATCGTCTTCCCGCTCACCTACGTGATCGGCGACGTGCTCTCCGAGGTGTACGGGTTCAGGGCCGCCCGCCGCGCCATCTTCCTCGGGTTTTCGATGAATGCCCTTGCCGCACTGGCATTCTGGGTCACCATCTATCTTCCCGCGGCGGACTTCTACACCAACCAGGAGCACTTCGAGAACATCGTTCACGCCTACACCCAGCTGATCGTGGCAGGCCTGGCCGGGTTCATCGTCGGGCAGACCATCAACGCCTGGGTCGTGGTCGCCATCAAGGAACGCACCAAGGAGAAGCACCTGTGGGCCCGCCTGGTCGGATCCACCTTCGCGGGCCAGCTCGGTGACACCCTGGTTTTCTGCGGTATCGCGGCCAGTGCGATCGGCATCAGCACCTTCGGCGACTTCGTCACCTACACCGCGCTGGGCTGGATCTACAAGACCGCGGTCGAGGTGATCATGCTGCCGATCACCTACCGCGTGATCGCCGCCATCAAGCGCCGCGAGCCCACGTATCAGGCCGCCGTGTGAGGCTTCGATAAGGCACCTCTGGCAAGGTTCATAGAGCGGGCGCTTTCTTAGCTACTCGCGGGTAGCTTCAGGTCATGAGTGTGACATCAGAGGTGATGGACGCGACGGGACCCAGCTTGAACCCCGGTACCGCTCGCGACTATGGCGATCAGGCTCTGCTGCTCGAGTTCGACAGCACTGCCGATGTTTTGGCGTGGACCGCCACTCTCACGGCGGCCCAACTGCTCGGCGTGGTCGATATCGTGCCGGCGTCACGCACGATCTTGATCAAGCTGGCCGATCCCCGCTACCAGGCACCCACGCGGCAACGCCTGGGCAAGTTGCGACTGCAACCAGGGTCAGCCGCGGTCCGCCGGGTCGGCGAGGCCGACGTGACCATCGACGTGGTCTACGACGGCGCTGACCTGCACGACGTCGCGACGCTGACCGGACTGACCCCGGAACAGGTGGTCAAGGCACATACCGGCAGCCCGTGGCAGGTCGGGTTCATGGGGTTCGCCCCCGGATTCGCCTACCTCGTCGGCGGTGACGCACGACTACACGTGCCGCGCCGAGCCGAGCCCCGCACCAGCGTCCCGCCCGGGGCGGTGGCACTGGCCGGCGAGTTCAGCGGCATCTACCCACGGCAGTCGCCCGGCGGCTGGCAGTTGATCGGACATACCGACGCGGTGATGTTCGACGTACATCGGGACCGACCCGCACTGCTCGCCCCGGGTGCGTGGGTGCAGTTCCGGGCCATCGGCTAGTCGGCGAGGAGGACATCATGACGACATTGGAAGTGCTGCGCACGGGACCTCTCGCTCTGGTCGAGGATCTCGGCCGCCCCGGCATGGCCCATCTCGGCGTCACCCGCTCAGGGGCGGCCGATCGGCGGTCCCACACATTGGCCAACCGGCTGGTCGCCAACCCCGGCGAACACGCCACCATCGAGGTGATGTTCGGCGGGTTCTCGGCCCGGGTGGTCGGCGGGGACATCTCCATCGCCGTCACCGGCGCCGACACGGACCCGGCAGTCAACGGTATTCCGTTCGGCACCAATAGTATTCACCATGTTCGTGACGGTGAGGTGATCTCGCTGGGCGCTCCACAATCGGGACTGCGCAGTTACCTGGCCGTCCGCGGCGGCATCGCCGTCGAACCGGTCCTGGGGTCACGGAGCTATGACGTGATGTCGGCGATCGGCCCGGCGCCGCTGCAAGCCGGTGACATCCTGCCGGTCGGTGAGCACACGGCCGACCTGCCCGAGACCGACCAGGCCCCGGTCGCTTCGATCAGCGGCGACGTGCTGGAACTGAACGTGGTGCCCGGCCCCCGCGACGACTGGTTCGTCGACCCCGACGTCCTGGTCCGGACCAACTGGCTGGTGACCACCCGCAGCGACCGGGTGGGAATGCGCCTGGTCGGCATGCCGCTCGACTACCGCTGGCCGGACCGCCAGCTGCCCAGCGAGGGCGCCACCCGCGGGGCAATCCAGGTACCACCCAACGGTTTTCCGGTGATCCTCGGACCCGACCACCCGGTGACCGGCGGCTATCCGGTGATCGGTGTGGTGACCGACGAGGACATCGACAAGCTGGGCCAGGTTCGCCCCGGGCAGACCGTCCGGTTGCACTGGGCGCACCCTCGCCGGCCGTTCGAAGGCTAACGCCTGGTCCGTTCCCGTCGTCATTTTCTACGTCAGGGTTGCGATCCCGGCGATCGACGACCCAGGTGTGGAAAACGGCGCCCGGGGAGCTCAGTCTTCACGCTGGACGGCGCGCAACGTAGAGACACCGGCGCGCGTCGCTGGTAGAACATGGGTGTGTCTTTCCAGGATGTCAGCTCGCCGTCTGTCCGAGGCGGGATCCTGCACACCGCGCGTCTGGTTCACACCTCCGATCTCGACCACGAGACCCGCGAGGGCGCCCGACGCATGGTCATCGAGGCCTTCGAGGGTGCCTTTACGGATGCCGACTGGGAGCACTCGCTCGGCGGAATGCACGCGTTTATCTGCCATCACGGCGCCCTCATCGCCCATGCCGCCGTGGTTCAGCGCCGCCTGATCTACCGCGACACCGCACTGCGCTGCGGCTACGTGGAAGCCGTGGCGGTACGCGAAGATTGGCGTGGCCAGGGCCTGGCCACCGCCGTCATGGACGCCGTCGAGCAGGTCCTGCGCGGCGCCTACCAACTCGGCGCGCTCAGCTCATCGGAAATCGCGCGGGACATGTACCTCTCCCGCGGCTGGGTGCCCTGGCAGGGCCACACTTCGGTGCTGCGACCTGCCGGCGTCACGCGCACCCCCGAGGACGACCGGTCGCTGTTCGTGCTGCCGGTCGATCTGCCGGCCGGCCTGGAACTCGACACCACAGCCGAGATCACCTGCGACTGGCGCGACGGGGACGTCTGGTAACCACCGGAAAGCACACGCTCACACCAGTGCCGCAGCGCAGGTGAGCGGAATTTCACGGCCGGGTCACCGCACGGCGCATCCGGGCAATAAACGTTTCCTAGCGTGTGCGCCATGCCCACTCTGCGGAAGTCGAAGCGCGTCACCAACTGGGATCCCGAAGACACGTTGGCCTGGGAATCTGGAAACAAGTACATCGCACGCCGGAATCTGATCTGGTCGGTGTTCGCCGAGCACGTCGGCTTCTCCATCTGGTCGATCTGGTCGGTCATGGTCCTGTTCATGCCCGAGGCCGTGTACGGCTTCACCGCTGGGGACAAGTTCCTGTTGGGAGCCACCGCCACCCTGGTAGGCGGATGCCTACGTATCCCCTACACGCTGGCCACCGCCACGTTCGGTGGCCGCAACTGGACCGCGTTCTCCGCGTTCGTCCTGCTGATCCCCACGGTGGGAACCATGGTGCTGCTGGCCAACCCCGGCTTGCCGCTGTGGCCCTACCTGCTCTGCGCGGCCCTGGCCGGCTTCGGCGGCGGCAACTTCGCGTCCTCTATGACCAACATCAACGCCTTCTACCCGCAACGACTCAAGGGCTGGGCACTGGGCCTGAACGCCGGCGGCGGCAACATCGGTGTACCGATGATCCAGTTGGTCGGTCTGCTGGTGATCGCCACCGCGGGCAACCGGGCACCGTACTGGGTATGCGCCGTCTACCTGGTGGCGCTGGCCGTGGCCGGCATCGGTGCGGCGCTCTATATGGACAACCTCGAGCAGCACAAGATCGACCTCGGTGCGATGAAAGCCATTCTGGCAGAGCGTGATACCTGGGTGATCTCGCTGCTCTACATCGGCACCTTCGGATCATTCATCGGTTTCGCGTTCGCCTTCGGCCAGGTCTTGCAGATCAACTTCACCGCCGGTGGCCAGACTCCGGCGCAGGCATCCCTGCATGCCGCGCAGATCGCCTTCATCGGCCCGCTGCTCGGCTCACTGTCCCGGGTGTACGGCGGCAAGTTGGCCGACCGCGTCGGCGGTGGCCGGGTGACCCTGGCAGTGTTCGGCGGCATGATCCTGGCGGCCGGAATGCTGGTCGCGATCAGCATGTTCGACGATCACACCGCCGGTGCGGCAAACAGCCTGACGATGATCGGCTACGTCATCGGCTTCGTGGCCCTGTTCCTGCTCAGCGGACTGGGCAACGGCTCGGTCTACAAGATGATCCCGTCGATCTTCGAGGCCCGCAGCTACTCCCTGCCGGTCAGCGAGGATGAGCGGCAGCGGTGGTCTCAGTCGATGTCGGGTGCGCTGATCGGATTCGCCGGAGCGATCGGCGCCCTGGGCGGTGTGGGTATCAACCTGGCGCTTCGCCAGTCCTATCTCTCCAGTGGATCGGCGACAACAGCGTTCTGGATCTTCCTGGCCTTCTACGTCTTGGCTTCGGCGTGCACCTGGTTCCGTTACGTCCGCCGGCCTGCTGCGACGGGCGTCACAACGGCCCCGGAAGACCGACATGCCTCGGCAATGGCCGGGTAATCACTTGGAAACACGGAGTGCATTCACTGGTCCCATGACCGAGCCCGACTGGGCACCGCTCACGGGTTTTCGTGTGGCGGTGACCTCCGCCCGACGTGCCGACGAGCTGGGCGCGCTGCTGACGAGGCGTGGCGCGACGGTGACCAGTGCGGCCGCCATCACGATGGTTCCGCTGCCCGACGACGACGAGTTGCGCGCCCATACCGCGTCGCTGATCGACGCGCCGCCGGACGTCGTGGTGGCGACCACCGGGATCGGCTTCCGCGGCTGGTTCGCTGCGGCAGACGGGTGGGGCTTGGCCACCGAACTCACCGACGCGCTGGGTAAGGCCCGCATCGTCTCCCGCGGCCCGAAAGCCACCGGGGCGTTGCGGGCCGCAGGCCTGCCCGAGGAGTGGTCACCGGAATCGGAATCCTCCCGGGAGGTGTTGCGCTACCTCATCGAGCAGGGTGTGGCGGGGCAACGGATCGCCGTGCAGCTGCACGGGGCCACCGACGAATGGGACCCGTTCCCCGAGTTCCTCGACGAGCTCCGGAATGCGGGTGCCGAAGTGGTGCCGATCCGGGTCTATCGCTGGCATCCCGCGCCGCGGGACGGCGAATTCGACCAGATGGTCACCGGGATCGCCGAACGGCGTTTCGACGCGGTGAGTTTCACCTCCGCCATGGCGGTGGCTTCGGTCCTGATGCGGGCCACCGAGATGGATATCGCCGACCGGGTGCTGTCAGCGTTGCGTACCGACGTCCACGCCATGTGCGTCGGACCGGTCACCGCACGGCCGCTGGTCCGGCTCGGGGTCCCGACCTCAGCACCGGAACGAATGCGGTTGGGCGCCTTGGCCCGTCACATCACCGATGAGCTGCCACTGCTGCAGGCACGGACCGTCCGGGTCGCCGGGCACACGCTCGAGATCCGGGGCACCTGCGTTCTGGTCGACGGCATCGTCAAGTCACTGTCCCCGGCCTCGATGGCGACCATCCGGGCCCTGGCACACCGACCCGGCGCGGTGGTGTCGCGATTCGATCTGCTCAGCGCGCTACCGGGCACCGGCACCGACACCCACGCCGTGGAGACAGCGGTACTGAGGCTTCGTACTGCCTTGGGAGACAAAAACATCGTGTCGACGGTCGTCAAGCGGGGTTACCGGCTGACCGTCGACGACACCGAGATGGTCCGCGCACAATGAGCCTGGTCCTGGTAGCCCACGGAACCCGCAAGGCGGGCGGTGTGGCGACGATCGGCGATCTCGCCGCGCGGGTGGCCGACCTGCTGGGTCGGCCGGTGCACGTCTCGTTCGTCGACGTCGTGGGGCCGACGCCCAGCGAGGTTCTGGCGTCCCTGCCGACAAACTGCCCGGCGGTGGTGGTGCCCGCCTTCCTGGCCGCCGGGTATCACGTCCGGGTCGACGTGCCCGCCGAGGTGGCGGCCAGTGAGCACCCCGCCGTCACCGTCACCAAACCGCTCGGCCCCTGCCCGGGAACGGTCCGGGTTCTCGCCGATCGTCTGATCGAATCAGGTTGGCGGCCAGGCGATTCAGTCATCCTCGCGGCAGCCGGCACCTCGGACAGAAATGCCCAATCGGACCTCCGGCGCGCCGCCGCGCTGCTGTCAGCGATGACCGGCGATCGCGTGGAACTGGCCTTTGCCGCGACCGGTGCGCCCAGCGTTGCCGAAGCTGTCGCCGCGCAGCGCAGCCGCGGCCATCGCCGCATAGCTGTGGCTTCCTACCTGCTCGCCGACGGGCTGTTCCAGGACCGGCTGCGTGAATCCGGCGCCGACCTCGTGAGCGAGCCACTGGGCACCCACCCCGGCATGGTCCGGTTGATTGCGAACCGCTTCCGCCGCGCCGGGGTGCTGAGCCTGCCGGCCGCGGCGTAGCCGGATCGACCGCACCACGAGCGGCCCGACCCAACCCGCCAACATGAGCGCTCCGCCCGTACCGGCGACCGAGAAGGTCGCCGATCGTCGCGTATCGACCAACGCAGAACATTGCTCGACGTAATCGCTGGCCATGCATCCCGGGCCGGCGAGCGTGTGTTGATCCAGGTTCAGCCGGTCCTGCTGGGCGGCAACGCGGTAATCCGGGGCCACTCCGTTACCGCACGGAATGGGTTCACCGGCACGATCCACGGCAGTCAAATCCAGGGGCACCAACGTTGCCCCAAGTGCGCCCAGCATCGCTGCCGCCCCCACCAGACTCAAGACCCAACGCCCGAACATCCCTTGTCAGCCCTCCGATGACGCTTCCCTCCGCGGGAGTCTAAACACATCCCAGCGAACAATTCTAGTTAGCCAGCGAGAGGTTCGTCATACGTTCGGCCAATTCCACCGACGCCGCAATTCTGGCAAATCCTCAACCTGAACCACACCTGTACAGCTAGTTGACGCGGGAACAAACTTTCCCATCGTTTGCCGGCGACTCGCCGTGTCAGATCCGGGTCGAAAACTCAGCTATCGTTGTCGCGAGCATCGGGCGATTCGGCGGGGGTTCAGGTAAAAGTGCAGGTGACAACGACGGTGGGCGCTGCCTGCCACGGCGGCGTATTCGGCCGTGCGGCCCGGTAACCGGGTCCCGGCCGAACGTCTGCGTGAACACCTGCTGAACGCTCTGGAGCGCACATCCCGGCCGATGACGACCGCACAGCTACGCGACGACATGCATGAGCATTTCCGTGCACCGATCGTCATCGAGTCGGTGTACCGCAACCTGACGGTGCTCGAACGACGCGGCGCCGTGGAACGCCGCAGGCTCCAGGGGCGTGACGCCCACTGGAGCCGGGCGGCCGATCAAGCCGCGAGCTGAACGAACCCGCCGGGCGTGACCCTGGTCCGGTACACCGGTATCGCCACGGCGGTGTCGTCAAGGCAATGACCGTCATCGAGTGCGAAGGCCTGCTTCTTGATCGGCGACTGCACCGTCGCACGCCCACCACGATCACCCACGATCCCCCGGGACAGCACCGCCGCACCGGAGAACGGGTCGACATTGCCCACCGCGTGCAACGAGCCGTCATCGAGACGGAACAGCGCCGCCTGCGAACCGTCGGGCAGCAGCACCGCGACGCCCCGGCAGGGCATCAGAAAGTCATAGCGACAGGCTGTCGTCCATCCCGAGAACGGGGGGTTGTACACGTCCGTGCCGTCGTCTAGCAGTGTCATTTCGCCTCCTGGATGATCGCCGGCATACCCAGTTCTGTTGCGCTCCTCGCGGGCGCGAAGTCCGTAGCGCCCGGCACCTTCCGGCCGGCCCGCTCGGTGAACGTGATCGTCGGATCGTCCACGTCAGGCGCATTGACGAACGAGACGAAGCGCGACAGCTTCTCCGGGTCCTCCAGCACGCCCTTCCACTCGCAGGCGTAGCCGGCGACGTGGCGCTCCATGGCCGACTCGAACTCGGCCGCCAGGCCGAGAGAGTCGTCGCACACCACCTCGCGGAGGTGGTCGAGCCCGCCATCAAGAGCTTCCAACCAGGGGGCCGTCCTTTGCAGGCGGTCAGCGGTTCGGATGTAAAACATCAGGAAGCGGTCGATGTAGCGGATCAGCGTCTCGTCATCGAGATCACCGGCGAGCAACTGGGCGTGGCGTGGCGACATGCCGCCGTTGCCGCACACGTAGAGATTCCAGCCCTGTTCGGTGGCGATGATGCCGACATCCTTGCTCTGCGCCTCCGCGCATTCGCGTGCGCACCCCGAGACGGCCATCTTGATCTTGTGCGGAGCGCGCAGGCCCCGGTAACGCTTCTCGATCTCGACGGCCATGTTCACCGAATCCTGTTGCCCGTAACGGCACCAGGTGCTGCCCACACAACTCTTCACGGTGCGCAGCGATTTGCCGTACGCCTGCCCGGATTCCATGCCGCCCTCGACCAGTCGCCGCCAGATCTCGGGCAGCTGGTCGACGCGCGCACCGAACATGTCGATGCGCTGTCCGCCGGTGATCTTGGTGTAGAGATCGAAATCCCTTGCGATCTCACCGATCAGGATCAGCTGCTCAGGGGTGATCTCACCGCCGGGCGACCGCGGCACCACCGAGTAGCTGCCGTTCTTCTGGATGTTGGCCAGGAAATGGTCGTTGGAGTCCTGCAGCGAGGCCTGTTCACCGGACAGCACGTGGTCGGAGCTGGTGGACGCCAGGATCGATGCGACGGTGGGTTTGCAGATGTCGCAACCCTTTCCGGTACCGAACTGCTCGATCAGACCGGAGAAGGTCCGGATCTCGGTGGCACTGACGATCTCGAAGAGTTCGGCCCGCGACTGGCTGAAGTGCTCGCACAACGACCTGGACTGCTCGACGCCCTCAGCCTCCAGCAGTTGCTTGAGCAGCGGCACGCAAGAGCCGCACGAGGTTCCGGCCAACGTGCACTTCTTCAGGCTGGGCACATCGTCGCAGCCACCGCAGATGGCTTCCTTGAGGTCGCCTTTGGTCACGTTGTTGCAGGAGCAGATCTGCGCGATGTCGGGCAGGGCACCCACACCGAGAGCAGAGGCCCCAGCCGCACCTTCAGCGGCCGGTGCGATCAACGACAGCGGATCGCCGGGCAGCTCGCTGGCGACCATCGGACGCAGCACCCCGTAGGCCGACGCGTCACCGACCAGGATGCCGCCGAGCAGCGTCTTGGCGTCATCGGAGAGGACCAGCTTGGCGTAGGTGTTCTTTACCGGATCATTGACCACGACGTCCAGGCAGTTGGGCGTCCGCCCCTGGGCATCACCGAAGCTGGCCACGTCCACGCCGAGCAGCTTGAGCTTGGTGGACATATCGGGCTCGGGGAACTCGGCGGCACCGCCGAGCAGGCGGTCGGCGACCACCTCGGCACTGGTGTAGCCGGGGCCCACCAAGCCGTAACACCGGCCCTCGATCGCGGCCACCTCGCCGATCGCATAGATGCTGGGATCGCTGGTGACACACGACAAGTCAGTGATCACACCGCCGCGCTGCGCGATGTCGAGTCCCGCTTGACGAGCCAGCTCGTCGCGCGGACGCACCCCGGCCGCGAACACGACCACGCTGGCAACGACGCTGCTGCCGTCGTTGAGCGACACCCGCACCGAGTCGTCGTTCTGGGATTTCTTCAGCGGCTTGTGCCGCTGCACCGGTTGGATGCTCTCGGTGCTGACTCCGGTGTGCACCTTGATGCCCAGGCCCCGGATCATCCGGTTCAACAATGCACCGCCGGCCGGGTCCATCTGAGCCGCCATCAGATGCGGCGACATCTCCAACACGTGGGTCTCCAACCCGAACGCGCGCAAGGCATTCGCGGCTTCCAGCCCGAGCAGACCGCCACCGATCACCGCACCGACCGGTGTCTTCGAGTCAAGCGCGGCCAGAGCTCCGGCCCGGATGGCATCCAGATCGTCCAGCGTGCGATAGACGTGGCAGTGCGGCAGGTCGTGGCCGGGCACCGGCGGCACGAACGCGTACGAACCGGTGGCCAACACCAGTGCGTCGTAGTCGAAGGTCTCGCCGGTCGCGGTGCGCACCGTGCGGGCCTGCCGGTCGATCTCGGCGACAGCACAGCCCAACCGCAGGTCGACCCGGTCATCACCGGCATAGTCGTTACCGGGCAGGGCCAGCCGACCCCGGTCCCAGTGCTCGGTGTAACCGGTCAGACCGACCCGGTCATAGGCGGCCTCGACTTCCTCGGACAAGATGGTCACCCGCCAGGTGCCCTCGGCGTCACGGGACCGCAATGCCTCGACGAAGCGGTGTCCCACCATGCCGTGTCCGATGACCACGACGTTCTGTGTTGACGACATACGGCGAGGTTAGGAACCTGAA
This sequence comes from Mycolicibacterium alvei, assembly GCF_010727325.1. Taxonomy (NCBI): domain Bacteria; kingdom Bacillati; phylum Actinomycetota; class Actinomycetes; order Mycobacteriales; family Mycobacteriaceae; genus Mycobacterium; species Mycolicibacterium alvei. The sequence goes on from NZ_AP022565.1 coordinate 3,325,913, forward strand.
GTTGCCGAAATGTCGCCCTGTGTGAATCGCCCGTCACGGTGTGCTCACGGCCCGCGCGGCGCGCATGTGAGATTGCGGCGCGGTGCGCCGGTCAGCCCGACTGCTGCGCCAGCGCCCGGCCGATGACCCGGGCAGCCTCGTCGAAGCGCTGCGGATCGGGCCCGGAGTAGTTGAGTCGCAGGTACGGCCCCGACGGCTCGGCGGGAAACCATTCATTGCCCGCCGCGACCAGCACCGACTCCGCCTCACACTCACGCACCAGGCGCTGCAGGTCGATCGCATCGGGCAGTCGCAGCCACAGGTGCAGACCGCCGCGGGGCACCTGCTCCAACTGGGCGCCGGGTGCATGCTCGGCCAGCGCGGCGATCAGCAGGTCACGCCGGGCCCGCAACTGCTGACGCAGGTCGCGTAGGTGAGTTCGCCAGGCAGGCTGGGTCACCACATCGAGCGCAGCGGTCTGCAACAACCCACTGACATACATCGACTCCGCTCCGCGATCGGCAAGAATCCGGTCGCGCGCAGGACCTCTGGCCACCATCGCGGCGACCCGGATCGACGGCGACACACTCTTGGTCAGCGACCTCAGATAGATGACGTGGCCCGCGTCGTCCGATGCCGCCACCGGCCGGGACGCCGAGTCGATGCCGAAGTCATGCGCCCAGTCATCCTCGATCAGGAAGGCGCCGTGACTGCGCACCACCTCGAGCACCTGGCCGGCCAGTTCTGGATTCCATTGGGCACCAGTCGGATTGGCAAAATTCGGTTGGGCGTAGAACACCCGGGCCCCACTTTCGGCGAACGCGCGCGAAAGTTCTTGGGGCTCAGGCCCGCTCGGCCCGCTCGGCACCGGCACCAACCGCACACCGCACTGGGCCGCCGCCAGAATGGCCCCCCAGTAGCTGGGCGATTCGATCAACATCGGCTGCCCGAACCCGACCAGGGCCCGAAAGACGGAGCTCAGACCGCTCTGACTCCCCGGCAGCACGATCACCTCACGTGCCGTCGGCGCCGTCACGCCTGCGCCGAACGCCTCGGCCAGTTCCTGGGCGAACCAGGCCTGCAGGTCGGGACGGCCGGGTGCGGGCGCCGGGCTCAGCGCGGCGTCCCCCCGGGCAGCCCGCGCGACTGCGGTGCGGACCAGCCGCTGAGGAAGCAGTTCGCGGACGGGATAACCCGAGTGCAACGCGATCACATCAGGTGCGACACCGCGCAGCGGCGTCGACCACGCCGGGATCCGCGCCTGGGGGGACCGCAGCGCCGCGGTCTGCCAGCCATAGTCGGGTAGGCGCGCGCTGCGCACTGCCCGCACGAACGTCCCGACACCCGGACGGCTCTCCACCAGACCCAGGCTGCGCAGCGTGCGCATGGCCTTGGCCACCGTCACCGGGCTGGCTGCATATTCCGCCACCAGAGCGCGGTTGGACGGTAGCTGCGCACCCGGCGGCGCCGTGGCGATCCACTTTTGCAGGCCGGACACGATCCGCTCAGTGCTATCGTTATCCATGTTAATACAGAGTAGCGCTACTCAAAAGAGTTCGTCTGCGCTATCCCACTCAGGGTTGTGGTGGGGATTGCTGGGCGTGACGGCCTTCTCGTTCACCATCGTGTTCACCAAGATTGCCATCGGCGGACTGTCGCCGCTGTTCATCGGTGCCGGACGCGCTGTCGTCGCCGCGGCCATCGCGGGCGCCGCCCTGTCCCTGACCCGGCAGGCACTGCCCCGGGGCCAGCAGTGGGCACGGTTGGCCGTGGTGGCGGCCGGCGTCGTCGCGGGGTTCCCGCTACTGACTTCCTATGCGCTCACGGTCGTCCCGGCCAGCCACGGCGCCATCGTGGTCGCCCTGCTTCCGGCCGCCACCGCGGTCTGCGCGGTGCTGCGCGGACACGAGCGCCCGCCGGCCGCGTTCTGGGCATTGGCCGCCGCCGGGTCCGTGGCAGCCATGGTGTTCGCCATGGTGCACGGCGCCGGACTCGGCCACCTGAGTTGGCCGGACCTGCTGCTGTTCGGGGCGGTCCTCGCTGCGGCCGTCGGGTACGCCGAAGGCGGGTTACTGGCCAGGGAACTGGGCGCCTGGCAGACCGTGTCCTGGGCCCTGGTGATCGCGGCGCCGGTGATGCTGGGCCTGGCCGCACTGGCCGTCGTGCAGCAACCGCCGGATGCGACGCCGGCACAGTGGGCGGCGTTCGGCTACCTCGCGGCCGTCAGCATGTATCTGGGCTTCTTCGCCTGGTACCGCGGCCTGGCCATCGGGCCGATGACCCAGGTGAGCCAGGTGCAATTGGTCCAACCGGTACTCACCCTCGGCTGGGCCGCCCTGCTACTGCACGAACGGCTGACCTGGTCGACGGTGCTCGGAGGCGCCGCAGTCATCGGGTGCGCGGCGCTGGCTGTCCGCGTCCGCCTCCGGTGATGCGTCGAAATCCGTTGGTATTCAGTGGGGTCAGAGTGTCACCGGGTAGTCCGAGGTGTAGACGTCACCGCGAATGCGTCCCGGCGCCGGAGGACCCTCGACCACCACCCAGGCCTGCGTGGCATCCGAACTCAGCGGTCCGGCGACCGTGACGGTCGCCGTCCCGCCGGCGTCGGTGTGCAGCACCGCGCCCGCCACACCCGGATCTCCGACATCGCACGTCGCCACCGACGGCCGTGGCAGCTGGATCAGCCTGACCCGGTAGTCGGCGTCGGGCCTGGCCGATTGCAAGGACACCTCGGCGCCTACGTGAGAGCCGTCGGCGCCGATGCTGGCCCGGCCAGAGCCGGTACCCGAGCCCATACCACCGAGAAACAACGCCTTCGTGAAATCGCACCCCCGGATGGAATTCGACAAGGGCACCATCGTCGTCGCCCCGGCCGGTGCCGCGCCGATCCCGCCCAGCACCACCCCGCCAGCCGCTACCAGTGTCACCGCGCTTCTTGTGCGCCTGCTCATCGCCGCATCCCACCTACTCGACATGTCAGTGCGCCATTATTGGCACAGATCACCCGCCGAGAACCGGCAGTTCGCGTAAAACGCCGGACTGACGCGGCTGATCGGCGTGGTTACCGCCAGCGCCGCAGGATCTCCTTGGCCCGCACGCTCAGCGCAGCCTGCAGGAACGGCCCGAAGGTGATGCGTCCCACGCCCAGTTCGGCCAACGTGGCGAGGTCGGCGCTATCGGCCGGAACGGTCACGCTGACCGGCAACGGCACCTCGGAAACGAAGCGCGCCAAGCCTTCCGGATCACTCAGGCCGGCCGGGAACAGTGAATCGGCACCCGCCGCGGCCGCCTCGGTCAGCCGGGCGATCGCGCGGTCCACCCGATCCGCCACGTCTCCGTCCTTGCGCAAGAAGAGGTCGGTGCGCGCGTTGATCACCACATGCACGCCCGCGGCGTCGGCCGCCGCGCGCAGTTGTCTCACCAACTCGGCATGCTCGGCCGGGCTGCGCAGCCGCTTGCCCTCCTTGTGCACGGTGTCCTCGAGGTTGAATCCGACCGCGCCGACGTCGAGCAACCCCTCGATCAGCCGCTCCGGCCGCTCACCGTAGCCGGACTCGATATCGACCGAAACGGGCACGTCGACCGCGTCGATGATCTGGCGCACCCGGGTCAGCAGGTCGTCGAACGACATCACCTCGCCATCGGCCTTGCCGATGGAATCCGCCAGCGGGTGACTGCCCACCGTGAGCGCGGAGAACCCCTCGGCGACGGCCAGCCGGGCCGACCACGCGTCCCAGATCGTAGGCAACACGACGGGGTTGCCGGGCTGGTGCATCGCCAGCAGCGCAGCAGCCCGCTCCTGCAGCGTCGTCTCACTCATTAGGCCCTCCAGGTACTCCGATGATCCGTTCGCCGGTCGCGAAGCCAGCGAAAACCACAGTACGACCCAGCCCCGGAATTCATCCTCCGACGTGCAGAGACCAACCGGCTCGACGTGATGTGCATCACGTCCCGATCGTGATGTGGCTAGCATTGGGTGTCGTACTGTGAGCCCTGACACCTTCAGCCCGAGGAGGTCACTTGTCCACCACTACCGAGTTCTCTGAACTGCACACCCTGATCGGCGACATGCGTCGCTGCGTCACCTCGTTGGCGTCGAAGTACGGGGATTCCCCCGCCATGCGCCGCGTGGTCAACGACGCCGAACGGATCCTCAACGACATCCAACGGTTGGACATCGACGCCGAAGAGTTGGAGATGCGTCACGGCGTCACACGCCAAGAACAGACCCGCGAGAAGATCGGCATCCCCGACACCCAATACGCGAGCGAGTTCTGGCAGGACGTCGCCGACGAGGGCCTCGGCGGATATCGCTGAGCCCACGGGCGTCTGACGCCCGAGAAAACAACTGAACCTCAGAAAGGGAACCGTGAGCGCACCCACCGCTGACCGTCGTGCGACGGGGGTCTTCTCGTCCACACGAGCGCAGATCCCCCAACGCACCCTACGGACCGACCGGTGGTGGCAGGCACCGCTACTCACCAATCTGGGGCTCGCGGCGTTCGTCATCTATGCGACGATCCGGGCGTTCTGGGGCAGCGCGTACTGGGTAGAGGACTACCACTACCTGACGCCCTTCTACTCGCCGTGCGTCAGCACGGCGTGTGCGCCCGGATCCAGCCACCTCGGCCAGTGGGTGGGCGAGCTGCCCTGGTTCATCCCCATGGCGTTCATCTCACTGCCGTTCCTGTTGGCGTTCCGGCTGACGTGCTACTACTACCGCAAGGCGTACTACCGGTCGGTGTGGCAGTCACCGACCGCCTGCGCGGTGGCCGAGCCACACGCGAAATACACCGGGGAGACCCGCCTTCCACTGATCATGCAGAACATGCACCGGTACTTCTTCTACGTCGCGGTGCTCATCTCACTGCTCAACACCTACGACGCGATCGTCGCGTTCCATTCGCCCTCCGGCTTCGGATTCGGGCTGGGCAACATCGTCCTGGTCGGCAACGTCATCCTGTTGTGGATCTACACGGTGTCCTGCCACTCGTGCCGGCACGTCACCGGCGGCCGCCTCAAGCATTTCTCCAAACACCCTGTCCGGTACTGGATATGGACACAGGTGAGCAAGCTCAACACCCGCCACATGCAGTTCGCCTGGATCACGCTGGGCACCCTGATGCTCACCGACTTCTACATCATGTTGGTGGCCAGCGGCACCATCTCCGATCTCAGGTTCATCGGCTAGCCGGCCGGCTGAATTCACAGGCCGACAAGCACATACACGTGAAAGGGCGAGTGGGGTATTTCCATGGGTGAACTAGAACGGCACACTTACGACGTAGTCGTGATCGGTGCCGGCGGGGCCGGACTACGCGCCGTGATCGAGGCACGCGAACGCGGCCTGCGGGTGGCGGTGGTGACCAAGTCGTTGTTCGGCAAGGCCCACACCGTGATGGCCGAGGGCGGTTGCGCCGCGGCGATGCGCAACGTCAACACCAAGGACTCCTGGCAGGTGCACTTCGGTGACACCATGCGCGGCGGCAAGTTCCTCAACAACTGGCGGATGGCCGAACTGCACGCGCAGGAAGCCCCCGACCGGGTGTGGGAGCTGGAGACCTACGGCGCGCTGTTCGACCGGACCAAGGACGGCCGGATCAGCCAGCGCAACTTCGGCGGACACACCTACCCGCGACTGGCCCACGTCGGTGACCGCACCGGCCTGGAGATCATCCGCACGCTGCAGCAGAAGATCGTGTCGCTCCAGCAGGAAGACAAGAAGGAACTCGGTGACTACGAGGCCCGGATCAAGGTCTTCCACGAGTGCTCGATCACCGACCTGATCAAAGATGGCGACCGTATTGCCGGCGCGTTCGGCTACTACCGCGAGACCGGCAACTTCGTGCTGTTCGAGGCCCCCGCGATCGTGCTGGCCACCGGCGGTATCGGCAAGTCGTTCAAGGTGTCGTCCAATTCCTGGGAGTACACCGGCGACGGCCACGCGCTGGCACTGCGCGCCGGATCCAGCTTGATCAACATGGAGTTCATCCAGTTCCACCCGACCGGAATGGTCTGGCCGCTGTCGGTCAAGGGCATCCTCGTGACCGAGGGTGTCCGCGGTGACGGCGGAGTGCTCAAGAACTCCGAGGGCAAGCGGTTCATGTTCGACTACATCCCCGCGGTGTTCAAAGGCCAGTACGCCGAGACCGAGGAAGAAGCCGACCAGTGGCTCAAGGACAACGACTCCGCGCGGCGCACGCCTGACCTGCTCCCCCGCGACGAGGTGGCCCGCGCCATCAACGCCGAGGTCAAGGCCGGCCGCGGCTCACCACACGGCGGGGTCTACCTCGACATCGCCTCGCGCATGACCACCGAAGAGATCAAGCGTCGGTTGCCGTCGATGTATCACCAGTTCATGGAGCTGGCCGAGGTCGACATCACCAAGGACGAGATGGAAGTCGGCCCCACCTGTCACTACGTGATGGGCGGCATCGAGGTCGATCCCGACACCGGTGGCGCGGACACTCCCGGATTGTTCGCGGCAGGCGAATGCTCGGGGGGCATGCACGGCTCGAACCGGCTGGGCGGCAACTCGCTGTCCGACCTGCTGGTGTTCGGCCGTCGGGCCGGTCTCGGCGCGGCCGACTACGTGCAGGCGCTGTCCGAGCGACCCACGGTATCGGAGGCCGCCCTGGTCGAGGCCACCGAACTGGCGTTGTCTCCGTTCGAATCTCACGCCAATCCGGAGAATCCGTACACGTTGCACGCCGAGCTGCAGCAGTGCATGAACGACCTGGTCGGCATCATCCGCAAGTCCGAAGAGATCGAGGAAGCACTGGCCAAGCTCGCCGAGCTGCGGACCCGCGTGCACAATGTCAGCGTCGAGGGCGGTCGCGTCTTCAACCCGGGCTGGCACCTGGCCATCGACATGCGCAACATGCTGCTGGTCAGCGAGTGCGTCGCCAAGGCCGCCCTGGCCCGGACCGAGAGCCGGGGCGGGCACACCCGCGACGACTACCCGGACATGGACGCGGACTGGCGCCACACCCTGCTGGTGTGCCGAACCGTCGGCGAGGATCAGGTGGTGCCGGACGTGACCGTGACGCCGGAGCAGCAGCTACCCATGCGGGAGGACCTGCTGGCCACGTTCGAGCTCTCCGAACTCGAAAAGTATTACACCGAGCAGGAATTGGCCGAGCACCCCGATCGGAAGGGCTGAGCATGAGTGCCTACAACGCGAAACTGCGGGTCTGGCGAGGCGACGATACCGGAGGCGGACTGCAGGACTACACCGTCGAGGTGAACGACGGCGAGGTGGTACTCGACATCATCCACCGACTGCAGGCCACCCAGGCCGGCGATCTGGCGGTGCGGTGGAACTGCAAAGCCGGCAAGTGCGGATCCTGCTCAGCAGAGATCAACGGCCGCCCTCGGCTGCTGTGCATGACCCGGATGTCGACCTTCGACCCGGACGAAACCGTCACCATCACGCCCATGCGGACATTCCCGGTGATGCGCGACCTGGTGACCGACGTGTCCTTCAACTATGAAAAAGCACGTCAGATCCCGTCATTCACGCCGCCCAAGGATCTGAAGCCCGGCGAGTACCGGATGCAGCAGGAGGACGTCGAGCGCAGCCAGGAATTCCGCAAGTGCATCGAGTGCTTCCTGTGCCAGAACGTCTGCCACGTGATGCGTGACCACGAGGAGAACAAACCGGCGTTCTCCGGCCCGCGGTTCTTCATCCGGTTGGCCGAGTTGGAGATGCATCCCCTCGACACCGAGGATCGCCGTGATCTGGCCCAGGACGAGGCCGGCCTGGGGCTGTGCAACATCACCAAGTGCTGCACCGAGGTATGTCCCGAGCACATCACCATCACCGACAACGCCATCATCCCGATGAAGGAGCGTGTCGCCGGGCATCGGTACGACCCGATTGTGTGGTTGGGCAACAAGCTGTTCAGGCGGTAGGCGCTGGCCCAGCGGGCACGGGCATTAGCCGGCTGCACTCAGCCCAATAGTTCGGCGAGCACGGTGGCCTCGCTGATGTGGACAGCCTTACTGGCGGTGAGCAGAGTCAGATTCTTCGGCTCCTTCGCCAGCACCCGAAGATGCGCAAACGCCTCGGCCCGTTCCGGTTCGGTCAACTCCTCGCGGTAGCGCCGCGCGAATTCATCGAACCGGTCCGGGTCGTGGTTGTACCACTTGCGCAACTCGGTCGAGGGCGCCACGGTTTTACACCACTCGTCGAGGTGAGCCTTCTCCTTGGTCATGCCACGCGGCCAGATCCGGTCTACCAGCACGCGATTGCCGTCATCGGCATCGGGATCGTCGTAGACGCGGCGCACCTGAACCTTTTTCTTGGTCATGCCCAATGCTCCTCTACTTTGCAAGCTCGCCCAGCGCAATCGTCGAGTGCGCGTATGCGCCGCCGGCGCGCATCTCGGCGGCCACCCAGACGGCTTCCATGATCTCCTCGTCACTGGCGCCCTTGCGGCGCGCAAGCCTGGCATGACCCTGGATGCAGTAGGGACACTGGGTGGTGTGGGCGACGGCAACCGCGATCAGCTGTTTGGTCTTCTCCGGCAGCGCTCCCTCGGCGAACACCGCACGGCTGAATGCCTCGAACGCCTCATGGGTGTGCGGGGCGAGTTCCTTTCGGCGAGCCGCGATCTCGGGAGTAGTGGGGTGGTAGATGGCATCAGTCATCGGAGCTCCTTCCGGTGTCGAAGTAGTGCTCAATTGAGCAGTTTGCGCAGCACGTATTGCATGATGCCGCCGTGGCGGTAGTAGTCCGCCTCGGCCGGGGTGTCGATCCGCAGCACCGCATCGAATTCCACGCCGCCGGCCCGCACGTGCACGGTGTCGGGGATCGAGTCGGCCAGCGCGTCCACGCCCACGATGTCGAAGGTCTCCTGGCCGGTCAGCCCCAGCGAGTCCGCGTTCTGCCCGTCGGGGAACTGCAGCGGCAGCACACCCATCCCGATCAGGTTGGAACGGTGGATGCGCTCATAGGACACCGCGATCACTGCCCGCACCCCGAGCAACAGCGTGCCCTTGGCGGCCCAGTCACGCGAGGAACCTGAGCCGTACTCCTTGCCGGTGAGGATCACCAACGGAGTGTGTGTCTTGGCGTAGTTCACCGATGCGTCGTAGATCGAGGTGATCGGCGCTTTCCCGTCTTGGGGGGCCGCGGTGAAGTCGACGGTCCACCCGCCCTCGGTATCCGGGGCCAATTGGTTGCGCAGCCGAATATTCGCGAAGGTACCCCGGATCATCACTTCGTGGTTGCCGCGCCGAGACCCGTAGGAGTTGAAGTCCTTGCGGGCAACCCCCTTGGCGGACAGGTACTTTCCGGCTGGCGAGTCGGGTCTGATGGAGCCGGCCGGGCTGATGTGGTCGGTGGTGACCGAGTCGCCCAGCTTGGCCAGCACCCGGGCGCCGGTGATGTCGGTGAGCGGTTCCGGCTCGCGGGTCATGCCGTCGAAGTACGGGGGTTGGCGCACGTACGTCGACTCGGAATCCCATTGGAAGGTATCGCCTTCGGGAACCGGGAGCGAGAGCCAACGCTCATCGCCGGCATACACGTCGGAATAGCTCTTGGCGAACATCTCCGCTTTCAGGTGTTTGTTCACCACGTCGTCGATCTCGGCATCGGTGGGCCAGATGTCGCGCAGATAGACCGGCTGACCGTCACTGCCGGTGCCCAACGGCTCGTTCAGCAGGTCGACGTGCAGGCTGCCGGCCAGCGCGTAGGCCACCACCAATGGAGGTGAGGCCAGAAAGTTCATCTTGGTCTCGGGGTGTATCCGGCCCTCGAAGTTGCGGTTGCCCGACAAGACCGCGCACACCGTCAGGTCGTTGTCGGTCACCGCCGTGCTTACCTCGGGGATCAACGGCCCGGAGTTGCCGATGCAGGTGGTACACCCGTATCCCACCAGGTTGAACCCCAACTTATCCAAATATGGTGTCAATCCCGACTTTTCGTAATAGTCGGTGACCACCCGGGAACCCGGGGCCAGCGATGTCTTGACCCACGGTTTGCGGCTCAGGCCCTTCTCCACCGCCTTCTTGGCCAGCAGCGCGGCCCCCACCATCACCGACGGGTTCGACGTATTCGTGCAGGACGTGATCGCCGCGATCACCACATGTCCGTTGTCCAGCTCGGTGGCAGTGCCGTCGGCGAGTTCGACCGACACCGGCGTAGAAGGCCAGTCGTGGATCTTGCCGCAGCCACACGGTATTCGTGGTTTACCCTCGGCTCGGCTTTGGCCGAAGGCGATCGGGTCGCTAGCCGGGAACGACCCCGCGGAGGCCTCGTCCAGCGGCGACAGCGCCTGCGCGGTGGTCTCGGCGCCCTTGAGCAGCGCGCTGACCGCGTGCGGTGCCGCTCGCAGCGGGATGCGGTCCTGCGGCCGCTTCGGGCCCGCGATCGACGGTTCCACACTGCCGAGGTCCAGTTCGAGGGTGCGCGAGAATTCCGGCTCGTGGCCGGGGTCGTGCCACAGGCCCTGCTCCTTGGCATAGGCCTCGACCAGCTTGATCCGGTGTTCACTGCGGCCGGTCAGCCGCAGATAGTCCAGGGTGATGGCGTCGATCGGGAAAATCGCGCAGGTGGCCCCGTATTCGGGGCTCATATTGCCGATGGTGGCCCGGTTGGCCAGGGGCACGTTGGCCACCCCGGGTCCGTAGAACTCGACGAACTTGCCCACCACACCGGTTTGCCGCAGCAGTTCGGCCACCGTCAGCACCAGGTCGGTGGCGGTGGTTCCCGGTTGCAGCTCGCCGGTCAGCTTCAGGCCGAGCACCTGTGGGATGAGCATGCTCATCGGTTGGCCGAGCATGGCCGCCTCGGCCTCGATGCCACCCACGCCCCAGCCCAGCACGCCCAGGCCGTTGACCATCGGAGTGTGCGAGTCGGTGCCCACCAGCGTGTCCGGGTAGGCCACGGGAAACTCAGCACCTTCTCCGCCCTCTCTGGTGAACACCACCCGGGACAGGTATTCCAGGTTGACCTGGTGGCAGATCCCGGTGTCGGGCGGGACCACGCTGAAATCGTCGAACGCCTGCTGTCCCCAGCGCAGCAACTGGTAGCGCTCGGCATTGCGCTCGAACTCCAGCTCGGCGTTGACCTTGAAGGCGTCGGCGCGCCCGAAGACGTCGGCAATCACCGAGTGGTCGATCACCAGCTCGGTCGGGCACAGCGGGTTGATCCGCAGGGTGTCCCCGCCCAGTTCGGCTATCGCGTCGCGCATCGCCACCAGATCGACCACACACGGCACCCCGGTGAAGTCCTGCATCAACACCCGCGCAGGTGTGTAGGCGATCTCCCGGCCGTACCCGGCAGCCGGGTCCCACGCGGCCAGTGCGCTGACCTGCTCGGCCGTCACCAACCGCCCGTCCTCATTGCGAACGAGGTTCTCCAGCAGCACCTTCAGGCTGTAGGGCAACCGCGCCGAGCCGTCGATACGGTCGAGCCGGTAGATCTGGTAGCTGGTGTCGTCGACTGCCAGCCGGTCACGGGCCGAGAAACTGTCCGACGATGTGTTCGAGGCCATGGAAACCCCTATCGGTGGAAGCTGGTGATACCTCCAACGTAGCCCTGACCGCGCAAAGCCTTCCGAGGAATGCCAAGCCGGGCCGGAAACGCGGCCGACCGCGTAGGCTCGTCGTAAGCAGCCAATCAACATCGAAAGGCGGCTCGATGAGCATGGGACATACCCAGAGCATCAACGATATTCGGACCGCAATCCGGGAGCTGTCCTTGCGCGCCGAATTGGCCCGCAAGGAGGGCCGAACGTCCGACGCCGGCGAGATCGAACAGCGCATCGCACGCTATCGCGAGGAACTGTCCGAACGCCCGTAACCGGCGGGGTTAGCCGTGGACTAGCCGCCCAAGCGGCGGAACGTGCTGCGGTGGAACACGATCGGCGCCACGTCGGCGTTGACCGTGATATCGCTGACCCGCAGCACCACGATGGTGTGATCGCCGGCCTCCACCAACTGCTCGATGGCGCTCTCCAGCCACACGCTGGTTCCGTGGATGAACACCGCGCCGGATTCGCGCGACTCGGTCTCCAGCCCGGCGAACCGGTCGCCGGTCTTGGCGGCCAGGGTGCGGGCCGCGTCGTCATGGGCTTCGCCCAGCACGCTGATCCCCAGCGACGGGAGATCCTTGAGCTTGGGCCAGGTGGTCGAAGAGTTCTGCACGCAGAACGACACCAGCGGCGGGTCCAGCGACACCGGCACGAAGGTGCTGGCAGCCAAGCCGACCAGAGCGCCCTCTACCTCGGCAGCAATCGCGATGACACCGGACGGGAAATGGCCGAACGCCTCACGCAATGAGGTCGGGCTCAGTTCTGTTGCACTCATAACACCTCCATCTTCACACAGCGCCCGCTCACCCCTCACCCGCCTGCTCCTACACCGCCGAGATGCGTGCCGAACACCGGTCGGACCCCGGGCGGTACGTTGGCTCCCATCATGTGGATTCCGCTTCTGGTGATGGCCGCCGCCGTCAGCCTGGAGCCCTTCCGCATCGGTATGACAATCGTGATGCTCAACCGGCCGCGACCACTGCTACAACTGTTGGCATTCCTCATCGGCGGTTTCGCGATGGGCACCGCGGTCGGCACGGTCGTGCTGTTCATCCTGCGGCCCGCCCTGGGTTCGGCCCATTTCACGCTTCCCCGAGTACAGCTCGCGGTCGGCGCACTGGCACTGGTGGCTGCGGCTGTCCTGGCAACGGGGAGGCCGGCGAGCATGCTGGGGCCCAGACCCGACCGGGAACCCGGACCGCTCATGGCCCGTATCCGGCAATTGCTGGGCGGCCACTCACTGTGGACGGCGAGCGTCGCGGGTCTGGGCATCGCACTACCGTCGGTCGACTATCTCGCCGCGCTCGCGCTCATCGTCGCCTCCGGCGCCGCGGCGGCCACCCAGGTGGGCGCCCTACTGCTGTTCAACGTGGTGGCGTTCGGACTCGTGGAAATTCCGCTGATCTCCTACCTGGTCGCCCCGGAACGCACCCGCGCCACCCTGGCGGGCTTGCACGACTGGCTGCAGACACAACGTCACCGCAAAGTCGCCGCGGTGGTGGCCACCGTCGGCTGCGTGCTCGTCGTCGTGGGGTTCGTCGGGTTGTAGTAGGTCAGCGCTCAGGCGTCCAACCGAGCGAATTCGTCCTGTCGATACTGTTCCGCGCAGGCCGCGCGGCGGATCTTGCCGCTGGTGGTCGTGGGGATCGACCCGGGAAGCACCAGGACGAGATCCCCGACGTTCAAACCGTGCTCATTCGATATCGCCGAGGTGACATCGCTCTTGATCGTGGTCAGCCAGTGCCCCGCCTCGACCGCGGACTCGCCTCGCTTCTTGAGCTCGATGACGGTGACCAGCTTCTCGGTACTGTTCACCGGAACCGAGATGGCCGCGACCCGGCCGCCGGTGATCTGCTGGACCGTGGCCTCGATGTCCTCGGGATAATGATTGCGCCCGCGGATGATCAGCAGATCCTTGATGCGCCCGACGACGAACAGCTCACCCTCTGAGACGAAGCCCAGATCACCGGTTTTCAACCACGGTCCGCCAGGCGTGCCGGCCGTCGGGTCGGCGAGCGTGGCACCGAAGCGCTGCTGCTCCTCCGGTGGCCTGCTCCAGTACCCGGCCGCGACATTGTCGCCGTGGACCCAGATCTCGCCGACCACGTCCTGCGGGCATTCCGTGTGCGTATCGGCGTCGACGATGCGCACGACCGGTGACTGCGGCAGCTTGTAGTTGACCAGCGCAGAGCCGGCTCCGGCCGCACACCGCCGGACCCGGCCCGCGGACAGTTCATCGACGTCGAAGTGAGCCGGCTCCGACGCCTCACTCCACGTGCCGGTGGACACGAACACGGTGGCCTCGGCCAGTCCGTATGACGGTCGCAGCATATGATCGCGAAAGTTGAAGTGGGCGAACCGATCTGTAAAACGTTCCAGGGTGGCCGGTTCGACGCGCTCGGCGCCGTTGACGATGCCCAGTACCCCGCCGAGGTCGAGCCCGGCGAGGTCCGCGTCTTTTGTCTTGCGGGCGGCCAGGTCGAAGGCGAAGTTGGGCGCCGCAGAAAAGGCGTTCGGATTCTCAGCGAGTGCTCGGACCCATCTGGCCGGCTTTTCCAAGAAAGCCAGCGGGCTCGTCAGGGCCGCGGAGAAGCCGCCTAGTATGGGCGCGCAGACACCCAGCACCAACCCCATGTCGTGGTAGAAGGGCAGCCACGAAACGATGGTCATACCGGTCGAGGTCTTGGCGTTCGCATCCGCGAACAAGCCGCGCATCAACTGCTCGAAATTCACCTGCAGGTTGCGATGCGAGATCATCACGCCAGTCGGCAGCCGGGTAGAACCCGAGCTGTACTGCAGATATGCCGTGGCGGGGAACTCCGTTGTGCCACCGTCGAACCCGTCGGCTCCGACCTCGACGTCCAGGTTCAACGAATCGACTGCAACGAGCTTCGGCGCAGTGTTCATCCGTGACTGATCCACGTAATCGCCGACATCCTCGGCCACCGCGGACGTTGTCAGAACAACCGAAGGCTTCGTATCCATGAAGACCGCACTCACGCGGTCATGACTCGAGCCGCGATGAGGCGTGGGGAGGGGTACCGCCACGAATCCGGCCTGCATGGAACCGAGGAACGCCACGATGTACTCGAGGCCCTGCGGAGCCAGGATCACCGCACGGTCACCGACCGAACCGTGAAGGCTGATCTCGCGTGCCGCGTTCATCGTCCGGCGTGACAACTGCGACCACGTCAGGGTCTCGTCTACGCCCTCCGGATCGGAGGTGTAATCGGTGAACGTGAAGGCCACGTCGTCGGGGCGCATGCTGGCACGTCCGTGCAGCATCGAGAGAATCGAGGACTGGGGAGTAGGCATCACGTCACGTCCGTAACTCGTCGAAATCCATCAGCTCAGAAGGCGCCGTCAGCCCGCGCCCTGCGGGTTCAGCACAGACAGCGCGGCGTTGGCCAGCTCCGACATCGGATCGGTGCCGCCGCCGAATGTCGCCTCGTTGGCCGGCGCCGTGACCTCTGCCGGATCGAAGCCGTGCACCGGGTCCACCGTGACCGGAGCGGTCGCCGGATCGTCGTTGCGCGAATAGCCCGCATCCACCATCGGCAGCAGCACACGATCCAGCTCGTTGAGCGTGTGCTGGTCGTATCCGAGGTACTTGAACGGCAACACCAGGGGCAGATGCTCCTCCGGAACCAGATACGTCGTCGTCGTCGCGCCCTTGGAGTTGACCGTCGTCCGGATGTTCTGCGGCGGAACATTACTCGGATTGGTGAAGGCAATCGCGGTGTGACCGGTGGCCAAACCGGCGATCGCGTTGATGACGCTCATCCAGTTGTCGGGCCGGTCCGGCCAGTCGGCGATGCTGTCGTAGGCCGAGACGAACTGGTCGGTGTGGTACTGGCTTTCCACGGGAGCCGGCATGCGGTAATCCATGAACGGTACGACGCTGCCGACGGGAAAGTTCTGGGTCAAGAAGCTCGCCCCGAACGGATGTCTGGCGATCGGGTCGCCGAACGTCGCGAATGTCAGTTGATCCGGCGGCGGGGCCGTCGGATCGTTGGCCAGTCGCGACTTCACGGCGTTGAGCACGAGCGCTCCCTCAGACAGCCCCATCGCGGTTCCCTTGCCGCCATTGCGGATGGCGGCATCGAGGTTACCTTCGCCCTCGTCGACAGACTCACCGATGCTGGGCCCGTCCAGACCGATACCGGGATAGATCTGCTCTCCGAAAGCACCGATGCCGGGGAAGAAACGTTCCAGGGTGTGACCCTGAACTTGACCTGCCGGGTAGTCGACCTTCATCCGCTTCATGCCGGGGAACCACTGCTCGCCCGTCATCCGGATGTACTCGTCATAGGGAATCCCGAGGACGTGGGCACCCCCCAGCGCGTACGCCGTTCCGGGGTCCGCCGGCACCGGAGGTGGCGTCGCGCCGCTCGAGGGTCCGCGAGGCTGTGTATCATCGGCGGCTGCCGACCCGACACCGAAACAGCCTGTGACACCGGCAGTTACCAGCACCGTCAGCCCTGCAAGGAGCTTCTTCATCTCTGCACCTGCCCGCTCTGCTTCGTTTCGAGTTTTCCATAGATCACGTGTGCGCGCTTCCCGCCGTGGTCACGTGCTCGTTGCCGGTGTGTGTCGCGATTTCTGATCGCCTATACGTGACGGCCACCAGTTGGCCTTGCCGATGAGCGCAGCGATGGCGGGCACCGTGATGGTGCGCACCACGAAGGTGTCCAGCAAGATGCCCACACCGATCACGAAGCCGCCCTGCACCACGATGCCGATGGACGAGAACATCAGACCGGCCACCGAGGCGGCGAAGATCAGACCCGCTGCGGTGATCACGCCTCCGGTCGAACTCAGGGTGCGGATCACGCCGAACCGCGTGCTGTGCGGAGACTCGTCCCGCATTCGCGACACCAGGAGCATGTTGTAGTCGGCACCCACCGCGATCAGCACCACGAAGGCCAGCGGAGGCACGCTCCAATGCAACTGCTGGCCGAGAAGGGTCTGGAACACCAGGACACTGATACCCAGTGCGGCGAAGTACGAGATCAGCACCGACCCGACGAGGTACAGCGGTGCGACGACCGAACGCAACAGCAACATCAGGATCAGCAGAACCACGATCAGGGTCGCGGTCATGATGAACCGGATGTCCTGCTGGTAGTAGTCACGGGTATCCCGCAGTGCGGCCGGGAAACCGCCCATCGATATCGACGCATCGGCCAGCGTGGTGTTCGGCTGGGCGCCCCGGGCGACGTCCTGGATCTGATTGACCTGATCCATCGCCTCGGAGCTGAACGGGTTGAGCTTGGTCTGAACCAGATACCGCACCGACCGGCCGTCGGGTGAGACGTACGCCGCCGAGGCCTTCTTGAACTCCGGCATGTTCAACACCTCAGGCGGAATGTTGAACCCCGCCTGTGCCGGATCCGCGGCGTCGTTGCGCATCGTCAGCAGAAACGACGAGGCCTGGTTCAGCCCGGCAGAGATCACCTTGATCTGCTTGACGAGTTCCTCCACACCGCCTGCGACTTCCTGGCTCCCGCCGGCCAGGCGGTTGGCGCCGTGCTGCAGATCCTTCAAACCCGACTGCGGACCGCCGGGCTTGTTCAGCCCCATGGCCTTGACCGCCTTGTTGACGCTGGCCAGCGCGGCGTTCAGCTTGGTGACCGTGGCGTTGAGGGATTGCTTGTCGTCACCTGCGCCGTTCAGCTGGTGAGCGAGATCGTTGATCTGGTCGAGGCTGCCGTCCTGGTTTGCGTCGACCAACCGCTGAAACTGGATGCGGGTCTCGGCGCAGGAGGGGTTGGCATCGCAGACGGCGTTGTTCTGCAGCGCGGCCAGTACCGGATCGATCCAGGCGAACATGTTCTTGACGGCCGACAGGTTGTACCCCATGGCGTTGGAGAGCGCATTGATGCTCTGCACGAGCTTGGCCGCGGTTCCGACATCCCTCACCAGCTTGTCGCCTCCGTATTCGGTGCGCACCGAGGAGAACGTGTCCACCAGACCCTGCAGGCTGGGTGCGATCTGGTTGATCTGGGTGCGCACATCGGCGAGGCTGCCGGCCAGCGTGTTGGCCCCGGCCGCCAGCCGGTTGAGGTCGCCCGAGCGCTGATCGATCTGCTGGGAACCGTCGGCCAGCCGGGTACCGACGATGCCGGCCTGGAAGGTGGCCCGAAATTCCGGGGGCACCTCGCCCAGGGGACGGGAGATACCACTGACCAGACCGACGTCGGGCAGCTGCGCGACGCGCGAAGCCATCTGCTCCAGGTCCGCCATTCCCCGCGGCGTGCGCAGGTCGTGCGGCGACTGGACGAGGATGTATTCGGGAATCGACTGGGCGATGGGGAAATGGCGTTCCACCGCGGCGTACCCGATCGAACTCGGCGCCGACGCCGCCACCACCTTGCGATCGTCATAGTTGTATTGGGCAAAGATCGCGGCACCGGCCAGCAGAGCCAACACCAGGATGCTGGCAACGAGGTGAGGAACCGGCCGGCGAACGATGCGAATTCCCGAACGCCGCCAGAACCGGGCGGTCAGCTCGCGCCGCGGCTTGACCCAACCGCGGGGCCCTGCCAGGACCAGGATGGCCGGCAGCAACGTCAGTCCGGCCAGATACGCCACGCCGATACCGATCGCCGCTGACACCCCGACCGTTCTGAACACGCCCATTTTCGTGAAGCTCAGCAGCAGAAAGGTGAGACCCACGGTCGCCGCCGAGGCGGAGATCACCTTTCCGATCGACATCATCGCCGCCCGCACGGCCTGGTCGAAGTCATTGTTCAGCCGCAAATAATCGTGATAGCGGCTGATCAGAAACACCGCGTAGTCCGTGCCGGCGCCCGCCATGATCGCGCTCAGAAATACGACGGACTGATTCGACACGCCGGTACCCGTCAGCGCGGAGAAGCCTGCCACCAGCGACTGAGCGATGAGCAGGGACGATCCGATCGTCACCAATGGCAGCAGCATGGTGACCGGGTTTCGGTAGACCAGCAATAGCACCGCCAGGACCAATACCGCGATCGCGATCTCGATCGGGAGCCGATCGTTCTCTCCCGCGACGGTGAGGTCGGCGGCGGTGGCCGCGGGACCGGTGAGGTGGATTGCCAACGGGCTGCCGGCCGTGCTGAGTTTGACGACCTCGGAAACCCGGTTGAACGAGTCCATCGCCCGCGGTGTGCCCAGCTCACCCACCAGGCCCACCGGCAACACCCAGGTGGTCTTGTCCTTGCTGGTCAGGAACTGCCGAAGCTGGGGTGTGCCGACGAAATCCTGCACGCTCTCGACATCTGCCACGTCATCGCGCAGCGCGTCCACCAGCTTGCGGTAGGTCGTCTCGTCCGAGGAGCCCAACCCGTTCTCGTCGATCAGCGCGACCAACAACAGGTTGTTGTTGCCCGATTCATGGAACGCCTCGGTCATCTGCTGGGCGGTGACACTCGACGGTGCATCACTGGGCAGGATGGCGAGCGGATGCTTCTGGGCCATGTCGCTCAACGATGGGCAGGCCAACGGCAGGGCGACGAGCAGCGCCGCCCAGATCCCGATGACGGCCCAGGGCCACCGCACCACGAAATCGGCTAACCGTCGCATGCTGCCCTCGCCCCTACCTCGCAGCCGGAGCAAAGCGGAATGTATCCGATCATTGTTTGCTCACGGCTACGCGACCCGGCCCCAATGACCGCTGTCAGCAACTCGTGATGACACCGATTTCATCGCCCCCAGGTAGCGGGTGACCGACTTCTTGGCGACCGGGTTGTCGGGATGCATGATCGCCATGACCGTGCCCTCCCCGTACCGGAAGATGTAAATCGTCAATTGGTACGAGAAGCGGTTGTCCGGATACATGCCGATGTTGTTCGCCAACCCCATGTCGCCCGCCGCGAGGATGGCGTTGAGGGGCGCCGCTCCACCGTGCAGAAAGTTCGATACCGGAAAGTTGGGCTGCGGCCAGTTCAACCATGGCGCCAACTCCAACACGCGGTAATACGGAACTCTCGCCATGTCCAGGCCCGAATCAAAGGACGCCTGCGCTGCCCATGCCGCATCGTTGAAGGATGCTGCCGCCACCGGAACGGTGATCGGTATCAGTCCGGTGAACCAACCCTGGGTCATGAAATTGTCACCTGCCGTGCGCGAATCCCTCGGCGTGAGGCCATAATACGTGAGTGCACCGGTGAATTCGTGCTCCACCAGGCCCAGACATGCAAACAACCCACCGACGAAACGGGCACCGGCCGCCGCGCATGCACCGTCGAAACGTTCCGTCTGCGCCGGATCCATCAGGACCTCAGAGGACCAGGCACTGCTGGCCGACTTATTCGGATTCCCCAGTGGCAGAGGAAATTCCGGGAAACCGTCTCGGTTGTTCTCGGCGAAGTCGATCCAGGCGCGCACTCCCGGCGATTCCAAGGTCAACGTCGATGTGTACTCGCGTTCGCGGATGCAGAAATCGTCGAAGCTGCCGGCATCAGGAAGTGTGAGGGCCTGTCCACTGCCACTCATCGCGGAATACATTCCGTTGGCTTCCATCATTGTGGTGCCGATCAATGTCGCATCCCCGTGGACGTGGTCCATGGCAGCGAAAAAAGTAAAATGGTCTTCGTTCTGGATGATGCCGAACGTAAAGCAGCCCCATTCAAGGGGATTTGGTATCGACACGACGTGAGCGTGAATTTCTTCAACGGTCAGACTGCCCTGGTCGACCGGTACGAATTCAATATCGGCCGGGTTTTCCATTGCATGCCTGACGAATTGGCCGTCATCACCTTCTTCGAACCAGCTCCGGAATGTGTCGTGCCTGCGCAGGTAGGTATTCACGGCGTGATCCATGGCCGAGATATCACATTGCCCAGCAACCTCACAGCTAGCGATGATCTGTCGCGAGAAGTTCAGTCCCGCCGCTTTACGCCGGCTGTAATTACGCAGATGTTGGCTCTGCATGTAGCTAACCGGCACCGAGCTCACCGGCGCGCTTTTCGCCGTTTCCTGAGCCGCGGCCGTCGGGTGCCAAGAGGTCACCGAGCCAGGACTCAGCGCCCATTCATCAAGTGCGCCAACAGTTATCTTACCGATCCGCAAAACCCAGGCCCTCCCAGTAGTGCTCTGCGCACGGCCGCTTCCGGGCCGGCGGGACCCCCCAGGGCAACAACATACCTGTCGATCCGGCCAGATGACCCAGGGAGCTTGCTGAGGGAAATTTGACAGAGGAAGGACAGGGCAACGCGGGGAACCTTGACAGGGCAAGGGGAGTCGCGCGCGCCACAGGTTCACATGCAATAGTGGGTCGGGTTGATCTTCAGGCGCTTTCGGGGGGATGCGCGGAGGTGTATTTTCTGCACGCCGATGCGAGGAGGACAACGGGATGAAATCCGTTGCACGTCCGAACGAACCATCCGCACGTTTTGCCATCGTTGGCTACGCTGCACGTTTTCCGGGGGCACCGGACGCTGATCGTTTCTGGGACCTGCTGCGGACGGGACGTGAAGGGATCTCGGACGTACCCGAAGACCGCTGGGACATCGAGGAATTCTTCGATCCGGAGCCCGGTGTACCAGGCAAGGTGGTGACCCGCCGCGCGGGTTTCGTCGATGACGTAACCGGATTCGACGCGCCGTTCTTCGGCATGTCGACACGCGAGGTCAGACTGATGGACCCACAGCATCGGCTGCTGCTGGAAACAGCCTGGCAGGCGGTGGAACACTCGGGTACCGCGCCAACGGCACTGGCTGACACCAACACTGGCGTGTTCGTAGGTCTGGCCACCCACGACTACCTCGGAATGGCCTCTGACGAGCTGACCTATCCCGAGATCGAGGCCTACATGGCCATCGGGACGTCGAATGCCGCGGCCGCAGGCCGGATCAGCTATCGGTTGGGCCTGCAGGGCCCCTCGATCGCGGTCGACACGGCGTGCAGCTCATCGCTGGTGGCGATCCATCAAGCGTGCCAAGCACTTCGCTTAAACGAGTGCGACCTCGCGCTGGCCGGCGGGGCGAACGTCCTGCTCACACCCGCCACCATGATCACTTTCTCCAGTGCGCACATGCTGGCGCCGGACGGCCGGTGCAAGACGTTCGATGCGGCCGCAGATGGCTATGTGCGCGGCGAAGGCTGCGGCGTCATCGTCATCAAGCGCCTCGAAGACGCCCTCCGCGACGGAGACCACATCCGGGCCGTGATCCGCGGCAGTGCGATCAACCAGGACGGCGCGTCGGGCGGATTGACCGTGCCCAACGGCGTCGCTCAGCAGCGCGTCATCGGTGATGCGCTCAAGCGCGCCGGTCTCGAACCCAACGAGGTCGACTACCTGGAAGCACACGGCACCGGGACGTCGCTGGGCGACCCGATCGAGGCCCAGGCCGCGGGGGCGGCATTCGGCCCCGGACGCGAACCCGGGCGGCCGCTGTTGATGGGCTCGGCGAAGACGAACATCGGGCATCTGGAGGCGGCCGCCGGCATCGCGGGCGTCATCAAGGTCGTCCTGTCCCTCGAGAACGAGTTGCTGCCTCAACACCTGCACTTCCAGAACCCGTCGCCACACATTCCGTGGGACCGGCTCGCGGTCGAGGTGGTCAAGGAGGCCACCCCCTGGGAGCGCAACGGCACGCCGCGCATCGCGGGTGTCAGCTCGTTCGGTTTCGCCGGGACGAATGCCCACGTCATCCTGGAGGAAGCGCCCGAACCGGCGGAAGCGCGTCCGGTGGAGCAGCCCCGGCCGGCACGGTTCGGCATCCTCCCCCTCTCGGCACACACATCGTCCGCATTGGTGCAGGTGGCCGAACAGTATCGGGATTGGATGAGCGCTCACCCCGACGCCACCCTGGCCGACGTGTGCTACACCGCGGGAGTCAGCCGTGCCCACCTTGAGCACCGCGCCGCGCTGGTGGTCGATTCGAGGGAATCCGCCATCGAACTGCTCGGCGCGCTCGCCGACGACCGCCCGGCACCGGGACTGATCCGCGGCGAATCCCACGACAGGCCCAAGACGGCGTGGCTGTTCACCGGCCAGGGCAGCCAGTACGCGGGCATGGCCCGGGAGCTGTTCGACGCCGAGCCGGTGTTTGCCGAAACGCTGAATCGCTGCGCGGCGGCCGTCGCCGACAAGCTCGACAAGCCGCTGCTGGACGTGATCTTCGATCTGGACGGACCAGGTGCTGAAGAGACGTTGCGCAAAACCTCGTATGCACAGCCCGCCCTGTTCGCGGTGGAGATGGGGCTGGCACAGCTCTGGCAATCGTGGGGATTCGAACCCGACGTGGTGCTGGGCCACAGCGTCGGTCAGTACGCGGCGGCCTGCGTCGCGGGCGTGTTCAGCCTGGAGGACGGTGCGCTTCTGATGGCCGAGCGGGGTCGCCTGTTCGGCAGTCTGCCGGCAGGTGGCCGCATGGTCGCGGTGTTCACCGCCTCCGAGCGGGTGGAGAGCCTCACCGACGAGTTCCCCACACTGTCGGTTGCCGCCTACAACGGTGCCAATACGGTGCTGTCGGGTCCCGCGGAGGACCTGGAGAGGGCGGTCGCCAGGCTGACCGCTGACGGTGTCCGGTGCGACTGGCTCGAAACCAGCCACGCCTTCCACTCCGCGCTGCTGGATCCGATCCTCGATGAATTCGAATTGTATGCAAACAGTTTCACTTTCAAAGCACCGCAACGGATTCTGATCGACAACCGCACCGGCGCGGCGCTGGGCCGCAGCGTGAAGCTCGACGGCGCATATTGGCGCCGCCACGCCCGTCAACCGGTGGAGTTCGCCAAGAGTGTGCGCACCCTAGCCGATATGAACTGCAAGCTGCTGGTGGAGATCGGGCCGCGACCGGTGCTCACGGCCACCGCGCTGGGAGCCTGGCCCGACCCGGCCGGCGCACCGCGGGTGATCGCGTCGCTGCGCCCCAACACCACCGACCAACGGCAGATCACCGAGGCCCTCGCCGACGCATACGTCCTGGGCCACCTGCCCCAGTTCGGCGCGTTCCGCCAGTCGCAGGCGCGGAAACTCGATCTGCCCACCTACCCGTTCGAGCATCGCCAGTACTGGTATCGGGACAATCGGGAACAGCCCAACCAACAGCAGCACGTCACGGGTCCGCGCACTCAGGCCGTTCGCCTTCTCGAAGACGGCCGCCTCGAGGAGCTCGCGGCCCTGCTCGACGGCGCCGACGGCGACGGTCAGACCCTGGACGTGCTGACCAAGCTTGCGGCGCAACACAACCGCCAGCGGTCGACCCAGTCCATCGCCGACGACCGCTACGAGTTCCGCTGGGAGAAAGCGGTGACTCCGCTGTCTGGCACGGTCGGCGGCGAGTCGTCCACCTGGCTGCTCATCGGTGAGGATTCCCCGGCGGTCCAGCCGCTGGTCGACGCGCTGAACGCGCGCGGGGAGCAGTATCGATTCCTCGGGCTGCCGACGTCTGACGCAGACACCGATCAACTCGCCGAGTCGCTGCACACTGCGGCTGCCGACGGTTCGGCTCTTCGCATCCTTCACGTGGCAGCGCTGGACGGGCAACCCGAAGCCAAGACCATGTCCTCGATGCGGTCACTGCTGCGGATGCAACACCACATCCTGGCTGGAACGCGACGTCTGTTCCGCACTGCGGCCGAGGCCGAGTTGAGGGCACCGATCTGGTTGGTCACCCGCGGCGCACAGCACGTCGCCGATGCGGACACCGTGGCGCCTGAACAGACCGCCCTGTGGGGATTCGGTCGCGCAGCGGCACTCGAACTCCCGCAGCTCTGGGGCGGGCTGGCCGACCTGTCCGACGGCAGTGCCGACGAATGGACCGCGCTGCTCAACCGGATCACGATGTCGACCGATGCGGCCCGGCGGGAAGACCAGATCGCGGTGCGCGATCAGGCCGTCTATGTCCCACGGCTGGTCCGTCGCGAGGACCTGCCGAGCGGCACTCCTCTTGAACTGCGCAGCGATGCAACCTATCTGGTGACCGGCGGACTGGGTTCGATCGGCCTGGAGATCGCCGGATACCTGGCCGCCCACGGCGCCAGGCACCTGGTGCTGACCAGCCGTCACTCACCCGGCGAAGCCGCCGCGCAACGCATCACCGAACTCGCTGACCAGCACGGGTGCGAGATCCGGGTCGTGACTGCCGACGTGGCCGATGCGCACGACGTCGCGCGCCTGCTCAAGACCGTGGCGGCCGAGATGCCGCTGCTGGCGGGCATCGTGCACGCCGCGGGTGAACTCGGCACCACCCCGTTGGGCAACCTGGACGACGCCGAGGTAGATCGTGTCTTCGCCGGCAAGGTTTGGGGTGCTTGGCATTTGAGTGAAGACGCGGCAGAGGCGAATCTCGACTTCTTCATCACCACCTCGTCGATCGCCTCGGTCTGGGGTGGATACGGACAGACTGCCTACGGTGCGGCGAACGCCTTCCTCGACGGCCTGGCCTGGCGACTGCGCGAGCAGAACATCCCGGGGACCAGCGTCAACTTCGGTCCATGGGCCGCGGGTATGGCCGATGCAGAGTCTCGTGCGCGGCTGGATCAGCGTGGCGTCCGGACCCTGCCACCCGCCGATGCGCTGGCCGGACTGGCCGACGTCGTAGCGGCAGCCTCGGCGCAGGGTGCGCCCCAAGGAGTCGTCGCCCGGATCGACTGGGCCCGCTTCCTGCCGCTGTACCAGCAGGCCGGCCGGCGCGGATTCCTTGCGGAGCTGGAACGTGAGGTACCAGCAGAGGTTTCGAACGCCGCGCCCACCACCGCATCCGGCAAGACGCAGCTGGTCGAGCGCCTGACCAATGCTCCTGTGCAACAACGTAAGAAGCTCCTGACCGATTATCTGCGCGATGCGGTGGCAGAGGTGACGCGGGTGGACTCCTCGGAGATCCGCGAGGACGCCGGGTTCTTCGACCTCGGCATGGATTCGCTGATGGCCGTCGAGTTGCGTCGCCGCATCGAGCAGGGAGTGGGCGCGGAGATCCCCATCACGCTGGTGATGGATCACCCCCGGATCTCCGATGTCGCCGAGTATCTGCTCGGCGACGTGCTCGGGCTCAATGAGCAGGCCAAACCTGCGCCACAACCGGCAGCCGTGACAACGCGCACCGACGAGCCCATCGCGATCATCAGTGTGTCGTGCCGCTTCCCCGGCGCACCCAACCCGGAAGCCTTCTGGGACTTGCTGTCCGGTGGCGTCGACGCCATCCGGGAAGTACCCGAAGACCGATTCGACATCGACGAGTTCTACGACCCGGATCCCGAGGTTGCCGGCAAGACCTATACGCGCTTCGGCGGGTTCCTCGACGGCATCGACGGATTCGACCCCGAGTTCTTCGGCATCTCCCCGCGTGAGGCCGTCTGGATCGAGCCCCAGCAACGCCTCATGCTCGAAACAGTCTGGGAGGGGCTCGAACGGGCCGGGTACTCGCCTGCCGCGTTGCGTGGCAGCCGGACCGGCGTGTTCGCCGGGGTGGCCGCCAACGAGTACGCGCACCTGCTGTCATCAGAGTCGATCGATAAAATCGAGCCGTACTTCATCACCGGCAATGCCCTCAACGCCATCTCCGGCCGGGTTGCTTTCGCACTCGGATTCGAAGGCCCGGCAATGGCCGTCGATACCGCGTGCAGCTCGGCGCTGGTGGCGATCCATCAGGCCTGCCAGGCATTGCACTCCGGCGACTGCGACCTGGCATTGGCCGGCGGCGTGAACGTCCTGCTCTCCCCGGTGACCGTCGTCGCCGCATCGCGTGCACGCATGCTCTCCCCCGTCGGGCGGTGCAAGACCTTCGACGCCTCCGCAGACGGCTACGTACGCAGTGAGGGCTGCGGTGTTCTCGTGCTCAAGCGGCTGAGCGACGCAGAGCGCGACGGCGACCGGATCTGCGCGGTCATTCCCAGCAGCGCGGTGAACCAGGACGGCGCATCGAGCGGCTTGACCGTACCCAATGGTGGTGCGCAGCAACGGCTCATCGCAATGGCACTGGCCCGCGCAGGGTGGACCGGCGGGGACGTCGACTACCTCGAAGCACACGGGACCGGCACCCCACTCGGCGATCCGATCGAAGTCCAGGCAGCGGCCGCCGCCTACGGTGTCTCGCGCGACGCCGACCGACCGTTGCTGATGGGTTCGGTCAAGACCAACATCGGTCACACCGAATCAGCCTCGGGTGCAGCGGGTCTGATCAAGGTTGTGTTGTCGCTGCAGCATGAAACCCTGCCGCAGAGCCTGCACTTCGAGAATCCGTCACCACACATCCCGTGGGACTCCCTGCCGGTGCAGGTCGTGGACAAGTCGACTCCCTGGCAGACCAACGGCCGGCCGCGCCGCGCCGGTGTGAGCTCGTTCGGATTCACCGGCACCAACGCGCACGTGCTGATCGAGGAAGCCCCCGCACGACCGGCCGATGCCGAGGAGCAACCCGCCGACCAGGTCGTGACCGAATCGGCTGGTCCCGACGAGCAGGTCACTGTGCTGGCGCTGTCCGCGCGGTCACCGGAGGCACTCGGCGCGCTGGCCCAACGTTACGAAACGTGGCTGACTGGCCACCCGGACGCCGACCTCACCGACGTCTGTCTGACCGCCGGAACCGGACGGTCACACTTCGAGCATCGGGCCGCGCTGGTCGTGGACTCGATCGAGGAGGCCCGCCAGGGGTTGGCCGACCTCGCCGAGAACCGGACCCGACCAGGGGTGGTGCGTGGTGAGCACACCAACCAGCCGACCACCGCGTGGTTGTTCACCGGGCAGGGAAGCCAGTACCCGGGGATGGCGCGTGAATTGTTCGATACGGAACCGGTTTTCGCCGAGACCGTGACGCAGTGCGCCGAAGCGGTCAAGGGCATGCTGCCGCGCCCGCTGCTCGACGTGATGTTCGCCACCGGTAACGGTGCTGCAGAAAGCCTGCGGGACACGTCGTATGCGCAGCCGGCGCTCTTCGCCGTCGAGATGGGCCTGGCGCGGCTGTGGCAGTCATGGGGCATCGAACCCGACGTGGTGCTGGGCCACAGCGTCGGCCAGTACGCCGCGGCCTGCGTCGCCGGGGTATTCAGCCTGGAGGACGGCGCACGGCTGATGGCCGAGCGCGGACGACTGTTCGGCAGCCTGCCCGAAGGCGGACGCATGGTGGCCGTCTTCGCCGACCCCAAGCACGTCGAGGAGATCGCAGGAAAATTCCCGCGGGTGTCGGTCGGCGCCTACAACGGACCCAACACCGTGCTCTCGGGGCCGGGCGACGATCTCGAGGAGATCGTCACCCGATTCGGCGACGACGGGATCCGCTGCACCTGGCTGCAGACCAGCCACGCATTCCACTCGGAACTGCTGGATCCGGTGCTCGATGAATTCGAGGCGTACGCCGCGCAGGTGCAGTTCGCCGCGCCGACGCTCCCCCTGGTCTGCAACCGCACCGGGGCCATCCTGACGACTCAGACCCCGCTCGACGCCCAATACTGGCGCCGGCATTCGCGTCAGCCCGTGCAGTTCTCCGAAAGTGTGCGTACGGTCGCGGCGCTGGGCTGCACGGTACTGATGGAGATCGGTCCGCAACCGGTACTGACCAGTGCGGCGGTACAGGTATGGCCGGAGCACCTGGCCGCACCACGCGCAATCGTCTCGCTGCGTAAGGGCTTCGGCGACCGGCGACAGGTCGCCGACGCCCTGGCCGCAGCCTATGTCGGCGGCCTCCGACCCGACTTCGCGGCGGTACAACACCGGCCTGGCCACAAAGTCGAGTTGCCGACATATCCGTTCCAGCACCGCCGCTTCTGGCCCAAGTCGGCCGGCATCGCCGCGGATGGAAACATCGGTTCGGCTGCTTCGTCCGGAATCCTCGGAAGTGCAAAAGATCTCGCATCGGGCGACTCGGTCTACACCAGCAGGTTGTCCGTCCGATCCCAGCCGTGGCTGTCCGATCACGTCATCTACGGCACGGTCGTCGTCCCTGGTGCGACGTATGCCGCGATGGCGCTGGCCGCGGTCGGCACCCCGGCCCACGCCCGAGACGTCTTCTTCTACGAGCCGATCATTCTGCCCGAGAAGACTTCTCGCGAGGTGCAGCTGACCCTGCATCCACTGGACGGTGGCGGCGGGTGGAAGTTCCAGGTGCACAGCCGCCCCTACGGGGAACGCGACGCCGACTGGTCGTTGAATGCCGAAGGCACCGTGGTGGCCGGCCTGGGCGACGACACCGAAGAGCCCACCACCGAGGACGATCCGATCGACGAAACGATCGAGCGGTTGAACCGGATGCGTCCGCAGGAGCTGTTCGAGACCTTCGCCGACCTGGAGTTGGCTTGGGGCCCAAACTGGTCCGGCTCCCTGAAGTCGCTGTGGCTCGGTGAGGGCGAGGCGATCGGCGACATCCTGGTCGGCGAGGAACTCGCCGACCACTTGGGAACCGAGCCGATGCACCCGGTCCTGATGGACCTGTGCACGGGCGTCGCCTTCCCGGCGTTCCCGGCGCTGCTCGCGGCCGAACAGGGAGTCAACGATCTGTTCCTGCCGCTGCGGTACGGGCAGGTGACGTTGAAGGAGAAGATGCCTCGGCGGTTCTACTGCCGCGCGAAGTGGCACCAGAGCCCCCTCGACAGCGAGACCCAGGTGTTCGACCTCGACTACATCGATCGTGATGGCCGTCACCTGGGCGGCATTCGCGAGTTCACGGTCAAGCGCGCACCCCGCGAGGCATTGCTGCGTGGCCTCGGCGGCGATGCCACCCGGCTGCTGTACACGCTCGGCTGGCATGAGGTACCGGTACCGCCCTCCGACGGTGCGGCCGAAACCCCCAGCGGCACCTGGTTGATCGCCGGGTTCGACGAACTTGCCGCCAAGGTGCCGGGCTGCATCCCCTTCGATCGCAACACCGGTCAACAACTGGGCGAGGTGCTGGCCGAGGCCAAGGAACGCGGCCTGCCGTTCTCCGGCGTCGTCTGGCGGGCCGGCGCGCCGGGCACAGCGGAGACCGGCGCCGACAGCCAGGCGCGACTCGACACCGAGATCGCCAACCTGCTCGGTGCAGTGCACACCGTGCAAGGCGGCGAGATGAAGCTGCCCGGTGGCTTATGGATCGTCACCGAACGCGCCGTGGCCACCGAATCGGGTGAGCCGGTGGATCTGGTGCAGGCGGCCCTGTGGGGATTCGGGCGCACCACGATCAACGAGGAACCGGCGCTGCGCGCCAAGCTCGTCGACGGCGACGGATCACCGGAGGCCGTTGCGGCCCTGGCTACTCTGCTCGCCGCACCGATCGAGGAGCCGGAACTCGCAGTGCGGCAAGGGAAACTGCTGGCGTCGCGGTTGCTACCGTGGGCGCGCAGTGGACACCTCACCGTCCCACGCGGGAGCGATTACGTCCTCGCACCCACCGAACGCGGTGCCATCGACAACCTCCGGATCACCGAGACCGAGGTACCGCCGCCGGACGAGGGCTACGTGCAGGTCCGGGTGGAAGCCGCGGGCCTCAACTTCCGTGACGTGCTCAACGTCCTGGGTCTCTACCCGGGTGATCCCGGGCCGATCGGCGGTGACTTCGCCGGTGTGGTCACCCAATTGGGCGCCGACGTCACCGGACTCGAGGTCGGGCAGCGCGTCTACGGCTCCATGCAGGGTGCGTTCGCCAGCCGGTTCAACGTGCCCGCCCAGTTCCTGGCGCCGATCCCGGACGGGATCAGCGCGGTGGAAGCCGCGACCATTCCCGCCGCGGCGCTCACGGTCCGACTGTCGTTCGACTGGGCGCAACTGAAGCCGGGCGACAAGGTGCTCATTCACGCCGCCAGCGGTGGTGTCGGGCTGGCGGCCGTCCAGATGGCCCAGCAATGCGGGGCCGAGGTGTTCGCCACGGCCAGCACCTTCAAGCGCACAACCCTGCGCAAGCTGGGCGTGAAGTACGTCTATGACTCGCGGACAACGGATTTCGCCGATCAGATCCTGGCGGACACGGACGGCGCCGGCGTGGACGTGGTGCTCAACAGCCTCACGAGCGAGGGCTTCATCGAGGCGACGCTGAAGGCCACTGCCCAGAACGGCCGCTTCGCCGAGATTGCCAAGCGCGACAT
This sequence comes from Mycolicibacterium alvei, assembly GCF_010727325.1. Classification (NCBI taxonomy): domain Bacteria; kingdom Bacillati; phylum Actinomycetota; class Actinomycetes; order Mycobacteriales; family Mycobacteriaceae; genus Mycobacterium; species Mycolicibacterium alvei. Next base: position 3,356,413 of record NZ_AP022565.1, read on the forward strand.
CTGGTCACCGGAGAAGATGGCCGAGGCCCGAGCCGACATCGCCTACGAGATCGTCGCATTGGACACGGTGATGTTCACCGAGCCCGATCGCATTCGCGACTTGCTCACCGAGGTGTCGGAGGGACTTGCGAACGGTCAGTGGAAGCCACTACCCGCGGAGATCTACCCGCTGACCGAGGCGAGGTCGGCGTTCCGCCGCATGCAGCAGGCCCGGCACATCGGCAAGATCGTGGTGCAGGTCCCGAATCCACTGCAGCCCAAGGCTGATCGGAGCTACCTGATCACCGGTGGACTCGGTGCGATCGGCCTGCACACGGCGTCGTACCTGGCCCAGCTCGGTGCCGGCGACATCGTGCTGACCAGCCGCCGCGCACCCGATGCGGACGCGCAGAAGCTGATCGAGGAGATCACCGAGCGTTACAAGACCCGTATCCACGTCTTCACCGCCGATGTCGGCGAGGAGTCCGAGGTGGCGAACCTCCTGGAGCGGATCCGTGCGGAGGTCTCGCCGCTGGCCGGTGTGGTGCATCTGGCGGGCGTGCTCGACGATGCGCTGCTGGGCCAGCAGAGCATCGAGCGATTCCAGACCACGTTGGCGCCCAAGGCTTTCGGTGCAGGCCACCTGGACCGGCTGACCAGGGACGACGAACTGGACTTCTTCATCGTGTCTTCCTCGGTGTCCAGCTTGTTCGGTTCACCCGGGCAGTCCAACTACGCGACGGCCAATGCGTTGCTCGACGGCCTGATCGCGCAGCGCCGGGCGCAGGGCCTGCCGGCCACCGGCATCAACTTCGGCCCGTGGGGTCAGGGCGGCATGGCCTCCTCGGCGGCGGCCACCGCCAACATCGGTGCGCAGGGCCTGATTCCGCTCGATCCCTCGGGGGCACTGAGTGCGCTGGCCGAGGTCGTCGCCAACGGCACCGGTCAGGCGGCCGTCATCAAGGCCAACTGGCAGCGGGCCGCGAAGGTACTGGGCAGTCAGCGGCCGCCGATCCTCGATCTGGTGTTGCCGAGTGCCGTCGGCGAGGTCATCGGTGACAGTGAGGTTCTCAAGCAGCTGCTCGAGATCCCGGTACCGCAGCGGGCCGGGTTCGTGACCGAGTTCCTGCAGAAGGAGGTGCAGAACTTCCTGCGGCTCGCCTCTCCGCCGGCCGCGACCAGCCGCTTCCTGGATCTCGGCACGGACTCGCTGATGGCGATCGAACTCCGCAACCGGTTGCACACGCAGTTCGGCGGCAAGTTCACGCTCAACGCGACCGCGGTCTTCGACTACCCGACCATCGGCGGGCTGGCCGAGTACCTGGTGGGTCAGCTGCCCGACGCGGAGTCAACGGAGTCAACAGAGGCCCCCGAACCGGAACCCGCCGAGGCATTGTCCCAAGCCTGAGCCTTCACGAGCAGAAAGGGAAGCTAGATCCAGCGGGTGGCTTCGACCTCGGTAGGCAGCGGTGGATGCAGCGGCACGTCGAGACCGTCGTAGATGCCGGGCTTCTGGGTGGCCAGCCAGTCGATCGCACCGAGCAGGCGGTTGGCCGCGGTGGTGTTGCCGCCGTCGGCCCGGGTGCCACCCGGCACGTCCGCGCGCACCACGATGCTCAGCTGCGGATCGCCGTCGACGATCACCCGATGGTCGCCGACACCCTCGTCGGGCTGTGGCCAGTCGGGCGCACAGGCCGGGTCGATACGGGTGATGTGTTCGATGACGACCCGCTCGACGCCGTTGGCCCAGCCGATGACCTGAAGCCGGAACGCGCCCTGGGTGCCGGCCTCGAACCGGCCCATGACGTTGTCGACGGCCACGTCCAGCGGCAGCCGTTCGACCGTCTCGGTGATGTCGTCGATCTCCAGTCCGAGGCCGCGGCCGATGAGCCGGACGTTACCGCCCCACACCATGGTCGGGATCGAGGGCAGCAACATCATCGGCGTCTCGTCCATCGATCCACCGAAACCACACAGCACCCGCACCGAATGTGGCTGGTTATAGGTGGAGTAGTCGAAGATCTCCTGGCACCGGATGGTCCGGATCCGGGTACACAGGCCGGCTGCGATCACCGCCAGAGCGTCATTGCCCCAGCCCGGGTCGACACCGCTGACCAGAAGTGCGGAGTTGCCGGCCACCGCGGCGTCGGTGAGCCGCTCGACCCACTCACCGGGGGCCGACGCCGGGTCGTACAGCGAGTACAGCGACGGGGTCACCACCTGTTTCCCGGCGCGGAGGCATTGCTCGATCTCGGCAAGGGCTTCCTCGGGCCGGATGTCGCCAGAAGACATGTAGGCCACCGCATCGCACTGGGCCAGTGCCGCGTCGACGTCGGTGGTCGCAGTGACGCCGGTAGGGCTGTCGAGCTTGGCAAACGACGCCGCGTCCCGACCAGCCTTGTCCTCAGATGACGTGATGACCGCAGCCAGCTCCAGACCCGGGAAGGCCGTGGCCGACCGGATCGCCGTTGCACCCATGTTTCCCGTGCCCCACACCGCGACTCGACGCATCCGATCACCCTAATGGCGATATTCGTGAGGATCGTCACATTAGAATGTAACTGCAGGTCAAAGGCATTTGCGCAATGAGGTACAACCTTCGATCAACCACTGGGTTGGTTAGGTCCCAGAAATTGCTCGAACGCTCTTTGCGTTGAAGTTACCGAACGGTATAGTTGGCCGCAGTTACTGGTGGGTAACTTATCCAAAGTACCCAACCTCAGGTGGCATTCCACAAGGAGGAAAAGTGAGCCACTACAAGAGCAATGTCCGTGACCAGGTCTTTAACCTGTTCGACGTGTTCGGCATCGACAAGGTGTTCGGCACCGGCAAGTTTGCGGATCTCGATCAGGATTCGGCTCGCGAGATGCTCGCGGAGATCGCCCGACTGGCCGAGGGACCCATCGCCGAATCGTTCGCCGACGGCGACCGCAACCCTCCCGTCTTCGATCCCAAGACCCATAGCGTCACGCTGCCGGAGTCGTTCAAGAAGTCGATGCGCGCCCTCCTCGAGGGTGGCTGGGACAAGGTCGGCCTCTCCGAGGAACTCGGCGGTATGCCGGTGCCGCGTGCCCTGCAGTGGGCGCTGATCGAGCACGTGCTCGGCGCGAACCCCGCGGCCTACATGTACGCGATGGGCGCGGGCATGTGCGAGATCTTCTACAACAACGCCACTGAAGAGCAGAAGAAGTGGGCAGTGCTTGGCGCCGAGCGCGGCTGGGGCGCCACCATGGTGCTCACCGAGCCCGACGCTGGTTCCGACGTGGGCGCCGGCCGCACCAAGGCCGTCCAGCAGGAGGATGGCTCCTGGCACATCGACGGCGTGAAGCGGTTCATCACCTCCGCCGACTCCGACGATCTGTTCGAGAACATCATGCACCTGGTGCTGGCCCGCCCCGAGGGCGCCGGCCCGGGCACCAAGGGTCTGTCGCTGTTCTTCGTACCCAAGTTCCTCTTCGACTTCGAGACCGGTGAGCTGGGCGAGCGCAACGGCGCCTTCGTCACCAACGTCGAGCACAAGATGGGCCTGAAGGTCTCCACCACGTGTGAGCTGACCTTCGGTCAGCACGGTGTTCCCGCCAAGGGCTGGCTGGTCGGCGAGGTGCACAACGGCATCGCGCAGATGTTCGACGTCATCGAGCAGGCCCGAATGATGGTGGGCACCAAGGCCATCGCAACCCTGTCGACCGGTTACCTGAACGCCCTCGAGTACGCCAAGGAGCGCGTTCAGGGTGCCGACCTGACCCAGATGATGGACAAGGCCGCCCCGCGCGTCACCATCACCCATCACCCCGACGTGCGCCGGTCCCTGATGACCCAGAAGGCCTACGCCGAGGGCATGCGCGCCGTCTACCTCTACACCGCGACCTTCCAGGACGAGGACGTTGCCAAGGCCGTCCACGGGGTGGAGCCTGAGCTGGCCCACAAGGTCAACGACCTGCTGCTGCCGATCGTCAAGGGCTGCGGCTCCGAACGGGCCTTCGTCCTGCTGGGCCAGGAGTCGCTGCAGACCTTCGGTGGCTCCGGCTTCCTGCAGGACTACCCGCTCGAGCAGTACGTCCGCGACTCGAAGATCGACTCGCTGTACGAGGGCACCACCGCCATCCAGGCGCAGGACTTCTTCTTCCGCAAGATCGTCCGCGACAAGGGTCAGGCGCTGGCGTTCGTGGCCGGTGAGATCGAGCAGTTCATCAAGAACGAGACCGGCAACGGCCGGCTGAAGACCGAGCGTGCCCTCCTGGCGACCGCCCTGGAGGACGTGCAGGGCATGGCCGCCACCCTCACCGGTTACCTGATGGCCGCGCAGGAGGATGCCGCCAGCATCTACAAGGTGGGCCTCGGTTCGGTCCGCTTCCTGATGTCGGTCGGCGACCTGCTGCTGGGCTGGCTGCTGGCCCGCCAGGCCGCGGTGGCCATCGAGAAGCTCGACGCCGGCGCCACCGGGGAGGATCGCACCTACCTCGAGGGCAAGATCGCCGCGGCATCGTTCTTCGCCAAGAACATGCTGCCGCTGCTGACCAGCACCCGTCAGGTCATCGAGACCATCGACAACGAGGTGATGGAGCTCGACGAGGCTGCGTTCTAAGAAGCTGCCGACAATGAGGCCCCGGGTTCGCCCGGGGCCTCATTGCATTTGGGAGACAGGCAAACTGGTCGCATGATCGAAGCCCGCGGCATCCTGCTGGTCGTCTCCCTGATGGCGACCACCGCGCTCACCCTGGCCCTTGGGATCACCGATCCGGCCGCCCCGATGTCCTACCCGACCAAGTTCCTGGTGTGGAATCTGGTGCTGGCGTGGATCCCGATGGTCTTCGCGATCGCGTTCGATCTGGTCGAGCGCAGGCTGTGGCTACTGCCGCTGGGGCTCGCCTGGTTGGCGTTCCTGCCGAATGCGCCCTATCTGGTGACCGACCTGGTCCACCTCGGCGAAGGCTACGAGCTGTGGCGCCACGTGCTGCAATACGGGTTCGCCGCCTGGACCGGCATCCTGCTGGGTGTGGTGTCGCTGCTGCTGGTGCATCAGCGCCTGGACGACGAATTCGGCTCGTTCTGGGGCTGGCTGGCCGTCGTCCTGTCGGTTGCGGGCTGTGCCGTCGGCGTGGTCATCGGCAGGTTCCAGCGATGGAACTCCTGGGACCTGGTAACCCAGCCGGACGCAGTGGTCGCCGCGACATTCGACTGGATGCGCTCACCGCTGTCCTACGTCCAGTCGACGGGCGTGGCGATAGCGGTCGCGGCGTTCTTCGGGTTGGCCTATCTGACGATCTGGGCGCTCAACGGACTCAATATGCGCAGATAGTGTCCTGATCGCACCAGATACCCGGCAGCCCGTGGATTGCGTTGAGGTGTCCTGACAGCCAACGGGTTTACCTCGTTTGTCATATGGGCATCCCGGTCACGACGAGTAATCCACCCATCGGTCGTCCTCCGTCGGCCGGCTTCGGGCTCTGGCATCTTGCGAGGAGAACCCGTGACAAATCCGCCGCTCCCCGCTACCGCTTTGCGTGTTCTGGTTACCGGCGCGACCGGATACATCGGCGGCCGCCTGGTTCCACGGTTGAGACAGGCCGGCCACCGGGTGCGGGCAATGGCCCGCAACCCCGACAAGATCAGCGACGTGCCCTGGGCATCGGATGTGGAAGTCGTTCGCGGCGATCTCACCGAGCCGGACACGCTCGCCGACGCCTGCCGCGACATCGACGTCGTCTACTATCTCGTGCACTCGATGAACGCGGGCGGAGAGTTCATCGAATCCGAGAGGCGCAGCGCCGAGAACCTCGTCAGTGCCGCCCAACGCGCCGGAGTGCGACGCATCGTCTATCTCGGCGGCTTGCATTCGGAATCGGATCGACTGTCGATGCATTTGCGCTCGCGCGGCCAGGTCGGGGAGATACTGCTGAACTCAGGCATCCCCACCCTGGTCCTGCAGGCAGGCGTGGTCATCGGTTCCGGGTCGGCGTCTTTCGAGATGATCCGGCATCTGGCCAACAGGCTGCCTGTCATGACAACGCCGCGTTGGGTTAACAACCGCGTACAGCCCATTGCTGTACGCGATGTCATGTACTACCTGTTGGAAGCCGCCACCGCGGAACTTCCGCACAGCCGCGCCTACGACATCGGTGGCCCAGATGTGTTGCAGTACGGCGAAATGATGCAAATCTATGCCGACGTCGCCGGCCTGGCTCGACGACGGATTCTCGTACTCCCCGTTCTCACACCGAAACTCGCCGGACTGTGGATCGGGCTGGTCACCCCGGTGCCCCCGAAAATCGGGCGCGCCCTGATCGAATCCCTGAGCACCGATGCCGTTGCCGCTGAGCACGACATCGATTCGATCATCGCACCGCCACCGGCAGGGGCAACCCCATATCGGGACGCCGTTGCACTCGCACTCCATCGCATCGAGACCGGTGAAGTCGAAACCACGTGGGCCAACGCGTCTCCGACCGGTGCACCCGCCGACCCGCTGCCCTCTGATCCCAGCTGGGCCGGCGAAGTGATCTACACAGACGAGCGCAGCCTCGACTGCAACGCAACGATCGAGCACGTGTGGGAGGTTGTCGAGGGGGTCGGTGGTGAAAACGGTTGGTACTCGTTTCCGCTGGCCTGGACCATTCGCGGATGGCTGGATCGACTTGCCGGGGGCGTGGGCCTGTCTCGCGGTCGCCGCAACCCTCACGCCTTGCACACCGGCGATGCCCTGGACTTCTGGCGTGTCGAACGCATCCAGCGGCCGCACTTGTTGAGGTTGCGTGCCGAGATGCGCACGCCCGGCAATGCCTGGCTCGAATGGCGACTCGAACCTCGCGGTAAGCACGCCACGCGACTGCACCAGCGTGCCATCTTTTTTCCGAAAGGTCTTGCTGGACGACTCTATTGGTACTCGCTGCTGCCGTTCCACGGCATCATCTTCACGGGCATGATCAACAACATCGGCGTCGCCGCCCAGAACGGATCGATGAACCGCAGTCTGGCAGCGGGAGATGACGAGTCATAACCCCCACGTAGGGGTTCCTGTCAACTTTCGACGGCAACAGCGATCTCGTTGCGGCGCCGACACGGCAGCGTCCACGGCGGATCGTAAAACCACGCGGCGGGTTCTCCGGCTTCAACGAATCCGTAGTCACGCAGTACCTCGCGCAGATGCCGGGTACGCACAGCCACGCTACCCGGGCCGCGATCACCGCTGAAGCGTAGTACCGCAACCGTTTCAGGGGACACCGTAACCAGTGCAACGCGAGGATCGTCGGGCGTCGGCAGGGAGCTCAACGTTGACCCCGCGGGCATGTAGAAGCGGATCACCCATCCGTCATTCTCGATCATCTGCTGCGCAACCGGCGCGGTCATCGCGATCTTTTGACCACGCCGGCTGATCGCCTGCCGGCTTACCGGCGCGGTCATCGCGATCAGGCCGGACCGATGATTGGCGCCGAAGATATAGGCCGCCACACGCCGGAAGCCGGCACTGCGGGCTTCTTCCTCGTCCGCAACCACCACTGTCTGGGCCACGACGCGCGGCCCGTACCGGCGAAGCTCCACGCCGCGGGCCAACGCTTGCGCGCTGTACGGCGGCTCCTCGACACTCATCCGAATACCCAGCGTAGAGGCAATCATTCCCAAAAACTGCCGGGCAGTCGCCCGCAACTCTTTCCACACGGCGCAGTCCTTCCATTGTCCCGGTGTGCAAGGTCTTCAGTGGTGATTCGGAGCCGAGAACGGGACGGATGGCCCGCAGCGCAACACTGGCTGTTTCCCACCACGTTGACCGTCGGGGCCGAAACCATCACTCATCCGAACCTCACCCTGATCTACGTCGTCGGCCAGCTCGGCCTCGTGTTCTACATGTTCTTGGTGGGAACATCGTTCAAGCTGGACATCCTGAGCGCACACGCGCGGCAGGCCGGGGTCACCGCGGCGGCCGGCATCGGTGTGCCACTGGTACCCGGCGGCGTGGTCGGATGGACGGAGTGACTGAGTTCAGAAGCGGGTCAGGCTGGGTATCAAGACATCGTCGACCAGGGCCTGAACCGTCTCCTCGGTCGGCGGGCGGCCCGGTATCAGGGAGCGAAACACCAGATATCCCGGCATCACATCCCAGAGTTCATCGTGGATCGCGGCGGCGTCGATCTCGCCACGATCCACTGCCTCGGCCAGAACATCCGTCATGAGTTTCTTACGGTCCAGTACGAATTGATTCTGCATGGCCGCACTCAATTCCGGGCTGTGCGCAATCTCGCTCATGATCGCGCTCATCGTGCTGGCGTGCTCGCGTGCCTGTGCACACACCGCGGCGCCGATACTCAGAAGGTCGGTGCGTAACGCGCCCGTGCGGGGTGGAACCAGCTGTACGCGGGTGCCCTCGATGAACGCCGCCAGCACCAATTCCGTCTTCGACGGCCAGCGGCGGTAAATCGTGGACTTGCTCGACTTCGCCGCGGTGGCCACGGCTTCCACCGTCAGCCGGTCGTATCCCTGCTGCTGCAACAGCCGCAGGGTCACCGCCAACAACTCGGCCTCACGCTCGGACCACGGCGAGCCTTGAACCGAGGCGTTCTGCGTCGAAGCGGAAGACACCGCAGACACCTTTCGGTAGGAGGAAGTCAAATCAACCGGTCTCAACTCTTGCCCCCGATTGGACTGTACCGTACCGTACCGTTCAGGTGCTTGGAACGGTCGAAGATTCTCGCTTCAAGGCGAGTTGTGCGCTTGTTCTCGAAAGGCTCTGAGATGCAGGGGATCTCGGTAACCAGACTGGTCAGGCGGCGCTGGACGGTGATCGTGGCTGTACTGGTGGTGGCGGTAGTCGCCTTCACCGTCAGTCGACTGCACGGCATATTCGGTTCCGACAACGAGGTGTCACGCCCCAGTGCCGACACCCTGGAGAACACCGGATACAACCCGAAGCGGGTGCTGTTCGAGGTGTTCGGTCCACCGGGTTCGATCGCCACGGTCAACTACCTGGACATCGACGCCCAACCCCAACGGGCCGAGGACGTCGCGCTGCCGTGGTCGCAGACGCTGGTCACCGATGACCCCACGATGTTCGCCGACCTTCGCGCACAGGGCGACGGTGACTACATCGGCTGCCGCATCACGGTCAACGGTGTGGTCAAGGACGAAAGGTCCACCGACAACGTGAACGGCTACATCGCGTGCTTGGACAAGTCGGCATGAGCGAGCAGCACGACGCCGGCGCCGGGGCACATACCGGTTCGAGGACGGCGCGCACCATTCGTCTACTCGCCGTACCGATCATGCTGGTGTGGGTGGCCGTCGCCACCCTGACGAATATCTTTGTGCCCCAACTGGAAGTCGTCGGCGCCGCACGTTCGGTGGGTCTGAACGCGCCCGACGCGCCGTCAACCATGGCAATGCGACACATCGGCCAGGTCTTCGACGAGTTCGACTCCGACAGCGCAGCCATGATTGTGCTCGAAGGCGATCAGCCTCTCGGCGACGAAGCCCACCGCTTCTACGACACCCTGGTGAAACGGCTGGCCGAGGACACCAAGCACGTCGAGCACATTCAGGACTTCTGGGGAGACCCGCTCACGGCGGGCGGGTCGCAGAGCAAGGACGGCAAGGCCGCACTGGTACAGGTGTACCTCGCGGGCAACCAGGGCGAAGCGTTGTCCAACCAATCAGTCGACGCCATCCGCAACATCGTCGCGAGCGTCCCGCCACCGCCCGGGGTCAAGGCCTACGTCACCGGCGCCGCACCGCTCATCACCGACAACTTCGAGGTCGGTAGCGAGGGTACCCACAAGGTCACCGGCATAACCTTTTTGGTCATCGCGGTGATGCTGCTCGTGGTCTACCGGTCCGTCGTCACGATGCTCATCATGCTCGTCACGGTCGCCATCGAACTGGCGGCCGCGCGCGGTGTCGTGGCCGCACTGGCTCATTACGGAGTCATCGGACTTTCCACCTATTCGACGAATCTGCTGACGCTGTTGGCGATCGCCGCGGGCACGGACTACGGCATTTTCGTCATCGGCCGCTACCACGAGGCCCGGACCCGCGGGATGGACCGCGAGACCGCGTATTACGACATGTTTCGTGGGACGGTGCACGTCATCGTCGGCTCGGGGCTGACCATTGCCGGAGCCGTGGCCTGCCTGTACTTCACCCGCCTGCCGTACTTCCAGACCTTGGGCATCCCCGCCGCCATCGGTGTGCTCGTGACGTTGGCGGCGGCGCTCACCCTGGGCCCCGCCGTGCTGACCATCTTCAGCCGGTTCGGACTGTTGGAACCGAAACGCAAACACCAGACCCGCGGCTGGCGACGCATCGGTACCGCGATCGTGCGTTGGCCCGGCCCCATCCTGGTCGTGTCATGCCTGATCGCGCTCATCGGCCTACTCGCCCTGCCGGGATACAAGACCAGCTATGACGGCCGCCCCTACCTCCCGGAATCGGCGCCGGCCAACATCGGCTATATCGCTGCCACCCGCCACTTCTCGGAGGCCAGGCTGAACCCCGAGCTGTTGATGGTCGAAACCGATCATGACATGCGCAACCCCGCGGACATGCTGGTGCTCGAACGCATTGCCAAAGCCGTTCTGCACACCCGCGGCATCGCGCTGGTCCAGTCGATCACCCGCCCGCTGGGCACACCGATCAAGCACAGCTCCATTCCCTTCCAGATCAGCGCGCAAAGCGCCAGCCAGATCATGAATCTGGGCTATCAGCAGGACCGCGCGGCCGATCTGCTCAAACAGGCCAACGAGCTGTCCAACACGATCAACATCCTCAAGCGGCAGGTCACACTGCAACAGGCCAGCGCCGACGCCACCCATGAGCAGACGCAGGCGTTCCACGACACCGTCACGATCGTGAACGATCTGCGTGACAAGATCGCAAACTTCGACGACCAGTTCCGGCCGCTGCGCAACTACTTCTACTGGGAACCACACTGTTTCGACATTCCGATGTGCGCGGCGCTGCGGTCGGTATTCGACGCGCTCGACGGAATCGACAAACTCAGCGACCAGTTCGGCGAGATCACGGCGAGCCTGGACAAACTTGATGCGCTGCAACCGCAACTCCTGGCGCTGCTGCCGCCGCAGATCGCCATCCAGGAGCGAAACCGTGACCTGACGCTGTCGAACTACGCGACCACGTCCGGGACCAATGCGCAGTCCGAAGAAGCCCTGCAGAATGCGACCGCGATGGGACAGGCCTTCGACTCCGCCAAGAACGACGACTCGTTCTACCTTCCACCCGAGGCCTTCGACAATCCCGACTTCAAACGCGGCCTGAAACTGTTCCTCTCACCTGACGGCAAGGCCGCCCGGATGATCATCACGCATGAGGGAACTCCCGCTACGCCAGAAGGCATCTCACATATCGACGGAATCAAGGACGCCGCATTCGATTCCATCAAAGCCACTCCGCTGTCGGACGCCAAGATCTATGTGGCCGGAACAGCTTCTGCATACAAGGACATTCAGGACGGCGCCAAATACGATCTGATCATCGCCGCGTTGGCGGCGATCTCGCTCATCCTGCTCATCATGATGTTCATCACCCGCAGCCTGGTCGCGGCGCTGGTCATCGTCGGTACCGTGGTGCTGTCGTTGGGGGCATCGTTCGGTTTGTCAGTCCTGGTGTGGCAGTACATCTTCGGCATCCAGCTGTACTGGATCGTACTGGCACTGGCCATCATCCTGCTGCTGGCCGTGGGTGCCGACTACAACCTGCTGTTGATATCCCGCTTCCAGGAGGAGATCGGGGCCGGGCTCAAAACCGGCGTCATCCGCGCCATGGCCGGCACCGGCAAGGTGGTGACCGCGGCCGGCCTGGTGTTCGCAGCCACCATGTCCTCGTTCATCTTCAGCGACCTCATCGTGCTCGGTCAGATCGGCACCACGATCGGCCTCGGTCTGCTCTTCGACACTTTGATCGTGCGGTCGTTCATGACGCCGTCGATCGCGACACTCCTCGGCCGGTGGTTCTGGTGGCCGAAGATCGTGCGGCCCCGGCCGGCCAGCGGTATGTTGCGCCCCTACGGATCGCGCACGTCGGTTCGCGAACTGCTCAAGAACGAGCCACAGCCCGAACCGGAGGGCGCACCTTAACCCGCGAGCAGGCGCTCAGTTGTCGAGCGAGCGCAGCAGCGCCCTGGTGCGGGAACGGGTTTCGGGCGATGCGTCGAACACCACCCCGACGTATTCGTCCACACCCACCGTGCCGAGTGCCCGAATCCGTTCTGCCACAGTGCTTTCATCGCCGATGATGGCAGCATCTGCGGGTCCGGCGTACCCCTCCCTATCGAGCATGGCCCGATAGGACGGCAGATACCCGTACATTGCGAACTGTTCGGCGGCCTGGGCACGGGCCCCGTCGACATCGTCGGTGACGCTCACCGGAAGCGCGGCGACGACGCGGACCGGCCGACCGTCGGCGCCTTCACGCAGGGTCGGCGCAACATGCTCGGCCAGCGTCTTCGGCCCGGTCATCCAGGTCACGGTGCCCGCGGTGCGACGGCCGGCCAGTTTGAGCAGTTGGGGCCCCAACGCGGCGATGTACACATCGGGTGCCGACGCCCCCGCGATCTGCAGGGCACCGCGCGTGGTCACCGTCTCACCCGGCGCATCAGCGGGTTCGCCGGCCAACAGTGGTTGCAGCCCATCGAGGTACTCCCGCAGGCGTCGCACGGGCTTGTCCCACGGAATGCCCCACATCCCCTCGGTCACCGCGGCATGCGTCATGCCGAGGCCCAGCAGGAACCGGCCGCCGCTGATCAGGCTGAGCGTGAGTGCACGCTGTGCCAGCAACATCGGGTGCTGATTCTGGATCGGGATGACACCTGTGCCCACCTCGATCCCGTCGACCTCACGGAACGCGACCGCGAGGACGGTCAGGAGGTCTGGTTCGTAGGGCATCTGCGTCATCCAGACCCGCCGGAATCCCTCGTCGTGCAATTGAGCGAGATTCTCTACCGTGGCGTCAACCGGGGAGCGGCCAACGGTGTCACTGAGTGAGGCGATGAGGCTGATCTGCATGGCACCAGGCTAGGCGCCTCAAAAGACAAAAGGGGCGGGTTCGGGAGGACACTTGGGGGCGTTGCAATTCGTCTCACGCAGCCGGTCTTTCACCCCTGTACCGACTCTTTGGATCAGTCACTCCCGAACCCGTCGTAGGCTCGATCGTACGCCTCGGGCACCCCTCAAGCCAGAGGAAGTACGGTCGATTTTTGCCCGGATTCGGAGCTAGGTTGCTCCGTGTTGCCGTCGGGTCGGGGGGTCAGACGGCAACACGGAGCTACCCCCTCTATCGACCTCTACGCCACGACCGTTACACGTCCCCCAAACAAACTTTTCGAATGTGACCGCCGCGGCGGTCATGCCTTCGGGCTCCGCAAGCTACGCCTCCAAAATGGCCGTGACGCCCTGCCCCCCAGCCGCACAGACGGAGATCAGTCCGCGTACCGGCTGCCCGGTCTGCTTCTTTTTCTCTGCCAACTGCTTGGCCAGCTGCGCCACGATCCGGCCGCCGGTAGCCGCGAACGGGTGACCCGCCGCGAGCGAGGAACCGTTGACGTTGAGCTTGGCCCGGTCGATGCTGCCGAGCGCCGTTTTCAAACCCAGCCGCTCCTTGCAGTACTCGTCGGAGTCCCAGGCCGCCAGCGTGGCCAGCACCACCGAGGCGAACGCCTCGTGGATCTCGTAGAAATCGAAGTCCTGCAGGGTCAATCCGTTGCGGGCCAGCAGTCGCGGTACCGCGTACGTCGGCGCCATCAGCAGGCCGTCGGGCCCGTTGACGTAGTCGACGGCCGCGGTTTCGCCGTCGACGAAGTAGGCCAGCGGTTCGTGTCCATGGGCCTGGGCCCAGTCCTCACTGGCCAGCAGCGCCACCGAGGCACCGTCGGTCAGCGGCGTCGAGTTGCCCGCGGTCATGGTCGCGTCGCCGGCCTTGACTCCGAACACCGGCTTGAGCTTGGCCAGCTTCTCCGGCGTGGAATCTGCCCGCAGATTGTTGTCGCGGTACAGCCCGAGGAACGGGGTGACCAGGTCGTCGAAGAACCCGCTGTCGTAGGCGGCGGCCATGTTGCGGTGGCTGGCGGCGGCCAACTCGTCCTGGTCGACGCGCTTGACGCCCATCAACTTGGCGGTCACCGCGGCGTGTTCGCCCATCGACATACCGGTGCGCGGCTCGCTGTTGACCGGGATCTCTACGCCGAGGGCGGCCGGCAGCTTGCCGACCAGCTTGAGCCGGTCCAGGTTGGACTTCGCCCGGCGCAGGCCCAGCAGGACCTGCCGCAGGTCGTTGCCGAACGCGATCGGGGCGTCCGATGCGGTGTCCACGCCACCGGTGGCCGCGGACTCGTACTGCCCCAGTGCGATGGCGTTGGCGGCGACGATCGCGGACTGCAGCCCGGTGCCGCAGGCCTGCTGCAGGTCAAAGGCCGGTGTGTAGGGCGATAACGCGCTGCCCAGCACGCATTCACGCATGAGGTTGAAGTCACGGCTGTGCTTGAGTACCGCACCGCCGATCACCGCACCGAGCCGCTCTCCGGCCAGGTCGAAGCGCTCGATCAGCCCGTCCAGCGCGGCGGTGAACATATCCTGATTGGAGGCGTTGGCGTAGGCGCCGTCGGACCGTGCGAACGGAATCCTGTTGCCACCCAAAACGGCAACGCGTCGCCGGGTCGTGTTGTTGGCCATCTGTTTGCCCTCCACTGTCGGGTTGTCCGGGGCCATATTACCCACTGTTCTTACTCTGGAGTAAGTTCGGTATGGACAACGCAGTACTGCGAAGCGAAAGGCAGCTGAAGTGGCTTCCGACCTGTTCTCCCAAGTGGTCAACTCCGGGCCGGGATCGTTCCTGGCCAAACAGCTGGGCGTGCCGCAGCCCGAGACCCTGCGCCGCTACCGCCCCGGGCAGCCGCCCCTGGCCGGCTCCCTGCTGATCGGCGGGGAGGGCCGCGTCGTCGAGCCGCTGCGCGCCGCCCTGGCCGACGACTACGACGTGGTCTCCAACAACATCGGCGGCCGCTGGGCCGATTCGTTCGGCGGCGTGGTGCTCGACGCCACCGGCATCGCCGACGCTGCCGGACTCAAGGAGCTCTACCAGTTCTTCACCCCGGTGCTGCGCAACCTCGCCTCGTGCGCCCGGGTGGCCGTCATCGGCACCACCCCGGATCAGGCCGGCAGTGTCCACGCCCAGATCGCGCAGCGCGCCCTGGAGGGCTTCACCCGCTCGCTGGGCAAGGAGCTGCAGCGCGGCGCCACCGCATCGCTGGTGTACCTGGCCGCCGACGCCAAGCCCGGCGCCACTGGCCTGGAGTCCACCCTCCGGTTCATCCTCTCGGCCAAGTCGGCCTACGTCGACGGGCAGGTGTACCGGGTGGGCGCCGCCGACTCGACCCCGCCGGCCGACTGGGACAAGCCGCTGGCCGGCAAGGTCGCCGTGGTCACCGGCGCGGCCCGCGGCATCGGCGCGACGATCGCCGAGGTGTTCGCGCGGGACGGCGCGACCGTGGTCGCGGTGGACGTTCCCCAGGCCGCCGAGGACCTGGGCAAGGTCGCCGAGAAGGTCGGCGGCAGCGCCCTGACGTTGGACGTCACCTCAGAAGATGCAATCGACGCCATCGTCGCCCATGTCACCGCGCAACACGGCGGCAAGGTCGACGTGCTGGTCAACAACGCCGGCATCACCCGCGACAAGCTGCTGGCCAACATGGACGAGAGCCGCTGGGATTCGGTGATCGCGGTGAATCTACTTGCCCCGCAGCGTCTCACCGAGGGCCTGGTGGCCAGTGGCACCCTCAGCGAGGGCGGCCGGGTGATCGGCCTATCCTCGATGGCCGGCATCGCCGGTAACCGCGGGCAGACCAACTACGCCGCCACCAAGGCCGGGATGATCGGGCTCACCGAAGCATTGGCCCCGGTGTTGGCGGAGAAGGGCATCACCATCAACGCCGTCGCTCCCGGCTTCATCGAGACCAAGATGACCGACGCCATCCCGCTGGCCACCCGTGAGGTCGGCCGCCGGCTGAACTCGCTGTTCCAGGGCGGCAAGCCGGTGGACGTGGCCGAGCTGATCGCCTACTTCGCCAGCCCCGCGTCGAATGCGGTCACCGGCAACACCATCCGGGTCTGCGGCCAGGCCATGCTGGGAGCCTAGAAGTGAACAACATGCTCCGCGCTGTCGTCGGCGCCCTGCCGTTCATCCCGCGCGACGACACCCTGCCGACCCGCACCCTCAAGGTCGACAACCTGCCTATCGACCCGGCCAACGTTGCCGCCTATGCGCAGGTAACCGGGCTGCGGTTCAGCGACACCCTGCCGCTGACCTACCCGTTCGCACTGACCTTCCCGACGGTGATGTCACTGGTCACCGGATTCGATTTCCCGTTCGCCGCCATGGGTTCGGTGCACACCGAGAATCACATCACCCAGTACCGGCCGATCAGGGTCACCGATGCCGTCAGCGCCGCTGTGCACGCGGAGAACCTGCGGGAGCACCGCAAGGGCCTGCTGGTCGACATCGTCACCGAACTCAAGGTCGGCAATGACACGGCCTGGCACCAGGTGACGACGTTCCTGCACCAGCAGAAGACCAGCCTGTCCGGTGAGCCCAAGCCGGAGCCGCAGAAGCAGCCGAAGCTGCCGCCGCCCAACGCGGTCCTGAACATCACACCCGGGCAGATCCGGAACTACGCGTCGATCGGCGGGGACCACAACCCGATCCACACCAACGGGTTGGCGGCCAAGCTGTTCGGCTTCCCCACCGTCATCGCCCACGGGATGTTCAGTGCGGCAGCGGTTCTGGCCAACATCGAGGGGCAGCTCCCCGATGCGGTGAAGTACTCGGTGCGGTTCGCCAAACCCGTGGTGCTGCCCGCCAAGGCCGGACTCTACGTCGAACGCGACACCGACGGCTGGGAGCTGACGCTGCGCAACCTGTCGAAGGGCTACCCGCACCTGACCGCGACGGTCAGCCCACTCTGAGCAGTCGTCGAAGTAGCCAGAGGCTATTGCGATTCCAACTCGGCCGTGACGTCGCCGCGATCGAACGGATCCTTCGAGTGGTCATAGGTGTCCCGGCACTGACCGCGTAGCTCCACGCGACCGTGGGCAACCGACGGTGGTTCAGCCGTCGTCAAAATCACGTCGGCCTCCCTCGGTTGCTAATGCCGGTGATTGTCCTGAGCACGCCGATCCGCCTCCGGGCCGAAGAACTGGTCGACACCCAGCCAGGAAAGGCATGGCGCTGTCCGGGGTTCCGACGAGGGGACGAGCCGCTTGGGACGCACGCTCGACGCAAGGTCAGGCGCTCGGTACCGCGTCCCCTGAAGTCTTTCGCAGATCGGCGAATTCGGAGATCGACGCCGAGGTGACCGACGCGACGGGCCGGGCATTGGGCGCCGACGCGTCGGACTTGGACACCATCACCACGTTGTCGATGTAGGGCTGGATCGTCGTGCTGTTCTGCACGGTCGACACGATCACCAACTGGAAACCGAACTTACGGAACGCCGACAGTGCCTGCTGGGCGAACTGCGGATCCGACTTGGAGAACGCCTCGTCGAGCATCAGCTGGGCGAACAACGGCCGGGTGTCGTTGCTGTCCGGGCTGGCCAGGTTGAAGCTCAGCGCTCCGGCCAGGCAGAACGCCATGAGCTTCTCCTGCTCACCACCGGAGTTGTCGCCGGAATTGCTGTAGGTCCGGATGACCTCGCCGGTCTCGGCATCGCGCTCCTCGCAGTACAGCACGAACCGGTTACGCACATCCAGGGCGTCACGAGTCCACTGCCGATCCTCCGGCGTGTTGCCCGCCAACAACTTTCGCAACTGCAGGATGTCGGTGTACTGCTCGAACATCGCGGTCTCGTCGCCGAAACTCACCAGCGACACCCGCGAGGAGATGCGCTGGGCCTTCTCGTTGAGTTCGTCGACCGCCGCCAGATGCCGGGTACCGGCATGCAGGGTCAGCCGGGTGCCGCGGTTGAACTCCACCGCACCCAGGCCGGTGTTGACGCGGGCGATCTGCTCGGTGATCCGCCGCGCTTCGTTGTCGGCGATCATGTGCAGGTTCAGGATTGCGCCCGGCGCCTGCTCGGTGATCAGCCGTTGCATGCGCTCATACGCATCGGGCAGCTCCCGCTCGTCGATGCGACGGCACAACGCCACGTAGTCGTGCACCCGCTCGTCGAACACATCGCTGTCGTTCGGGATGGCGTCGGGGAATGAGCTGTCGTATGCGGCCATGATGCCGGCCAGCTCGTCGTGCGACCGGTTGCGGTCCGCCCGCAGCCGGTCCCGCTCGCGACTGATGACGCGGCTCAGTTCGCTTCGGTACGGCTCGGATTCGAGCAACTCGAGGGTCAGCGCGATGTCGGCGGCATAGGTGTCGATCGTGTCGCGAGTGTGCTGCGGCAGCTCGCCGGCCCCGAGCCGTTCGGTCAGGACCTCGCTCAACTCCAGCAGCGCGGTCCGCCTCCGGTCCAGCGTGGTTTCGCGTTCGTTGAGCGAGCCGATCTGCTGGATCACCTTCTCGACGCGCTCCCAGCATTCGTCAGCCCGCTGTTGCAGCCGTTCGGCGTCGGGGTTGTCCGAGACCAGCAGTTCGTGTTCGTCTTGCAACCGTTCGAGCATCTCGTCGACCGAGTCGGAGTCGATATCGCTCCACTGCATGAACTGGTCACACAACGCCCGGCAGGCACGCTCCCGGGACTGCAGCTGACCGCGGTGCTCGTCGAGGCGCTCACGGGAGTTGCGCGCCACCTGGTAGACGTCCTGCGCGGCAGCCAGGTCATCCTGCAGGGCTTCAACTTTGGCTGCGGTACCGCCGAGGAAGATGTAGTCCGACGGGCGCAGCCGCGACCGGTCATCCTTGATCGACAGCCGGCCGCTGTCCTTGCGCAGGCCTTGATCGGTGACGGCGCGGGACTGTTCGGTGAACTCCTCCGGCCCGTCGACACATACGTAATCGCCCACCGCGGCAATCACATTGAGGGCCTCCACCGCACTGTCGTGAGTTGGGTCGGCCAGCTGGAGTTTGGTGGCAAGCGTATGCGGTGGCGGGGTGCGCAACTGTGCGCCGTGCTGGACGTGCTGCAGCTGGATCCGGCCACGCATGTCGTTCTCGTTGACGAAGCGCAGCGCGCGCTCCATGTAGGCATCGGGAACCAGCAAGCGCAATCCGGCCCCGCGCAACACCTTTTCGACGGCCAGTCGCCACCGCGACTCATCGGGCTTGAGTTCCATCAACTCGGCGACATAGACCAGGTCACGCTCGGAGATCTCGAGCGCCCGGGCGATCCGGGCCCGCATCTCGTATTCGGTCCGCGGCAGCGGGGAGCCCAGCCGCTGCACCCGCTCCAGCTCGGACTCCACGCTCTCGCGCGCCTCGCGGGCCCGCACCTCCTTGGCCGACGCCTCGACGTAGGGCTGGTTCCCGGTGAACAGCTCCCGATGCAGCCGGTCGGCCTCGACCATCAAAGTCTCACGCAGCGACCAGAATTCCTCGCCGTCGTCCGGCGGGGTCAACCCCAGCGCGGTCACCTTGTCCTCGTAACCGCTGCGCCGGCGCGACACCTCCTCGCTGATCCGCTCCGCCTCGGTGAGACGCTGCTGCAGCGGCACCAGATCCACCGTGACCGTATTGATCTGCGCCATGAGCGAATTGTGTTCGTTCTTGAGCTGGCGCTGCTGTGAACCGAACTCGTCACGCTGGGCACCGAGCTGAGTGATCTGGTCGTCGAGATTGTCGATCTCCGGGCCGGCCTGGGCCAACCGCAGGTGATCGACGTAGTCGCGGATCAACGCGTTGTCGACCGTGTCGATCACGCCGAACTTGGCTTCCTCTTCGGCGTAACGCGCCTGCACCGCAGCGATGTTGCCCAACGTGTTGCGCTTGCGCCGGGCCACATCCAGTAGCCCGCGGGCCTCGACCAGCGGGTTGATCTGCTCCAGTGCCTCCTCCACGCCGCTGAGGCTGGCCGGCTCGTCGAGCATGAACTCGCGGACGAACTGCTCAAGACCACCCACGCTTTTCAGCGATTTCGCCTTGCCGAGAAGCTGCTGCGCGGCTTCGGAGGCACGGATGCCGATGCTGGCGTACAGCTGCGCCAGGTACTGGCTCTCACTGCGACCACCGGTCCAGCCGTCGTCGCGGAACACCGCGGCGTCATAACCGTTGGCCGCCCACCGGTTGCACAGGCCGAAGATGTCGCGGTCGGCGTCGATCAGGTAGTACCGGCTGCCCGGATCCGACGTCTTCTCGGCGGCAAGCCATTTGAGTACCAGCCCGGTGACCGAGCGCCCGGTGCGGTCGCTATAGGTGACCGATACCGCCGACCAGGCCGGGCCCGTCCCGCGCAGATACATGATCTGCCGGTTGGCGCCCTCCCGGCGCTCACCCCAGGCGCCGCGGACGTACTTGTCGACGGTGCGCTTTCCGGTGCCCGCGCCCGCGGCGGTGGTATCGCCCGAGGCGTTGAAGTTACGCCGGTGCGACGGCAGAAAGGCCAGCGAGATCGCATCCAGCAGTGAGGATTTGCCGCTACCCGAGGATCCGGTGATCAGCGTGCCGTGCTGACTGAACGGGATCGAGTGATACCCGTCGAACACACCCCAGTTGATGACCTGCAGGCGCGAGAGCGAGAACTGGTTGGTCGGTTCAGCCATGCGCGTCCACTTCGTCCTCGTGCCGTTCGGATACTGCCACGTCGTCGGAATCGTCGGCGCCGACACCGTTGGCGGCCCGCTTGAGCTGCTCGAACTGCTGCTGCAGCTCGGTGATCATCGAGGCCGTCATGATCGCGTTGACCACCGGGCTGATGGTGAAGCTGTCCTCGTCCTCCCGGTTGCGCGAGAGCATCTCGATATCGGTGAGCCGCTCGACCGCGTTGTCGATCCGCTTGTCGAACGAGGCGGTGTCGCGGTCGGTGTCGTTGTTCACCCCGGCGAACAGCTCGTGGATCTCGTCCCGGCTGATCAGGACGTTCTCGTCGCGGGACGCAGCGCGCATGAGCTTGGCCAGGTGCAGTGCCAGGATCGAGTCGTAGGTGTTGAGGGTCTCGCGACGTAGCAACCGGCGCCGCCACTGCGATTCGTAGTCGGCCGTCTCGACGTAGGCGATGTCGTGATCGTCCGAGATGCACAGCCGCAGATCGAGTTCCGAGAGCCGCACGGTGATTTCGGTGCGGTACCGGGTGACCCACGCCCACAGCTCGGAGTGGTTGTCCTTGCTGATGTACCGACGCGACAGCAGGTGCTGCAACGCCCAGCAGGCCCGGTCGGGCAACTCGCTGACGTCACCGTCGAAGCGCGGCGCGCGACGCTGGTCGGTGGTCCGTTCGACGGCGTCGATGCTCGGCAGGGCATCGAAGTCGACCCCGGTGTCAAACGTGGGATCAGGGGTCTCGGTCATAGCATGCTCTCACTGGCAGTAGGGATCGGCTCGGTGAAAACCAGTCGGGGGATCTCGATTTCGCGGTCGGCACCTTCCAGGGACCGGAAGCGCACCCGTACGGATTCAGCGTGTTCGGTGGGTTGCTGCTTGAGCGCCCAGGACCACAGCACGATCACATGCCCGAGATACGCCGAGTCCAGCATGCCGATCGCGTCGGGCAGCGATACCGGTCCGGCCGCCACCGCGCCGTTGATCAACTCGGCCAACTCAGCGGCGTCGACCTGGGACGCCAAAGCCGAGAATGCCGACAGGTTCACCTCGCCCTCGGCGGACTCGGCCTGTGACGGCGGGATCGCGTCACGAATCTTGAAGGCAACGGCGCCAATCGAATTGAGATCGGTGCGGGCCAGCGGAACCTCGATGCCGATGCGACTGTCGGCCAGGGACACGCTGAGGAGTTCGTGCGCGCCTGCCAGTGCCTCGTTGAGCTGCCGGGTGACGCCGCGACTGTGTTCCAGCGTGCCGGACGCGACAAAACGCTTGATCCGGCGGGCGCAGCGCTGACGGGTCCGCCCGACCTCGGCCGTCTGCGCCGACACCAGGCTGAAGAACCCGGTCATCACCTCACGCAGGCCCGGGTCCAGGTGCGGCAACTCACGGGTCACCGCCTCGATGTCGGCCACCAGGGCGGCCCGCTGCTCGGGGTCCTGGATCATCCGGGTGAAGGCGGTGTAGGAGGCACTCTCCCGGGAGGCGAACAGTGACTCGTAATCGTCGAACAGTTGGCGTTGACGTTCCCGGTAACCGAGATCGGTGTCTGCGGACGCATCCAACAATCGAGTGGTAATGCGGTTCAGCATGGCGCCGTACTGCCCGATGTCGGAGACGATCTGCTCCATCTGCAGGGCGATGGCCCGGGCGTCGTCCTCGACGTCGACGAGGTCGGGTTCGGGCCGCTGCCCCTGCTCGAGGGCATCGAGTTCGTCATGCAGCCTGGCGATCTCGGCTTCGATGTCGGCGCGGATACGCTCCGGATCGTTGCTGACCTGGCCGGCCACCCGGCGCAGCCCGGCCGCGATACCGGTGATCGACCCGCCGGTCGCGACGGTGTCCTCGCGGCGCATGCGGCGGGCGAAATCCAGTACGGCCCGCGCCTCGTAGGTCAGGTAGCAGACGTTGCGTTCGGTGTCGCCGGACGGCTCGGTAATCCGGTGCAGCCAGCCCTGGCTGGCCCAGTATTTGATCAGGGCCAGGCCCGACTGCTCAGTCTCGGAGCCCAGATCGGCCAGGTCGCGTTCCAGCCGGACCACCAGCTCAGTCTCGGTGAGCTTGGCGCCCCGGTCCAGGTGGCGTTCCATCAGCGTGAGATAGGTGGCCAGGTTGTTGGTCACGAGCAGCCGGGCCGACCGTGATTCGGCCACCTCGCGGTTGAGCTGGTGGAGCTGGTCCAGCGACGAGCCACCGCCGGCGGCGTCAGGCACGGCCGGCCCTTCGATTCGCAGTGGACATCGGCACCACTTTAGGCGTCGGGCGGGGCCGGTCCCGACGCCAGTTCGGTTTGCTGTCGCCACCAGGTCGGCCATCGGTACAGACATCGCGGCCGACCTGCCCTAAAGTCGTCCGGTGACTCCCGCCAAGGTGCCGCCCGCCGGACTGGTCCGCGCGGTCGAGCGTGTCCGCCATCACCTGCGTCGCCTGCATCAACGCGCGGTCCCGCCGCCCGCGGCCATGCTGGAGCTGATCCTGGGCGCCTGGGTCGCCCAGGGCATCGCCGCCGCCACCCAGCTCGGGGTCGCCGACGCGCTCGCCGGCGGCCCACTGCGCACCGACGAGTTGGCGCGCCGGGTCGAGGCCAACCCGGACACCCTGAACCGGCTGATGCGGGCCCTGGTCGGCGAAGGCGTCTTCCGCCGCACCCGCGACGGGCGGTACGCGCTGAACCCGCTGGGCGCGACGTTGCGCACAGACGCCGCGGTTTCGATCGCCGGGATGGCGAAACTGGTCGGCTCGCCGCAGCATCGCGAGCACTGGAGCCACCTCGCCGACGCGGTCCGCACCGGTGAGGCCGTCATCCCCAAGCTGCGCGGCAAAGAGGCGTTCGAGTACCTCGGCTCCGAACCCGAACTCGGGGCCCTCTTCAACGACGCCATGACCAGCATCTCCGAGCTGGCGATCGCCCCGGTGGTGGCGGCCTACGACTTCACCCGGTTCGGGACCATCGCCGATGTCGGTGGCGGACACGGCCGTCTTCTGGCGGCCATCCTTCAGGCCACCCCGGCAGCCCGCGGAGTGCTCTATGACCTGCCTCAGGTCGTGCAGGGGGCACCGGAAATGCTGGGCCGGTACGGGGTGGCCGACCGGGTGCAGGTGGTACCCGGATCGTTCTTCGACTGTGTTCCGGCCGGCGTCGACGCCTACGTGATGAAGAACATCATTCACGACTGGCCCGACGACAAGGCGGCGGCGATCCTGCGTAATGTGCGGGCGGCAGCCAGGCCGGGCGACACCCTGCTGCTGATCGAGGCCGTGCTCCCGGACCACGACCGGGAGTTTCTCGGCAGGTGGGTCGACATGGAGATGTTGGTCGGGGTCGCGGCACGCGAGCGTAGCGCAGCCGAGTACCGAAAGCTCTACGAGCAGAACGGGTTCCGGCTCACTCGTGTGGTGCCGACGGCATCACCGTTCAGTGCCGTGGAGGGTGTGGCGATCTAGTCCTCGTCGGCACACGGCGAGGTTGCGTGTACGTCGAGTCCGTAAACACCCCCCGCAGTGGTTTTGGCCTTGACCGACACCACGTAGCCGCGACTGTCGCGATAGGACTTGTTGTCTGCGGGTTCCGGATCCGGCCGGGTCCATGGGATCAGTTCGAATCCCTGATCGCGCAAGGCGGAGGCGCGAGTCAGGGCCGCCTCGACCAACTCCGGCGCGGGATCGACCAGCCACTCGGAAACCTGCACCTTCCAGGGCGGGCCGACCGACATCAGTGCATCGTCGGTGCGACACCCGATTTTTCGCGCATACGCAGGATCGGGATCGACCGGCTTGTCGAGGATGGTCGACACATATCCGGCTGTCACCCGAGCAGCCTCGGTAACAGTCAAGGAGGTGGGTTGCATCGTCGCCTCACCTTCGGTAGTGCGCTGGTCCTTCTGGGAGAATTCGCATGAAGTCGTGGACACCAGCAGCATCGTCACGAACAATGTTGCGATAGCTCTCATTTGACCTGGACCTTTGGTCCGCGGCCAGGATTGTCCGTCACGACCGGATTATCCCATGGATGTTGCCGTCTATCGTAGGATCCGTCGTCGTCCCAAGGGAGTTCCGGGATCTTCGATCCGCCGGCCGCGCGCCCCTGGTCGGCGGCCTCGGCCCCGAAGTTCCCGTCGTCACCGACATCGATGTCTACGTAATTGGTCTGGATCCCGCGCTCGACGTACCCCGTGGCCTCGCCCCCGCTAATCACCGCGGCCATGTTGTGAAACGCGTCGGAATCATAATCGTCCCAATACTTTCCATGGGCGTCGGTTCCGACGATGATCTGGTTCGGGTGGGCGCCTTCCGGGCTGTAGTAGCCGGTGTCGAGACGGGTGACACCGGGAATTCTGTCCGGATCGGTAGCCGACGGCAGGCCACCCAGCGGATTGCCGATGCGCCCGTCGACGTTGTGCGGAATGCCCGGTATCGAATCGACACCCGGGATACTCGACAGGGAGACATCGCGGGGCAACGACTGCACCAGCGCGATCGGGTCTCCGGGCGCTGTCATCGAATAGCGTTGCACATTCGGGTTCGGGTTGGTGTACCCCTCGGTCAGGATTCCGGTGCCGGCCGACGACGCGTGCAAGACCCGGTCCGCGCGCAAACCCATCTGCTCGGCCGTACCGACGACTGCGCCGCCATAGGAATGGCCGATGTAGGTCACCGGCGTACCCGGCGCGCCCGCGCCCACCGCACGGTCGATCTCGTGTCCGAATGACACCAGCTTGGGAGCCATGGACGCCGCGTACTTCGGGTCCGCCGCGTTGTCCAGCCCCTGGGGGAAGTCGTCACCCATGTACAGGAATACCGGCGAGCCCGATTGCTTTGCCAATTCCACAGCCGAGGCGTGATTCGAGGCGCTGCCATTCAAGTTGGTGTTCGTGCCGGGCACGACCACGCCGACACCCTTGATGCCGGGCTTGATCTCGCCGATCATCTCGATCATCCGTCCGTTTCCCTCGGTCGAGAACCCGACGAACTTGCGCGGCACCATCGCACCGCTGCCGTTGGGGTCCTTGATCGGGGTCAGCATCGCCTCAAGTTGTTTGACCCGGGCCTCGTCGGGATGCTCCTTGGCCTTCTCCTCGGCCAGGGCGTTGCGGATGTTGATGTCATTGGCTTCGATCCTGGTCTCGAAGGGCACACCGTCGGTGTTGCCCATCACCTGCGGGTCGGCGAGCACCATCTCATGCAGGGTCTCCGGGCTCAGCCCGGCGAGAAACTCGGACCGTTGGTCGGGCGTCATCCCGGCCAACCGATCGACCAGTGCTTTCGGGCTGTTTGGGTCCGGCGATTGCTTGGGATCCGGCGCATTGAGTGGCGCCACGGCATCGCGGACCTGTTGTCCAACCTTGTTGTCGGTGGTTTCGAACTGTGCCAGCATCGACTTGAGTTCCGCCGATGCCTTCGCGGCCATCGCCCGCAGCAGCATCCGGTTCACCGGACTCAGCTTGGAATAGAAGTCTAGGACGCTACCGGGACGGACCGACACCGTTCCGTCGTCGGCAACCTGCCATCCCCGGCCTTCCAGCTGCCCGACGAAGCTCAAGATCCGGCTGCGCTGTTGCACGAGCTCGCCACCGCCGCCCGACAGGACGGTCTGCAATTTGGTCAGACTGGCGTGGAGACGCTGCATACGCTCCAATGACGCTGTGGCGCTTGCGATGGCGGCATCGGACGAGGTACCCGTCCAACCGGCGCGCAGCTGCTCGATCGCGGCCCGCTGCTGGTCCATCTGGGTGGCCAGCCTTGCGGCGCGGGTGCCGATGTCGGCGCCGCTCAGAACGAGTATCTCGGGGTTGGAGGCCTCTACCTGAGAGATGGAGACCGGCATGTCAACCTGGCTGCGCCGAGTTCAGCCGGTCCGCATACTCCCCGTCGACGCGTTCGTAGGCGCCGGCGGCAGTGCCCAGTTTGTCGGCATGTGCGCTGACCTCGGCACCGACCATCCGGGCTGCACTGTCGACCACCGGGGAGATCTCTGCGCAGGCAGCGCCACTCTGCAGGCCCGGCATAGCCGCTGCCGCAGCGCTCAGCGGTTGTCGGATTCCGAGCCCGGCGATCGCGACGCCCACAGCGGTCTCGGTGGCAGCGGCCGAGCGCAACTCGGCCGGAACAACTTTGAGCTCAGAACCCATACCGGTAGCTTAGTGCCGCTCACGGGGTTGCCGAGGCGCCAATTTCAGGGGGTCTAACCGGCCGAAACCGACTGCGTTCCCGCGTCCGACGGGGTGCCCTTCAGGCCGCGCCAGAACAGGTTGATCATCAACTCGGCGGCCTCGTCGACGTCGGCGTCCCCGGTGCTCACCCGGCCGGCAATCGCCTCACCGGCGCCCACCAGCGCCACCGCCATCATCTCGAAGTCGCTGTCGGGCTGGGGATTACGCGTACCGGTACTGAGCAACCGGGCCACCAGGTCGATGATGCGATCGCGGCCCTCGCGGACGGTGTGGGCGAACGCCTGCGAACTGGTGGCCTGGGTGTACAGCACCATCCAGGACGCCCGGTTGGCGTCGATGTAGGTCAGGAACGCCAGCACAGCGCTGCGCAGCAGCTCCTTGGGGCTCTGGGTGAAGTCGATCTCTCCGCGCACCACGTCCACGAACCGGGTCAGCTCGCGGTTCAGGCAGGCGCCGAACAACTCCTCCTTGGAGCCGTAATAGAGGTACAGCATCGGCTTGGAGATCTCGGCCTCCGCGGCGATCGCGTCCATCGACGTCTCGTGATAGCCGTTGACCGAGAAAATCTGCACTGCAGCGTCGAGCATCTGCTGTTCGCGGACGGCCCGCGGCAGCCGCTTGGTTCCACCTGCCATCCGACCAGGATAAGCGTCGGGTGGACGGTCAGGGCAGCAGCTCAGTGCACTCCTAGCAGCGCACCCCGCCCTTGGCGTCCACATTGCGTTGCACCGCGGCGTCCACCGCAGCCTGGTTCAGCTGACCGTCGGCCAGCGCCTTCTCCAGGCCGTCGAGCACCGCGGGCACCTCGTCGGTGGTGATCCACAACGCGTTGTCGGCCCCGGCCTGCAGCGCCCGCAGCACCGCGCTGGCCACCCCGTAACGCTGGTTGATCGCCGCCATGCTGGACAGATCGTCGGTGTAGACCACGCCGTTGAAGCCCGGGCCGCCGTAACCGCCCGACCGCAGCAGTTGATAGGCGGCGGGGCTGAGGCTGGCCGGGTCGCTACCGGTCAGGCCCGGTACCTCCAGGTGTCCGACCATGACCGCGACCGGGCCCTCGGTGGTCAGGGTCCGGTACGGCACCAAGTCGTTGCTCTGCAGATCGGCGATCGGCGGGGTGGTCACCGAGCCGGTGTGCGAGTCACCCGAACCGTGACCGTGACCCGGGAAGTGCTTGAGCACCGGCAGCACCCCGGCGTCGCGCAGCCCGCGGGCGTAGGCGCCGGCGTACTCGGTGACCGTGGCCGGATTGTCGCCGAAGGACCGGTCACCGATGACGGTGTCGTCGGCATCCGAGGTGACGTCGACGACAGGTGCGAAGTCGACGGTGATGCCGAGGCCGCGCATCTTCTGACCGCGGTCCCGCGCGATGCCGTACACCTCGTCGACGGATTTGGTCTGGGCGAGCACGCGGGCCGACGGCTGCTCGCCGATCAACGAGGACAACCGCGACACCCGGCCGCCTTCCTCGTCCACGCTGACCGACAGTGGCAGGGGACCGGCGGCGGAGATGTCGGGCAGCGATCCGTCGTTGAGCATCGACAGGTCGGTCCAGCTGCCGATCATGATGCCGCCGACGTGCTGGCTGCCCACCACGGCACGTGCATCGGCCGCATCCTGGACCCCGACGGTCAGCAGTTGGGCGAGCTTGTCCCGGGACGACAGGGCCGCCAGGTCACATACCGGCGCCGCCGGGAGCGGCCCAGCGGTCGACATCGGCTTCGTGTCCGGGGAGGAAGATTCGGGTGCCGCCGACGGCGTGCTCGGCGAGCACGCCAGCAACAGTCCGGACAACGCTGCGAAAGTTGCGACGAGACGCGGAGAAGCCATGGGGCCCGACCTTAGCCGTTAGGCAGGCGGTAATCGATTTTGTGCGTGTCGGCCCACGTCCACCACGCACGGATCGGTGGGGTCGCCATGCTAGGTTGGCCGGGTGAACCGGTTCGTCATCCCCTCCGCGGCCAGCATTGTCGTCGGACTGTTGTTGGGGGCGGCCGCCGTTTTCGGTGTGACGCTGATGGTGCAGCAGGACACGAAGCCTCCGCTGCAGGCGGGCGACCCGGCGTCATCGGTGCTCAACAGGGTCGAGTACGGCGACCGGTCCTAGCTTGGATGTGCCGCTCACGCGGCGGGAAGCTGACCCGCCACTGGCGCGGCGCTGGCTGTGGGTCGTCGCCGTCGCGACACTGCTCCTGACTTTCGCCCAGTCGCCCGGAGAGATATCACCCGATACCAAACTGGACCTCACCGCCAATCCGCTGAGGTTTCTGGCTCGCGCCTTCAATCTGTGGAACAGCGACCTACCGTTCGGGCAGGCACAGAACCAGGCCTACGGCTACCTGTTTCCCCACGGCGCGTTCTTCCTGGCCGGCGATCTGCTGGGGATCCCCGGCTGGGTCACCCAGCGGCTGTGGTGGGCCCTGCTGCTGACCGTGGGCTTCTGGGGTTTCATACGGGTCGCCGAGGCCTTGAACGACGGGCGGGGCATCGGCAGCACCAGTTCGCGTGTCCTCGGTGCGCTCGCGTTCACCCTGTCGCCGCGTGTACTGACCACCCTCGGTGCGATCTCGTCCGAGACGCTGCCGATCATGCTGGCACCGTGGGTGCTGTTGCCGGTCATCCTGGCGTTTCGCGGAGCCGCGCCGGCGGCGACATCCTGTCAAGGCGACCGGAACCTGCGGCTGATGGCTGCCCGGTCCGCGGGCGCTGTGGCGTTGATGGGCGCGGTCAACGCGGTCGCGACACTGACCGGTTGCCTGGCCGCGATCATCTGGTGGGCCTGCCACCGGCCGAACAAGCTGTGGTGGCGATTCACCGCGTGGTGGTTCGGCTGCACGGCACTGGCCATCGCCTGGTGGGTCGTGGCCCTGGTGATGCTGGGTCGGATCAGCCCGCCTTTTCTGGACTTCATCGAATCCTCGGGCGTCACCACACAGTGGATGTCGCTGACCGAGATGCTGCGCGGCACCCACACCTGGACCCCGTTCGTCGCCTCCTCCGCCACCGCGGCGGCATCACTGGTGACAAGCACCGTCGCGGTGCTGGCGACCACCTTGGTGGCGGCGGCCGGATTGGCCGGGCTGGCGCTGCGTTCGATGCCGGCGCGGGGCCGCCTGATCACCATGCTGTTGATCGGTGTGGTGCTGCTCGGCCTGGGCTATTCCGGGGGGCTGGGCTCCCCGGTGGCGACGGCCGTCCAGGATTTCCTGGACGGAACGGGCACGCCGCTGCGCAACCTGGCCAAGCTCGATCCGGTGCTGCGACTTCCGCTGGCGCTGGGTCTGGCTCATCTGTTGGGTCGGATCTCACTGCCGGGCAGCGTGCCCCGGCCGGTGTGGTTGCGGGCCTTCGCCCGGCCCGAATACGACAAGCGCGTCGCGGTGGCGATCGTGGTGCTCGCCGCGCTGGCCGCCGGTACGTCGCTGGCCTGGACCGGCCGGATCGCCCCCGCCGGAACATTCACCGCGATCCCGCAGTACTGGCACGACACCGCGGACTGGCTCGACGAACACAACACCGACCGGGGCCGGGTCCTGGTCGCGCCCGGTGCCCCGTTCGCCACCCAGACCTGGGGCAACAGTCACGACGAGCCGTTGCAGGTACTGGGATCGAGCCCGTGGGGCGTGCGGGATTCGATCCCGCTGACGCCGCCGGAGACGATCCGTGCGCTGGATTCGGTGCAGCGGTTGTTCGCCGCCGGCCGCCCTTCCGCAGGGCTGGCCGATACCCTTGCCCGGCAAGGTATTTCGTATGTCGTCCTGCGCAACGACCTGGACCCCGACGTGTCCCGGTCAGCCCGTCCCGTGCTGGTACACCGCGCGATAGAGGGGTCCCCCGGACTGTCCAAGGTGGCCGAGTTCGGTGACGAGGCGGGGCCGGGGACATTGGAAGGCTTCGTCGCCGACAGCGGCCTGCGTCCGCACTACCCTTCCGTCGAGATCTACCGGGTGGATACCGGCGGGACCAACCCGGCCGCACCGTATCTGGTCGACACCGACGCGATGACCCGGGTGGCCGGCGCACCCGAGGCGCTGCTGCGACTCGACGAACGCCGCCGCCTCGCCGGCCTGCCCCCGCTGGGCCCGATGTTGCTGACCACCGACGCCGAGCGCGCCGGCCTGCCCGTGCAACCGGACGGATCCGCCGGGGTGATCGTTACCGACACCCCGACCGCCCGCGAGATCGACTACGGCCGAGTCGACGACCACGCCTCGGCAATCCGCACCCCCGACGACGCCCGCCACACCCACAACCGTGTCCCGGACTACCCGGCGGGCGGGGCCACGCCGGTCTACGGCAAATGGGATGGCGGACGGGTATCGGTATCGAGTTCGGCGGCGGACTCCACCGCCCTGCCCAATGTCGCACCGGCCACCGGGCCCGCCGCGGCGATCGACGGCGACGGTTCGACGTCATGGGTGTCCAACGCCCTGCAGGCCGCAGTCGGCCAGTGGCTGCAGGTCGATTTCGATCACCCGGTCACCAACGCCACGCTGACCATCACGCCCAGTGCGACGGCGGTCGGTGCCCAGGTGCGGCGCATCGAGGTGGCCACCGCGACCGGTACCAGCAGCCTGCGCTTCGACACCGCAGGTCAGCAGTTGACCATCCCGCTGCCGGTCGGCGAGACCCCGTGGGTGCGGGTCACCGCGGCCGCCACCAACGACGGTTCGGCCGGTGTGCAGTTCGGCATCACCGATCTGTCCGTGACCCAGTACGACGCATCGGGATTCGCCCATCCCATCAACCTGCGGCACACCGTAGAGGTACCGGCGCCGCCAGCGGATTCGACTGTCGCGCAATGGGATCTGGGAACCGAACTACTGGGCAGGCCCGGGTGCGCCGACAGTCCGGTCGGGATCCGGTGCGCGGCAGCGCTGGCACTGGCCTCCGAGGAGCAGGTCAACCTGAGCCGCACGCTGACGGTGCCGAGGGCCACCGATGTCGAGCCGACGGTGTGGATCCGGTCCCGTCAGGGGCCCAAACTCGCCGATCTGGTCGCCCAACCCGGGACCACCCGCGCCTCCGGTGACGCCGACCCGATCGACGTACTCGGGTCGTCCTATGCCGCCACCGACGGTGACCCGCGCACCTCGTGGACCGCGCCGCAACGCGTTGTCCAGTTCAAGGCGCCGCCCACGCTGACGCTGAAACTGCCCGCACCGGCCGAAGTCGGCGCGCTGCGCATCGATCCCGGCGCCAGCCAACCGCCCGCGCACCCGACGCTGGTCGCGATCGACCTGGGCGACGGTCCACAGATGCACGAACTCCCCGACAACGGCGGAGCCCAGACCGCACAGCTCAAACCGCGGGTCACCGATACCATCACCGTTTCGCTGCTGGACTGGAACGACATCATCGACCGCACCTCGCTGGGCTTCGACCAACTCAAGCCGCCCGGACTGGCCGAACTGACCGTCCTCGACGTCCACGGCAAGCCCGTCGCGGCCGCCGACTCCTCCGCCAATCGCAAACGGGCAGTGTCACTTCCGTGCGGGCAGGGTCCCATCATCGGCGTGGCCGGGCAGTTCATCCAGACCTCGGTGCGCACCACCGTGGGGGCACTGCTCGACGGCGACCCGATTCCGGCCCGGACCTGCCGGACCGGTCCGATCACCCTGCCTGCCGGCCAACAGGAACTCCTGGTCAGCCCCGGTGCCGCGTTCGTCGTCGACGGTGTCGTGCTCAACACGCCGACGGCCTCCCAACTACGCACGGCCACAACAACTTCCGTCGACGCCCCGGTGTGGTCACCGGACCTCAGGCAGGTGGACGTGCCGCCGTCAGACAAGGCACGCGTCCTCGTGGTGCCCGAAAGCGTGAGCCCGGGATGGATCGCACGAACTGCCGATGGCGCCGCCCTGACAGCGGTGAAGGCCAACGGTTGGCAGCAGGGCTGGGTGATCCCGGCCGGCAAGGACGGGCCGGTGACGCTGTCCTTCCCGTCGAACCGTCCCTACCGGTTCGGTTTGATCGGCGGGCTCTCGCTGCTGCCGATACTGGCTCTGCTGGCGCTGTGGCCGGCCCGGCGCCGCAGCCCGGATCTCGATCCGGTGCGGCCATGGCAACCCTCCCCCAACCTGATCGCCGCCGCGGTACTCGCGACGGGGACCGCGATCGCCGGTCTGCCGGGACTGCTGGTCGCCGGGGCCACGTTGGGCGTGCGCTACCTACTGCGTGACCGCCACGGTTGGCAGGAACGGCTGACCGTGGCGGTGGCCGCGGGCGGGCTCACGTTGGCCGGCGCAACGCTGAGTCAGTACCCCTGGCGCTCGGTCGACGGTTATGTCGGGCACTCGCCGTGGGTGCAGTTGCTCGCGTTGCTGTCGGTCACCGTCGTAGCGGCCTCCACGGTCAACCGGCCGTGACCAACGCCCGCGCATCCTCGTCGGCGAACGTGTCCTCCAACTGCAGCGGCGAGTAGTCGAGATCGATCTCGGCCAGCGGACGGCCGCGGGCACTGCTGATCGTGCCGAATCGGCGCATCCCCTTGTCTGCCGAGTACTGCATGAACTCGTCCACCTGAAGACCGAACGGGATGTCGGGCGTGTACAGGGCAAACCCCTCCTCGGTGAGGCGTAGTGCCAGCGGGATGAGCTCGTTCATCCGGGTTTCGAACACCGCCCAGTTGGCGTCATCTGCGGCGACGTGCCTGCGGCAGGTGAAGGTGCCCCACGCCATGTGCCTGCGCTCGTCGTCACCGATTCGACGGACCAGCTCCTGCATGCCCGGAAGAATGCCCCGCCCCACACAGATGCGGTGCCAGGCGAAGTACCCGGTAAGCGCCAGCATGCCCTCGACCACGTGGTTGTACACCACCGACGCACGCACCTGCGCGGCCGGCGAGGGGTCGACGAGCAGCTTCTCCAACGACTCCGGTAGCTCCTCGTAGAAGATCTGGCGGTAGGCCGGCAGATCGTCGAAATAGCCGTGCAGATCCTCGGTGACACCGACCGCGTCCAGCCACATCCGGAACACCTGGGTGTGCTTGGCCTCCTCGAATGCGAACTGCGTCAGATACATCTCGTCACCGAGGCGGCCCTCGGCGGCCATCGCGCTCATGAACGGCTGGATGTCGTTGGTGACGGCCTCCTCGCCGGCGATGAACTGCGCACACAGCCGGGTGGCGTACTCACGTTCCCGGTCGGTCAACGACTCCCAGTCCTCCCGATCCCGGGAGAAGTCGATGTCGGCCGGATTCCAGAACTTCGCATTACCCCCGGCAAAGAGCTTCAGCGGCAAGCTGTCCCAATTGAGACCGCCCGCCGCAAGCGAACCGAAATGTGTCCTGGTCATGGAAATTGGCCTCCTCAGATGTGATGGGCTGTTTCGGTGGACGCCGGGAAATTGGGTACCGCGAATGCGGCCTTCAATACTCCGACGAGTCTGCGTACTGCGAGTGCCGGCTGCTCAGGGCTGGGCTCGTCCAGACCCAGGACCGGGTCCATGCCGCGCACATACGGCGCGAGCGCCAGGTGCGGGAAGATCATCAGCAACAGGGACAGCAACGCATCGACGTCGGAGTCGGGTCTCAGGTCTCCGCGGGCCTGCGCATCGCGCACCAGGGGCCGGAGCACCTCGAGGTAGTGGCGGTGGACCACGGTGCGCACACTGACCCGGGCGTCGACGTCGACCTCGAAACTGGCCGCGGCGTGCAGCGCCCGTTCCCTGGGGTGATCGGCGAAGTAGGCCACCCAGTCGTCGAGCAGGACCGGGAGGAAATCGAAGAACGGGCGGCTGGGATCGAGCTCGCGGATCCGGCCTTCCATATACGACCGCACCCGTTGGCTGGCCACATCGGCGATGAAGGCATACAGGTCGCGCTTGTCCGCAAAGTATTGGAACAAGCTACCTTTCGCGACGCCGGCCTTACGCGCGATCACATTGAGGCTGCCGCGGGAGTATCCGTGCGCCCCGAACTCCGCCTCGGCGGCCGCGATCACCGCGGCCCGACGAGCGGGATCCACACGTGCCCAGGTGACCGTTGGCATCTGCGCCTCCAGATTGGATGACCACTGGTCATATTACTGTGATGACGCTCACAGTCAAGGAGTTTTCACGGCGATCAGATGGTGCGAAACCGGGTCGCTCTCGACCCACCGTTTCACCGACTGCTCGATGAGCAGGTCATTACCGGTGAGGCGGGTGCGGTGCTGTCGCACATGCTCGTCCCAGGACCCCACCACGAACGCCTCGACGAAAACCGCGTCACGCTCGACACTTCGGAACAACTGCCACTGCGTGGCCCCGGTGCGCTGCCGAGACCGACCGAGCACAGCCATGGCAGCGAAGAATTCGGCCTCGTGTTCGGGTGGCACCCGGTAGGAGATCAACACCAGCACGGGACCATCGGGCGGTGCCGGCTCGAACACCAGCGCCGGTTCGGGCCAGTGCGCGGACGGCGTCAGGTCGAGATCGCCGGTGCGCGCGTGCAACGGCCACCACCAGGCCGAGACCGCGCACAGCCCCAACAGCCCGGCGCTGACGAGCAGTGCCGTGACGGTGCTCGCCGCGCCCGCGGCCAGGCCCCACACGAGCGAACCGATCGCCTGCCCACCCATGAAGGTCAGCTGGTACACCGACAACCCGCGAGCCCGCACCCAGGCGGGCAGGCTCAACTGCATCGAGGCGTTGAGCGTGGACAGCGCCAACAGCCAGGAGGTACCACCCACCACCAGCGCCGCCAGCACCACGCCGAAGTTGTCGACCAGCGCCAGAACCACAGTGGCCCCGGCGAATCCGAATGCCGCGACGATCAGCAGGGCGTTCATACCGAACGCGAACTGGAGCCGGCCCAGGACGAGGGCACCGAGCACCGCCCCCACCCCCAGTGCACCCAACAGCAGCCCGTACCCGGTTGACGACAACCCCAGCTGACGCTGGGCGACGACCGGCAGCAGACCCCACAGCGCGCTGCCCGGCGCGATGAACAACACCGTCCGTAACAGGATCCGCCGGACGATCGGCGAACTGCGGATGAAGCGGCCTCCGGCGCTCAGCGCGGCCAACGGTCGCTCGGCGGGCAGCAGCTGCTCGGTCGCGGGGCGGCGCCACAGCAGCAGCACCACGACGATGCCGGCGAACGAGACCGCATTGAGCGCGAACACCAGCGTCGGACCGGACAGGGAAACCAGTGCTCCGGCGATCGCCGGGCCGATCGCCCTGGCGCCGTTCACGCTCATGCTGCCCAATGCGGCAGCAGCCGGAATCTGTTCGCGTGGAACAAGATCAGGTTGGATAGCCTGCCAGGCCGGGGCGGTCAGCGCCTGTCCACAGCCGATCAGGAACAGCAGGGTCAGCAATACCGTCGGCGTGGCCAGACCGGCACCGGTCAGCGTCGCCAGCGCAGCCACGCCGGCCGCCATCGCACCCTGGGTGGCCAGCAGCAGCCTGCGCCGGTCGACCAGATCAGCGAGTACGCCCGACGGCAGAGCCAGCAACATGACCGGCAAAGTCGTGGCGGTCTGCACCAACGGAACCAGCACCGGGGCGCGCGGATCCCCGACCAGCATCCACTGCGCCCCCACCGTCTGCATCCAGGTACCGAGGTTTGAGACGAACTGCGCAACCCACAGCGCCCGGTAGATCGGCGACGCCAACGGTGCCCACGTCGACGTTGCGGTGACGGCCATCCTCATCATCGTGCCAGTGCCGCTGGGGCATAGTGAGGACATGGCTGAAGTCCGCAACATTCCCGAAGCGCACCATTACGAGATCACCGTCGACGGTGTGCACGCCGGCATTGCGGCGTATATCAACTCCGGCGACCAGCGCATCTTCCATCACACCGAGATCGACGAGGAGTTCGGCGGCCGCGGCCTGGCCGGCGAATTGGTAGCCGAGGCGCTCACCGACACCCGGGAGTCCGGCAAGCGCATCGTCCCGGTCTGCTCATTCGTCGCCCGGTATGTGCAGAAGCACCACGACTTCGACGACGCCCTCGACCCGGCCACCCCGGAGGTGCAGGCCCTGGTCGAGGCCGCCGCGGGGTAAAAAGCCAAACCTCGCGCTACACCTTGGTGGCGGTCACCAGGAGGGCCGGCATCGAAATCCGTGGCACCGCAACGGTACTGCCCGGGACTGGACGTAACCGCCACACACAACCGACTGATCCGCCTAGCATCGGGGCGTGCCGACTGTGAACACCGCGCGTGGCGCGATCGATACCGCTGAACTCGGGACGACGCTCATGCACGAGCACGTCTTCCTCATGACGAGCGAGGTCACGCAGAACTATCCGGACGACTGGGGCAGCGAAGCGGACCGTGAGGCCGACGCGATCACCCGACTGAACAACCTCAAGGCCCACGGGGTGGACTCCATCGTCGACCTCACCGTGATCGGACTCGGCCGCTACCTGCCCCGCATCGCGCGGATCGCCGCTGCGACCGAGATCAATATCGTCGTCGCGACCGGTCTGTACACCTACACGGACATCCCGATGACGTTCTGGTTCCGCGGCCCCGGCACCGCGATGGCCGGACCCGAGCCGATGACCGAACTCTTCGTCCGCGACATCGAGGAGGGGGTGGCCGGAACGGGCATCAAGGCCGCAATCCTCAAGTGCGCCACCGACGAACCCGGCGTCACCCCCGGGGTCGAGCGGGTCCTGCGGGCCGTGGCCCAGGCGCACCGCCAGACCGGGGTACCGATCTCCACCCATACCCATGCCGCCACCCGCCGTGGCCTGGAGCAGCAGCGCATCTTCGCAGAGGAGGGCGTCGACCTGTCCCGGGTGGTGATCGGCCACTGCGGTGACACCACCGACATCGGCTACCTCGAGGAGTTGATCGCCAACGGCTCCTACATCGGCATGGACCGGTTCGGCGCCGACATGTTCCTCCCCTTCGAGGATCGTGTCGCCACCGTCGCGACACTGTGCGAACGCGGCAACGCCGAGAAGATGGTGCTCTCGCACGATGCCTGGTGCTATTTCGACGCGCTGCCCGACGCGGTGACGGCGATCCTGCCCGGCACCGGTTACCTGCACATCCACAACGACGTACTCCCCGCGCTGCGGGAGCGCGGCGTCACCGAGGAACAGATCACCACGATGCTGGTCGACAATCCCCGCCGGATCTTCGACCGTCAGGGTGGGTACTGAGCGTCAGCGCGCGGCCGGCGCGGGCTCGGGCTCGTCGGTGATCGAACTGTCCAGCGGCGGCACCGGACTCTCGTTCCGGTACTCCCAACGGCGCAACGCCTCCCGACACGGGGACTCGACCAGCGCGTAGCTCACCGCGGCCAGGGCGAAGCCGAACACCAGCGTCAGTACCAACACCACCAGCATCTGCCCGTTGAACAGGAACTCCCCGATCATCGGGAACACCATGGCCAACGCCGCCAGGTGCCACACGAACAACCCGTAGGACCAGCGGCCCAGCGTGACCATCACCCGGTTGCCCAGTATTCGGTGGGCGGTGCCGGGACGATCGAGGACCAGCGGGGCCAGCAGCGCGCCCGCGACGATCGCGCCCATCGCGGTCTTCAGCGTCACCTGGCCGACCGAACCGGGCCGCAGACCTTCCAGGCCGGCCAGCGGCGAGGCCGCGATCCCGAACGCCACCGCGGCGATGACCGCCATCAACACCCGGCGCCGGGCCAACCGGTGCACCCAGCCGAACGGACTCACGGTGAGTTCAGCCAGCACCATCCCCGCGGCGAACCAGGAGAAGAACGCCGGCGGCCAGTTCCACGGGTTGAGCCCGGTGGTACCGGAGAACGGGATGCGCACCCACAACAGGCTCAGCGCCGCCAGCGCGATGATCACCCCGATGCGGGCCCGCACCGGCAGCCGCCGCGCCAGCAGGGCCAGCACCGGCAGCGCCAGATAGAAACTCACCTCCACCGACAGGCTCCACATCTGGGTGAGCCCCGCGATCAGCGTCAGCGGCACGTAGATCTGCACCAAGGTCAGGTTGGCCAGCCACACCGTCAGATCGGCCTTGGCCTCCGGGAGCAGCAGAATGATCACCACGACGGCCACCACATAGCCGGGCATGATGCGCACGACGCGGGAACGCAGGTAGTGACCGGTGCGCGGCCGGGGTCGCAGACCTCGGGCAGCGGCGGCATGGCCGCGCCACAGCAGGAACCCCGACAACGCGAAGAACACCGCGACCGCGAGGTCGAACCGGCCGAAGAACCGGCCGCCCACCCCGGTGGTGTGTCCGGTCTGGAACGCGACGTGGGTGAGCACCACACCCATGGCAGCGCAGGCGCGCATACCTTCGACAGCCGGCAGGAAGCTACGTGTCCCGCCGACCTGAGATTCCGCTCCGGTTTCCGGGTTCGGTGCTCCGGTGGCCACGGCGACCAGTGTGCCGCCCGGCGGCAACCCCGCCAAACTGCGGGTTAACGCCCCCCGGGGGATGTCACCGGAGTAAGCAATGGCCTTAGATAGTGCTGTTAGGGTCGAACGGGTTTGCCTCACGACGAGTTGGCCCACACTGAAGGAGGCACGGCTTGAACCGCGCAGTGGCGCTGCGTATCGCGGCATGCGGACTGATGGGGCTGGGTGCAGCCCTGCTGATCGCCGCACTGTTGCTGACCACGTATACCAAGGGCAAGATCGCCAAGATCCCGCTCAATCTGGACACCAGCCTGGTCAGCGATGGGACCGCGACCGCTTTCGATCCGAAATCGCTGGTCGCCGAGAAGTTCTCGGTGGACCGCAACGTCCCGGTGGCATTGCAGCAACAGGTCAGTGTGGAGTCACCGTCGAACGCCGAAGTGGTGACGCTGCAGGTGGGCAGCACCTTGCGGCGCACGGACCAGCAGAAGGACTCCGGCCTGCTGTTGGCGATGGTGGATACCGTCACCATGAACCGCAGCACCGCACTGGCAGTGTCCAGCGACAACAACCCGGGCGGCGCCCTGCAGAAGCCGCGGGCCATCGAGGATGAGAAGCCGCCGACCAACGTCGCGCTGCCGCACGACGGCCTGACCTACCGGTTCCCGTTCGACACCGAGAAGAAGACCTACCCGTTCTTCGACCCGATCGCGCAGAAGGCGTTCGACGCGAACTACGACGGTGAAGAAGACGTCAACGGGCTGACCGCCTACCGGTTCATCCAGAACGTGGGCTACGACTCCAACGGCAAGCTGGCCGATCCGGTCAAGTACTCGTCGCTCTACGAGGACGACGCCGACAGCACGGTCACCGCGAGCCCCGAGATGTGGGGTGTGCCCGGCGAACCCGATGAGCGGATCACGATGGACCGCTTCTACGCCGCGCAGCGCACCTTCTGGGTCGACCCGGTGTCGGGCACCATCGTCAAGGCCCAGAATCACGGCTACCAGTACTACGCCCGTGACGCGCTCAAGCCCGAGGTGACCTACGTCGACTACAAGGTCACCTACAACGAGGAGACCGTGGAATCCCAGGTCGCAGCCGCTCAGGATGAGCGGGACCGGGTGTCGCTGTGGACCCGCATCCTGCCGATCACGTTCACCGCACTGGGCCTGTTGGCGCTGGTCGGCGGCGCTGTGGTGGGGTCGTTCGCGATCCGTGCGGAATCCACGCTGATCGATCCCGGGCTCGACACCGCCGATCACGGCTTCTTCGACACCCAGGGCTTCCAGGTGCCCGGCGCGGAGGCCAAGACCGAGAAGCTCCCCGCCCAACGGCCGTCCGATCTGCCACCGGACCGCTGATCTGAGCCTGCGCTCTGCCCTGCTGCCGGCCTACGCGCTGGCACTGTCGTTATTGGTAACCGGGCCCCTGCTGGGGCCCGGTTACCTGCTTTTGCGGGACGCCGTCTCCACCCCGCGCTCGTACCTGACCGATGCGGCGCTGGGGTTGACCGAAGCCGCGCCCCGCGCCCTGCCGCAGGATTTCTTCATCGCCCTGACCTCGACCGTGCTGGACGGCGGCATGTTGGTCAAGGTCCTGCTCGTGGCGGGCCTGTGGCTGGCCGGGTGGGGGGCCGCACGACTGGCCGCGACCGTGCTGGGATCTGGCCTGCCGGGCCAGTTCATCGCGGCGACGCTGGCCGTCTGGAATCCCTACGTGGCCGAACGGTTGCTGCAGGGGCACTGGAGCCTGCTGGTCGGTTACGGCTGCCTGCCCTGGGTGGCGGTGTGCGTGCTGCGCCTACGCAGCGGTTCGGGTGTCGCAGCGTTGTGGGGCCTGGCGTTCTGGACCGCGCTGGCCGGGTTGACGCCGACGGGCCTGATGCTGGCCGCGACGGTCGCCCTCGTCTGTGTTGCGGCCCCGGGCACCGGTTGGAGACGTCTGCGGGTCGCCGCCCTCGCGTTGGGATCCGCGGTTCTGGCTGCGATGCCGTGGCTGGTGGCCGCAGCTGTCGGTGGCACGGTGTCGGCTCCGTCATCGGCGGCCGGGGTTCATGCGTTCGCCGCGCGCGCCGAGCCGGGGTTGTCCACCCTGGGCAGCCTGGCCGGTCTGGGTGGCATCTGGAACGGTGAAGCGGTACCCGGTTCACGCACAACGCTTTTCGCACTGGTGGCCACCGCGGTGTTACTCGGAATCGTCGCACTCGGGCTTCCTGTGGCGGTGCACAAACGGACCGCGCGACCGCTGCTGATCCTGGCCGCCGCGGCGGTGCTGATCCCGGCCGCGATGGCCACCGGCCCCGGACTGGCGTTCGTCGACGCGGCGATCCGGGCCGTGCCCGGCCTCGGCGTGGTGCGCGACGGGCAGAAGTGGGTGGCGCTGGCCGTGCCGGGCTACGTCCTGGCCGCTGCCGCCGCGCCGGTCACGCTGCGCCGGGCGCGGGTGCCGTTGGCGGCTTCGGCCGCGGTGGGCTGTGCAGCACTGATCGCGGTCTTGCCGGACCTTGCCTGGGGTGTCGGCAATCAGATGCGTGCGGTGCAGTACCCGCAGGGATGGAGCATCACGGCCGAGGCGATCAATGCGGATCCCCGTCCGGTGGCAGTACTTCCACCGGACAGCATGCGGTCGTTCTACTGGGCCGGTGCCGCGCCGGTACTCGACCCGCTGCCCAGGTGGCTGCGCGCCGAGGTGCTGTCGACCGGAGATCTGGTGATCGGTGGTCAAGTAGTGCCCGGCGAGGGAACGCGGGCCCATGCGGTGCAGGATCTGCTGCGTTCGGGCGCAGACCGGCAGACTATGGCCGACGCCGGTGTCGGCTGGTTGGTAGTCGAAACCAACGGTGCGCCGGCAAAACTGGATCTCCCGGTGGCATACCGGGATGGCGATATCGCCGTGTACCGGATGGGCGGCGACCACCCGGCCTCACCGCACCGAAACCTGTTGATCGCTGCCCATCTGGTCTGGCTGCTGGCTGTGGTCGGCGCGGCGATCGGGACGGCGGTCAGTTCCTGGCGAGGCCGCGCGTGCAGAGCTCCGCGTTGACTTTGAACTGACGCTGCATTTGTGCGGGTAGCGGTGTGCGTGGTTTCAAAGTCAACCTACGCGGCCATTGGCTATACCAGTCCGCTGACGTAGCTGCCCTCGTGCACCGATTCCAGCACCACCCGCATCGCGTCGGCGCTGAGTGTCCAGGAGAACTCGTCACTGCGGGCCTGGGCCTTGCTGCCCAACTGCACGCGCAGCACCGGGTCGCTCAACAGCTGATCCAGCCCGGCGACCAGGGCGTCACGGTCCTCCACGAGTAGCCCGGTGACCCCGTCGACGATCGAGTCGGTGAGCCCACCGGAGGCGTGGTAGCCGACGGTCGGCACCCCGTGCTGGGCCGCCTCGGTGACCGCAAGCCCCCAGCCCTCTTTCCTCGACGGCAGCACATGTACCCAACTCTGCTGCAGCACGCGATGTTTGGTCTGTTCGTCGACGTGCCCGTGGAATGTCACCGAATCGGTGATGCCCAGCAGCTCGGCGTGCTCGACCAACCGCTGCCGCCACCAGCCGCCGCCGAGGATGTCCAGGTGCAGCCCGGGCATCTTGGTGCGCAGCGCCGCGACGGCTTCCAGGGCATCTTCGATCTGCTTGTGCGGCACCAGCCGGGACAGCACCACCAGGCGCGGG
Source organism: Mycolicibacterium alvei (assembly GCF_010727325.1). NCBI lineage: Bacteria > Bacillati > Actinomycetota > Actinomycetes > Mycobacteriales > Mycobacteriaceae > Mycobacterium > Mycolicibacterium alvei. The sequence continues at coordinate 3,399,163 of NZ_AP022565.1, forward strand.
CTGGTCGACCGCGGCAGCTCAAGGGTGGGACCGGGAGCCTCGTCAAGTCCGTTGCGTACCACCGCAATCCGGCCGGGGTCGACCCCGAGCTCGTTCAGATCGCGCGCCGAGGGCAGAGACACCGTGACGTATTGGTTGCGACGGTGCAGTCGCGGGGAGAGTTTCGACTCGACGAACCAGCCGATCCGGCCCTTCATCGGGCCGGCCACCGGCCACAGTTCCCGATGACAGTGGTGCACGAGCACCGCGACCCGGCGGCCGAATGCGAGGCGGGCCAGGAACGGCAGGCCGTTCTGGGTGTCGACGACCACATCGGGCCGGACCTTGCGCAACGGTCCGAGACCGACGCGGGAAGCCACCATGGCCAGCCCGGCCCAGATGTACACGCTGTAGGGTCCGCCGGCCCGGTTGATCTGCACGCCGTCGACCACCTCGCGCCGGGCCGCCCCGGGGTAGCGCGCGGTACGCAGCGTGACGTCGACTCCGTCGTCGGCCAGGCACGCGCCGATCCGCTGCAGATACGCCTCGCTACCGCCGCCCTGGGGATGCCCGGTGTCGCGCCAGCACAAGAGCAGGACGCTCCGGAGGCGGGGGGCGGGACGGGCAGACATCGAGTTGAGGGTACCGGTCAGTAAGTTGGGTTGGTGCAGCCCAGCAACATCTCGGCGCGCTTCGCCCGCCGGGCAAGCTTGAACCGGTCAGTGCGTCTGCTGGCGCAGTTCCGGTTCGAGCAGACCGAACCGGCCCGTTTCTACGGCGCGCTGGCCACCGATACCGTCGCCATGACCACCGACCTGTGGACCGGGGCCACGGGTGAATCCCCTGCCGGTCGCACGGTGCTCGACGTGGGTGGCGGGCCCGGCTATTTCGCGTCGGCGTTCGACGCCGCGGGTATGCACTACATCGGGGTGGAACCCGATCCTCGCGAAATGCACGCCGGACCTGCAGCGGACGCCACAGAAGGCACGTTCGTCCGGGCGTCGGGGATGGCGCTGCCGTTCGCCGACGACAGCGTCGACATCTGCCTGTCCTCCAACGTCGCCGAGCATGTGCCGCACCCGTGGCGGCTCGGCAACGAGATGCTGCGGGTCACGAAGCCGGGTGGTTTGGTGGTGTTGTCGTACACGGTCTGGCTCGGCCCGTTCGGCGGCCACGAGATGGGGTTGACGCACTATCTGGGCGGCGCCAGGGCCGCCGAGCGCTACACCCGCAAACACGGCCATCGACCCAAGAACGACTACGGCTCGTCGTTGTTCGAGGTGTCGGCGGCCGACGGTCTGCAATGGGCGGCCGGCACCGGCGCTCTGATCGCGGCTTTTCCTCGCTACCACCCACGATGGGCCTGGTGGATGACTGCGGTGCCAGGGTTGCGGGAGTTCCTGGTGAGCAATCTGGTGCTGGTCCTGAGACCGTCCTGACCATCCACTGGAACAGGTTCTCGTTTTTCCGGGAAATCTGGGTAATGTGACGCTCATGACACAGAGCACGGCATTGAAAACCACGTGGGACAAGCTGTTCATCGGCGGTCAGTGGACCGATCCGTCGACCAGTGACGTCATCGAGGTCTTCTCCCCCGCCACCGGCGAGAAGGTCGGGCAGGTGCCGCTGGCCGCCAAGGCCGACGTCGACGCCGCGTGCGCCGCGGCCCGCAAGGCCTTCGACGAGGGCCCGTGGCCGCGGATGACGCCGAAGGAGCGCGAGGCCGTCGTGGCCAAGGCGACCGCGCTGATCGAGGCACGCGCCGACGACTTCAAGGCGCTGCTGGCGCTGGAGACCGGCCAGCCGCCCACCATCGTCGACATGATGCAGTACGGCGCCGCGATGTCGACGCTGAACTTCTACGCCTCGGCCGCCGACAAGTTCGCGTGGAAGGACATCCGCGACGGTCTCTACGGCCAGACTCTGGTGCTGCGGGAGCCGGTCGGTGTCGTCGGTGCCGTCGTCGCCTGGAACGTGCCGTTCTTCCTGGCCGCCAACAAGCTGGGTCCGGCCCTGCTGGCCGGCTGCACCATCGTGCTCAAGCCCGCCGCCGAGACCCCGCTGACCACCAACCTGATGGCCGAGATGTTCGCCGAGGCCGGCCTGCCCGAAGGCGTGCTGTCGGTCGTCCCCGGCGGCCCGGACACCGGTCGCGCGCTGACCGACAACCCCGCGCTGGACAAGTTCACCTTCACCGGCTCCAGCGCGGTCGGCAAGGAGATCGGCAAGATCGCCGCCGAGAAGCTCAAGCCCTGCACGCTGGAGCTGGGCGGCAAGTCCGCGGCGATCATCCTCGAGGATGCCGACCTGGACTCCACCCTGCCGATGCTGATCTTCTCCGGCCTGATGAACGCCGGCCAGGCCTGCGTGGGCCAGACCCGCATCCTGGCCCCGCGGTCGCGGTATGACGAGGTCGTCGAGAAGGTCGCCGCCGCCGCCGGCGCCCTGCAGTGCGGTCTGCCCGACGATCCGGCGTCCATGATGGGTCCGCTGATCAGCGAGAAGCAGCGCGAGCGGGTCGAGGGCTACATCAAGAAGGGCGTCGAGGAGGGTGCCCGCATCGTCACCGGCGGTGGCCGGCCCGAGGGCCTGGACGGCGGCTGGTTCGTGCAGCCGACGGTGTTCGCGGATGTCGACAACTCGATGACCATCGCCCAGGAGGAGATCTTCGGGCCCGTGCTGGTCGTCATCCCGTTCGACGACGAAGCCGACGCGGTGCGGATCGCCAACGACTCGGTGTACGGCCTGGCCGGTTCGGTGTACACCACCGACTACCCCAAGGCGATCGAGATCGCCTCGCAGATCCGGACCGGCACGTACGGCGTGAACATGTACGCCTTCGACCCGGGCGCCCCGTTCGGCGGGTACAAGAACTCCGGTATCGGCCGCGAATGCGGACCGGAGGGCATCTCGGGCTACTGCGAGTCCAAGAGCGTGCTGCTGCCGTTCGGCTACACCCCGGAGTAGATCTCCCCGAAAGCCGGAAGGCGCCCTGGGACTGCGGTTTCGGGGCGTCTTTCGTTCGGGTGAGTTCATCCGGCTCGAACCCTCTCCTCGGCGAGCAGACGCTGCGGTACCCGAGATCACGCGAAATGGGGTACCTACGCGTCTGCTCGCGCTGATACGTCAGCGGCCCTGACCCAGCGGACGCAGACGAAGTCGCCGTTGCGTGCGGATTCGGCCTGCGTCCACTCGGACCGGACCGGCAGCACCGGTGACCCTGCCCCCAGGGAGCAGGGTGCATAGCTGACGATCATCTCGTCGATCAGCCCGGCCGTGACGAATTGGGCGGCAACCTCCCCGCCGCCGACCACCCAGACGTCCTTACCTGCCGCGGCAGCCGCCAGCCGGGGGTGCAGTTCGGCTACCTCACCGGAAAACACCTGCACCGGATGCTCGGTGGACACGATCGCGGGACGATGGGTCAGCACCCACGTCGGTTGCTCGTACGCCCACTCGTCGGGCTGGTTCTTCACTATCCACTCGTAGGTCGACGACCCCATCACCAGGGCGCCAATGGTTTTGATGAAATCGTCGTAGCCGAACGGGCCCTGCTGGTCGATGTCGCGCGAGATCAGCCAGTTCAGGCTGTCCTCGGTGTCGACGATGAAACCGTCCAGGCTCGATGCGGTGTAGTACACGGTCTTCACCGGTCAGTCCCTCCTCATCCATTCGAGTGGGTCGCCCCGGTCGACGTCGAGACCATGGCGGGCCAACATGGTCCGCACCAGGGCACGCCGGTGTGCCGAGTAGGTCAGCACATGCGCGACAATCCCGTACAGCTGAAAGGATTCGGGCGGATCGCACAGTGCGTCGATCACGGTGTCGCCCAGCCGTCCCGCTGCCGAGTACTCCGATATCAGTGTGGTCCAGCGCTTCCCGATGACACGCTGGTGCGCCGCGAGTTGCCCGGCCGTCGTCTGGCTGGTGGTTGACCGCGACGGAAAATCCCGACCCTCGATGGTCGCCAGCCAAACCTCTTTGGTCCACACGATCGCCCCGAGCACGGTCGCGACGCTGGGTTCCGGACCGTCCCAGTCCAGCACCACCTGCTCCGGTGAAACCTCTTGTACCCATTGCTGTTCGGAGAGCGCAGCGGCGGCACCGATCAGGTACTCGGTGTCGGCGACATCGTGTACGAGCATGAACTGGGCGATATCGGGACCGGATGACTCTCCAGGGTCGGCGTCACACCACAATGACTGTGGCGGATGGAAGTGCACCCCGTTGGGAGCGGTCAACCGGAATCCGACATCGCCGGCACGTGAGGGCGGCACGCCGAAGACGCGGCGAAACGCCCGCGAGAACACCTCGGCCGACGACCAGCCCTCCGCCTCGGCCACCTCAGCCACCCCGGTGCCCTGCTGCAACCGCCACGCCGCGCGCTCGAGCATGACCCGTCGGCGCAGCGCCGCGGGTGGCTCCCCGGTGAGCCTGCGCACCTCCCGGGAGAAGTGAAACTCCGATGCGTAACTGCTGCGGGCCATGTCGCCGACACCGGAGTTGTCGTCGTCGACGACGGCGTCGAGTAGTTCCCGTAGCCGGTCACGCCCGTTCGGTTGAACCTCCACGGTCACCGAGTATCGTCCGCCACCCGGCCTCAGGACATGACATTTCCTGCTGTGATCGCCCCGCCCGCGTCAGCTGTCCAGCACCTGCGCCACCCGGGCCTCGACGTCGACACCGTCGAGGTCGGACAGGTCCACCCCGAACCGTTCGGTGAGTGCATCGAGAACCTGTGCGGCGGTATCAAATCGGATGCGTTCGGTCTCACCGCTGCGGTGGATGGCCAGGTTCCGGCCGCGCAAGTTGATCCGCGCGTCGTCGGTGATCAGCGCCGCGGACAGCCCGACCACGAAGACACCACCGGGATGCGTTGACACATACCAGCTTCCGACTTCCAGGTCGATACGCGGTTGCGGCACCGTGGTGAACCGGTACAGCGGCTGCCACTGGCCGCGGACCTGCGCGGCCAACTCGTACTCCGGCTCACCGCGGGTCGGCAGTTCGAGCAGCCGGTAGGGCTCGTGGCGGGTCTGCTGCACCGCACCGGTCTGCAGCCGGATCGGCGACGGGAGCGTCTGGCCGCCGAAGCCGACGTCGACCAGGAAGCGTCCGGGCTCCCCGGGAACCGTCACGGCCAGCACGTGGTGGGTGAGTGCGGGCAACGGAGCGTCGGGTTCCTTCATCCACACCACCCGCCCGGCCAGACGGTCGACGCCGTACCCCAACTCGTCCAGGGCGTAGCCGAGAAGTCCGTTGTGCTCGTAGCAGTAGCCACCGCGGCGCCGGGTGATCAGCTTGTCGGTCAATGCCGCTGCACCGAGATCGGCGACCGGGAGGCCCAGCAGCGGGTCGAGGTTCTCGAACGGGATGGACCGGCCGTGCGCGGCGACGATCGCCCGCAAGGTGTCGGAGTCCGGTTGCGTCGAACCGTGGTAGCCGATCCGGCCGAGGTAACCGGGCAGATCGAATGCGTCAGATGGCGATGGGCCCATGACGGCCAATGATGCTGCCTCAACCGGGGTACAGGTCAACTCGACTGTGACGAATCCGTTGGAGCCATAGCCGCGCCGTACGACCGGCGGTTTTGAGAGGATTGACGGCAGCTACCCGGCAGTAGGGAAATCAACCCGCCAAGCAAATGGGTTTTTTGCCCACGACCTGGGTACACTAGCAAAACTAGAACACGTTCCAATCCATATCAGGGGGACCCTGTGGCCGCGACCGACATCGACCCGTCCGAAATCACCAAGTGGGATCCGGGCCTGACCGAGAAGGTCATGGGCTTCCTGCGGCCGCTCATCAAGGGCTACCACCGGGCCGAGGTCCGCGGGCTGGACAGCTTCCCCAACGGCGGGGCGCTGGTGGTGTCGAACCACTCAGGCGGCCTGTTCGCACTCGACGTCCCGGTGTTCGCGACGGGGTTCTACGAGAAGTTCGGCTACACCCGCCCGGTGTACACGCTGAGCCACGACATGCTGATGGTCGGCCCGACCGCCGCGTTCTTCAAGAAGACCGGGTTCATCCGGGCCAGCCATGAGAACGCGGACGAGGCACTGCGCTCGGGGGGCGTGGTCGTGGTGTTCCCCGGCGGGGACTACGACGTGTACCGGCCGACGCTGTCGGCGAACAAGATCGACTTCGCCGGGCGCACCGGATACATCAAGGCGGCCATCAACGCCGGCGTCCCGATCGTGCCCATGGTCGGCATCGGCGGCCAGGAGACCCAGCTCTACCTGTCTCGTGGCACCGGGATCGCCAAGGCGCTCGGACCGATCGCGCGGCTGGCGCACACCAAGGTGGTTCCGCTGTCGTTCGGTTTCCCGTTCGGCCTCTCGGCGGTGCTGCCGCTGAACGTCCCGTTGCCGACCAAGATCGTGATGAAGACGCTGGACCCGATCGACATCGTCGCCGAGTTCGGCGAGGACCCCGATATCGACGAGGTCGACGCGCACGTCCGCCGGGTCATGCAGCGCGCGCTCGACAAGCTGGCCGAAGAGCGCCGCTTCCCGGTGATCGGCTGAGCACCGGTGAATCCGCTGGATCTGCTGACCGGACCGCTGGACCGGGTCACCGACACCGTCGGCCTCGTCGCCACCATGCGCCGGGCCGGAATCATCACGGCGATGCGCCCGGACAAGTACGTGCGCATCGCTTCGGCGATGGCCCGCGAAAACATGAGCATCACTTCGGGTTTCGCGGCCTCAGCTCAGCGTTGCCCGAACCGGCCCGGCCTGGTCGACGAGCTCGGCACGCTGACCTGGCAGCAGGTCGACCAACAGGCCGACGCCCTGGCCGCCGGCCTGCAGGCGCTGCCGGGCGGTGAGCCGAAGGTGCTGGGCATCATGGCTCGCAATCACCGTGGTTTCGTGCTGTCGCTGATCGCCGCCAACCGGATCGGCGCCGATGTGCTGCTGCTCAACACGTCGTTCGCCGCACCGGCCATGGCCGAAGTGGTCGACCGCGAAGGAGTCGACGCGGTCATCTACGACGAAGAGTTCACCGACACCGTCGAACGGGCCCTCTCCGACCGGCCGAGCGCCGCACGGATCGTGGCGTGGACCGACACCCACGCCCACGACGTCACGGTGGCCAAGCTCGTCGAGCAGCACCGCGGCCAGGAGCCCCGCCGGGCAACCGAGAAGAGCAAGGTCATCCTGCTGACCTCGGGCACCACCGGAACTCCCAAGGGCGCCAAGCATTCCGGGGGCGGACCCGAGGTACTCAAGGCGATCCTGGATCGCACCCCGTGGCATACCGAAGATCGGGTCGTGATCGTGGCGCCGATGTTCCACGCCTGGGGTTTCTCCCAGCTGGCGTTTGCAGCGTCGATGGCCTGCACCATCGTCACCCGGCGCAAGTTCGATCCCGAAGCCACGCTCGAGCTCGTCGACCGGCACCGGGCCAAGGGCCTGTGCGTGGTGCCGGTGATGTTCGACCGGATCATGGACCTGCCCGCGAACGTGCTGAATCGCTACGACGGCCGTTCGTTGCGGTTCGCCGCGGCGTCAGGATCGCGGATGCGCCCCGACGTCGTCACCGCCTTCATGGACCGGTTCGGCGACATCATCTACAACAACTACAACGCCACCGAGGCCGGCATGATCGCCACCGCAACCCCGGCCGACCTGCGTGCTGCACCCGATACCGCCGGTAAACCCGCCGAGGGCACCGAGATTCGTATTCTCGACGGTGAGTTCCGGCAGGTTCCTGCCGGGGAGGTGGGAACCATCTACGTGCGCAACTCAACCCAGTTCGACGGTTACACCTCCGGTAGTACCAAGGACTTCCACGAGGGTTTCATGTCCTCGGGCGATGTCGGTTACCTCGACGAGGCGGGTCGCCTGTTCGTGGTGGGCCGCGACGACGAGATGATCGTCTCCGGTGGTGAGAACGTGTACCCGATCGAGGTGGAGAAGGTACTGGCCGGCAATCCCGATGTCGCCGAGGCTGCGGTCATCGGTGTCGACGACGAGAAGTACGGTCAACGACTCGCGGCGTTCGTGAGACTCTCCGGCACCGCCACGGCCGATGACCTCAAAGCGTATGTTCGGGAGAACCTCGCCAATTACAAAGTGCCGCGGGAGATCACCGTGCTCGACGAGTTGCCGCGCAACAGCACCGGCAAGATCGACCGCCGCCAACTCCAGGAGATGGTGAATGGCTGACCGCCGACGACTGCTGGCAGCGGCCGCCGAGTTGCTCAACGCTGCCAACGCAGTGAAGCCCCTCGGGCGCAGGGGTTACAGCACCGTCCAGTCGTTCGCGTTCGGCTGGCCGACCTCGGAAAACGCCCCCCTGGTGATCACCGTGTCGGCTCTCGATGCGCTACGTCGCGGTATCCGGGGCGACTACCGCTCCGCGGGCGGTCGAATTTCGTTGCTGCTCAAGGCGATTTCCTGGGGACTGTTGGTGCTGGTGCACCGGCGCGGTGTGCAGTCGCGACTCTATTTCGAGAATCCGGTGCACGAGGCTCTCGCCGACGAGTACCCGGCGGCGTTGCGACCCCTACGTCGCGGCGAGGTGTATTCCACGTCGATGAGCCGACGCCGCTACGCCCGCAAGACCATCCATTACGGCCCGCACCGGGCCAACGTCGCCGATATCTGGATGCGCCCGGACCTGCCGCGGGACGGCAAGGCGCCGGTGCTGGTACAGATCCCGGGCGGCGCCTGGATGATCGGCATGCGCCGGCCGCAGTCGTATCCGTTGATGAGCCACCTGGCCGAGCAGGGTTGGATCTGTGTGTCGATCGGCTACCGGATCAGCCCGCGGCACCCGTGGCCCAATCACATCATCGATGTGAAGCAGGCCCTGGCCTGGGTGAAGGCCAACATCGCCGAGTACGGCGGCGATCCGGACGCGGTCTGCATCACCGGTGGATCGGCGGGCGGGCATCTGACCGCACTCGCCGCGCTCACACCCAACGACCCCAAGTGGCAACCGGGTTTCGAGGATGCCGACACCTCGGTGGCCGCCGCGGTACCCGTCTACGGCCGCTACGACTGGTTCAGCACCACCGGACCCGGGCGCGAAGAATTCATGGAGATCCTGCAGCGGCTGATCGTCAAGGCTCCACTGGCCACCAATGACCAGCTGTACCGGGATGCCTCGCCGATCACCCTGGTGCACCCCGACGCACCCCCGTTCTTCGTGCTGCACGGGACCAACGACTCACTCATCCCGGTGGTCGAGGGTCGCGATTTCGTCGCGGCGTTGCGGAAGGTCTCCAAGTCCCCGGTCGTCTACGCCGAGATCCCGCATGCCCAGCACGCGTTCGACTTCTTCGGCTCACCCCGCGGCCACTACACCGCCGATGCCGTCGCGGAGTTTCTGACCTGGGCGCGCGCCCGGGCCAAGCTCACCTCGAGCGCCGCTGCCGATCGGTAAACTCCTGACGATGTCCGCACCGGACGCTGAGATCGCCACGCTCGTCGCCGACCTACCCGACGGCGCGGTGATCACCGACCCCGCCGTGATCGAGGGATATCGCCGTGATGCCGCACTCGATCCCGAGGCGGGTGTACCGCGAGCCGTGGTGCGGGCCACCGGCACCGAGGACGTGCAGGCCGTGCTGCGGTGGGCGAGTGCGCACCGCGTCGCCGTGGTGCCCAGGGGCGCAGGATCGGGACTCGCCGGCGGTGCCAACGGCGTCGACGGCGGCATCATCCTCAGCACCGAACGGATGCGGCAGATCCGCATCGACACCGCGAACCGCACCGCCGTGGTGCAACCCGGCCTGCTGAACTCCGAGGTGAAGCGGGCCGCCGCCGAGCACGGCCTGTGGTATCCGCCGGATCCCGGCTCGGTGGAGATCTCCTCGATCGGTGGGAATGCGGCGACCAATGCGGGCGGACTGTGCTGTGTGAAGTACGGGGTCACCAGCGATTACGTGCTCGGAATGCAGGTGGTGCTGGCCGACGGCACGGCCGTCCGGCTGGGTGGCCCGCGCTTGAAAGACGTTGCGGGCCTGTCATTGACGAAGCTGTTCGTCGGCTCTGAAGGCATCCTCGGGGTCATCACCGAACTCACGCTGCGGCTGATCCCGGCGCAGCCTCCGGCGTCGACGGTGGTTGCGGTGTTCGCCTCGGTGGAGGACGCGGCGGACGCGGTCGTGGCGATCACGGCCAAAGTTCGGCCGGCCATGTTGGAGCTGATGGACCACGCCACCATCAACGCGGTCGAGGACTACCGCCGGATGGGCCTGGACCGCTCGGCACAGGCATTGCTGCTGATCCAGTCGGATGCACCGGGCGCGGCAGCCGAGGAGATCGCCCACATCGTCGAGGCCTGCGAAAAATCCGGGGCCACCGAGGTTTACGCGACTGACGACCCCGAGGAAGGGGCTGCCTTGACCGCGGCCCGGCGACTCGTGGGCCTGGCCCTGATGCAGCTGGGCACGTTCTATCTCGAGGACGTGACGGTGCCGATACCCGACCTGCCGGCATTGGTGGCCGGGATCAAACGCATCGCCGATGACTGCGACGTGCTGATCTGCGTCGTCGCTCATGCCGGCGACGGGAACACCCACCCGGTGGTGGTGTTCGACGCCGAGGATCCGGACATGAGTGAGCGGGCCCGGGTGGCATTCGCCCGGGTCATGGAGCTGGCGATCGCCATGGGCGGCACCATCACCGGCGAACACGGTGTCGGCCGACTCAAGAGGGATTGGCTGCCACTACAACTCGGCGACGATGTGATGGCGTTGACCCGTCGCATCAAAGACGCCCTCGACCCGCTCGGCATCCTCAGTCCGGGCTCGGTGCTGCGCTAGCTTTCCCCGCAGGAAATGTCAGCTTTCGGCCAGCACCCCGTGCAGGGCCTTCTTCGCCTCACTGATTGCCGCGAGCAGATTCGTCCGCACCTCACCGAGCTTGGCCTTCTGTTCGTCGGTGCCCGTGAACGCGATGGTGCGGGCCAGACCCGCGACCTCGTGCAGACCGGTGCGGATCTTGATGACGTCGGCGAACTTACCCACCTTGCCCAACAACGCGTGCGCGGTCTCTGTGGTGACACCACGCCAGGCCAGCAGCTGGGTGCCGAATTCGGTCAGCGTGGCAACGCCGTCAGCGACGGTGACCACACCGCGGCCTGCCAGCGCTGCGATGGCCAACTCGACGATGTCCAGCGGTGGGGTGAAGGCACCGTCCGTGGCTTCGGTGGTGCGCTCGACGATCTGTTCAGCCGTGGCGGGCCCGTCGAGCAGGAGCGCCGCTGTCCCGATCACGGCACGCTTGAGCGCGAAACCGGGTCCGAACCCCTTACCGAAACCGGGGCCGCCGAAGCCTCCGCCGAACCCTCCCGGGCCGAAACCACCCTGTCCTTCATGGCCGCAGCTGCCACCGCCGAATCCCGCCGGACCCCAGCCGCCACCGAATCCTCCAAAACCCATGTCACACATCCTTTTCCAGATCTCATCCGGACCGACGGAACGCGGCCGAGTAGGAGTATCAAGTTCCTTGATACGCCCAGATCGCGACCAGTTCAATGAGATCTGGCTGAGAACTCGTTGAGCTGTGGGCGAAACCGCACGATCGATCCGGATGGTCGGCGGGGGCGGCGCGTGTGAAGATGCCAGCTATGACTACCCCGGACAGCGAGCCGCTGGGATATCTGCTGCACCGGGTGGCGGCAACGCTGCGGCCAGAGGCGGCCGCGGTTCTCGCTCCGCTCGGACTCGGACTGGCGGAATTCGTCTGTCTGCGGATCATCTCGCTGAACCCCGGGCTCACCAGCGCCGAACTCGCCCGCTCCACCAACGTGAGCGCGCAGGCCACCAACCAGCTGCTGCACCGCCTGGAAGCCGCCGGAGCCGTGCGCCGCCCCGATACCGCGGCAGCGGGAAAAGCACTGCCCGCCGAACTCACTGCGGCAGGTCGAGCGTTGCTCACCCGCGCCGAGGAGGCCGTCCACATCGCCGATCAGCGGATACTGGACCGCCTGACACCCACCGAACAACGCCAACTCAAAGCGTTGTTACGCAAAGCCGGACTGGACGACAACGCGTGCTGTTGATCAGCTCCTCACGCATGTCACCGTGGCTTCGGAGCGGCCAACTCTGCCAGTGCGGACAAGAACAACTCATCCATCCGCGGGCTCAGCTCCGACAACGTAGCGGCCCCGGCGTGACTGGCCGACCCGAAGACCCGATCGAGCGCGTCAGGGTCGGCGGGTGCGCCGATGGACAGGCACAGGCAGGCCACGCCGTCGGCCCGCAGTTCTTCGAGGGCCTTGGCGGCATCGGCCTGGGCATATCGCCCTTCGTAGCCGTCGTCGTACGGGTACCCGTCGGAGAGTACGAGCAGCAGTCGGTGTGGTGTTCCCGCTTTGGTTTTGAGGATCTCACCCGCGCCGCGGATTCCGGCTCCGAGCCTGGTGTAGCCGAATGGTTGTAGTTGGCCGAGCCGAGACCGCTCGGCGGCACCGAAGCGTTGCTCGAAGCTCTTGACGGCGAGCAGGTGCACCGCGCGGCGGCCCTGTGAACGAAAGCCGTAGACAGCCACCCGATCACCGAGTTCCTCGAGCGTCACAGCAAGCGTTGCAGCCGCGCGGCGTTGGTGCTCATGGACGGCGAGGCCTTCGCCGTCGGCGTCGGTTGCCGAACCCGACGCGTCGACGAGGATGAGCACACCGAGATTGCGGGCGAGTTTGCGGCGTTCGGTATACACGTGCTCGGGCGGTGAATAACCTGAGCGCAGATCGACGAACAGGTCGATCAGGGCCTCGTTGTCCACGTCGTCACCGTCGGCGCGGGCACGCAACACTTTGGGCCCGAGGCCCACTCGTGCCAGTCGGCGTCGCAGCATCTGATCAGGCGTCACACCAACGGCTGAGACGTCGACCGCGGCGGTGATCGGATAATCGATTACGCGGCACCAGTTCTCCCGATACCGGTCGCCGAAAACGTTCCATTCCGGATACAGGGCGCCACCGACCGTGAGTGCCGCACCAGGCCTGTCGGCACCGATGAAGCGGATCGGGGTCGGCACCGGCCGCGCGTTCACCCCGGCGCGCGAAGTCCGTCGTATCGAGCCGACGCCCAACTCGCCGCCGGCGCCCTCGCTTCCGGAGGAGCGGGAGCTGCCGAAGAGCGTGCGCAAGAACTTCGCGGGCGCCTGCACACCGATGGGAGCCTCGAAAAGTTTGAGGATCCAGCTCTTCTCTCCCGGTCCGTCGTCTTCATCGTCCTCGTCCATTTCGGACGGGCCGGTGTCCTCGACGTTCATCCGGACATCGGCATCGGTCGCCGGGGAACCCGATTCGCCGCGGGTGCGGATCAGTTTGGACGGTTTGATCGTCCCGAACCAGTCCGGCGGTGCGTCGAGTTTGGTTCTGCCCAGAGCGATCTGAAACGATTCCTCGCAACTGGACGACTGTGCCGCCGCGGAGGTGGCGACCGATGCCGCCAGGGCGATCCGCGGGCCGAGCTCGGCCAAGACCCGATGGCCTTCGAGCCCCAGATAGCGGCGCGCAAGTGAGGGCCGCGCCCGTAGCCGCTTGACGTACCGACCGTCGAGGCTTCCCGCTCCGAGGAGTGCGCTCTGGACCAGCACCTCGCGACGCTGCCAGTCCCGATCGGCGTTCGCCGAAACGAAGACGACCCGCCCGTCGGTGTAGGCGGGCTCGTCCGCGCCCGCCGCGGCGACATCGACGGGCCGCCCGGCGAGGAAACCGGCCAGGAACCGGAAATGGCGCGGCTCGGGGTGACCGGTAGTCACCGTGGTGGTACGACGGCGTCGACGAGTTCTCCGAGACCCCGGATCACGTCGGGATCGTCGGACAGCACCTCCACAACGGCGGACTGGACGGCGTCGCGCAAGCTGAGTCCCTCGGCGACCAGACCGCCGGCGAGAATCAGCATGCGGGTCGAGGCCACCTCGCTCAATGCCGAGCCGTCCAGGTCCCGGATGGCGTTTCCGAGGGCTACCAGCGAAGCAGCAGTGGACGAGTCGATTCCCGCCTCCCAGGCCACGATCTCGGTCTCGATCTCGGCGGCCGGGAAATCGAGGCTGATGGCGACGAAGCGCTGCCGGGTCGAGTCTTTGAGGCTCTTCAAGATGCTCTGGTAACCAGGGTTGTAGGAGATCACCAGTTGAAATCCCGGCGCCGCGGACAAGGTGGTGCCGAGACGATCGATGGGCAACTCACGCCGGTGGTCGGCGAGCGGATGGATGACCACCGTCGTGTCCTGACGCGCCTCCACGATCTCGTCGAGGTAGCAGATGGCGCCGTCGCGCACGGCCCTGGTCAACGGGCCGTCCACCCAGACGGTTTCGCCGCCCTTGAGCAGGAAGCGCCCCACCAGATCCGCCGATGTCATGTCCTCGTGGCCGGCGACGGTGATGAGCTCGCGACCGAGTTCGTGCGCCATCGCCTCGACGAACCGCGTCTTTCCGCACCCGGTGGGGCCTTTGAGCAGCACCGGTGCCCCGCGGCGGGCTGCCGCCCGGAAGGTCTCGACCTCCCGACCCGCGGCACGGTAGAACGGCGGTGGTGAATCCGAATCGGTGATCGGTCGGACTTTACCGACCGTCACCGCCGTTCGCCCTGAAGGATCGGCACGACAGGCGGGATACTGACCCCATCCGGCAGCACCAGTTCGCCTTCGTGATTGACAAATCCCGAGTGCTTGGTCGGTAGCGGCAGATCAGGATTCGGGCACGGTCGGTCGGTGCCCTCGCCGCAGATGCCGGGGTTGAAGTAGGAGCGCTCCTGCACATCCTCGGGCCACGGATCAGCGTGCATGCCGAGCCAGGTCGCGGGAACGTTGTAGAAGAGGAAGAAGCATGCGCTAACAGCCCCGAAGATCGCCAGGAACCGGACGAACTGCTGTTTGACGAAACCGCCTCGGAGCCCGTCGATTCCGCGTTCGACCACGGTGCGCCCGCGATCATCGGTGAAAAACCGCAGACAACACAGCGCCGTCATGACACCGCCCCACATGAAGCCCTCGTAGATCGGCCACTGGTAGTACGTGCCGGCGTTGAAGGACAAAGCTTGAATGGCGCCGGGATACGAGTAGAACCCGATCGGCAGCATGATCAGGGCTTCCATGACGAAGTCGAAGACGATGGCGATCGCATAGGTGACCAGGACCAGTCGCAGGTTACTGATGCCGGGCCACCGGTTCTTGATCTTGCGCATGAGCACGCATCCGACGATGGTGAGCAGCAAGACGCCGTACGCGTAGCCGGGAATGTTGGTCAGCAGTGGCTCTGGCACCGTGTGACCCGGTTCCTCGTGCGCCACCCAGCCCGGAATGTGCGGCGCCCAGGAGCCCCGGTTCCACAGCCATGCGTTGTACGTACACCAGGTGCTGTAGTAGTTGAGCATCGGATCCTGGAACATCATCAGGCCCATCGACACCAGCAGCATGCCGTCGAGGGTGATGCGCCTCTCCCGCACCCAGGGTCGAATGATGAAGAACCACAGGGCGACTGGCGCGCCGACCCAGAGCACGACAGCGTTGGCGATCAACGGGATCTTCATATAGAGGGGGGGCTCGCTCGGGCCACCCGACACCGGCTCGAAATAGGGCCCGGTGACCCAGCGGATGAACAGATACACCGTCAGCGCGAGAACCAAGCCGCCGACGGTCGCCCAGATCTTGAACGCATTCGATGACGACGGACCCGACTTTCCGAGGTCAGCGATCCCGCTGACCGATTCGGTGACGACGGGATTCTTGGACAGATCACTCATGATCGGTTTCCCCTTGGCGATCGTGGAAGCGGCCGGCGGCGTGAGGCCGGCCAACGGGTGCAAATATACTCATGGGTATCTCAGATTCCAATAGGTCACTCAGATTCTGTGGCAGACTTTTTGCCATGGCGGAGCGCTGGACCCGGGAACGCAGACTTGAGCACACACGCTCGGTGCTGCTCGATGCCGCCGAGGAGGTGTTCGCCGAGAAAGGTTTTGCACCAGCCACACTCGACGACATCGCGCGAGCCGCCGGTTACACGAAGGGCGCCATCTACAAGCACTTCGCGACCAAAGAAGACCTGTTCCTGGCCGTGAGTGACCGCTACTGGCGGCGCTACTTCGACAACTTCGCCGAGGTGATGTCCTCTGCGACACAGATCGGGGCGGCCGAACTCGACGAGATCGCCAAGCGGTGGCGTCAGCTGAGCCGTGACCGCGGAGCGGAACACGCGGCACTCGGCCACGAATTCACCCTCTACCTGCGCCGCAACCCCGATGCGCGGGAACGGGTGTCAGCCAAGCGGGCCGAGGTCGTCGAGGCGCTGGGCAAGTTCATCGCCACCGGCATGGAACGCTGGGGCGCGACGCTGAGTATTCCGCCGAAGACCTTCGCCCAGGTCCTCATCGCAACCAGCGATGCCGTGGTCCTTGGCAGCGAACTCGATGACGTCGACCTCTACCGGCCGATCGTCGACATGTACATTTCCGCCATCAAGCTGCCCTGAGGCAGTCTCAGAAGACCCGAACCTGACCTTCGAGCACCGGAACGGTGTCGGGCAGCTTGTAGGTCTGAATCCCGTTGCGGAACATGATGTTCTCCCGCGCATGCTCGGGGAGGTGTTTGACCAGCCAGCGGGGGTCATCGAACGTCCAGTGCGGGTAGTCGCTGGAGAACAGCAGGATCTTGTCACATTCCATCCACTCGAAGGCCCGCGACAGCTCGGTCTTGTCCTCGGGGTAGTCCAGCGGCTGGGTGGTGAACTTGATGTGGTCCTTGACGTACTCGGATGGCTTGCGCTTGATATCCATCCAACCCTTGCGTGCCGCGTAGATGGCATCCATCCGCCACATCAGCGGCAGGATCCAGGTGAACGCATGTTCGACGAACACCACCCGCAGCGTCGGGAACCGGTCGAAAACCCCGTCGAAGATCAGGCTCATCACCTGATTGGCCGCCAGCAGCGAGTACGTGACCATGAAGTCGTGGTTGTAGCTGGGTAATCCGACCGGCGGGAGCGGGAGTTCGTCGTACTCGCCGCGGGACAGGTGGCAGCTCACGGTGATGTCGTGCTTGGTCGCCGCAGCCCAGATCGGGTCATACTTCGGGTCACCCCAGGACGGGCGCGGCTCGGCCTTGATCAGGATCTGCGCCATGTAGGGATGACCGGCCCACCGCTCGATCTCCTGCGCCCCCAACTCCGGCGCTTCGACCGCCAGGCAGATGGATCCGCGCCAGCGCTCGTGCCAGTTGTTGTGACTGTCGAGCCAGTGATTGGCCTGCCAATCGTTCAGCGCGCAGTTCATCACATGGTTGGCCTCGGGAATGTGGGCCGAATATGCCGCTGGTTCCAGCACCGCGATGTCCGCGCCGGCCTCCATGATCAGCTGACGGAACGCGAGATCGGGGTCGCTGCCGGCAAATTCGCCGTCGGACGGGAAGGAATCGGTGCGCATTGCGTAGGCGTGCGCGTAGTCGGGGGCGTCGTAGTAGATCAGATCGCCGACATCGTGGGTGTTGAAGTATCTGGACCGCCACGGCTCGGGGATGTACTGGCCGAGATCGCCCCGGCGAGGCACGGGATGCACGTCGGAATCGACGCACCGCACCGCGATGCGCTCCGCCGCAGGAATCCTGGGCGAGGTGGTGGTGGTCATCGTCATTCCCTCTCGATCACCGGCTGGCCGCGACGGCGATGGACTTGGTCTCGAGATACCCGTCGAGCCCTTCACGGCCGAGTTCCCGGCCGTAGCCGCTGTCCTTGATACCGCCGAACGGTGCGAACGGATCCATCGTGTACCCCTGGTTTACCCCGAAAGTGCCGGTTTGTACACGCTCGGCGATCCCGATTCCCCGCTCGGGATCGGCCGTCCACACCGAGCCGGCCAGGCCGTAGTCGGAGTCGTTGGCAATCGCGACCGCCTCGTCCTCGTCCCGGTACCCGATCACGGTGAGGACGGGACCGAAGATCTCCTCGCGGGCAACACGCATCGAGTTGTCAGCGCCGGCGAACAGGGTGGGCCGGACATACCAGCCGGCGTCCACGCCGTCGGGCAACTCGGTGCCGCCACAGGCCAGCCGGGCGCCCTCGCGCTGCCCGAGCTCGATGTAGTCGCGTACGCGCTGCTGCTGCCGTCGGGACACGAGTGGTCCCAGTTCGGTGGCGGGGTCGGCGGGATCGCCTACGACGAGTGCGGTCATCCGGGCGGCCAGGGCGTCGACGAACTCGTGCTCCCGCGAAGCCGGGACGACGATGCGGGTCAGTGCATTGCAGATCTGGCCGCTGTTGGACAGGCTGGCCGACCGCACTCCGGCCGCAACGGTTTCCGGGTCGGCGTCATCGAGAATGATGGCCGCCGACTTGCCGCCGAGCTCGAGGCTCACCTTGGTCAGGTTGGCCGCGGCCGCTGCTGCGACGGCCCTGCCTGCGGCACTCGAGCCGGTGAACGAGACCTTGTCGACACTCGCGTGGCCCACCAAGTGGGCACCGACGCCGGCATCCCCCTGAACGACGGAGACGACGCCGTCGGGCAGACCGATCTCCTTGAGCATGTCGCTTAAAAGCAGTGCGTCCAGCGGGGATTCAGGTGCGGGCTTGAGCACCACCGCGCAACCGGCCAGCAACGCGGGCACCAGCTTGGTGACGATCAGGAACTGCGGCATGTTCCACGGCACGACGGCTGCGACGACGCCCACCGGTTGTTTCTGGATACGTACGTCCGATCCGAAGAAACCGGCGCGGGTCTCGTGCCACGCGTAGGTCTCGGCGAGGTCGCAGAACGCGGACATCATCATCGTCGGAAGCCCGACCTGCGCGCGGTGGGCGAAAGTGATCGGCGCACCCATCTCGGCCGAGATGAGTTGGGCCATCTCACCGCGTCGCCCGGCGTAGATCTCGGCGAGGCGTCGCACCGCCGCGATGCGTTCCGCCGGGTCGAGCCGTGGCCACGGCCCCTGGTCGATGGCGGCGCGAGCGGCCGCGACGGCAGCGTCCACCTCGGCCGGCCCGGCCGCCGCCACACGAGCGATGGGTTGCTCGGTGTGCGGAGAGATCACCTCCACGGTTTCGGCACGGTCGCCGTCAAGCGACCAGTCGGCCTCGATTCCGAGGTACTCCCCAAGATGCTGATCCATCCAGACTCTCCCGCCTCAGTCGAATTCAGAGTATCAACTACTTGTTATTGATGAAACAGCCGTCTACCGTCGAGCTTGAAGCCCCTGGCCGGCATTGCAGCCCCATGTCGGCATCATCGGTCGAATCACATCTCAGAGGAGCGGGCATGGCTCGGTTTCCCAAGCCGGCTGAAGGCAGCTGGACTCAGCACTACCCAGAGCTCGGCACCGGCCCGGTGTCGTATGAAGACTCGATCAGCCCGGAGATCTACGAACTGGAGCGCAAGGCGATCTTCAAACGCGCCTGGTTGAATGTCGGTCGGGTCGAACAGCTTTCACGAAAAGGCAGCTATTTCACCCGGGAGATGAAGGCCGCCAACACTTCGATCATCGTGGTGCGCACCAAGTCCGGCGAGGTCAAGGCCTTCCACAACGTCTGCCGTCACCGGGGCAACAAGCTGGTGTGGGACGACATGCCCCTGGAGGAGACCAGCGGGGTGTGCCGGCAGTTCACCTGCAAGTACCACGCCTGGCGTTACGACCTCGACGGTGAGCTCAGCTTCGTCCAGCAGGAGGCTGAGTTCTTCGACCTGGACAAGAGCCGCTACGGCCTGGTTCCCGTCCACTGCGAACTGTGGGAAGGGTTCATCTTCGTCAACTTTGCCAGCAATGCTGAAGCACCCGAGCAGTCTCTGCGCGAATTCCTGGGCCCCATGATCACCGATCTGGAGGGCTACCCATTCGACAAGATGACCTCGCGGTTCACCTATCGCTCTGAGGTGAAGGCGAATTGGAAGCTCTACATGGATGCCTTCCAGGAGTTCTACCACGCGCCCATCTTGCACGCGAACCAATCCCCCACCGCCTACTCGAAGGCTGCCGCCGAATCGGGCTTCGAAGCACCGCACTACCGGATCGAAGGTCCACACCGCCTGGTCAGCACCTCGGGGGTGCGCGCCTGGGAAATGGCCGACGAGATGCGTAAGCCCATCGAAGACATCTGTCAGAGCGGGCTTTTCGGCCCATGGGACAAACCGGACCTCGGCGAGATGCCGGCCGGCCTCAACCCCGCCAAATGCGATCCGTGGGGGTTGGACTCCTTCCAGTTGTTCCCCAACTTCGTCGTGTTGTTCTGGGGCCAGGGCTGGTATCTGACCTACCACTACTGGCCGACCTCCTTCAACACGCACACCTTCGAATGCACGCTGTACTTTCCGCAGCCGCGAACACCGCGGGAGCGGTTGGCCCAGGAGTTGGCTGCGGTCTCGTTCAAGGAGTACGGCCTGCAGGACGCCAACACCCTGGAGGCGACCCAGAGCTCGATCGAGACCCGCGTGGTCGACGAGTTCCTGCTCTGCGATCAGGAGATCCTGCTTCGGCACCTGCACAAGGAGACCGCGGCATGGATCGACGACTACCAGAGCAAGACCGCGGGGGTGTGAACCGATGAGTACGAAACTGCCGGCCGAATTCGCCGACCTCGAACAGTTTTCGGACTGGTGTCTGTCCAGTGAGCCACAGCGTTACGGCAAGCGGTTGGACAGCACGATGACCGAGATGCAGGCCTTCTACGACGCGATCGCGCCCCGCGCGGAGGAAGCGATCAGCTTCTGCGACAAGTTCAGTCTCGACGATATGCCCGAGGACGTACTCAACCTGATGCACCTGCTGTATTCGATGGTGACGGTGTCCTTCCCGGTGGAGTGCTGGAAGCAGCCACGGGTGCCCGATTCCGGTGCGACATCGTTGGACTGCGTCGTCGAGCCGGTTCCGTGACCCAGGCTGACACCGCGGCCGAAGTCCCGAAGACAGTCCTTCGCGCCGCCCGTTGGGTAGACGTGACCGGCGGTCAGGTCCGGTCCCCGGCGGTTGTGGTCGTCGAGGGCAACCGGATCACCGCGGTCAACCCCGAAGGGCCGTTGCCGGATTCGGCCACCGTCATCGACCTGGGCGATGCCACCCTGTTGCCCGGGCTGATGGACATGGAGCTCAACCTGCTGATCGGCGGTCCGGGTAATCCCGGCGGCCTACCAACCCCGATGCACGGCGTGCAGGACGACCCTGCGTACCGCACGCTGCGCGGCGCGGTCAACGCCCGCACCACACTGGACGCCGGGTTCACCACCGTCCGCAACCTGGGCCTGATGGTCAAGACCGGTGGTTACCTGCTCGACGTCGCGCTACAGCGGGCGATCGACCAGGGCTGGCATCAAGGGCCACGCATCTATCCGGCCGGCCACGCCGTCACCCCCTACGGCGGCCACCTCGATCCCACGGTGTTCCAGCGGTTGGCACCCGGCATCATGCCGCTGTCGGTCGCCGAGGGCATCGCGAACGGGGTACCCGACGTCATCGCGTGCGTGCGCTACCAGATCCGCCACGGAGCCAAGCTGATCAAGGTGTCGGCCTCCGGTGGCGTGATGTCACACAGCACCGCACCGGGCGCCCAGCAGTACTCCGATGCCGAATTCGCCGCGATCGCCGACGAGGCGCACCGCGCGGGCGTCAAGGTCGCCGCGCATGCCGTCGGTGACACCGCGATCCAGGCCTGCATCCGCGCCGGCATCGATTGTATCGAGCACGGGTTCCTGGCCAGCGACGAGACGATCCAAATGATGGTCGACCACGGCACATTCCTGGTGTCCACCACATATCTGACCGATGCGATGGCGATCGACCGCATCGCACCCGAACTGCGCAAGAAGGCACTCGAAGTCTTCCCGCGAGCAAAAGCCATGCTACCCAAGGCCATTGCCGCCGGAGTGCGCATCGCCTGCGGCACCGACGCCCCAGCTGTCCCGCACGGCGAGAACGCCAGGGAACTGTGCGCGCTCGTCGACCGAGGCATGACCCCGATGCAGGCTCTGCAGGCCGCGACGGTGGTGGCCGCGCAGCTGGTTGACGCCGCCGACGACCTCGGGCAGCTGGCCCCGGGGTACCTGGCCGACGTCATCGCCGTTGCGGGCGATCCCGGCGTGGACATCGCAACGACACTCGATGTCCGGTTCGTGATGAAGGACGGAGTCATCTACAAGAAAGCGGTGCGCTAGCGTCGAAACTGACGGGCACGGCAGGAGACGAGAAACATGGACCTCACCGAGAACACCTTGTGGTGGCTCAAGCAGGCGTTCTACTTCTCGCTCACCGAGGTCAACGAGTCGGTCAAAGAGCACGGGGTCACCACCGCCCAGATCGGCGTCCTGCGCCAGTTGACCAATCAGCCGGGCCTGTCCGGCGCCGAGTTGGCCCGCCGACTGCTGATCACCCCGCAGGGCGTGCAACTAGCACTCACCGCGTTGGAGAAGCGGGGCCTGGTCGAGCGTAAACAGGATCCCCAGCACGGGCGCATTCTGCAGGTCTTCCTCACCGATGAAGGCCGGGCGGTGGCCTCCGCCGTCGTCGCCGATGCCGTCACGGCCCATGACCGGGTGTTCGGCGTACTCAGTGACGAGGAGCAGGAGCAGTTGAAGGCACTCCTCCGCCGGGTGATCGAACAAGGTACGGGCCACACGCCGCACTCCGATCACATCGACCCATGAAATCTCCGTCTCCCGATGGGGCGAGCAGCCAGGCCTACTTGTGGCGTCGCCCGGCGATGCTCAACACCCAGTCGGGAAACCCCAACCCGTGGATGATCCGTTGCGTCCTGAAGAGCTGCCGCGGGAGCGATGCCGTGTTGTAGGGCAGGTCGTACTTGTCGCACAGTTCCCGTACCCGAACGCTGACCTGCGGGAGGCGATTGCTCGGCAGGTCGGGGAACAGGTGATGCTCGATCTGGTAGCACAGGTGACCGCCCGAGATCGCCAGCAGCGGGCTCGCGTTAAAGTTTGCGGTCCCGACCATTTGCCGGAGGTACCACTCGCCCTTGGTCTCGTCCTTGACCACCGCCGGGTCGAACGTCTCGGTGCCGCCGGGGATGTGCCCGCAAATGATGTTCACGTACACCCACAGGTTCCGGATCGTATTCGCGGTGAAATTCGCCGCGAACGTCCGTCGCCACCGCCGCAGACTCAGAGCCGGGAAGAAGACATAATCCTTGGCGAGCTGCCGAACGATCTTGTCGCGAAAGTTCCGCTTCTCCACGGCGAGGCCGTCTGGCGTTTCGTGCCGCAGACGCTCGGAGTGCAGGCCATGCAGGGCGATACCCCACTCGAACATCGCCGCCAGCACCAAGTTTCGCACCGGAGTCGCCAGGTGGACCCAGCGCCACGGCTGGTCTGTCGTGACCCGATGCAGGCGGTAGCCGATGTCCTCGTCCATGCCGAGCACATTGCTGTAGACGTGGTGCCGGTAATTGTGCGAGTACCGCCACTGCGCGGAATGCCCGACCATGTCCCACTCCCAGGTGTTGGAGTGGATTTCGGGGTCGTTCATCCAATCCCACTGACCATGGGAGATGTTGTGGCCGAGTTCCATGTTCTCGATGGACTTCGCGTATGCCAGCGCGCACGTTCCCGCCAACCAACCGGCCTTCGACCGACTGCCGGCGATCATCAGTCGCGCCGCTACATCGAGCGCCCGCTGGAAGCGGATCACCCGCCGGATGTAGGCCGCGTCCTCCGCCCCGAGCGACTCCTCGACGTCCCGGCGGATCACGTCGAGTTCGTAGGCGATCTCTTCGACGTCCTCCCTACTGAGATGCAGGTAGGCGGGAACATCGGCGATCGCCATCAAGGTGTCCTCGGGGTGGTGCGGCAGGTAGAGCGGCGCAATCACCGCGAGCGTCAGCCCGCAGCCTAGAGCCTCAGACTTACCGACGGGTAATCGAGCTGCGGCGACCAGGCGAAATGGCGGCGCAGACGTATGGTCTGCGCACCTCTACCGGAGTTCGACATGCCCCACACCGTGGCCAGTATGTACCACTTGAGATTAATGACAAGTACTTGATACTGTTACCCGCGATGGAGACATCGACGACGCCCCGCATGGAATCCGCCGACGTGATCGACGCCGACGGGTTCACCCCGGTGCGGATCAAGCAGGTGATCCGGGAGACCTCCGACGCGGTCTCACTGGTTCTCGGCATCCCCGAACCGAGCAGGGACCGGTTCCGTTATGCGGCAGGTCAATTCATCACCATTCGGGCAAGAATCGATGGGGCCGAACACTGTCGGTGCTATTCGATGTCGTCGTCGCCGGCCGTCGATCCCGATCTGCGGATCACCGTCAAGCGTGATCGCGACGGCCTGGTCTCCAACTGGATCAACGACACCGCGACCGTCGGCGACGCACTGCGCGTCGCACCGCCCGAGGGGCGCTTCGTCCTCACCGCTACCGAGCGCAACGTCGTCACGTTCGCCGGCGGCAGCGGTATCACCCCGGTGTTTTCGTTGGTGCATTCGACACTGGCCGCCACCACCCGCAAGGCCCGGCTGTTCTACGCCAACCGCAATCTGGACTCCGTGATCTTCCGGGCGGCGCTGGCCGACATGATCGACACCCACAGCGGGCGCCTTCAGGTGCACCATCATCTCGACGACCTCGACGGTGTCGTCTCGCCGCAACACATCGCCGACTTCATCGGCGATACCGAACTTGAAGGCGGGGGCCCGCGCTCCCACACCGACTACTACGTCTGCGGTCCCGCCCCTTTCATGGACACCGTCGAACGGGCTCTGCTCGACGCCGGGATCCCCAAACAGCAGGTGCACCTGGAGCGGTTCAGTTTCGCCGCGATCCCGCCTCCCGACCCGGCCGAACCCGTGGTCACCGAAGAGGTGACGATCGAACTCGGCCACCGCACCGTCACCGCGCCCTACCGCGCCGGCAATACCCTGTTGCAGACCGCGCGGCTGGCCGGTCTGAAGGCTCCGTTTTCCTGCGAAACAGGTTCGTGCGGAACATGTATGGCTCATGTGGTCGAGGGCAGCGCACGCATGCTCAACAACGATGCCCTCGACGACGACGAAGTTTCCGAAGGCTGGGTGGTGACGTGCCAGGCGCTGCCCACCAGCCGCACAGCGCGAGTGGTCTACGAGTGAGAACAGGTGACTGACGTGACGAACAGAGTGGCCGTGGTGACCGGCGGGGCATCGGGCATGGGTGAGGCGACATGCCACGAGTTGGGGCGGCGAGGCCACAAGGTCGCCGTGCTCGACATGAATGCCGATGCCGCTCAACGTGTCACCGATGACCTGCGGTCAGCCGGCGTCACCGCCTTCGCGGTCGGCGCCGACATCACCGATCGTGCCGCGGTGGAAGAGGCCTTCGGCAAGGTCCGTAGTGAACTCGGGCCGGTCGGCATCTTGGTGACCAGCGCGGGGATGTTCGGGTACGCATCATTCGCCGAGATCACCGAGCAGTCCTGGGCACAGATGCTCGAGGTGAACCTGAGCGGGACATTCCGTTGTTGCCAGGTGGCCGTGCCGGACATGGTCGACGCCGGATGGGGTCGCATCGTGATGATCTCCTCGTCGAGCGCCCAGCGCGGCACCCCGTTCGCGGCCCACTATGCCGCGTCGAAAGGTGCCCTGTTGACCCTGACGAAATCGCTGGCCCGCGAGTACGCCGCGCACGGCATCACCGTCAACAACATTCCGCCATCGGGTATCGAAACCCCCATGCAGCACCAGTCACAGGCCGCGGGCTACCTGCCGCCCAATGAGACGATCGCCGCCAACATCCCCCTCGGCCGGCTCGGTACCGGAGCGGATATCGCTGCCGCCGTGGGGTTCCTGTGCTCTGAGGAGGCCAGTTTCATCACCGGGCAGACCCTTGGGGTCAACGGCGGCGCGGTGATGTAGTTCGAGCCCGACGTCCCCACACCCACTAGTCACACGGAGGTTCACATGGCAACCAAGTGGCCCAAGCCGGCTGAGGGATCCTGGACCGAGCACCATCCCGATCTGGGTACCGGGCCGATCCCGTTCCGGGATTCCATCTCTCCGGATTTCTACACCCTGGAGCGCGAGGCGATCTTCAAGCGGGCGTGGCTCAACATCAGCCGGGTCGAGGAAACGCCCGACGCCGGCAGTTACATCACCCGCCAGATCGAGGCCGCCGATGCGTCGCTGCTCCTGGTGAGAGACCACGACGGCGGTATCCGCGCCTTCCACAACCTGTGCCGCAGACGCGGACACACACTGGTACCGGCAGACTTCCGTGCGACCGAATTGCGCAGCACCGGAAATGAGTTCGAATGCCGGCGCTGCGGGTGGTGTTACGGGCTCGACGGAAAACTGATATCGCTACCCGATACGGACGGCTTCGCCGGTCTGGACACCGCAGACTACGGTCTGGTCCCCGTGCACTGCGACGTGTGGGCCGGTTTCGTGTTCGTCAACTTCGACCGCGAACCGCGCCAAAGCCTGCGCGACTTCCTCGGACCCATGGTCACCGCACTCGGCGACTACCCGTTCGGCAAACTCACCGAGCGCTACGACTGGGTCGCGCACAACAACAGCAACTGGAAGATCTTCGCCGACGCCTTCCAGGAGTACTACCACGTACCGTCGCTGCACACCCAGCAGGTGCCGCCGGAGGTACGGGATCCCAACGCCGGCTTCACCTGTGGACACTTTCAACTCGACGGTCCGCACCGACTCGTCTCGACAGCGGGCACCCGCCGCTGGCTGTTGGCGCCGGAGTACATGTACCCGATCGAGCGGGCCACCCAGAGCGGCCTGGTGGGTCCGTGGCGGACCCCCGACATCGGTGAGCTCCCGGCGGGACTCAACCCGGGCAACATCGAGCCATGGGGTATCAGCAACTTCCAGATCTTCCCCAACCTGGAGATCCTGATCTACGGCGGCTGGTACCTGCTCTACCGCTACTGGCCGACCTCGCACAACACCCACCGGTACGAGGCGTTCACGTATTTCCATCCGGCCCGCACCGTCCGGGAACGCATCGAACACGAGGTGGCCGCCGTCGTGCTCAAGGAATTCGCCCTGCAGGACGCCGGCATGCTCGGCGGCACCCAGGCCGCGCTCGAGTACGACGTCATCGACGAATACCCGCTCAACGATCAGGAGATCCTGGTGCGGCATCTGCACAAGATGGCAGTCGACTGGGTCGAGGCCTATCAGCGCGAGCGCGCGCCGGCAGGAGCGTGACGATGACCTCCACCCGACTGCCCAGCGCCTTCGCCGAGTTGGAGCCGTATGCCGAATTCTGGTGTCTGCCGACGGAGACCGAGCGGTGGGATCGTCGCCTGGCCAGCACCATGCCGGAGATGCACCAGTTCTACGACGCCTTCTTCCCACGCGTCGAGGAGGCGATCGAGTACTGCGACAAGTTCCCGCTCGACGACATTCCCGACGATGCGCTCAACCTGCTGCACCTGATCTATTCGCTGATCATTGTGGCCATGTCGGTGGAGATCATGCACCAACCGGCCCCCTCCGACTCAGCCGATGCCGTCATGATCCGCACCGGAGAACCACGGCCGTAGCCACCACCGAACACCGAAAGGACGCACCGATGAGTGTGTTGACCATCAACAAGCTGACCGCCTCGGTGGGCGCCGAGGTTGTCGGCGTCGACCCGGAACGCCTGGGCGCCGACGACAACCTGGGAGCCGCGGTTCTGGACGCCCTGGAGGACAACGGAGTGCTGGTGTTCCACGGCCTGCACCTGAATCCCGAAGCCCAAGTGGCTTTCTCGCAGCGCCTGGGTGAGATCGACCGCTCGGCCGACGGCCACCACCCGGTGTCGGGCATCTACCCGATCACCTTGGACAAGACGAAGAACAAGGCAGCCGAATACCTCAAGGCCACCTTCGACTGGCATATCGACGGCTGCACTCCCGTGCACGACGAATGCCCACAAAAAGCAACGGTGCTGTCCGCTCTGGAAGTCGCCGCGCGGGGCGGTGAGACCGAGTTCGCCAACACCTATGCGGCCTACGACTCGCTCGATGAGGCCGAGAAGGAGCGCTACCGCGCGTTGCAGGTGATCCATTCCCTGGAAGCCTCACAGCGACGGGTCTATCCGGATCCCACCGCCGATCAGCTGAGCCGTTGGAAGGCCCGGCCGACCCACGAGAACCCGCTGGTGTGGACGCACCGCAACGGACGAAAGTCGTTGGTACTGGGCGCTTCGGCGGACTACGTCGTCGGTATGGATCGCGACGAAGGTCGGGCCCTACTCGCCGAACTCCTCGCCCACGCCACCACCGCCGACAAGGTGTACAGCCACAGGTGGTCGGTCGGCGACACCGTCATCTGGGACAACCAGGGCGTCCTGCACCGCGCGGCGCCCTATGAGCCCAACTCCCCGCGCCATATGCTGCGCACCACGGTGCTCGGCGACGAACCGATCCAGTAGCCTGATCAAGCCGGTAGCTGGCCCAACTGTCGCAGGACCGAATACAGATTCGCGACACCCCAATGATCCGTGATCTTGCCATCGCGCACGCGCATCGCGTCGACTGTCTCGAACTGAATGCGCCTACCGGTAGGGGCGATTCCGAGAAAATCACCGTCGTGGGTGCCGTGATAGACCTTGTAGGTGGTGACGATGTCACCGTCGGCGGTCTGCCAGTGAATCTCAGGATGAAAGTCGCTGAAGGCACCGCGCAACCGCTTGTAGAGCACCAGCACGCCGGCCTTGTCCGCGGTGGTGCCCGGTTGCGGCGTGTGGTCCACGAAATCGTCGGCGAACAGTTCCTCGAAGAGCACGAAATCGCCTTGACCCTGAACCTGCTCGGTGTTGCGGCGCACCACTCCCTTGATGATGTCGGCCTCCCCGCCAGGTGATGTCATGGCCGCGGTGACGTCGGGATGCATCATGATGTACCCACCTTTCTGCTGATCGTCCCCCGCAGCTTGTCGTGACTGCAGGGTCGAAGTTGCCGCTTCAAATCAACCGGACCATAGTCCGCTCCATTCCCCGCAGGCTGGAACGCAAGGCTCAGCTGCGCAGCACGAGATCGGCGGCGCGGTGGGCGATCATCATCGTGGGCGCGTTGGTGTTGCCCGAAGTCAACGTCGGCATGACGGATGCGTCGATGACGCGGAGGCCGTCGATGCCGTGTACCCGCAATTCGGGGTCCACGACCGACCCGTCATCGGTACCCATGCGGCAGGTTCCCACGGCGTGACCGATGCTGCTCTCCCGGCGGGCCAGCCACGCATGATCCTGATCGCCGGTGTTCAGGTAGGCGCCGGCGACACCTCTCATCGCCGAGGCTCCCTCGACGACGTCGCGGGCGAGGCTCATCCCCGTGCGGAGCCGGTCGACGTCGTCGCCGTCACCCAAACGCTGGAATTCGATCCGGGCTTTCCCGTTGTGCAGTCCGACGCGGCCCCGGGTCTGCGGATGCATGAGAACGGTGTAGACCGTGAACCCGTCCACCCGTTCGATCGCCGTCCGGCCGGTGGTCCCGTTGAGTTCGTAATGTATAGGGCTGACCGCGATTTGGAAGTCTTCGGTGAAGATCTGAGCTTCGAACGGCGACATGGTGAGGATGCCGTCGCCGTGCATCAGCAATGACCGAATGCCCTTGAGCGCCCTGACCGGGCCGAGCGTATTTGCCGTGGGCACCTTCGATTCCCAGAATTGACTACCGACCAGGTGGTCTTGGAAATTCTCGCCGACGCCGGGAAGGTCGAGTGCGGTGCCCGACGGCCCGATTCCCGAGCGCAACAGCAGAGTCGGCGAGCCGATGGCACCTGCGCTCACGATAACTTCTTGGCGGGCAAGCAGTTTGCGGCCCCCGCAGTCGACGCCGACGGCTCGACCGTTCTCGATGAGGACCTTCGACACCGTCGTCCTGGCGAGCAGCCGCGGCCGTCGATCTCGTGGTAACGACCGCAGAAAGCCACGCGCCGAGGAGACCCGCAGGCCCCGACGCTGGTTGACCTGAGTCCGGGACACGCCCAGTTGTGACCGACCGTTCTGGTCCGGGTTGGGATCATGTCCGGCCTCGGTGGCGGCGGCGATGAACGCCTCGTCGACCTCGTGGCGGTGTCCGCACCACGACACCGGAATCGGTCCGGCGTCACCGCGATACTCGTCGGAGCCACCGACCCAGTTCTCGATTGCCTTGAAATGCGGCAGAACCCGGTCGAACGACCAGCCATCGCATCCGGCCTCGGCCCACCCGTCGTAGTCCGCGGCGCGTCCCCGCACGTAGACCATGGCGTTGATCGACCCGCTGCCGCCGATGATGCGCCCGCCGGGGAAGTGCTCGACGATGTCGCCCTTGCTCGGGTCCGGCGCGCACTGGTGTTTCCAGTTCGCGGTCATGTACAGCGAGGCAATCCCAGCCGGTATCCGAACGTCGGGTCGACGATCCGTGCCGCCGGCCTCGACCAACGCTACGTCCGCACCTGCCGCGGCCAACCGTGACGCCACGATCGACCCGGCCGAACCCGCCCCGACGACGATGAAATCAGCGACGTCTCCGTCTGGCACGGCGTCGGATGAACGGTCTCCCACCGAAGGGAGGCTACGCGCGTCGCAGAGCCGCCCGCGGGCATTCCTCGATCGCCTGGGCGGCAAGCTCTTCCATTTCGGGCGGCACCGGATCCAGTTGGACCACCGAATAGTCGTTCTCATCGAGTTGGAACAGCTGCGGGGCGAGCTTCACGCAGATGGCATTGCCTTCACATCGATCCAGATCGACTTCAACGCGCACTGTAACCTCCGGAGGAGTTTATCCAAGTTCTTCTTGTATAAATGGTACTCCTCGGTCGGCGAGCGCAAGGGGACTATTGCGGCATCGCAGACTCGACCACGGTCAACCTGTCCGAAAGCCCTGCAATCCTGCGGATTTCGCGGAACTCCTCGAGCATGCCGTCGGTGACCTCGTGCGGATCATCCACCGTGGCATCGTCGGAGAGCACCGAGATGTTGAGCTGGTCGACATAGCTCCACACCGTGATGTTCAGCCCGCTGCCCGTGGTGATCGGTCCCACCGAGTAGATCTCGGTGACCGTGGCACCACCGACCTTGGCGCGTTCCCGCGGTCCGGGAACGTTCGAGATGTTGAGGTTGAGCACCTTGTTCTGACCGTCCTGATTGGACAGCCACTTGAACGCCGCCTCGACCGGCGCCGGCGGCATGTACGCGGCCCAGCGCGCGATCAGTTCCGGGCCGATCAGTTGATGGCTTTCCTTGGCCAGGACCGCCGCATCGTGGGCACGCTGCACCCGCTCGGCGGTATCGGCGACATCCACCGGCAACTCCACCAACACACCGCTGAAGCGGTTACCCGAGATGCGGTCCGGCGAGAAGTCGAAACTCATCGGCACCGAGGCCAGCAGCGGGTGGTCGGCATGGCCGTCGTACTTGAGTGACAGCGCGCGCAGCGCTCCCGACGACATGGCCAGCACCAGATCGTTGATCGTCACCCCGAGCTTTTTACTCGTCTCCTTGACTTCAGCCAATGCCAGTGTGGCCGTGGCGAACAGCCGTTTCTCGTCGAGGATGTGGTTCATGAAGCTGGGCGGCGGGGTGAACGGCCGGGTCAACTCCGGCGACAGCTTGCGGCTGCTGCGCCGAACCCGTCCGAGACCCTTGGTGGTGTAACGCACGGTCCCGGGTAACCGGCCGAGCTGGCGCATGTGATCGGCGAACGCCGAGCGCACCAGTTCGGTCTTGGTGGGCGCCGGATCGGTGGCATACGATTCGTCGTCACGGTCCGGACTGTCGCTCAGGTCCATCCCCCGGGCCAGGAGATTCGCCGAGGCGACCCCATCGGCCAGCGCGTGGTGAATCTTGCCGACCACCGCAATACGACCGTTGGCCAGGCCTTCCACGAAGTACATCTCCCACAGCGGACGGCCACGGTCCAGCGGGGTACTGCCGATCTCGCCAATGGCCTCGTCGAGTTCGCGGCGCCCACCCGGGGCGCGCACCCGCCAGGGCCGGACGTGGTACTCCAGGTCGACGTCGCAGTTCTCCCGCCACATCGGGTGGTGGAACTTGAACGGGATGTCGACGAGCTGATACCGGAACGGGTCGAGCTTGTGCAGCCGTCCGCGGATGACCTCCCGGAACTCGTCGATCCCGAATGTCCGGTCCCCAACGTCGTCGAGCGCGATGACCGCAATCTTCAACGTGTGCATGTGCACATTGGGTGTCTCTGTATAAAGCAGGAACGCGTCCCACCCACTCAACCGCTTCACGGTGTCCTCCCCAGGTGTGGAAACGTCTAGATGACTGCTTTGGCCTCGCCCATCGCCCGGTTTCGGTGAATTTGGTTGAGGAACAAGCCGATTGCGGTGGCCATCGCTCCGGTCCTGGCTCCGTCCGTCATGTCGAAGGCATGCCCGGCGCCGGGCAGCTCAATGTAGCTGACCACGGCCCGTGAGACGGCCTTGAGCTTGTCGACGAAGCTGCGGGCCTGCGCCACCGGAATGACACTGTCACCGGTGCCGTGGATGATCAGGAACGGCGGCGCATCGGGATGGATCTGCGCGATCGGTGAAGCCTGCCTGAAGACCTCGGGATGGCGGTCGATCTTGCGACCCACCACGATCCGCTCCAAGAAGTCGACGAATCGGACCCGCTCCTCGGTGGAGCGATCCTCCCAGTCATAACGTCCGTAGATGCCCACCACGGCATCGACTGATGTGTCGGCCCCGTCGGGCAGATCGCCCTGCATGTCCGGGTCGTTCGGGGTGAGGCCGGCCAGTGCGGCCAGGTGGCCGCCGGCCGAGCCGCCGGCGATGGCGACGAAATTGCGGTCGCCGCCGAACTTGTCGACGTTGGCCCGCGCCCAGGCGATCGCGGCTTTGACGTCGTCGAGGTGCCTCGGCCAGCGGTGATGCGGGGCCACCCGGTAGTCGATCGACAGACACACCCAGCCCTGCTGGGCCAAGTGCGACAACAGCGCGTAGCCCTGCAGAATCCGGCCGCCGTGCACCCAGGCGCCACCCGGCACGAACAGCAGCACCGGTGCGGGCTCGGTGGGCAGATGCTTGGGCCGCCACACATCGAGCAGCTGGGCCGGGTCGTCGCCGTAGCGCACCGAGGTCCGGTGCACGTTGCGGCGGTATTCGTACGTGTGCCACAACGGCGGCATGTTGTCCGGGGCCGGCCAGTCGATGGCCAGGTCAGCGGGCGAGACCACGCCGCGCAGCGCTTCCTGGACGACGGCGTTGGTCTGCTCCCGCTCCGACCGGCGGAGCTCGCTGTCGTCCGGGGCGAACCAGGACTTCGCCGAGGACGTGACGAACTCGGGCAGGTGACGGAAACCCCACACGCTCATGGCAGCAAGTGCGCCGAGCGGTTCCAGGCGCTTGCCCACCACTGGTAGCGAAGCCGATGCCACGCTGAGCGCCAGCATATGGTCGGCCGGCTTGGCATGTAGCAACCATCGTGCCCGATCGGCGAGCGTGGGTGCGGGGTACCGGTTATCCGGACGTGCCGTCATTGCGCGAGCGTACCCCGCGGCATATCGGCTCAGGCGACAACTTCGCCGACTTGTCCACCGGGCATCGAATTGTGACCTGCATCACATCGACTTATCCGTGCCACCCCCGTTAGCTTCGCTAATCATGACTAAGTCTGCGCTGGCCATCACCGAAGAGCACCTGGACCTCGCCGAGTCTGCACTGGGGCAGCTGAACCGGCTCGACAGTCGCGCAGCCGCCCGCGCCACCCTGGAAAAGGCCGGCACCTACCCCGACGAGATCTGGTCGGCCGGTGCCGGACTCGGCTGGAACGGACTCGCCATCTCCGAGGAGTACGGCGGATCGGGATTCGGCCTGTCCGAACTCGCGGTGGTGGCCGAGGTCGCCGGGCGCGAACTGAGCCCGGGACCCTTCCTGCCGACCGTTTCCGCCTCGGCGGTGATCGACCGCTACGCACCGGATTCCGTAAGGGCCGAACTCCTTCCGGGCCTCGCCGACGGTACGACGGTGGCGGCACTCGGGCTGGCGGGTTCGGTGAGCATCGGCGCCGACGGCCTCCTCGGCGGGCAGGCCCGCGCGGTACTGGGCGCGCCCGACGCGCACGTATTCGTACTGGCCGTCGGCGACGACGTCGTGATCCTGGACGCCACGGCCGACGGAATCACCGTCACCGCCCAGGATTCCCTGGACACCACCCGCAGCATCGGTGCAGTGGATCTGCGCGCGGTCGCGGTCGACGAGAGCCGCATCCTGCGCGGCGCCGCACGTGCGGCCCGCACGGTGTTCCGCATCCTCGGCGCGGCAGAGGCGGTCGGCGTGTCCTGGGCCGCACTCGACATGGCCGTCGAGTACGCCAAGGTGCGCGAACAGTTCGGTCGCACCATCGGCACCTTCCAGGCCGTCAAACACCACGCCGCCAACATGCTCGTCGACGCCGAACAGACCACCGCAGCGGTATGGGACGCCGCCCGCGCCGACGATCTCGACGGCGCGTGGTTCGCCGCCGCGGTGGCCGCCGCCCACGCCATCCGGGCCCAGATCTTCTGTGCACAGACCAACGTGCAACTCCACGGCGGCATCGCCTTCACCTGGGAACACGACGCCCACCTGTACCTGCGCCGCGCCCGGACCCTGGCCGCAGTGCTCGGCGACGGCGCCGATCCGCTGGTCGACGTCGTCGACGGCCAGCGCGGCGGGCAGGCACACGGGGCGTCCTTCACGCTGCCCGAAGATGCCGAGCAGTACCGCCAGGACGCGCAGGCCGCGGCAGCGGCGGTGAAGGCGCTGCCCGAGGACAAGCGCCGCGACTACCTGGTGGATTCCGGCTACCTGGTGCCGCACTGGCCCAAGCCGTATGGCCGGGCCGCGAATGTGTTGGAGCAGTTGGTGATCGAGGAGGAATTCGGCTCGGCGGGCAGGAGCGGAGCGACCGGGGAATCAGGCCCAGTCGAGCGGGCGGACATGGGGATCACCGGGTGGGTGACCCTGACCATCGCCCAGGCCGGCACCGACGATCAGCGCGAGCGCTGGGTGGAGCCGGTGCTGCGCGGGCAGGTCATGTGGTGCCAGCTGTTCTCCGAGCCGGGCGCCGGCTCGGACGCGGCCGCCGTGCGTACCGCGGCCAAGAAGGTCGACGGCGGCTGGCGGGTGACGGGCCAGAAAGTGTGGACCAGCCTGGCCCAGCACTGCCAGTGGGGCCTGGCCACGGTGCGCACCGATCCCGACGCACCCAAACACGCCGGCGTCACCATGATGGCGATCGACATGAAGTCCCCCGGGGTGACGGTGAATCCGTTGCGCGGGCTGACCGGCGACGCACACTTCAACGAGGTGTTCTTCGACGACGTGTTCGTCCCCGACGCCGATGTCGTCGGCGATGTGAACAAGGGCTGGCTGGTGGCGCGTGCCACCTTGGGCAATGAGCGCATCTCGATCGGCGGCGGGTCGGCGGCGCCGACCGGATTCGACGCCGACGAACTGGTGGCGCTGATCGACGCAGATCCCGACGGGGCCCGCTACCTGCGCCGCGCCGGCGAGGTGATCGCCGTGGGCCACACGCTGCGGTTGCTGAACCTGCGCCGGGTCAGCCGGGCCATCGCCGGAACCGAGCCCGGACCCGAGGGCAACGTCACCAAGCTGCTGGTCGCCGAGCATTCCCAGCATCTGACCGAGTTGGGCATGGATCTGGTCGGCTCGGCCGGGGTGACCGGCCAGACGCCGAAACTGACCCGCGCCTACCTGGGCAACCGGGCCATGACGATTGCCGGCGGGACCTCCGAGATCACTCGCAACACCATCGCCGAGCGCATCCTCGGCCTGCCCCGCGACCCGCTGCTGAAGTAACACCCGCGCGCCGCTGGCCCACCGATTTCTACCTCTGGGTCGCGGCGCGACGCGACCCACGACCCCGGCGTAGGAAATGGCGCGTATTCATGCGCGGCACGCTCGCCGACGACGACGGAGGGCCTGCTTGACATGCCGCCGAGATCACCGGGTAGAACGGACACTGTGACTGCGACCACAGACGGCCGGCCCAGCTTCCACCCCGACCTCGAACGCATCGCCCGATTCATCCCCCGCCAACTGGTGACCAGGCGTTCCCTGCCGTTGCTCCAGCGGTTGACGGGATTGCAGAACCGGCAGACGCCCGACGACGTCGAGGTGCTCACCTTGAGCTCGGGTGTGAGCGTGCGGTTGATCCGGCCGACCGGGGTCACCGAACCGACGCCGGCGCTGCTGTGGATCCACGGCGGCGGCTACGTCCTCGGCAGCCCGGCCCAGGACGACGCCCTGTGCCGGCGCTTCGCCAGGGAACTCGGCATCACGGTGGCGGCCGTCAAGTATCGCCTCGCGCCGCAGAACCCCTACCCGGCCGGGTTGGAGGACTGCTACGAGGCGCTGAAATGGCTCGCGGGACTTCCCGCGGTCGACGCCTCACGGGTCGCGATCGCCGGAGCCAGCGCAGGCGGCGGATTGGCTGCCGCCCTTGCGCTGCTCGCCCGTGACCGCGGTGAGGTTGCCCTCGCCGCACAGATACTCGTGTACCCGATGCTCGATGACCGCTCGGTGGGCCCGGAGTTGGAGAATCCCGGCCACCGGCTGTGGACGCAGGGCAGCAACAAATTCGGCTGGTCGGCCTACCTCGGCGGAGCCGACCCGGCGACCGCGGTGCCCGGACGTCGCGAAGATCTGGCCGGGTTGCCACCCGCCTGGATCGGCGTCGGGACGTTGGACCTGTTCCACGACGAGGACATGGCGTACGCCGAGCGGTTACGGGCCGCGGGGGTCGAATGTCAGGTCGAGCAGGTCTACGGGGCATTCCACGGGTTCGACCAGATCGCAGCGAAAACACCTGTGGCCCAAGCCT
The DNA here is from genome assembly GCF_010727325.1 of Mycolicibacterium alvei. Taxonomy (NCBI): domain Bacteria; kingdom Bacillati; phylum Actinomycetota; class Actinomycetes; order Mycobacteriales; family Mycobacteriaceae; genus Mycobacterium; species Mycolicibacterium alvei. The sequence continues at coordinate 3,435,851 of NZ_AP022565.1, forward strand.
TCATGGCCAGTCAATGTGCGAGCCTACGAGCTGCGTTCGCCTGATCCACGCCCCAGGGGACTGCCCATCCATGTTCGCTTCACTTCAGGGTCGCTCGGCCATCGTCACCGGCGGCAGCAGGGGTATCGGCCGCGGTATCGCCCAGACCTTCGCCAAAGCCGGTGTGAACGTACTGATCACCGGCCGCCACCAGACCCACCTCGACGAGACGGTCGAGGCGCTCGCCGACGCCCCCGGGCGGGTCAGCGCCCTGCGCGCGGACGTCACCAGCCCAGAAGATTCCCGGCGGGCCGTCGATACCGCCGTCGAACGGCACGGCGGACTGGACATCGTCTGCGCCAACGCAGGCATTTTTCCCTCGGGCCGTCTGGAGGACCTCACACCCGACGACATCGACCAGGTTCTTGCGGTGAATTTCAAGGGCACCGTCTACATCGTGCAGGCCGCCCTCGAAGCACTGACCGCGAGCGGTCACGGCCGCGTCGTCATCACGTCCTCGATCACCGGCCCGATCACCGGCTACCCCGGTTGGTCGCACTACGGCGCGTCCAAAGCAGCTCAGCTGGGGTTCGTGCGCACCGCGGCACTGGAACTGGCGTCCAAGAACATCACCGTGAACGCGGTACTGCCCGGCAACATCATCACCGAGGGCCTGGGCGAACTGGGCCAGGACTACCTCGCCCAGATGGCCTCGGCAGTGCCTGCGGGTCGCCTCGGATCGGTGGCCGACATCGGTAATGCGGCGTTGTTCTTCGCCACCGACGAGGCCGCCTACATCACCGGACAATCGCTGGTCGTGGATGGCGGACAGGTTCTGCCCGAATCCCACCTGGCGATCACGGAACTCTAGAAACCCCGCTCGAACACCACCACTCCGCCGACGATCGTGGCGGCCACCAGTTCGGCGTCGAGCTCCTCGACCACGCGCTGCGGGGAGGCCGCCAGCAGGCACAGGTCTCCGGGTTCACCGGGAGCGACGCGCCGCGGCCGGGCCGGTTCGGTCGCGCCGCCCAGGAACAACGTCAACGCGCGACCGCCCGAAACCCGTTCGACCGGGTTCAGCACCGCACCACGCGGCGTGCGGCGATGCACCGCCGCACGCATGGCGGCCCACGGATCGGGGGCACCGAACGGCGCATCGGTGGACAACGCCACCGGCACACCCGCGGACAGCAACGTCGCCAGCCGCCAGAGCTGATCCTGCTCGGCGGCAGGCACATCCGTGCGGTATTGATCGCCTCGCTCCGCCACGAAATTGGGCTGGGTCACCACGGTGACCCCGAGTGCGACGAGGTCGCCGACGCAGTCCGTGGGCACCATCGCGGCGTGCTCGATCCGGTCGGCCGGATGGCTGCTGCCCGCCTCCCGCAGCGCGGCGATGGTGACAACGAGTTGGGCCGAGGTCACGCAGTGCACCGCCACCGGTACACCGTCCCGATGCTGCTCGGAGATCCATGCCGTCAGCGCATCCAGATCGAGTCCGTCGTCATGCAGGATTCGTTTCCCGGGGGCCAGGCAGTGCACGCGCTGCAGGAGACCGACCGGCCGATCCCCGGGCTGCAGGTCAGGGGTGGCATCGGTGACGCCGGTGACCCCGTAGCCGGCCAGCCGGGCACTGAGCTCGGCCACCTCCGCGGGCCGACGCTGCAGCGCATCCGACCAGGTCGGGTCCGCGCTGCGCAGTATCCCGTCGGGATGGTCGGCCAGACCGAGCGCGGCAAGTCCTGCCGAGTTCACGGTCCACAACACCCCACTGCGATGCTGCACACGCACCGGGACACCGGGGATCAGCCGGTCGAGCAGCCGCCGGTCCAGCGGACCGGCCACCGCCTCGTGGTAACCAACCGCCCGGATCCAGCCGTCGACGCCGGCCGCCGCGCCCGTCAAGGCCGCGGCCAGCCCAGTCTGATCGGCAACCTCAGCGGGCCCGATCCGAATCGAATCCTGTTCGGCCGCAGCCGAGTACACGTGCAGGTGATGATCGTGGAGGCCGGGGATCACGGTGCCGTACCCGGCGTCGATCACCTGCTCCCCGGGCTGCGACGGCAACGACGCGGCGACCTGCTCGATAGTCTCGCCGAGCCGGATGTCTACGACGGTGTCGTCGAGAAGCGTTGCACGTCGAATCAGCATGGGGCAGCAGCCCGTTCCGCCACGAGCCGGCGCACCGCCTCGTTGTCGGCTCCGAGCTCGCTGCCGGCCGGGCGAGCAGCGGGGCGCACCGGGATCACCTCTACGTCGTCGCCGCCCCCGGGGGGATAGCCGGCCGCCACGGCCGCCATCGAGAACTCGATCAGCTCACCGCCGCCGCGTTCCCGCGATGCGGCCACGGCGGCCGCGGCGTGCAACCCGGTGAGGGGGTCGGCGATGGCGTCACCCACGAATACCGGTGTGCCCTCGCGGTATCCGACAAGACCACCCGATACGGCAGCGTCGTCACCGAATGCCACCCAATCGGCCTTCTCCCCGTCTGTTCCATGCCCGGTGATTCGCAACCAGATCCGGCCGGGCCGGACCGTGACGGCGCCCGGACCCAATCCGCGCCGGGCCAGAGCCGCCGGGCGCGACGCCTCGATCACCACATCGGCAACGTCGAGCAGCGCAGCCACGTCGTGTGGCCGGTCGAAATCGGTGGCATAGCAGAGCTTTTCACCGTTCATCCAGGCGAAGAACTCCGCCGATCCGGCGCGGGTACCATCCGGCCGGTTGCGGCTCTCCACCTTGACCACGGTGGCACCGGCCCGGGCCAGCAGCTGTCCACACAGCGGCCCGGCCCACATCGACGACAGGTCGGCCACCAACATCCCGGCCAGCGGGCCCGCCTGCCGGGGTGCGAGGTGCTTCACCTCGGGCGGTTTGGGTGCGGTTTCTCCGAGCACTGCCACCGGCAGTCCCAGGAGGCGGGTCCGTTCGGCGACCTCGGCAGCGGTGCGCTGGGCGGCCCAGGATCGGATCGCCGGCCATACGTCGCCTTCCGCCGGATCCTGCTGCAGCAGCGCGGGAATCATGTCGATGTCATCGGCCCGTGACAGCGTGAGGGCGCACCATCGGTCCTGGGTGGCCAGCAGTAGCGTCGCCCCGCCCGCCGAGGACTGTCCGTGCGGCGCGATGTCCAGCAGCGCGGCACGCCCGGTGAGTAGCTCGGTGGCGTCGACCGCGACGGCGGTGTGCGCCGTGAATTCGTCGGCGACCCCCTGGGCCTGCCTCAGCAGGACCCTCGGGATCGCCAACGGTGTCATCAGAACTGCAACGCGCTGAACCGCCAGTCCAGCACCTGGCGGTCGTCGCTGTCGGGTCCGCCGGCGGCGTACACCAGCGAGCGCAGTTGCAGCACGCCGGCATCGGCCGATTCCACATGCAACTCGCTGAACAGTGTGTCGCCTTCGTGCACCGGACCGGTGTGGTCACAGGATTCCCAGCCCAGGATGGTGACCAGGTTCGGCAACAACCGGTTGACCTGGGCCAGAGCCAGCCCGATGGTATGCCCGCCGTACACCAGGCGCTGACCACCGGACCGCCAATCATGGTGGGTGGCAGCGATATTCAGACTCAGCCGGGCCAGTTCCGGAGCACTGCTGACCACGTCGGCGGTACTGTGCAGCACCGCTCCGGCCACCGTCGGGTCGAAATGCGGTCCGGGCACCCGGGTCCGGAAGGCGTCGGCATCCCAGCCGTCGGTGGGGTTCGGTGTCGCCGAATCGGCACCAATCGTCGACAGATCGTCGGCGTGCCCGGTGTCCACGTCATCTCCGGAGAGCGGCAGCATCGCGCAGCGGTAGAAGTCGAGAACCTTGCGGTCCAACTGGTCGACAGTGGTCATCCGTAGGGCGGCCAGGCCGGTGGCGGCCCGCCCCGGTTTCGTTGAATTCTGCTTCAGGCCAACCACTTCGGTGCGCGTATACAGGGTGTCCCCGATCACGGGGCAGCGGTGGAACGCCAGGCCGCGGTAGAACAGGTTGGCCTTCACCCGTTGCGTCACCAACGTGCTCTGACCGATCGCGACATCGCAGACCAGCGCCGGATGCGCCAGCGGCCCGGGCTCCCCCGTCACCGCGGCGGCGAGTTCTGCGTCGAGCGCCAGGCGCAGTCGGTCGCCGAGAATCGCCTGATGTGTCGCGGCCGCACCGGCGGACAGCGTCATCGACGGCGCGGTGTCGAAGATCTGGCCGACCACCAGGTCGTCGAAGTATGGGCCACCCTGTTTCACATCTCGCACTATGCCAGTCACTCCCTCACGGCAGAGTTACCGGTACCGGGCGCACCTCATCGACCAGGCCCCACGCGAGCGCCGTGGCCGCGTCGATGGTGCACCCTGAGAGCACGAGGTAGGCCGTGCGCCACCGCCCGATGCGGCGGGTGATGCTGACGGTGCCACCCGCGCCGGGGATCAGCCCCAGGGCCAGCTCCGGCAGGCCGATCGTGGCGTCCGGATCACAACTGACCCAGCCGCAGAACGATGCCATCTCCAGGCCGCTGCCCAGCACCTGGCCGTGCACCTCGGCGCGGCAACGGCGGCCGAGTCTTGCGGTGATCTCATCGAGCACCAGGGCAGGGCTGTGCCGGGTACGGGCCAGGTGGGCGCTGGCCGGGTCGGCGAACGAGCCGAACTCGGCCAGATCGCCGCCGCTGCAGAATGACCGGCCGTTGCCGCCGAGCACCACCTCGTCGACCGAGCGGTCAAGGCGCGCCACCTCGAGGGCCTCCAGCAGAGCGGCGCGGGCATCGGTGGAGAACGCGTTGTGGCGTTGTGGCCGGTTGAACCGGACGTGCAGAGTGTTGCCGTCCCGGTAGGCCTGTACGGGTTCGGGCAGCTGCGGCACCGTTGCCGGTCCCCGTTCGGCCAGCCACCGGGCGAATTCCGGCCCGGACTGCAACGTCGAATACGCCAGGGACTCGGTGATCACCCCACCGAACGCGGCAGCGTTGCGATCAACGCTGCGCAGCACGTCATCACACACCGCGGTCGCCTGCGGCCACGTCCGGCACCGGTCGGTGAGCTCGTCCAGGGCCTGCTCGATGGAGTCCACGGTGACCATCCGGCGGTCATCAGCGGGACGTTCGGTCAGCGTGAACGTCGCGGCATCGGTCGGGGTGTCGACCCCGACGCAGATTCCGGCGGGCAGTTCCAGGACGGTCACGAGTACTTGTTTATCAGCTCCTGCTTGTACAGCTTGCCGGTGTCGGTGCGGGGCAGGTCAACCTCGAACGAGATGGTCCGCGGGCACTTGTAATGCGTGAGGCGCTGACGCAGCCAATCCAGGAGCTCACGCTCGAATTCCGGTGTGGCATCCGCCGGATCCACGGTCTGAACCACACCCTTGACGCTCTGGCCCATCTCGTCGTCGGGGATGCCGAACACCGCGGCGTCCATCACCTTCGGATGGACGACAAGCATGTTCTCGGCTTCCTGCGGGTAGATGTTCACCCCACCCGAGATGATCATGTGGTGGCGCCGGTCGGTGAGGTAGAGGTAGCCGTCTTCATCGACATATCCGATGTCTCCCACCGTCTTCCAGCCGTGAGAGTCCCGCGAGGACGCGGTCTTCTCGGCATCGTTGAGATATTCGAAATCGGCGCCGCCCTCGAAGAAGATCTCACCGGACTCGCCCGGCGGAAGTTCTTTGCCGTCCTCGTCGAGGATGTGCACGACGCCGTTCATCGGCTTGCCCACCGAACCCGGGTGCGTCAGCCAGTCTTCGGCGAAGATCACCGTCGCACCGATGGCCTCCGAGGACGCGTAGTACTCGTCGACGATCGGCCCCCACCAGTCCATCATCTGCTTCTTGATCTCGACCGGACACGGTGCGGCCGCATGCATGACCCGCCGCAGACTCGACAGATCGTACGAGTTACGCACATCCTCAGGGAGTTTCAGCATCCGGGTGAACATCACCGGGACGAACTGCCCCTGGGTGACCTTGTGCTTCTGAATCGCGTCCAGGCAGCCTTCGGCGTCGAACTTCTCCAGCACCACGGTGGTGATACCGGCAGCCTGAATCTGCATCGACCACACCGACGGTGCCGTGTGGTACAGCGGGGCGGGGCTCAGGTACACCGAATCCGGCTGCATCCAGAAGCCCACCAGCGGGGCCATCATGCCGGGGGTTTCCGATGGCGGCACATGCGGCAGGTCCCGCTTGATGCCCTTGGGCCGCCCCGTGGTCCCCGACGAGTACTGCAGCAGATCGCCGTCCAGCTCGTCGTCGATCGGGGTGGCCGGCTCATCCGCGACAGCTTCCGGATAACGCTGCCAGCCGTCCAACTCACCATCGGAGATCAGCAGGGTGCCCGGCAGTCCGTTCGGCAACTCCTTGTCCAGGCCGCTGAGGATGTCCTTGAGCACGGCGGAGCCGACGATGGCCTTGGCCCCGCTGTTGTCGATGATGTAGGCCGCCTCGGCGGCGGTCAGATGGGTGTTGATCGGCACGTAGTAGAGACCGCTGCGGCGCGCGGCCCACATCACGGCGTGGATGTGCTCGTTGTTCTCCATGAGGATCGCGACGACGTCGCCCTCATGCAGGCCTTGCCGGCGGAAGTAATGGGCCAGGCGATTCGCGCGGGCTTCGAGCTCACCGAACGTGACGACGGTGCCCGAGGGGTGGAGGATGATCGCCGGCTTTTCAGGGTTGGCCTCGGCATGCTCGCGGATCTGCATGAGGGCACTGTAACCGGCGCCACTTGACAGGTGTCAACTAGGGCGGGGCTACACCCTCCGAAATCAGCGTGATCAGGTACTTGACTGCAGAAGCACCGACGGTGCGCGCGCCGCTAATCACGGCCCCGGTCGCTTGCGTCGGACCTACGATGTCAGAACCCAGCGGATCGAGCGTGGGGAGCGCCGATGCGATTCACCCAACGGCGCTGAGGACGGCCCAGACATGGCGTCGCAAGTCCTCACGTTCCTGTTCACCGACATCGAAGGTTCCACGCGACGGTGGGAATCCGACGCTGACGCCATGCGGACCGCCCTCGCACTGCATGACACGGCGCTGCGCGAAGCCATCGCAGCCCACGGCGGGCAGGTCTTCAAACACACCGGCGACGGAGTGTGTGCGGTGTTCACTTCACCCCGAGCCGCTGTGGAGGCAGCCATAGCCGCGCAACGGCGGCTGGAACTGCCGGTGCGGATGGGCATCGCCACCGGTGAAGCCGAGTTGCGTGACGGCGACTATTTCGGCGTCGCACTCAACCGGGCGGCCCGGGTCATGGCCGCCGGACACGGCGGCCAGATCCTGCTCGACGGGGCGACGGCGGGTCTGCTCACCGGCGTCGATCTGAAGGCTTTGGGACCCAAGCGGTTACGCGATATCACCAGACCCGTCGACGTCTTCCAGGTCGGCGCTCCTGGCCTACAAGGCGACTTCCCGGAGTTGACGACTGTCGACCCGACTCCGGGACATCTCCACCCGCCCGATACGAGCTTCATCGGGCGGGAGACAGAAATGGTTGAACTGCAAACCGCCCTGAAATCACATCGGCTGGTGACGTTGACCGGGGTCGGCGGGGTGGGCAAGACCCGACTCGCGGTAGAGGTCGCGGCCCGCTGTGCGGACGCCTATCCGGACGGCGTGTTTGTGATCGAACTCGCCCCGGTCGGCGACCCGGCAGCCGTCCCCGAGGCCGTAGCGGCCGTACTCGGGATCACCCAGCAACCCGGACTCAGTGTCGTGGACAGCGTGGCCGCGGCCTTGGAGGGCCGAGCCCGGCTCCTAATCCTCGACAACTGCGAACACGTTCTCGACGCCGCAGCCGATCTGATCGAGGTGATCTTCACCCACTCGTCAACCGTGGCAATCCTGGCGACCAGCCGAGAAGGACTAAGGCTCAACAATGAACATCTCTGGCCCGTGCCATCGTTGGATATCGGCGCCGGTAACGATTCCGCGGCCACGGCATTGTTCATCGATCGGGCACACGCGGTGTCACCCCATGCCTCGTTCACCGCACCGGCCGAGTCCGCCGCAGTCGTGGAGATCTGCCGGCGCCTGGACGGGATTCCGCTGGCGATCGAATTAGCGGCTTCCCGACTGGTCTCGATGACCACCACCGAGATACGTGATCGGCTGGATGACCGGTTCCGACTGCTGGTCGGTTCGCGACGGGGATTGGAACGTCATCAGACTCTGCGTCACGCTGTGCGGTGGTCCTATGAACTGCTGAGCCCGGACGAAAAGGTCTTATTGGCAAGGTGTTCGGTGTTCAGTGGCGGGTTCAGCCTGGCCGCTGCATCCGCGGTGGCAGACGCCGGCAATGAACTGACCACCATGGATGTGCTCGACGCACTGGTCCGCAAATCACTGCTGGTGGCCGACCGCACATCAGCACGGACCCGATTCTCGATGCTGGAGACGATCCGCCAGTTCGCGGAGGACCAACTCGTCGGCTCCGACGATCCGGCAGCCATACGCACCGCACATGCGCGTTACTTCGCCGGCCTGGAGACCGAAGTCCTTGCGCTGTGGGACAGCCCGCGTCAACATGAGGCCTACCAGTGGCTCAACCGCGAACTGGCCAACCTGCGCACGGCATTTCACTGGTCGGCCGATCGTGGAGACCTCGATACGGCGGCAACCATCGCGGTAACCGCCATATTCCTCGGGTACTTCGTGGAGCAGTGGGAGCCGATCGCGTGGCTCGAGGAGCTCATCCCGGATGCGGTGGCCGCACAACATCCCCGGCTGGCCCAGCTCTACGTCGGCGCCGCCAACTGCTCAGCACTGGGGCAGGTGCGAAGCTTCGACGCGTATGCCGAGGCCGCCCGAGAAGCCATTGAAGATGGCCAATTCGCCGCCGTCACCGACGAATTCGCCTGTGTGATCGCGGCCGGCTACAGCACCATCGGCCAGCCCGGGCGGGCCGTCGAGTGGTGCCGGGCGACGATCGCCCGCAATCCGGGTCGCCATATCGGCAGCCGATCGGTGATGGCAGTGTCGCTGGCCATCGCCGGGGCCACCGCCGACGCGATGGAGGCGTCAGAACATTTGCCTGCGGCCGCCGCCGATACCGACAATCCCGCCCTGGCCGGTGCCGCATTCCTCGCACATGGCTGGGCACGCCGGGAGTCCGATCCCACAGCGGCCTATGAATCGCTTCGGCGGGCCTGGGTTATCGCTGAGGAAAGCGGCGACCGACAGCAGACGTCCATCGTCGCCGGGCTTCTGACGAAACTCGCCGCCGATCGTGGGGAATTCACCGAGGCCTTCGACTACATCAGCCAGATGATCCGACACTACTTCGATTCCGGCAGTGTCGAGCTGATGCGCAACGCGATCGGGCTGCTGGCCGCGTTGCTCGACCGACTGGGCCACCACGAATCCGCAGCCACAATCAGCGGATTCGCCACAACTGCCCTCGCGTACACCAGCTTTCCGGAGATCGCCGCGGCGATCACTCACCTATGCGAGGTCCTCGGCGACGCCGCATACGACAGGCTCGCCCAGGCAGGCGCGAGCATGTCCGCCACTGAGATCGCGAACTATGCGCTCGCACAGATCGACCGCGCGCGCACTGACGTCACGTCTCCATCGTGATACCGCGGGTGGTTCCAGGTTTCCCGATCGCCTACCTGAACTCAAACGGATGCGTGGGCTACGTAGGAGGTGCGCAATGCCTTTCACACGCAAACGCGCACCCTCGTGAGGCACGAGGGTGCGCGTCATGCTGATGTTGCGCGGCGCGTCTACCAGCAGACACGCACGCTCGCGGTGCTAGGCCTCGGAAAGGCGGTGCTTGAGGGCGTCGAACTCGTCCTTGATGCCGGTGGGCAGCTTCTCCCCGACGAACTCGAACCACTCCTCGATCAGCGGGAGTTCGGCCTTCCACTCCTCGGTGTTGACGGCGAGAGCCTCGTCCACGTCGGCGGGGTCCACGTCGAGCCCGGACAGATCCAGGTCGGCCGCCGTCGGCACGATGCCGATCGGGGTGCTCTTGCCGTCGGCCTTGTGCTCGATGCGCTCGATGGCCCACTTCAGCACGCGGCTGTTCTCGCCGAAGCCCGGCCACAGGAAGCGGCCGTCGTCGCCGCGGCGGAACCAGTTGACGAAGAACACCGCGGGCAGCTTGGACTCGTCGGCGTTCTTGCCGATGTTCATCCAGTGCTGGAAGTAGTCGCCGACGTTGTAGCCGAGGAACGGCAGCATGGCCATCGGGTCGCGGCGCACGGTGCCGACCTTGCCCTCGGCGGCGGCAGTCTGCTCGGAGCCGAGGGTGGCGCCGATGAAGACGCCGTGCTGCCAGTCGCGAGCCTGGGTCACCAGCGGCACCGTGGTCTTGCGACGACCGCCGAACAGGATCGCCGAGATCGGCACTCCCTGCGGGTCATTCCACTCCGGCGCCAGCGTCGGGCACTGGGCGATCGGCGTGCAGTAGCGCGAGTTCGGGTGCGCCGCCTTGGTTTCCGCCTCGCGCAGGTTCCAGTCCTGACCCTTCCAGTCGATCAGGTGGTCGGGCTCGCCCTCCAGGCCTTCCCACCACACGTCGTTGTCGTCAGTCTTGGCGACGTTGGTGAAGACGGTGTTGCCCGCGGCGATGGTCTTCATCGCGTTCGGGTTGGAATCCCAGTTGGTGCCGGGCGCGACGCCGAAGAAGCCGAACTCGGGGTTGACGGCGTAGAGGCGGCCGTCCTTGCCGAAGCGCATCCAGGCGATGTCGTCACCGACGGTCTCGGCGCGCCAGCCCGGAATGGTGGGCTGCAGCATCGCCAGGTTGGTTTTGCCGCAGGCCGACGGGAACGCTGCGGCGACGAAGTAGGACTTGTTCTCCGGGGAGATCAGCTTGACGATCAGCATGTGCTCGGCGAGCCAGCCCTCGTCGTGGGCCATCGCCGAGGCGATCCGCAGCGAGTAGCACTTCTTGCCCAGCAGCGCGTTACCGCCGTAGCCCGAGCCGTAGCTCATGATCTCGCGGGTCTCCGGGAAGTGGGTGATGTACTTCGTGTCGTTGCACGGCCACGGCACGTCTTGCTGACCGGGCTCAAGCGGTGCGCCGATCGAGTGCAGTGCCTTGACGAAGAAGCCGTCGTCACCCATCTTGTCGAGCGCGGCCTGGCCCATCCGGGTCATGGTGCGCATCGAGACCACGACGTACTCGGAGTCGGTGATCTCCACACCGAGCTTGGGATCCTCGGCGTCCAACGGCCCCATGCAGAACGGCACCACGTACATGGTGCGGCCACGCATGGAACCGCGGTACAGATCGGTCATGATCCCGCGCATCTTGGCGGGATCCATCCAATTGTTGGTGGGACCGGCGTCGAGCTCGCGTTCGGAGCAGATGAAGGTGCGCGATTCCACTCGGGCGACATCCGAGGGGTCCGAGAGCGCCAGGTAGGAGTTCGGCTGCTTTTCCTCGTTCAGCTTCTGGAACGTGCCGGCCTCGACCAGGCGGGCGGCCAGTCGGTCATACTCCTCGGCAGACCCGTCGGCGAAAACCACCCGGTCAGGCTGTGTCAGCTCTGCGACCTCCTGGACCCAGGCCAGCAGTCCCTGATGTTTCGTCGGTGCGGTGTCGAGACCCGGAATGGTCGCTGAGGTCATCAAATTCTCCTGCGTAGGTTTGTGTAACCCAAGCCGCGTCATGCCGCGGTCACGGCTACCCCTTGGATAGAGGTTAACGCGGGTGACATACCCGCTGTGAACCAGTGGTATGTCCGATCACTCACAGGAACGATTCAGATCGACGTTATCCGCATGTTACTCGTCGGTAGCTTCTCTGTTGCCGTACAAATCCGCCCGGACCGCGTCCAGCGCCCGCTGTAACGGCGGAATCCGGCGGTCCCGTTGAGCGGCCGCCCGCGCGGTGGCGATGGCGTGTTCGCGCAGTTCGGCATCCATGGCGGCAGTCTTCTCGGTCGCGGCGGCGGTCTCCGTTTCCTCTCGGGCCGCCAGTTCAGTGGTGAGTGCCGTTTCGGCGGCGAGCACCCGCGTCGCGACGAGTTCCTCCACCGCCGAACGCAGGGTCGCGGTGATCTCACCGACCCAGCGGTCCAGTACCGCCCGGTCGTGTAACAGCGCACGGGTGCCGACCACCCATACCGCCAGCAGCAGACCCACCACCGCGCCGACCACGAGACCGGCCACGGCCAGGCGTGGCGCCGCACCGACCAGCAGGCGACTGACCGCGACCGCGACACCCAGCCCGAAGCCCGTACCCAGAACCAGCATCAGCCGGGTTTCGAGCGTGCGGGATCTGAGCGGCGGAGACAGCAGGTCGGGTACCACCGCCCCGGCCGCCGACGGCGCAGGCACGGGCAGGTCGAGCTCTGTCGCGACGCCACGCAGGTGTGCGGTCACGCCCTCGTCGACCTCGCCGACGACCTCACCGGCGCGCTGACGGGCGTACTCCTCGAACGTGGCAATCCGGCGACGGCTGATACCGGCGACGTCCTCCTGCAGTTCGGTGCGCACCGAATTACACCGGTTGCGGGCGAAATAGCCGAGCTGAACCCGAGCCTGCTGCATTTGACTGCGCAGCCCGATGCTGCGCTCGGTGCGGGTCAGCCTGCGGGCCCTGACCAGCTCGGCGCGACGCTCCCGCAACACATCCACCCGCGCCTGACGGTCGGCACCGGACCCGTCGGCCTCATACCTGCCGATCACCGCTTCCAGTCGAGTTTCCCAGGCGCGCAACCTGTTCCGACGCGCAATGTCAGGGTCGGCCAACTGACCGGTCAACAGTTCGACGAGTTCATCGAGCTGCGGCTCACCCAGGTCGGGCGCGGCCGACACCCCCACCCAGGGCATGCGCTCGTAACGTTCGTCGCGTCCACGCAGAATCTCCGCGTCGGCGTCGCGCACCTCGCGCCAGTCGCGGTACGCATCGATCTTGGACACCACACCCACCACCAGGTCGGTGTATCGCGAAGCCAAATCAACCAGGGCGCAATCAGATTCGGTGATCGGGGAAGCCGCCGACACCACGAACACCACGGCCGCCGGCGCCTCACCGGCCACCAGTTCGGTGGATTCGACGAACGTGGTCTGTGGCATCAGCTCCCGCAACGCCGCCATGACACTCGTCGATCCGGCCAACCAGGGGCCGGCCACCAGTACCGCGTTGCGAACCTCCACGCCCGGCGAGTTCAGGCCCGGATCGACCGCCGCCACCACGGCGTCAGCCGCCGCCACCGCATCCGCCACGGCCTCATCCCTGGCCGTATCCACCTCGGTCATCGTCCCTTACTCGCCGCGCCCAACAGTCTCAGTGACCCTCGCATGATGTCGTCGCCACAACTGCGGTGCAAGGTACTCACCGGACCGTCACGGTAGCGCCGCCAGTAGCGGGCCCGACGCAGATGGGCATCACGGTCAGCTCCGGGGTCCACCCTCAGCCCGGCCGCCTGCACCACATCGACGGCCGCGGCCATCACCGCGACGACCGTCTCGTCGGCGGCCAGAAAGCGACCCACCATCGGGCCGCCGACCGCTCGCAGCTCAGCCAGCGCCCACCGCACCCGCCGATACCGCACCGACGCGGCCGCGGTGTCGATGGCCGCCACCACCCGGTCGACCTCACTGAGAGCTCGCAACAGCCCGGGCAGGCTCCCGGGATCCGTACCCCGGCTCAACGCCAACGTGGCATGGGCGATCCCGAACCGGTCGAGACGTTGCAGCAACTCGGCGCGCACGGCACGCGGCACCCGGTGCGGACCCGCCACGAACGCGTCCGCCGAGGTCAGATCGGCCGGCTCGGCGACCAACAACCGGAGATCCTCGACCAGATGCTCGCCGAGAACCGTCCGGCTCAACAAAGCGACCATCGGCACCACCGGTACCCCGGCCAACTCCTGCAGGCAGTCGGCCCGGCGGCGGGCGGTGGCGACCGGACCTCCGGGCCCGGACCCGGCCAGATCCGCTTTGTTGAGGACGACGATCGTCGGCCGACCCGCCCGGCTCAGCTCGGCCAGCACAGCCCGATCCTCGGGTTTGAGCACCTCGGCGATCACGACCACCGTCACATCGCCGACATCCGCGAGCCCCAGACCGGAGCCCACCACCGCGGCTTGCACCGTGCTCACGCCGACGCCGCGACGCCCGCGCACACCGACGGTGAGCGGAGCCGAAACGCGCGCACCGATCGCCGCCAACCGCGCATCGCCGTCGCGGTCGGCAAGGCGTGTGAGCTCGTCTGCGAAAATCTGGCGGCCTTCCCTGCGTGATGACGGGCGTAACCCCGGTGCCTCACGAAAAATCGTGACACGGCCCGGACTGACTCGCGAACAGATGTTTACGCCCGGCAGCTGGAGGCAACTGTTGGGTATCAATCTCTACCACGATGCGGGCACACCGCCCCCGATAAGAGACCATGGACGGATGCACCCGTCTAGGTCCGATGTCGGTGGGCCGGCGTCGGCAGATGAGGCGGCTGGCGTGTCGCCCACCCAACCACACCGTTTTCCACGGGTGACCAGCTTCCGCACCCGGCGGTCGACGCTGTCGACCGCCCAGCAACAGACCTGGGACCGGTTGTGGCCCGAACTCGGCATGCAGGCCCGCGATGAGGACTCCCAACCGGTTACCGACCTCGACACCACGGCCTGGTTCGGCCGCTCAGCCCCGCTGATCCTGGAGATCGGCTCCGGCACCGGCACGTCCACCCTGGCGATGGCCCAGGCCGAACCAGAGCTCGACGTGGTCGCGGTCGAGGTCTACCGCAAGGGCCTTGCCCAACTGCTCAGCGCGATCGACCGCTCCGCCCAGACCTCATCGCCGGTGACCAATATCCGCATGGTTCGGGGAGACGGCGTCGACGTCCTCGAGTACATGTTCGCCCCGGAGTCCCTGACCGGCGTGCGGGTGTACTTCCCGGATCCCTGGCCCAAGGCCCGCCATCACAAGCGCCGCCTGCTGCAGCCCGCCACGGTGGCACTGATCGCCGACCGGTTGCGTCCCGGCGGAATCCTGCATGCGGCCACCGACCACGGCGGATATGCCGAGCACATCGCTGAGGTGGGTGACGCCGAGCCGCGGCTGCGCCGGGTCGAGCCCGGTGCCGCTCTACCCGTCTCGGTCGAACGTCCGGTCACCAAGTACGAGCGCAAGGCCCTGGCCGGCCCCGACGTCACCGAGTTGGTGTGGGAGAAACTGCCATGAGTGTGACCGAAGACATGCAGGACGAGACCGCGCAGGTAGACGCCCGATCCGGTGCGGGTTCGGGCACGTCTGCCCGTCGGGTGCTGCTCGTGTGGGATGCCCCGAATCTGGATATGGGACTGGGCGCGATCCTGGGTGGTCGCCCGACCGCCGCGCACCGTCCCCGCTTCGATGCGCTGGGCCGTTGGCTGTTGGGATACACCGCGGAGCTGGCCACCGAATCGGGCGAGTCCACCGGAGACGACACAGGCCTCTCACTGGAGCCCGAGGCCACCGTATTCACCAACATCGCCCCAGGTAGCGCCGATGTGGTGCGCCCGTGGGTGGAAGCTTTGCGTAACGTGGGCTTCGCCGTCTTCGCCAAGCCGAAGATCGACGACGACAGCGATGTCGACAGCGACATGCTCGATCACATTGCCCTGCGTCGCAGCGAAGGCCTGGCAGCGGTCCTGGTCGCCTCGGCCGACGGACAGGCATTCCGGCAACCGCTGGAAGAAATAGCCCGTGAGGGCACTCCCGTGCAGGTGCTCGGATTTCGCGAACATGCGAGCTGGGCGTTAGCGTCGGATACCTTGGAGTTTGTCGATCTGGAGGACATTCCCGGTGTGTTCCGGGAACCGTTGCCACGGATCGGCCTGGACTCGCTGCCCGAGCAGGGCGCATGGCTGCAGCCGTTCCGGCCGCTGTCGGCGCTACTGACCTCGCGTGTGTGACAACTGAAGACCTTCGTTCGCGCGGGTCACCACAAAGTTTCAAAAGCGTTAGGAGCCTAAGTGTTCGCCTGGTGGGGTCGAACGGTGTACCAGTTCAGGTACATCGTCATCGGTGTCATGGTGGCGCTGTGCCTAGGTGGCGGCGTCTTCGGCGCCAGTCTCGGAGAGCACGTCACCCAGAGTGGTTTCTTCGACGAGGGCAGCCAGTCGGTCAAGGCCTCGTTGATGGGCGACGAGGTCTACGGCCGAGACCGAACCAGCCATGTCGTGGCAATCCTGACACCGCCGGATGACAAGAAGATCACCGATAAGGCCTGGCAGAAGAAGGTCTCCGGCGAACTCGACGAGTTGGTCAAGGACTATCCGGATCAGGTGGTCAGCTGGGTCGGCTGGTTGCGCGCCCCGGACAGCGACCTGGAAACCGTCCAGCAGATGAAGACCGAAGATCTGCGAAACACCTTCGTCAGCATCCCGCTCAAGGGCGATGACGACGACACCATTCTGAAGAACTACCAGGCCGCGGAACCCGCCATGCGGGCGATCAACGACGGCAACATCCAACTCGCCGGCCTCAACCCGATCGCCAGCGAGCTCACCGGCACCATCGCCACCGACCAGAAACGCGCCGAACTCGCGATCGTTCCGCTGGTCGCCGTGGTGTTGTTCTTTGTGTTCGGTGGCGCGGTGGCAGCGGCCCTGCCCGCCATTATCGGCGGTCTGACGATCGGCGGCGCGCTGGGCATTCTGCGGTTTACGGCTGAGTTCATGCCCGTCCACTTCTTCGCCCAACCGGTCGTGACGATGATGGGCTTCGGTATCGCGATCGACTACGGCCTGTTCATGGTGAGCCGGTTCCGGGAGGAGCTCGCCGAGGGGTATGAGGTCGATGCCGCAGTTCGCCGCTCCGTCATGACCTCGGGCCGAACCGTGGCCTTCTCCGCAGTGATCATCGTCGCCTCCTCTCTACCGCTGTTGCTGATCCCGCTCGGATTCCTGAAATCGATCACCTACGCGATCATCGCGTCGGTCCTGCTCGCGGCATTCCTGTCGATCACGGTGCTGCCGGCAGTGCTGGGCATCCTCGGACCGAACGTCGATGCGCTCGGTGTGCGCACCCTGCTGAAGATCCCGTTCCTGGCCAACTGGCCGTTCTCGCGCAAGATCATCGATTGGTTCGCCGAGAAGACCCAGAAGACCATGACCCGCGAAGAGGTCGAGAAGGGTTTCTGGGGCCGGCTGGTCAATGTGGTGATGAAGCGGCCGATCGCCTTCGCCGCACCCATCCTGATCGTCATGACGCTGCTGGTCATCCCATTGGGTCAGCTCGCACTCGGCGGGTACAGCGAGAAATACCTGCCGCCGGACAACTCCGTGCGCATGGCCCAGCAGAATTTCGACCAGCTGTTCCCCAGCTTCCGTACCGAACCGCTGACACTCGTGATCCGCAACGACAGCGGCGACCCGGTGACCGATCAGCAACTTGACGACCTGCGCGCCAAGGCGCAGACCGTGTCGGGCTTCATCGGCACCAATGACCCGTCGACGATGTGGCAGGAACGGTCGGTCCAGGAGGGCGGGACCAAGGATCCTTCGGTGCGGGTCATCCAGAACGGTCTGGTCAACAGTGCCGACGCACCCGCGAAGATCCACGCACTGCGCGACCTGTCCCCGCCACACGGCACCTCACTTTTCGTGGGTGGAACCACGGCGCTGGCGCAGGACAGCATTCAGAGCCTCCTCGACAATCTGCCGCTGCTGGTGGTGATCCTGGTGCTCACCACCACGGTGCTGATGTTCCTGGCATTCGGCTCGATCGTGCTGCCGATCAAGGCGGCGTTGATGAGCGCGCTTACGCTCGGCTCGACGATGGGCATCCTGACGTGGATGTTCGTTGAGGACGGCCACGGGGCCGGACTGCTGAACTACACCCCACAACCCCTGATGGCACCGATGATCGGTCTGATCATCGCGGTGATCTGGGGTCTGTCCACCGACTACGAGGTCTTCCTGGTGTCCCGCATGGTGGAGGCCCGCGCGCGCGGGATGTCTACCGCCGAATCCATCCGGATCGGCACCGCGACCACCGGCCGGCTCATCACCGGCGCCGCGCTGGTGCTGGCCGTGGTGGTGGGCGCGTTCGCGTTCTCTGACCTGGTGATGATGAAGTACCTGGCGTTCGGCCTGCTCATCGCCCTGCTGCTGGACGCCACGGTCATCCGGATGTTCCTGGTGCCCGCCATCATGAAGCTGCTCGGCGATGATTGCTGGTGGGCTCCGCTCTGGATGAAGCGCATTCAGGAGAAGCTCGGCCTCGGTGAGACCGAGCTGCCCGACGAGCGTAAGCGTCCGATGACCCAGGAGTCCGGTGAGGACCCCCGCGCGCTGGCCGGCGCCGGCGCCCTGCCCGCACCTCGGCCACACGATCCGACGCATCCCGGGCCCGAGCCCATGCGCCCGCTGATGCCACGGGCCAACGCCCCCTCGGCCGCGGGCACCGCGCGGATCGCCCGCCGCAAACGCCCCCGCAGCGGCCCGATCAGGAACCGGCCACCACGCGGTTCGCCATGGCGCGCAATGCCGTGCGCAACGCGGTGAACACGGCGGTCAACACGGTCAACACCGCCACCGGCAACACCAACGCCGGTACGGAGCGCACAGCGCGGACGACCGCGCGTCCCGGTGGAGCCCCCGCGGGGCCCCCACCGCGTGAAGAACGTGAGATCGAGTCGTGGCTCGGTGCGTTGCGCGGCGGCCCGGCCAACGGCAATCCGCCTCCGTCTCCGCCTCCGCCCCCGGCACCGGCTCCGGCTCCGCGGCCCTCGGCCGACGCGACCCGTGCGATGCCGCAACAACAGCACCGTCCACCGGCCGGTGCGGAGGGTGCGCCGACCACGGCATTCAACGCGCAGCGTCCGGGACCGGGCCCCGGCCCGAATCCACCGTCACGCCAACGCGATCAGGATCCGTCGACCCAGAAGTTCAACCCCAACGACGACGAACCTCCGCGTCGCGGGGGCGGTATGAGCGCGCAGGATCTGCTGCGTCGCGAAGGCCGGCTCTGATCCCGGGTTAACGTCCCGCCTCCGGCGGCAGGTCGTCGGAGGCGGCTTCGATGAGAACGCCCTCCGTGTCCTGCTGTCGGACCTCCTCGGCGTCCGGGTCCTCCGCCAGCAGGACGCGGGTCGCGCTGTTGATGAATGCCACGGTGGGCACCGCGAGCAGGGCGCCGACGATGCCTGCCAACACGCCACCGCCTGCGATGGCGAGCACGACCGCCAGCGGGTGGATCGACACCGCGCGTCCCATCACCAGCGGTTGCAGCACATGGCCTTCCAACTGCTGCACGGCGATGATCAGGCCGAGGGTGATCAGCGCGTAGACGAACCCCTTGGCCAGCAGTGCCACCACCACCGCCAGGAATCCGGCGACCACCGCACCGACCAGTGGGATGAAGGCGCCCATGAACACCAGCGAGGCCAGCGGCAGCGCCAGTGGGATGCCCATGATCGCCAGGCCGGTACCGATTCCGAGCGCATCGACGAGCGCGACGAGGAACGTCGCTCGCATGTAGCCGCCCAACGAGTGGAACCCGGCGCGCCCGGCGTCCTGGACCCGTTCGCGCACATGCGACGGGAACACCTTGGTGACGAACGCGAAGATGCTGCGCCCGCCCTGCAGCAGGAAGATCAGCGTGAACAACACCAACAGCGCCCCGGTGAGCAGTTCGGTGAGGGTCCCCGCGGTGGACAACGCCCCGGTGGTGAGCTTCTCCTGGTTGCGCTGCAGAGCTTCGATCGCGGTGTTGCCGGCCTGGTCGATCTGCTCCTTGCTCAGCTGCAGCGGGCCGCTGATCAGCCAGTTGCGCAGCCCGTCGATGCTTCGCGTCACCTGCTCGACGAGTTGCGGTGCGCCCTCGATGAATTGGGAGATGACGAAGCTCAGGATTCCGCCCACCACCGCGAAACTGGCGAGCAATACCAGGGCCACAGCGGCTCCGCGCGGCGCGCCGCGGCGGTCCATGAAGTCGACGGCCGGCAGCAGCAGGGCGGCGACCATCGTCGCCAGTGCAATCGGCACCACGATCACCTCGAGGTGTTTGATCAGCCATAGCAGGGCCACGACTGCCGCCAGGATGACCAGCAGGCGCCAAGACCAGGCGGCTACCTTGCGGACGAACGGCGTGACGGCCTCATCAGCAACAGGATCCAGAGCCATCTCGGTAGCCTAATGCGGCGCGCCCAGCAAGCAGCGATCTTGACACGACCTGCACGGTTACCCTGTAGGGCGTGTCACAGGACGCGCCGGCCGACACAGCCCCGTACCGAGCCGGCTCCGCGCGCGGCAAGTACTGGTGGGTGCGTTGGGTCGTCATCGCACTCGCCGTCACCGTGCTCGCGGTCGAGCTGACGCTGGTTTGGGATCAGCTCGCGAAAGCGTGGCGCAGCCTGCTCACCGCCGATGGATGGTGGGTCCTGGCGGCGGTGGGCGCCGCGATGGCCTCGATGCACAGCTTCGCCCAGATCCAACGGACACTGCTGCGCTCGGCGGGCGTGCGCGTCAAGCAATGGCGTTCGGAGGCCGCGTTCTACGCAGGCAACGCTCTGTCGACGACCATGCCAGGTGGCCCGGTGCTCTCGGCGACGTTCGTGTATCGACAACAACGCATCTGGGGGGCCTCACCGCTGGTGGCCTCGTGGCAGCTGGTGATGTCCGGTGTGCTGCAGATCGTGGGCCTGGCATTGCTCGGCCTCGGCGGTGCCCTCATGCTCGGCGCCACCAAGAACCCCCTGTCGCTGATCTTCTCGATCGGCGCATTCCTGGCGATCATCCTGTTGGCCCAGGCCGTGGCCACCAGACCGGAATTGATCGACGGCATCGGAGCCAGGGTGCTGTCGTGGGTGAACTCGTTGCGCGGCAAACCCTCCGATACCGGGCTGGCCAAGTGGCGCGAGATCCTGCAGCAGTTGGAGTCGGTGAGTCTGGGTCGTCGAGACCTGGGGGCGGCGTTCAGCTGGTCGATGTTCAACTGGGTCGCCGACGTCGCCTGCCTGGCCTTCGCCTGCTATGCCGCAGGCGGCCATCCTTCGCTGGCCGGGGTCACGGTCGCCTACGCCGCGGCCAGGGCGGTGGGGTCGATCCCGCTGATGCCGGGCGGTCTGCTGGTGGTGGAGGCGGTGTTGGTGCCCGGGCTGGTCTCCTCGGGAATGACGCTGGCCTCGGCCATCTCGGCGATGCTCATCTACCGGCTGGTGAGCTGGATCTTCATCTCGGCGATCGGGTGGGTGGTGTTCTTCTTCATGTTCCGCACGGAGAAGGACATCGACCCCGACGCCGGCGGGCCGGCAATTCAACCCGGGACCGGCGGGCCGGCAATTCAACCCGGGGCCGAGGCCCCTCCCGAATCCGAGCACTAGGAGCATCCATGCGAATCCGATATCCGATGGCAGTGCTCGCCCTGATCTTGGCGGGCTGTTCGTCGGCGCAGACCCCGCAATCGGAGTCCACGACCACCACCACCGCCCCGCCGCCGATCGTCACGCCGGTGGTGGGATCGGTTCTGGCCGAACCGGTCCCGGTGGCGGCCACCGATGGCCGTACGCACCTGGCATACGAGTTGATGCTCACCAACACCTCACCGTCCGTCGTCACCCTCAACTCGCTGAGCACCGTGGCCGGTGACCGCAAGTTGCTCACCCTGTCCGGCGACAGCCTCAAATACTGGACCAGGGCCGTGGGTAATTCCGCCGTCGGAACCAACGTGATCGGCCCCGGACAGAGCGCCTACGTGTGGCTGGACGTGATCGCCGACGAGCCGGCACAGGTGCCAGACGAACTCACCCACGAGCTCGGGATCACCGTGGCCAAGCCGATGCCGCCCCTCGTCCCACCGACCCTGACCCAGTCCGTGGCACCGGTATCGGTCCAGACCCGCAAACCGGTGTCCATCTCCCCGCCCCTGACCGGCGACAACTGGGTCGACGCCAACAGTTGCTGCGATATGACACCGCACCGCATGGCGCTCAACCCGATCAACGGAAAGGTCTGGGCAGCAGAACGATTCGCGATCGACTACGTGCAGCTCGGCACCGACGGCCGGATACTCACAGGCGATCGGGCCAAGGTCACGAGCTACCCGTATTTCGGCTCGGAGATCCACGCGGTGGCCGATGGACCAGTCGTGGCGGTGCTCGACGGACTGAACGAGCAGGTTCCCGGTGTCACGCCCAACGGCCTGACCCTGCAGCAGTTCGGCGGTAACCACATCGTGCAGGACATCGGTGACGGCAACTACGCCTTCTACGCGCATCTGCAACCGAACAGCCTCAAGGTCAAGCCCGGCGACACACTCAGCACCGGACAGGTCATCGGCGCCCTGGGGAACTCCGGCAACTCCGATGCACCGCATCTGCACTTCCACGTGATGGACGGCCCGGATCCGTTGGCATCCAATGGCTTGCCCTTTACCTTCAAATCGTTCCGGCTCGATTCGCGGCTGACCTCGCTGACCGCCGCCGATACGCTGTTCGACGGCAAGCCGGCCGCACGGCAACCGGGCTTCGCCGAGCGCGACCAAACCGACGTCAGTCCACTGGTATTGGATGTGATGACATATGCGACGGGCTAGCGGTGCAGCCTTCCTGGCCGATCTGATCTGCGTGGTGGCCTTCAGCACCATGGGGCGACGCAGCCACGCCGAGGTGCTGTCGGTGGCCGGGATCGCCGAGACCGCATGGCCGTTCCTGACCGGAACGGTGGTGGGATGGCTGCTGTCCCGCGGCTGGCAGCGACCGACGTCGTTGGCGCCCACCGGGGTCGTGGTGTGGATCAGCACCGTGGTGGTCGGCATGGTGCTGAGGAAACTGACCTCAGCGGGAGCGGCTGGCGCCTTCATCGTGGTCGCCACGGTGTCGACCGCGGTGCTGCTGTTGGGCTGGCGCGCTGTGCTGGCAGCGGTACAGCGCCGTCAATCTGTCTGAGGCACATCCTCGGTCGACGAGGCCGCCACGGCGACCGTCAAGGTGGCCCGCACACCGCCGAGTGGCCCGTCGGACAACGTGATCTCACCGCCGTGCAGCTGGGCCTGCTGCGCCACCAAGGCCAGGCCCAACCCGGTGCCGCCCGCCATCGCGGTGCTGCCGCGACGGAACCGGCCCAGCACGGTCTGGTGCTCCTCGGCCGGTAGTCCGCGCCCGTTGTCGTCGACGGTGATGACGAGAAACTCGCCGCTGCGGTGGGCAGTCACCACGATCCGGGTGGCCTCACCGTGGACGATGGCGTTGCGCACCAGGTTGTCCACCGCGATGCGCAACCCACCCGGCCAGCCCAGTACCGGACCGACATCGTCGGCCACCTGCACCTCGATCCCGACGTTCTCACGGACCCGGGCGTTCTCCCGGACCACCCGGTCGAGCAGATCGGCGACGTCGATCAGTTCGCGGTCCTCGTCCTGGGCGAGTTCTCCCGAGGCGAGCTGTCCCAACGCGGTGATGATCGCCTCCACCCGGCGCTGCGCCCGGGACAGGTCGGCGACCACCTCGTCCCGCTCGGATTCCGGCAGGTTGTGGATTCGCAGGGTGTCCAGGTCGGCGCGCATCGCGGTGAGCGGGGTGCGCAGTTCGTGTGCGGCATTGGCGGCGAAATCCTGCGCAGCCTGAAGGGAATTCGTGGTGGCACGCTGCGCGGCAGCCAGGCGGGTGAGCATCCCTGCCATTGCCTCCGACAACTCCTCGGCCTCCCGCACGCCACGCACCTTCGGCATCGCGTCGGTACCGCTGTCCAGTTTCGAGGTGTGCTCGGTGAGCTTGCGCAGCGGCCGGATGGCCGGCCCAGCCAACAGCCACCCCAGACCGCCCGCCACCAGCACCGTCGCCACACCGATCGCGGTGAACAAAGGAATCCTATTGGGGCTCAACAAGATACCGTCGGTCCGGATACCGATGGACATCAATACCCCGCCCTGCTGGTGCAGTTGGACGGTGCGTACGCGGTAATCCACCCCGTTGACCTCGACGGTCTCGGTGCCCGGAGGGAGCGCGGGCAGCTGGAAGCCACGCTGGAACACCACTTGACCGGTGGCGCCCGACCTCCCGGTGGTCAACACACCGCGCGTCGGATCCTGCAGATGCTCGGGGTTGATGCTGGCATCGACGATCGAATCGAGCCTGCGATCCAGCTGCGCAGAGTCGTTGTTGGCCAACACCACCGAGGTCAGGAGGGTGAACGCCGCGACCACGGCCGCAGCCGCCAGCGCCGAAGCCACCGCGACCCTGGTGCGCAACGACGCGGAACGGATCAAGCCGAAAGCCCGCACCTAGCGTTTGTTCCTCACGGAATCCATCACACATCTTCCCGCAGGACGTACCCGATTCCCCGCACGGTGTGGATCACCCTGGGTAAGTCGGGTGACTCGAGCTTGCGCCGCAGATACGAGATGAACACGTCAGCCACGTTGGTGTCCACGTCGAAGTCGTATCCCCAGACCAGCTCGAGGAGCCGTTGCCGCGACAACACCACACCGGCGTTCTCGGCCAGCACGGCCAGCAGGTCGAACTCGCGCTTGGTCAGGTCGACCCGGTCACCGGCG
Organism: Mycolicibacterium alvei; assembly: GCF_010727325.1. Lineage (NCBI taxonomy): Bacteria > Bacillati > Actinomycetota > Actinomycetes > Mycobacteriales > Mycobacteriaceae > Mycobacterium > Mycolicibacterium alvei. Next base: position 3,460,237 of record NZ_AP022565.1, read on the forward strand.
ACGAACACCAGCCGACGGGCGGTGTCGATGGTCAGCACCCCGACGGTCATGATGTCCGACGGCCGATCGGCATGGCTGGCCCGGCGCAACAAGGCGTTGAGCCGTGCCACGAGTTCACCCAGGTCGAACGGTTTCGTCAGGTAGTCGTCCGCGCCGGCTTCCAGCCCGGCGATGCGGTCGTTGACCGTGTCACGCGCCGACAGCACACAGATCGGGATCTCGTTGCCCAGTGCCCGCAGAGCAGTGACCACCGCGACGCCGTCGAGTTCCGGCATCTGGACGTCGAGAACGAGCGCGTCGTGAGACTCATTCGACAACAGGCGCAGTGCCTCCTTGCCGGACGCAGCGACCCGGACGTCGAACCCCGAATGCCGCAATCCGCGGGCAACCGACGTACGTACATCCGGGTCGTCGTCCACCATCAGCACCGTGCGGTTCACGCTTTCGGGTGTCACGTGTCCTTCGACGCTGCGGGGGTAGCTTCCACCCGCATCGGTTACGGGATGGAGGGAGCCGGAGCTTCGCCGCAGCGGTTCTTCAGGTCTACCAGTGGCTGGCGGATACCGGAGAGCTCGGCCTTGGTCTGCGGGTTCGCTTCCATGTAGTCGTGCACCTTGGTCCTGACCTCTTCACGAGGCAGGCCTTCCAGGCTGGTGAAGAAGTAGTTCACATCGGGATGGGTGAACAGGTACGCCGAGGTCGATGCAGAGACGCCCGAAGCCACGCCGGCCAGATCGGCTGCGCTGCAGTTGGGGGGGTTGGCCGCCGGGTCGTCGGCAAGTGCCGACGGGATGGCGCCGAGCAGCATCGCACCGGCTACCGCGCCGGCGCCGGCCACGCCAGCTACCACGCGCCGCGCATTTCGGGCCGAGAGCAACATGGTCAAGCTCCTTCATCGGATCGGGAAGGCCGTGACCCCAATCGGTCATCGGTTGAAGAAAGCTAAGCAGAATCCGTGACTACTTGCCTATCTTGTGCGTAAAACCGCTGCGCTGGGTGGTGAACCCGCAGTTCAGCGGTGGCACCGCCACGCCGCGACGGCGGCGGACCTAGCGCGCCGCGGCGGTCGCGGGACCCGGAAGCGGACCCGTCGCCGGGATCTGGGTGGCCTGGACCAGCCCCATCAGCTGCGGCATGGTGACGGGCAGCTTGCAACGCGTCCCGAGGACGGTCAGCGGCTGCTGCAGCTGCTGGATGTCCTTGGCGGCCTGAGGGTCGGTGTCGAAGTAGGCCTTGAGGGCCGCGATCGACGTGGCGCCCCCCTGCTGCTGACTGATCGTGGTCAGGGCCTGGTTGGTCTTCGGATGGGTGTCCAGGTAGTTGCCGATGTTGGTGGCCACCCCGCCTGCGGTGCGGGCGACCTCGCTGGCCGCACACGGATCGGTCGCCGCCGTGGCGGAGGGGACCGCGAGCACGGCCACCGTCGCACCGCCGGCCGCGATTGCCGCGAGGACGGCGGCCAGCGGCCGGCGCAATCCACCGTTGGTCGGTTGCATGGAGAACTCCTTCAGCGTGGGCCCCTGCGCACACGTCAGCCGGGGTCGTCCTCAGCTATGTCGCGCGACGGCGCCGATCCGTTAGCCGAGCGCGGCGGCGGCGGTCACGTAACGCTACGGATGGCAGCTGTGGATATTGCTGTGAACGTCTCGGGGCGATCTCAGAACCGGAAGAGAGCGGGCCACACTACACCCGTGGAGGTACGCTCTCGCTGACACAAGCCAGGACACGCCCAGCCATGTTGGGGGAGAAAGCGGGGACCTCGCATCCAGCAGTTCATGATGCGCTTGAGCAGCTATCTGCGCAGATTCCGCTGGGCGGTTTTCGCGACTTGGTTGTTGCTTCTGGTGCCCTCGATCTACCTCGCGATCAACCAGTCGTCCAATCTGACCGGCGGCGGTTTCGACGTCGAAGGTTCACAGTCGCTCCACGTCCAGCGACAACTCGAGGAGAATTTCCCGGATCAGGGCGCGTCCCCACTTGCCCTGATCGCGGCTCCCCGCGCGGACGCCTCGTTCGAGGACATGAACTCTGCGGTGGCGTGGTTGGAGAAGATCGCGGGCCAGGTGCCCAGCGTCAAGATCGTGCCGAATCCGCAACAGCGCGCCCCGCAGCCGGACCGCCCGTACGTCATCACCTTGCAGCTGGACTTCAACAACACCGGCGCGGTGGACGTGGCCAAACAGCTGCGCCAGAAGGTCGGGATACACGGCGAAAACCCGGGTGAGAGCGAGAACGGCAAGGTCAAGTTCTATGTCATCGGGCAGGGTGCCCTCGGCGCGGCCGCCACCCAGGCCACCAAGCACGACGTCGCCGCGGCCGAGAAGTGGAACCTGCCGATCGTGTTGATCGTGCTGCTGGCGGTGTTCGGCTCGCTGGCCGCGGCGGCACTGCCGCTGGTGCTCGGCATCTGCACGGTCGTGGTGACCATGGGCCTGGTCTATCTGCTGTCCATGTACACGCAGATGAGCGTGTTCGCCACCTCGACGGTGTCGATGTTCGGTATCGCCCTGGCCATCGACTATTCCCTGTTCATCCTGATGCGGTACCGCGAGGAGTTGCGGGCCGGCCGCGATCCGACCGATGCGGTCGACGCCGCCATGGCCACCTCCGGACTGGCGGTGACGCTGTCGGGACTCACGGTGATCGCCTCGGTCACCGGCATCTACCTCATCAACACCCCCGTCCTGGTGTCTATGGCCACCGGCGCGATCCTGGCCGTCGCGGTCGCGGTACTGACCTCCATCACATTGACCCCGGCGGTGCTGGCGACGTTCGGCAACGCCGCCGCCAAACGCTCGTCCTACCTGCACTGGTCACGGCGCGTCGAGGCGAGTCAGTCGCGGTTCTGGACCCGGTGGACCGGCGCGGTCATGCGCCGTCCCTGGGCCTCTGCCGCGAGCGCGGCAGTCCTGTTGTTGATCCTGGCGGCCCCGGCGTTCGGCATGGTCCTGGGCAACAGCATGCAGCGCCAGTTCGAGCCCACCCACGAGATCCGCGGCGGCGTCAACGCCGCCGCCGACGCATTGGGCCCCGGCGCGCTGGGCCCGGTGCGGGTGCTCGTGACGTTCCCGGGTGGCACCGCATCCGGACCCAAGGGCACCGCCACCATCGACGCGGTACGCCAGGAGATGGCCAGAACACCCCATGTGGTGAACGTGCAGCCGCCCGTGTTCGCCGACAACAACAGCAGCGCGCTGCTGTCTGCCGTGCTGTCGGTGGACCCGGAAGACCTGGCCGCCCGCGAGGCCATCGACTGGATGCGGGACCACCTGCCCGTGGCCGCGGGGGCGGACGCACGGATCGATGTCGGCGGCCCGACCGCCCTGATCAAGGATTTCGACGATCGGGTCTCCAGCACCCAGCCGCTGGTGTTCCTGTTCGTCGCGCTGATTGCCTTCGTGATGCTGTTGGTGTCGATCCGGTCGGTACTGCTGGCGCTCAAGGGCGTGGTGATGACGGTGCTGTCGGTGGCCGCGGCCTACGGCAGCCTGGTGGTCGTCTTCCAATGGGGCTGGTTCGAGGATCTGGGCTTCGAGAAGATCAGCTCGCTCGACAGCACCGTTCCGCCGTTGGTTCTGGCGATGACCTTCGGCCTGTCGATGGACTACGAGATCTTTTTGCTCACCCGGATTCGGGAGCGGTTCCTCCAGACCGCCGACACCCGCGACGCGGTTGCCTACGGCGTCAGCACCAGCGCGCGCACCATCACCAGCGCCGCGTTGATCATGATCGCGGTGTTCATCGGGTTCGCTTTTGCCGGCATGCCCCTGGTGGCCCAGCTCGGTGTGGCCTGCGCGGTGGCCATCGCGGTCGACGCGACCGTGGTCCGGCTGATCCTCGTGCCCGCCCTGATGGCCATGTTCGACGAATGGAACTGGTGGCTGCCGCACTGGTTGGACCGGCTGTTGCCCGAGGTGGACTTCGAGAAGCCTTTGCCCAAGGTCGAGGTCACCGATCTGGTGATCATCCCCGACGGCATCTCGGCGCTGGGTCCCAGCGGATCAGACCTGCGCATGATGGTGCGGACCGCCGCCCGGATGAAACATCTTGCCCCGCAGACGATCATCGTCACCGATCCGCTGGCGTTCAGCGGCTGCGGCAAACCGTCCGCATGGCTGGCGGCGCAGCGGCCGGGCGGGCCGAAACGCTGCCCTGGTGTGCATCCGGTAACGATGTGGCGGGGCAGGCTCTCGGTAGCCGTGGACGCGCTTGAGGCCGAGGCCGAGGCCCAGCGGGCTCCGATGAAACGGCTCGGCCCGGTCGAGACCACCAATGTGCAGCTGCCGACCGGTGATCGGCTGCAGATCCCGACCGGCGCCGAAACGCTGCGGATGAAGAGTTATCTGGTCATGTGCCGCAACAGCACCAAAGACTTTGAAGAGTTTGCTGATCTTGTCGAGTCGATGGAAACCGAGACCGCAGCCCTGGTGTTGTCGGGCATGGACCGGTATTACTGTGGGCAGAACCCGACGAGCAGATGGGTGGCCACGCAGCTGGTGCGGCGGCTGGCCGACCCGCAGCCGTCCGACGAGCGCGAGTTCGCGATGTCGGACCCGGATGCAGCTGCCGAATGGGAGAAGGTCAGGCAGCGCTGCCTGTCAGTTGCGGTAGCAATGCTTGAGGAGGCGAAGTGACGTTGGCCCCCGACGTCCGGGAACCGAGGGATGCGCGGATTGCGCGTCGTGACGAGATTCAGCCGGCTCAATCGTCTGCTCGACGCCCCCAGGCGCCGCCGGCTCAACGCACCTCCGGGCAGCGCTCATCGACCCAACGAACCGCAGCCCAACGAACGACTGCGCAGCGGACCAACGCGCCGCGGCCCGCCTCGGCTCAGCCCACGTCGGCACCGCGCGACACGACGTCACGCACGACCGGGCAGCGCAGTTCGGCACAACGCTCCCCGAGCACGCCCAACCAGGTACAACGGACACAGGAGCAACGTGCTCCCAAGCAGGACACCAAGGGACAGCGCACACAGGGGCAGGCAACGCAAACACCACGCACACCGGTCCAGCGCTCGAAGCAGCCGGCACAGCCACGACAACCGCGTCAGGGCCAGGCCGCGCCGCCGCAGCGTCAACCCACCTTCGACGAGCGGCCGGTCGAGTACTGGCCGACCGCGGCGATCCGTGCCGCCCTGGAGACCGACGACATGACGGTCTGGCAGCGCATCGTCGCCGCCATCAAGCGTGACCCCTACGGCCGGACCTCCCGACAGGTCGAAGAGGTTCTGCAGACCGCCCGGCCGTACGGGGTATCCAAGGCGCTGTCAGAAGTGCTGGTGCGCACCCGTGAGCACCTGGAAGCCACCGAACGCGCCGAGGTGGCCCACCAGATCCAAGCCATGCTGCGTCGCTCCGAGCTGCAGGCGCCCGAGTTCGCCTCGCGCATCGGGGTATCCAACGAGTCCTTCGCCGATTACCTGGAAGGCACCGTCAGCCCGCCGGCCTCGCTCCTGCTGCGTATGCAGCGTCTCTCCGAACGCTTCGCGAAGCTGTCCGCGCAGCGTTCGGCGAAGTAGTCCAGAATCGTCGCTACCGCATCAGCGCGAGTGCAACGGCGTCACATTGTCGACGAGCCAACGCCCGTCGTTCTTGCTCAGGGCGACCCGTAGCGCCATGACCGCATTGTCGGTGGGTTTGCCCGGCGCACTCTGAGTTCCGCGCAGGACCACGGCCACACTGGCCACCTGCGGACCCAGTGCCTCCACACCGGCCGAGATGGTGCTCGCCGTGGCGGACACGTTCTTGCTTGCCAATTCCTTTGCCACATTGGCAAATTCGTTCTTGAACTGCTGAGCCTGACCCGGCGACATCATGGCCGTCGCGCGGTCGATCGAGCTGGTCGGGCTCTGCGGACTGAACGTGGCGGTGGCCTCCGAGACGCTGCTGGCAATGCGCACCACCTCGTCGCGGTCGTTGTTGAAACTGCGGTCGGGCACGGTCCAGCGCAGGTAACCCACTGCCACCGCGGCCACCACGGCGGCGGCCGCCACTCCGGCGACAGCGAGCCGCAGTCCGGGGGCATCGTCGTCGGTGCCCAATGTCACGCCGTCGCGACGGGCCAGCGCGATGTTGACGATGACGCCCTGCACGATCAGCAGGCACAGCACCGAGCACAGCGAGACCCACCACAGCGGCCAGGACAGCGCCAGTCCGATGTAGAGCACCGCCGCGATGGCGGCCAGCGGGGCGGCGATGTCGAAAGCCAGCACACGCAACCGGTTTCTCATCGGATCGGCTCCAACCGCGAGACCATCAGGGTGCCGTCGACGTCGGAGACGTCCAGACGCAGGGTCCAGCGCACGGTCTGAGGCTTGTCCGTGCCCGCGTTCTCGCTGACCGAGGTCGCCACCACGAGCACGGTGTCGGTCCGCGACACCATCCCCGTCAGCTCCTTCTTGGGCGCAGGCATCGGACGGCCATCGGGGCCCGGCGGCGGGTGGTACAGCGATTCGATGGCTACCGAGTCGATCTGCCCGGTGGTGCGGGCCTGCAGCCGCTGTACCAGGTCTCGGTAGGGCTGCACGGCGGCGTCGAAGTCGGCATTGAGCTGTCCGACCGTGCCCTCGCGCAGCTTCTGCATACCGGCCTCGACGGAGTCCTTGTTGATGTTGATCAGGACACTGGTCCAGTCGGCCGCAGTGCGCAGGACCCTGGTCTGGTACGTGCGCTCGTCGGACTCGCTGCGGTGGCCGGACCACACCATGACGGCCAGGACCACCGCTACGACCGCGATGAGTCCCGCCACCGCCGATGCGAAGCCGAAGCCGGTGAGGGCACCGCCGGAGTGATCGTCGGTGCTGTCCTTGCTGTCCTTGCTGTCCTTGCTGTCCTTGCTGTCCTTGCTGTCCTTGCTCGGCGCCTCGGGCATGGCCGTGAGGGTACCGCCAGCCAAACCCTCCCGGCGCACCCGCGGCCTTCTGGAAGAATGTCGGGGTGACGGTAGAAGCGATCAAGTCGGGTATCGATCTGAGCCATGTCGACCCGCAGGCCCGCCCGCAAGACGATTTGTTCGGCCACGTCAACGGCAGTTGGCTGACCGACTACGAGATTCCAGCCGACCGCGCCACCGACGGCGCATTCCGGCTGCTGCACGACCGTGCCGAGGAACAGATCCGCGATCTGATCACCGCGGCCGCCGCGTCCGGCGCTGCGGCAGACACCGACGAGCAGCGCATCGGTGATCTGTACGCCAGCTTCATGGACGAGCAGACCATCGCCGAGCGTGGCCTGACGCCGCTGCTCGAGGAGCTCGCCCTGATCGACGCAGCTGCCGACAGTGACGCGCTGGCCGCGGTGCTGGGCGGCCTGGAACGTACCGGGGTGTCCGGTGGGGCCAGCGTGTACGTGGACACCGATTCCAAGGATTCGACGCGCTACCTGCTGCACATGAGCCAGTCCGGCCTCGGGCTGCCCGACGAGTCCTACTACCGCGACGAACAGCACGCCGAGATCCTGGCGGCCTATCCGGGCCACATCGCCCGGATGTTCACCATCGTCTTCGGGGCGGACACCGCGGCCGCTCAGACCGAGACGGCGGCCCGGATCGTGGCGCTGGAATCCAAGCTGGCCGCCGCGCACTGGGATGTGGTCAAGCGGCGCGACGCCGACCTGACCTACAACCTGCGCACGTTCGCCGACCTGGCGGCCGATGCCCCCGGATTCGACTGGACCGGCTGGCTGGGGGCGCTCGGCAGCACACCGGAAGCGGTGGCCGAGCTGGTGCTGCGTCAGCCCGATTACGTGACGGCATTCGCCGCCCTCTGGGCCGGCGAAGATCTCGACGACTGGAAGGCCTGGACCCGCTGGCGCCTCATCCATTCGCGCGCCGGCCTGCTGACCGACGAGCTCGTGGCCGAGAACTTCGACTTCTACGGCCGCACCCTGAGCGGCACCGAGCAGAATCGCGATCGCTGGAAGCGCGGCGTCTCGCTGGTCGAGGGCCTGATGGGCGATGCCCTGGGCAAGCTCTACGTGGCGCAGTATTTCCCGCCCGAGGCCAAGGCCCGGATGGACGAGTTGGTGGCCAATCTGCGCGAGGCGTACCGGGTCAGCATCAACGAGCTGGACTGGATGACCCCGGAGACCAGGGCCAAGGCGCTGGTGAAGCTGGACAAGTTCACCCCCAAGATCGGCTATCCAGCCCGCTGGCGGGACTATTCGGCGCTGGTCGTCGAGCGCGACGACCTGTACGGCAACTACCGCCGTGGCCATGTGGTGAACTCCGATCGCGAGCTGGCCAAGCTGGGTGGCCCGGTGGATCGCGATGAATGGTTCATGACACCGCAGACGGTCAATGCCTACTACAACCCGGGGATGAACGAAATCGTCTTTCCCGCAGCGATTCTGCAGCCACCGTTCTTCGACGCCCAAGCCGACGACGCCGCCAACTACGGCGGTATCGGCGCGGTGATCGGGCACGAGATCGGTCACGGTTTCGACGACCAGGGCGCCAAGTACGACGGCGACGGCAACCTTGTCGACTGGTGGACCGATGCCGATCGCGCCGAATTCGGGCTCCGCACAAAGGCTTTGATTGATCAGTACGAACAGTTCAGCCCGCGCGGGCTGGACGGCTCGCACCACGTCAATGGAGCGTTCACGGTCGGCGAGAACATCGGGGACCTCGGCGGGCTGTCCATCGCCCTGCTGGCCTATCAGCTGTCACTGAAAGGCCAGGAGGCCCCGGTGATCGACGGGCTGACCGGCGTGCAGCGCGTCTACTTCGGCTGGGCTCAGGTGTGGCGGACCAAATCCCGCGACGCCGAGGCGATCCGGCGTCTGGCGGTCGATCCCCACTCACCCCCGGAGTTCCGTTGCAATGGCGTCATCCGCAACATCGACTCGTTCTACGAGGCGTTCGAGGTGGCCGATTCCGACGAGCTGTACCTGGAACCGGCTCAGCGCGTGCGCATCTGGAACTAGCCGGATACCACAAAACCCCCGCGGCGACGCGGGGGTTTTGTCGTATGCCTCGGTGTTAGAACATCTGCCAGTCGGATGCACCGTCAGGCGTGTTGTACCAGCCACCACCGGTGTTCTTGATCACCACCGGGTCACCGCTGCCGAAGTTGTCGTAGAACCACTTGGCATTCTCCGGGCTCAGGTTGATGCACCCGTGGCTCACGTTGGAGTTGCCCTGTGAGGCCACCGACCACGGCGCGCTGTGCACGAAGATGCCGCTGTTGTCGATCCGGACGGCATCCTTCACCTTGAGCTTGTAGCCCTCCTTGGAGTCCACCGGGACACCGTAGGTCGACGAATCCATCACGATGTCGGCGAACTTCTCCAGCACGTAGTACGTGCCGTTCTTGGTCTCATGCTTGCCGTCGGGCTTGCCCATCGACACCGGGAAGGTCTTCTCCAACTTCCCGTTGCGCATGACCTCCATCTTCTTGCTCTTGTCATCGATGGTGGCCACCAGGTAGTCACCAACCCGGAAGCTGGACTTGGTGCCTGCCGCATCGATGTTCACCACGGTGTTGGACGGCCAGAAGTCCTGGGGACGCCAGCGCAGCTGGGTGTCGGTGACCCAGTAGAAGCGGCCGGCCACCGGCGGGTTGGAGGTGATCCGGATGGCATCCTGGGCCATCTGCCGGTCGGCGATCGGCCGCTGGAAGTTGATGTAGATCGGTTTGGCGACGCCCACCATGGAGCCGTTGACCGGGTTGAAGGACGGCGGCAGGAACGGTGCCTCACCGGTGAACGGTGTGGAGTTCTGCCCGGGCGCGGTCCCCTCGAACGGCACCGTCGGGGAGCCGTAGTTGATGATCGGCGCGGGCGCCGCGGCGTCGGCGGGCGGTGCGAACGGGTCCGGCACGGGCGCCGGGGCCGCAGGGTCGACGGGTGCCGGCGGCACCTCGGGATCTGCGTAGGCGGATGGGCTGAACACCATTGCACCCGCGAGTCCCGCGGCCATGAAAGCAGTGATCAGTCGACTTTTTGCCGATTTCGGCATAGGTAACCTCCAGACAGCACAACTTGCTCCAGTGTCTCACAGCGCGATGACCAGCTACTGCCGCGAGAAGCCGCCACCCCCCGGCAGCGGCCGACCCCACGGCGCTGAACTGCGATGTTTATCGACTGTGAGCTTGGTTGCGTTACTTCTCGCAGGGCACGCAGGAAACTGTGAACACGCCGCGCGACAACATGACACCCCCCATCGCGGCCAAGATCAGGGCGGCCGCGGCGCCCACGGTCGGGACGGCACCGCCGTGGTCGTAGAGGCCACCACCGATCAGCGCACCGCCCATGATGCCCACCTGGAACGCCGCGACGTACCGCCCGGAAGCGCCGTCGGGGTCGTCCGGGGAGGTGCGCATCGCCGAGGCCTGCAGCATCGGCGGCAACGCCGTGGACGCCGCGCCCCAGATCACCACCGCCGCCACGCCGAGCACCACCGCACCCGGCCCGGACCACGATTCGAGGGCGAGGACCGACAGGGTCAGCAGTGCGGCGGCCAGCACGGCCAGACACCCCAGTACCGAGGCCTTCGGCCACAGGTCCAAGGGCCGGGCCATGGCCGCCATCCCGGCCAGGCCGGCGATCCCGAAACCGGCCAGCAGCCAGGCCAGGTGCGGGCCGTGTATCCCGACCACGTCCCGGATGATCACCACGATGAAGGTGAAGGCGATGAAATGCCCGGTGACACCGATCAGCGTGAGTATCGACAAGGTGCGCAGCCGACGATTGCGCCGGTGCCTGCGCGGCGTCGGTGTGAGGGCGGACGCGGATGCGAGCGGCGGAAGCATCGTCCACGCGGCCAGGGCCACCACTGCCGCGGTCACGGCAATCACCGCAACCGCGGAACGCCAGCCCCACATTTCACTCATTGCCGCGGCAAGCGGGTTGCCCACCACCAGGGCCAGGCCGGTACCGACATAGACCGCTGCGGTGGCGCGGCCGGCGTGGCTGGCCGGGACCAGTCGTGCACCGATCGGGGCGATCACCGACCACATCAGCCCGTGGGCCAATGCGCACAGCACCCGCCCACCGGCCAGCACCGCGAAGTTGGGTGCCAGTGCCGAGATCACCTGCGAGATCGTCAGACACACCAGCGTTGCGACCAGGGTCCGGCGTCGGGGCCAGCGTGCCGTCAGCCCGACCAGCGCGACCGTGGTGAGCGCGGCGACCAGGGCGTAGCTGGCCATCAGCGTGGCGACCAGGCCCGCACTGACCTGAAGATCGGTGGCGATCGCCGGCAGGGCACCGACCGGGAGCATCTCGGCGGTGACATAGATGAACGCCGCCGCCGCGAGGACGGCGAGCTGCGCGGCCACGCGCGGCGTCCACGGGCTGGCGTGGGCGGGGAGCGATTCGCCGGTGACGCTGAAGATCATGCTGGGTTGCCACGGTAGCGCGCCTACGTGGCCGTACGTGGTTGCCGATCCGAAGCGGTGCCGCCGCGGTGTGACGAACGCGGGCGCACAATCGATGCTGTGATTGTCGCGTTCAGCATCAGCCCGACGGGCGGGGATGAAACCGGAAGTGTCAGCGCCGCGGTGGCCGAGGCCGTACGGGTGGTGCGGGCCTCGGGCCTGCCCAACGAGACCAACGCCATGTTCACCAACATCGAAGGCGAATGGGACGACGTCATGGCCGTGGTGAAACAGGCCGTGGAGGTCGTGGCGGCGGTATCCCCGCGGGTCAGCCTGGTGTTGAAGGCTGACATCCGGCCCGGCTACACCGGACAGCTCAACGCGAAGGTCGAGCGGATCGAGCAGGCGCTGGGCGGCTAGGAGCGGACCAGGCGGGCGATGGCCGCCGATGCCTCGGCCAGCTTGGCCTCGGCCTGCTCCCCACCCTCGGAGACGGCCTGTGTCACGCAATGTCCGAGGTGCTCGTCGAGCAGACCGAGCGCCACGGACTGCAGCGCACTGTTGACGGCGCTGATCTGGGTGAGGACGTCGATGCAGTACTTGTCCTCGTCGATCATCTTGGCGATGCCCCGGACCTGGCCTTCGACCCGGCGCAGCCGCTTGGCGTAGTTGTCCTTCTGCGCCGAGTAGCCATGTGCACCCGAGTGATCAGCCGCGTCCATGGATCCAGTATACGGGTACCCCACCGGGGTATGCATATCTCTGAGAAAGAATTTGGGCGGCTAACTAATCGAGGGGCATACTTACCGGCATGTCTGCCGAGACCCCTGACACTTCTCTTCGCGCAAGCGGCTCCATGTCCAAGCCGGAGCCCGACATCAAGCCCCGCAGCCGCGACGTCACCGACGGCCTGGAGAAGGCCGCGGCCCGGGGAATGCTGCGCGCGGTAGGGATGGGTGACGACGACTGGGTCAAACCGCAGATCGGCGTCGGGTCGTCATGGAACGAGATCACCCCGTGCAACATGTCGCTGCAGCGACTCGCGCAGGACGTCAAGGCCGGAGTCCACGAGGCCGGCGGGTTCCCGCTGGAGTTCGGCACCATCTCGGTGTCCGACGGCATCTCGATGGGCCACGAGGGGATGCACTTCTCGCTGGTCTCCCGCGAGGTGATCGCCGACAGCGTCGAGACCGTGATGCAGGCCGAGCGCCTGGACGGCAGTGTGCTGCTGGCCGGTTGCGACAAGTCGATCCCCGGCATGCTGATGGCTGCGGCGCGGCTGGACCTGGCCAGCGTGTTCTTCTACAACGGCTCGATCATGCCGGGTGTTGCCAAGCTGACCGACGGCACCGAGAAGGAAGTCACGATCATCGACGCCTTCGAGGCGGTCGGCGCGTGCGCGCGCGGGCTGATGTCACGTGCGGACGTCGACATCATCGAGCGTGCGATCTGTCCGGGCGAGGGAGCGTGCGGCGGCATGTACACCGCCAACACCATGGCGTCGGCTGCCGAGGCACTGGGCATGTCGCTGCCCGGCAGCGCGTCGCCGGTCGCCATCGACAAGCGGCGCGGCGAGTACGCCCGCAAGTCGGGCGAGGCCGTCGTCGAGATGCTGCGCCGCGGAATCACCGCCCGCGACATCCTCACCAAGGACGCCTTCGAGAACGCGATCGCCGTCGTGATGGCCTTCGGCGGGTCCACCAACGCGGTGCTGCACCTGCTGGCAATCGCCCGCGAGGCCGAGGTCGATTTGACGCTGGCCGACTTCACCCGCATCGGGGCCAAGGTCCCGCACCTGGCCGACGTGAAGCCCTTCGGCCGCCATGTGATGAAGGACGTCGACGAGATCGGCGGCGTGCCCGTCGTCATGCGCGCACTGCTGGATGCCGGCCTGCTGCACGGTGACTGCTTGACCGTCACCGGTAAGACCATGGCCGAGAACCTGGCCCACATCGCGCCGCCCGATCCGGACGGCAAGGTGCTGCGGGCGATGAACAACCCGATCCACCCGACCGGCGGCATCACGATCCTGCACGGATCACTGGCTCCCGAGGGGGCCGTGGTGAAGTCCGCAGGGTTCGAGTCAGACGTGTTCGAGGGCACCGCAAGGGTTTTCGAGCGCGAGCGGTCGGCCCTGGACGCATTGGAGGACGGCACCATCACCCACGGCGACGTCGTGGTGATCCGCTACGAGGGTCCCAAGGGCGGCCCCGGCATGCGCGAGATGCTGGCCATCACCGGCGCCATCAAGGGCGCCGGGCTGGGCAAGGACGTCCTGCTGATGACCGACGGCCGGTTCTCCGGCGGGACGACAGGCCTGTGCGTCGGGCACATCGCCCCGGAGGCTGTCGACGGCGGGCCCATCGCGTTCGTCCGCGACGGTGACCGGATCCGCCTCAACGTGGCCGACGGAACGTTGGACGTCCTCGTCGACGAGGCTGAGTTCGAGGCCCGCAAGGCCGGTTTCGAACCGCTGCCGCCGCGCTACACGACCGGCGTGCTGGCCAAGTACACCAAGCTGGTTCAGTCAGCCGCCGTCGGCGCCGTCTGCAACTAGAGTGGCGGCGACCCACCTACCCCTTCGGACCCCTCCGGATGATGGCGGCGAGTTGCTCGCGTGAGCTGGCGCCCACCCGCTGGCAGGCCCGGTACAGATGCCCTTCCACGCTGCGCACCGACATCACCAGCCGCTCGGCGATCTGCTTGTTGCTCAGCCCTGCGACGACGAGTTCGACGATCTCGCGCTGTCGTCCGGTCAGCGGTTGTCCGGCCGGGTTGCGCAGCGCCGGGGTGCACAGCCCGCCGCATTCGTCGGCGTTCTCCTGCGCCAACGCGGCCGCATAGGCACTGCGCTTGCCCTGACCGTGGTGGCCGAACGCGACCGCGGCCTGCGCCAGGGCGTCAGTAGCGGTGGCCCGGTCGCCGAGCGCCCGGTATTCCTCGGCCGCAGCGAGTAGCCCGGCGCCGTCATCGGCGGCCAGCGCCTCGATATGGCAGGCCACCGTCTCGGCCAGCGGCAGTTTCAGACTCTCGGCGAGCTCCCGTGCGCGCGCCGCGCCCGAGGTGTCGCCCCACTGCGCGGCCGTCTGCAGGCACAGCAGTTCATGGGTCGGCTGTTCGCGTTGCGCAGCGTCGCGACCCGCCGTGCGCATCACGTCGATCGCATCGCTCAGCGCACCACCGGCGGCCAGTGTCCACCCGGTGGCCACCGACATCGCGGTGTTCATGAACACGTAATCGTCGGGCACCCGCTGCTCGGCCCGGGCCAGCGCCTCGGATGCCGCTTCGGCCTGCCCGAGTTTGGCGTACGCCTCGGCCAGGGAGAAGCAGCTCGCAACCCTCAAACCCGTTGTAATCTCGTGCGTTTCGGCACCGGCATACGCCTCGTGCAAGTGTTTGACGGCGGCACCGAGATCGGCCCGAACCAGTTCGGCGTGGCCGAGCAGGTGAGCGAGGTTGGCATACACCAGACCGGGCATGTCGCGCGCCGACTCGTCCAGCCGCGCCGCCATGGCCGTGATGTCGTCGATACGGCCGGTCAACCGGCAGGCACGGCCGTGAACTGCCCCGAGCCAGAACCGCATGGGCGAGGATTCGAACGACGAGGTGGCCCGCTCGATGGCCTGCTCTGCGATGTCGTTGATCTCGTCGATATGTCCGAGCGCACCACAGGCCATCATCAGTGCGATCGAGGCCATCATCGCGTGCAGATCGGGGAGGCCGTCCGAATCCAGAGCGGTCCTGGCTTTTTCCTCCGCGCTCACACACTGGCCGACCACCGCGTCGACACAGGCCTCCATGGCCAGGCGTTCCATCCTCTGCTCGTCGGATTCGTCGGTGGTGGAAAGCTTCTCCAAAATCTCGCCGGCATCGCGCGGCCGGCTGAGCAGCCAGGCCAGGTTAGCCGCGCGAACCGTCGCCCAGTGATGGCTGTCGGGACGGCCGTCGGCGCTGATGTCGCGCAGGACGGCCTCAGCTTCCTCACCTCGGCTCAGCAGGATCAGTGTCATGGCCCGCAGCGGCGCGGCCTCGGGCGCACCGCATTCGGCTGCGGCAGCGGCGAATCGGTCGGCGGCATCGGGATCGAGCAGGACCGCGGCGCACCGAGCCGCCGTGAGATACAGCTCCGGATCCGGTGGCAGGTCGGAGTGCAGCACCAGCAATGCCCGGCGCACGGTCGCCCGCATGTCCCCGTTGGCCTCCGACTCCAACCGCCGCGCGAGCCGCCCCCGGATCCTCGACAGGTGCATCTCACCCGCGGTGGCCCTTCGCAATTCGCCGTACAGCGGATGCGCGAGGGTTGCCACCAGGCCGCGTCCGCCGCGGTCGACCCTGACCAGATGCATCTGCTCGGCAGCCTCCAGGTCGGCAGATTCCACCAGGTCAGCCAGGACGTCGACGCTGAGCGGCTCGCACTGCGAGAGTGTGTCGAGCACCAGCGCCATGCCGGCTTCGAGTCCACCGAGGCGCCGACCGACCATATCGGTGATGCTCTGGGAGACGGCGACATCGCCGTCCCACATCCACACCCCGGCGGATTTGCGCATCCGCCCGGCCGCGATCTGATCCTTGACCAGTTGCAGCAGGTACAGCGCATTGCCTCCGGTCAGTTTCCAAAACCGGCGTGTGCTGCGACTGTCCACCGGGCCTTCGACCGCCGATTCGATCAGGGTGGCAGCCGCCGCGGCGGACAGCGGCTCAAGGTCGATCCGGTCGAGCAGGCTGTCCTTCCACAGCGCGGTCACCGCATCGGGTTCGGGTCCCCCGGAACGAGCGGTGACGACGAGTCGCACTCCCTGGGTCTGCGCCAGTTGGTGTACGACGTGCGCGGACAGCCCGTCGAGCAGGTGGGCGTCGTCGATGCCGATGACGACCTTGCCCGTGCGTTGTTGGGCGACAAAGGAATCGATCACACGCCGGACGTCCGGCAACGAGTCGCACATGCTCTGGCTGATCGATCCGGTAAAGGCCCCGAGTGGGATGGCCCGCGCGGATTCGGTTCCGACGAACCAGCTGGTCCGGTACCCGGATGACGCGGCGTGACCGAGGGCCTCCCGGGCCAGCCGGGTCTTGCCGACGCCGGCAGTGCCGACGATCACCACACCGTGGTGGGTTCCCGACCCACCAAGGCAGCGACGGATCGTCGCCAGTTCGTCTTCCCGCCCCGCCAGTTTCATCTCAGCAGTTCGTACCCGCCATCGCCGTCATCGGAAGTCCTGCTATTTGACCAGGATATGGCGTCAAACGCGCCGGCGGGGAGAAAATTGACGCATCGGCCGAGGCCCGGGTCGCCCGGGCGCGCAGATTCCCCTCCAGCCGGGGTTCGGCTGGTCTACCAGGTACGCCTACCGGTCGGTCTGCCGGTCAGCCGTGCCGTGCTTCGGAATTGCGCACCCGCATCCCGAAGTACATCGCGTTGAAGCCGAGCACCATCACGAGCGCACCACTGATCACGTGCGACCAGATCATGCCGGCGCTCGGTCCGCTGACAAACACCCACGGCGAGATGATCAACCACACTCCGAATACCGGCAGTGTCCAGGTCATACCGTGCGCGCGATCCAGCGCGAAGCTGAAACACATTGACAGGAACGCGATCGCCCCTCCGACGATCAGATCGTTGACCGTCAGCCTGTTGAAGGCGTCGTAGCCGACGATCCACGGTGACAGCGCGACGTACATCGCCGTCAGCAACGTCAGGCCAAAGGTGACCTGCGCGGCCATCGACTCTGCAACACGGTCATAGCTCGCCCTCAGGGCCAGAATGTCCGGATGTAGATCGATTGATGAATGGACCGTACTCATTTCTTATCCTTTCCGTTACCGGGCAAGGCATTTCGGCCTTCCCACCCCCATCCATCACTTCTCAGATTACGCCACAACAGGCCCGTTTGGCGCCGGCTGCCCACCCTCACAGAGGCCCGCCAAGTAAGGTGTTCGCAATGCGGTGGCGCAGCAACGTCCGGACGGACGACCCCACCGGCGCACATCAGCAACTCGGTTGGTTCGCAACGCTGTTCGCGATGGCGTTGGTGTTTCACTACTCCGACAGCCAGCCCCTTGCGGTGCTGCCGGCACTACTGGCCGGCCTGCCTGCCCTGGTATTTCCCGGCTCGGTGGCCGCCGCCGGTCTGGCCGTCGCAGCCGGCGCAGGAGTGGCCGCGCTGAACCTGCCCGCGGCGGCAAACCACCTGGTGCTGAGCCTGCTGATCGCCGTCGGCCTCGGCACCGCGGCGTTGTGGGCATGGGCCACCCGAAGCCGGCCGGATGCGGCGGACAACTTTGTCGAGCGCTGGCTGGATGCCGCGCGCAGCCCGATCGGCCTCGTGTTGCTCGTGGTCTACCTGTTCACGGTCTTCGACAAGCTGAATACCGCTTACTTCACCCCGGCGACATCGTGTGGCGGCGAGCTGTTCGGCCAGCTCATCTGGCTCAACGGCGTCGACGGCGTCACACCGAGCCAGGCCGTCGGCGAGTTCGTCGGCATCGCCGCGGTGGTGATCGAGGCCGCCATTCTCGGATTGCTGGCGGTGCCGAAGCTACGTTTCTGGGGCGTGCTGCTCGGGGTGGGCTTCCACTCGATCCTGGCGATGGCCTCGTTCTACGACTTCGCCACGGTTGTGTTCGCGGTGTACGTACTGCTCGTCCCGACCGAGGTGTTCACCGCCCTGGCAACCCGGGGCACCGCACTGCGCCGAGTCGCGCTCGCGGGCTTCGCGGCCCATGTGCTGATCAGTGTGCTGTCGAGTTCGGCCGACTCCCCGAGCAGCCCGGTCGGCCTCCACTGGCACACCCTGCTCGTACTCACCTGGTTCGTCGCGGTGGTGCCGTTCATGGTCGCGCTGCTGCGGGCGTACCGCTCCGCACAGGCGGCCGGGGTCCGCGCCCCGAACTGGAGCTTTCGCCCCCTGGTGCTGCTCGTCGCACCGCTGCTGGCGTTCGCCAACGGGGTGACGCCGTATGTGGGGCTCAAGACCGTGTCGAACTATTCGATGTTCAGCAACCTGCATACCGAGGAAGGCACCTCCAATCATCTGTTGCCCGGCGTCACCGCACTCCAACTCGCCGACTATCAGCGCGACACCGTCACGATCGTCGGAATGGAGTTTCCACCCCAATCGGCCGACCTGACACACCTTCGCCGACAGGTCCGCTGGATGTCGGAAGACCCCCCGGTCCGTATCCCCTGGCTCGAGCTGCGGCGCAGCGTGATGTTGTGGCAGGACGCCGGTATCAGCGGCGTCCGGCTCGCCTATCTGCGCGACGGGTCGCCGCGCGTGGTGGATGACGCGACCAAAGATCCCGTGCTCGCGGCGCCACTGCCGTGGTGGCAAGGGCATCTGCTCGCCTTCCGCGCCATCGACTCGGGCTGGGGCCCCGACATCTGCCGCTGGTGACGCCGAGGCTCGCACGAAGTCGGGCAAACAAGCCCCGCTCGAGCAGTACGCTGGCCACGAATTGGTCCGATTCGACAAGAGCGTGAGCTGACATGACCGAAACACAGATCGACGAGGCCCTCGCGGAACTCGTCGAAGGTGAAAAGACCTGGGCTTCGCTGTCATTGGCGGCCCGGCGCGGGCTGCTCGACGAAGTGCGCGCACTGACGGTGCGTCACGCCGCCGAATGGGTGGACGCCGCCGTCGGGATCAAACAACTCGACCCGTCCTCGCCGCTGGTCGGCGAGGAATGGATGTCCGGCCCGTACTCACTGGCGGCCGGGCTGGGCGCGCTGTCGGAGAGCCTGGCCAAGCTCGAAACGGGCCGCAGCCCGCTCGACGGCGCCGGGTTCGGTTACGCCCCCGGCGGCCGCACGACGGTAAAAGCCCTGCCGCTCAACACCTTCGACCAGCTGCTGCTGTCCGGGTTCAGCGCCGAGGTGTGGCTGCAACCCGGAATCGAGAAGGCCGAGGCAATCCGGTCGGCCGGTCTGGCCCAACGCGACCCGTCCCGCACCAACGGTGTCGGCGCGGTTCTGGGTGCGGGCAACATCTTCTCGATCGCCCCACTGGACACCATCTACGAGTTGTACGCCAACAACCGGGTGGTGGCCCTCAAGCTCAACCCGATCACCGACCCACTGCTACCCGCGCTGACCAAGGTGCTGGCTCCGTTCATCGCCCTCGGCGCGGTACGCATCCTGACCGGCGGGGCCGAGACCGGCACATACCTGGTGCGGCACAAGCTCGTTGACCATGTACACATGACCGGTAGCGCCCTGACCTACGACGCCATCGTGTTCGGCACCGGCGACGAGGGTGCCCGGCGCAAGGCCGCCGACGAGCCGGTGCTCGACAAGGAGATGACCGCCGAACTCGGCGGGGTGTCGCCGACGATCGTGCTGCCCGGCAACTGGAGTAGGGCCGACATCGAGTTCCAGGCCAATCACGTTGCCACACAACGGTTACACAACAACGGCTACAACTGTGTGGCCGCGCAGGTGGTGGTCCTGCCCAAGCGATGGGCGCAGCGCGAGGAGTTCATCGACGCCATCCGCAAGGCCGTCGACGACGCCCCCGAACGGGCCGCCTACTACCCCGGTTCCGATGTCAGGGTGGCGAGCGCGGACACGTCGTATCCGGATGCACAGCACCTGGGCTCGCGAGGTGCCAGGGTCCTGGTGGTCGATCCGGCCGACCGCGAAGCGTTGTTGCACACCGAGTATTTCGGTCCGGTCCTCGGCGTGATCGAACTCGACACAGCAGACGACAGTTCGGCCGAAAGATTCCTCGAGGAGGCCGTGCGCGTCGCGAACGACGAGTTCGTCGGCACCCTCGGGGTCAACATCATCGCTCACCCGAGCACCCTCGGGAGCCTCGGTGACAAGTTCGACCATCTCGTCGAGCGGTTGCGCTACGGCACCATCGCGATCAACGCCTGGACCGCTGTCGGCTACCTGACGCCGACGGCCACCTGGGGGGCCTTCCCCGGGCACAGGCGCAATGACATCCAGAGCGGAACCGGCGTGGTGCACAACGCTTTTCTGCTCGACCGCCCGGAACGCACGGTGGTCCGCGGCCCCTTCCGGCCCGCGCCGCGTTCGGTCTTCGGCGGCGAGTGGTCGCTGTCGCCGAAGCCGCCGTGGTTCGTCAACAACCACACCGCGGCCACGACGGGACGGCTGTTGGTGGACTTCGCCGGAGCACCCGGCTGGGGCAAGCTGCCCGCGATCTTCGCGTCGGCGCTGCGGGGTTGAGTACGGGTCAGCCGGAGACGACGGGCGTGGCGGGCGCACGCAGTAGTCGCTGCGCGCAGTCGAGCAGCACCCGGTGCAGTTCCCCGTCGGAGACGTCATTGAGGGCGGGGTCGGTGGCGCTGCCGTAGATGCCCGCGGCGAGCACCGACATGCAGATCCGGTCGGCGGCCCCGGGCTCGGGGCCCAGGAGGATCCCGGTCAACCGCTCGATCGTGTCCTGGAGTTCGGCCCGACCCTGCACCAGACCGTCGATAACGGGGTCGCCGTGGAACACCGCGGTGACCCGGCGGTGCCGCACGGCCATCTCGACCATGCCGCTGACGGCAGCCTCCTGCTGGGCCTCGGGCGTGGACATCGCCTCGGCGATGCGGACCAGGCGCACCATGTCGTCGAAGACCGGCTGGATGACCGCCAGCACGATCTCGTCCTTGGAATGGAACTGGTAGTAGACAGCCGCCTTACTGACTCCAAGGCGGTCGGCGATCATCTGCAGCGATGTGCCGTTGACGCCGTGCTCGGCGAACAGGCTCAGAGCCGCCTCCAGCACCCGCTCGCGCGCAAAGCCACGCGGAGCAACAGCCTTCGCCACACCCGTCCCTTCGTCGCGCCGAGCGTTACCGAGCGCGGTCTAGATCACAGCGTCAATAGCCAAACTAACTTGATTGAAGTTAGCCGACTGTATAGGTTTCACTTTACATCCGGCAAGGGATCCCGCGGGGGAGGAGTGTTGATGCCACGTTCGTTCGTCTCCCATCCGGCAGACCTCCTCGATCCACTCGACACCTTCCTGATCACTGCTGTCGAATCCGGCTTCGAGCAGGTGGTGTTCCTGGCCTCCGACCTGGACCCCCGTCCCTATCAACTGCCCTGGCCGGCCGGAACCCGCGTGTACGTCGTCGACCATCCGGCGATCCTCGACGTCAAAACCGACGCCATGGCCGACACCGCACCCACGACCGCCGTGCGCGGCGTCCCCGCCGACATCAGCGGCAACTGGCCCGACGCGCTGTCCCGGGCGGGATTCCACGCCGACCGGAGCACCCTGTGGAGCGTGGAAGGCGTATTACCCTTCATTCCATCGGATGAGCAGCGTCGACTCGTCGGCGACATCACCGTCCTGAGCGCACCGGGCAGCCGGCTGATCTCGGAGATTTCGGTCAGCCCGTTCCGGGACGATTCCGACGGGGACGTCGCCGCCGATACCGACATGCTCACCACCTGGCAGTGGAGCTTCGCAGCTAGCCAGTACGTCACTGCGTACCTGACCTCCGAAAGGCCGACCAGCGAATATGAAGCTGTTGAGACGGTTCTGGATTCCGTTGATCATCGCCGTGGTGGTATTGGTCGGCGGGTTCACAGTCATGCGGGTACGCACGTTCTTCGGCGCCGGCGGCGGCACCGGAATCACCAGCGCGAAGGTCGATGACACCAAACCCTTCGACCCCAAGGTCGTGGTCTACGAGATCTACGGCGTCCCCGGGGCGACGGCAGACGTGAACTACCTCGATCTCGACGCACAGCCCCAGCGCATCGACGGGGTCACCCTGCCGTGGTCGCTGCGCCTGGAGTCCACCGCGCCGTCGGTGTTCCCCAACATCGTCGCGCAGGGCAACGGCGACACGATCAGCTGCCGCATCACCGTCGATGACGAGCTCAAGGACGAGAGAACCTCCAACGGCGTGAACGCCCAGACCTTCTGCTTGGTGAAATCTGCATGAGCAATTACGACGCCCCCACCGACTCGATCCCGGCCGGCGGTCCACAGCACGCCCAGCCCGCCACGCACGACGGGATCGCCAAGTGGATCCGGCGGCTGGCCATCCCGGTCATCATCGGCTGGGTCGCCATCATCGCCGTCCTCAACGTGATCGTTCCCCAGCTCGAAGAGGTGGGGAAGATGCGCTCGGTGTCCATGACACCGGACGACGCGCCGTCGATGATCGCGATGAAGCGTGTCGGCGAGGTGTTCCAGGAGTTCAAGTCCAACAGCTCGGTCATGGTCGTGCTCGAGGGCGACAAGCCGCTGGGCGACGAAGCGCACAAGTACTACGACGAGATCGTCGCCAAGCTCGAGGCCGACACAAAGCACATCGAGCACGTCCAGGACTTCTGGGGCGACCCGCTGACCGCGTCGGGCGCCCAGAGCTCCGACGGCTTGGCCGCCTATGTGCAGGTCTACACCGCCGGTAACCAGGGCGAGGCGCTGGCCAACGAATCGGTGGAAACCGCCGAACGCATCGTCCAGAGCGTCACGGCACCCCCCGGCGTCAAGGCCTACGTGACCGGCCCGGCCGCGATGGCCGCCGATCAGGAGATCGCCGGTAACCGCAGCCTCGAGATGATCACCGCTCTGACCTTCGTGGTCATCATCATCATGTTGCTCACGGTCTACCGCTCCATCATCACGGTGCTCCTCACGCTGGTGATGGTGGTGCTGTCGCTGTCGGCCGCCCGCGGTCTGGTCGCCTTCCTGGGCTACTACAACATCATCGGGCTCTCGACATTCGCCACCAACCTGTTGGTGATGCTGGCCATCGCCGCCTCGACGGACTACGCGATCTTCCTGATAGGTCGATATCAAGAGGCCCGAAGTGTCGGCGAAGACCGAGAACAGGCCTACTACACCATGTTTCGCGGGACGGCCCACGTCATCCTGGGTTCGGGCCTGACCATCGCCGGCGCCACGTTCTGCCTGCACTTCACCCGTCTGCCTTATTTCCAATCGCTGGGTATCCCCCTGGCCATCGGCATGGTCACGGTGGTGCTCGTCGCGCTCACCCTCGGTTCAGCCATCATCTCGGTGGCCAGCAGGTTCGGCAAGACGCTGGAACCCAAGCGCGCCATGCGCACCCGCGGCTGGCGCAAGATCGGTGCCGCCGTGGTGCGCTGGCCCGGGCCCATCCTGGTCGCCACCATCGCGCTGGCCCTGATCGGTCTACTCGCGTTGCCGGGCTACCGGACCAACTACAACGACCGCGACTACCTCCCGCCGGACCTACCCGCCAACACCGGTTACGCCGCATCCGACCGCCACTTCTCCCCGGCCCGGATGAACCCCGAACTGCTGCTGATCGAAAGTGATCACGATCTGCGCAACTCGGCGGACTTCCTGGTGATCGAGCGGATCGCCAAACGCATTGTCGGCGTGCCGGGTGTCTCCCGGGTCCAGGCCATCACCCGCCCGCAGGGAACGCCGATCGAGCACACCTCGATCCCGTTCAACATCAGCATGCAGGGCACGACCCAGACGATGAATCAGAAGTACATGCAGGACCGGATGGCCGACATGCTCAAGCAGGCCGACGAAATGCAGATCACGGTCGACACGATGACCCAGATGATCGCGCTCATGGAACAGATGCGCGACGTGATGAACAGCATGGTCGGCAAGATGCACGGAATGGTCGACGACATCAAGGAACTGCGGGACCACATCTCGGATTTCGACGATTTCTTCCGCCCGATCCGCAACTACCTGTACTGGGAACCGCACTGCTACAACATCCCGATGTGCTGGTCGATCCGGTCGGTGTTCGACACCCTTGACGGCGTCGACACGATGACAGCGGATTTCGAGCAGATCGTCCCTGACATGGACAAGATGAATGCGCTGATCCCGCTGATGATCGCGAACATGCAGCCCATGATCACGACGATGAAGACGATGAAGACGATGATGCTGACCATGCAGGCCACCCAAGGTGGCATGCAGGATCAGATGGCGGCCATGCAGGAGAATTCCACCGCCATGGGTCAGGCCTTCGACGATGCCAAGAACGACGACTCGTTCTATCTGCCGCCGGAGACCTTCGAGAATCCGGACTTCAAACGCGGCATGAAGATGTTCCTGTCCCCCGACGGGCACGCGGTGCGGTTCATCA
The DNA here is from genome assembly GCF_010727325.1 of Mycolicibacterium alvei. Lineage (NCBI taxonomy): Bacteria > Bacillati > Actinomycetota > Actinomycetes > Mycobacteriales > Mycobacteriaceae > Mycobacterium > Mycolicibacterium alvei. The sequence continues at coordinate 3,484,631 of NZ_AP022565.1, forward strand.
TCAGCCATGAGGGCGATCCGATGAGCCCCGAAGGGGTCGCGCACGTCGGCCCGATCAAGCTGGCCGCCAAGGAGGCCATCAAGGGCACCCCGCTGGAGGGCTCCAAGATCTATCTCGCCGGCACCGCGGCCATGTTCAAGGACATGCAGGAAGGCGCCAACTACGACCTGTTGATCGCCGGAATCGCCTCGCTGTGCCTGATTTTCATCATCATGCTGATCCTCACCCGAAGCATGATCGCCGCCGCGGTCATCGTCGGCACCGTGGTGCTGTCCCTCGGCGCCTCGTTCGGACTGTCGGTGCTCATCTGGCAGCACCTGATCGGGCTCGAGCTGCACTGGATGGTGCTGGCCATGTCGGTGATCATCCTGTTGGCCGTGGGCGCGGACTACAACCTGCTGCTGGTCGCCAGGTTCAAAGAGGAGATCCATGCCGGGCTCAACACCGGCATCATCCGCGCCATGGGCGGTACCGGTTCGGTGGTCACCTCGGCGGGCCTGGTATTCGCCTTCACCATGATGTCGATGGCGATCAGCGAACTGGCCGTGATCGGCCAGGTGGGCACCACCATCGGTCTGGGTCTGCTGTTCGACACCCTGGTCATCCGATCCTTCATGACCCCGTCGATCGCCGCACTGATGGGCAAATGGTTCTGGTGGCCGCAGCGGGTGCGTCAGCGTCCCGTGCCGGCGCCGTGGCCGCAGCCGATCCAGCGCGAACCGCAGGACACCCTCTCTTAAGCACCACGAGCGTGCGGGTCTGTTGGTCGACACACCGACGAACACCAGCAGACTGCGCACGCTCGTGGCGTTTGAGTGGGCGGTTAGAGCGGGTTACCTGACCAGCGCGACGGCGAAACCGTCCCAGCCCTTGGTGCCCACGGTTTGAATGGCCGCGGTATCCAACCGCGGATGGGCGCCCATCATCTCCAGCATGTCCCGCACGGCCTGCGCCTGTGCGTCGTCGGGGGCCGGTGCGAGTACCCGACCGAACCGGGTGACGTTGTCCACCACGATGATCGAGCCCGGCCGGCCCAGCTTGATCGCCCAGTCCACGTATCCGACGTTGTTCTCCTTGTCGGCGTCGATGAAGACGAGGTCGAACACGTCACCGCGCTCGGCCAGCAGCGGCAGCGTGTTCAGCGCGGTGCCGACGATCACCTCCACCCGGTCCGCGACGCCGGCCCGCGCCAGATTGGCCTGAGCCACCTCGGCGTGCCGGGGCTCGAACTCGAGGGTGACGACGCTGCCGTCCGGTCCCACCCCGCGGGCCAGGTTGATCGTGCTGTAGCCGGCCAGCGTGCCGATCTCCAGCACCCGACGCGCCCCGGAGATCGTCGCGAGCAGCGACAGCAGTTTGCCGTGCTGAGCGGACACCTCGATGGCGGGCATGTCGGCGTCGTGTGCGGATTGACGTGCCTCGATCAGCGCCTCGTCCTCGGTGCGCAGCACCTCGTTGAACATGGCGTCGACATCGCGGGGTTCGGTCATGTGCGCCAGGCTAGAGGACGCCTTCCTTGGCGTACACCATCCGCAGCACCAGCCCGACCTCCGGCCCCATGATCGTTGAACACAGTTCGCAGTAGGTGACGACGAAGGCCGGGCCGTGGGGCGGGTCCGCATGGCTGACGTGGTGGGCAAGTTCGTGCAGTACCACCAACTCTCGCAGGGCCCAGGTATCGCGCTCGGGCACGGCGATGACGGCCTTGCCGTTGACCAGTTCGTAGTGCGCGGCAGTCACCCCTCGACGTCGGCGCACGGCGACCGGATCAGCACCGACTCGGGCGATCACGTCGTCGACGTAGCGCTGCACCGAATCCACCGACCCGAATTTCGCCTCGGGCGGCAGGGTGAGCGACGTGCCGAAAAAGTCGACGGCACGCGAACTATGTTGGGCCGCACGGTCGAACATGGTGCGCACGAACTGCTCGGCGGCGTACACCCTGGCCCGCTGGGCGTCCTTGGTGCTCACTTCTCCAGGGCGCCGCGCGCGCCGGAGATCTCGTGCTGCGGCCCGATCCGGGCGTGCCGGCCGGCTCGGTCCCCGGCCCGGCGGGCGTCCGACGAGTATCCGGCCGATGCACTGCTGGCCCGCCACGTACCCCGGGCCTGCGATGCCGATCGGTAGAAGCTTTTCAGCTCGATATCCTTGTTCCGCAACGCGATTGCCGTTCCGGGGCGATCATTGCGGCCGGCCTCCTGCTGGGCTTCCTCCTTGGCTTCCGACAGCCGCTTCCCGATGCGGGCGCCGAACGCCAACTGGAAGTTGAGCCGGGCTGTGATGGTCGGTGTCGGGCGGTGCGCACCCGAGCCGATGTAGCTCTGGGACGCTTTCACCATCTGGAGCACCAGGCTGGTGTAGAGCGCGTGGGTGGCGTCGATGTCCTCGGCGAACCCGTAGGCGTAGACAAACGTCGAGTTGGAGGCGACGTCGCACTTCACGTCGTTGGCCATCCCGATCACCACGAACAACTGCACATACGTGCGCAGCCCCTTGGTGCCGGCCTCCCCGATGGTGATGGTGCGCTGCACGGGCATCTGCGCCCTGGTGCGTTCGGCGGAGTGGGACCGGGCCAGTGCCAGATCGATGGACGTCGCCGTGGCCAGCCGTTGAGCTGCCGCCATGAACGCTTCGGCCTCGTGGGTGTTGTCGGTGCCCTCAGCCTGACGCAGCAGCGCTGCGATCCGCGCCAACATCTTGTCGTCAGCCATCCGCGATCCGCTCCGCTTCCTGCTCGCCACTCACACGACAAACCTAGCCACCGGCACCGACAAAGGTGCCGATCGCGTCCACCACCTGGGGTGACAACGGCCCGGGCTTGCCGTAATCGGCGATGTTGTCGGTGGGATCGTCACGCAGCACGTGGTTGACCCCCTTGAGCTCGACGACGGTGAGCGCGGTGTGCCGGAGTGCGCCGATCAGGGGGCGTTCGATCTCGCAGCCGGCCTGGGCGTCGGAGTCCGAGCAGGTGAGCAGCACCGGCATACCGTCCGGCAGTGCGGCGGCCAACTGCAGCGGGTCGATCTTGTCGGCCGCGACAATGGCGTTGAGGTTGTTCTTGTTGACGATCGCGCTCAGGCCTTCGGGGAGATCGGCGGGCACGGTCCCCCTGGTGCGGATCTCGTCCACCGCGGCCAGCCAGGCGGTCAGCACTTCGGGGGCGGCCCCGGCGCGCACCCGGTTGGTGATGATGTCCAGGTAGCGGCCGGACAACGGTTGAAACAGGGCCAGCGATCCGACCTTCGGATCAGCGGCACCGCCCAGCGTCATCGCGTGAATGGCGCCCTCGCCCACCGCGTAGATCGACAGCTTGGCCGCGTCGGTGTCGGGTTGGGCGGCCAGGAAGCGCAGTGCGGCGGCCGCGCCGGAAGTGTAGACGCCGCTGACCACCTCGGTGGGTTTGTTCTCGAAGGGTCCGAGCGCGGTGGCTCCGGTGCCGATCTTGTCGTAGCGCAGGGTGGCGACGCCCTTGTCCGACAACGTTTCTGCGAGCTGGCGCATATTGCCTATCGGGCCGACGACCTTATTGTCGCCGTTGCGGTCGGTGGGTCCGCTCTCCGAGATCAGCAGTGCGGCCGGACCCGACGCGTCCTCGGTCCGGTAGGTGCCGTGGATGGTGAGACCGTCGGCGTCGAACGTGACCTCGGTATCGGTCCACGCCGGTTGCCGGCCCTCCTCCGACCCGGTTGCCCCGCAGCCAGCCATCAGCAGCACCGAAAACAGCGCTGCCACAAGCCTTCTCACAGGTGTGTCTCGATCCAGGACGTCACGTCGTCGAGGACCAGCTCCTTCTCGGGCTCGTTGAACACCTCGTGGAACAGACCCGGATACACCTTGAGGTGCACATCCTCGGAGGCCACACATTCGACCAGGCGGTGGCTCCCTTCGGCGAGCACCAACCGGTCCTTCTCACCGTGCACCACCAGCAGCGGCATCGTCAGGGCCGAGGCCCGCTGCGGCATGGTCTCCCCCACGATGATCAGCGCCCGGGCGATGCCTGCCGGGACCTTGCCGTGCCACACCAACGGATCGGCGTTGTACGCCGCGACCACCTCGGGGTCACGGGACACCGCATTGGCGTCGAGGTTCTCCACCGGCAGTCCAGGCGCGATCTTGCCGAGCGCCTTGGCCGCGACCGCCAGCACCGACGACACCGCGGCCTGCGCGGCAACCGCGGGCCCGGACAGCACCATCGCGGTGTATTCGTCGGGGTATTCGACGCCGTAGCTGAACACGATGCCGCCGCCCATGCTGTGCCCCAGCACGACGCGCGGGAGTTGTGGGTACTCGGAGGCGGCGATGCCGACCAGCGTGTGGAAGTCGCCGACGTACTCGGACATGTCACGTAGGTACACCCGCTTGCCGCCGGAACGACCGTGACCGCGGTGGTCCAGGGCATATACGACGAGTCCCGCCTGCCCGAACCGCTGCGCGACGTGGTGGTACCGCCCGGCGTGTTCACCCAGGCCGTGAGAGAGGACGACGACGCCGCGCGGCGCGGTCTTGGGCGTCCATACGTCGTAGACGATGCGGACCCCGCCGACGCCGTCAAAGGTCTGCTCACTACGCGTGCTGGTCACCCTGGCGAGCGTAGCCGCACTGGTCGGACATTTTCCGCTCGAAGTTGTCAGCGGTGCTGCGTAAGCTCGCGAATGTGACGGTCCTCGCTCACCGCCTCGAAGATGACAATCCGGCCGACGTATTCCTGGCCGACGCCCAGCGCTACCGCCGTGAGCTGCTGGCGCACTGCTACCGGATGACCGGCTCGCTGCACGATGCCGAGGATCTGGTGCAGGAAACCTATCTGCGCGCCTGGAAGGCGTACGGGGGTTTCGAGGGGAAGTCCTCGGTGCGCACCTGGTTGTATCGCATCGCCACCAATACGTGCCTGACGGCGTTGGAGGGCAGGCAACGCCGTCCGCTGCCCTCCGGCCTGGGCACTCCGAGTTCGTCGCCCACCGATGAGATCTCCGAACGCCACGAGATTCCGTGGCTGCAGCCGCTTCCCGATTCCACCGACGACCCCGCGGATCCCAGCACGATCGTGGGGACGCGCGACTCGGTGCGACTGGCTTTCGTCGCCGCGCTGCAACACCTGTCAGCGCGCCAACGGGCGGTGCTGGTGATGCGCGAGGTACTGCAGTGGAAGGCCTCCGAAGTAGGTGAGGCGATCGGAACGTCGACAGCGGCGGTCAACAGCCTGTTGCAGCGCGCGCGGGCCCAGCTCAACGCGGTGGGCCCCAGCCAGGACGATGCGATCGACCCGCCCGACTCCCCGCACGCACAGAACCTGCTGGACAGGTACATGGCCGCCTTCGAGGCCTACGACATCGACACGCTGGTCGAGTTGTTCACCGCCGAGGCGATCTGGGAGATGCCGCCGTTCGATACCTGGTATCAGGGACCGCAGGCCATCGGCGATCTGTCCCGCTACAAGTGCCCCGCCGAGAAGCCCGGGGACATGCGGTTCGTCGCGACGAGCGCCAATGGCCAGCCCGCCGCGGCGATGTACCTGCTGAATCCCGGTACGGGCCGGCACGACGCCTTTCAGCTCCATGTCCTCGACATCGGCCAGGACGGCATCTCGCATGTGGTGGCGTTCATGGAGCCCTCGTTGTTCGAGAAGTTCGGGCTGCCGGCTGCGCTTTGAGCGCCTCGGCGCCTTGGAGCCTCGGACGTCGAGTGGCCAGTTACGCCACACGATCTTCTGAAATCCGTGCAATAACTGGCCACCCGGCGCCTCGGGCCTGCAATGCCGCACAAACCCGAGCGACGATGACATGTGGGCGATACCTCAGCATGTCGGAGCTGACCCTGACGATCAGCCAACCCCGTGCAGCGAGCTCGGCGTAGCGGTCGATGTCGTTGGCCCGCACCCGAGGATCGGTCCAGTGCTGGGCGCCCTCGTATTCGACCCCGACCTTGAACTGGGCATAGCCCATGTCTATCCGCGCAGACCGTCTGGCACCAAAGTTCCCATGCACCACGATCTGCGTCTGCGGCTTCGGCAGCCCGGCGTCGATGAGCACCAGGCGGGTGCGGGTTTCCGGCGGCGATTCCGCACCGCCATCCATCAGGTCGAGCACCTCGCGGAGCTGAACCAGTCCTCGCACCCCTGGATGCCGCTCGAGAAGTGGCGCGATATCGGCCGCGCACACGCAGGTCGCCTGCGCGAGGGCATCGAGCTGAATGACAGCCTCGTCCCGCCCCGGGCGTCGGCCCAGATCGAAAGCCGTACGCCCGGGAGTTGTCACCGGGAGACCGGTGAACACGCGGGTCTCCTCGGCATACAACTCGTCACGGTGTACGACGATCCCCGTCGTCGGCTTTCCATTGCGACGGTAGAGCTCGGCAGGCGCTGCCGGATCGATCCACTGCGTGCCGTAGACCGCCGACGCCGAGAGACCCGTCAACGTCGCCTGGCGCCCAGACCACAGCCACGCAGCCACCGCGCGCTTCGTCGCCGTCATCTCTACGTCCTTGGCGAGGTAGACGTCGCGGTAGACCGCCGCATAACGACTTGCGAGTCTCCGCCTGGTCACCGTTCCTGCGGCCAACGCCTCTGTTCCGAGAAAGGGGTAGTCCATGGCGCTACCGTCGCGACGCCGTGCGACACACTCCCCCGAGACTCTCGCGGTGGCGCACCTGCTGTGGATCAACGTCGCTCTGGGGATATCCCCCCGCCCGCTGAGCGGCCACTTACTGCACACCGAATAGGCATCAACGTGCGATAACTGGCCACTGGGGAGGTTACGAACCGTTGTAAGCCGCCTGCAGTTCGGCGATGTCGAACTTGCCGACGGTCTTCAGCACCGCCGACATCAACCGATCGTTGGCAGCGTCATCACCTTTGGCCAGCAGGTCGTAGTAGTCGGTCGGGGTGATCTGCCAGGCCAGCCCGTATTTGTCCTTGAGCCAGCCGCACGGCAGTTCCTCGCCGCCCTCCACCAGCGCCGCCCAGATCTGGTCGAGCAGCTCCTGTCCGGTGACGCGCACCTCCAGGGAGACGGCCTCGGTGAAGTGGAAGTGCGGGCCGCCGTTGATGCCGACGAAGCGCTGTCCGGAGAGCTCGAACTCGACCACCACCGGCACGTCCTGCGGAGACGGCGAATCCGGGTGCGAAGCGATGGTCTTGACGATGCGGCCGTTGCCGCCGAACGCGTCGATGTAGTGTTTCGCGGCCTGCTCAGCCTCACGGTCGAACCAGAGGTTGGGGACGATGCTTGCGTTGATTTCGGTCATGTCATCTAGACCCGCGTCGGGCGGGGAGTTCATCGCCGAGTGGCCACCTGATGCACACAAATGCACCTGACGCGTGTCACAACGGGCCACTCGACAACGAAACGAAGCAAGACAAATACCAGTTCAGAGGGTGGTTACCTTACAGTATTGCAACCTGTTCTATTATTGCCTTCCATGAAGACCAAGGGCGCCCTGCTGTGGGAACTCAACTCGCCATTCAAGGTCGATGAGATCGACCTCGGTGACCCTGTCGCCGACGAAGTACAGATCCGGATGCACGCCGCGGGCATGTGCCACTCGGACTACCACCTGACCACCGGTGCCACGCCGATGGCGCTGCCTGCGCTCGGCGGCCACGAGGGCGCCGGCGTCGTCACCAAGGTCGGCAAGAACGTCACCGGCATCGAAGAGGGCGATCACGTCATCCTCGCCTTCATCCCGGCCTGTGGTGCCTGCCCGCCGTGTCTGAAGGGCTTCCGCTCGCTGTGTGACCGCGGCGCCGTGCTGCTCGGCGGTAAGGCCATCGCCGACGGCACCAGCCGCATCACCGCCGGCGGCCGTGAGGTCTCGCCGATGAACCTGCTCGGCACCTTCGCGCCGTACATGACCGTGCACAAGGATTCGGTCGTCAAGATCGACAAGGACATCCCGTTCGAGACCGCGGCCATCATGGGCTGCGCGGTGCCGACGGGGTTCGGCTCGGCCACCAACGTCGCCGACGTCAAGCCCGGCGAGACCGTCGTCATCGTCGGTGTCGGCGGCATCGGCATGAGCGCACTGCAGGGTGCGGTGATCTCGGGCGCCAAGCATGTCATCGCGATCGACCCGAACGAGTGGAAGCGCGAGCAGGCCATCAAGTTCGGCGCCACCCACGTCTACCCGTCGATGGCGGAAGCCATCGCACCGATGATCGACACGACCTGGGGCCTGATGGCCGACAAGGTCATCATCGCCGTGGGTGAGATGAAGGGCGAGTACATCGAAGAGGCGATGATCCTCACCGCCAAGACCGGCACCTGCGTGGTGACGGGCATGGGTTCGATGATGGACGCCGACGTCAAGCTCAACTTGTTCCTGTTCACCATGTTGCAGAAGACGTTGAAGGGCAACATCTTCGGCGGCGGCAACTCGCACGTCGAAACGCCTCGGCTCACCGCACTGTACAAGTCGGGCCTGCTCAACATCGACGACATGATCACGCGGACCTACAAGCTCGAGGACATCAACTCCGGCTACCAGGACATGCTGGACGGCAACAACATTCGCGGTGTCATCACGTTCGACGAATCTGACTGGTAAACCCTCCCTACGCGGACAGACGGAAAACCACCCCAAAACAACGGTTTTGGGGTGGTTTTCATTTGGAGCAGGATTACCTCCTGGACTTGGCGACTCGCCCGGCCCGGTCGGGCTTGTCGGCACCGGCCGTCCTTTCGTCGTCGGCCCTGTTCAAGCCTTTGCCGATCTTGAAGTTCTTGCCGATCTTGTTGTCGACAGCCTTCTCAATACGGACTCGGATCTTGTCGGCGGCATGACGGGCCGGCGCCTCGGGCTTGGCATCCGGCGTGGAAGCCACTGTGCCTTCGGTGCTGAGGTCTTTGGTGCTGACCGGGGTGGTACCGGGCACTGTGCGCGCCGCCACCTGCCGAAGGGCTTCCCGCGGTGTGGCTTCCCCTTGCGCAGCCACCTCTGATGCGTCCACGCCTCGAGCAACGGCACCGGGGTCGGCGCCGGAAACGATCGGCGCAGGCGGTGCCGGCGGCGTGTAGGGCTTTCCCGCCAAGATTTCGGCTCCCTCGGCGATCGCTCCCGGTAACTGCCTGAGCCCCGCCTCGATCTTGGACCGCGGCGTGAAGAAGCTGAACGGCTGGACCTTGCTCGGGTCTGCAGTACGGTCGTAGCCCATCTCGACGAGGACCCGGAGAGTGGGTTCCATGAAATCGACGAACCGCTCCATGCCGACCAGCGAAGCGGCCACGTGCATCGGGTACAGCAGTGGAAGATGCTGGGGCAAAAGCACGTAAGTGGTATTGCCGACGGTTGTCTCAACCCGGTTCGCGGCGTTCGGATCGTCGAAGAAATACCCCGGGATCGCATGCTGGAAGAAGAATCCGACCCCGGCATTGGCCAGCGCCAGCGGATTGAAGTACGCCGGGAAGTCTGAGACGGGGTCGTACTGATTGCTGTAATCGGTGGTTTTGAACGGGCTGTCGGTAGACGCGGGCCGCTCGCGCGAGAAGTCGAGCAGGTTGAATATCGGGGCGTCCATGAAGCCCGTCAAACGCGTGGCGATGCCGCCCGCCGGCCGGTAAGGGTTGCCCAGCAGAATGAACTCGTAATTCTGCGCATTTTGCACGTAGTTCGGATCGTCCGCCATGTCCGCGCGGACATTTTCCACCACCATGGCACCCTGCGACATCCCGATGATGGTGGTCTTCTCATCCGGCGGCATCTTGGCGACCGCCTTCCCCAGCGCGGCCACCCCCTTGTCAACCGAACTACCCATACTCTGCGGCCAATACGGCAGATCCGACAGCACCGGCAGGTCCGATATCACCGGGATGTCGACGAGAAACATCCCCGGATACGCAACCCCCCAGTAGAGATCGCCTTCCGGCATGATGGTGCCGTTGAAGTTGAACGGGATGCTCAGTCCCCAGCCTTCGGTAGTGCCGCCCACACCCAACGTGGTGCCGGCGAGTTGCACTGCAGTGCTGTAAGTTTCATTCGAATCCGCGGCGTCATGGGCCGTCGCACCGAATGTCGTCGCGGCGGTGACCGCCACCGCCGCAGAAGCGGCCAGCCATCGCTTACCGATCGAAGCTCTACCCCGCACCATGATCTCCGTTCGTCGGCGCATCTCGTATCGGAAGCTATAACGAGCAGACACAAAAGCACCCCAAAACAACGGTTTTGGGGTGCTTTTGCGTCTGTTCGCGAGGATTACTTGGGTGGCATCCGGATGCCGCCGTCGACGCGGACCACCTCGGCGTTCATGTACGAGTTGGTCAGCAGCTCGACGACCATCGAGGCCAGCTCGTCGGGCTTGCCCAGGCGATGCGGGAACAGCACCGACTCACCGAGCTTCGCCTTGAACGCCTCGGACGCCTCGCCCTCGCCGTAGATCGGGGTGTCGATCAGGCCGGGGGCCACGGTGTTGACCCGGATGCCCACAGCGGACAGATCACGGGCCACCGGCAGGGTCAGGCCGACCACGCCGCCCTTGGACGACGAGTACGCCGCCTGGCCGATCTGGCCGTCGAAAGCCGCGACGCTGGTCATGTTGACGATCGCGCCGCGCTCACCGGTGTCGCTGAGCTCGTTCTTGCTCATCTGGGTGGCCGCGATGCGGATGCAGTCGAAGGTGCCGACCAGGTTGATGTCGAGCACCTTCTTGTACAGGCCGAGGTCGTGAGCCGAGGAGAACTCGCCGTCCTTGCCGATGGTGCGCTGCGCCCAGCCGACGCCGGCCGAGTTCACCAGCGCGCGCAGCGGGCCGAGGTCCGCGGCGGTCTTGACCGCATCGATGATCTGGTCGGTGTTGGTGACGTCGACGGTGACGAAGACGCCGCCGATCTCCTGGGCGAGCGCCTCGCCCTTGTCCGCCTGCAGGTCAGCCACGACAACGCGGGCTCCCTTGGCAGCCAACTGGCGGGCAGTCGCCGCGCCGATACCTGATGCGCCACCGGTGACGATGGCGCTTGCTCCGTTGAGTTCCACGCCCAACACACTAAGCCCCGGCCCTCCCCGAACCACCGGTTGGTCAGTAAAGGCCGTCGGTAGGCTGACTCCATGGCTTCGGGGACGTCCACTGTCGACATCCGGCGCTCCGCGGACCGCGGCGCGAGCACGACCGACTGGCTGCAGTCACGGCATTCGTTTTCCTTCGCCGACTACTACGACCCGGCCAACACCCACCACGGCCTGTTGCTGGTGAACAACGACGACATTGTTGAACCGGCTGCAGGATTTGATACCCACCCGCACCGCGACATGGAGATCGTCACCTGGGTGTTGTCGGGTCAGTTGGCCCACGAGGATTCGATGGGAAACTCCGGGGTGATCTACCCGGGTCTGGCCCAGCGGATGTCGGCGGGCACCGGGGTGCAGCATTCGGAGAAGAACGGATCTGACAGCGAGCCCGTGCATTTCGTGCAGATGTGGGTTCTGCCCGACACCGCCGGGGTGACGCCGAGCTATCAGCAGCAGGAGATCGAGCTGACCAACACGCTGACGCCGATCGCCTCCGGCGCCATCGACGCGGCGGTCACCGTGGGCAACCGCGATGCCACGCTGTACGGCGCGCGTCTGCAGCCCGGTGATTCGGTCACCCTTCCGCGGGCCCGGTTCGTCCACCTGTTCGTCGCGCGCGGCACGGTCACGTTGGAGGGATCCGGCCCGCTCGCCGAGGGTGACGCCGCCCGGCTCACCGATTCGGGTGGGCGGGTCACCGCCGACGCCGACGCCGAGATCCTGGTCTGGGAGATGAATGCGGGTTTGGGCGGCGTGTAGCGCGATCGCACTGATCACCGCGGTGTACCGCCTGACCGCACCGGCTTAGACGTCAGCGGCAGCGCGGGGCCGGTCGGTGATCCACCGGGCCGCGAGCAGGCCGGAGATGGCGGTCAGCACGCCGGCCACGACGACCGCAGACTCCAGTCCGAGCCAGTTGCCCATCGCACCGGCCACCAGGGCGCCGACGGCGTACCCCGCATCCCGCCAGAACCGGTAGGTACCAAGCGCATTGGGCCGCCAACTCGGATGGGCGTGATCAGAGACCACAGCGATCAGCGCCGGATAGACCATCGCAGTGCCGATACCGAGGGCTATCGCCGAGGTGACACCGGCCAACAGCGGCCAGTTCAGCAGCGCCAAGGCCAACCCGAATCCGGCTGCCTGAACCAGCATTCCGGCGACGATCAGGGGTTTGCGGCCGATCCGGTCGGCGAGGTGCCCGGTCGGGATCTGGCCGAGCCCCCACAGCAGCGGGTAGAGACCCTTGATCAGGCCGACCGCGGCCAGGCCCAAGCCGTAATCGGTGAACAACAGCGGGAACACACCCCAGGTGAGGCCGTCATTGAGGTTGTTGATCAGGCCGGCCTGGCTGGCGCCCCGCAGGCTGCGGTCGCCCCAGCTGGTACGCGCGAAGATCGTCCGTAGGCCCCCGTCGCCGGCGGGAGCCGGATGCGAGTGTCGCTCCAGTTCCAGCGCAACGTGTGCGGCGGTGTCTCGAACGACCAGGGACAGCGCAAGCCCGGCGACGACGAACACGACGCCGATGAGCTCGGGCGCCGGACGTAGTCCGTAGGCGCTGGCGAGGTACCCGGTCAGCAGGGCCGTGGCACCCACCGCCACGTACCCGGCCGCCTCATTGAGTCCGGTGGCCAGGCCCCGCCGCTCCGGACCCACCAGGTCGATCTTCATGTTGACCGTCATCGACCAGGCCAGACCCTGGTTGAGACCGAGCAGCACGTTGGCGGCCACGATCCAGCTCCAGGACGGACCCCACGCCAACATGAACGGCACCGGGACACCGGCAGCCCATCCGGCGAGCAGCAGGTGCTTGCGGCGGAATCGCGCAGTCAGCGCCCCCGCCGCGAGATTGGTCAGCGCCTTGGTCACGCCGAAGGCGATGATGAACGAGAACACGGCCAAATCGTTTGTCAGCCCGAAGGTTTCGGATCCGATCAGCGGAACCGTGGTGCGTTCCAGGCCCACCAGGGCGCCGACGCAGACGTTGACGATCACCAGCAGGGTGAACTGCAGCCAGTTTTCTCGCAGGCCGAGTTCGACGCGGTCGGCGAACTTCATGGCACGACTATACGATATTCCATGAATTTATGGAATACTATGGTGATGGGCAGCTCACCAGCGAAGACGCATCTGTACGAAGAGTTCGCCGCGAGCGGCAAGGCACTGTCCCACGCCAGCCGGCTCGAGCTGCTCGACTTACTGAGCCAGGCTGAACGCAGTGTCGAGGCCCTCGCCCGTGCGGCAGGCCTGAACCTGACCACCGCCTCGTCACACCTGCAGGTGCTCAAACAGTCCGGCTTCGTCGAGACCCGTCGCGAGGGCGTCAAGATCTACTACCGCCTGGCCGGCGACGACGTCGCGCAGTTGCTGGTCCTGCTGCGCACGGTGGCCGACCGGCGCCGGGCGCAGGTCAGCGCGGCTCGTGACACCTATCTCGGCGGGCCGGCGGGCGTCGGCATCGAGAGTCACGAGTTGCGGTCCCGTATTGACGACCGGGACGACGACGCGCGTGTGGTGGTGCTCGATGTCCGGCCCGGCGAGGAGTTTCTCGCCGGACACATCCCCGGCGCCGTCTCGATACCGGTCGATGAACTCGCCGACCGCATCACCGAACTACCCACCGACGCCGACATCGTCGTCTACTGCCGCGGTGAGTACTGCGGGTACGCGCACGACGCCGTCCGGACCCTGACTGCCGACGGCCGCCGCGCCGTCCGGCTCAACGACGGAATGGTCGAATGGCGGCTCGCCGGGCATCCGGTCAGCACCGGGGCCTAGACGTACGATCGCCGATGTGACCGACCAACAGCTGGGCGATCTCAAGCTCCTGCGCCGGGTCCGGGACCGCATCGACCGCGAGTACGCGCAGCCGCTGAACGTCGAAGCGCTTGCCCGCGGGGTCAATATGTCTGCCGGGCACCTCTCGCGGCAGTTCAAGATCGCCTACGGCGAGTCGCCTTACTCCTATCTGATGACCCGTCGTATCGAGCGGGCGATGGCTCTGCTGCGCCGTGGCGACCTGACCGTCACCGAGGTCTGCTTCGCCGTCGGCTGTTCCTCGCTCGGCACGTTCAGCACCCGGTTCACCGAACTCGTCGGCATCCCGCCCAGCCGCTACCGCGAGCAGACCGCCGCGGTGACCGACGGCCTGCCGTCGTGCATGGAGAAACAGGTCACCAAACCGGTCAGGAATCGAGAAGCGCCCAGCGCCCGCCTCCATCTAGCGTGAAATTCATGGAACTCACCATTCACTCAAGCATGCTGCCGCTCGACGATCCGGAAGAATCCCTCGCGTTCTATCGCGACATCCTCGGCTTCGAGGTCCGTCTCGACGTCGGCAAGGACCGGATGCGTTGGATCACGGTCGGTCCCCCGAACCAGCCCGACACGTCTGTCGTCCTTTACCCGCCGACGGCCACCCCCGGTCTCACCGACGACGAGCGCCGCATGGTCGCCGAGATGATGGCCAAGGGCACCTTCGGCACGCTCCTGCTGGCTACCAAAGATCTCGACAGCACGTTTGACAAGGTCCAGGCCGGAGATGTCGAGGTGGTCCAGGAACCCACCGAGCAGCCGTACGGTGTGCGTGACTGCGCCCTTCGCGATCCCGCCGGAAACATGATCCGAATCCAGGAGTTGCCCTAGCCGATGAGCGCCACGACGCATCCCGCCGACAGTCACGATCTGATCCGGGTCACCGGTGCCCGCGAGAACAACCTCAAGGACGTCGACATCGAGTTGCCCAAGCGCCGATTGACGGTGTTCACCGGCGTCTCCGGGTCGGGCAAGAGCTCGCTGGTGTTCGACACGATCGCCGCCGAATCCCAGCGGTTGATCAACGAGACCTACAGCGCGTTCGTGCAGGGCTTCATGCCGAATCTGGCGCGGCCCGAGGTCGACGTTCTCGACGGGTTGACCACCGCGATCATCGTGGACCAGCAGCGGATGGGTGCCGACCCGCGCTCGACGGTAGGCACCGCCACCGACACCGGGGCGATGCTGCGGATCCTGTTCAGCCGGTTGGGCAGCCCGCATATCGGTTCGCCGCAAGCGTTTTCGTTCAACGTGGCCTCGATCAGCGGGGCGGGGGCGGTGACGCTGGAGAAGGGCGGCCGGACCGTCAAGGAACGGCGTGACTTCAACATCCTCGGCGGGATGTGTCCGCGGTGCGAGGGCCGCGGCGCGGTCAACGACATCGACCTGACCGCGCTGTACGACGACACCAAATCGCTCAACGAAGGTGCGCTGAGTATCCCGGGGTTCAGCATGGACGGCTGGTACGGCCGGATCTTCCGGGGCTGCGGCTTCTTCGATCCGGACAAACCGATCAACAAGTTCACCAAGAAGGAACTCGACGCACTGCTGCACAAGGAGGCGACCAAGCTCAAGGTCGACGGGGTCAACCTGACCTACCTGGGGCTGATCCCACAGATCCAGAAGTCCTTCCTGGCCAAGGATGTCGAGGCCATGCAACCGCACATCCGGGCGTTCGTGGAGCGCGCGGTCACGTTTACCACCTGCCCGGAGTGCGACGGCACCCGACTGTCGGAGACCGCGCGCTCGTCGAGGATTGCCGGCGTCAACATCGCCGAAGCGTGCGCGATGCAGATCACCGACCTGGCTGCCTGGCTCGCAACGGTCAAAGATCAATCGGTGGCCCCGCTACTGGCGGCCCTGCAGCACACGCTGGACTCGTTCGTCGAGATCGGGTTGGGCTATCTGTCCCTGGACCGCCCGGCGGGCACGCTGTCCGGCGGAGAGGCCCAGCGCGTCAAGATGATCCGGCACCTGGGCTCCTCGCTGACCGATGTCACCTACGTCTTCGACGAGCCCACCATCGGCCTGCACCCGCACGACATCACCCGGATGAACAACCTGCTGCTGGCATTGCGGGACAAGGGCAACACCGTGCTGGTCGTCGAGCACAAGCCCGAGACGATTTCGATCGCCGACCATGTCGTCGACCTGGGACCGGGTGCCGGGTCGGCCGGGGGCGAGGTGGTCTTCGAGGGCAGCGTGACAGGCCTGCGGGCCAGCGACACTGTCACCGGCCGTCACCTGGGGTACCGCGCGGCCCTGAAGAACACGGTGCGGGAAGCCAACGGCGCGTTGGAGATCCGCGGTGCCGACACCCACAATCTGTGCGACGTGGACGTCGACATCCCGCTGGGCGCACTGGTGGTGATCACCGGGGTCGCGGGCTCGGGCAAGAGTTCGCTGATCGCCGGTTCGGTGGCCGGCCGCGACGGTGTGGTGGTGGTCGATCAGAGCCCGATCCGCGGCTCACGCCGCAGCAACCCGGCCACCTACACCGGGTTGCTCGACCCGATCCGGAAGGCGTTCGCCAAGACCAACGGCGTCAAACCCGCTCTATTCAGCTCGAATTCGGAGGGCGCCTGCCCGACGTGCAACGGCGCCGGGGTCATCTACACCGACCTCGGAGTGATGGCCACCGTCGAGACCACCTGCGAGGAATGCGAGGGCAGGCGGTTCGGCGCCTCGGTGTTGCAGTACACCCTCGGCGGCCGCGATATCGCCGAGGTGCTGGCCATGCCGGTCAGTCAGGCGGAGCGGTTCTTCGCCGACGGTGAGGCAAAAGCGCCTGCCGCGCAGAAGATCCTGTCCCGGATGGCCGACGTCGGTCTGGGCTATCTGACCCTGGGGCAGCCGTTGACCACGCTGTCAGGTGGTGAGCGGCAGCGGCTCAAGCTGGCCGCGCAGATGGGCGAGAAGGGCGACACGTACATCCTGGACGAACCGACCACCGGCCTGCATCTGGCCGATGTCGAGCAGTTGCTCGGCCTGCTGGACCGGTTGGTGGATTCCGGCAAGTCGGTGATCGTGATCGAGCATCATCAGGCGGTGATGGCGCATGCCGACTGGATCATCGACCTGGGCCCGGGCGCCGGGCACGACGGCGGTCGCGTCGTCTTCGAGGGCACCCCGGCAGATCTGGTCGCCAACCGGGCCACGCTGACCGGGCAGCACCTCGCCGAATATGTGGGTGCCTGAACCACACCTCCGTCCCACTTCGCCGTCTCCTGCGCAGCCGCGCCCTATCGATCATCAAGCAATATGCCGACGGACAAACCCGACCACCCTGACCGCCGGGCTACCCCCGCCGGCTGACGGGATGGACACACCCCGCCATCAATGGCGAGGCTTGCGCCCAAACATTGTCAGGGAACCCGAACTTTCTCGTGTTGATTCCCAAACTTATTGCCGAATAAGCACTTTCGGGTGGAATGGTTTGCACCGTCGGTTCCGGGGTGCGTATGGTGGACAACAGCGAAGGGGAGTAGCCCCCAATCGGATATTCGACATACTGGCCGCGCAGCGATGCAATATCGGCCCGGTTATCCGAACCGGTCCTCGACCGGTGGGCGAGACCTTCGGCCGTAGACCATTGGTTCGCCGGCCGGAGGCATCTGTTTCAGCCCCCAACGGCAGCCAACGACCGAGGAGTTGTTGAGTGCTCGCTGCTCTGCTCGTGAGCTTCGCCGTCATCTTCGTCGCCGAACTCGGCGACAAGTCCCAGTTGATGGCAATGACCTTTGCGCTGCGCTACCGCTGGTGGGTGGTGCTCATCGGTATCACCGCGGCCACCACCGCAGTTCACCTGGTCTCGGTCGGGGTCGGTCACTACCTCGGCGCGGCACTGCCGACACATCTGCTCGGCATCCTGGCCGGCGTGGCATTCGTGTTCTTCGGGCTGTGGACTCTGCGCGGCGACAAGCTGTCCGACGATGAGGCGACCAAAGCCGAACGTTCGACCGCTCCGGCGTTCTTCACCGTCACCTCGGCCTTCATCCTCGCCGAACTCGGCGACAAGACCATGCTCGCGACGATCACGCTCGCTGCCGACAACGACTGGGTGGGCGTGTGGATCGGTTCCACCATCGGCATGGTGGCCGCCGACGCGCTGGCCATCGCGGTCGGGGCGATCGCGGGCAAGCACCTGCCCGAGCGGATGATCCAACTGGGTGCGGCGGCGCTGTTCGTCATCTTCGGTCTGGCGATGCTGCTGGAAGGCGCATTCCCGGTCGCCCCCGCGTGGGCGAGTACCGCGGGGGCGATTGCCGTGACGGCGCTGTGCGCAGCAGGCCTGCGTGCACTGCCGGCACATTTGCGGCCGGCGGCGCTGCGCAAGCCCGAGGCTGCCGCGCCAGCTAACACCGATCAACCGGGTGCGATCCCGTCTTGATCCAACCGTGACCAGGCTGTTACGCATGTTGACAGAGTTATCTGTGTGGTTATTGTGTACTTCGTGCCAGGCCTGGCAAAACTCCTCCAGCGTGCGGTCGCTACTGCGGCTGCCGTTGCCGTCTGCGCGGCGCTGGCCACCACCGGTTCGCCCGTCGCACGCGCCGAAGACGCCCGGACACTGCTGCTCGGGGCGATCGCCAATACCAAGGGCGCCTACCTCGTCTACAACTTCGGCGGCCAGTTCGCCGCACCGTTCCTTTCGGCCGACGGCCGCGCCTACACCTTGAACAACGGCGGCCACCTGATGGCGATGAAGAACGCCTCCGGACGGCTCAACCCGCGCCTGCTGGTCGACAGCCATCAGGGTTATCAGTCCCGCTGCGAGCGCACCCCCGGTGCCCGCACCGGCGAAGGACTGTGGCAGGCGTCGGAAACCTATGCGCCTCTTGCCGCCTGGCAGGTCCTGGGCCAGCCGACCATCGCGGTCAACGCCAACTTCTTCGACGTGCGTGGGCAGAAGGGCGGCTCCTGGCGTGACACCAAGTGCTCGTCCCCGCTGGGTGCCTACGTGGACAACACGCGCGGCCAGGGCCGGGCCAACGCCGCTGTCACCGGCACCCTCGCCTACGCCGGCAAGCAGGGCCTGTCCGGCGGGAACGAGCACTGGTCGGCGTTGGCCACCATGATCCTGCCCATGGGCGGCGCCCCCTACGTGGTGATGCCCAAGAGCAAGGACGATTTCGACTCGGCCACCCCGGTGATCCAGCGCCTGCTCGATCAGAACACCCGGTTTGTCGCGGTCGCGGGTATCGGACTGCTTGCGCCCGGCGACACCGGTCAGCTCAACGACAACGGCCCGAGCGCGGCGCGCACCGCCGTCGGCTACAACCGGGCCACCGATCACCTCTACGTCTTCCAGGGCGGCAGCTACACGCCGGACAATATCCAGGACCTGTTCCGCGGCCTGGGCGCCGACAACGCGATCCTGCTCGACGGTGGCGGCTCGTCGGCGATCGTGTTGCGCCGAGACACCGGAGGGATGTGGAGCGGCGCCGGATCACCGCGGGGGAACTGCGATACCCGTCAGGTCCTGTGCGATTCGCGCGAGCGGGCCCTGCCCAGCTGGCTCGCCTTCAACTGAACGTCAATTCTCCAGCCACAGGTCGACGCCCTCAGTGGTGAAGATCGTCAGCACGGTGCCCCACGTGTCGTCGCCGAGCGCTTCTTTGATGTCGCGGTAGTCGGTCATGACGAACCGGAAGAGGCGATCCTCGGGGGTACCGAAACCGCCCCGCAGGCAGTCGGCCAGCGCGTCCAGGTTCGAGCCGAAGTAGCCGCCGTCGCCGTTGACCGCGCGGCCGATCTCGGTGAAGAAGTCCGCCTTGGAACCGATCCGGGTCCCGTCGATCCGATACGTCTTCACATGCCTCCGATCAGGCAGAACGATTCGTAGTGGTCACCGGTGTAGTAGTACTCGGGCGGATCGGTCTGCGGGGCACCCCCGGTGACGATGCGCCGTGTGCCGCGATGCTTGTTGCCGGGTGTGGGCACCGTGTACTCGTGGTAGTACCCCCGCTCGTGTTTGGGCAGCCGGCCTTCGTAGTTCCCGAAAGTGACGCCGTCGTTGCGCGGGTAGGGAAACGGTCCACCGGCTCGGATGAGTTCGACGGTCGTGTCGGCCTCCGGCGGGAGGCCGCTCAGATCGCAGGTGCCGTCCGCTGCCGCCGATTCCCTGGGGGATACCGAGGTCGGAGCGCAGCAGCCCGAAAGCAGACCACACAGCACGGCCAGCGCCGCAATGCGTGATCGTCCCATCGGCACGAGGCTAGCAACAGGCCCGGTCAATCCGGGGTCAACAGCGCCAGTTGTGCGACCATCGTTACTCGAGTGAACAGAGTGACGAGCCTTGCGGAGCCCACGCCCCGCCGCGACAGCACCGCGAGCGGGCGAAAACCCCTGTCGAACAAACAGTTTCGCCCCGATATCGAAGGGCTTCGGGCGGTCGCGGTGCTCGCCGTGGTGCTGTTTCATGCCGGGGTGCCCGGTTTCGGCGGCGGATTCATCGGCGTCGATGTGTTCTTCGTCGTGTCGGGATTCCTGATCACCGGGCTGTTGTGGCGCGAAGCCTCAGACACCGGGACCGTCCGGATGGCCCAGTTCTACGCCGGCCGGGCCCGACGGTTGCTCCCGGCCGCCGCCCTCGTTCTCGTGGCGACATCGATGACGGCCACCCTCCTACTCCCGCCGCTGCAGGCCCGGTCGGTGCTGGCCGACGCGATCGCCAGTGCGCTGTATGCGGGCAACTACCGCTTCGCGGCGTCGGGCACCGACTATCTGGCTGGAGAGGGCACCGGCCTTCACGCCGCTGAGACGGCGGCGTCCCCACTGCAGCACTACTGGTCACTGGGCGTGGAGGAACAGTTCTATCTGCTGTGGCCGGCGCTGATCCTGGGCACCGCCTGGCTGCTGACGCGCAGCGGCCGGGGCACCCGTTCCGCCGTCCCCTACACATGCGTGCTGGCCGTGGTGGCGGGTATGTCGCTCGCCCTGTCGCTGTCGTGGACCCAGACCATGCCGCCGTGGGCGTTCTTCTCGCTGCCGACGCGCGCCTGGGAGTTGGCCGCCGGCGGTCTGATCGCGTTGACGGCGGCGCACTGGCGCAGCCTGCCGCCGGTCTGTGCGGCATTGGTCGGCTGGGGTGGTCTGTTGTTGATCCTGGCCACCTGCACACAACTCGGCACGACCACGCCCTATCCGGGCACCGCCGCCCTACTGCCGGTGATGGGAACCGCCCTGGTGATCGGGGCGGGCTGCGCCATACCCGGTCTGGGTGTGGGACGACTCCTGTCGAAGCCGGCGATGCGCGGCCTCGGTCGGGTGTCGTACTCGTGGTACCTGTGGCACTGGCCGGTATTGCTCTTGGCGCCTGCACTGTTCGGCCATGACGGCGGTCTGGCCGGCCGACTGGCGATGGTGGTGATGTCGCTCGGACTGGCGGTCCTGACCTTGCACCTGGTCGAGAACCCGACTCGGTTCGCCGCGGCGTTGCGGGGCTCGTCGTGGCGCAGCCTGGCCGTCGGCGCGACGGCGACGGGGGTCGCGGTCTGCGCCGGCCTCGCGCTGCTGGCCGTGCGCCCGGTACCCACGGGATCCGGGCCGGAGGCCGTTCCGGTCGCGGCAATCGGGCCGGCCGGCGCGTCCGCTCCGGCGCTGACACCCGAGCAGCAGGTCCAAGCGGCAGTGGCCGCCTCCGCCGATGTGCGCGCGGTCCCGTCGAATCTGTCACCGCCACTGGGCAATATCACCAAGCCCGAGGCGTTCGTCAACGGTTGCGTCCTGTCCTGGCAGGACGTGGCGGTGCCGGACTGCGCGTCGGGCGACATCGCGTCGGCCACGAAAGTCGCGCTGATCGGCGATTCGCACGCCGGGATGTGGCAACCCGCCCTGGAAACGGCGGCACAGCAACAGGGTTGGCGTCTGGAGACCTTCGCGAAAGTCACCTGTCCGCCGATGAAGCTCCCGATCCTCAGCCCCTACCTCGCACGCGAGTTCACCGAATGCAAACAGTGGCGGGCCGACGTGCTGACCCGGATCGCCAAGGAACGTCCCGCGCTGATCGTGCTCGACATGGTCCGCCGTTACGGCGCCGATTTCGGTTTCGTCAGCTACGACCAGACCTGGCTGGACGGGTTGACGCGACTGGTATCGCAGTTGCGCGGAACCGGCGCGCGGGTCCTGGTGCTCGGCCCCGTACCGGACCCGCACGCCACGGTGCCGACCTGCTTGTCGGCGCACATGGACGACGCCTCAGCCTGCGCGCCCGATCGTCCGATCGCCGTGAACGACAAGGGCATTGCCGCCGAGATGGCGGCGGTGCGGGCCGGCGGCGGGCAGTACGCGCGGCTGGACCAGTACTTCTGCACCGACCAGCGCTGCCCGGTGATCGTCGGTAACACGTTGGTCTTCCGCGACGACAACCACATCACCGCCGAGTACGCGCAGCTGCTGTCTCCGGTGATTGCCCGCCTCACCGAAAGTGCGTTGGCACCCAACTAACTCCAACGCACCTTCGGACCGATCGACTCAGGCCGCGTCCTTCTTCCGTTCCTTCTTCTCGGCCCGCTTCTCGGCCCGCTTCTCGGACTTCTTGCCGGGCTGGTCCGAATCACCCTTGCCGATCGCGGGCCCGCCATTCTCGGCCGCCGATCGGATCTGCCTGCGACCGTCCTCGGCGATCCGGTTCACCCGGGCCTGGGCGTCCCTGGCTGCCCTGGCCGTGTTCTCCCGGGCCTGTTCCGCCGAGGCCTTCATCCGCTCGCGCGCCTGCCTGACGGTCTTCCTCACCTCCTGACTGGCATCGTCGGCGGCCGCGGCCACCTTGTCGGTGGCGCTGTCTACCTTCGACTTCGCCTCGTCGACAACGGATGTCGCGGTGGCCGTCTCCTTGTCCGGAGCCACCTTCTCAACAACGGCATCCTTGACGGCCTCGGCGCCCTGATCGATATCGGCCGCCTTACCCGCGAGGGCGTCGAGGCTCAAGGGCTTCTTGTCGACATTGCCTGCGCTGACGGACGTGATCTCCTGGGGTTCGAAATCCGTCTTCGTAATGTTCTGCACCCCAAGGCCGTTGATCGCATCGGGAACGAGATTTGTCAGGGTATCGGTGAGCCCGGCCAGGTTCAGCCCGGAACCGCCCGCCGGAAGCAGACCGTTCAGGCCACCCACGCCACCTACGCCGAGCAGGCCGAGCAGTTGCTTGAGCGGGTTGGGGACGGGGCTCTGGTTGACCAGGCCATCGCTGAACGCCTGGGAAATGCCCGACACGAGGTTGTTCACCAGGTGGACCGGGACCTGCGCCCAGTCGACATTCGCCGGCAAGGTGCCGAACGCGGTGGGAACACCGGCCTCATCGAGGGTGCGCATATATACGCCGGTGCCCGAGTCGTAGTACACGTCGGTGTACCCGAGGTTGACCAGGCTGGTCAGCATCGGGCTGAGCGCCGTGCCGATCGGGTTGTTGAAGTTCATCCCGGTCAGCAGGTTGATGGCGTCCACCATCAGATACGTGGGCTCCAACAGCGGCAGGCTCCCGGCCGGGATGGTCAGATAAAAGTTCAGCGCCAGCGGCTCGTTCTGGGCGACGTTCCCCAGCGCTGCCAGTAGCTGAGGTGTGAGTTGATCGGTGAGAACCGATCCGAGGTCATCGACCGACAACCCACGCAGGATGTAGGTCGGGAACATGCCGGCCGCCATATTGTTGGCCAGGGTGAACGGGTTCGGCCAGGCCGCGAAGTCGGAGCCCGGCAGGTATTCGAAGGTGGCGTCGATCTTGATCGGGATGAGATTGGCGCCCCCGAGGGAGAGTCCGGTGTTGAGGAGCGGAATCCCGCCGCTGTGCTCAACCTGCGTATCGGGGGTGACTGTGTCGATACCGAGCAGGCGGAAGAACGGGTAGGCGCGCGCCAAGATCCCACCATTGGCACGACCTGGGTTGTCCAGCAACAACATCGGCAGGATCGTGAAGCTGCCGAGCAGCGGATTGGTGCCGGTGTAGTTCAGGCCGCCGGGCTGATTCGGCAGGTCATTGACGACCTGTTGATATGCGGCTCCGGCGGCGAAGGCACCCAACCCGATGCCCACCACGATGGGCACACGCAGCGCCACCACATCGGGGAGATCTGCGATCACGTCGTTGAGGTCGACGCCGGGGGGAAGAGCCTGAATGAGGGGGCCGACAAGGGGACCGAGCACATCGCCGAGGGCGCCGCCGAGGGTCGGCCCGAGCGCGTCCTTCAGCGCATTCGTCAGACCACCGAGCAACCCACCGAGCCCGCCGCCGCCCGTATCGGACCCACCGATTATCGGCGGCAGTGTGATACCCAGGCTGTCGAGCAGACCCTTGACGCCCACGCGGAGATATTCAGTGTTGTTGATGTCCTCGGCGACCGGGTTCGCAAACGGCGGCACCCAACCCAGATCGGGCCCGAACATCTTGAGCAGGTCAAACGCCCACCCGCTGGTGACCACGTTCAGCCCGGGGACCGGGTCACCCGACAGATCGAGCGGGTTACTCAGGTCCAGGCCGAGCTTGGCGAAGAGAGCGCCCAGATTTGTGACGTCGGCACCGCCGAGCAGTCCACCGAGCAGCGGAGCCAGGAAGTTGGCCGCCCCGGTGCTCGCGGCGGGCCCGAGGATCGGTCCCAGCACCTGCGTCAGGGCCGGGGTGAGCACCACGGTCAGCACACCGGAAAGGTCGATCGGCACCGCTGCGAGCACACCACCCAGAACCCCGTTCAGCACCTGGTTCAGCGCATTGCCCACCAGGTTGTTGACGATGCTCTCGGGGTCGATGCCCGCGGCCTGGGCCAGCGCCGCCAAGTTGATGTTCTCCACGATGGCCGTCAGGAGTTGCGCACTGAGCTGCTGGGCCAGGTCGTAGCCCTGGCTACCCAGCCCTCCGGTGAGGTCCGGGATCTGATCCGGTGGCGGGAAGAGGTGGACCCCGGACTGCAGCCGAACGTCGCGCTGAACCGCAGCGGCCTGCGCCGTCGGCGGTGCAACGCCCACCGTGAGCGCGGTGATCGTTGCGGTTGCCGCACCGAGGGTTGCCACCCTTTTGACGCGACGCCGTTGCTTGCGGTGCCTGTGTGCCATCTGACCAGTCCTTTCGGCCGCCTTCTCAGGCTGTTCTCAGGCAACCTAGCATTGATGTGAGCTTCCTCACTGCATTGCTGGAAAGAACTTCAATCTTCGCGTTTGCAACTTGTCGCAAACATCGATGAGGTACCTTTATCGGGTTCTTTCTGGCCCTCCAGATATTGACGCTGAAGTTAAGCAACGTGATACTTCTGGTTGCGCCCGCCCGCTCAATGTTGCTACATGCAGACACCGAGCTTCTTGCCATTGTCAATCGAAGGCCGATATGTCAACCGATTCAGCCCGGCACCGAAACCTGCTCGACCTGCATCGATCGATCTGGGCGGGGTCGTGCCGGCACAGGCGTCCACTCGTTTCGTAGTTTGCCGACGTTCGTGCAACACCGGTCGGGGCGTCGCCTCAGCACCGAGGTCAACACACCGCCACCGTTCTGGTGACCGGCATCCATCCGGCAAGATGGCTGCGATGGGGATAAGCCTGCTGCCTTTCACTCGCCTTTCAGACGCTGCCGTTTCTGGTGCACTCGGAACTGCGGTGGCGGTGATCAACCCGGCACTCGACATTGCCACCCGATTCGACCCGCTGGGGCTCAGGAAACGTACCCATCTCGAGGAGCCCGCCGACGGCGCCGTCGGCAAGTCCCTCGACATCGCGGCCGCATTGCTCAACTTCGCCGAAGTGCCGGGTACCAAGGCTTGGTCCGAGATGGATCAGGACGGCCACGTGAAGTGGTGGGTGCATCGCGTCGGGGCGGTGACCACGATTCTCGTCGCGTTCCCAGGCGCATTGGGCGTCCTCGCGGACCGGCTGCCGATTCAGGACTTCCTGGGCTTCACCAATCAGGCCATCGTGTTGTGCGCCGTGGCCCGTGAGGACGGGGTCACCGACCATGACGATCAGGTGCAGTTGCTGGGTGCTGTGTTGTGCGATCGTCAACTCCCCGACGCCGACCTCGGGGCGCAGGCTGCCGATGCCACGCCGCAGTCCCTGCCCGAGAGGGTCTGGGAGTTCGCCGGCACGGTGCGTGCCGTGGGCGACGAGTTCGCGAAAAGGCCTCACCCGCAAAAGCTTTACCGCTATCTGGGCATGCTGCCCGGCGTTGGCGCGGTGGCCGACTACTTCGGTGAGTTCACCGCCCTGCGGCACGCCGCCAATGAGGGTGCGGCCTGGATCAACGAACACTCTCGGCAGGAATCGGCTCCGCAGCCGGCCCGAACTTGAAAATCAGCGCGCTGATCGCCACCACCACGGCCGCCGCTGCGATCACGGGCGCAACGGTGAACTGCGACACCGTTCCTCCGAGCACCGCACCGCCGCACATCGTCGCCACGACGCCGTAACGCAACTTCTCGCGGTCCCCGGTGCCGCCGGCCAACCGGCTGTCGAAACCGAGGCCGACGATCGTCTGGGTCAACACCGTGGTGCTCAGCTCCTGGATGCCGAACTGACGCGCCGTCGCATTCTGGATCCCGAACGTCATCGCGAGAACGATGAGGATGAATTTCCGATTATCGTCATATGCCAGCACCCCGGTGCCGCAGAGCACCGAAAGCACGGTCAGCAGAACGACTTCCACGCCCAATGCGGTGGTCAGCCAGTTCCGGACGTGACTGTCGAGATGGCGCCGCATCCGACCACCCACCACGGTGCCCAGCACGAACCCGGCGAACGCGACCAGGGCGCCCGCCACATCCACGCCCGAGTGCGGGACGAACCAGAAGCCCAGGAAGATCACGTTCCCGGTCATGTTGGCCACGAACACATGCCCCAACACCAGCACACTGACCGCGTCGACGATTCCGGTCGCACAGGTCAGCAACAACAGGGCCACAACAGTTGACCGCTGCGTCACCGGCGAGGCGATGGCCATGCCTACATCCTCGCCGCTACAGCTGCGGAGACAGGTCCAATTGCGTCAATGCGGGCATCTGGGTGATGCGCCAATCCCCATCGGTGCGCTGCAATGTCAGCCGGTAGGACGAATACCGCAGCGAAGGAATGTTCTTGGTGACCGGACTCGTCGACACCGTGTTCGTGTAGACGATCGCGGTGGCCTCGTCGCCGCCGATGGTCTCCACCGCCGTCCCCATCACCTCGGTGTTGTTGGTGACCTTGGCCTGCTTGTTGGTGGGAACGATCGAATCGATCAGCTGCCGGTACTCGTTGGCGAAATCGCTCGACAGATACTTCTCGGCCCGGTCGGGCAGGCTGTCGATGTTGTCGGGGTTGTAGGTCCACAACGTGGTGATGGCATCGGCCGACGTCTTCGCCACTTGGAGTTTGGTTGCCACCAAGGCCCGGTCGGCCAGATACGGTTGCAGCATCGCACCGCCGAAAGCCCCGGCTGCCACGAACAACACCGCAGCAGCCGCGGCAACGTACGTCAGGCGCCGACCGGCCTCGCGGTGCGGTACCAGGATCTCGTCCCCGGCCGGTTCGGTGGCCGTCGCCTCCACGTCGGCTTCGGTGTCGGCTTCGGCTTCGGCATTGGCGTCGCCGTCCGGTTCGACGTCACCTTCAGGTTCTGCGACCACTTCAGGTTCTGTGTCCGACTCAGGCTCGGTCCCGGCCTGACGGCCCGACTTGCCCGTCGGGGTCCGCCGCTCCGGCGTGGCTTCGGCATCGTCGGACTCCGGGTCGACCGGGGTCTCGACCGATTCCGCCACCACGTCCTCGGCGCGGCGCCGCCGCCCGAAACGCATTCTGCGGCGCGGCTTGTCGGGCTCGCCGGTGGTCAGAAAACCTGAATCAGCTGGCTTATCTTCCACTGCTGTCCTTCCCGAATCGTGGTTGCGATCCACCGATCTCCGGTTTCGATCGTGGACTTGCCGTCAGGTGTGCGGATACTTGTCTTGGTCGCCACCAGGACGTCGGCACTGCCATTGTCGTTCCAGCGTTGTATGCCTGCCTCCTGCACAGAGCCCTCTGAGGGTTCGGCCTGTGCCACGCGAACGGTGATCTCGTCCTGCTTGTCTTTGAACATCTTGGCGAAGTCCCCGGTGGCCTGGCGCAAGACATCGTCCGCAAAGTCATTGGCGTGGAACGGATCCCGCGTCATATAACCCTTCATGAACTCGGTCACGTAGGCGAGTGCGTCGGCGTCCCTGGCGCTGGTCCGCTCATCGGACTCGTGCCGCACCAACATGAACGTGCAGCCCGCGATCGCCGCAGCGATCAACAGCGCCGACAGCATCCCGACGATCGGCAGCCCCCAGCGGATCGGCTCCTTGGGTTCGATCGCGAAGTAGTCCGGCTCGTCCGCGGAGATTTTGCGTCTTGGGCTCATTGTCCCGCCCCACTCAACAACGGCTGCTTCAGCACGGTCAGGTTGTCGGCCTGCCACTGACCATCGACCTTGACGAAATCGACCCGCACTGTCGCGGTGATGAACTTCAGATCTTTCGGATCGATGCCCCGTTGTCCTTGCATCGCGAACAGCATGGCGGCCTTGTTCTTGGTCGCTCCGGGAAGCAGCGCACTGCTCACCGCAAAGAGATCGTTGTTGGTCGGAGTGCGCTTCTTGGCCGCTTCCTGTTGTGCGACGACCAGGGGACGGTAATTATCCGTAGCCAGGGACTGGGCCCTGGCGAAATCCTGATCCATCGAGTCGACGCTGTAGCTCAGCAACTGCTCGACGATTCGTGGGCCATCCTTGATGATCTGCTCCCGGGACTGATCCAACGCTCGATCCTCCCGATACACCGCGGCATAGCCGAGACCCGCCGTGGCTCCGGCGAGCACCGCGAGCGCCACCAGCACCGCACCGGCACGTCGTCGGGCGTCGGGCGTGGGTTGATCGACGCAGCGCACCTCGGTGCGGGTCAGCAGATCGGCGAACGTCCGGTGGCGCGAATCCCACAGCGGCCACAGCCAGCCCACGAACAGGGCCGCGGTGTCGAGCAGATGCGCGAGGTCACGCAGCAGCAACCGCACCAGTCCGGCATCGCCGGACGACCACATCACCCGGATTCCGAACACCGAGCGGCCCAGCGACCAACCCGTGAATGCCGGTAGCGCGATGCGGTTGATCAGCATCGCGATACCCACCGCTACAGCGGCCACCGTGCACACCCACCACGACCACCCGTACACCGGGACCGACCACGCCAGCAGTGCCAGCGTCACGATCAACCCGGCAGGCGCCAGCACGTCCATGGCGAACGCCCCCGCGCGGGCCGGCCACGAAGCCAGCCGCGCCCGGTCCGCCCCGGTGCCCTCGACGGCCACCGGTCCGGTGTTGTCCAGTACAGCGGTCACGACGTGACCTGGTCGAGCCGTGCGACCTTGTAGTTGCCGTCCTCGGCGCGGGCCATCTTCACCCGCAACCGGTAACCCTGCTCTTCATCGGACTTCTCGGTGTTGGTGACCAGCACCCGGACCGCGACCAGCAGGTCCATCGACCCGTCGTCGTTGTGCTTCTCCACTGCGGCCCGCATGTCCGAGACCTTCACCTGCACGTTGGCGGCCTGATACGCATCGAGCAGCATGCCGCTGTAGAGGGCGGCCTGCGCGCCGAAGTCACCTGTCGCGCATTGGATGATCTTGGTCTGGGCCTCGATCATCGCCTGAGTATTGGGCGCCTGGGTCGCCGTCACGCACTCGGCAGCCGCCCGCAAGGCCTCGGCCTCGTCGCTCGCGATCCGTTGGCTGTCCTGATGAGCGCGCAGTGCGAGGTAACCACCGACGCCGACGGCAGCCGACAAGATCAACAGCCCGGCGAGGATCGCCGCCATCGCACCCCGCCCCAGCCGCGAAGGCCGTGGCCCGGACTTCTGAGGAGCCTCCTCGGCATCCGTGTCCGAGTTCGGGTCAACGAATTGGGTGACGTCGTCCGCGTGCGGTTCGGTGGTTTGCGTGTCCTGCTGGTCGGCGAGGTTCAGCTGGCTGGCGCCAGCATCTCCTTCCATCCGTCATCTCCTGGTTTGTTCGAGTTGGTGACGGAGTACTTCACACCGCCGGGACCGACCACCTCGCCGCTGGATGGGCTATAGGTAGCCGTCGAACCTCCTGCCGGAGTGTAGATGCAGGGGTTCGGCTGCTGTCCACTACAACTCACATTGCCACCCCGCGGCGCGGTCAGCGGATCGCTGCGCATCGCCGTTGATTCCGGTGGTGGAAGCTGACTCGCCGGCAATGGGTTCATCCCATTATTCACCGAAGGCGCAGGAATCACCCGGCCCGGATCAACCGGCTGATCGCAACGCGCGCCCGGGGCCGGGCAGTTGCGGATCTGGTTCGGGTCGCCGTACCACGGGTTGGTGCCCAACGGCTGGTAGGGCTCATCGCTGTGGCATTCCTTGGGCGAGGCGGCCCGCTTACCGGGCACATCGGCACACGGGTAGTTACGCGCGCCGCGCACCGCGTTCTGCGCATCCTTGGGGATCTTGCAGTACAGACCGTCGGGCAGTGGTGCCGTCGACGTGTCCGCGGGCGAGCGCCACTGTGAGGCCGGCAGGAAGCCGGTCAGGCACGGCGGCGGCATGTTGATGCCGAGGGCGAAGTGCTGCATACCCCTGGGGGCGAAGATCGTCGCGGTCTGGGCCCCCGTGGCGCCCTGGGGCAGTGTCACCAACACCTGCTCGACGTTCTTGTTGTACCGCTTGAGCATGTCGATGACGATTTCCAGGTTGGCCAGCGTCTGCGGCAACGACTCCTGCACATCGCCGAACACCGCGTTGAGCTGATCGGCCGTCGGCGCCGCCTGCTGCAGGCCGCCCCGCAGCGCATCATCGTTCTGCGCGCTCTGCGCCGCGAGTGTGTTCAGGTTCTTGGCCCACCGCGAGATCGCGTCGCCGGAATTCACCTGGCTGTCGATGATCGGCCCGGAGTTCTCGATGATGTCGTTGATCGACCCGATGTTGTCCTTGAAGTCACCGGCGATCGCCTGGGTGGAATCGACCAGATGCTGCAGTGACGGCCCGAGCCCACCGACCGCGGTGGCGGTCTCGTCGAGCAGCGTCGCGATCTTCTCCTTCGGCAGCGCCGCCAATCCCCGCTGTGCGGCATCGAGCGACGGACCCACCTCGGCGGGCACGGTGCCGATCTGGATCGTGTCGCCGGCGCGGAAGTATTCCTTGGCCCCGTCCTTGGAGACCAGGTCGATGAACTGCTCACCCACCGCCGACACCGAGTGCACGTTGGCGCTGCTGTCGATCGGCACCCGGTACTGGTTCTCGATGTTCATCGTCACGTGAGCGCCCTGTTCGGTGGGCTCCACCGAGGTGACCTTGCCGATCTTGGTCCCGCGATAGGTCACGTTGGCCGTGGCGTACAGACCGCCCGAATTCGGGAGGTTGGCGTTCAGCTGGTACATCCCGACACCCGCCCAGGTGGGCAGCCGCAGGTAGACCAGCGCCAGCACGACCAGGGCGATCACGGTCAGCACCGCGAACAGAGCAAGCTGAATCCTGATGAAACGGGTCATCACCATGTCTCACTCCCCCCTTTCCACGAGCGGGCCGCCGGGTGCGTCGTGCGGGTTCGGCGTGAACCGGACATCCGGGATCATCGTCGACGGGTCACGGCCCCACGCCTGCTCCAGTGCCCGGAGCATGCCCGAGACACCGGTGCCGGACAGGAACGCGTTGTCCACCGAACTCAACGTCAGGTCGATCATCAACGACACGTTGATGTAGTCGCCGCGCACCACCTTCGGAACGCCCTCGATGTTGAACGGCAACGTGAACATCAGCTTGAGCGCTTCGACCAGATACGGAGCCGAGCGAGCCAACTGCTTGAGCGGCCGCTGCAGGTTCTGCAGGTTGGTGTGCAGGTTGGCGTTGCTGTTCGACAACGTGTCGTCAGCGGCCTTCGACAACCGGCCCAGCGACGTCACCGCATCGGCGAACAAGTCACGCGTCTCGGCGAAATGCTCGATCAGCGGCGGGAACTCGGTCAGTACCCGATCCAGCGTGTCATTGCGCGCCGCAACGATGTTCAACAGCCGGTTGGTGGAATCGATCGCGCGGGTGATGTCGTTGCGCTGCTGATTGAGCTCGTCGGTGAACGTGTCGAGCCGGCCCAGGAAGTCGCGGATCTGATCGGCACGACCGTTGAGGATGTTGAACACCTCGGTCTGGATGGTCTCGATGTTCGGGATGCCACCGCCGGTCAGGATGCCGGAGATCCCGGCCAGCGTCCGCTCGATCGTCGGGTACGCCGACGACTGCGCCAGCGGAATCGTGTCCCCGCTGCGCAACAACTCCGTCGACGGATTCTTGTCCGGCGGATTGAGCTCGACGTGCTGCGAACCCAGCAAGCTGGTCTGGCCGATCTTGGCCAGGGTGTTCTTCG
Organism: Mycolicibacterium alvei; assembly: GCF_010727325.1. Lineage (NCBI taxonomy): Bacteria > Bacillati > Actinomycetota > Actinomycetes > Mycobacteriales > Mycobacteriaceae > Mycobacterium > Mycolicibacterium alvei. The sequence continues at coordinate 3,516,782 of NZ_AP022565.1, forward strand.
GCAGCTCGATGCCCGGCTCCAGGTCGATGGTCAACGTCGGAGTCCAGTTGATCAGCTCGATCTTGCGGACCCGTCCGACGAATACGTCGCGCACCCGCACCCGGCTGTTGGCGTTGAGCGCCAACGTCTCCGGCATCTGCACGTACAGCGTGGTGCTGCCGGACTCGGTGCCAGGCCCACCCGGCAGCGGCACGTTGGCGACGCCGCGCCACTGCCCACACGAGGTGAGGATCAGCGCGGTCGCCGACAACACTGCGACGCGTCGACCGGCGCGACCCCAGTTGAGTGTCTTCATCCGACCTGTCTGTTCGCTCATCACGGTTGCCCCCCGACCTCGGCAGGCAGCGCCGGTCCGGCGGGAGCCGGCGCCGAGGCGGCTGGTGCGGGACCCGACATCGGGTCACCCGGGATCACACCCGGCGCAGGCGCCGGCGGCGGTCCCGGCTGCGGGTACCACGGCGGCGGCAACGGGTTGGTCTCGTCGTACGAGTTCGGCGGGCCGGGCAGGTTGCCACCGGGGGGAACTCCGAACGCCGGCGGGGCCGGCGGGGCCGCGATGTCCGGGCCACCCATGAGCTCCGACAACGATTCCGGAGTCAGCATCTGCTGGGTTGCCGGTTGCACCTGCACGCCCTGCATACCCGGCGCCACGGTCCAGCCCGGTTCGTGGTTGCCGTGCGAGAACAACGTGTCACGCGACCACACGCCCGGGACGGTGGTGTCCTTGTATCCGCCCGGCGGCTGCAGTCGCGGCTCCGAGTAGGAGATCTGCTTGGGCAGCGTCATCGCCGTGCTGGCCAGGTTCTGGCCGAACGGAATGAAGTTGAACTTGATCGCGTCGAGGAGCGGCGCCAGGTACTGCGCACACAGCTCGGCCGAATCCTGGTACCCCAGCCGGCTGCCGGCCTGAATCGAACTGCAGACGAACTGCAGCGGGTTGGAGAAGTTGGTCACGCCCGGCATAACCGGTAGACCGATGACGCCGCCCTGGGTGGGCGAGACCATGTTGAGCGCGTTGCCGACCAGGTTCGGGTAGGCGTGCAGACCCGTCTCCAGACCGTTGCGCGGCTCGGGCTGCAGCATCGCCGTCGTCACCTCCGACAAGTTGTTGATGTCGTGTGTGAGCACGCCGCCGTTCTTGTCCAGGAATTCACGGGTGGTCTTGAGCACCTTGTTGAGATCCTGCAGGGCTGACGCCAGCTCCTGGTCGGTGTTGGTGAACGAGTTGGTGAACTGCGCCAGATCGTCGTTGAGCGCCACGAACTGCTGATCGCTCTTGTGCAGGGCATTGACGAACACCGCCAGGCTCTTGACCACCTGGAAGAAATCGCCGCGGCCCTGGTTGAGCGTGGTCAGTGCCTCCGACAACCCGCTCAAGGTGCGGTTGAGCTGCTCACCCTTGCCCTCGAAGCCGTCGGCGAAGGACTCGATGATGTCACCGAACGGACCCTTGGGTTGCTCCGCCGTCGGGCCCAGATCGTCGAGCAGACGGGTGATCTGGTTACGCAACTCGTCGTATTCGACCGGAATCTGCGTGTTCTCGATCGGGATCACCGCGTTGTTCTGCAACCGAGGCCCACCGGTGTAAGGCGGGGACAACTGGATGACCCGCGAGGCGACCAGACTCGGGTTGAGTACCGACGCCGTGATGTTCTCGGGCAACTTGTACTTGTCGCTGACGTGAAAGACGACCTTCATCTTGTCGCCGTCGGTGTCGATGCTGTCGATCTCGCCGACCTTGACGCCCATGATGAGCACCTTGTCGCCCGGATACAGCGCGAGCACCTCGGGGAAGTACGCGGTGACCGTCGTGTTGGTCATCTTCTTGTACAGGCTCAGGCCGAAGTAGCCCAGCACCAGGGCAGCCACCACCGCCAGCGCAGCGACGATGATGGTTGCCCGGGAAGTCTTGGGCAACTTGACGTTTCGAACGTTGAAGACTGTTGACATGTCTCTGTATCTCCCCCTGGCCTAGCCCTGTGACCCTGGCGGAAGGAACGGCGGGTTACCCGGGAGCGGCGCAGTACCCGCCGGTCCCGCGTCCGGACCCGGCCCCGGCGGCGCCGGGGGAGCGTTGAGCGGGCCCGGGTGCGGTGCGTAACCCGGAAGGGGTCCCGGCGCCACCGGCAACGGAGCGATCGGAACGGTGCGGGCGCCGGGCGGGCCGGGGGCCAATTCGACCGGGGCACCGGGCTGATCCGGCGGCATCTGGCCGGGGATGGCCGCGCTGGGCACGCCCGGCGAATGCGCGATGCCGTCAGGATTCGGCGCCGACGTCGCGAGATCCGGCGGACCGTACAGCGGACCACCGAACGGGCCCTGAGTGGCTCCGGCGCACGGCATCGGGTTGCCCGGCGACGGAATTCCGGCCGCGGTCGGCGTGTACGAGCACGGCGATCCGGGCGGGACTGCGGGCCCCGGATGCTCCGGGGTGCCTTCCAGCGGTGTCGGGGCAGCCGGCGGAGCACCGTTCTCGAACCGCTGGCCGTTGGGATCGGGGAACCGTGCCGAGGGCAGGCCGGCGTTGCGCCAGAACTCCTCGGGATCGATGCCGCGCTTCTTGAACGCGGCGTCGACGAACGGCTGCAGGACCTGTGGCGGAATCAGGTTGATCAGCATCACCTTGAAGTACGGGCCGGAAGCCAGTGACTCGGCCAGTGCGGTGATGAACTTGCCCGCGACGGTCAGCGAGTCGGCCAGGTCCTGCTTGCGCTCGACGAGCAGATCGCTGACCGTGCGCAGCTGCTCCAGCACATGGTTGAGGTTCGGGTTGTCGTTGATCACGCCCTCGACCTGCTGCGACACCGACGACACCCGCTCCAACAGCATGCTCACGGCCTGGCCGCGCTCATTGACCGCGGCCAGCAGGGTCTGGGCGTTCACCAGCAGCTGGTTGACCTGAACGCTGCGATCGCCGAGCACCGTGGCGATCTTGTTGGCGTTGGCCAGCAACTTCTTGACGTCCTCATCGCGCTTGCCGATCGTCTCGGAGAACCGGGCCACCCCGTCCAGCGCGGCACTCAGGTGCGGTGAGGTCTGGTCGGCGGTCTCCGACAGGACGTTCAGCGACTCCTTGACCGACTTGGTGTCCCAGCCCGCTGCATTGCGGGTGACGTCCAGGAAGGCGTCGTAGATCTGGTACGGCGTGGTGGTCTGAACCAGCGGCAACATCCCGCGCGGCGCCAGCGTGTGACTCCCGCGCGGCTGGATCTCGATGTTCTTCCGGCCCAGGATCGTGTCGGTGCGGATCGCCGCACGGCTGTCGGTGCCGATCGTCATCCCGCCCAGGGTGAATCCGATCTCGACCTTGTCGCCGTTGATGTCCATGCTCTTGACGGTGCCCACATCCATGCCGGCGATACGCACCTTGTCGCCCGTGTTGAGGCCGCCCGTATCAGAGAACTGGCCGTAATAGGTGGGGACCGCGAACAGCATCGGCACGCTGGTGAACGTCGAGCCGACACCGATGATCAGCGCCACCACGATGACGCCCATCAGCCCCTTGCGGAAGCGGTCGGAACCTTGAAGTGTCCTCATCTCGGCGTGCACCTACCCGACGGCTGTGAACTGAGTCTGACGGTTCGGACGGGCCCGCCCGGCTGCAACCCGTTGAGCCGCAACGAAAGATCACAGGCGTAGAAGTTGAAGAAGTCACCGTAGATACCGCCGGCCCGACCGATGATCTTCAACGCCTGGGGGAACAGCACCAGGACGTCGTTGAGCTCCTGCTTCTGGTCGATCAGCGGCTGCTGGAAGGCTTCCACCTGGCCCATGGTGTCCTTGATCAGCGGGCGGTTGTCGGACAGCAGGTCGGCCAGCGAACCGGCCGCATTGCTGATGTCGGCCACCGAGGATCCGATCGGGTCAGCCCGGTTCTTCAGCCCCGTGATCAGCGTCTCGAAGTTCTTCAGGGTGTCGTTGAACTGCTGCTGATGCGCCACGGTGGTGTCCAGGACGATGTTCAGGTTCTTGATGACCTCACCGATCGCCTGATCCCGGTCGGCGATGCTCTGAGTGAGCTGCGCGGTCTGGTCCAGGATGTCGTTGATGGTGCCGCCCTGGCCCTGGAAGATCGTGATGATCGACTGGGAGATGGTGTTGACCTTCTCCGGGGTCAGCGACTGGAACAGCGGCCGGAAACCGCCGACGAGTGCGTCGAGGTCCAGCGCCGGCTCGGTGCGCTCCAGCGGGATGGTGCTACCGGGCGCGATCTTCGTGCTGCTCTCGCCGCGCTTGAGTTCCAGGTAGCGGTTGCCGATCAGGTCCTGGTAGCGAATCGCGGCCGTGGTCTCGTCGAACAGCGGCAGGGACTTCTCGACATTGAACGTGACCTCGGCCTGCTGGCCGCCGTTGATCAGCTTGACGCCCGAGACCTTCCCGACCTCGACGCCGGAAGCCCGGACGAACTGCCCGGTGCGCAGACCGCTGACGTTCTTGAAGATCGCGGTGTACTCAGAGGTCCGGTTGAACCGGATCTGACCGAAGACCACGAAAATGATCGCAGTGAAGGTGAGCAGCACCACCGAGAAGATGCTGAGCTTGATAAGCGTGCCCTTGATGCTCATGGGTTGATCGTGTTCTCTCCCACTTGGCGTCCCCACACATACTCGGCGACGAGCGGCTTTCCCATCTCGAGGTGGTTGTAGGGCGCGATCGACGCGCCGACGTCGAACACCAAGTACGGCGACGGCCAGAGATCCTTGGTGACCGGCTGCCAACAACCGGGCCTGCCCTCGGGCCCGCCTCTCGCGTTCACCCGGGGAAGGTTGTCGGGGTAGACCCAGGCGTTGCCCGCGCCGACCAGGAAGTTCTGCAACTCGATGCTGTAGCCGTTGCGGGTCTGCTGGGCGAACGTCGGTGCGGCCTCGGCGTAGTTGCGGATCGTGCAGAACAAAGCCGGGCTGTTGCGATCGAGCATCTCGCTGACCGGCAGCAGGTCCTGGGCACCGCGGACCAGGTACGGGCCGCCGCGCTCGAAGATGTCGCCGCCGGTGTTGCCGAACCCGACCGCGGCCACCAGGGCCTGGTCGAGGTTGCGACGCTGATCATTGAGGGTGCGGGCGGTGGTGACGGCGTTCGTCAGTCCGTCGAACAGATCCGGGGCGGCGTTGGCGTAGACCTCGCCCAGGTCGGCCAGGCCGGCGATGTCGCGGCGGATCTGGGGCATCCGCGGGTTGAGGTCGGCCAGGATGTCGTTGCCGTTGACGATGGACTGGCCGAACTTGTCGCCGAGACCGTCGAGGGCTTGCGCGGTGGCGGTCAGCGTCTGGTTCAGCTTGATCGGGTCGACCTGCTCGGAGATCGCGGTGATCGTCTCGAACAGCGTGTTGAACTCCGTCGTCACACCCTGGGCGCGAATCGGCTTGTCCGGGGAGATCCGTTGCGCCGACGGATTGTCCGGGGCGGTGAACGAGATGTACTTGTTGCCGAACACCGTCGTGGCCTTCAACTCGGCGGTCACGTTCTCCGGGATCAGCTTCACGTACTGGGGCTTGACGTCCAGGGTCAGCCTGGCCTGCTGATCACCGTCGACCTCGGCCACGTCCACGGCGGTCAACCTGCCGATCGGCACGCCGTTGAAGGTGACCTTCGAGCCCGGGTCCATCGACAGACCGGACCGGTTCGACAACACGGTGAGCTGCGTCTGCTCCTCGAAAACCCCGCGGAACTGCATCCACGTCAGCGCGAAGACCAACGCGGTGACGAGTGCGAGTACCAGTCCGGCCAGCTTGTACGGCGGGATCTTCGGCTTGTTCAGGGGAGCTTGGGGTGTCGTCATGTCGCTACACCGTGAGGTTGAAGTTGGGGTCGGTGCCGTAGAGCGCCAACGATGCCAACAGGACGACCACCACGATTGCGATCAACGAGGTTCGCATCGACCTCCCTACTGCCTCACCCACACCGACGGCACCGCCACTGGCGTAGTAGCCGAAGTAGCAGTGGTTCAACATGACCACGATGGACATGATGATGACCTGGACGAAGGACCACATCACGTCGTCGACGCGCAGGAACGTATGGAAGTAGTGCTCGTACGTACCGACCGACTGCGAATAGAAGATCGTCGTGACGAACTGCGCGGACAGGAAGGACAGCAGGATCGCCATCGCATAGAGCGGGACGATCACGATCGATCCGGCGATGATCCGGGTGGACACCAGATACGCGATCGACCGGATGCCCATGACCTCCAGCGCGTCGACCTCTTCGCTGATGCGCATGGCACCGAGCTCGGCCGTGGCGCCGGCCCCGACCGTGGAGGCCAGCGCCTGGCCGGTGACGACCGGAGCCACGACGCGGATGTTCGCCAGGGCCGCGAAGAAGCCGGTGAAGGCCTCGACACCGATGTTGCCCAGCGAGGCGAAGCCCTGGATGGCGATCAGCGAGCCCGCCGACAACGTCACGAAACCGATGATTGCGACGGTGCCGCCGATCACGGCCATGGCACCGGTGCCCATGCCGATCTCGGCGACCAGCCGCAACGCCTCGCGACGGTAGTGCCGGAACGCATGCGGGATGGAGCCGACGGCCTGGATCACGAACCACGCCACGTGGCCCATGCTGTCGAGGAACCGGCCTGGGGCGCCGGCCATCTCGGACGTGCGCGAGAACGCCCGGGGGAACCGGGACCGAAGGACTGCTGAGGTACTCATGTCAACGCCCTGTTCCGAACCGCACACCGATGGTGGTGAGCACGACGTTGACTGCGAACAATGCCACCACGCACAGCACCAACGTCTCGTTCACCGCGGTACCGACGCCCTTGGACCCACCGGCCACGGTCAGGCCGCGGTAGCAGCCGACGAGTCCGGCGAGCAGGCCGAACAGGGTGGCCTTGACGACGGAGATCATCACCTCGGGGAATCCGGTCAGCAAGGTCAGGGTGGACACGTAGGCACCGGCGGACACGTTCTGGACATAGACACCGAAGAAGAAGCCGCCGATCAGGCCGATGGTGATCACCGCACCGTTGAGCATGAAGGCCACGAAGGTGGAGGCGACCACGCGAGGAACCACGAGCCGCTCGATCGGGTCGATGCCGAGCACCTCGAGTGCGTCGATCTCCTCGCGCACGGTGCGGGCGCCCAGGTCGGCGCAAATTGCCGTCGACCCGGCGCCGGCCACCACGAGCACCGTCACGAGCGGACCGAGCTGGGTCACCGCGCCCAGTGCCGCACCGGCACCCGAGACGTCAGCCGCGCCGAACTCCGCCAACAGGATGTTGAGCGTGAAGATGATGAGGACGGTCAGCGGGATCGACACCGCGAGCGTCGGCAGGAATGCCACGCGGATCAGGAACCAGCTCTGCAGCACGAACTCTTTCCACTGGAAAGGCCGTGTGAAGAAAGCTTTTCCGGTGAGCACGGTCATCTTGAAGAAGCCACCGACCATAGCCAGCGGCTTCTCCAATTGACCACGTACGTAGCCGACGAACCCGTCGGCGGGCGCCGTCACCGGTGCGCCTCCTGGACGTGTCGCACGCCCCCTCCTCGTCGCCTGTCAGCCTGCGTGATCCGCCTCTCGCTACTCACGAGTAGTAATTGAGACCACCGGACTGTACCTGATAAAAACCGGGCCATGGACCTCATCGGGTGGATTGTGCCATCAACCGTTAACAACGGCAGGCAACCCAGCAAACTTTCGCCGCGACCTGCAGAAACCGTTGATCCTGAGTTACTTTCGCGCCCTCGCCGCTACTGGGCGTTGACGGGTGATCCGAAGCGCTCCCGAAGTTCGGTCTTGAGCACCTTCCCCGAGGGGTTACGGGGTAGCGCATCAACGATTTCGAGCACCTTCGGATGCTTGTAGCGCGCCAGGCGTTCGCTGAGGAACCCGTCGAGGTCTCCGAGATTCAGGGCGTCGCCTCTGGTGATTGCCACGACGGCGACGGGGATCTCGCCCCATTTGTCGTCGTGCCGACCGATCACCGCGACCTCGGTGATGACGGGGTGCCCCGCAAGCACGTTCTCCACCTCGGCGCAGTAGATGTTCTCGCCACCGGAGATGATCATGTCCTTCTTGCGGTCGACGACCCAGATGTAGCCTTCCTCGTCCTGACGCACGAGATCCCCTGAGTGGAACCAACCGCCGGCGAACGCCTCGGCGGTGGCCGTGGGGTTGTTCCAGTAGCCCGCCATCAATGTCGGGGCGCGGTAGACGATTTCGCCGACCTCGCCGACAGGGACGTCGTCCATGTTCTCGTCCACGACGCGGGCCGAGACGGTGGGAATGACCTGCCCGACCGAACCGAGCTTGCGAATTGCGTCGTCCGCCAACAACATACAGGTGACCGGGGACATCTCGGTCTGGCCGAACGCCGCGAGGATCTGACTGCCCGGGAAGGTCTCGGCCATCGCCCGCAGCAACGTGTCCGACGCCGGCGCGGCGCCCCACGACAGCGCCCGCAGGCACAGGTCGCGCGGATTGGCCTTCTGCTCAGCACAGACCGCCTGCCACTGTGCGGGGACCAGGAAGATCGCGGTGACCTTCTCGGCCGCCAGCACGTCCAGCAACGCACCCGGGTCGAAGGCGCCGAGCGGATAGATGACCGTCGGCAGGCCGAGAGTCAGACCGGTGTTCACGTTTCCGGCGACACCGGCGATGTGAAACAGCGGGACGCCGATGAAGCCGACGTCGTTGTTGATGTCGACGCCGGTGGTGAACAGGTTGGTCATGCTCTGCCCGACCAGGTTGTCGTTGGTCAGCACCGCACCTTTTGGCCGGCCCGTCGTGCCGGAGGTGTACATGATCAGCGCGGGGGCGTCGCCGGGGACGTCGACCGGGTCGGCCGGGGGCCCGTCTTCGGCGATCAGATCCTCGTAGCCGAGAACTTCACCGTCGCCGACGGCCTCGGTGCTCTCCTGGGCCACGATGACCGTCGACAGCGTCGCATCCAGTTCACGTACCGCCGTGGCGACCCCGGCGAGCACGGGCTCGGTGACGATGACCCGGGCCTCGCAGTCGCTGACCAGGAAGGCCACCTCGGGCGGCGTCATCCGGAAGTTCACCGGCACCGCGATGGCGCCGAGCCTGTTGGCCGCCAGCATCGCCTCGATGAACTCGGGCCGGTTCAGCATCAGGATCAGCACGCGGTCGCCGAAACCGACCCCGCGGCGGCTCAGGGCTCCGGCCAGCTTGGTCACCCGGTGGTCGAGTTCACCCCACGTGGTGGTGTGCCCCAGGAACCGCAGGGCGGTCTTGTCGGGCTGCATGAGGGCATGCCGGGTCAGTTGGTTGGCCCAGTTCTGACGGCGGGCCAGATATGGCTGCTCGGTGGGGAACGGCTCGGCAGTCAACGGATCGGTACTCCATCGGTATCGAGTTGCACGAATTTTATATTTGATCAAACATAGTGTTGCCCCGGCCACACTATGGCCTCGGCGCCTCGGCGACAAGCCCACCGGAAAGGCGACCGGATTCTCGTGAATGCACCTGCCAGAGCGGCCGTGCAACGTCGTCGCGGAGGACGGCGCGAACAACTCTCCGACGAGGTCGCCGTCCAGTTGCGGGCCGAGATCATGACCGGCGTCCTGCGACCGGGGACGTTCATCCGCCTCGACGAGACCGCCGCGGCACTCGGGGTCAGCATCACCCCGGTGCGGGAGGCCCTGCGCACGCTGCGCGGGGAGGGCATGGTGCAGTTGGAGCCCAACCGCGGCCACGTCGTCGTGCCCCTGACCCGCGCCGACATCGAGGACATCTTCTGGCTGCAGGCCACCATCGCGCGTGAGCTCGCCGCCACCGTCACGACCCGCATCACCGGAGCCCAGATCGACGAGCTGCAGCAGCTCAACACCGAACTCGCGGCAGCCGTCGACGGTCGGGATCCCGGGGCGATCTCGTCGGCCGAATTCGCCTTTCACCGCGCCTTCAACCACGCCAGCGGCCGGATCAAGCTGGCCTGGTTCCTACTGCACGTCGCGCGGTACCTCCCGGCCCTGATCTATTCGACGGATCCGGAGTGGGGCACCGAAGCCGTCGAGAATCACCGCCTGCTGATCGACGCGCTGCGCCGACGGGACGCGGCGGCCGCGGTCGAGCTCAATGCGAATCAGTTCACCGACGCCGCCCGGCGCCTCATCGCACGGCTCGAAGACATCGGGATGTGGGACTGAGGCGCCGGCATTCGGCGTGTCCCGCGGTGGCGTGTCGGCGCGGGGAATGGGATGTTCGACCTGCCCACCTATCAGCGACAATCCAGCGACAATCGCCACATCTATCACCCCGGCAACTTCTGTCACGGATTCTTCGTTTACTCCCATCACTGCAACCCCATTTGCCTCGTACGCAACGGATTTCAGGCTGCCCACCTATGAGCGACAGAGTCGCTGACAATCGGGCCCGAGGCGGGTGGGGCTGGCGAGGCCAGTGGAGCCAGATGGGCAAAAATCCTCAGCGGCAATGGGTTCTGCGGGACCAATGATGCCGATGTGGCGATTGTCGCTGGATTGTCGCGCACAGCCGGGCACATCGGATATCCCTCAGAAATCTGTGACTGGCGTGACTGTCAGACCCCTTTGGCACCGTGACGCCATGGGGGACAAACTTCTGCTGCGGGGCACCAACCTCCGCTACGTGCTGACCATGCAGCTGCTGCAACGCGGCACGCAATCGGTGGCCGATCTGGTCGACGCGCTCGAGGACCAGGGCTTCACCACCGCCGGACGCCCGTCCAAGGCGATCTCCGACGCCCTGCGGTGGGAGATGAACCACGGCCGGGTCTATCGGGTCAGGCACGGCCGGTATCGCCCCGCCGAGATGCCGCGGGCCACCGAACACCGCATCCGCAGTCGCGTACTGGAATTGCGGGCGGCAGCGGCCGACCGCGCGGCCTAGGCGGACAGCTGCTGCACCCTGGTGACGAGCGCGTTGGCGAGATGGTCCAGGGTGTCGCCGATGAGCTTCTTGACCATCATGGCCGGGACCGGCAGCTTGACCTCGACCTCGAGATCGACCTGAAGCAGGGTGTTGTTCGGCCCCAGCGGGACGACCGAAAACCGCTGCTCCTGCTTCGTGAAGTGGTCGCCCTGCTGCAACACGGTGAAGATCTGGCTCTCCGCCGGGTAGTAGACGGCGTTGATGAAGATGCCGGACTGACCCTGGATCTCGACATCGAGCCGCAGCTGGCTGGGCCGGCCGTCGTCGTAGCGGGCCAGGATCCAGCAGCCCTTGATCTCCGGATTCCACTGCGGGTAGGCCTCGAAATCGGCGACGATCGCCAGGATCTTCTCGGCAGGGGCTTCAACCTCGACGGTCTTGCTCACGAGCGGCATCCGGCGAGCATATCGACTGCTGCAGCTCGCGGATCACGTCGGGAATCGGTACCGGACGGCGCGTGGTCCGATCGACATAGACGTGTACCCAATGGCCGACCGCCGCGACCGGCCCGTTCGGCTCGAAGAGCCCGAGCCGGTAGGTGACACTGCTGTTCCCCAACCGGGCCACCGCCAGTCCGACCACCAACGGGTCGGGGAACTTCAACTCGGCGAAGTAGCGGCACCCGGACTCGGCGACCACCCCCAGCCAAGGCGCGGTCACCGGATCGACATCGCAGTTGGTGTTGATCCACGCGTTGATCGCGGTGTCGAACAACTCGTAGTACACCGCGTTGTTGAGGTGCCCGAACATGTCGTTATCGGTCCATCGGGTGAGCACCGGCCAGTGCAACGGAAAGTCATCCGGGGTGAGGTCGGTCATACCTGGAGTCTGACAGCAGGTGCAGGCTGGTGACATGTTGATCCGCGGCGCCGTCCTCGAGCACATCGGCCTCCCCCGCCCCTACGCCGAGTCCCGCCCGATCCGGGTGAGCGACCTCGAACTCGACCAACCCGGCCCGGGCGAACTGCTGGTACGCATCGAGGCCGCGGGCTTGTGTCACTCCGATCTGTCGGTCGTGGACGGCAACCGGGTACGCCCGGTCCCGATGCTGTTGGGCCATGAGGCCGCCGGGATCGTCGAGGCCGGCGATACCGATCTGCCGGTGGGCCAGCGGGTCGTGATGACGTTCCTGCCGCGCTGCGGCGCGTGCCCGGCGTGCGCCACCGACGGCCTGACGCCGTGCGGTCCCGGATCGGCCGCCAACGGCGCGGGCACCTTGATGAACGGCGACATCCGGCTGACCCGCGACGGTGAACCGGTGTTCCATCACCTCGGAGTTTCCGGATTCGCCACCCACGCGGTCGTCGACCGCCGGTCGGTGGTGCCCGTTCCCTCCGACGTAAACCCCGTTGTCGCATCGTTGTTGGGTTGTGCGGTACTGACCGGCGGTGGCGCGGTGCTCAACGTCGGCGCACCGCGCCCCGGTCAGACCGTGGCGGTCGTCGGTCTCGGCGGCGTCGGCATGGCCGCCGTCCTGACCGCCCTGGCCCACGACGACGTCCGCGTCATCGGTGTGGACCAGTTGCCCGACAAACTCGCCAAGGCCCGCGCGCTCGGCGTCCACGAGACCTACACCCCCGAGCAGGCCGCCGACCTCAAGGCCGATGTGGTGATCGAGGCCGCGGGCCACCCGGCCGCGTTGGAGACCTCGATCGCGCTGACCGGACCCGGCGGGCGCACCGTCACCGTCGGCCTGCCCCGGCCGGACGCCCGAATTTCGGTGTCGCCGTTGGGTTTCGTAGCCGAAGGGCGGTCACTGATCGGCAGCTACCTGGGCTCGGCGGTGCCGGCCCGCGACATCCCGCACTTCGTCGCACTCTGGCGGTCCGGCCGGCTACCCGTGGAGACCCTGGTGTCCGACACGATCACTCTCGACGAGATCAACGCCGGCATGGACGCACTGTCCGACGGGCGGGCGGTGCGGCAGATCATCGAATTCGGCTAGAACCAGCCGTCCCGCATCTCGAGCGTCGTGCGGTCCAGGCTGGCCAGCAGGTCCAATTGCGGTGCGGTCTTGGGCAGTTCGTAACGGAAGAAGTACCGGGCGGCCTGCCGCTTGCCGTCGTAGAAATCGCCGTCATGCCCTGAGGCGGCCAGGACCTGCTCGAGCCAGATCCAGGCGACGACGATATGACCGAACGCCTCGAGGTACACCGCACTGTTGGCCATCGCGGCCTCGACATCACCCGGGGCGAACATCTCGGCCGTCACCGCGACCAGGCGCTGCCAGGCCGCGTCGAGTTGAGCGGCCAACTCGGGCGCCGCACCCGAAGCCGCCGAGACCGTCGCTGCGATCCGATCCCCCAATGCGACGAGACCGGTCCCGCCGTTCTGGGTCACCTTGCGCCCCAGCAGATCCAGACTCTGGATGCCGTGGGTGCCCTCGTGGATCGGGTTCAGCCGATTGTCCCGGTAGTGCTGCTCGACGTCGTACTCGCGGGTGTAGCCGTAACCGCCGTGCACCTGGATCGCCAGATCATTGGCCTCCACGCACCACTGCGACGGCCAGCTCTTGGCGATCGGGGTGAGCATGTCCAGCACGGCGGTGTCATCGGCCGACCCGCTGTCCACCAGCCTGGCGCAATAGAGTGCCAGCGCGAGTCCCCCCTCGACATAGGACTTCTGCGCCAACAGCATTCGCTTGACGTCGGCATGTTCGATGATGGGCACCTGCGGGGTGGTCGGATCCTTGACGCCCAGCGGCCTGCCCTGCGGACGCTCGCGCGCATACTCCAGCGACTTGAGATAACCGGTGTATCCGAGCGCGACCGCACCCATCCCGACACCGAGGCGGGCCTCGTTCATCATGTGGAACATGTAGACGATGCCGCGGTGCGGCTCCCCGACGAGATAGCCGACCGCGCCGTCGAAGTTGAGCACGGTGTTGGTGATACCGCGCTGTCCCATCTTGTGATTCAGCCCGGAAATGGCCACCCCGTTGCGGCTTCCGTCCGCCAGGTACTTCGGCACGATGAACAACGAGATGCCCTTGGTGCCGGCCGGACCGCCGGGAATCTTGGCCAGCACGAGGTTGACGATGTTCTCGGTGAGCTCGTGCTCGGCCCCGGAAATCCACATCTTCGAGCCGAACACCCGGTAACTGCCGTCGGATTGCGGTTCGGCCCGCGTGGTGACGTCGGCCAGTGAGGATCCGGCCTGGGTCTCCGACAGCGCCATGGTGCCCGAGAACCGGCCCGCCAGCATGGGTTTGACGAACGTCTCGATCTGCTCGGCCGAGCCGAAGCGGACCAGCAGGTTGGCATTCGCGATGGTCAGCATCAGATAACCCGAGGTCGACACATTGGCAGCGGCGATCCACGCGAACGCGGCCTGCGCGACGGTGACCGGCAACTGCGCGCCGCCGAGCTCGGCGTCCATCCCCATGGCGATCAGGTCGGCTGCCGCGAACGCGTCCCACGCCGCTTTCACGTCGGGGACCAGCGTGACGCTCTGCCCGTCGAACGTCGGCTCGTTGGCATCGCTGAGCTTGTTGTGCGGCGCGAAATACCGGGTGGCCAATTGCTCGCACAGATCCAACACCCCGTCGAAGGTCTCGCGGGAGTGCTCGGTGAACCGGTCCATCGCCGTGAGCTTTTCGACGTCCAACCACTCGTAGAGCAGGAACTCCAGGTCGCGCCGCGACAGGATGGTCGATTTCATGCGGCCAGGCTAATCGTCAGCGGGCGGCTGCGGCAGTGACATCCGAGCCAGCCGTTTCGGATCGAGGATCGACACGATCCCGACCAGCCGGCCCCCGTCGACGACGCAGGCCATCACGCTGAGCGGACGACCGGTCGGGCTCCACGCCAGGATCCCCGGCTCGCCGTTCACCGACACCCGGCGGGCCAGGACGCGGGTCCCCTGACCGCGCCGGACCGCAGCGACGACGGCGTCCGATCCGGTCCCGACGGTCACGCCGGTGGCCGTGTACCGCTGCCAACTGACGTCGGGGTCCAGCACACGCAACAGCGCGTCGAAGTCACCGTCGCGTGCGGCGGCCAGAAAGGCGTCGACGACCTCGCGCTGCTCCTGCTTGCGGCGGCGGTCCCCGGCGGGCGGCGGCACGTCCTGCACCTTCCGGCGCGCGCGGCTGGCGAGCATCTTGACCGCATCGCCCGACCTGTCGAGGATCTGCCCGATCTCGGCGAACGGCACGGCGAACATGTCGTGCAGGACGAACGCGAGACGTTCGTCGGGGCGCAGCGATCCGAGCACGACGAGCATCGCCAGCCCGACCGAGTCCGCGAGCACCGCGGCGTCCTCCGGGGTGTCCAGATCCTCGGTGACGACGAGTTCAGAAATATCGGCGGCGGGGGACACCTCGGCGCGGCTGGTCCGCGACCGCAGCATGTCGATGCAGATCCGGCCCACCACGGTCGTCAGCCACCCGGCAGCGTTCTCGATCGAGCCGGTGTCCTGACGGGACAGGCGCAGCCATGCCTCCTGGACCGCGTCCTCGGCGTCTGCCCGTGAGCCGAGTACCCGGTGGGCAACCGCGAGCAGCCGCGGGCGCTGCTCTTCGAATGTCTCGGCCAGTGATGCGTCGGGCGTCATGAGTTACCTCTCCTCGCGCGGATCCGTCATAAGAGTGACGAGTCCGCGGGGCTCCACGTAACCAACAGGCCCGAACGTAACCACGAAACGGAGCGAGAAATGCACACCACCCTCTGGATCATCACCATCATCGCCGCGGCGGCCTATGCCGCAGGCGGGAGCACCATGCTCCTGATGTCGCGGGAGAGGTACCGGTCGATCGGCACGACCCAGCATTGGGTCGACGAGTTCGGTGCCGGCCACCTCAAGGTGATCGGGACCATCAAACTGGTCGGCGCGATCGGCCTGGTGCTACCCGTCGCGACGGGTATCGCACCGGTGCTGACGCCAGTCGCCGCGTGCGGCCTGGCGCTGTTCATGGCCGGTGCGACGACGACCAGATTCCGTCGCAGCGAGTGGCTCTACATGGCCGGCGACATCGTCTATCTCGGGGTGTTCGCCTTCTTGGCCTGGGGCTGGTTCACCCTGCCCGTCAGCTGATCGTGCTCACGCCGCCGTCGACCGGGATGACCGCACCGGTGATGTACGCGCTGGCCCGGCTGGCCAGGAACACCGAGATCCCGGCGATGTCGTCGGGCTGCCCGATGCGGCCCAAGGGAAGAACTGCCCCTACCTCTTCCGACCCGGCCCGCAGCATCTCCTTGGTCATCCGCGATTCGAACAGGCCCGGTGCGATCGCGTTGACCAGGATCCTCGGGGCGAGTTCGCCCGCGAGGTGACGGGTCAGCATGTGCACGGCGGCCTTGCTGGCGCTGTAGGAGAAGTTGTCGCGGCCCTTACCGGGGGCGACGATGCCGTCGATACTGCCGGTGTTGATCACGCGGGCCGGATCATCTTCGGTGGCAGCGGAATTCAGCAACGGGGTGAGCGCGCGAGTCAGCAGGAAGACGCCTTTGACGTTGACGTCGTAGACCTTGTCGAACCCGGATTCCGGGAACTCCTCGTACGGTGCGCCCCACGCCGCGCCCGCGTTGTTGAACAGCGCGTGGACGGCGTCCTCACGTTCGGCGACGGCGCTCGCCAGCGTCGCGACCCCGTCGGCAGTGCCGAGGTCGGCGGGCACCGCGGCGACCCGGCCCAGCGGGGACAACGCGTCCACCGCGGCGGCCAACTCGGCCTCTTTGCGGCTGGACAGGTACACCGATGCCCCGGCCTGCAGCAGGCCGCGGGCCATCATCAGGCCGATGCCACGACCGCCCCCGGTGACGACGGCGACCTTGCCGTCCAGTCGGAACAGATCAGTCATGTTTCCAGGCCCTCTCGTCGACCTCGACACCGAGCGGAGATTCGTTGCGGATTCCCTCGTCACGGATCAGCCCGCGCAGCAGCGCCGTGCTGAACTCGACGGCGATCTCCTGGGCGGTGCGCCGGCCGTGTGGTCGCAGCCAGCGGTAGGACCCCAGCGTCATCCCGATGTAGCCGAGGGCCAGCACGTGGGAGTCGCAGTCGTAGAACTCGCCGCTGGCGACGCCGCGGTCGATCACGTCGCGGACATGCTCGTAGACCTGGGTCTCGGCGCGTCGGATGTAGGCCACCTGCTCCTCGGTGAACCACTCCGCGATGTACGGGCCTTCCTGGAAGTACACCGCGGCGCGCTCGAGGTCGTTGGCGATGCCGACCAACAGCCTGCGGGTGAAGTTGTAGATGGTTTCCCGGGCCGAGGCGGTGGGGTCGTCGTGCAGCGCCTCGACGGTGAAGTCCGCGGTGCCCTTGTAGATGTCGTAGAGGATCAGCGACTTGCTCGAGTAGTAGTGATAGACCGTGGCCTTGTTCAGCCCGACGGCCTCGGCGACATCGTCCATGCGGGTGCCGTGATAGCCGCGGGCGGCGAACAGCTTGGCCGCGACGCTCAGCAGTTCGTCGCGGCGGGAAGTCCCGTTGGCGGCCGCGCCTCCGCGGCCCCGGCCGCCCTCTGCATCGGAAGACATAGCACACTCACTATCAGCATGACCCGGACCTTGCCCAGGAAATCAATCAACTAGATGGTTGAACAGTGTAGGCAATTCCCTTCACGACCCTGTTCCCGGCGTGTCGACTGCGTCTAGACTGCGGACATGGATCCGAATCCTGACTACGACCTCAGCGACGAGAGCGATTTCTTCTTTCCGTGGCTCGCCTGGGGTCTGCGCGGCGTCTACCCGCCGCCGGCCTATCCCCCGGTGTAATCAGGACCGGCCGTCAGTCTTCCCACTCCTCACGCGCCGGTGATACCGGGCGCGCCTTCATTCCGTTTCCGCAGCGACAGCGGGCGCGCTGTCGTGGAAGGAGAAACATCGTGACGACCTCCATCAAGACGGTGACCGTGCTCGGGACCGGAGTACTCGGTTCCCAGATCGCGTTCCAGAGCGCGTTCAAAAGCTTCTCCGTCACGGCCTACGACATCAACGACAAGGTGCTCGAAGCGGCCAAGGATCGTTTCGGCAAGCTGGCCGAAACCTATGCCAACGAGGTGCCCGACGCCCGCGACGGCAAGGCCCGGGACGCGTTGAACCGGCTGACCCTGACGTCAGACCTGAAGGCGGCCGTGGCCGACGCCGACCTGGTGATCGAGGCGATCCCCGAGATCCTCGACCTCAAGCAGGAGACCTACCGCAAGCTCGGTGAGCTCGCGCCGGCCAAGACGATCTTCGCCACCAACTCCTCCACGCTGCTGCCCAGTGATCTCAAGGACTCCACCGGCCGGCCCGACAAGTTCCTGGCCCTGCACTTCGCAAACCGCGTGTGGCAGTTCAACACCGCCGAGATCATGGGGACCACCGACACCGACCCGGCGGTCTTCGCCGAGGTGGTCGAGTTCGCCAAGGCCATCGGGATGGTGCCGATCGAGCTGCACAAGGAGAAGGCCGGCTACGTCCTCAACTCGCTTCTGGTGCCGTTCCTCAACGCGGCGGCCGAGCTCGCAGCCGGCGGCTACGCGGACCCCGGTGCCGTGGACGACACCTGGCGGATCGCCACCGGAGCGCCCATCGGCCCGTTCCAGATCTACGACATCATCGGCCTGACCACGCCGTACAACATCATGGCCCACGGAGACGCCGAAGCTCAGAAGCTCGCCGCGTGGCTCAAGGAGAACTACATCGACAAGGGCAAGTTGGGCCTCGCCACCGGCGAGGGCTTCTACAAGTACAACTGAGCCAGTGGCAATTACGACGCATCCGCAAGCGAGCGCGGCAGTGCCCGGATCGCGTAACGGGCGCTGAGCAGAACCAGCGTGGTGGTGACGACGAACAGCGGCCAGCCCATCGCCAGCCGGGCCACCGCGAGCAGCCCCTCCTGCCCCGTGTCGTAGAGGTAGTTCTGCACCAGGAACCGCGACCAGGACACCGCCGCGAGGACCGCGGTGACGACGGTGAACACCAGCCGCACCCCGGGGACCTGACGCCAGGTGCTGTCGTTTCCGGTGGCCCAGGCCCAGAGGACCCCGACGAGCGGCCGCCCGACGAGGATCGAGCCGGTCATCACGATGGCCGAGGTCAGGGAAATCCAGATGCCCGGAAGATAGAAGTCCTTGGCCTGGCCGGTCACCAGGGCCAGCAGGGCACAGACCGCCACACCGACGAATCCCCACAGCGCAGGCCGGACAGATTCGCGACGCAGCAGCTGCCAGCCGAACACGGCGGCCGCCGTCACCAGCGCGGCGATGATCGCGGGCACCCGCCCCGAGAGCGCCGAGACCGTCGCGTACACGGTCACCGGCAACGCCGAGTAGACCATGCCGCTGACACCGCCGACGCGCGCCATCAGTCCATCGAGTGGGGAATCCTTCATGGGGGTGTGGGCCTCGTGTTCG
The DNA here is from genome assembly GCF_010727325.1 of Mycolicibacterium alvei. Taxonomy (NCBI): domain Bacteria; kingdom Bacillati; phylum Actinomycetota; class Actinomycetes; order Mycobacteriales; family Mycobacteriaceae; genus Mycobacterium; species Mycolicibacterium alvei. Next base: position 3,536,004 of record NZ_AP022565.1, read on the forward strand.
CGATCGGGCAGGTCCTCATCGAGAGTACCGAGGTCAGCCGAGTGGCCCGCCGGAAGGAATCCGGGCGACAACGGGCCCGCGGTGCTTGACTGGATCCTCGTGAGACACGTGCAGGGACGGGTGTGGCGCTCCGGAATGCCGGTCGACGGCTTCGCGTTCTCCGACATTTCGGACTGTCTGGCCGACGAGGACACCCTGGTGTGGGCCGACATCTTCGACCCCGACCATGAGGCGCTCGCCGAGTTGGCCGACGAACTCGGGCTCAACATGTGGGCCGTCGAAGACGCCGTCGCCCCCAAGGAACGCACCAAAACCTCGGTGTATCAAACACATACGTTCTTCACGGTGTATGCGGTCGACGCCCGGGAGCCCGATGCGGACGCGCCGCCGGACACCTCGCTGTTGATGAAGCACCGCATCTCGGCGTTCGTCCTGCCGCGTGGCCTGATCACCGTCCGACTGCCCGGCCTCAACGGTGCGGCCACCGAGTTCGACATCGGCGCGGTGTCACGGCGCTTCGACGAACTCGGCGGCCAGCGGCACGGCGTCGGCGCCCTGGTGCACGGTCTGCTCGACGTCGTGGTGGACGGGCACTTCGAGGCCGTGGAGGCACTCGACGACGCCATCGATGCGCTCGAGGACGAATTGTTCACCGACGGCGGCCCGCGGCGCGGCCTGCAACGACGCACCTTCCAGCTGCGCAAGGACCTGGTCGAACTGCGCCGGGCAGTGCTGCCGATGCGCGAGGTGGTCAGCACCATCCAGCACCGCAGGCTGGACACGTCCACGTCGCCCGACCTCGATCCGCTCTACGCCGACCTCTACGACCACGTGCTGCGCGCCTCGGAGTGGACCGAATCCCTGCGCGACATGGTCACCACGGTGTTCGAGACCAACCTGTCGTTGCAGGACGCACGACTCAACACGGTGATGAAGAAACTCAGCGGCTGGGCCGCCATCATCGCGGTGCCCACCGCCATCACCGGTTTCTACGGCCAGAACGTTCTGTACCCCGGCATCGACAGTTTTTTCGGGTTCATCGCGAGTACCGCTTTGATTGTTGTGCTCGTCATCCTGTTGTATGTGATGTTCAAACGCCGGGACTGGCTGTAGCAAAACTGCGCCACGGGTCACATCCCCCAAAAGGGGCATGGGCGTTATCTGAACACAAATGCGACACTCTTCCAGGCTGAACCAAGAGGCCTAACAGACAGAAACGGAGCGGATTCGATGCTCATCGGGATCCCGCACGAGTCCCTACCTGGGGAAACGCGCGTCGCCGCCACACCTCAGACGGTCGGGCAGATCATCAAGCTCGGCTACACGGTAGTCGTAGAAACCGGCGCCGGTACTGCCTCGAGCTTCTCCGACGCCGCCTATGCCGACGCCGGTGCCGAGATCGGTAACGCGTGGGACGCCGACGTCGTACTGAAGGTCAATGCACCTGATGATGCCGAGATCGCCAAGCTGCGCGACGGAGCGACGCTGGTGAGCTTGATCTCACCCGGGCTCAAGCCCGAGCTCGTCGAGAAGCTGTCCACCCGGCCGATCACGGTGCTGGCGATGGACGCGGTGCCGCGTATCTCGCGCGCCCAGTCGCTGGACGTGCTGTCCTCGATGGCCAACATCGCCGGTTACCGCGCCGTCGTCGAGGCCGCCCACGCATTCGGCCGCTTCTTCACCGGACAGGTGACCGCGGCGGGCAAGGTGCCGCCGGCCAAGGTTCTCGTGGTCGGCGCCGGAGTGGCCGGCCTCGCCGCCATCGGCGCCGCCGGCAGCCTGGGTGCCATCGTGCGCGCCACCGACCCGCGGCCCGAGGTGGCCGATCAGGTCGCCTCGCTCGGCGGCGAGTACCTGTCCGTCGCGAACGAGGCCGCTGAGGTCTCCGCCACGGGCTACGCCAAGGAGATGGACGACGACTACAAGGCCCGCGAGGCGCAGCTGTACGCCGAGCAGTGCAAGGACGTCGACATCATCGTCACGACGGCGCTGATCCCCGGTAAGCCCGCGCCGCGCATCATCACCGCCGAGATGGTGGCCTCGATGAAGTCGGGCAGCGTCATCGTCGACATGGCCGCGGCCAACGGCGGCAACGTCGAGGGCACCGTCAAGGACCAGGCGATCGTCACCGACAACGGCGTGACGATCATCGGCTACACCGACCTGGCCGGCCGCCTGCCCGCCCAGGCGTCCCAGCTGTACGGCACCAACCTGGTGAACCTGCTCAAGCTGCTGACCCCGGAGAAGGACGGCAAGGTCGTCCTCGACTGGGACGACGTCGTGCAGCGTTCGGTGACCGTGGTGCGCGACGGCGAGACCACCTGGCCCCCGCCGCCGGTGCAGGTCTCCGCCGCCCCGGCCGCACAGCCGGTTGCCGCTCCGGTGGTCAAGGAAGAGAAGCCGCCGATGTCCACCGGGCGCCGGCTCGGGGTCACCTTCACGGTTGCCGCTGCGATCTTCGCCCTCATCGCGATCTCACCGGCCGCGCTGCAGGTCCACCTGACGGTGTTCGCGCTGGCGATCGTGATCGGCTACTACGTCATCGGCAATGTGCACCATGCGCTGCACACCCCGCTGATGTCGGTGACCAACGCGATCTCGGGAATCATCGTGGTGGGCGCGCTGCTGCAGATCGGCCACGGCGATGCCCTGGTGACCGGAATTGCCACCGCGGCCATCCTGCTGGCCAGCATCAACGTATTCGGCGGCTTCGCGGTGACCCGCCGCATGCTCGCGATGTTCTCCCGCAGCTAGAACCTGCGTGCCCACAAAGACTTTGGAATGGATTCCATGTTCACCCTAGAAAACGTTGCCACCGCCGCCTACGTCGTCGCGGCACTGCTCTTCATCCTGGCTCTGGCCGGATTGTCCAAGCACGAAACGTCGCGGGCCGGAAACGCCTTCGGCATGGCCGGCATGACGATCGCCCTGGTCGCCACCATCGCCCTGGCCTTCGAGCACAAGATCGAGCCGCTGGGCCTGGGCCTGCTGGTCGTCGCCATGATCATCGGCGCCGCGATCGGCCTCTGGCGCGCCAAGGTCGTCGAGATGACCGGCATGCCCGAACTGATCGCGTTGCTGCACAGCTTCGTCGGTCTGGCCGCGGTCCTCGTCGGCTGGAACGGCTACCTGCACGTCGAGGGCGATCCCGCCGGGGCCGAGGCCGCCAAACTCGCCGGCGAGGGCATGCTCGGCATCCACTCCGCCGAGGTGTTCATCGGTGTCTTCATCGGTGCCGTCACCTTCACCGGCTCGATCGTGGCCAACCTCAAGCTGTCCGCCCGGATGAAGTCCGCGCCGCTGATGCTGCCCGGCAAGAACTTCCTCAACGTCGGCTCGCTCGTGCTGTTCGCCGCCCTGACCGTGTGGTTCTGCATCTCCCCGAACCTGTGGCTCCTGGTCGGTGTCACCGTGCTCGCGCTGCTGCTGGGCTGGCACCTGGTCGCCTCGATCGGCGGCGGCGACATGCCCGTCGTGGTGTCGATGCTCAACAGCTACTCGGGTTGGGCCGCGGCCGCCTCCGGCTTCCTGCTCGGCAACGACCTGCTGATCATCACCGGCGCCCTGGTGGGCTCCTCCGGTGCGTACCTGTCCTACATCATGTGCAAGGCCATGAACCGGTCGTTCATCTCGGTGATCGCGGGTGGTTTCGGCATCGAGGCCGGGCCGGCCGAGGACAAGGACTACGGCGAGCATCGCGAGATCAATGCCGAGGGTGCGGCCGAACTGCTCGCCCACGCCGACTCGGTGATCATCACGCCCGGCTACGGCATGGCCGTCGCCCAGGCCCAGTACGGTGTGGCCGACCTGACCCGCAAGCTGCGTGAGCACGGCGTCAACGTCCGCTTCGGCATCCACCCGGTCGCGGGCCGCCTGCCCGGCCACATGAACGTGCTGCTGGCCGAGGCCAAGGTGCCCTACGACATCGTGCTCGAGATGGACGAGATCAACGACGACTTCGCCGGCACCTCCGTCGTACTCGTGATCGGTGCCAACGACACCGTGAACCCGGCCGCGTCCGAGGACCCGTCCAGCCCGATCGCCGGTATGCCGGTGCTCACGGTGTGGAACGCCGACCACGTCATCGTGTTCAAGCGCTCCATGGCCTCGGGCTACGCGGGCGTGCAGAACCCGCTGTTCTTCCGCGAGAACACGCAGATGCTCTTCGGCGACGCCCGCGACCGCGTCAACGACATCCTGGCCGCGCTCCCCGCTGCCGAGCGCGTCTAGTTTCTTCGCCGAGCAGACATAAAACTGCCCCTTTTCTTCGGAAAAGGGGCAGTTTTATGTCTTGTCGCGGAATGAAGGAGAGGCCCATGAGACTGGTTGTGCCGGAGTGGATGCAGCCGATGTACGACGCCCACCACTTCGCACCCGCAGTGATCGACGGCGACCACCTGCGCTGCTCGGGGATGATGGGCCTGCGGCCGGACCTGACCCTGCCCGAGGAACCGCAGGCACAGTTCACGCAGGCGTTCGAGAACCTGCGCGGGCTGCTGGCCGAGGCGGGGCTGACGTTCGCCGATGTCGTCGACATCACCAGCTTCCACGTCGACCTGCAGCACCACATCCAGGCGTTCGGCGCGGTCAAGGACCAGTTCGTGGCAGCGCCGTACCCGGCGTGGACCGCCGTCGGTGTCACCGAGCTGGCCATGGGCGCGCTGGCCGAGATCAAGATCCTCGCGCGGATGCGCTGACCGCCACCGGTTTCCCCACCGAGAAGAGAAACTAGGATGTGCAAGTATGCCGGTTGACCGCCTCTTGCCCTCGGACGACGCTCGCGACCTCATCGCGCTGACCCGCGATGTCGCCGACAAGGTCCTCGACCCGATCGTCGACGAGTACGAGCGCGACGAGAAATATCCCGACGGCGTCATGGCCCAGCTCGGCGCGGCCGGACTGTTGAGCCTGCCCCAACCCGAGGAGTGGGGTGGCGGTGGTCAGCCGTACGAGGTCTACCTGCAGGTACTTGAGGAGATCGCCGCGCGGTGGGCCGCGATCGGCGTCGCGGTCAGCGTGCACAGCCTGTCCTCGCACCCGCTGCTGGCCTACGGCGCCGAGGAACAGAAGAAGCGCTGGCTGCCGGACATGCTGTCCGGTGAGCAGATCGGCGCCTACAGCCTGTCCGAACCGCAGGCCGGCTCCGATGCCGGGGCACTGAGCTGCAAGGCCACCCGCGACGGCGACAGCTACGTCCTCAACGGGTCGAAGGCGTGGATCACCCACGGCGGCAGGGCCGATTTCTACACCCTGTTCGCCCGTACCGGCGAGGGCAGCAAGGGCATCTCCTGCTTCCTGGTCCCCGCCGATCTCGAAGGCCTCAGTTTCGGCAAGCCCGAGGAGAAGATGGGCCTGCACGCGGTGCCCACCACCTCGGCGTTCTACGACAACGCGCGCCTGGACGCCGACCGGTTGATCGGACAAGAGGGCCAAGGCCTGTCGATCGCGTTCTCCGCGCTGGACTCCGGCCGCCTCGGCATCGCCGCGGTCGCCGTCGGTATCGCGCAGGCCGCCCTGGACGAGGCCATCCGGTACGCCAACGAGCGAACCACGTTCGGCCGCAAGATCATCGACCATCAGGGGCTCGGCTTCCTGCTGGCCGATATGGCCGCCGCGGTGGTCAGCGCGCGGGCCACGTATGTGGATGCCGCCCGCAGACGGGATCAAGGCCTGCCCTACTCGACCCAGGCCAGCGTCGCGAAGCTGATCGCCACCGACGCGGCGATGAAGGTCACCACCGATGCCGTGCAGGTGTTCGGCGGCGTCGGCTACACCCGCGACTTCCGCGTCGAGCGGTTCATGCGCGAAGCCAAGATCACCCAGATCTTCGAAGGCACCAATCAGATTCAGCGCCTGGTCATCTCGCGGGGGCTGGGATCCTGACGAACGGCGTGACCGCGGCCAGGAACTGATCGGGCTGCTCGACCATCGGCGTGTGTCCGGACCCCTCGATCACCACCGGCGGCAATCCGGCGGCGGTGTAGCGCTCCACGTTGGGCGCGGTCGGGGTCAGCACATCCTCGTCGCCCCACAGCACCAACACCGGCTTGTGCAGTGCGGCAAGGGTTTCCACCGTCGGATGCGGACCTTCGGTGGAGTCGCACAACCCGGTGTAGGTCAGGCGCTCCAGCGAGCGGTGCGCGTAATCGGGCACCGGGTAGTCCGCGGCGAACCCCGTCTGCAGTGACCCCTCGCTGATCGCGTCGACGCTGCGGGCCAGATCCATCGCCGGGCCGATCACCGGCCAGCACACCATCTGCCCCAACAGCGGCATGGTGACCAGGTCATCGGCGGCCGGGGTGTCCGAGACCACGACCCGCTCCACCAGGTCGGGGTACTGCCGGGCCAGCTCGGCCGAGACCGCCCCGCCCATCGAATGCCCGACCAGCACCGCACGCCGCACACCGAGTGCCACGAGCGCGTTGCGCACCGCCGTGGCCTGTTCGGCCGAGTGATACGCGGCACCGTCGGCGGGCGCCTCGGAGCCGCCGTGGCCGACCAGATCGATCGCGATCACCCGCTGGTCGCGGGCCAGCTGCGGGGCCACCTGTTCCCACCACTCGATCGAGGCCGAGTACCCGTGCAGCAACACCACCGCACGCTCCCCCGGCGGCCCGTATTCACGCACGTTGAGGTCCGGGCCGTCCAGCTCCAGCACGTGCCCGCCCGCGAACGGCTCGGCCTGGCGATGCTCTTTGGTCGCCACCAGTTCGTTGAGCAGCAACGCCGCCACGACCAGCACCAGCACGCCCAGGGCGATGCGCAATTTCATGGTGCGCACGGTAGTGCGCGACCGCCGCTGGTGACCAGCCATTTTCCCCGGTGGTAACGGGCGCGGCGAACGGCCTCATAATGGCAGGTGCCATGAATGCACCCGCCCACTCGACCGGCGCACCCCGCCACCGTATGCCCAACCGGGGCGTACGGGCTGCCCGACGCGCCGCTGTCAGCCTGGTGGCGGTGGCGGTGCTGGCGGGCACGGGCGCCGGGTGGGTGTCCTATCACGGGGCGCTGGACGGCATCACCACGTCCAACGCGCTGGAAGGCGGCCCGGTCTCGTCCGGGGATACCGAGAACATCCTGATCATGGGGCTGGACAGCAGGCTGGATCAGCACGGCAACCCGCTGCCCGAGGACATCTACGAGGCCCTGCACGCCGGTGATGAGACCGTCGGCGGCTACAACGCCAACGTGCTGATCGTGGTGCACCTGCCCGGCGACGGCGGCCCGGCCACCGCGTTCTCCATTCCCCGCGACGACTACGTCGAGCTGGCCGGGTGCGACATCGACCCGTGTAAGGGCAAGGTCAAGCAGGCCTACGGGTGGGCCTATCAGCGCGAGATGGAAACCTTGGAGTCTTCGTCGTACGAAGACCCGTCGGCCAACGAGCAGCAGGCCCGTGAAGCCGGGCGCCGGGCCCAGATCGCCACCGTGCGCAACCTGCTCGGCATTCCCATCGACCACTTCGTCGAGGTCACGCTCGGCGCGTTCTTCCAGATCGCCAAGGCGGTGGCACCGATCACGGTATGCCTCAACGCCGACACCTCCGACCCCTACTCGGGGGCCGACTTCCATCAGGGTGTGCAGCAGATCGACGCCGCGCAGGCGATGGCCTTCGTACGTCAGCGCCGCGACGTCAACGACGAGAACTTCACCGACCTCGACCGCACCCGCCGCCAGCAGGCCTTCATCGCCGCGCTGGTATCGGCGCTGGGCCAGAGCGGCGCGCTGTCCAGCCCGGGCAAGCTGCGCGAGTTGCTCAACGTGACCAAGCAGAACGTCGCGCTGGATTCCGGATTCGACCTGGCCAGCTTCGCCAGTCGCGCCTCGGCACTGACCGGCGAGCCGCCGACGCTCTACACCCTGCCGATCAAGGAATTCGGTCAGAACTCGCTGGGTGAGGACATCAACATCGTGGATGTCCCGACGATCCGCAAGATCGTGCACGATCTCGTCTCCAAGGACGACTCCGCGTCCTCGTCGACGCCCACCAGCAAGGCGCAGAAGCTCAACGGCCACGGCGCGGTGCTCGACGTGGTCAATGCGTCCACCTACAGCGGCTTGGCGGCCCAGCTCGAAATAACCTTCGGTGCACATGGATTCACCGAGGGACAGATCGGCGACGGTGAATCGCTGGCCGCCACCACCACGATCGATTACGGGACCGGCGCCGAAGCCGCGGCCCAATCGTTGGCCGATGAGCTCGGCGTGATCGCGGCCCCGTCCGCCGAGGTGGTGCCGGGCACCGTGCAGTTGACGGTGGGGACCGATTTCCCCGGTGACGACTATCTGACGGAATCCGGCGACGCGACGTCGTCGGGGTCCGAGTCGGGGTCCGAGTCGGGGTCCGAGTCCGATTCGGCGTCGGAGTCGACCTGGGATTCGACCGGTGAGTCGACGGAGGAAACCACTGCGAGCACTCCGGTGACCACCGTGGCCGCGACCGCGACCGGCACCAAATCCGCGGCGCCCACCGATCTGAGCCAGATGAAGGTCTCCGGTATTCCCTGCGTGAAATAGCCTCGGCTAGAGCGTGACCCGGACCTGGGTGCCGAACCCGGCCTCCGAGCTGATCGCCATCGAACCGCCCATGGCCTCGATACGAACCTGCAGCGACGCCAGCCCGATATGCCCCTCGGCGACGGCCTCGGCCAATACCGACGGGTCGAACCCTGTCCCGTTGTCGGCCACGGTCAGCACGACGCGCTCGCCGGCCCGATACAGGCCGACGGAGATCGTGGTCGCCCCGGCATGCTTGTTGATGTTGGCCAGCAGTTCACGGGCGGCCCGGTACAGCAGCGCCTGACCTTCGGGGCGCCCGACGTCCTCCAGATCCGCCCGGACGGTCAGATCGGGGCGAGTCTCGTACTGGCGCAACAGCTCCCGCACCGCCGGGGTGATCCCCAACTGGGCCAGGACCTGCGGGTGCAGCGCGGTGACCGTGGAACGCAGCCCGACCGCGGTCTCCTGCAATGCGGCGTGCACCCGGTCCAGGCCCGGATCTGCGATGCGTTCGCGGATCTCATCGAGTTCCAGGCGTGCGGCAAGCAGGGTCTGCAACGGCCCGTCGTGAAGATGTTCGGCCAGTTCGGCATTGCGCAGATCGTCGGCCCGGGTGGATTCCGACACCAACTGGCGGCGCACCTCCATCAACGTCCGCACCCGCGCCGAACGGCGCGCCAGCACAAACGACAGCGCGGTCGACGCCACCGCCAGCCAGGCCAGAAAGCCGACGTGCATGTAGACGATGTCGGGCAGGCCGACGTTGTCGTCGCGCTCGGAGTACAGGATCCACACCGCCAGGTACCCCAGTGCGGTGCTGCCACCGAGCAGCGCGGTCAGCCACGGACGGTCTTGGAACGCAACGGAGATGGGCAACAGGAAGAACACCGGAAGCAGCGCTGCGGTGGCCCCGCCCGACACCGCACACAGGGTGACCAGCACCAGCACATCGACTGCGGTGGAGGCCCATTCGGCCCAGGCCGGCATGGGCCCACGGAACACCACCACCAGCCAGAGCACCGCGACGGCGGCGTAGACGCTCAGGATCACCGCGTACAGGCCGGGCAACCAGTGGTCGACTTCCCACACCGAGACCAGCACCACGATCAGGCCGATCAGCGGAAGCCGCAGCAGCGCCGAGACGCGGACCGGTTGGCTGGTGAAGAATTCGACGACGCGCCCGCCTGCCATGTCAGTCCAGCAGTCGGCGGCGCATCGCCTCAGCGACCGCCGCGCCCCGGTCGCTCACGCCCAGCTTCTCGTAGAGGCGTTGCACATGGGTCTTCACCGTCGACGGGGCCAGGAAGAGCTCCTTGGCCATCGCCGGGATGGACAGGCCCTTGGCGATCAGGTCGAGCACCTCGCGTTCGCGCGGGCTGAGCACGGGCACGTCGGGTTCATTGCGACGACGGATCTCGCCGGCCAGCCCGGCGGCCAGGTTCGGGTCGAGTACGTCTCGGCCCTTCGCGCACGACAGCACGGCGTTCACCAGCTCGCTGCGGGTGGACTCCTTGGACAGGAACCCGGCGGCGCCCTGCTGCAGCGCGGTGTACACGATCGCCGACTCGTCGTGCGCGGAGACCAGCAACACCCGGGTGGGCAACTCGTCACGGCTGACCGCGGCGGCCACCTGGGCCCCGTCGAGTTGTGGCATCCGGTAGTCCAGCACGGCGACCTGCGGCTGGTGGGTCCTGATCAATTCCAGTGCGTCGGCGCCGTTGTCGGCCTCGGCCACCACGTCGATCTCGCCGCTGGAGGTCAAGGCACGCACCACACCCTCGCGGAACATCGGGTGGTCATCACCCACGACCACCCGCAACTTGGCGACCATCGGCCCAGCATTCCACAGCAGCAGGGATGCGGTCGTAAAGTCAGCGAGATGCATCTGGACGAGCTGCGGTGGTTCGTGGTGCTCGCCGAAACCGAGCACGTGACCGACGCCGCAGCCGAACTCGGCATCAGCCAGCCCACCCTGTCACGCGCCCTGGCCCGGCTCGAGGAGCAGGTGGGGGTGCCGCTGTTCGATCGGGTGAACCGGCGCCTTCGGCTCAACGCCTACGGGCACATTCTCCTGGAGCACAGCCGCCGGAGTATCGGCGAAATCCGTTCGGCCACCGAGAGAATCGCCGAGTTGCGCGACCCCGATACCGGGATGGTGCGGCTGGCGTTCCTGCATTCGCAGGCCGGCTGGTACGTTCCGGATCTGTTGCGCCGGTTCCGGGCCGAGGCTCCGCTGGTGCGCTTCGAGCTGTTCCAGGGTGCGGCCCACGAGATCGTCGAACGCCTGGCCGGCGGTGAGGCCGACCTGGCGATCACGTCGCCGCGGCCGGACGGCTTCCGCTGGCGCGGGCTGTACATGGAACGGTTGTGCCTGGCCGTGCCGCGTCAGCATCGGTTCGCCCGCCGATCCCGGATCCGGCTGGCCGACGCCGGAGCCGAACCGTTCGTGGCGCTGGCACCCGACTTCGGCTTGCGTCAGCTCACCGACGAACTGTGCGCCGAGGCCGGTATCTCGCCGCAGGTGGTGTTCGAGGCCATGGAGATCCCCACCATGGAAGGGTTGGTGGCGGCGGGTTTCGGGGTCGCGGTCGTCCCGGTGCCGCGGCCCGAACGCGCCGAACCGGGCGCCGCATACGTGCCGTTGTCGGAGAGTTCGGCCAAACGCCAGATCGGACTGACGTGGAACGCCGACCGTCCGCTACCGCCCGCTGCGGCGCGCCTGGCCGAATTCGTCATGCACAGCGCGCATGCCATTGACTAATCTCATGCATTGGACACATCTTTTGCGGCGCCCTACCGTCGGCTGAGTGCCCACCACCCTGACCACCGTTGACTGGCAGGGACATTCCCGTGGCTCGACCGAGTACCGGCGCCTGCTGGCCGCGTTGTTCTGCGCCGGGGTCGCCACCTTCGCGCAGTTGTACTCCCCGCAGGCCGTACTCCCGCTGATCGCGCAGGACATGGGCACCGGCGCGGCCCACGCCGCACTGATCATCTCGGCGGCCACCGTCGGTCTGGCGCTGGGTGTGATCCCGTGGTCGGCGCTGGCCGACCGCATCGGACGCGTCCAGGCCATGACGATATCCATCACCGCGGCAACGCTTCTCGGTTTGATCGTGCCCCTGGCGCCGGGGACTGCGCTCCTGCTGTCCGGCCGGGTCCTGGAAGGGCTCATGTTGGGCGGGGTGCCCGCGGTGGCCATCGCGTATCTCACCGAGGAGATCGACGCCGGACACGCCGCCCGCGCCGCGGGCACCTACGTCGCGGGCACTACGATCGGCGGACTGGCCGGCCGCCTGGTCACCGGGCCGATCGCCGAGTTCGCCGGATGGCGCGTCGGCGTGCTCGTGGTCGCGGCGCTGTGTGGCCTGTCGGCGTTCGCGTTCGTCAAACTCGCCCCACCCGCGCGGGGCTTCGCCCCGGCCCGCAGCCGCAATCTAGGCCGCCGGCTGGCCGAGAACCTGCGCTCACCCCGACAACTGGTGCTCTACAGCCAGGGCTTCCTGCTGATGGGCGGGTTCGTGGCGATGTACAACTTCCTCGGATTCCGGTTGATGGCCGCGCCGTTCAACCTGCCGCAGACCGTGGTCAGCTTGGTGTTCCTGGCCTACATCGCCGGCACCTGGGCCTCGGCCCGGGCCGGCGCCGAAGCCACCCGGATCGGCCGCAAGACCGTGCTGCTCGGCTCGACCGCCACGATGATCGCCGGCGTCGCGATCACCCTGGCCGACAACGTCTTCGTGGTGCTGGCCGGGCTCCTGATCGCCACTGCCGGGTTCTTCGGCGCACACGCCATCGCCTCAGGGTGGGTCGGCGCCGCCGCCGGTGCCGGCCGGGCCCAGGCGTCCTCGCTCTACAACCTCTTCTACTACGCGGGCTCCAGCGTGGTCGGTTGGGTCGGCGGACTCGCCTTCGACGCCGCGGGCTGGCCGGCGGTGGCCGGCACCGTGATCGGTCTCGCGGTGGTGGCGGGGGCGCTGGCCTGCACTCTGGGCAGCTACCAGAGCTCGATGTCCCGGCCGTACTCCGCTTCCGGGCGCGGACCGAAGTAGCGGCGCTGCGACTCGTCGATCGCGACGTCGTTGATGCTGGCCTCCCGCCGGGACATCAGCCCCTCGGGGCTGAACTCCCACAACTCATTTCCGTAGCTGCGGTACCACTGGCCCGTTGCGTCGTGGCATTCGTACTGAAACCGCACCGCCATCCGGTTCTCCCGAAATCCCCACAGGCTCTTACGTAGTACGTAGTCCAGTTCGCGTTCCCACTTGGCGGTCAGGAACTCCACGATCTGCTCGCGCCCGACGACGTGCTGGTCTCGATTGCGCCACACGGAATCGGGCGTATAGGCCAGGGCGACCCGCTGCGGGTCGCGCGTATTCCACGCATCCTCGGCGGCCTGAACCTTCTGCCGGGCTGTTTCCAGAGTGAAAGGCGGGAACGGCGGGCGGCTCTCGGGTGTGATGGGGGGAGGCGTTCCGGTCATACCACCTTTCTACCTGTTTAACCTTGTGGCTATCGTGGCTGGCATGGACTTCGCGATGTCGGCCAAGGCGGCTGATTACCACTCCCGGTTGACCGACTTCATGACCGAGCACGTGCTGCCGGCTGAGGCCTCCTATCACGCCTATCGGGAGGAGAAGGGCCCCAAGGACCACACCGTTCCCCCGGTCGTGGAGGAGCTCAAGGTCAAGGCCCGTGAGCTCGGCTTGTGGAACCTGTTTCTGCCCTCGGAGTCGGGCCTGACCAACCTGGAGTACGCGCCGCTGGCCGAGCTGAGCGGCTGGAGCATGGAGATCGCTCCGGAGGCCCTGAACTGTGCGGCGCCGGACACCGGGAACATGGAGACCCTGCACCTGTTCGCGAACGAGGCGCAGAGCAAGCAGTGGCTCGAGCCGCTGCTGGCCGGTGAGATCCGCAGCGCGTTCGCGATGACCGAACCGGCCGTCGCGTCCTCGGATGCCCGCAACATCGAGACCACGATGCTGCGTGACGGGGCCGACTATGTGATCAACGGCCGCAAGTGGTGGATCACCGGTGCGGCCGATCCGCGCTGCAAGCTGCTCATCGTGATGGGCCGGACCAACCCGGACGCGGCGTCGCACGCCCAGCAATCGATGATCCTGGTGCCGGTGGACACTCCCGGGGTGGACATCCAGCGCTCACTGCCGGTGTTCGGTTGGCAGGACCAGCACGGGCACTGCGAGATCGTGTTCGACAACGTGCGGGTGCCTGCCGAGAACCTGCTGCACGAAGAGGGCAGCGGTTTCGCGATCGCCCAGGCCCGGCTGGGCCCGGGCCGTATCCACCACTGCATGCGCGCCCTCGGCGCGGCCGAGCGGGCGTTGGCGCTGATGATCGACCGGGTGCAGAAGCGCATCGCATTCGGTAAGCCGTTGGCCGAGCAGGGCGTGGTGCGGGAGTCGATCGCCAAGTCCCGCAACGAGATCGATCAGGCTCGGCTGCTGTGCGAGAAGGCCGCGTGGAAGATCGACCAGGAGGGCAACAAGGCCGCCCACGTGCTGGTCTCCCAGATCAAGTCGGTGGCCCCGCAGATCGCCTGCAACGTCATCGACCGGGCCATCCAGGTGCACGGTGCGGCCGGGGTCAGCGACGATGTCCCGCTGGCGCGGCTCTATTCCTGGCACCGCGCGATGCGGCTGTTCGACGGCCCCGACGAGGTCCACATGCGCACCATCGCCCGCGCCGAGCTGGGCCGGGAGAAATCGCCTCTTGCTGCGGCGGCGACAAAATGACCGTCGAGCTGTGGGAACTGTCGGGGGCATGGAACTTTCGTGACGTCGCCGAGACCGCCGGAATCCGGCCGGGCCTGCTGTACCGCTCCAGTGAGTTGAGCCGGCTCACCGACGACGGCCGCATGGCGTTTCGCGGGCTGGGCATCACCGATGTCGCCGACCTGCGCTCGCACCAGGAAGTCGTGCGGCGCGGGCCGGGTCAGGTGCCCGACGGGGTGACCGTGCACATGCTGCCGTTCCACCGGGACGACGCCTCCAACCAGGACGCACCACACGAGAACACCTTTCAGCGGGTGATGGCCGAGTCGCCCGACGGCGAGGACGTCTCAACCTCCGCGCGCCGCTACATGACCGAGGTCTACGAAGAATTCCCCAGCCTGCCCGGCGCGCATACCGCTGTGCGGGAGGTGATTTCGCTGCTCGGAGCAAACCGCCCGGTCATCGCGCACTGCTTCGCGGGCAAGGACCGGACCGGGTTCACCGTGGCGACCGTGCTCACTGCCGTCGGCGTGAACCGCGATGCGGTCATCACCGACTTCCTGCGCAGCAACGACGCGACCGTCGCCCTGCGGGAACGCATCATGGAATCGGTACGGGCCCGGGCAGATTCGGCCGAGGCGATCACCTACGCCGAGGCCCGGTTGTCCGACGACGTGCTGGGCGTACATGAGGAGTACCTCGACGCGGCGTGGCGAAAGCTCGACGCGGCGTACGGGTCGGTGCAAGGTTTCCTCGAGGCGTCGGGGGTGTCTGCCGAGGATCTCGCGGCACTGCGGGCCAGCCTGGTGGGTTGATACCGGTCGGCGGTGACCTGCCACCTCAGGACGGGCGGGTCACCGCCAGACTCACCCCGACCTCATCGGCCACCTTCATCGCGCCCATCAACATCGAGTACGGCTTGATCCCGAACTCGCTGTGCCGCACCGAAGCCGCGCCGGCCAGGGAATCGTCGGAAACCTGAACCTCGACCGTCTGCTCAGCCGAGTGGCCGGCAAGGTCGAGAACCCCCACGATCCGTACCACGGAACCGGAACGCTCGACCGATGTGGACCGGAAGACCGCCTGCGGAAACTTCTTCGCGCGCAGCGTCTTCAATGCGTTGGACCGGATCAGCCCCTTCTCGGCACCGGTCAACGGCGTCATACCGCCCTCGCCCCGCAGCACATCCAGGGAATCGAGGTCGACCGTCACCTCCACCGCTGCCGGTTCATCACCGTCCCATTCCACCTCGGCGTGCCAGGCCCGCATCGCGATGGTCAACCGGTGACCCATCCGCGAGGCGCTACCCGCCACACCGGTCCGGAGCAGCAACTCACCCGAGTCGGGGCCCAGGTCCCACTGCGTCACGACGCGATCACCAGACCCACCACCCACGTGAACGTCGCCAGCATCGCCCCGGTCAACTCGACCCCGACCGACAGCGCAACTCCCTTGAGCGCGTGCACGGTTGACGTCCAGGCCCGCCGATAGTCACGGCGCGAGGCCAACTCGGCCAGGTACACCCCTGCGACGAATCCGATCACCAACCCGATCACCGGGATGACGAAGAAGCCGATCAGGCCGAGCACACCACCGGCCACCAGGCTCCAGATCCCGACCTCGGCGGCCCGCATCCGCCGCACCGGCCACGCGTACTTGATCACCTCGGCCGTCACGAAGAACACCGCCGCGACGCCGAGCGTCACCCAGGCGACCGTGGCGTTCGTACCGGCCTTGACCTCCCAGACCGCCCACACCGCGATGGCGGCGAAGACCAGGAACCCGCCACCGGGCAGCACGGGCAACACGATGCCGAGAAGTCCGATGGCGATCACCAGTGCGACGAGAACGACGCCGAGGGTGCTCACGGTTTCTGCCCACTGTGTGCGGTGTTCACACCACTACGCTACGGCTCCAGCACCAGCTTCCCGCGCACCTGGCCGTTGGCCAGCGCATCGAGTGCCGCGGCACCCTCGGACAGCGGGAACCGCACCGGCGCAGGCGGACGCAGCCCACCGGCCACCAGCTTGTTCAGCTCGGCCCCGACCTGGGCCTGGGCGGCCGGGCTGCGACGCACGAACTCACCCCAACCCACACCGACCACACTGACGTTGCGCAGCAACAAGCGGTTGACCTTGACCGTCGGGATCCCGCCGCCCGCGGCGAATCCGATGACCAAGAGCCGGCCTTCGGGTGCCATGACGCGGATGGCGTCGTCGAAGGCCTCGCCGCCGATCGGGTCCACGACCAGATCCACCCCCTGGCCACCGGTGGCGTCCATGACCGCCTGACGCCAGCCGTCGGTCAGCGGCAACACCACGTCGGCGCCCAGAGACGAGACGAACTCGTCGGCCCCCGACCGGTGCACCATCGCGATCACCTTGGCGCCCATGGCCTTGGCCAGCTGGATCGACGCAGCGCCGATGCCGCCGGCCGCACCGAGCACCAGGACGGTCTCCCCCGGCAGCAAGCCGCCGCGGCGGGCCAGGGCGAACTGCATCGTGTAGTAGTTGCCGAGCAGTGACGCCGCCTGGCCGTCGTCGAGTCCATCGGCGGTGGGGATCACATTGGCCGGCAGGGCCGCCACCTGCTCGGCGTAACCGCCGATCATGGTCATCGCCGATACCCGCTGGCCCGCAGTGAATCCCGAGCCCTCGGGTGCCGAGCGCACCGTCCCGGCGACCTCCATGCCGGGGGTGAACGGCGGTTCGAGCCGCAGCTGGTACTCGCCGCGCAGCAACAGCAGATCGGGGAAGCAGACGCCGGCGGCGCCGACGTCGATGACCACCATGTCGGAAGACACTGGGTCAGGGACGTCGACGTACGCCAGCCCGGAGGTACCGGTAAGTGCCTGCGCTACAAGCGCTTTCACCAGCTCTAGCCCAGCTTGAAGCTGGCCTGCTGGGCGGCGGACAGATCGGTGATCTCGCCCCACTTGGCGGCGATGTCGTCGACCGACGGCACCTCGGTGAAGGTGATGCCGTCGTTCTGGAACAGTGCGGTGCGCTGGACCTTGCCGCCGCCGACGATGAACACCGAGTCGGTGTCGGGCAGTTCCTCGGTCATCAGGTAGGCGACCACCGGGGCGACGTACTCGGGGGTGAGCTTCTCGAACACCTCGGGCGGCAGGATGTCCTGCGTCATACGGGTCGCGGCGATCGGGGCGACCGCGTTGGTCTTGATGTTGTACTTGGCGCCTTCCTGGGCCAGCGTGTTGATCAGACCGACCAGGCCGAGCTTGGCGGCACCGTAGTTGGCCTGACCGAAGTTGCCGAACAGGCCGCTGGTGGAGGTGGCGACGACGACGCGGCCGAAGCTCTGCTCACGGAAGTGCGGCCAGGCGGCACGGATGACGTTATAGCCACCGTAGAGGTGCACCTTCAGCACGGCGTCCCACTGCTCGAACGTCATCTTGTGAAAGGTGCCGTCGCGCAGGATGCCCGCGTTGGAGACGACGCCGTCGACCTTGCCGAACTCGTCGATCGCGGTCTTGATGATGTTCTCGGCGCCCTCGGGCTCGGCGACGCTGTCGTAGTTGGCGACGGCACGGCCACCGGCGGCCTTGATCTCGGCCACCACCTCGTCGGCCATGTTGTGTCCGGCGCCGGACCCGTCCCGGGCACCGCCGAGATCGTTGACGACGACGCTGGCGCCCTCGCGTGCGAGCGTCAGGGCGTATTCACGGCCCAGACCTCCACCGGCACCGGTGACGACGACGACGCGATCCTGCACTCCTGGCATGGGGATTCCTCCTCGATAACGGGCCGCGAAACGGCTCAGCTCACCTCCTGTATACGGCGGCGGCCTCGCGGTCGGCGCATCGGGTCGCCCCTAGGTACGGCTCAGAGCTTTTCAGCGGTGACGAACGTGGAGAAGGCGCGGTTCTCGTTGTGCTCGATCTCGACGTAACGGCCCAGGCGGCGCATCTCGTCGAGCGAGTGCACGCCGTCGGCGCGCCAACCGTGAGAACCGAGCCACTCGGCGACATCGGCCCGGTCGGGATCCTCATAGATCAGGTCCTGGATGTTTATCGCCTGCTCCATGTTGAACTGCGCGGCGAAGCGTTCGAAACGCTCGCGCATCTCCTCGCGACGCTCGCTCGCGGTCACCCCGGCCGTCTCGGCCGCGACCCGGCTTCCCGGTGCAGACAACTCGGTAACCAACTCGAACAGCCGATCCTGGGCATCGGCAGGCAGGTACATCAGCAGGCCCTCGGCCAGCCACGCGGTCGGCTGCCCATCGTCAAAGCCCGCCTCCCGCAATGCCTTCGGCCAATCCTGACGCAGGTCGATCGCCACCTCGCGCCGCTGCGCGGACGGTTGCGCACCGTGAGCGGCCAGGGTTTCGGCCTTGTACTGCAGCACCTTGGGCTGGTCGATCTCGAACACCGTGGTGCCGGCCGGCCACTCGATCCGGTACGCCCGGGAATCCAGGCCCGAGGCCAGGATGACGATCTGGCGGATGCCTGCGTCGGCCGCAGCGGTGAAGTACTCGTCGAAGAAGTGCGTACGCACCGCCTGATAGCTGCCCATGTGCTCGAAGACCTTGGCCGCCTCGGCGTCGACCGCTGCGATCTTGCCGACGGCGTCGTGGTCGAGCAGGGTCTCCCAGAAGCCGGTTCCGGCACCGGCCACCAGGATCGCCGCGTACGGATCGCGGATCAGCGGGTTCTCACGTCCGGTCTCCCCGGCCCGTGCGGCGGCGACCATCACGGCCGTCGACCCCACGCTCGTGGCGATGTCCCAGGTGTCGTCGTGGCTGCGCAGCGAGCTCATCGGGTTTCTCCATCCCATCGGGCGCGCAACAGCACGCTGTCCAAACCGATTTCGGCAAGTTCGTCGGCGGCGGCTCCACGGCCCAACCGGGCCATCTCGTCGGCGCTGGCCACGGCGTCGACCTCCCAGCCGTGGGCGGCGAGCCATTCGGTGGCGCCGGTCCGCCCGTCACCGGTGTACATCAGCGCGTCGGCGTCGATATCCAAGCCCAGCGAGGTACGCATACGCTCGCGGCGGGCCCGGCGCGCGGCGCGCTTCTCCGGGGTGAAACGGGCCGGATCCATCACGAAGTCCTCGACGGCGATGCGGCTTCCCGGTGCGCTGTGCGTTCTGACGAGTTCGAACAACCGGTCCTGGGCCTCGGCGGGCAGGTACGGCAGCAGTCCCTCGGCCAGCCACGCGGTGGGCTGCTCAGGGTCGAAGCCCGCCTCGATCAGCGCTGCCGGCCAGTCCTCGCGCAGGTCGATCGGCACCGGGACGTGCTGTGCCCGGGCCAGCGCCCCGTGCGCCTGCAACGTCTCGGTCTTGTAGTGCAGCACCTTGGGCTGGTCGATCTCGTAGACCGTGGTTCCGGCCGGCCATTCCAGCCGGAACGCCCGCGAATCCAGGCCCGCAGCCAGGATCACGACCTGCCGGATGCCGTCGTGGGCGACCTCGGTGAAGTAGTCGTCGAAGTAGTGGGTACGCACGGCCTGGTAGTTGCGGGCCATGTCGTGGATGCGGTGGGCGTCCGGATCGTCGCCGATCCAGTGCGGTTCGCTACCGGCCAACTGCGCCCACGCCGGACCGGCGGCCGCCACCAGAAGGAAGGCAAACTCGTCACGAACCAGGGGCTCGGGTTGCGCTGTCTCGGCGGCACGGGAGGCGGCCACCCCCAGGGCGGTCGCTCCGACGCTCTCGGTGATGTCCCAACTGTCGCCGTCGACTCGTCCGGGCCGTACGTCACTCAGATCAGTCATTTGCTGATCCATCCTACCGAAGAACTTAGCCAAGCTATACGGCTATGTGGGGCACCTCACGGTGTCGCTGCGTCAATCGCGCAGCTGCCAGAGCTTGTTCGCCATCAGCAGTTCGAACTTGTCCACGATGACCTCGACCTCGTCGCGCTGCCCCACGTAACCGGCGTAGAAGCCCATCCCCCACATCACCGCCACCAGCATCTCCACGATGGCCGGGATGTCGGTGTCGGTGCTCAACTCGCCACCCGCGATCGCCTCATCGACCGCCCACTTGACGAACTCGCGAGAGCTACGCAGTGCGTCGTGCTCCTCGGAGACCAGCTCGGGATGGCGCTGCGCTTCCAGCACCGAGGTCACCAGAAATGCCGCCGCGGACCGGTCGGTGGACTCGGCATCCATCGCCGCGGCGAAAAACGCCGAAATCCGGTTCAGCAGGGTGGTCGCCTCCCGCGCCTTGGCAATGCCGGAGGCGATCACCCTGGCGTTGGTCTGCTCGACGACATCGCGGTACAGAACACGTTTGCTGCTGAAGTAATGGTTGATCGCCGGACGGGTGAGGTCGGCGCGAATCGCGATTGCCTGAAACGTAGCTGCGTCGTAGCCAAGTTCGCTGAAAACTTCACGAGCAGCTCGCACAATGCGTTCACGAGTCTCCGCTGCCTTTGCTGCGGGCGGTCGTCCCGGTCCGCGGCTCGCTGTATGGGCCACATCCAAATTGTGCCACACGTCACCTGAGAGCCCCGGTGGCGTCGTATTTGTGTGCGTTAAATGCGGCTGACCAGCAAAGCCCCACCGCGCCCAAAATATTGACGACAAACTAGCGTTGGCGTCCATGGCAGGGGTTGCTTCACGCGAGTCGTACTTCGAAACCGGGCTGGATGTGCTGTCCGAACTCGGGTACGGCGGGCTCAAACTGGCCGAGGTGTGCAACCGGCTGGGCGTGACAACCGGATCGTTCTATCACTACTTCCCCAACTGGGCGGCCTACACCCGCGAACTGATCGCGCACTGGCGTGAGGCCCGCACCCTGCGGGTGGTCGAGGCGATCCGCGCCGATACCGACCCGCACCACCGCATCGAATCCCTGACCCTGGAGGCACTGGCCCTGCCGTACGGCGCCGAGGCCGCCATCCGGGTGTGGAGTTCGGTGGACCCCGAGGTCTACGCCGTGCAGGCCGTGGTGGACCAGTTGCGCTTCGACATCATCTTCGAATCCGCCCACGAGATCATCGGCGACGAACGCAACGCCCGGTACTTCGCGGCGTGGAGTCTGTACCTGGTCATCGGTTTCGAACAGAGCACCCTGCCGCGTGACACCGAGGCCCTGGAGTGGATCACCTCGCAGATGCGCGACGCGCTGGAATCGGGCCGGTTCACTCCGACCGCCGGGTCGGGCCAACCGGACTAGCATCGGCGATCATGCTGACCCCGGCCACGATCTGGCGCCGGGCAGCTGACCGCCTGCGCGACTCGGTGCGGGCCAGGGATCCCGAGTACGACGCGCTGCGCCGCGCCCTGCGCGCCGCCGTCGTCATGCCCGTCGCCGCCGCAGCCGGGTTCGCCGCCGGTGGCGACTCCCAGACGCCGCTGTTCGCCATCTTCGGAGCGGTCTCCCTGCTCATCACCGCCGATTTTCCGGGAAACCGGCCGGCCCGGGCCCTGGCCTACGGCGGCTTGGCGGTCAACGGCGCGGTGTTGATCGTGCTGGGCACCGTGCTGGCCCCGCATCCGTGGCTGAGCGTGGCGGCGATGTTCGTCGTCGGGATGGCGGTGACGTTCTCCGGCGTGCTCAGCGAGATCGTCGCCGCCGGACAGCGCGCCACCCTGCTGCTTTTCGTGCTGCCGCTGTGTACGCCCGTCGGCCCGATACCCGACCGCCTACTCGGCTGGCTGATCGCGCTCGTCATCTGCGTGCCCGCCGCACTGTTCCTCTTCCGGCCCCGCCACCACGACGAGTTGCGCCGCTATTCGGCCCGGGTGTGCCGGCTGCTGGCCGACCGGCTCGAAGGCCGGGCCTCGGCCCGCGACGTCACCCGCGCGATGAACGCCCTCTACGAAAGCTTCCTGGGGGCCGACTACCGACCCGTCGCACTCAGTGCCGGCAGTCGGGCGTTGGTTCGCGTCGTCGACGACCTCGGCTGGATCTGCGATCAGGTCACCGACGACACCGGAGAACTGCTCGGCGAGATGCGGGCCCCCGCCGTGCGGGTGCTGCGTGACAGCGCCGCGGTGCTGCAGAGTCCGGATCGGACCGAACGTGCCGCGAGCGGAGCCGATCTGCGGGAGGCGCTGGCCGAGCAACGCACCATTGCCCAGGGCAGCTACCGCGACGACATCGTCGAGGTGCTCGGGTCCGCCGACGATGCCGCCGCCATCACGGTGGGCCGCGATCTCCTGATCCGCCGCACCATCTCGGCCACCATCGCGGTGACCGGGCGGGTGATCGGCAATGCCGCACTGGCCGACGCGCGGCCGGTGTGGGCCCGGGTACTGGGCCGGCGCCTCCCCGCAACCGGTGCCGCCGATTGGGTGATGCCCGAGACCGTCGCGATGGCCGCGATCGCCAAGGGACTGGTGGCCACCCGGGCCGTGGTGCTGCGCAACAGCCTGCGGACCGGGCTCGGTTTGGCGGTGGCGGTGGCGGTCACCCACCTGTTTCCGGTGCAGCACGGGTTCTGGGTGGTGCTGGGTGCGATGTCGGTGTTGCGCAGCAGCGCGCTGACCACCGGGACACGCGTGGTGCGAGCCGTGGCCGGCACCGCGATCGGGTTCGTCCTCGGTGCACTGCTCATCGAATTCGTCGGGGTGGAACCGGTGGTGATGTGGATCCTGTTGCCGCTGGTGGCATTCGGGTCGGCCTATGTGCCCGAGGTGGGATCCTTCATCGCCGGGCAGGCGGCCTTCACGATGATGGTGCTGATCAACTTCAACCTGATCGTGCCGACCGGTTGGCGGGTCGGGTTGATCCGGATCGAGGACATCGTGGTCGGGGCACTGGTGGGAATCGTGGTGTCAGTGCTGTTGTGGCCACGCGGTGCGACGGCATCCGTGTCGAAGTCCGTCGATCAGGCCCGCCGGGTGGCCGCGCAGTTCCTCGACGCCGCTGTGCTTCGCGTGACCCGGGGCGCATCCGAGGCGGCCACCGACCGCGTCATCGCCCTGAGCTCCGACGTTCTCTCCGCCGCCCGAACCCTTGACGATGCTGTGCGCCAATATCTTTCGGAGAGCGGCGGACCTACCGACCAACGCGCGCCGGTGGTGCGGGCCGCCAACCGGGCCATCCGGGTGCGCGCCGCCGCAGAGCTGATCGCCGACGTCGTGCCGCCACCGCTGGGTGTCTACCCGCAGACCTGCAGGGTGATCGAGGACCACGCCGCGGCGATCTGCGCCCGGCTCACCGGCGCGGACCCCGCCGCCGTACTGGTGCCGATCGGGGAGAGTCTGGTGGTGTCCCTGCGCGCCGAAGCCGCCGGAACCGATCTGGCGGTTTCGGCGGCGTTGCCACTGGTGACGACTGCAGCGCATCTCGGCGAGCTGGAGTTGTTGTACCCGCAGCCCGCCGAGTCGGTGGGGTAGCCGGTCAGTTCAGGGGCCGGTGCGGCATCAGCGCATTCGGCGGGATCTGGCCGAACTTGCCCGCCTGGTAGTCCTCCAGCGCCTGGATGAGCTCGGCCTTCGAGTTCATCACGAAGGGGCCGTAGTGGAAGACCGGTTCCCGGATCGGTTGACCGCCGAGCAGCAGGACCTCCATGGCGGGCCGGTTGGAATCCTGAGTTCCCTCGGCCGACACCGTGATCCGGTCGCCGGGGCCCAGCACTGCGAGCTGGCCCTGATGGATCGGATGACCGACCGGGCCGACGCTGCCGCGTCCGCTCAGCACGTACACGAGTGCGTTGAAGTCGCGGTTCCACGGCAGGTTGAGCTGCGCACCCGGTTCGATCGTGGCGTGCGCCAGGGTGATCGGGGTGTGTGTAGAACCAGGACCGAGCGCCGGCCCGGTCTCGCTTTCGACGTCCCCGGCGATGATGCGGACCAACGCGCCACCGTCCTGCGAGGACAGCAGCTTGGCATCGGGACCCTCGATGGCCTGGTACCGCGGCGTCGCGAACTTGTCCTTCTTCGGCAGGTTCACCCACAGCTGGATGCCGTGGAACGTACCGCCGTTCTCGACCAGCTCGGCCGGCGGGGTCTCGATGTGCAGGATCCCGGATCCGGCGGTCATCCACTGGGTGGCGCCGTCGGTGATCAGACCGCCGCCACCGTGTGAATCCTGGTGGGCGAAGCGGCCGTCGATCATGTAGGTGACGGTTTCGAAGCCGCGGTGCGGGTGCCAATCGGTGCCCCGCGGTTCGCCGGGCTGGTACTCCACCTCACCCATCTGGTCCATGTGGACGAACGGGTCGAGGTCGGCGGCGCTGACTCCACCGAACGCGCGCACGACGGGGAATCCCTCGCCCTCGTATCCACGCGGGCCGGTGGTGACCGAGCGGACCGGGCGTTCGGTCTCGGACGCCTGGGCTGCTGCGATACGGGGCAGGGTCAAGGTGTCTGCGGTGATGGCTGGCATTTCCTACCTCCTACTGATGGAGTCTGATGGCAGGTGTAACCGGACTGCGGTCCGATTAATTCCTGGGGCAGAAATGGCGTAGTCGACTACGCGGGGCGTTCCGGTCGGAGTGGGTGATGCTCGTTTCGTCTGAGCAGTGCAGCAGGAAGGAGATTCGTCATGAACGCGACGGCCCACCCGAAGCTATTCACCGTATCGGTGGCAGTTACCGTCGCTGCCGCGACGCTTCCGGTACTTCTTCTCACGCGCGCACCCGCTGCGGAGGCGCAATCGTGCGACAAGTGGGCCTTCCCGACCGGACTGTTGACCATCAGCCAGAGCAACGGCGCCGATGTAAACGTGTGGCTTCCCCGTAGTGAGATCGACGCCACGACCGGCGCAGAAAGACCGTTGACGGATATCGCGACGTTCAGCGGCGCTGACGCGCACATCGATCACAGGGGTGGCGACAACGACAATCCGGTGCACGGCCGTCTCAACGGCAGTCTCTCCGGGGACACCATCAAATTCAAGGTCGAGTGGAATGACGGGATCAGAGGACGCTACGACGGCACGGTGACGCCCGACGGCAGGGCGAGCGGCACCACGACCGACGGCACGCATCGGGCCGATTGGACGTTGCGCCAAACCCTGGCTCATTGCTCGGCACCGCCACCTCCGCCTCCGCCGCCCCCACCACCGCCGCCACCACCACCGCCACCACCGCCCGGCCCCGATGTCCTGGTTGTTCCCGGCCGCTCAACAGTGATGGTGACGGTCACGGAGAAGGCCGGGGTGGATGCCGACTGCACCTATGACGCGAAACCCCGGCCCGGGACCTTTGCCCTTGAGGACACGTACGGGTTCCACCTGAAGCCGAAGGAGACTGTTTCCTTCGAGCGGCCGGCGATTCCTGTCATCCCGCCCAAGGCGACATGGGATATCAGGGTCGACTGCGGCGGGAGCAAGGTCACGACCCCTCCCCCGGTCATTTTCTGAACCGACGCCTGACTCCCTGTCAGCCGAGTACGGCGAGTGCGGCGGCGCGGGCGTCGGCGGCTGAAGCGGTGGCCAGCACGGCGTCCGCCGCATCGCGGCACTGTTGCAGTGTCACCTGCGAGAGCTTGGCGCCGACGCCGTTGACCGCTGCCGACGCCGCGGACAGCGAGGACACCCCGAGGCCCGTCAACACGCACGCCAACAGCGGATCGGCTGCCGCCTCACCACACACCCCGACCGGCTTGCCCACCGCCGCCCCGGCCCGCGCTGTGATCGCCACCAGGGTCAGTACCGCCGGCTGCCACGGATCGGTAAGAGCAGCCAGGTCAGCCGACATCCGGTCGGCGGCCATCGTGTACTGCGCGAGGTCGTTGGTGCCGATCGACAGGAACTCGACGTGCTCCAGAATCTTGTCGGCCAACAGGGCCGCGGCGGGGACCTCGATCATCACGCCGGGGGTCAATCCGTGCGAACGCGCCTTGGCGGCAAAGCTTTTCGCCTCGGCCGCGGTGGCGATCATGGGTGCCATCACCCACGGCGCAGTGCCGGTCTGTCTGGCGGCCGCGGCGATCGATTCGAGCTGACGGTCCAGCAGGCCGGGGTTGCCCTCGGCGATACGGATACCGCGCACGCCGAGCGCCGGGTTGGCCTCGTCGGGGTGGCCCGCGAACTTGAGCGGCTTGTCCGAGCCCGCGTCGAGGGTGCGCACCACCACCTTGTGCCCGGCGAACGCCTCGAGCACCTCGCCGTAGATCTTGGCCTGCTCGTCGACGGTCGGTTCGGTGTCGCGGTTGAGGAAGCACAGCTCGGTGCGGAACAGCCCGACGCCCTCGGCCGGGGTTTCCCGTGCTGTCCGGGCGGCCGCGCCGTCCTGCACGTTGGCCAGGATCGCGACGGCGTGACCGTCGGCGGTCGCACCCGGACCGGCCCACTGCCGAGCTGCCCGGGCATCGCGTTGAGCGGCCGCGACGGCTTCGGCCGCTTCCGAGGCGTCGGGGTCGGCCGTCACCGTCCCCGCGGTGCCGTCGAGCAGGACCATGGTGCCGACGGCGACCGCGTCGAGCCCACTGACGGCCACGACGCACGGGATGCCGAGCTGGCGGGCGATGATCGCGGTGTGGCTCGTCGGTCCGCCCAGCGTGGTGACCAATCCGACCACCAGCTGCGGGTCCAGCCCCGCGGTGTCGGCTGGGGCCAGATCCTCGGCGCACAGGATCGACGGGATGTCCGGAAGCGGCACACCGGGTTCCGGCAGTCCGCACAGCTCGGCGACGACACGGTCGCGGATATCGCGCAGGTCGGTGACGCGTTCGGCCATCAGCCCGCCGAGCTGGGTGAACATCTCCACGAACTGCTCGACAGCCTCGGTCACGGCGCGGACCGCCGGGGCTCCGGCCGCGATCCTCTTGTCGGCGGCCCCCAGCCAGGCCCGGTCCTGAGCCAGGGCCGCGGTCGCGGCGAGCACCTCCGAGGCGGCACCCGTGGCGTGCGCGGCCCGGGCCCGCAATCGGGTGGCGACTTCGGTTGCCGCGGCCGCGAACCGTCCCGCCTCGACCGGCCGGTCCGCCTCGGCGATGTCGCCGGCCGGGACCTCGATCGCCGGAAGTGCGCTCACCCGGATCACGGGTGCGTACTGCACACCCGGAACCACCGGAACGCCACGAAGGACCGTGGGTGATGCAGCCGATGCCGTCGTGCTCATGTGAGACAGATTACAGAAATCGGTTGACAAGTCAACACAGTCAAGCGTAAAACAACACATATCAACATTTAATCGGGCTTCAACCCACGCAAACGGAGGCTCATGTACGCCGAGGAGCGCCAGCAGGCCATCGCCGCGCTGGTCATGAGCAAGGGCCGCGCCTCCGTCGCCGAACTGGCGCAGGCCTACGACGTCACCACCGAGACCGTCCGCCGCGATCTCGCGGTGCTCGACAAGGCCGGGGTCGTGCGTCGGGTTCACGGCGGGGCTGTCCCGGCCCGGTCGCTGCACCTCGTGGAAGCCGGCGTCGGCGAACGCGACACCACCCGCGCCGCGCAGAAAGACGCCATCGCCACCGCCGCGGTTGATTTCTTCCCCCTCAGCGGCGCCAGTGTGCTGCTGGACGCGGGGACGACCACCGCCCGCGTCGCGTCGCACGTGCCGACCGATCGGGAACTCACCGTGCTGACCAACTCCGTGCCGATCGCCGGCCTCCTCGCCACCCTGCCCACCGTCACGCTGCAGTTGCTCGGCGGGCGGGTCCGCGGCCTCACCCAGGCCGCCGTCGGCGAACAGGTAGTGCACGTACTCGACACCCTGCGGGTGGACATCGCATTCATCGGCACCAACGCCCTCAGCGTGCGGCACGGGCTGTCCACTCCCGACACCGAGGAAGCGGCCGTCAAGCGGGCCATGGTCCGGGCTGCGAATTATGTTGTGGTGGTGGCAGACTCCTCGAAGGTCGGCCAGGAGGACTTCGTCAGCTTCGCCCCCATCGACAGCGTCGACACCCTGATCACCGACAGCGAGATCTCCGACGCCAACCGGGCGCTGCTCACCCAGCACGGGGTCGAGGTGGTGATCGCATGATTCTCACCGTCACCCCGAACCCCAGCCTGGACCGCACCGTCACGCTGGGATCGCCGTTGACGCGTGGAGCCGTGCAGCGCGTCGATTCCGTTACCGTCGAACCGGGCGGCAAGGGCATCAACGTGGCCCGGGCGCTGACCTTGGCCGGCGTCGCCGCCGAAGCCGTGCTGCCCGCCGCGGACACCGATCCCCTTCTCGCGGCGTTGCGGGCACACGGTGTTCCGTTCACCGGCGTTCCCATCACGCAGCCCGTCCGCACCAACGTTGCCATCACCGAATCCGACGGCACCACAACAAAACTCAACGAGCGGGGTGCTGAGGTGGACTCTGACGCGCTGTCGGTGCTGACCAGTTGCGTGCTGGACAAGGCGCGGGACGCAACGTGGGTGGTGCTGTCCGGGTCGTTGCCGCCCGGGATTCCGGACGACTGGTACGCCCAGGTGGTGCGGCTGCTGGCGCCGCTCGGTTGCCGGGTCGCCGTCGATACGTCCGAGGCGCCGTTGGCCGCGCTGGCCGCCGCGTTCGAGGTGGCCGCTCCCGATCTGATCAAGCCCAACGCCGAGGAGCTGGCCGACCTGGCCGGTGTTCCGGCGGCGGAGCTGGAAGACGCTGCCGCCCGGGGTGATATGTCCCCGGTGGTCTCTGCCGCTGGTGTTCTCGTCGCACGCGGTGTCGGTGCGGTCCTCGCGACGCTCGGCGCCGCCGGCGCGGTCCTCGTCGACGGCAATGGCGCCTGGCTGGCCACGCCGCCGCCGATTATTCCGCGCAGCACCGTCGGCGCGGGCGACGCCTCCCTGGCCGGCTACCTGCGCGCCGCCGTCGCCGGAGCCGATGCCCCGCACCGGTTGCAGATGGCCGTCGCCTACGGCAGTGCCGCCGCGGCACTTCCCGGATCGGCCCTACCCACGCCCGCCCAACTCGACCTCGATGCCGTCCGTACCCACCCCATGAAGGTGTCGCCATGACTCAACCGATCATCACCTCCGATCTCGTCCTGCTCGACGTCGACGCGGGCGGTGACAAGGAATCCGTCGTCACCCGTTTGGTCGGTGCGCTCGCCGAGGCGGGCCGGACCAGTGACACCGCGGGTCTGGTGGGTGCTGCGATGGCCCGCGAAGCGCAGTCGGCCACCGGTCTGCCGGGCGGGATCGCGATTCCGCACTGCCGCTCGCCCTACGTCGACACCCCGACGATCGGCTTCGCCCGGCTGTCCCCCAAGGTTGACTTCGGCGCCCCCGACGGCCCGGCCGATCTGGTGTTCCTGATCGCCGCACCGGAATCCGGTGGGGCCGAACACATGAAGCTGCTCTCCAGCCTGGCGCGCGCGCTGGTCCGCAAGGACTTCGTGGCGTCACTGCGCGATGCCGCGAGTGTCGACGAGGTGGTGGCGCTCGTCGACGGCGTCGTGAATCCGGCGCCCGCTGCTGCTCCTGTTGTAGCTCCTGAACCGGCCAAGGCGGTGTCGATCGTCGCGATCACGGCCTGCCCCACCGGCATCGCCCACACCTACATGGCGGCCGATGCGCTCAAACAGGCCGCCGACGACGCCGGCGTCGATTTGGCAGTCGAAACCCAGGGCTCGTCCGGGAGTACACCACTGTCCGCGGCCACGATCGCCGCGGCCGATGCTGTCATCTTCGCCACCGACGTCGGGGTCAAGGACAAGCAACGCTTCGCCGGCAAGCCCGTCGTCGCCTCCGGCGTCAAACGTGCCATCAACGAACCCGGCGTGATGATCGCCGAAGCCGTCAGTGCGGCAGGCAATCCCAAGGCACCGCGAGTGACCGGCTCGGTCGACGAGGCCACTCCGACCGCGTCGGGCGACGTCGGCTGGGGTACCCGCATCAGGCAGATCCTGCTCACCGGCGTGAGCTACATGATCCCGTTCGTCGCGGCCGGCGGTCTGCTCATCGCCCTGGGCTTCCTCTTCGCCGGGTACGACATCGGCAATACGGCTGAGGGTCAATCGAGCCCACTGGCCTACGGCATGAACTCGCTGGGCCACCACATCGCCGTCACCAACACGCTGGCCGACCTTCCGCCCGGCGGGCTGACGCAGTATCTCGGGGCGGTGCTGTTCACGCTCGGCGGCCTGGCCTTCATGTTCCTGGTGCCCGCCCTCGCCGGCTACATCTCGTTCGCGATCGCCGACCGGCCCGGTATCGCACCGGGTTTCACCGCGGGAGCGGTCGCCGTGTTCGTCGGCGGTGGGTTCATCGGCGGCATCGTCGGCGGCCTGATCGCGGGGTTCGCCGCGCACTGGATCGGTTCGTTCAAGGTGCCGCAGTGGTTCCGGGGACTGATGCCGGTCGTGGTGATCCCGCTCGGTGCGTCACTGACCGTCGGCCTGTTGATGTTCCTGCTGCTCGGCCGACCGCTCGCTGCCCTGACCACCGGCCTGACCAACTGGCTCAGCGGCATGACCGGAACCTCGGTCGTGATCCTGGGGGTCATCCTCGGCCTGATGATGTGCTTCGACCTCGGCGGGCCGGTCAACAAGGCGGCCTACGCATTTGCCACCGCCGGCCTCAACGTCGCCGACCCGGCAACCCTGCGCATCATGGCCGCGGTGATGGCCGCCGGCATGGTGCCACCCTTGGCGATGGCGCTCGCGTCGACGCTGCGGCCGCGGCTGTTCACCGAACCCGAGCGGGAGAACGGCCGCGCGGCATGGCTTTTGGGTGCCTCCTTCATCTCCGAAGGTGCCATCCCGTTCGCCGCGGCCGATCCGCTGCGGGTCATCCCGTCGATGATGTTCGGCGGCGCCGTCACCGGTGGGCTGATCATGGCCTTCGACGTCACGCTCAAGGCTCCCCACGGCGGTATCTTCGTGTTCTTCGCGATCGGCAACCTGCTGTGGTTCCTCGTCGCGCTCGCTGCCGGCACCGTCGTCGGCGCTCTGGCCGTCATCGCGGCCAAACAGTTCGTCAAGCCCAACCTCACCACGCCGGAGACGCCGGCGCTGGCCACCACCTAGTCACAACCCCGAGGAGAAACCATGCCCAGCAAGACTGTCACCGTCGGTTCGGCCATCGGCCTGCACGCCCGCCCCGCCGCGATCATCGCCGAGACCGTGGTCAACGCCGGCGTCCCGGTCACCCTGTCGATGGATGGCGGCGAACCCGTCGACGCCGGATCGGCCCTGATGATCATGA
The DNA here is from genome assembly GCF_010727325.1 of Mycolicibacterium alvei. Classification (NCBI taxonomy): domain Bacteria; kingdom Bacillati; phylum Actinomycetota; class Actinomycetes; order Mycobacteriales; family Mycobacteriaceae; genus Mycobacterium; species Mycolicibacterium alvei. Next base: position 3,567,244 of record NZ_AP022565.1, read on the forward strand.
CGCTCGGCGCCGCCAATGGCGCTCAGGTGACCGTTGAATCTGACGACGCCGATGTGTTGGCAACGGTGACCGAGCTGGTCGAGCAGGATTTGGACGCTTAGGTGGTCGACACCTCATTGGAATCACATCGTTCGTGATCGCATGTCTGTTGATCTACAGAGGAATTCACGCCGTGGAGGGCGGTTGCCGTGGACCCCGACCTTGCGAGACTGCGTAGTTCATCGCGTTGCCCACGGTGGCGAGCATGCCTTGATAGTGAGCGATTTCGCGGTCAATCTGTTCACGGAACTCAGCGCGCAGGACTTCGACCTGCTTCTTTGCCCGCCCCTTTTTCCTACTCAGGTACAGCCGTTTGTCGCCGACGCTCCGGATGAGTTCGTGACACCTGTTCGCTTCCGCGGCCAACTCGTCGTAGGGCGCCGACCACAGGCGGTCCCCCGGCCAGCGCGCCCAGAATGCCGATGAGTGTGTATACAACTGGGCAAGTGTGCGATACGACGACTTTCGGCTGTACCAATCAAGTCCAAAGAAGAATCCCGCACTTCCGATTATGGCTATCAGCCCTATTACCGCCATAGGGACCCAACCCTCAATGAAGGAACCTATATCTGAGGCGGCGCTCGATGTCACCCGAATTCCCCTGCACTGGCGGCCTGACGATCTCGTGCAGCTGCCTCGTTTAGTGCCACCACTACCCGGTCGATCCAATGGCGCACAGCGGCAACGTCTTTAGCTGACGCTTCGGCATTGTAGGTGTCCAACTTGCGTTCCTCGAGTAGAAGAACCAACAGCCAACACCGCTGCGCCTCCTCGTCCAACGCCCCATAGGGCGCACGACCCAATTGGTCAGCGGGCCAACGGGCGCGGAACTCCGCCGATTCCTTCTCCAAACGCCGACGACAGGCCATCGGCCGATTCGTAGTGAACCACCACCAGACCCAGCATGCGGCCGGGATAACGACTGCCGCCAACAGGGCTAGGAAGATCACACCAGCCAGCGCCTCCTGTGGAGTATCCGGCCAACTACGCCCGGACAGAGAGACATACCCTCTAGTCGGAAGCCGCATGCTCGCAGTGTAGCCAGGCTGCATCGCCCGAGTGTTCGTAGTCGGCCGGGACCGCACACCAACCGCTCAAATTGGCGCTCAGAACCTCGTCTTCACGCTGTTACGGTTGAGAATCAACGGGGAAGGAGCCCAATGGGCACGCTGGAGCACGCTAAGCAGGTAATCGAGATCGGCTTCGCCGGCAAGGGGTTCGGTGAGCACCTGTTCGCGGCGAATTCAGACGACCCGCAGGCGGCCAGCCTCGCAAAGATCGGCTTTGTGGCAGATGGCATAGGCGCAGGACAGATGCTCGGCGAGTTTGGCGCGAACAAACTCTTCGGGGTTACGCCTACCAGCTTCAGCTCGTACAGCTCGCCGGCAAAAACGATTAACGGCTTCGGTACGCCGATCATCGGTGCGGCCCTTCTTGCCATTAATGGGATGCAGTTGATGTGCGGGGTGGGTGATCCGGAGACCGGTGATCGGTTCGCGAAAGGTGCTCACCATTTCACAGCGATCGCAGACACCCTTAAGTGGTCGACGCCCACCGAACAGTGGCATGGACGCGGATCGGATGCATACGCCGCCGAGAACGAGCAGCAGCAAGAACGTGCCGCGAAAATGAGCAAGATCGATGCAGAAGTGAAGGGCATCGTCGCCAACGAGGCCAAGCAGATCAGCAACACACGCACTGCCCTCGAAATTGTCGCGACGTCGCTGACCTTCATGATCCCTATCGCGATTGCTATCGGGAAGATCCCGCCGACGGGGCCGGCGAACCAGATGGCGTTCGAGATTGGCGCAGTCGCGGGTTCGATGCCGATCGCGTTGGGAGCGTTTGGGACCATGGAGTCCCTGACCCTGGCGAATGCGCAGAAGTTCCGGCAAGCAGCCAGCGACTACCAAGAGGTCGCAGCCGGCGCTAAGCCCGCGGGAGCACCACCAGCGTCTGTGTCACCGCCAGGCGGAAGTACGACGTCCAAGCCATGGTCTCCCTCCGGGGGCTCAGCCACAGGCACCGGGGAGGGTTCGATCAATGTCTGACGGGACGCTGGGAGTTACTTCTTCACATGTTCGTGAGCTGTCCGACGGCCAGAAGATGGCACAGCAGCTTATCGAGTTGAACAGCGAGGTCACCGGCGGCGTCAGCGCTTCGATGTTGGTGAACCACGGCCCGATCTGCGCTGTGAGCATCACAGCCCTGGAATTTGCCAACAACGCTCGCGAGGCCGCATGCGCGGCGATGGCGTCCGTGTCACAGGACATGTCGGAGAAACTGAACATCTCCGCAGCGCAATACGACCAAACAGACACCCAAGCGGGAGCAGATATCGGCAAACAGATGCACCCGCGCTGATCTGTCTGACCATATGTTCGTTGACTGACCCTGAACAGGTATGACTAACACATGACGCCCCGCGGTTCCGATGACTGGGACGACACCGACGACGACGGCCTCGATGCGCTCGATTTGGGCACCCCGCTGTTCACCGACGATGTGTCGGGACTGGATGCCCTGCCGGACTATGCGGGGGGCGACGCCGATCAGGACGGGGCGCACGACAGCGGCCTCGATGCCGTCCACGACTACACCGGCCATGAGGTCGACAAGGTCGTGGACGACAGCTTCGGTGCATTCGATACCGAGGCCGAACCCGAAGACCAAGAGCGGATCCCGGTGGTCCAGGCCATCAACCCGCCAGGCACCGTCACCGTCACCGCATACCTGAATGGTTCCGTCGCTCAAGTGGACCTGGACCCGAAGGTGACTGCCCTCACCGAGGCTCAACTGGCCGACGAAGTCCGCTTCGTGGCTGGCGTAGCAGCCAAGCGCGCGACAGCAGTAATGCACATCGGTGTGGTGAATATGCTCATCGCGCAGGGCATGGCCCTGCCCGAAGCCCGAGACTTCGTGGCAACGAATATGCCGTACGCGACCCCAGAACAAGCCGGCGAAGCGGAGCTAGCACTCATCGCACGGCACAGCGACCATTGAAGCCGTCAATCCTGGGCAGAACCGATACCCGCACGGCCTGTATCACCACGGTCGCCAGGCGTTTGAGACCTCACAGCGTCGAGGCGGCATGCCGCGGCACATCTCAGCGATGCACGTGCGCAGAACGGCCCCACCGCGAGACCGACATGCGCAGGTGGGCAGTGACTTCACACTCCCGCCATTGCCGGATGCAAAACTCACTGCGGACACAAAGCGTTATCAGCCTCACCCGGGCACCCTTATGATTGCCTGCGTGCAAATAGCCGGACGGCTTGACGTGAGACGATGCGTTTCTGAACAGGCCGGATATTGTTTGCTGAACGTGCGGCAGCACACTGCAGACATGTCCGATGTCATTGGGGGAGTGTGAGGCGTGCAGCGCTTAGTCGTAATGCTGCTGGCGGTTTTGTTGGCTCTATTCAGTGCGCCTCCGGCGTTCGCGATCGATCCGCCGGCGATCGACGCCGCGGCTGTTCCGCCTGATGAGACCGGCCCCGACCAGCCGACCGAGCAGCGCAAGATCTGCGCGGCGCCGACGGTCATGCCGAATTCGAACTTCGCCGACAAGCCCTGGGCAGCGGACTACCTGAGGCTGGCCGACGCACAGAAGTTCGCAACGGGCGCCGGCGTAACTGTCGCGGTGATCGACACCGGGGTCAACGGTTCACCCCGGGTGCCGGCCGAGCCGGGCGGCGACTTCGTCGACGCCGCAGGCAACGGGATGTCCGACTGCGACGCCCATGGAACCCTGACCGCGTCGATCATCGCCGGACGCGGGTCCCCTACGGACGGATTCATCGGCGTGGCCCCCGATGCGCGACTGCTTTCGCTGCGTCAGACCTCCGTGGCGTTCCAGCCCAAGGGTTCGCGCCAGGATCCCAACGACCCGAACACCACCCAGACCGCGGGCTCGATCCGCAGTTTGGCCCGCTCGGTGGTGCACGCGGCCAACCTGGGCGCGCAGGTGATCAACATCAGTGAGGCCGCCTGCTACAAGGTGACCCGCCGGATCGACGAGAGCAGCCTGGGCGCGGCCATCAACTACGCCGTGAACGTCAAGGGCGCGGTGATCGTGGTGGCCGCCGGTAACACCGGCCAGGACTGCACCCAGAACCCACCGCCGGATCCGTCGGTCCCGGCCGATGCCCGCGGCTGGAAGGGCGTGCAGACGATCGTCAGCCCGGCCTGGTACGACCCGCTGGTGCTCACCGTCGGCAGCATCAGCCAGAACGGTCAGCCGAGCAACTTCTCGATGTCGGGCCCGTGGGTAGGTGCCGCGGCTCCCGGCGAGAACCTCACTGCGCTCGGCTACGAGGGCCAGCCCATCAACGCCACCCCCGGCGAGGACGGCCCGGTGCCGCTGAACGGCACGTCGTTCTCGGCCGCATACGTCTCCGGTCTGGCGGCACTGGTCAAGCAGCGCTTCCCGGATCTGACCCCGGCGCAGGTGATCAACCGGATCACCGCCACCGCACGGCATCCCGGCGGCGGCGTCGACAACTACGTCGGTGCGGGCGTGGTCGATCCGGTCGCCGCACTGACGTGGGAGATTCCCGAGGGGCCCGAGAAGGCGCCGTTCCGCGTCAAGGAAGTCCCGCCGCCGGTGTACATCCCGCCGCCAGACCGCGGTCCGATCACGGGCGTGGTGGTTGCCGGGGCCGCACTGGCCCTGATTCTCGGGATCGCGGCGATGACCCGACGCGCGTTGCGGCGGCGCCAATGAACTTCCTACAGAGGCATTTCGGCTTCCGCTTCACCACGGGGCACGCCATCTGGGCGGCCACGCTGATTCCGGCGTGCCTCGCCATCTGCCTGCACTTCCACCTGTTGTGGCTGGGGATCACGCTGTCGGTGTTGATCGCGATCTTCTCGGTGCTGACCATCCGCGGTTACCGGCTCACCGGGTGGGTCCGGGCGATCTTCTCCTGGCGGCGCCGCCACCGCAGCACGCCCGATGTGCCGTCGGAGCCTGCGGTCGGCGCCACCGTGATGCCCGGCGATCACGTCGCGGTGCGGTGGCAGGGTGATTACCTGGTCGCGGTGATCGAGCTGGTACCAAGGCCTTTCACCCCGACGGTGATCGTCAACGGTGGTGCCGTCTCCGACGACACCGTCAGCACCAAGCTGGTCGAGAAGCTGCTGGCGGCGCACTGCCCCGACCTCGAGGCCGACATCGTCTCGGCCGGCTATCGGGTCGGCAAGATCGCGCCCGCGAGCCTGGTGGCCCTCTACGAGCAGGTGGTCGGCCCGTACCCGGCACCGGCCAACCGGCGCACCTGGATCGTGCTCCGCGCCAAACCGGAGGAGACCCGGCGATCTGCTCAGCGACGCGACAGCGGGGTGTCCGGGCTGGCCCGGTACCTGGTGGCCTCGGCTACCCGTATCGCAGACCAGCTGGCCAGCAACGGGATTGACGCGCAGTGCTCGCGCAGCTTCGACGATTACGACAAGGCCACCGAGATCTCCTTCGAGAAGGAGACCTGGTCGTTGATCAAGGGCCGCAGCACCTTTACCGCGGCCTACAACGCTCCCGGCGGCCCGGACGTCTGGTGGTCGGCGCGGGCCGACCACACCACCACCTGTGTGCGGGTCCGCCCCGGGACCGCACCGACGACGACGGTGCTGTTGACCACACTGTCCACCCCGACGACGCCGCGCGGATTTTCCTGCCTCTACGGCGGGCAGCGGGCGGCCCTTCAAGGGCTCACCCCGGTGACCGACAAGCACCATGAGCTGCCGATCGGTTCGGCCGGGGTGCTCGTCGGTGAGACCTCGGACCGCTACCCGGTGTACATGCCGTTCGACAACGTCGACGTCAGCATCAACCTCGGCGACGCGCGCCTGTTCACCCAGTTCGTCATCCGCTCCGCGGCATCCGGGGCCGTGGTCACGCTCGGTCCGCAGTTCCGCGAGTTCGCCACGATGATCAACGGCCGCGTCGGCCGGGTACCGCGCGTCGCGTGGCCGAACTCGACGACGTACCTGGGCCCGCATCAGGGTGTCGGCCGAGTAATCATGCGGCCCAACTTCATTGACACACCACGGCACCGCCAGCTGCCCATCACGTTGATCAACCCACGTGAAGAGAGCCGCTACCAGATGGCGCTGGAACAATGACATCGAGCTTGCTGGGAGAGGGGTCCCAGAAGGGTGGGAGGGAACAGGTATGACAGAGGAGATGCATCCGCAGGTCGCAGCTGTCCTGCGCCAGGCGCAACAGCTGCAGTCCCTCATGGATGACCAACTGCACAAGATGAACACTGAAACGTTCACCGCAGCAGACGAAGCCAGGAGCGTCGAAGTCACGCTCAACGGGCACCATCATCTGATCGACGTGTACATCAAGGACGGATTGTTGCGACTCGGCGCGCAAGCCGTCGAGCAACGGCTCAATGAAGCGATTCAGAAGGCCACCGCCGCAGCGACCTCCTCGATCGAGGCTGATCGTGAGCGACTCGATGCGATGGTCGCGGAGTTGACTGCCGAAGGACAGCAGCTGGGCTGAGGTCCGCGGAACCGCCGAGGACGGCGATGGGGAATTTCAGCAGACGATTTGGCATCGCACTCAACCTGATTCTTGCGTTGGTATGCGGCATCTGGGCATTCATCGCGATCAAACACTTGAACTTCATTACTGCGGTGATCGCAGTCGGGCTAATCACCACCTGCCTATTGGTTGCCATCCAGTTGGTGGTATCGAAAAATGCTGTGGTCCAAGCTGCGTTCGATGAATCTGGGATGCTATTACGCCCGGACAGTCGCTTGGAGTCGACTCAGCGGAGATCGAACCTCGCCCTCGCGCTGTCTGGACTGTCGATGTTCATTGCATGGACAACCGGCTGGCTCTACCTGCCACTACCCGATGGAGTGGGCCAAGTCTTTCCCATCGCCTTCGGCGCCACTGGCCTCGTTGCGGGTTGGTTTTGGTTTGTATTCAAGCGCCAAGGGGGCACCAGCTACCTGCTGCTTACTCCCGAGGAATTTGAGTTCCCCAATCTCGGTTCATTGAACTCAGGAAAGTGGGACGACATCACGGCGGTGACGGACCAGCTTCCCACCGAGGGACGGTTCTGGACCCCCATGGGGATCACCATGAAGGACGGTTCGAGACTCGTGATGGACTCTCCGGGCAGCTATACCCGAAAGGGCACTGCCCTGATCGAGTTGGTGCGCTTCTACTGGCGCCACCCCGAGCAGCGAAGCGAGTTCACGGACGGACACGCGCTGGACCGCCTTCGCGCTTTGGATCCACAGCACAGTCCGGGCACTAAGTCCTGACCCGATCCCGACTTTGTGTTAGTTACGTCCAGGGGTGTGGTGTACGGGCGTTGGGCCTGGTGGGCGTGTCGTAGCCCGGTAGAGGGCGGTCATCGCGTGATTCTTCGAAGTGACCCGCAAAGTCAATCGAAGGAGAACAACGCGATGACCTCGTCTGAGCCTATCGACCTCGAGCAGCTGCTGTCCGATCAACTCGCCCAGGCCAGCCCGGATCTGCTGCGTGGGCTGCTGTCGGCATTCATCCACGCGCTGATGGGTGCTGAAGCCGACGCCATCTGCGGGGCCGGGTACCGCCAGCGCAGCGACGAGCGGTCCAACAGCCGCAACGGGTATCGGCACCGTGATTTCGATACCCGTGCCGGCACCCTCGATGTCGCGATTCCCAAGCTGCGGCAGGGCAGCTATTTCCCGGACTGGCTGTTGGAGCGGCGCAAACGCGCCGAGCGGGCGCTCACGTCGGTGGTGGCCACCTGTTACCTGCTGGGGGTGTCCACGCGGCGGATGGAGCGACTCGTCGAATCCCTCGGTGTGACAAGGCTTTCCAAGTCGCAGGTTTCGGTCATGGCCGCCGAGCTCGATGAGGCGGTGGAGGCGTTTCGGACCCGCCCGCTCGATGCCGGCCCGTACACGTTCGTGGCTGCTGACGCCTTGGTACTCAAGGTGCGCGAGAACGGCCGCGTGGTCGGAGTGCACACCCTGATCGCCACCGGCGTCAACGCCGAGGGCTACCGCGAGATCCTGGGCATCCAGGTCACCTCCGCTGAGGACGGGGCGGGCTGGCTGGCGTTCTTCCGCGACCTGGTGGCCCGCGGCCTGTCCGGGGTCGCGCTGGTCACCAGCGACGCCCACCAGGGGCTGGTGGCCGCGATCGGCGCCACCCTGCCCGGAGCAGCCTGGCAGCGGTGCAGAACCCATTACGCGGTCAACCTGATGGCCGTCACCCCGAAATCCTCCTGGCCGTGGGTGCGCACCCTGCTGCACTCCATCTACGACCAACCCGACGCCGAATCCGTTCACGCGCAATACGATCGGGTGCTCGACGCGCTCTCCGACAAACTCCCCAAGGTGGCCGAGCACCTCGACGCCGCCCGGGCTGACCTGCTGGCATTCACCGTGTTCCCCAAGCAAATCTGGCGCCAAATTTGGTCGAACAATCCCCAGGAACGCCTCAATCGAGAGGTGCGGCGCCGCACCGACGTCGTCGGCATCTTCCCCGACCGGACCTCCATCATCCGCCTCGTCGGGGCCGTGCTCGCCGAACAACACGACGAATGGATCGAAGGACGGCGCTACCTCGGCCTCGACGTCCTCACCCGCGCCCGAACCTCGCTGACCGACACCGAGGAGCCCACCGACCAGCAAACCAACACCACACCAGCCCTGACCGCCTAAACTGCACCCCGAAGGATCACGCGATCGAGCGAACTCCTACACCACGCCACCGGGCTTGGCCTTTGTGTTCGATGCACGATTTTTGTTGCGCTCGAAGCACAAATGACGGTGTTCGGGTCATCGGATGCCGTACACCGCGTGAATTACTCGGCGAGCAAGGGTAGTCCGCGAACCAGATTACTCAGGCGGAAAAGGCCTGGTGTACAACGAAACTCGCCGACGACACGTTGCGAGTCGTCGGCGAGCCGTTGTCTACTGACCTGGTTTACTTGCCGTCCTTGGGGTCCTTACGTGCACGACGACCGATAACCGCCTCGGTGTACGCGCGATCTTCCTTGTAAAGGTCTTCGTCCTCCGACAGGTTGGGATTGCGGCGTTTCTCCTTGCCCTGGTTCTGGCCGTGGCCACCGCCCATGCCACCCATACCGCCACCCATACCGCCCATACCGCCACCGCCCGGGCTGCCTGGGACTCCACCGCCGCCACGTGCGGCCGCGGGAGACGGCCCCACCGAGTCCGCTCCGACAGCGGGACCCAACGGCATCGACGGCATACCCCCGCCGCCTCCGCCCATACCGCCTCCACCGCCGGCGCTGGCGGGCTTCAGGCTGGGTTCCCCGACGCCAGGCATCTCCGGCATGCCCTCGGTTCCCTTCGGAAGACCACTCGGCATGCCTCCGCTGGGCGCACCACCACCGGATGGGGAACCGCCACTCGGTGAGCCGCCACCGCTCGGAGAACCACCCGACCCCTGACCGGCGGACGGCTCAGCGCTTGCGGGCGACATCGACGGCATCTCGGGCATTGATGGCATCTCGGGAATGCTTGGATCGCCTCCACTGGTGGTGGGAGCGGAGGGACCACCTATCTGAGGGTTTCCACCAGGTGGTGGACCATCGGGAGTTGTCGACGCCACCCCGCGAATTGACGGCGGCATACCAGGCCTAATTTCGTGGAAAGCGACCTTATCTGCATACTTCTTCAACGCCGCGTCCGAACGCTCCTGAAAATGCGCATTCAGCGCGCCTTTCCCCAGCATTGCCGCGGGTGATAGGCCTACGAGGACACCGACGACGCCCCCCGGACTCAATCTCTCATAGGTCGCTACATCGTCCATTGTGGGGTGCTCATTGACAAGATCTCGGTGCGCATCGATGAAATTTTGTGCCTGCTCGATCATTCGCTCGGCTTCCGGGCCCATGTGCTCCCACCATTCACGCAGGCGCTCCATCGCCTCCGTGTAGGCGTCGGCGGCGGTGCCATCCCCCTTCGGCGCTATGAACTTGTCCTTGTGCTTGTCGAGCCAACCTTTGGTTCTCTTCCAGGCGTCCCTGAATTCCTCTAGCCCAGACGTATTGGTACCATCGAGCTCTTTCGCAGTCTCACGCCACTTAGCGTAGGCGCCCGTTTGTGCCGCGGCAGGATAAGGGACCTGAACGGTGGCCGGCGCAGCGTCCATCACCCCGCTTGGAACCACCGTCTCGAAACGTTGCGAAGGCCGGGCCCCGTCGCTATTCATGCTCTTGTCGAATTCTTCCTTCGACGTACTGACAACCTCGTCGAAAGCGTCGGCCGCAGCTCGTAGGGCCGATGCCATACGCCCTGCCTCGGTGTCAGCGGCGCTGAAAGTTTGTTCCAATCTGGTGGAAGACGCATTGAGTTGGTTCGTCGCGGCGGTGGTGATTTGCAGCGCGTCCGGTGGCGCCGGGAGGGGTACTGGTGATTTGTCCGCCCGATCCGCCGTGATATCCGCGGCCTTCTTCTTCATCTCGTCGGACGACCACCCGACCACCCCTTCTGTCACTGCTATTCATCCTCCCTATGTCGATGCCGCCGACGTACGAGAGCGGGCATCCGTGACGAAACCAAGATTTCGGCCGAACGGCGTTGCCGTCCGGGCGACGCGCAGCATCGATTTCCCGCGATAATCATATGGGCAGACCGAGGTTACGGCGTTCACTTCTTTTGCTGCCCGGATGCCTCGCCGGTGCGGCAGCAACAACGACGCTGCCGCGTCTCCTGGAACCTGAACCACCCGTCCTACGCATCGAGTGCGTCGGCGATCAACTGACCCACATGCTGCCAGTAAATGAAATCGGCGGCGGCCCGGCGTTGATCGGGTCCGTCCGTTGCGGCGTGTGCCTCATACACGGCCCACTCTTGAGCGTGGATTGCATACGTCAAGAACGCCTGCAAGTGCACCTGCCCGCGGTCGTAGGCGCTGCTGCACAGCGGCTCCCACACCTCTTCCCACAACGTCGTCCGACGGTCTTCTGGTGGGCTGGTGTCGGCCGATGCCGGCGGCAGGATGTTGATCAGGTCGGCGTCACTGAACCCTGCCAACCGCATGGCGATCTGCGGGGCGATCACCTGCAAACGATCCCGGCCCGCCATCTGGCCCTTCGCCGGGATGTCATCCGGTGTCAGCACGACCTTGTGGGCACCGGCGTCCGACTTCGCGAGGTGCTCTTCACCGCCGATCACCGCCCGCAGCGTCGTGTCGTGATGCTGGGCCCAACGCTGAACAGCCACCATCGGATAGGTCGCAAACGAGGCACGCTCGTTGGCCGGGATCGACTCATCGGCACTGACCAACTTCACATCCTCAGGCAACCGCACCTGCGCAGGCAGGTAGGCCAAACCGTAGTTATTGGCCACCACAATCTGTCCTTCGGCGGTCAACGCAGTAATCCAGTAAAAGTCGTAGTCCTCGATATTAAGCATGTCGGGCGCGTTGAGCGCCGCTGCGATCCGGCGCGCCAGTACCAGCGGATCCGAACTCCGCTTCGCAGCGTTCTGCGCGGCATCCCGCTCAGCGCGCGCGGCTGACACGGGAATCGGCGCGATCTGCGCACCGCCAGCGATGTTCGCGGGCGGGGCCGGGGGCGGTGCGACTGCGGGCGGCGGTGCAACGGGCCCGGCCGGAGGCGCGGTCGGCGGCGGACCCAGCGGCATACCGCCCATGCCCATCCCACCTCCCATGCCGCCGCCCATCGGGCCACCCGAGCCTGGGCCCTGCACCGGTGCAACAGGTGCCTGCGCGCCTGTTTGCGCCAACGGCGCAGCAGTGCTCGCTGGCGTCATCGCATCGCTGGCCGGAACCGTCGGCGATGGCGCCAACGGCGGTGCGCCACCGGACGAAGCGGCATGCACCGGCGTTCCCGACGAATCAGCGAAGCCTTGCGAGAAGGCCTGCGCAGGATCAGTCGGTGCCCCGCCGACCGGCGCTTGGCCTGTCCCGGACGACGGATCCATCCCCGCGCCCGCGCTGGCCGCCGAGGAGGCCGATGAGCCGCTGCCAGCGCCGGCAGCTCCAGACCCACCGCCCACGCCTGGAGCGCTCGCCGCGGAGGGAGCGGCGGCGGCAGGCACCGAACCTGCGGGCGCCCTTGTTCCGGTGCCGGTGCTGGGTTGAGCTATATTCGGCGCAACAAACGCGGGTGCGTCTCGGACAGCCTGTGTATCTGAAGCAGCACCATCGCCTGTCGCGGTCGGGGCCACATTCTCGACGCCGACAACAGCATCCCCTTCCGACGCTGACTCAGCGACCGCAGCGTCTCCGGACGAAACCTCCGCAACATCACCACCACCTTCAACACCTCCGGCATCAACAACTGCATCCCGTTCCGACGCTGACTCAGCGGCGGCACCGTCTCCGGACGAAACCTCCGCAACATCACCACCACCTTCAGCATGGTCGCCGGACTGCGACTCATCCCCCCCTTCGCCCTTCAGCAGTGATACCAACTGGGAGTCGTTTGCACCTGCTGCGCTGCCGTCGTCCTTTTGCGTTGATCCGGACCCACCAATGTTGTTATCAAGCAAGGTGGCAGGACCATCGCCGGGCGAAGTTTCCTGGGCGGTTTCGGTATTTCCGCTCAGGCTACTGGCCAAGCCGGCGAGAAACTGTTTGTTGGCAGCGTAGGCGAGTTTGGCGATATTTTTGGCGGTGCGCGCCGCCTCGTCAGCGTCTGTTCCCTCGTCTTTGGCTTTGTTCAGAAGATCATTAATTGCCTGAACTTGTGTATCAACGTAGTCGGCGATCGCTTGCTTTGCCATCCTAGTTGTCAAAAATGCCGTTCCACACCATTCAATCGCTTCGGTGAACTGCTTCTCAATTGCCTGTACCGCGTTGCTGTGTTCCTCAGCTTTCGCTGCCGCGGCCGTGGCGCTGCCGCCAATCCATATGAGCGGTCCGTTAAAAATGCCGGCACGCACTGTATCCCAAGTTTCCCGTGCCGCTATCGCAGCAGATTTCAGGCTATTCAGTATTTCTTCACGTGCAGTGAATTCCGATTCATCAAATTCAGGCCACGCGCCGGGACCGACCATAATATCAGCGTAAGGACCACTGGGCTTTACGATAGGATTTCCGCCCATAACCAGAAATAGGTCTGAAAGTTCGTCGATCAGCACTGGACCCGGCGATGAGGGTGCGACTGCATTCATGATTGAGCCTTGCAAGCCCAGAGTATCGCATTAGAGAGTGTATTTGAAGTCAACGACATGTAGACATAGTTTGGCGTATAGGTTGGAATACCCTTGACGTACGCACGCAGGTACTGCGCCGCGAATACTGCGAAGTCCTCCCAAATCGCGTTACCACTCCCGCGACCTAGCCGCTCCATGTCGTCGGCATACGTCACCAGCACTGGTGTCGCCGCGTCCATAATTGCCTTGCGCTCTGGAGTCCATTCCGGTGGTCGGACATTAGGGTTGAGTTCACGCCACTCCTTGGTATCAGCGTCGAAACGCTGCACCATGGCTATCCAGTCGCTACAGGCACCGTTATTTCTGCTCAAAAATATTTCCGGTACTGCCGCTCCATCATCGCGCGGTGAGGAACTGTTCGATGGAGGCTCTGTGGACGCGACAAGTGGGGCGGTCTGCTGCGCTGCTCGAAAGTGAATCGAATCACACAGTCGGTTCAATACCCCAAAGAATTTATTGGAAGCGACGGCAGTATAGTGGTCTGCCGAAGAGTAGGATGGCACCGCATCGACAAGCGCCTGCGCGTAGGCGTTGAATTGGCCGTATAGTTCGCGCACTACTCGATGTGGAGTTTGCTTGGCGATACTTGACACATTCGGAATTGCATCCGATAAAGCAGCGCTCTCTTTTTCAAAGGCTGCTCGCTGTTCTGTGCTCCATTCGGCCGCGGGCACGGAATAGTCTTGACTGTTCCAATTTACGGATTTGGATACCGCGGTGATTTGATCCGAAATCTTCCCCCAGGCCTCACATGTAGGGTCTTCGGTGATGATGTTGGCTGGCCCGGTGTCGTTAGCGCTGGCGAATTCGGACCCACCGTTGTCGGTACCAGCCTGACCGCCACCGGAATCGGGACGCAGCACAAGAACCGTGCCCACGATGCTCACGGCAATGATCGCGACAAGCGCCAGCCCCACCAGGATCCACTTGCCCTTACCACCCTTGTTCGGAGGCGAAGGCGGAGCGCCCCAAGGCTGCTGCTGAGGCCACGTCCCGCCCGGTTGCCCATACTGCGGCGCTCCATGAGGCTGCCCCGCCGGCCCACCACCGGCATACGGCGGTTGACCGCCCGAACCTTGCGGCGGCGGCCCGCCCCACTGTGGCCCACCATCGGAGGGTTGCGAACCGTACGGGCCCTGGGGAGGAAAGCTCATCACCAAACCTTCACGTCAAAAGAAACTCTGTCGGTCACAACAAGACTGAGGGGTCAACCGGAGGTCGCTTCGGCTGGGCAGGAACTGCTTCTAGCGGAGGATCAGCCGGCGCTGCCTCCACAGGCGCCTCTGCCACGGGAGCCCGCTGTTCACCACCATCGGACGCCGCGGCGCCGTCGGGCTTCTCCTCTTGGTCCTCCCGCTCACCCGGCTCCTCACGGTCCTCACCATCGGCAGACGTCTGTTGCACAGCATCTGGCCCCGCCCCCGCGGTATCGGTACCGGAGCCACCATCGGCACCTGCACCGTCCTGGCCGAGCCCCCCGCCCATCTGAGCGAACTGCTGCACACCTTGCATGATCGTCTGCGGGATCTGACCCGCTTGTTGAGCGATCTGCATCGGGATCTGACCCAACTGCTGGGCCATCTGCATCGGCATCTGCATCATCTGACCGAATTGACCCATCGCATCCGTGGCCCCGCCGCCATTCGAGCTCGATGAACCGAACTTCGAATCAAACTCCGCCAACCGGTCACTGACATCAGAGTGAGCCTGCTGATCGGTCTTCTCGTACCGATCAGCGGCCATGCCTATGTTGGTTGCCGTCGCGCGCGCATCGGTTCTAGTTGTCGGCAACGACTCCACCAGCGGTGCCTCAATCTCATTGGTACGACTGGTCAATGCCTGCGCCAACCGATCGGCACCCAATGATGGAAACGCGCTCGGCGGATCCGGGAGTGCATCGGCCGCATCTTGAAGACCCAGGGCACCCGCCCTCAGCTCGGCAATATTGACCCGCAACTCACCAGTCACCACACACCCCATCAACTAGACGCAAGGAAACTCAACGACCATGCCAACCAGCCGTATCGAACATCCCACACTCTGCATGACGGCGCGTTTGCGGCCGTCAAACGGAACATTCCACCAGTGACGGTCGACGATCCCCTCTACCAGTAGTCCAGGAAAATGCTACCCGAGCATGGTGCACCCCGAACGCACAAATCTTGGCGACCGGGCCTCCGCCCAGGGCGCCCACGATGAGCCGATTCGCCCGCCAGACCATCGGACTGCCCTGTAGCCCCGACGATTCATTGCTGAAGCCGTGGCTGGAGCGCCGGCCTGGACCGGCCTCGCCACGACCGCCTTGCTCAACTTTGGCTACTGCGACCGACGCAAATACGACTGGCTAAGCCAATCCCAATTCGCGTCCGCTTAACCGCTGCCTGTTCAGAACCGGGCCATTGTTCGCGGGATAGACAACCGCGTTCATGACTCCGCCTTGCACGCCCAATTGATCGCGCTATAAAGGCGGGCTGATAGCGATGACATGTAACCAGTATTCACCGTGTAAGTAGGTATCGCCTGAACATATGCCCGCATGGACTGCGCCGCAAGCACCGCAAAGTCTTCCCAGACCGGATTGCCACTTTGCCGGCCTAACTGTTCTATATCATTCGCAAACGCTGTCATCACAGGCATGACCGCGTCCATCACCGACATCTGATCGGGGGTCCATTCAGTGGCTGGAATCTTTGCGTCGATGTCTCGCCAGTCCTTGGCATCTTTCTCGAACCGCTGAACCGCGGTCATCCAGTCTTCGCACCTTCCGTGACGACTGGTCAAAAACCGCTCGGGCACCAGGTTGCGGTCACCGTTAGGCACCTGAGGATCAGAAGGAGGCGCCGCCTCCGAAATCAATGGGGCCGTTTGTTGTGCCGCACGGAAGTAGATCGCATCGCATACCCTGTTCAGGCTGCTAGCGAACTGATTTGAAGCAGCAACAGTTTTGTTATCATCAGATGAGTAGTTCGGAATCGAATCAATCACAGCCTGCGCGTAAGCATTGTACTGGCCATACAGTTCACGCATGACCCGATGGGGGGTCTGCTTGGCGAGGTTCCCCGCCTTTTCTATTGCGCTCTTCAGTGCTGCACTCTTTTTCTCAAATACCCTCTGCTGCTCTGGCGTCCACTCTGTCGCCGGCACCGAATAGTCTTGCTTATTCCATTCTGGGACCGCGGCAGACACATCCCGAGAGATTTTCGTCCAGGCTTCGCACGTGGGGTCTTCGGTGATGATGTTGGCTGGACCGGTGTCGTTGGCGCTGGCGAACGCGGAAGCACCGTCCGCAGTGTTGGACGAACCGTTACCGCCACCGGAATCGGGACGCAGCACAAGAACCGTGCCGACAATGCTCACCGCGATGATCGCGACAAGCGCCAGACCGATCAGGATCCACTTGCCCTTACCACCGTTGTTCGGTGGCGGTGGAGTGCCCGTCCAGCCCCGCTGAGACCACGGCCCGCCACCGGGCTGCTGACCGTAGTGCGGCGGCGGCCCACCCCACGGCGGCCCACCATCGGAGGGTTGTGAACCGTAGGGACCCTGGGGAGGAAAACTCATCACCACACCTTCACATCAGACAACACCGGCGGTCACGACAACGCTGAAAGATCAGCCGGTCGTCGGTGTGACTGGCGCAGGCCCGGATGCCGCCTACCGTTAGGCGCTACCGGAACTGTCCAATGCATCCGGTCCTCACCCGCCAGCCCGTAAACCTCAGTGCAACCGCAGATTCCGCAGCAGGTCGTAGACGCCGGCGATCCAGAGCAGCAGCGGAATCACCGCGGCGATAGCGAGACCGTCGGAGAGCTCGAGGATCCGCTTCGTCACCGGCGACACCCGACGAACCCCGTCGGTGGCGCCCACGGCGATCACCGCGACCAGTCCGAGGGCGGTGTAGATCGCCAGAACCAGCCAGGCACTACCCGGATTCCACAGGCACAACCGCACCATCACACCGGTGGGCACGGCGACCGCCGCCGCGAGCAGCGCCCAGGAGCACCACCGCTCGGCGTACAACCGCGATCGGAATCCACAGATCACGGCCACCAGCACGGCCACGATCATGCTGTGCACGAAGAAATGTCCCTGGACCACAACGGCAATCGCACCGACCGACAGCACCAGCGAACCGGCCGACAGGAATCCGATCAGCAGCTGACGGGTCAGCAGGCTGCGTTCCTGCAGTCGCGCAGCCGATTCCGGCACCGAGGCGATGATGGCCTTCCAGGTGGGCGACGCCTCGTCGACCTCGTCCGGGGTGATGACCGGGTCCAGCAGCTCGTCGTTGGACACGGTCTCACCGGGCGCCGGGATCGGCGGCAGGGCGATACGGGCAACGGCGACAGTGAGTTTGGCGGCGTTGGTCACCACGATCAACCCGAACGCGATGGCACCGGCGGGCACCCACGGCGTTCCGTCGTAGCCGACCGCGGTCGCCGCGGCCGTGACGGCGATCGCCAGCACCGCCACGAATGCGGCCGCATCAGCCCGACGGCGGGGCCCACCACGGGTCGCCAACGTCAACAACAGCACCACCGCACCCGCACCGGCGAGTTGTGGTGCGCCGAGGGAGTCGGCGTCATAGGGCAACGGCACGGCCAGCGCCGCGGCACCGGCCAGCACGATGGTCGCGGCGAGCAGCAGGCTCTCGGCCAGATCGAGGTTCTGGTAGCGACTCTGCGCGGCGAAGCTGCCGCCGAGCAGGCCCAAACCGAACAGCCCCAGCGCCAACGCCCACCACCAGCCCTGGCCGGACCCGTTCCACGACACCAGCGACATGGCGGTGATGGCCGTGGCAACCACCGGGATGGCCACGCCGACAAAGCGATTCAGCGCCGTGCGGTCGAATATCGGCGACTCGTCGAGCACGGCGATCGCATCGATCACGTCCTCGACCAGGGGGCGGTACCGCTCGGTCCGGCTGACCGAAACCAACGTCAGCAGCGACCCGTCGACCACCCCGGCA
This sequence comes from Mycolicibacterium alvei, assembly GCF_010727325.1. Lineage (NCBI taxonomy): Bacteria > Bacillati > Actinomycetota > Actinomycetes > Mycobacteriales > Mycobacteriaceae > Mycobacterium > Mycolicibacterium alvei. Next base: position 3,585,416 of record NZ_AP022565.1, read on the forward strand.
TCGTCCAGGGACTCGTCGGCCTTCAACGGCGGCGCACCCGGGCGGGCGAACGCCCACATGCCCTGCTCGGAGAAGTCGAACCCGGCGAGGGTGTCCTTCGGAGTGTCCTCGAGCAATTCGCCCAGCACGCTCACGGTTTCGTCGATGTAGGTCTCGATCGCCGCGCCGGCGGGCAACACCAGATCCGTCATCCGCTTACCGGTGAGGATGGTGACCCTTGTGGTGGACGGCCTTCCAGGCTTCGCGCTCGACGTATCGGCGCTGGCAGTGCTCGCGGTCACCGACGTTCAAGCCTGTCGAAATCGTCGGACAGGGCAGCGGCCAGTTCGGTGATGCGCCGCTGGAAGGTTTCGCTGAGCAACTCAAGCTGGATCTCGGTACCGGCGGCAATGTGCTTGTCCCACGGCAACACGATGACTCGGCCCGGGGGCACATGGCGCTCGAACTGCTGCACCAGGTCTTCGACGTCGACGTTGACCTTGCCCGGTGTCACATGGTTGATGACGACGCAGGACCGGCCGAGCAGATCCTGGTAGCCGTTCTGGCGCAGCCAGTCCATGGTGATCGCGGCCTGCCGGGCGCCGTCGATCGAGGCACTTGCCACGATCACCATGCCCGACACGGTGGACAGCACGCCGCGGGAAGCCTTCTGGAACAGGCCGGCGCCGCAATCGGCGAGGACGAGGTTGTAGTAACGCGACACCACCGCGGTGGCGCCCTTCCAGTCATCGTCGTTGAACTCGCGCTGTGCGCCGCTGTAATCCTCGGATGACAGCACCTCGAGGTTCGCGCCGTTCATGCTCGTGTAGGCACGAATATCGTTGTAGCGCGACAGTTCCTGGTCGGCGAGCAGATCGGAGATCGTCGCCGCGGACTGACGCCCGGCCCGGTCGGCCAGGTTGCCGCCGTCCGGGTCGGCGTCGATCGCCAGGATGCGGTCGCCGCGGACCTTGGCCATCGCCGATCCCAGCGCCACCGTGACCGCGGTCTTCCCGACGCCGCCCTTCAGACCGAACACGCCGATCTGGTAGGAGTCGCGGGCATTACGCCGAATCCGGTTGTGCAGTTCGAGTTCGTAGATCTCATCGGGCGACAGACCGAGGTTGATCCGCGTCGTGAGATACAGCCAGTGCCGCCATCCGCGCTGGGACGGCATCTTTACCCCGGTCTTCACCCCGACGTGCGACAACGCGTCGATCGCGCGGTGGTTGCCCATCGAGGCGGCCGAGGTGGGGCCGGGCGCGGCCGGGCTGGGGATCGCCTGTCCGGCTCGCCACTGGCCACTGACCTCGGGGTCGAGATCGGCGAACTGCGACGGCGCCGGGCCGGGCGCAACGCGCGCAACCGGGCCGGGCTGGGCGACGGGCTGCTCGTGGCGTGCACCCTGGCCCATCTGCTGTTGCGGGGCCCGCAACATGGAGTTCTGCGGCCACTGCGGCGCACTCGCGGGCGGCGCCGGCATCGGCGCGGGCATCTGCGGTGCGGTCTCCGCGTGCCGGGGTTGCTGCGGGGCAGCCTGAGTCTGGGTGGGGGCCGTGGGTGCCACGGGCACGCTCGTGGAGCTGGTCTCCCCGACGGGTACCGGCGGTGGCGTCGCAGCCGCCGCGGCCTTCAAAATGGCATCTCTGTCCACGATCGCGGTGGCGTCGTCGACCGGTTTACCCGGTTCAGACGAGTGGAAGAGCCGGTCATAGTCGGCCGACATGGGGACCCCTCAGATAGTCAAAACAGATGATTAGATCTTTACACCCAAGCACAAGTGGTGGGCGGGTTCGGGCCATCATCAGATGGTCCGGGCACCCGCCCACCAAAACATGCTTGTTGCCGTGTCGTACTAGGCAAACATCCCCGAGACACCGGCTTCGGTCTGGGCCATGGTCTGACCCGCCTCGCTGATGGTCTGGGCGAGGTTCTGCAGCGCCGTGTTCAGCTCGTTGGAGGTGTTGTCCCAACGGGCCTGAACGGCCTGGTAGGCGTCGGAACCCGAGCCGCCCCACGCCGAGGCGAGCGTCGCGAGCGAGCCCTTGCCCTCGTCCAGCAGGCCGGCGGTGGTGCTGACGGCACCGTGGATCTCGCTGGCTCCGCCTTCGATACCGGCGAAATTCCAAACCTGTTCAGTCATGTGTTGTCTCCGTTCTTGAGGTCAGTTAGGTCAGATGTTCATCGCCGAGGACAGCGTGCTGGCCTGGTCGTCGTCGGTGCTCGTGTACTGGGTACCCGAGGTGTGGATGTTGGTCGAGATGTCGTTCAGCTCCTGGATCTGCTTGTCAGCAGCTTCCTGGAACCGCAGCAGCGCCGACTGCGCGGCGGTGCCGGCCTGACCCTGCATCTGAGCAGCCAAGGCGCCGCCGGTCGACTCGACCTGAGCGATCACGCTCTTGAGCTCACCCGAGATGCGCTCGAAATTAGCAGCCTCCTTGGCGAGGACGGCGGCATCTGTATTCATCTGTGCCATGTTGGATTCCCCTTATTTTTCCTTGTCCTCACCAGAAAGAGTTTTGGCGAGTCCTCCGACCGGGTGGCCGGAAAGTTTGGTTGTGGACGACGCACTACCAGTCGTCGTCCCCGTCATCTGAATTGTCGTTGTCATAGGTGAGCGCTGTCGGTGAGATCAGTCCTTCTTTGGTGCCACCGCTGCTCTTCTTGTCGTTGTGCCCGGCACCGGTCATCGGTGCCCCGCCTCCGCCGGCGCCACTGGAGACCGGTGCCACCGGACCCGCGGCACCCATGGCCCCACCGGCCGAAGCCGGCTTGGCCTCCCCGCTGATGCCCAACATGCTGGACAACAGCGCGGTGCGCGGCGGAGATCCGAGCGCGCCGGGCAACGAGGCCGCGCGCACCAGGCCCGCGCCCGAACTCGGACCGGCACCCCCGGCCAGCGGATGGTTCGAGAACGGCATCGCCCCCATCAGGCCCATCTGCATGCCCTTGTCGCTGCCACCCATTCCGGCGAACTGACTCACCATCTGGGTGACCTGCTGCAACGGCTGGGTCATCATCTGCATCGGGCTCTGCAGCATCTGCGGGATCTGGCCGGCCAACTGCCCGGCCTGTTGACCCATCTGCATCACCATCTGCATGCCCTGCTGCATGGGGTTCTTGTCGGTCGGGTTCTGCTCCTGCCGCGCGGCGTTCTCGCCCTTGTTGGCTGCCCCGACCCCTCGCTGCTCGGCATGGTTGACCCAGGCCGCCGTCCGCCCCGCGTTCAGTGCCACCGACTCGATGGTGGCCTTGGCGCTGACACCCTCGATGATCGCGTTGCGCAACAGACCCTGAGCCGTCCGCGGCGCCGTGGAGGCCAACGCGGCCGCCGCAGTCGTCTCACCGATCCCGGGCAGCACGATCGGCGTCATCGGCATGATCGGCTCGAACAGCAGGTTGATGGTGGTTTCGGCGTGGTAGGCCTCCATCGCACCGGCGGCCTGGTTCCACATGCGGACGAAGTAGTCCATCTCATTGAGCCCGATCGGCATCGTGTTGATGCCGAGGAAGTTGGTGGCTTCCAGAACCCCGTGAGTGATGTGGTTCTGCTCGATCTCCGGTATCGGCGGGGTGGTCGTCAGGGCCAGCGTGTACGAACTCGCCTGCGCACCGGCCTGCAGGGCGCGCTTCTGCGCCTGCATGGCCACCGTCCGCAGCCACATGATCATCGGCAGGGTTGCCGAGACAGCTCGTTCGCTCGACGTACCGCTCCACACCGCCGTCAGGGCGTTCAGTGCGCCGGCAAGCTCGTCAGCCTGGGTCTCCAGCAGGATCGCAAGCCCCTCCCAACCCGTTGCTGCCTGCAGCATCGGTGCCGGGCCGGCACCGAGCATCAAGCGCGCGGTGTTGACCTCTGGCGGAAGCGCAAACCAGGTCGGTGGAACGGGTGGCGCCGCAACCATGACTGGATGACCCTAACTCTGACGAATTTGCCTGCGAGATGTTAAAGCGTGGTGGCCTGAGCCGCGTCGACCGCGTTGTAAATGCCTGCGATCTCCGCGTATGCCGCGCCGGCCCGGGTGAGTTCCTCCTGGGCGAACGAGTTCGCCGCAAGCGCCTCGACACCCTCGCTGGCGAAGGCCATGGCTGCCATGGCCGAGACCTCGTCAGCACCGGCCGGAACCAGCGCGGTGACGGCCGCGGACGCGGTGGTGCCGCCGGCCAGGCCACGGGCTGCGTTTGCGATCACCTGTGCCGCAACGCCTTCGGCGCCTGGGTTGTGCATCATCGGTTGCATTTGCTTGCTCCCCTGTCTCGATTACAAATAACCAGGGACAGGCACCCAAAGACGACGTGGCAGAAAGTTTGCCAAGTCGTCAAGGAATCTGTCCCCCGATTCCTTTGCTGACGGGCCGCCGCCAGCGTTGCTGAGTGCGTTGCCTAAATACTAACTGCCCTTTTGGGGTGCTGCGCACACTTATTCTTCCGGTGGATCGACGTAGGCCGCCTGAATGACTTCCTTGCCCTCCGGCGAGACCATAAACGCCTGGCCAGGAGGCCTTTTCTTGACGATGATCTCGCGCGACGGAAAGTCGTTCTTCTCACCGGAGAGGAACAAGGTCGGCGAACCGGCGCCGTAGGCGGCCCCCACGAACTTGTCCATGGTGGCCCGGTGCGCCAGGCTCATCTGACACGTCACGATGACATGGAGGCCGATATCTGCTGCCGCGGGCAGCAGCGGCCCCAACGGGGCCATCGGCGACATCATGCCGGCCGCAGCCACGATCATGTGCCAGTCGTCGACCAGCAGGACGATGTCCGGACCGCTCCACCATGACCTGGCCCGCAACTGCGCGGTGGTCAGGTCGGGCGGCGGCAGCCGCTTCTTGAGGTTGGACGCCAGCGCCTTGATCGACTCCTCCAGCGAAGCGCTGTTGCGGTTGATCGCACCGGCGGCCAGCAGGTGCGTATCGGGCACCGCGTCGAGCAGGCCCGACCGGTAGTCGGCCAACATGAACCGCACCTGATCGGGGCTGTTGCGGGCACAGATCGCCTTGGACACCGCTTGCGCGATGGTGGTCTTGCCCGATTTCGGAGCGCCGAAGATCAGCAGATGCGGCGTCATGTTCATCTGGTTGTAGGCGACCGCGAGGTCGGACTCGCGCACACCCAGCGGCACCTGCCAGCGGGTCCGGTAGTCCGAATCGGGTCCCGGCGGGTTCGGGTCGAGCTGATGCAGGTAGATCTTCTCCGGCAGCACCCGCACCTGCGGTGCCTGATCGGTGTAGCGCGAAGCCACTTCCTGCACCCCCGCCGAGATCGCGTCGACGATGTTGGCGGCGCTGTGGACGCCGTCCAGTCGAGGCACCCCCATCATCAGGTGATGCTTCTCCAGGGAGACGGCCCGCCCCGGCCGGTTGGCCGGGATGTCGCGGGTGATCCGGTCGATCTGGGTCTCGTTCACATCGCCCAGCCGGAATTCGATCTTGGTGCCCAGGTAGTCACGCACGCGTGACTTGAGCTCGGTCCAGCGCGGCGTCGAGATGATGACGTGCACGCCGTACGCCAGACCCTGACCGGCCAGATCCTGCACCGCCGGTTCCAGATCGGGGAACTCGGCCACGAACGCCGGCCAGCCGTCGATCACCAGGAACACGTCGCCGAACGGATCCTGGGCGGCCGGGTTGTTCGGATCCTCCCGCATCTCGCGGTAGGACGAGATCGAGCCGACGCGGTACTGCTTGAACACCTGCTCGCGGGCCCTCAGCACGGCTTTGACCTCGGCCACCACCCGGTTGACCCGGTCCGGCTCGGCACGGGTGGCCACGCCGCCCACATGGGGCAGCTCTTCCATGTACATCAGGCCACCACCGCCGAGATCGATGCAGTAGAACTGCACCTGCCGCGGCGTGTGGGTGGCCGCGGCCGACAGCATCAAGGTCTGGAGGAAGGTCGACTTCCCGGTCTGCGGGGCACCGCCGATCGCGATGTTGCCGCCGGCCGCCGACACGTCGACGCCCCAGATGTCCTGCCGGTGACGACGCGGTTCGTCCATGATTCCCAGCGCGAAGCGCAGCGGCGCCCGCTGGTGGTCGCGTTCGACCAACTCGTTGACCGGGGTCGGATCGGTCAGCGGCGGCAGCCACATCTTGTAGGCGCGGCTCTCACCGGTGCCCAACTGCCCGAGGACGACCTCGCGCAGGACCCTGGGTTCAGCATCTGTACTCATGAGCTCATCGCCGTATCGAAGATCGGGGTCGTCGTGAACTGGTGAATCCGCACCCGGGCCTGACGCTTCTCGCGCGGCCGGGCCTCGCCGTCCACCGAATCCTCCACCTCGGGCACATAGTTCGCGCCGGTGTAGAGGGTGCTGAACTTCACCGGATCCTCCATACCCACCCGCAGGAAGCCGACACCGCTCTCCTTGTTGGTGATGTACTGCGCCTCGGGCGTACCGATCACCGCCTTGGACTCCGAAGAGCTGGTGGTACGCAACGCAATTCGGTAGGTGAGGTTCGGCTCGAGCTTGTCGATCCGCACGCCGCCGGTATTCAGCGACTGGGTGGCGAGCAGCAGGTGCACGCGCAGCGACCGACCCACACGACAGATGCGGTCGAACAGCGCGATGAAGTCCGGGTGGTTCTGCAGCAACTCGGCGAACTCGTCGACCACCACGAACAACGTCGGCAACGGCGGTAGGTCCGCACCGCGCTCGCGGTGCTTCTCGTACTCGGCCACACCGGACAGCGCACCGGCGGCACCCACCTGCATACCGGCCTGACGCAGGATCTGCTGGCGCCGGTCGAGTTCACCGGTGAGCACCTCGCCCATGCGGCCGACCAGTTCGGCTTCCTCTTCCATGTTGGTGACGACGGCCGCGGTGTGCGGCAGTTTCTCCATGCCCAGGAAGGTCGAACCGCCCTTGAAGTCGGTGAGCAGCAGGTTGATCTGGTCGGGGTGGTGCGTGGCCACCAGCGACAGGATCATGGTGCGCAGGAACTCCGACTTACCCGAACCGGTCGTTCCGATCAGCATGCCGTGCGGGCCGGCACCGAACTCGGCGCCCTCCTTGATGTCGAGCGTCATCACCTCGCCGGTCTTGAGCTCGTGCCCGAACGGGATCTTGAGCCGGTCCCGGTCGGTGTCGGTGAACATCCGCCAGCGCGCCGGGGTCACCTCCTCGACCGACTTGGCACCCACGAGGTGGTGCCATTCCTTGGAGACCTTCTTCTGCACCCGGACGTTCTTGTCGATGATCGTCCCGGTGATCGACCAGCCGGCCAGCTTGCGGGCGATCCGGCCGGCCTGCGCCGGGGTCATCCGGTCGACGACGCGGGTCACCTCGCGGTAGTTCTGGTTCGGCAGCTTGTCGTCGGCGGTTCCGTCGGCGTCGGCCCGGAGGCGGTACGCCGAACCCCGGTGGTTACCGAGGGTGAGCACCGTGACGCCGGCCCGGCCGTCGACCGGGAAGCCGGCCTTGCCGCCGGTCAGGTCCACCACGATCACGTAGGGGCCACCGGGTGCGGCGTCGGCGCTGTGCGGGCCACGCGCGGTCAGGTCGCTCAGACCGTCGGGGCGGGTGTAGACGAGGCGGGTGGGCCCGGCCGCGTCGGTATCGGTCTGGTGCTGGACGTGCGGCAACCACTTGAGCCACGACCACTTCGGATCTTCGGGGTTGTCGGTGAGCACCCGGATCTGCAGCAGGTCCGGCGGATGGAACACCGCCAGATGACAGATCATCGCGGTCAGCAGGCCCGCGGCACCCTCCGCGTCGCCACCCACGGCGATGGTCGGAAAGGTCCGCAGCTGAACAAGTTTCGGGCAATCGTGGATCAGGCCGTGGGTCCGCAGGAACTTCGTCACCCACATGTGGCTGACCGGCTCCAGGTGGGGCTGCGGTGCGCCCTGCGGGCCGGCCAGATCGCCGCTGGTGTTCGGCTTGAGCAACCGGTCCACCGCGATCTCGGCGCCGATGCCGATCCGGGTGGCAGCGTAGAAGTCGGAGTTGGCCTGACGCGACCACTGCCGGTGCGTACCGATGATCGACAGCAGATCGTCGGGATGCGGTGCGTGGTAACCGAAGAAGGCCACCTGGGCCGACGCCGACGACGTCACACGGGTGCGCAGGCCGGCCAGGTACCGCAGGTATTCCTTACGGTCGGCGTTGATCTCGGGGACCTTCTTGCCGCCGCCTCCGCCGCTGCCCATCATGCCGACGGTGCCCATGATCATCATCAACGGCATCATCAGCATGTACGGGGACAGCTGACGCACGCCGGTGAAGATCATGATCGCGATCATGCCGAGCATGCAGCCACCCATGACCCAGGGCATGGCCTTCTGCATCCCCGAGGGCGGGATGTCGATCCCGAGGTCATCCGGTGGGGCGACGTTGATCTCGCCCGGTGTCAGCCTTGGTCCCCGCTTGATCGTCGGGGTGAACTTCTTCGTCGTCATTGGCCCTGCTTGTCTTCCACCTTGCGCGGATTGGGGTCGGCGGGCAGCGTGTCGTGCTCAAGCAACGCTGCCTCCTTCGACAACACCGGGCCCTCCACCAGCAGCCCGACGACTTGCCACGGTGCGTTCACCGCACCCGACAAGCCCAGATTCTTGGCGGCATCGTCATTGGCGATGCCGTACCGCACTCCTTGCGGGTCGATGTAGTACAGGCTCTCGCCCACCCGCGGATCCGGCGACTGCAGCCGCAGGAACTGGCCGCCTTCGATGTACACCGTTGCGTCACCGCCGATCTGGTCGATCCCGGTACCGACCGCCGATGACGGGATCGGCAACCGGCGGCCGGCGATGACGGTGGTCTTGGGCGCCTGATCGCCGGGTTCACGCTGCCAGGCCCAGCACAACACCGGCGAGTCCTGACGCAGCAGCACCTCGAGCGGCTCGTCCGGCAACGGCGAGCCGTAGACCCGTTCGGTGATCTTGGCGACCACACTGGCCTCCACCGACGGTGACTTCAACAGCCCGTAGGAATTGGTGGCCCGCAGTGCCGCAGCCGTGGTGTCGTTGACGCGGGCCACACCGTCCGGCAACACCACGTAATGCTGCGGATCGTCTTCGGTCGCCGTCTGGAATACCGATCCGATCACCAGATTCTCCGGCAGCCCAACGGTATTGGGCGCGCCGGCAGCCGCGATCGCCGGCAATTGCCACGGGCCCCGGTTGGCCAACGCGTTGAACAGCCCTTCCGAGACCGGGGTGGTCTTCGCGGTGACCGGGATACCCACCGCGGAGCTCACCGCCCGGTCGGACAGGTCGATGCTGTGCCGGCCTTCCGAAGTCACCAACCAGTTGCCGCCCTCGAACGACACCAGCATGCCCTGGTTGGGGCGCATCGGGCCGACCGCGGAGTCGGTTGCCAATGATCTGATCAGGACCGAGGATTCGACCTTGGGTGCCGAGCTGTCCGGCTTCGCCACGGTGTCGCAGAGCGTCCACCGCGACGCGGGCACGCCGGTCGGTGTGGCGTACGGCGCGCCGGGGATGCCGATCGGCTGCCCCTTGGGTAGCCGGTTGAGCTCCTCGGACTTCACCGCGGAGGGGGTCCCGGAGTTGCCGAGCGCCAACCGCGCCGAGGTCAGGTTGTACACCGGGCGCAGCTGACCGCTGCCCGGCAGCATCACATAGAGCTGATTGGTGGTGCGGTCCACCACCAGTTGGTCACTGCCCTGCTTGCCCAGCGGCTTGAAGTACGCCATCAACCCCGCGCCGAGGCAGATCAGCACCGAGACCACCACACCGGCGAAAACCGCACGGCTGTGGAACTGCAACGGATCGTCGAACATCCGGGTGTCCCGACGCACGATCGCGTGCTCGACGCGGCGCAGCAGAAATCGCCAGCCGCTGACCTGGACCTTGGTGGTGAGCCGGAAGCCTGCCATCGCTATTCGCCGATGTTCAGGCGAGAGTGCACCGCCGTGATCGCCGCCGACATGTCTTCTCCGGTGACCTCACTGAGCTGCTCGACACCCAGGCTCTCGAAGTCCAACGACCGGGACAGCCGCATGTCGCGGTTCTGCTCACCGGCCTCGACCAGCTGCCGCGCGTAGCGACCGTTACCGGCGATGTCCAGCGCGGGCTTGTTGTTGAGCGTGCGCTGGCTCAACAGCGAGGCCGCCTCGTTGACGCGCTTGCAGGCGTCATCGTCGAGCCACGAATCATTCGACTTGGCAATGACTTTGGCGATCTCGACGATGTCGTCGGGCGAGTACGAGTCGAACTCGATGCGCGTGGCGAAGCGGGAACGCAGACCGTCGTTGGCCTCCAACAAACGGTCGATGTCATTGCTGTACCCGGCGATGATCACCACCAACCGGTCACGGTCGTTCTCCATCCGGGCCAGCAGGGTGTCCAACGCCTCGGTACCGAACGGGTCGGCCCGGCCATCGCGCTCCTGCACCAGGGTGTACGCCTCGTCGATGAACAGCACGCCACCCAGGGCGCGGTCGATCGTCTTGGCCGTCTTCACCGCCGACTGGCCTTCGTACTCCGCGACGAAATCCTTACGCGAGGTTTCGATCAGCTTCGGTTCGGCGATCACCCCGAGGCCGGCCAGGATGTTGGCCACCACCCGCGCGATCGTCGTCTTACCGGTACCGGGAGGGCCCGCGAAGATCATGTGCTTGGACGTCTGCGCGACCTTCATGCCGCGGGCGGCACGGATCCGGGCCATCTGGGTCGCGGCCCGGTAGGCCTCGATCTGCTCCTTGACCCGGCTCAGGCCGATCTGACGGTCGAGTTCGGCCTGCGCCTCGGCCAGCAGCTTGTCCCGAGCCGAGGTGTCGGCCACCACGCTGGCCGGATCCCACGGATCGGTGCGGGCCGCGATCTTCTCGGCCGTCGTGGTCTCCAGCCGATAGGCCGGATCCCGCAGTGCCGCCGTGACCTTGGGCTCCGGGAAGTTCGCCTGCAACCATTCCAGGAGGACCTGGGCGGACTCCTCGTTGCCCTGGGCGCGCCGGGCCATCGCCAGGAACCAGGCGATGGGCCGCGAGCAGGCGGCCGCTGCCGGCGTACCGTCCGCAGCGGTGAGGCGCCGGTCAGCCTCGGTGAACAACCCCAGGTTGGCAGCCGCCACGCCGTGAGCCACGCCGGCCGCGGCGGCAAGGAAGGCGTCGGGCCACTGATCGGCGCCGCGCACCTGGTCGATCACATCGGTCCAGCGTTGCGCCGCACCGTAGATCACCGCCTTGACCCAGGCCACCAGATGTTCGGACCCACCGGCCGGGGCGTCTTCCAGGGCCTCCATCGCGTCGGCGAAGTTGCCCTCGTTCGCCTCCTGCACGGCGAATCCCAGGGTGATCGCCAACGGTGAGTTGATCGGGTAGGAGATCTCTTTCCCGAAGATGCCGCCGATCGGGATCCTCGCGCCGACACTGTTCATCGAGATCTCGGCCGCACCGGCCAACTGGCCGAAGTTCGAGCGCGAGTACCAGGCCCGGAACAACGTCACCCGGTCCGTGTCACCACAGCGGATCCGTCCCACCCACGCATCGCAGGCGGTTTCGTCGTAACCGGTTATCTCGGTGAATATCTCGAGTGAACGGGCCGGCGAGCCGGAGAGCATGCCCACCGCGCTACCGAACATTCCAGCAAGGTGGTCAGCCATCGTCGCCTCCATAGCGGGTCGAAAAGACCTGGGCCCGAGCATCATCTGCTTGCTCCGGGGTAGGTAGATCCAGGTCACGGTTCAGAAAGTCGCGGGTCGCCGCGTCGTCGTGTCCATGCTCCCGCATTCCCGCGAGCATGAACGAGTACTGGGCGGACTTGGCCTGCTGAGCAGCCAGGCCCGCGACCACCAGGATTTCCTCGGCCAGATCCCGTTCGGTCAGATTGGTGATGTTCGGTGCCAACTCGATCTCGTGCACCCGGCCATCCATGAACACCGTCACCGTGACCGTTTCGGGCGGATTGGTGACGGTGAACAGCGGCAACGTGAGCTTCTCGTCGTCACTGCCGGACCCCTCCGAAAACCCGTCGCCGGATACCTCGTCGTCGGCAGACACGACATCGTCGTACGTCCCGAGTGCATCGAGGGCGGCTGCGTTCGATTCGTCATAGTCGTCATCGTCATCCGGAGAAAGTGGCGGAAAATCACCCACCGTGGCGGCCCCTTTCAGTACGCGTAGGAGCTGTCCGGATCAGGCTTGTCGAACCACGAACCCGATGGCAGGAATTCGATCAAACCGTCCAAGGCCCGCTGCAGGTTGTCCCTGGTCCCGGTCAGGAAGCTGCCGTAGAGCTCCCCGTTCACCCGACGCGGAATGGACACGATGCGTCCCTGCTTCGAGTCCAGCACACCGGCGGCCACGTCGACCTGGGCGATGGTGCCACCCGGATTCCGCTCGGACACCACGAGTTCCACCCAGCTCTCGGGCTCGGAGATGATGTTCGCGTAGACCCGGGCCGAGGTCGGCGGGATGCCGTAGCCCGTCAGCTCGTCGGCGGTTCTGCAACTGGCGAGGGTCGCCGCGACCCCGGTCAACGGCTCGACACTGGCGGGCTGGCCTTCGCCGAGCACGGTCATCACCATGCCGGCCAGACCCACCTGCGCGGCCACCCGCTGCAGCACCAGCATGTCGTTGTCGCGGGCCGCGACCACGTGCCGACCGCCCTTGCGGCACACCACGAATCGGATCATCTTGCCGCCGAGGTCGCGCCGCCACCAGCGCCCCTCCAGGGTCCGCTCGGGCCGGCTCAAGGTGTCGAGCATCGCCGCCACCTCGGGGTGGGGGTTGCCGAACACATCCAGCACGCCCTGGGCCGTGAGATCACGGGTCACCTGTTCCCACACGACCGCGCGCAGATCAGGCTGCGGGATGTTCAACCGGATTCCCATCGAGGGCGGGAAGTCGGTCAACCCCAGCTTGTCGGCGACCACCAGGATCCCGTCGATGGTCAGCTCGACCCCGACGACATCGTCGATCGCCTGGACATTCGCGTCGGCGCCAAAAGGAGTAGTCATCGTCCGCTCCGCCTCTACCGAACAGTTCCGTTGACGGCGCCGGACATCGTCGAATCCGTCCGGTCGTACCCGCTCGCCGCACGAGAGAGCTTCGCCCCGAGCTCGCGCGACACGTTGGCCATACCGGCTCCCGCGGCGCGGCGCGCGTTGAGCGCGGACGCCACGGCCGAGGCCGTCGACGACGAAATCGGCCCATGCGTCAGGCGTACCGCGCTGTCGACACCTTCGACCACGCTGGTAGCCACGGTCAGACTGGTCGCCGCCTGGCCCTGTTTGGCCGATAGCTCGTACAAATGCGCGGTGGCAACCCGCAAATCACCCGCCATGCAAATCCCCTCGATCCCTGTCCCCGAATTCTTACCTGTCGATCACGGCCGCAGACCCGGGTACACCGCGGTCTAATGTAGCCGCCGCTGCCACTCGCAGCTGGCCCTGCTCGAAATCGGCCCCAACGTGCACCGGAGCCGGACCCGCAGCGACGCTTCCGGCGGCCGTGGCCTCCAGGTCCGGGGGCAGTGTCTTGGCGGCCTCGTCGTCCGCGCCGACACCGAGCGGATCGGCCGGGCCGCCCGCCGAATCGGTGTCAGGCACGTCTCCGACCTCGCCCTCTTCGGGCTCGCCCACCTGCTCCTCGCCGTCGCCCTTCTCACGGTCCTCGACGTTCTTCTCGTCGTCCTCGTCGCGGCCGTCCCGATTCGCGTCGTCCTGGCCGCCTTCGTCGGCCACATCGAGACCGGTGACGCCCGACGCCTTGTCGATCTCGGCGGCGTCGGCGAGGCCGGCCGTCGAGCCGGCCATCTGCGCCGCCTGGGTCCCGGCCTGGGTTGCCGCCTGCACCGCCTGTCCGACAGCCTGGCTGATCCCGCCGAGGATTCCGCTGAGCGGGCTCACCAGCGAGCCCAGGATCCCGCCCAGGGCACCGGCCGCGTTCGCGGCCGCATCGGACGGCGGAGCGCCCATACCTGAGGAGTCCGTGGGCATCCCCGGCCCCGATGCGGAGCCCGGTCGCGTGCCTCCCCCGCCGCCGGTCGACGGGACGCTGCCGCCGCCGCCCGACGGAACATCGCCACCGCCCGTGGGGACGCCGGGATCCGTGGCCCCGGAATCTCCCGGTGCCGACACCTCGGGGTCGCCGGCCGGCGGCTCGAACTCCGCGCCGGTCAGCGTGGCGCCGCCGGCCAGGCTCTGGTACTGCGCCGCCGCGTTCTGCAGCACGGCCGCGTTCTCGTCGATATGGCCGCACAGAGTTCGCAGGTCGTTGTTCGAGTCGCCGACGGCCTTGGCCACCATCGCGAACTCGGCGGTCATCTGGGCTGCCGTCCCGAAACCGGGAACGATGCCCGCGCTCGTGGTGAGCAGGCTCATCGCACCCAGCCAGTCGGAATGTCCGTCGAGGTTGTCCCGGGTGGCCGCGATCTGGCCGGCTTCGGTGGACAACACCTCGGCCACCATGGTGTCCAACCCGAGCATCGTCTGGACCCGGCCGACCTGTTCGCTGTTGCGGCCCGCGTAGGCGCTGGCCCCGTTGCTGTCCCAGCTGTCGTCGGGGAAGGCCGACACGAGCACCTGCCCGACCTCGCCCATGGTGTCGGCCCCCGCATCGAAACGTTGCCCGTTCTCCGGATCGCCGACCCCGGTGCTGCTCTTCATCGATGCGATGGTCTGCTGGCCGGCGACCAGAATCGGTGACCGGGCGGCTCTGATCAGACGCGAGCCGGCCTTCGCGGCACGCTCGGTCCACTTCAGGTTGCTCTCGATCACGCCTTTGCCGAAATCGGCAATCTCCCCCAGCAGTCCCATACCCCGTGTCCCCTTCGCCGGAACAGAGATTACCAGCGCATTCGACCCGGTCATCGCACCAATTTCACGCCTCCGACAGCCTCCGGATGACGGTGCCCGCACTCGCTCCGACCACTACTTATTACCGGCGAACGACCGTTTTCCTCCCGGCATCCCAGGCAGTGGGGCCTACGTCCGTGGGCCATCACCGGGATGGCGGCGCAGCGTCGATTCACCGGTACCGCCCGACGCTCCGTCGGGCGGCTTGTGACGCCCTACGGGCGTTGCCACGCCAATTTGCTATGACGTCAGTTCCGCCCGATTACCGGCGGACCCTGCAAGCCGGACGGGTTGTAGTCGATACTTGAACACGGACAAAGTTCCCGAGTATGAGTTCCGGAGGAGATTCAGGCGTGCCCGACCCCGACGACACCTTGCGCAGAGAGCTCGGCTGGACGGGTCCGGAGGAATCACACTTCGAACCCGATACGCGGCCGACCCGCCGCAAGCCACCAGAGCCGCCACCCTCGCTACCGGGGCGGCCCCCGGTGGATTTCGTGCCGTCGAAGATTCCGGCCGGTACCGACCCCGACGACCCCGGACCGTCGCAGGTGGTACCCGTGGACCGCGATGCCGAGCGCGCGCGCAGCACGTTCCGGGAAGCGCCCCCCGCGCCTCCCACACCGCCGACACCGCCGCAGCAACAGGTGCCGCCTCCTCCGCCACCTCCGGCCCCGCCGGCCCCTCCGGCACCCCCCGCCCCACCACCGAACATCGGTCAGCCCGAACACCGGCCGGATGCGTGGGAGCAGAACCCGCCCGGCTGGCAGCTTCCGTCGCAGCGCCCGCCAGGCCCGGGAGGCCCGCCGCAGCAGCCGTACGGACCGCCACCCGGTCAGCCCTGGCCGGCCGAAGGCGGGTTCGCCCCGGATCCCGGTGCGGCCGCCGTACCCGGAGCGCCGACCGGGTCATACGCCGACCGCATCCGGGTGAACGACCTGGTTCCGCCGAAGCGTCAGCCACCGGGCAGCGGGTGGCGGTTGTTCGTGTACCGGGCCACGTTCGGGATGATCAACCCCGGCCCGTCGCCGGAAGACCTTCGGGTCGCCGAGCTCGAGGCCAAGATCAAGGGGCTCCTGCGCGGCCACTACAAGGTCGGGGTGATGGGCAAGGGCGGGGTCGGCAAGACCACCGTCTCGGCCAGCGTGGGATCGATCTTCGCCCAGTTGCGCCAGGACGATCGCGTGGTGGCCATCGACGCCGACACATCCTTCGGCAAGCTCGGGAGCCGCGTCGACCCCCAGGCGCAGAGCTCGTACTGGGAGCTGGCCAACGACAAACACCTGGACTCGTTCGCCGATGTGCGCAGTCGCGTCGGGACCAACGCCGCCGGTCTGTTCGTCCTGGCCGGCGAGGGCACCCCCGCCCGCCGCCGCGTGCTGGACGCGGCCATCTACCGCGAGGCCACCACCCGACTCGACCGGCACTTCTCCATCTCGGTGGTGGACTGCAGCTCGACGATGGACTCGCCGGTGACCCAGGAGGTGCTGCGCGACCTCGACGGCCTGATCGTGGTGTCCTCCCCGTGGGTCGACGGCGCCGCCACCGCCGGACAGACGCTGGACTGGCTGGCCGCCCACGAGATGACGGACCTGCTGCAGCGCACCGTCGTGGTACTCAACGACTCCGACGGCCACGCCGACAAGCGCACGCGCACGATCCTGGCCGGGCAGTTCTCGGGCCAGGGCCAGCGGGTCATCGAGGTGCCGTTCGACGGGCATCTGCGCCCCGGTGGCGTCGTCGACCCCCGGGAGATGTCGACCCCGACCCGGCGCCGGTTCCTCGAGATCGCCGCGGCTCTGGCCGAACACTTCCCGACGCACGACGACCGGCGGGACCGCCCGCCGGGCTGATCAGCGCATTGCGCCGATCAGCCCCTCCAAGGCGTGGACCGCAGGAGCGTCGACCGGGTACTCCGCCTCGGCGCGCGCCACGATGTCCTCGGAAACACCGGCGGCCGTGGCAGTTTCACTGATCGTGAGATTCGACTGCCGACGGGCGGCATAGAGGCGCTGCCCGAGCGTGGCGCCGGGCGCCGTGGCCGCGAGCGTGGTCAGCTCATCGATCTGACGCCGCACCGCGCTGAGCGCCTTGATCAGCGCCGGGGTCACCATGCTCAGCCGCGCCGCACGGGCCGCGACGGCCTCGAGCTGACGCAGGTCGGCCAGGACCGAGGTGACCCGCGGCGTGAACTCCGGTTCCCCGACGGCAGGCAACGTGTCGATCGTCGACTCGAGGGTGTTCACCGCGGTCAGGACCGCCTGGGCGATCAGCGGTACCTCGTCGCTGGCCGGCGGTGTCGTCGACAACGGCACGGCGGCCGGTTGCACGCTGACCACGGTGGGCGGGTCGATGTGGGCCGGCGCAGGCATCGTCGGATCGGGTACGGGTCCGCCCTGACGCAACCGGGCGATCGTGCCCGGCGGCCAGCGCAACACCTCTTCGAGCTTGAGTCGGGTGCGGTCGCGGGGCCAGCTGCGACCCTTTTCGAACGCGATGAGCGCTCCGGCGTTGATGATTCCGTCGGCGGCAAGGCTGCGCTGGCTGATGTCGAGTTCGCGACGGCGGGCTGCCGCGGCAGCACCGGCGCGGATGAGTCCGACATCGAACTCACCGGTGGCGAGATCGTACTCAGCGTCGGTCATACGGGGCTGTTCCTCGCCGATGTGCTCAGCTTCAGCGCAAATGCTGGAGCGGTTGCCGGGACCCCTCAATCCTAACCCCAGACCGCAGCACCGCTACGCCTTGGTTTTTTCTCACCCACAGCAAACAACTCCGATGCTACGGCTTCTCGGCGGGACAAACCGAAGCTCTGCTACGGGTACAGCGAAGTACCTGTTGGCGCCCTGACGTGCGATTTTGGATACATCAAGGCTTTCCGCTGGTGGTCCTGCGTCATTACGGATGCAACGATCCGTAGCGTTGCGCTGCAGCGGTTTGAACCAAACTGTTGCATCGCTACGGTTGTTGCTATAGCGTTCCCCCCAACGCGGTACACACCGCAACCGGAGCCCCTACAGGAGCAGCAGCATGAACGCACTCATGTCCAACGGCATCCCGCTCGGCGTTTGCACCAGCAACCCGGAGCGGTGGACCGCCACCCCCGACGAGCAGGCGAAGGTCATCTGCCGGGAATGCCCGCGGCGTTGGCTGTGCGCTCGCGAGGCCTGCGAACTGCCCCGCGCGGAAGGGCTCTGGGCCGGCATCATGGTTCCCGAGGCGGGCCGAGGCCGCAGCTTCGCGCTCAAGCAGCTGCGATCGCTCGCCGAGCGCAACGGCTACCCGGTGCGCAAGCTGGGCCTGGTCTTCCCCGAAGCCGCCTGATCCTCAGATCTTTTTCCGCTCTTGCCCTGCCGATTCGAGGGGACGGCAGGGCGAGGGCAGGTTTCCACTGGGGGAGGAATAGGGGCCCGGGGTGTGTCGTTACACCCGCAGACGGTGCCGGGCATTGCCCCGGGCCCCACACCAGAACCGTCGCTTCGAGCGACCACTCGCCGCGAGGCGCAGTGACGGCACCGTCCCCGAACTTCTTCTCCGTTATCGCTCGAGCGTGACGACCACCGCGTCGAGCAGGCTGTCCACCTCGTCCTCGTCGTAGCCGCGCTGAAACATCGGCGGCTTCGGGAACACGATGCTGCGGACGTCATCGGCACCGAGGTGCCCCCGCCCGTCGAGCCGCCGGGCCACCAGCGCCAGAAAATCGTCGACCGACTTCTTGTGATAACCCCGCTTGCCCAACTTCGACTTCGAAAATTCGGTGCTGCGAACGTCTTCGGCAGTCAATCCCCCGGTCATGCCGGTCATGTTAACCGCGCCTGGGTTTGCCCGAACACCGCTACCGTGAGGTTCATGAGCAATACCGATACGGCGCCGGGCGAAGTCACGTGCGCCAGCTCGGAGTTCAGCGGCGTGCTGCACCCGCGCGAGGTACCGCTGGGGGGACCGCGCGCGTTGCTCGTCCGGCGCACCCTGCCACAGCGGGATCGGTCCATGATCGGCGCCTGGTGTTTCGCCGACCACTACGGTCCGCACGACGTCCGGACCGCGGGCCGAGGCATGGATGTGCCGCCTCATCCCCACACCGGACTGCAAACCGTGAGTTGGCTTTTCGAGGGCCTGATCGAGCACCGCGACAGCGCCGGTGTCCACGCCGTGGTCCGACCGGGCGAGCTCAACCTGATGACGGCGGGGGCCGGGATCTGCCATTCCGAGGTGTCGACGCCGGAGACGACGATCCTGCACGGCGCGCAGCTGTGGGTGGCCCTGCCCGACGCGGCCCGCGACACCGACCGCGACTTCGCGCACTACGCACCCCCGCCGCGGACCGTCGGCAGCGCCACCCTCCGCGTGTTCCTCGGCGAGCTGGCCGACTCACGATCCCCCGTGCACACCTTCACGCCGCTGCTGGGCGCCCAGATCGACCTCGAGCCGGGTGCCGAGTTGACGCTCGACGTCGATCCGGCGTTCGAACACGGCGTGCTGCTCGATCAGGGCGCGATCGAGGTGTGTGGCACCACGCTGGCTGTCGCCGATCTGGGCTATCAGGCCCCGGGCGTACCCAGCTGCGGTTGGCCAACCGCGGCGACGGCCCGGCCCGGGCGCTCCTGCTCGGCGGGCCGCCGTTCACCGAGGAACTGGTGATGTGGTGGAACTTCGTCGGCCGCAGCCACGACGACATCGCGACCTATCGAGAACTCTGGCAGACCAACGACGCCCGGTTCGGCGACGTTCAGGGCTACGAAGGCCACATCTCCCGACTACCCGCACCGCCCCTGCCGAACGGGCGACTCAAGCCACGGCCGCGCCCGGCCGGCTAGGAATTCAGATACTGGGCCGTGCTGCCGCCCACCGGCATCTCGGGCAGCCCGAGCTTGCGGTGGTCCCAGCTGCGCAGCCGGCTGGGCACCACCCGCACGGCGATGCGGTTGTTCATCATCTGGTCGACGAACGGGCGCATCTCCTCGGTGTAGGGGCCCGTGTAGCGCTCCCACACGCTGATGCCCACGCGCAGAATGGTTTCCGGGTCGTCGACGATCTCGGCGGTGCCGTCGATCGACACCCCGCGCAGGGTGTTATAGGTGTCGCCGTCCTCGATCATCACCGTGATCGTGGAGTCGCGGCGCAGGTTGACCGCCTTCTGCGATTTGGCTTTCGTCTCGAACCAGATCTCACCGTCGAGCACGGCGTACCACATGGCGACCAGGTGGGGGCGGCCGCTGGGCAGCACCGTGGCCATCGTCGCGGTCCGGCTGCGTTCGATGAATTCGGCGATCTCGTCATCGCCCATGACGATCTTCGTGCGCTCGTTCTTGCCCACCTGTCACCTCTCTGATCGGTCAGCCCACCATAGCCACGTCCGCACGACCACCCGCGAACGCGGTCGGTAACCCCACCGCCCGGCTACAGCACGCCGAACTGTGAGGTCACCCACCGCACCGGATCCACGCAGCGGAACGGGGCAATACCCCTGGCATGCAAGCGGTTTCCGGTGGGCGGATGGCCGAGCGCAGACACCGCGAAGTACCGGCTGGGCAGCCGCGCACCCGTTGACGGGTTCTCCACGGCCGCCACGATCGAGCT
The DNA here is from genome assembly GCF_010727325.1 of Mycolicibacterium alvei. NCBI lineage: Bacteria > Bacillati > Actinomycetota > Actinomycetes > Mycobacteriales > Mycobacteriaceae > Mycobacterium > Mycolicibacterium alvei. The sequence continues at coordinate 3,605,736 of NZ_AP022565.1, forward strand.
GCCGTGCAGACGGACCAGCAGGCTGCGCACCTCCTGGTCGAGCAGTTGACCGTCGGCGTCGTCGTACTGCTTGCCGTCGGAGGTGTCCCGCAGGAAGGCCGCACCGCCGTTGGACATGACCAGCGCCCACTCCGCGCCCTGCACGTCGCGCAATGCGCGCAGCACGTCGAACTTGGACAGGATCACCGCCAGCTTGGGCTGACCCTGGTTGACCGCCGACAGCACATTGCCCAGGACCGAACGCGGTTCCCCACCGCTGAACGGCTGGGGCGGCAGCAGATCCTGCAGCTGATCGCGGATGGCCTTGACCCGCAGCGGATCGAACATGAAGAACACCGCGTCGGCGTGGCCGAAGAACTGGAAGGGCGGTGCGCGCAGGTCACCGTTCTCCAGGTCCTCCCCCGCCACGTCGCGCAGCACCAGGAACCGGCGTATGCCGTGCCAGACACCGATCGAGAACACCAGGGGCTCACGCTGATTCGGGGCCTGGGTGTGCACCGTCGGGGTGGGCGGCAGCAGGCCCCGCTGCACATACAGCGGGCCCTCGTAGTTGGTGGCGTAGTTCTGGACGGTCGCCCGAGTGACCGGTTCCAGCACCACACCGAACCGCTCGCAGAGCAATTCCAACTGCTTGATCAGGACGGCGATGTAGAGGCTCTTGCCCGTGGCACGTGCGCCGGCCAGCGCGATGCAGATGGCGTGGCCTTCCCGGAAACCCTCGGGGAGGGTGAAGTGGCAGACCGGGCAGATCTCCACCGCGGCACCCTGCAACGCCCGGGCGGCCTCCGACGTCGGCGGCGGCGGACCGTTGTAGCCGGGGCTGCGGGTCCAGGTGTAGAGCGGACCGCAATCGGCGGGTGCCCCGACGTAGGCGGTGGCGACGTCGTCGCGGTACCGGGTGCCGCCGGCCTGGGCAGGCAGCGTCCACAGATGGTTGTTGGGACTCAACAAGGTGAAGCAACGCGGGCACTTACTCATCTCGGCCCCGGCTCCCCCTCAGTCGCTCCGCCAACGACGGATGGCCGCCTCGACGCGTCGCCAGCCTGGTCACCATCTTTCGATACCCGCGCATCGTCCCCTCAGAGCAATCACCCGACAACTGCGCCATCAACACCACCACGGATTCGGCGTCGGCGCTTCCCATGGTGGCAGCCAGCTTCCCGGCCAGCACGCCCGCGAGCCGATCCACCGGAGCAAGGGCATAGCCGGCGGCCTCGGCGGCCGCGGTCCGCAACAGGCTGATCGCCACCACCGTCACCGGCGCCAACTGACCGCCGTCGACCAACGGTAGTACCCGCTCCACCGCCCGTGTGCCGCAACCGGTCTCGGCGGCCAACGCGTTGCAGGCCTGCGGGTAGGGCTGCGCGGCGAGCACGCCCAACAGCGCGAACGTCAGCAACCGCACCGAGAAGTCCGGGTGGACCGACTCCGGCTCGCACTCGGCCAGCACCTGCTCCCACAGCGGCGTATAGGGGCTCTGATGGGTGTGGAGATAACGCTGATGCAGCCAGTCGCGGGGCTCGATGTGGCGGACCGCCGCACAGGCCACCACCACACCGTCGCCGTTCTCGTTGTCGTCGATCACCTTGGCGGCCAACTCGCGCATCGCGGCCGAATCCGCGCCCCCCACGAGCGTGCGCACCGCCGCCCGGCCCGGGAGCTTCTCGGCGCCGACGGCCAGCAGCAGATCCGACGGATTCCACACCGAGGCCGCCGCGGCGGCCTCGAACTTCTCCGGATCGGTCACCCGAAGCCACCACAACTGCGCCCCGGCATCGCCTGGGTCCCGGGCACCGCGCCGGCGCGACCGCAGCCCCCGCAGCGCAGCGCGGATCCACACCGAATCCCAGGGCTGGGCGCTGACGAGTTCGGCCGGATCGGGCACCGGGGCGGCCTCGGCGAGCCAGTCCAGCACGTCGTCACCGATGGCGCTGCCGTCAGCGTCGCCGTCGTGCAGCAACCACACACCCAACGACAGCCGATCGGCGGCTCCGATCAACCCGCGCACCGCCGGGTCAGCCAGGCCGGGCATCACGTCGTCAGCCAACGCCGCCGACAGCCGGTCATCGACGACCCCGGCCCGCAACAGCAGGTCAACGACCCGCAGCAACCGGTCGGCGCCCTGCTGCCGGGCGCGCTCCAGCGCAGGCCCGATGGCCACCCGCAGCGACGAAGGCGTTGGTTTCCCGTGAAACGTTCTCGGCCCCAAAGGAATTGGTCCGTCTTGAGCCATCCAGGCGTCGTCGGCGACGGCCCGGGCAAAGTAGGCGGCGTCGGCGTACGTCGCCCCTGCCCCGTCCGGCAACTCGTACCGCGCCCGCCAGGCGTCGGCCGTGGTCAGACCTACCGCGGCCGCGAGCACATCGGCGATGATGTGGGCGGCCTCGGATCCGACCAGTGCACCCGCCGGAGAGTACGCAGCGATCACCTCGTGCGCCTCGACCTGCGCGTCGGCGAATTCCGGGCGCCCGGCCACCGCCATCGCGATCGGCCAGGCCGGATGCAGCCCGTCATCGCGCACCTGGCTGGACAACGTGTCGATGTCGTCGAGAACACCGCGTGCCGAGGCCATGTCGAGCAGCACCACCTGCGCCATCACCGACCACCGGGTCACCTCGATCCGGTGCCCGCCCGCAGTGCAGTGCGGATCGCCGCCGAGCTCACCCAGCGACACGGTCTCGGATTCGCTGATCACCACCACGCCCGGTTCGATCGCCGGAAGATCCTCGATCGGCACCGCGCTGAGCACCTGACCGCCGTGCAACGCGACCTGATCGGCACGATCGAAGGTGGAGAAGCTCAGCCTCGCCGCGGTTCCCGGCGACATCAGGAAACTCACCAGACCGATCCACTGCGCCGCCGCGTCCGGAGACTCCACGCCCAGCACCACCGGCGGCCCGTCCGCCAGCGCGGCAGCCACCGCATCCAGGAGGGCGAACAGGGTGGCCAACCGCCAGGTGGTGGTATCGAGCGCGAACGCGACGACGCTGTCCTTCGTCACCGCCTCGCCCAGTTCCGGCAGATCCCCGGGGAGTTCGGCGCGGGCCACCGCGGCGGCGCCGTAAGGCTGGAGCCAATGCGGCGAGCGCCACCGCTGGATGGCCCGGCAGCGGGGATGGGTCTCGGGCGCGCGATCCAACAACACGTGGGCGAACACGTTGCCCGGTCTGCCGGTGCTGTCCGACCCGGCCGGGAAGGTGTGCCAGTAGCCGGCGCCGTCGGGAACGTAGCGGTAGGCCAGCCGGCGCGGACCCTGCTCGAGCTGCTCGGGGGTGGGGAAATCAGGCGTCTGCCCCACCGGTCGGAAGACCGTGTGGACACCGGCCATCAACGCCTGTGTCTCCGTGGGCGTGAGCCCACCGCTGGTTTCCTTGAGCTGCCAGCCACCGGCGGTCCCGACGGCATCGAACGAGGTGTAGGCGAGTTGGCCGTAACGCGACGTCATAACACCGTCGTGGTGAGCTGCAAGGTCTGCACCGGCGGGTCCAGCAGTGCGACCGTGCGCAGCTGAAGCGGGTCGGCGATGTTCAGGAACAGCCGGATCCAGCCGTGCAGGCCACTGACGTTCGCGGCCCACAGTTCTCCCGCGCCCGACGCGGTCGCCGCCGTCCAGTCCATATGTTTGGACGGGTGATCCGCCAGCTGTCCCTGCGCGTCCAGTGGCGCGACGTCGACCGGCTGACCGTCGTGCACGCTCAACGGTATCCGCTGCGGATTGTTGACCAGAACGAACGCCGGAGCGCCCGGCACCTCATATTCCGAACGGACCGCGACGGTGGCCGTGGTGGGATAGCCGGCCGGGTCGCGCCCGATCCGCACCGCGTACTGCAGCCTCAACATGCCCGGGTACTCGATGCCGGCCACCGGTCCGGTCACGCGTCGCCCACCGGAGAACGCCACCGGCGCCAGGTGCAGTGAACATCCACCCACCGGAAGCGCCCCGGTCAGGTGCATGCCGCCGTACTTCTCGTAGTCCTCCAGCGAGATCTCGAAGGACCTGCCCGTCAGTCCGGCCCGGGGGTCATGCCCGGTCGGTGCCAGCGTCACCACCACTCCGGCCGCGCCGGCCGGCCATTCGAACGTCAGCACCTGCTTGTTGCAGTACTCGACGAGTTCGACGTCGCGGATGGTTCCGGTGTGCACGGCCGACACGGTGCGGCCCAGCACGGCCCGTCCGGCCAGGATCGTCACCGGCGTGACGTAGGCCCGGCTCCACCCCTGGGGCCAGGGCACCCCGGCCATCAGTGTGCGGTTGTTGCCGTCGAGTTGTGCCTGGTGGGCCACCGGCAGCGGCAACCGCAAGTCCGGCGCCAACCCCACCTGCTCGAGGGCGTTCTCGGGAAGTTCGGTGGAGACACCGCCGGCACTCGGACCGGTCTGGCTCAGATAGAGGGCCACCTCCGCTCCGGGCGACGCCCAGGACACGTCGAAGGACTCGCCGTCGAATGCGGTGTCCACCGAGATGTCGGTGACCGCGGCGAGTACCGCGGACACCTCGACGTCGGCGTCGACCGGTTCGGACAGCTGCACTCCCCCGTCGACCTCGACCGCGCACCGCACCCGGTAGCGATAGCGCATACCCCGGGCCGCCCCCGAGTCGACGAAACCGGACCGGTGCTCGCCGTCGGCCAGGATCCGGTAGCGCGACTCGTCGATCGCGGGACCGTCGGCCTCGTCGGCCGGGATGCGGTACACGTGAACGGAATTCACCGAGGGCGGTGCCGTCCACTTCCCGATCACCAGCCCGCTGTCCTCTCCGATGGACACGTCAGCGGGCGGGGCGACCAGAACCCCGCCGGCATGCAGCACCGGCCGGGTGCTCAGGGCATCGGCACGGGACGTCCCGGTGATGACCCAGACCTGGTAGTAGCGCACGGGCCCGGTCAACGGCCGGTCGTCGCTGGCTGCCGACAACGGCGTCGCGGCGACGAGGTCGGCGTTCTCCGAGGATCGGGGTGCCCGATCCTCGGCGCTGACCACCCGGTACAACACCACTCCCCCATTGGCCTGGTAGTCCGGCCAACTCAATTCGACGACGCCGGGGCGGGACTCGCCGTGGCGGAACGCGATCGGGTGCACGTCACCGGCCGGCGACGGTGGCTTCTGCGGCGAACTGTCGGGGGCCTGGGTCTCCAGCTCGGCGAGTAACCGGGCCATCTCCTCGGCGTGCTCGGCGACCGACCCGGGCAACATCTCGCGGATCTGCTCGACGTCGGTGCGCCCGGACCGGAGCACCAGCCGCAGATGGGCCTCTTTGAAACTGCGTGCTGCGACCGCGCCGGAATCGACCAGTTGCTGACGCCAGGCCAGCAATGGCGCCAGCCGGGGATCCTCGTCGTCGGGATCGTCGACGGGATACAGATCGGGCATCAGAACACCAAATCCCCACCGGACATGAGCGCTATGTCACCTGCTCCGGCAGCTCGAACAGCGCGAACTCCTTAGGTGTCAGACCCACACTGGCCTGCACAACCAGAAACGCTACCGCAGCGGCGGCCCCGTCACCGCCACATGGCCGGCCGGGCCGATGCGATCGGGTGCTGCGCCACGACATAAGTTCGGCACATGCCTTCTGCCAGCTCGTCGGCCAGCGATGACGTGTGGGAAGTGATGTCCACCGCGCGGACCATCCGACGATTCACCGCGGAACCGGTCGACGACGCGACGCTGACCCGCTGCCTGCAGGCCGCGGTGTGGGCGCCGTCGGGAGCCAACGCCCAGGCCTGGCGGTTCGTCGTACTGCGCTCGGCCGAACAGCGCGCCGTCGTCGCGAAGGCGGCCGCGCAGGCACTGGCCGTCATCGAACCCGTCTACCGCATGACCCGACCCGCCGCAGACGACACCAGCCGGCGCGCCAGGACCAACCGGGCCACCTACGAATTGCACGACCGGGCAGGCGAGTTCACCTCGGTACTGTTCACCCAGCAGCACTTCCCCACCGCCTCCGAGCTGCTGCTCGGCGGCTCGATCTTTCCGGCGATGCAGAACTTCCTGCTCGCCGCACGAGCCCAGGGGTTGGGAGCATGTCTGACCAGCTGGGCCTCCTACGGCGGTGAACAGCTGCTGCGCGAGGCCGTCGGGGTGCCGGAGGACTGGATGCTGGCCGGCCACGTCGTGGTGGGCTGGCCACGCGGTTCCCACGGGCCGGTGCGACGCCGCCCGGTCGAAGAGCTGGTCCGCATGGATCACTGGGACAACCCGGCGTCTTAGGCTGGATTCATGGGTCCAGCACCCGCGCCGATGCCCGCCGCGTTCATCGGGCACGGCAGCCCGATGAACGCCCTCGAGTCCAACCGGTTCACCACGGCCTGGCGCGCTTTCGGCCGGTCGGTACCGCGTCCGCGGGCGATCCTGGTGGTCAGCGCGCACTGGTACATCAACGCCACCGCCGTCACGGCCATGCCGCGGCCACGCACCATCCACGATTTCTACGGATTCCCGCGCGAACTGTTCGAGGTCCAGTACCCGGCCCCGGGGCTACCGGAGTTGGCCGAGGAGGTCAGCGACGCGGTTCACCCGACCTGGGTCGGGGCCGACATAGACAGCTGGGGAATCGACCACGGCACCTGGTCGGTGCTGATGCACGCATTCCCCGACGCATCGATTCCCGTGGTGCAGCTCGCGATCAACGCCAACCGGCCGGCCGACTACCACCTGCAGCTCGGTGCGAAGCTGGCGCCGCTCCGCGACCGCGGGGTGCTGGTGCTGGGCAGCGGCAACATCGTGCACAACCTGGCCGGCATGGATCCTGCCCACCCCGAGGAGGGGTTCGCCTGGGCCAAGCGGTTCGACGACGCCGCCCGCGAACAGCTGGCCAGTTCCCCCGCCGACATCCGCGCCCTGGAGGCGCACCCCGACTACGCCGCGGCCGTCCCCACCCCCGATCACTTCATCCCGCTGCTCTACTTCGCCGGCCTCGCCGGTGCCGCATCAGAGTCCGGGGCCGCGCTCGACGCCCTGGTCACCGGGTACAGCTACGGATCGCTGTCGATGGCGTCCTACGTGCTGGGCTGAGCCGAACCAATTCACCGGATCCGCACGGTCCGGCGGGATAAGGTGGCGGGCAAGTTTTGCCAGAAAGCGCCGGTAGACGCGCTCAAGGGATAGGCAGGCATGCGCGGAATACTTCTCGCCGGCGGTTCGGGCACCCGGCTGCATCCGATCACCATGGGGGTCAGCAAGCAGCTGCTGCCCGTGTACGACAAGCCGCTGGTCTACTACCCGCTGTCCACCCTGATGATGGCCGGCATCCGCGACATCCTGGTGATCACCACCCCGACCGATGCGCCGGCGTTCCAGCGCCTCCTGGGTGACGGCTCGGTGTTCGGGCTGAACCTCTCCTACGCCGCCCAGCCCAAGCCCGAGGGCCTGGCCCAGGCTTTCGTGATCGGCGCCGACCACATCGGCACCGATTCGGTGGCACTTGCACTGGGCGACAACATCTTCTACGGACCCGGCCTGGGCACCAGCCTGCGCGGCTACCAAAATGTCAGCGGCGGAGCGATTTTCGCCTACTGGGTGGCCAACCCGACGGCCTACGGTGTGGTGGAGTTCAGCCCGGACGGGACCGCGTTGTCCCTCGAGGAGAAACCGGCCACCCCCAAATCCCAGTACGCCGTTCCGGGGTTGTACTTCTATGACAACGACGTCGTCGAGATGGCGCGGTCCCTGCACAAATCCGCTCGCGGTGAGTACGAGATCACCGAGATCAATCAGATCTACCTGGAGCAGGGCCGGCTCTCGGTGGAGGTGTTGGCCCGCGGGACGGCCTGGCTGGACACCGGCACCTTCGACTCGCTGTTGGACGCCAGCGACTACGTCCGCACCATCGAACGCCGCCAGGGTCTCAAGATCGGGGTGCCCGAGGAGATCGCGTGGCGGTACGGCTACATCGACGACGATCAGCTGGCGGCCCGCGCCGGAGAACTACCCAAATCCGGGTATGGCGACTACCTGCTGGAGTTGTTGAACCGCACGTAGTCGCCTTGCAGCGACACCAGATTGGTGTCCGAGGCGGCCCGCGCACCGTGCGAGGATGGGACGCAGATGCGAGGGGGTCGGAGTTGTCGGTAACGGTGTCGACGGTGCAGGCGTCGCAACCCGAGCAGTTGGTCACTGCCGCCTCCGACATCCGCGGCAAGATCTCCTCACTCGACGCGGCGATCGCGTCCCAACGTCAAGCCCTGGCCCATCTGCGGGCGTCGTGGCAGGGAAAGGCGGCCACCGCCGCCGTCGCCAAGGCCGAGCAGAACCTCGACCGGCAGGAGGAACTGCGGGCCCGGCTCTCGGCGTTACAGGAGGCGTTGCAGTCCGGCGGCTCCCAGTTGTCCTCGGCCCGCACCGCGGTGCTCTTCGTTGTCGAGATGCTGCGCGGCACCGGCTGGCAGGTCGCCGACGACGGAACCGCCACCCCTCCCCCATTTCCGGTGATCCTCCGGCTGCTGGCGCCGGCGTGGACAGCCATCATCAAGAAGCTGCTCGCCGCGTTCGCCCAGATCGACAACCAGACCGCGGCAGCCATCGCGGCGGCGCTGGGCGGCCCGGTGCCCGAGACCACGCCCGGCACCCTGGGCGACCCGCGCCAACTGCCCCCGCCCGGCACCGATGCCGAGGGTGTCAAACAGTGGTGGGACTCGCTCAGCCAGCAAGAGCAGAACCAGCTCATCGCCGACCACCCGCCAGAGTTGGGCAACCTCAACGGGATTCCGGCCGAGGTGCGCGACCAGGTGAATCAGGCTGTGCTGCAAGATGATCTGGCCCGGGTCAACGATGTTGCCGAGCAACACGGGGTGTCCACCGAGGAGGTGCTGGCCAATCCGGGCGCCTACGGGCTGAGCAGCGCCGACGCCACCCGCTACACCAATGCCGTGCAGACCCAGAAGGGTCTGGACAAGATGGCCGCCGAAGGCAAGCAGGACCGCCCGGTGATGCTGTGGGCCTACGATCCGCTGGCGTTCGGTGGCCAGGGCAAGGCCGCGGTGGCGATCGGCAACCCGGACAAGGCGCAGAACACCGCGGTCGTCGTCCCTGGTACCGGCAGCAGCGTCAAAGACGGCTGGCTGGAAGGCGACAACGCCACCAACCTCTATGACCAGATGCGCCTGGGCAACCCCGACGAGTCGACATCGGTGATCGCCTGGATGGGCTACGACGCCCCCGACAGTCCGACCGACCCCCGCATCGCCACCCCCGACCTGGCCAGAACAGGCGCTGACCTGCTGGCCGCAGATGTCAACGGGCTGTCCGCCACGCATGAAGGTGCCGAGTCCAACGTCACCGTCATCGGGCACTCCTACGGTTCCACCACCGTGGCCGACGCCTTCGCCGCCAGCGGCATGCAGGCCGACAACGCCGTGCTGATCGGCAGCCCCGGAACGGATCTGGCCGGCAGCGCCGCCGACTTCAACCTGCCCGAGGGTGGGAAGGTGTACGTCGGAGCCTCCTCCAGCGACCCGGTGTCCTGGCTGGGCCAGGCCGGCCCGCTCCCCGACATCATCAACCGCGAGCTCAACTACCCGCTGGGTCCGGAGGCCGGGCTCGGGCGGGACCCGGCCGGCGACGGCTTCGGCTCGGTACGTTTCGACGCCGAAGTGCCGGGGCGCAGCGGCCTGCCGGACTTCGGCGACCACTCCCGCTACTACGACGTAGGCAGCGAATCGCTTCGTGCCATGACCGACATCGCCAACGGTGAGGGGTCGACGCTGGCCGACAACGGGCTGACCGCCGAGGGGCGCAAACAGCCGCACATCGGCCTGCCCGACAAACTGGATCTGCCGGGACTCCCCCCGATCGACCTGCCCGACTGGGACACTCGCATCCCGGGCACTCCCGCCCTCAACGACCCGGAAGGCGACCGTGGCACCGTCACCAAAGACCACCAGTACTGACCGTGCACGCCGCTTCGCGGCGCTGGGAACGGCCGCAGTCGTACTACTGCTAGGAGGATGCGCAATGGGAACCGAGCGTTCGGCCGACCTCGACGGACCGCAGATGAGCGACGAGCAGACCCGCGCACAGGTCGTCGACCCGGCCAAACGGCTGGTCCAGGCGGTCGGCCTGCAACTGCGCGGCGCGACTTTTGAATTCGACTCCTGCACCGACCAGGAAGCCGCCCCGTTCCGCGGACAGGTCGGGATGGGATTCACCTTCCCGGCCGAGGTCGACAAAGAGGCCTACCTGGACAAGATCACCGCGGCCATGGTCGCCGACGGGTGGAGCAGCGGAGCCCCGGCCGGCAAGAAGCCACACGGACGCGCCATGAGCCTGGGCGAGGTGATGGCCATCATCGCGACCAACCCCGACCATCCCGACCGCGGATACATCGAGATCTACGGCGAATGCCGCAATGCCGGCGACCACAGCGCCGACGAACAGGACATCCGCGCCGAACTCACCAGCTGAGGCCTAACCGTCCGGAACCTCGACCTTGTTGATCGAGCCGGCCGCGGCCTGATCCTGTGCCTCGTACTGGCTCGCGGCGCTGTCCAGGCTGCTCCCATAGGCATTGACCGCTTCCGCGACCGCGGTGGTGGCGGCTGCCACCGCGGACTGCGCTTGTCGGCAGGCGCCGGCCGTCACCAGCTGCGGCACCCCGGCCGCGGCCTCGCCCAACGGGCCATCCGCGCCCAGCCCGGACAGCTGCGCACCTGCCTGATTGAACGCCGTGGCGGCACTCGTCAACGCCGCAGGGTCAACCTTCAAGGTCTCGTCGCTCACGTCGAATGCCCCTCGCCAGAACCGGATATCGCCTATACAGATCGAGTCTACGTCGGTCGGGATCACCGCCTCGACAGCAGAATTCGGGCTGCAGGCCTCGAGGGCCGGGCGGCTATGGACCGCTTCTACTCCTTCGCAGACTCCCGTCCGAAACCCCACCTGATTGCCGCGGCCACGCGCGGGTGTCCCCTCTCCTGCGACCCTTCCTCCGCGTCGAGCATCAGCGATCACCTCTGCGGGCTGAGCAGGGCACGGGCGTCTTTGATCAACAGCAGCAGGTGCAGTGGGTCCGTGGGTGACGGCTCGAAGTCGAAGTGCGCGTAGAACGTTCGGGCCTGCTCATGCAGAGCGTGCACCAGCAGTGCCCGCACACCGATGATCTCGGCGGCGACCACCGCGCGGGTGATCGCGTCCCGAAGCAGCTGCGCGCCCAAGCCCTTGCCCTGTTCCTTGTGGTCGATCGCCAGCCGCGACAACAGGATCACCGGCACCGGATCGGGCATGTTGCGCCGCACCCGCCCTGGTGTACCGGCGCGCTCCACCGCCGCCGGGGCCAGCGCGTAGAACCCGACGACGCGGCCGTCCCGGCAGGTCACGAAGCACCTGGAGGCACCTTCGACGTGGTTGGCCAGGGCGCGCCGTCGCAGGTATTCATCCAGGCTGGGCTCGCCACTGTCGAAGCCGACGACCACATCGTGCGCGCTGATCGGCCGCGGCGCGCTGTAGCCGCTCACTCGTCGAAGATCGAGGGCTTCGCGAACAACTGCTCCAGCTGCGGCTTATGCGACACCGGCCGGTCCAGCACCGAGACGAACTCCGACCAGGCCGGCCCGTCGAGCATGAACAGCCGGCGATCGGCCAGCACATCGCGGGCATGAGCCAGCGTCGCGGTCACGGTGAAGTTGGTCAGGTCGGTCCCCTCCACTTCGGCGGCACGACGAATCAGCGCGTCCTGCTCAGCGGTCAGGCGCACCGCGAAACGCTTCGTCTTCGTCGCCATGCCAACCATTGTGTGCCTATCAGGCACACAATGGAACGGGGTATCGCGCACGCCTCTGAACAGTGGCGATGCGCTGCTGCACTGAGGTAGAACACGCGCTGACTCACGGGATTGAAGTGCCGGGGCCGCTCAGTCCGTGGTAAGCGCATTCAATCAGCAATCACTGCAAGGGATTCCGGCTCGCCAACGATCCGGATGACAGTCGCACGCTGCGCTTCGGTCAGGATGTCCTCGGTGTGACCGCCCATCACACCTCCAGCGGGTTGGAGATGCGGTGCCGCAAAGGAGGTTCACTCAGCCAAACCCCACCAAAACACAAAGGTCACGAACCCAATTGAGGTTCGTGACCTTTATGCCTGCGGTTACGTAGAACCGCTCACTGTGGGCGAAGGGGGACTTGAACCCCCACGTCCCGAAGGACACTGGCACCTGAAGCCAGCGCGTCTGCCATTCCGCCACTCGCCCGAATGACCGAGGGAGCGTAACACTGCGAGCGCGTCGTTCTCAAACCGCCCGATCAGCGGGCCGATGGGGCGGCCTTCGGACTGCGAGAATGTCCTCAACATCAACTAGATCAGGTCACTGACCTGCAACGATCGAATTCTCAGAGTTCTGTTGGTCCCGCATTACGGCACCAGGCCGATACCATGCTTGTGAGCAGTGTGGCCAGAGCGACACGCGGGAGCACGGGTTGCCCGTGTCGAGGCGACGTACGACAACGAGAAAAGGCGGGCGGTGGCATGGGTCTGGTCGACCGCATCGAACGCAAACTCGAGTCGACCGTCGGCGATGCGTTCGCTCGGGTCTTCGGCGGCTCGATAGTGCCTCAGGAAGTAGAGACGGCGTTGTGCCGGGAAGCCGAGTCCCGAGCCCGTACGGTGGCCGGTGGCCGGGTTTTGGCGCCGAACGACTACGTAATTACGCTCAGTGGCACTGACTATCAGAAGGTAAGCGCCGATACCGACCTGACCTCGACCGCGTTCGCCAGACATCTGGGGGGATTCATTCGTGATCAGGGGTGGCAAACGTATGGTGATGTGGTCGTTAGATTCGAGCAATCACCGAATTTGCACACCGGACAGTTCCGCGCACGCGGCGCTGTCAACCCCGATTCGACCGCTGGCGAATCCGCGCGAGCCCAAGGCGACCATGCGTTCACCGCAGAATCAGGAGAACCACCTATGACCGATAACCCGAATTACCGCGGCGGCCAGGGACAAGGGCGGCCCGGCGACGACTATTACGACGACCGCTACGGCCACCCTCAGGATGACCCCCGTGGCGGTCAGTACCCGCCGGAACAGGGCGGTTACCCCCCTCAGGATCAGGGCGCCCACGCCCCGCAACGCGGCGGATACGGTGGCGACCGGGGTGCCTACCCCGACCAGGGCGGGTACCCGGATCAGGGCGGCTATCCCGATCAAGCCGGGTACCCCGATCAGGGCGGCTATCCGGACCAGGGCGGCTACCCTCCGCAGTCCTACGAGCAGCAGCGCCCGCCCGCCGGTTACGGCGGACAGCAGGGCGGCGGTTATGACCGCGGCTACGGCGGTCAGCAGGGCGGTGCCTACGGCCAGCCTCCCCAGGCCCCGCAGGGTGGTCAGCCCGGTTACGGCGGTGACGCCGACTACGGACGTCAGGACCCCCGCCAGGGTGGGGGCTACCCCGAGCAGGGTGGCTACGGCGGCGGCGCCCAGGCCTACGGGCGCCAGGACTACGGCCAGCAGCAGGATTACGGTCGCGGTTACGCCGAGCCCCAGCAGGGCGGCGGTTACCCGGAGCAGGGCTACGCCGAGCAGGGTGGCTACGGCGGCGGCGACTACGGCGCACCACAGGGCGGCCAGCCCGGTTACGGCGCCCAGCAGGGCGGCTACGGCGGAGGTGACTATGCCGCAGGCGGCGCTATGGTCACCCTCCAGCTCGATGACGGCAGTGGCCGCACCTACCAGCTCCGCGAAGGCGCCAACGTGATCGGCCGCGGTCAGGACGCACAGTTCCGTCTGCCCGACACCGGGGTGTCACGTCGGCATCTCGAGATCCGGTGGGACGGTCAGGTCGCATTGCTGTCAGATCTCAACTCCACCAATGGCACCACGGTGAACAACGCACCGGTGCAGGAGTGGCAGCTGGCTGACGGCGACGTGATCCGGCTGGGCCATTCCGAGATCATCGTGCGCGTGCACTGAACCTGACGAGACCGGACACACCTGAGTGGCAAGCACCCCGCTTCGCCCTCACGGCGAAGGCTGTCCAAGTATCGTGACCTTGCCGACGGTAGCTGAGCGATACCAGTGGGGCGGATACGGAGAGGACGTCAGATGCAGGGGTTAGTGCTGCAACTGACGCGTGTCGGATTCCTTCTGCTGTTGTGGTTGTTCATCTGGTCGGTGCTGCGCATCCTGCGGACCGATATCTACGCGCCCACCGGCGCGGTGATGGTGCGCCGGGGGTTGGCTCTCCGTGGCTCGCTTCTACCGAGTCGGGACAGACGCCATATCGCGCGGCAATTGGTGGTCACCGAGGGCGCACTAGCCGGTACCCGCATCACTTTGGGTGCCCAGCCGGTACTGATCGGCCGCGCCGACGATTCCACTCTGGTGCTCACCGATGATTACGCTTCGACGCGCCACGCCCGGCTCTCACCACGGGGTTCGGAGTGGTACGTCGAGGACCTAGGATCGACCAACGGCACATACCTTGACAGGGCGAAGGTGACAACAGCGGTAAGGGTTTCGATCGGGACGCCGGTCCGAATCGGTAAGACGGTAATCGAGTTGCGCCCGTGACCGCGCGCATGCGAGGAGCACGAGACACACCATGACCCTCGTACTCCGATATGCCGCGCGCAGTGATCGCGGGCTGGTTCGCGCCAACAATGAGGACTCGGTGTACGCCGGGGCCCGGTTGCTGGCGCTGGCTGACGGCATGGGCGGCCACGCCGCGGGTGAAGTCGCCTCACAGTTGGTCATCGCGGCGCTCGCCCACCTCGACGACGACGAGCCCGGCGGCGAGCTGCTGGGCAAGCTCAACGCGGCTGTAGCCCAGGGCAATGCCGCGATCGCGGCCCACGTGGAGGCCGACCCGGAACTCGAGGGCATGGGCACGACGCTCACCGCCATCCTGTTCGCGGGCGACCGGCTCGGCCTGCTCCACATCGGCGATTCCCGGGGCTATCTGCTCCGCGATGGTGAGCTCACCCAGATCACCAAGGACGACACCTTCGTCCAGACCCTGGTCGACGAAGGCCGGATCACTGCCGAGGAGGCGCACAGCCATCCCCAGCGCTCGCTGATCATGCGAGCACTGACCGGCCACGAGGTCGAGCCGACCCTGATCATGCGCGAGGCCAAGGCCGGCGATCGCTACATGCTCTGCTCGGACGGCCTGTCCGATCCGGTGAGCCAGGAAACCATCCACGAGGCCCTCCAGATCGAGGACGTCGCCGAGAGCGCCGACCGGTTGATCGAGTTGGCGCTGCGCGGCGGCGGCCCGGACAACGTGACCGTGGTGGTCGCCGACGTCGTCGACTACGACTACGGGCAGACCCAGCCGATCCTGGCCGGCGCGGTGTCCGGGGACGACGACCAGACCGCACCGCCGGACACGGCTGCCGGACGGGCGTCGGCGTTCAACCCGCGCCGTAACGAGCCCAAGCGAGTTGTGCCCCAGCCGGCCGAGCCCCCGCGCAAACCCCGGTCGCGACGTCGAATCCTCATCGCCGCAGTGCTGCTCGTGCTCGTGCTCCTCGGCGGGCTGGCGATCGGCCGGGAGATCATCCGCAACAACTACTACGTCGCAGAACATGACGGCACCGTATCGATCATGCGCGGGGTACAGGGCTCGTTTCTGGGCATCTCCCTACAGGAGCCCTACCGCCTGGGCTGCCTCAACACCCGCAACGAACTGTCGTTGATCAGCGCCGATCAGGACCAGAGCGGTCTCGGCTGCCGGTTGATGGCGGTCAACGACCTGCGCCCCTCCGAGCGGAACTCGGTGACCGCGGGCCTGCCCGGCGGTACGCAGGACGAGGCCATCAAGCAGATCAACGACCTGGCCCACGGCTCAGTCCTACCGGTGTGTGTACCGCGCACCGCGACGACGACGTCGAAGACCACCACCCCGTCCCCGTCCCCGACATCGGGTACGGCGCCGGTACCGACTCCGACCGCCGGCGGTGAGCCGCCGGCACCGGAGACACCGGTTCCCGGGGCCCCGGGAACCGGTGCTGTCCCCGGACCGGTTCTACCGACACCGACACCGGTCGTCACCCCCTTGCCGCCCCCACCACAAGAACCGGGAACGAACTGCCGAGCCGTGTCATGACGACTCAACCCCAGTCGCCGGTTACCGTCATGCCGCCGCTCCCCAATCGGCGCAACGCGGAACTTCTGCTTCTGGGGTTCGCAGCCCTCATCACCGCCGTCGCGCTGCTCATCGTCGAGGCCAACCAGGAACAGGGTCTGAGCTGGGACCTGATCGGCTACGTCGTCACCTTCATGGCCCTGATGGGTATCGCCCACCTGGCAATCCGCCGGTTCGCGCCCTACGCCGACCCACTGCTGCTGCCGGTCGTGGCGCTGCTCAACGGGCTGGGCCTGGTGATGATCCACCGGCTGGACCTGGCCAAGGGTGAAACGACAACCGATGGGCTCGGCGGCACCGCCGGCCAGCAGATGATGTGGACTCTGGTGGGCGTGATCGGGTTCTCCGTCGTGGTCGCTTTGTTGACCAACCATCGCATGCTGGCCCGGTACGGATACCTCTGTGCGCTGACCGGCCTTGTGCTGCTTGTTATTCCGGCGTTGCTACCGGCGAGGTACTCCGAGCAGTACGGCGCCAAGATCTGGATCCAGTTCCCCGGCTTCTCGATTCAGCCCGCCGAGTTCTCCAAGATCCTGCTGCTGATCTTCTTCGCCGCGGTGCTGGTGGAAAAGCGTGATCTGTTCACCAGCGCGGGGAAACATGTCTTCGGACTCGACCTGCCGCGGCCCCGTGACCTGGCTCCCCTGCTGCTCGCCTGGGCCGCGTCGGTTGGCGTGATGGTTTTCGAAAAGGATCTGGGCACTTCACTTCTGCTGTACGCATCGTTTCTCGTACTGGTCTACGTGGCTACCGAGCGGCTGAGCTGGGTGGTAATCGGTCTGACCCTTTTCGCCGCGGGAAGCGTTGTGGCATACCAGGTTTTCGGCCACGTCCGGGTGCGGGTGGAAACCTGGCTCGACCCGTTCGCCGACCCTGACGGGGCCGGCTACCAGATGGTGCAGTCCCTGTTCAGCTTCGCCACCGGTGGCATTTTCGGCACCGGCCTGGGCAACGGGCAACCCGGTACGGTGCCCGCAGCGGCGACCGACTTCATCATCGCCGCCATCGGCGAAGAGCTCGGATTGGTCGGGCTCGCAGGCGTTCTCATGCTCTACACGATCTTCATCATCCGCGGCATGCGCACCGCGATCGCAGTGCGCGACAGCTTCGGCAAGCTGCTGGCCGCCGGGTTGTCCGCAACCCTGGCGATCCAGCTGTTCATCGTCGTCGGCGGCGTCACCAAACTGATCCCCTTGACCGGCCTGACCACCCCGTGGATGTCCTACGGCGGATCCTCACTGCTGGCCAACTACATCCTGCTGGCCATCCTGGTGCGTATCTCTCACGCCGCACGCCGACCCATCACCACCACCCCGACGCCGAACCCCACCCCGATCGCCGCAGCCAGCACCGAGGTGATCGAGAAGGTATGAACACCTCCCTGCGCCGGGTGGCAGTCACGATCATGGTGCTGATCGTGCTGCTGTTGGCCAACGCCACGATCACCCAGGTATTCACCGCCGACGGGTTGCGCGCGGACCCGCGCAATCAGCGCGTGCTGCTCGACGAGTATTCACGTCAGCGCGGCCAGATCACCGCGGGCGGCCAGCTACTGGCCTATTCGGAACCCACCGAAGGCCGGTTCCGCTTCCTGCGGGTCTACCCCGATCCCGAGGTCTACGCCCCGATCACCGGGTTCTACTCGCTCGGCTATTCGAGCACCGGCCTGGAGCGGGCCGAGGACGGCGTCCTCAACGGTTCCGACGAGCGGCTGTTCGGCCGTCGGCTGGCCGATTTCTTCACCGGCCGGGACCCGCGCGGCGGCAATGTCGAGACCACGATCAACCCGCAGGTCCAGCAGGCGGCCTGGAATGCGCTGCAGCACGGCTGCGACGGCCCCTGCAAGGGCTCTGTGGTCGCCATGGAACCTTCGACAGGCAAAATCCTCGCCATGGCGTCGGCTCCGTCGTATGACCCCAACCAGCTGGCCAACCACGATCTGGACGCCCAGAGCCAGGCCTGGGGGCAGTTGCGCGACAACGAGCAGTCCCCACTGCTCAACCGCGCCATCTCGGAGACCTATCCGCCGGGCTCGACGTTCAAGGTGATCACCACGGCGGCGGCCCTGCAGGCCGGCGCCACCCCGGATACCCAGCTCACGGCGGCACCGCGGATTCCGCTGCCCGACAGCACCGCGACGCTCGAGAACTTCGCCGGGTCGAGCTGCGGTCCCGGTCCCACCGCGTCGCTGCGCGAGGCGTTCGCCAAGTCCTGCAACACCGCTTTCGTTCAGCTGGGCCTCAACACCGGCGCCGACAAACTCAAGTCCACGGCGCAGGCCTTCGGTCTCGACGAACCGCCGCCGGCCATTCCGCTGCAGGTGGCCGAATCGACCACCGGACCGATTTCGGACGGGGCGGCATTGGGCATGTCCAGCATCGGACAGCGTGATGTGGCGTTGACCCCCCTGCAGAACGCGCAGGTGGCCGCGACCATTGCGAATGACGGCATCGCGATGCGCCCGTATCTTGTGGATAGCCTCAAAGGACCCGACCTGGTCACGATCTCCACCACCGCGCCGGCTGAAGAACGCCGGGCGGTGTCACCCCAGGTCGCCGCTACACTTACGGACTTGATGGTCGCCGCCGAGCAGGTGACTCAGCAGAAGGGAGCCATCGCCGGCGTGCAGATCGCTTCGAAGACCGGTACGGCAGAGCACGGGACGGATCCCCGTAACACTCCGCCGCATGCCTGGTATATCGCATTCGCACCGGCCAGCGACCCCAAGGTCGCGGTCTCGGTGTTGATCGAGGACGGCGGGGACCGGTTGTCGGCCACCGGCGGCGCACTCGCCGCCCCGATCGGACGTGCCACCATTGCGGCGGCGCTGCGGGAGGGTTCATGAGTCCGCGAAGGCGACCCCGAGTGAGGATCGCAGCGAGGGACGAGCGAGGACCGGAGCGAGTGGGAGTCGAGCTATGAGCCCTCGCGTTGGAGTGACGCTGTCCGGGCGGTACCGGCTGCAGCGACTGATCGCCACCGGCGGCATGGGTCAGGTCTGGGAAGCCGTCGACTCCCGGCTGGGCCGACGTGTCGCGGTCAAGGTGCTCAAGGCGGAGTTCTCCACGGACTCCGAGTTCGTCGAACGGTTCCGGGCCGAGGCCCGCACCGTGGCCATGCTCAACCACCCGGGCATCGCCAGCGTGTACGACTACGGCGAGACCGATATCGACGGTGAGGGCCGCACCGCATACCTCGTCATGGAACTGGTCAACGGTGAGCCGCTCAACTCGGTGATCAAGCGCACCGGGCGGCTGTCGCTGCGGCACGCGCTGGACATGCTCGAGCAGACCGGACGCGCACTGCAGGTGGCCCACACTGCCGGGTTGGTGCACCGCGACGTCAAGCCGGGCAACATCCTGATCACCCCGACCGGCCAGGTGAAGCTGACCGACTTCGGTATCGCCAAGGCCGTCGACGCCGCCCCGGTCACCCAGACCGGCATGGTGATGGGCACCGCCCAGTACATCGCCCCGGAGCAGGCCCTGGGCCACGACGCCACCGCGGCCAGCGACGTCTACGCACTGGGAGTCGTTGGCTACGAATCGGTTTCGGGCAAGCGTCCGTTCACCGGCGACGGGGCGCTGACGGTCGCCATGAAGCACATCAAGGAGACGCCGCCGCCGCTGCCTGCCGATCTGCCGCCGAATGTCCGCGAGCTGATCGAGATCACCCTGGTGAAGAACCCGGGGATGCGCTACAAGTCGGGCGGGCCGTTCGCCGACGCGGTTGCCGCGGTACGCTCCGGCCGCCGTCCCCCGCGTCCCAACCAGGCCCCGACACTCGGCCGGGCCGCGCCGGCCGCGGTTCCGTCGGCCGCACAGGCTCGCGCCGCAGCCGAGCTCACCGGCCGCACCCCGGTCACCGCCACCCGCGCCAGGCCGACCGCCGCCCATCGGCCGGCGCCACCTGCGCGGCGCACGTTCTCGTCGGGTCAACGGGCCCTGCTGTGGGCCGCCGGGGTACTCGGAGCGCTGGCCATCGTCATTGCCATCCTCATCGTCCTCAATGCTCAGGACCGCAAGGATCAGCAGCAGTCACCACCGCCCACGGTCACCGACACGGTGACCCAGACGACGCCCTATCAGACGCCGGCAGCGTTGCCGGACCTGGCATTCCACCTGATCGAGCCTGAGGCAGCCGACACTCAGATCGTCCCGAAGGCACCGGAACAGATACTGCGATGACGACGCCACAGCACCTCTCCGACCGATATGAACTCGGTGAAATCCTCGGCTTCGGCGGCATGTCCGAAGTTCACATCGCCCGAGATACCCGGTTGCACCGCGATGTCGCGGTCAAGGTTCTGCGTGCCGATCTGGCCCGCGACCCCAGCTTCTATCTACGGTTCCGTCGCGAAGCGCAGAACGCGGCGGCGCTGAACCATCCCGCCATCGTCGCGGTGTATGACACCGGCGAGGCCGAGACACCCAACGGGCCGCTGCCCTACATCGTGATGGAGTACGTCGACGGCGTGACCCTGCGCGACATCGTGCACACCGAGGGTCCGATCCCGCCGACGCGCGCCATCGAGATCATCGCCGACGCCTGCCAGGCGCTGAACTTCAGCCATCAGCACGGCATCGTGCACCGCGACGTCAAGCCGGCCAACATCATGATCAGCAAGGCCAATGCCGTGAAGGTGATGGACTTCGGCATCGCGCGCGCCCTGGCCGACACCGGCAACAGCGTCACACAGACTGCCGCGGTGATCGGCACGGCGCAGTACCTCTCCCCCGAGCAGGCTCGCGGGGAGACCGTCGACGCCCGTTCCGACGTGTACTCACTGGGCTGCGTACTGTACGAAATCCTCACGGGCGAACCACCTTTCATCGGTGATTCGCCGGTGGCGGTGGCTTATCAGCATGTCCGCGAGGACCCGGTCGCGCCGTCGAGACGGCACACCGGCATCTCACCGGAACTCGACGCGGTGGTCCTCAAGGCGCTGGCCAAGAACCCCGACAACCGCTACCAGACCGCGGCCGACATGCGCACGGATCTGATCCGGGTGCACAGCGGTGAGGCTCCCGAAGCTCCGAAGGTGTTCACCGAGTCCGAGCGGACGTCGATGATGAACTCCGGGCCGATGTTGACCCACGGCGGCGGTGCGCCCACCCAGAACCTGGTGGTGCCGCGCCCCGCCGGTCGCAATGCCTCGGTGGCCCGTTGGTTGATCGCGGTCGCGGTCCTGGCCGTGCTGACCGTGGTCGTGACGGTCGCGATCAACATGTTCGACGGCAGGCCCCGCGATGTGCAGGTGCCCGACGTGAGCGGGCAGCGTTCAGCCGACGCCGTCGCGACGCTGCAGAATCGCGGTTTCAAGACCCGCACCGAAGGCAAGGAAGACAACAAGGTTCCGCCGGAGTACGTGATCGGCACCGAACCGTCGGCCAACAGCATGGCGGCCGCGGGTGACGAGATCACCGTCAACGTCTCTCGCGGACCCGAACAGCGGGTGGTTCCCGACGTCGCCGGTCTGACCCCGAGCCAGGCACGGCAGAAGCTCACCGACGCCGGGTTCCAGAAGGTCAAGGAGTCGGCGAGCCCGTCGACGCCGGATCAGAAGGGCCGCGTGCTCGCCACCAACCCGCCCGCCAACCAGACAGCGGGGATCATCTACGAGATCACGCTGGTGGTGGGTTCGGGCCCGGAGGACACTGCGGTTCCCGACTGCAAGAGTCAGAGCGCCGATGTGTGCAAGCAGATTCTGACCGCGTCGGGCTTCACCAACACGGTGGTCATCGACGTCGACAACACCGCGGCCGCCGGGCAGGTGGTAGGTACCGAACCGGCCGCCAATGCGTCGGTGCCCAAAGACACCCCGATCCAGATCCACGTATCGAAGGGCAACCAGTTCGTGATGCCGAATCTGGTCGGGCAGTTCTGGGATGACGCCTACCAGCGCTTGAGCGCGCTGGGTTGGACCGGCGTTCTGGACAAGGGACCCGACGTGCGCGACAGCGGTCAGCGCACCAACGCTGTGGTCACCCAGAGTCCGCCCGCGGGGACCGGGGTAAATCGCGGGTCGAATATCACACTGAGCTTCGCGTCGTAGCCGCCGCTACGGCGCGGGCCACCTCGACCTCGAGCGCGGCCACCAGGTGCTCCTCCGGGGGGGCACCGCAGACGCCCAGCCAGTTGGCCAGCATGCGGTGCCCACCCTGGGTCAGGATCGACTCCGGATGGAACTGCACACCGTGAATCGGCAACTCGCGGTGGCGTACGGCCATGATCACGCCGCTGTCGGTCTGCCCGGTCACCTCGAGTGCATCCGGCACCGTCTCGGGCAGGATCGTCAGCGAGTGGTAGCGGGTTGCGGTGAACGGGTCCGGCAGACCTTTGAGCACCCCGGCGCCGGAGTGATGCACGACACTGGTCTTGCCGTGCAGCAATTCGGGTGCGCGGTCGACGGTGCCGCCGAACGCCACCCCGATGGCCTGGTGGCCCAGACAGACACCCAGTAGGGGAGTGCCTGCCGCAGCGCAGGCGTGGACCAGCCCGATGGTCGCACCGGCTCGCTCGGGGGTGCCGGGACCGGGGCTCAGCAGCACGCCGTCGAAATCGGCCGCCACCGTGGCGAGGTCGGCGTCGGTGGCCAGGCGCTGATCGTCGTTGCGCCAGACCTGCGCGTCCACCCCGAGCTGGCCCAGGTACTGGACCAGGTTGAACACGAAGCTGTCATAGTTGTCGACGACCAGAACCTGCATTGACTTAGGCTACCGGCGCCAGGAGACGGCCTTAATAGCCGACCGGGCCCGCGGGTTTCGCGTAGCGCATCCGCAGCGGCTCGGTGTGCCCGGTGAGCTCGACCTCGGGGCGGGGTTCTTCCGCATAGCCCAACCCGAAGCGCACCACGTACTGCTTGTACAGGGTCACGTACGGGGCGGCCGCCAACGCGGCCTGCATGGCGGGGGCGTCGCCGATCGCGGTGATGACGTAGGGCGGGCTGTAGGTGCGGCCGTTGAGCAACAGGGTATTGCCGACGCAGCGGGGCGCCGAGGTCGCGATGATGCGTTGGTCCTGCATCTGGATGCCCTCGGCACCGGCACTCCAGAGCGCATTCAGGACTGCCTGGATGTCCTGTTGGTGTACCACGAGGTCGTCGGGGGAGGCGTCCCGCGGGAAGCGGCCCTCGGCATCACGCTGGGCATCGTTGAGCGTGACCACCAGACCCGGCCCGCGCATCGGCACCATGCCTGCCTCGACGGCCAACTGTGCCGAACGGCGGGTGATGGCTTCAAGCGCCGCATGTGAGCTGGGTGAACCGCCGTGGTGGCTGTCGATCTCGGTGGCCAACGCGTCGCGCTGCGCCGTGAGCCGGTCGACGGACTGCTGGGCTTCGCGCACCAGGTCGACGAGGCGGGGCGCATCGCTGCGGCGAATCTCGTCACCGCCGGAGACCCCGTGGGTGGCGGCCAGAAGCAGGCCGGCAGCCAGGCAGACAACCGGGACGCCGAAGCGCCAGGGGGATCGATCCGGTTGGTCCATCGCAGTCTCTCCTGGACGTGCAGCTACGTTAGGCTCGTGGGGCATCCTGCCTCATCGTCGCACCGTGTGACGCCGACTGTCCGTGAAGGTACCCATGCCCAAGTCCAAAGTCCGTAAGAAGAACGATTTCACCATCAAGCAGGTGAGCCGGACTCCGGTCAAGGTGAAAGCCGGACCGTCGAGTGTGTGGTTCGTCGCGCTGTTCATCGGTCTCATGCTGTTCGGTCTGTTGTGGCTGCTGGTATTCCAGCTGGCCGCAACGAACCCCATCGACACCCCGTCCCTCCTCCAGTGGATGGCCGACCTGGGTCCGTGGAACTACGCGGTGGCCTTTGCCTTCATGATCACCGGGCTGTTGCTCACGATGCGCTGGCGCTGACCGGAGACCAAACCGTAATGAATTCATCTTACGTTCATAGCGTTACCGGCTCAGCAACCCCGACGACGCTCAATCACATCGTTGTGATTCATCCCCATTGGGGATAGCACCTGTGGATAACTCCATTAGTCGCGGTAAGAGGGTGTGAAGAACCCGTGCAGCAAACTCACTGGAACCCACCGGCCGCTGGAGTCGCAGGTTGCGCCATAGTCGGAGTCGCGTTGGCTATCGCAGCTGTGACCGTGATCACAGACCCGCCCGGACGTGTTCTTGTCGGCGTAGCTGGCGTGGGATTGCTCACGTTCGCAACATTGTCGTGGCGGGCC
Source organism: Mycolicibacterium alvei (assembly GCF_010727325.1). Classification (NCBI taxonomy): domain Bacteria; kingdom Bacillati; phylum Actinomycetota; class Actinomycetes; order Mycobacteriales; family Mycobacteriaceae; genus Mycobacterium; species Mycolicibacterium alvei. The sequence continues at coordinate 3,630,007 of NZ_AP022565.1, forward strand.
CGCCCCAAACTGGCAATGAACCAAGACAGTCTCACGGTTGCCGGTTGGTGGCAGACCCGGACTATTCGCCGCGATGAGATCCGGCAGATTCGGATCACCGAGTTCCGTCGCATCGCCCGCACGGTCCGACTGCTCGAGATCGACACGGTCGATGACCGGCTCGTGGTCTTCACGCGGTGGGATCTGGGAACGGACCCACTCGATGTCCTCGACGCGCTCACCAAGGCCGGTTTCTCGGCCCGGTAAACCGGACCGGAAGCACCCCACACAACACGCGACGCCCCCGGTCTCCCGGAGGCGTCGCGCATTGGTATGTGGGGGATACCCGTTACGACACGGTGATCGATTCGACGACGACCGGATCGGTCGGACGGTCAGAGCGATCGGTGGGGGTGGACGCGATCGCGTCGACGACCTTCTGCGACTCGGGATCGACAACCTCACCGAAGATGGTGTGGCGCCGGTTCAGGTGCGGCGTCTTGCCGACCGTGATGAAGAACTGTGAGCCGTTGGTGCCCGGCCCGGCGTTGGCCATGGCCAGCAGGTAGGGCTTGTCGAACTGGAGCTCAGGGTGAAACTCGTCGGCGAACTTGTACCCGGCGTCCCCACGGCCGGTGCCGGTCGGGTCGCCACCCTGGATCATGAAACCGTCGATCACCCGGTGGAAGATGACGCCGTCGTAGAACGGACCCGACGTGCCACCCGAGGCGTTCTCGGTGGTGTAGTCCTTGGTGCCTTGCGCCAAGCCGACGAAGTTGGCCACGGTCTTGGGAGCGTGGTTTCCGAACAGTGCGATCTTGATGTCGCCGCGGTTGGTGTGCAGTGTTGCCGTCGCGGTCTGAATGGGGCTCGTCACGGTTACTCAGTCTGCCATCCCAGCCCGCGGCGACGGTCAGATACCCCACCAAGCCCCCAGACTCGCCCAGAGATGGCAGTCTGGATCTCAGCTGGCACGCGGCTTACACAGATCTGTCGCCGATGCCCGTCGATAACAAGAAAGGTGCCAGATGACCGCGAACCTCGATACCCGGTTGGCCCCCCGTCAGCGCCTCGCCCGCGGCTTGAAATACAGCACTGTCGGTCCGGTCGACGTGACGCGCGGCGTGGTGGGCCTGAGCGCCGACACCGCCGCCGCCATTGCGACCGGTCTACGCAAGCGCTACCAGTCGGGCCAACTGCGCCGTCAACTGGCCGCAGCTGCAGAAGCGGTGGCCGCGCTGCCCGAGGTGCTGCAGGAAGCAACCGCCCCAGAACCCAAGAGATGTCACCGCCGACTTCTGATCGCCGGGGTCGCGGCTGCGGTTCTGGCCGGCGGCGCCGTGGCGTTCTCGATCGTACGGCGGTCCAGCCGCCACGAGGCCCCGACGCCGCTGCCGCCGAGCGTCGAGGTCAACCCGAAACCCTGACCCCGCAGCTATTCCGCTGACGGGTCCTGGCAGTCCATCCACCGACCGTCCTCTTTGAGGAAGCTGTTGGACTGGGTGCTTGTCGACGGTGGCTTGCCCTCGGAGTTCCAGCTCATGGTCAGGTCAGCGGTCGCGTGGTCTCCGGTGACCTTGATGTTCTCCGTCTTGTCGATCGTCAGCGTTGTGGTCTGCCGAAGAATCTCAAGGTTGGCCGCCTTATAGGCCGGTTCGTCGTACCGGATCAACGCGTCGACCAGTTGGCCGATCGTGGCATCCGATGCGGTGGGGTACTGCCGTTTGAGCGCGTCGGTCAGCACATCCACAGGCTTCGCGGCCAATTCCTCCGGGGTTCCGGCCTCGCTGAGCGGTGGGAACATGGTGTCCGGCTGAGCCAGAACGGCGTCGCGGTACTGCGCACAGGTGAGCTCGGCCATCCGGCCGAAGTCAAAGCCCACCAGAGCGGCTTTCTGCTCACCGATCAGATCCCGGATCTGCTGCTCGTCGCTTGCCGCGGCTTCGGCCGAGGTGGCCGCCGGACTCGACGACTCCGCCGAGGTGCTCTCCGATCCGCAACCAGCGACGGCCAACACGGCCAGTCCGACGATGAACGCTCGTATCACGTAGTTCCCTCTTCCTCACGGTGGCCGGCTGTGCGCCGGCTGTGGACAGCGGGCAGCTTACCGACTGCGGGAGTTGTGGTCACGAACGAAAAAAGCGGCTCCGGTAGCTGGTACCGGAACCGCTCTGAACTGCTGATTTGTCTTGTGGAGCCTAGGAGATTCGAACTCCTGACATCTGCCTTGCAAAGGCAGCGCTCTACCAACTGAGCTAAGGCCCCGTCTTCGGCAGCGGCGGGACCTCGTCCGCCTGGTGCCAAACTTCTTCACCGTGTCGTGATCGCCAGACGATCACCGCGGCGGCTGCGATACCGGCCACAAGCAAGAACCGCATGGCACAACCTCTCGGTGATCACCGGCTACACCGGGTGTCGTGGGCCTAGGAGGACTCGAACCTCCGACCTCTTCGTTATCAGCGAAGCGCTCTAACCACCTGAGCTATAGGCCCGAAATATTGGGATCGACCGAGCGCAGAGATTACCGCACCGGAACGCAGAGTCCCAAATCAATCCCTGTCGGCCAGCGTGACCTCCACGCCGCCGACCAGATCGGTGGTCAGGTTGTAGATGAAGGCCCCGATGGTCGCCAACGCGCACAGCACAACGATGTTCACCAGGCCGACCAGCGCCGACCCGCCGAAGATTGTTCCGCTGGAGACCAATTCGCCTCCCGATGCGCCGCTGGCGCTGGTCAGGAGGTCACCGACGTTGCTGTTGAGCTTGCTCCACACACCCATGGCGCCGAGGACGAGATAGAGGAATGCCACCGCGATCATCCACACGAAGAACAGCACCACCGACAGCACCAGTGAGACCTTGAGCACAGTCCACGGGTCGACCCGGCGGATCTGCATGCTGGCCCGGACCGGGCCCTGATGCGTACCCCGGTTGGCTACCTGGATCCGGGTGGTCGGGCTGTTGCTCGAGCTTCGGGCCGCCGACGCCTCAGAAGCGGTCTTACGTTGCGGGGTACGCGGGGACGGCCCGGACAGGTCCGGGATCTCGCTCGCATAGGCCTCGGGCCGCACCGGTTCGTTGCGGGTGGCCGACGGGGCGGGCGTGGCCGGGCGCGCCGGCCGGGCCGACTGCTCGGTGTCCTTCGTCTCTGTGCCGGCGACGAAGCGCTGCAACCGGGCTTCCACGCCGGGGGAGTGGGCGGCCGGGCGGGCACCTTCTTCGCGCGTCTCGGTTCCCGGCGGCGGCGAGGTGCGGGCGGTGCCCCGCTGCCACGGTGGCGCCTCACCGGTCTCGGTGATCTGACCGCCGGAAGCGCGGGCCTGCGCCCCCGCCGCTTTGCCGGCGGCGGGTTTCGTCTCGGGCCCTGCGGCCCCGGTACCTGAGCCGTTGGAACTGCCGGGCCGATCGCCCGATCGCGGGTGCCCCGGCTCGTTCGGTGAACTCACCTAACAGCTCCTTAGCTCAGGCCGGGGTCCGGGTTGGGCCTCGGCACCAGCGTCACTCTTCGACGGACTCAGCGTCATCCTGTTCCGAGTCCTCCTCGGCGTTGCGCGCGATCGCAATCAGTGTGTCGCCCTCGCCCAGGTTCATCAAGCGAACACCCTTGGTCTGGCGCCCGGCCTTGCGAACCTGACGTGCGGCGGTCCGGATGACTCCGCCACCGGAAGTGATGGCGTACAGCTCCGTCTCGTCATCGACGATCAGCGCTCCGACCAGACTGCCACGTTTGCGGTCGTACTGGATCGTCAGGATGCCCTTGCCGCCGCGGCCCTGGACCGTGTACTCGTCGATCGCCGTGCGTTTGGCGTAGCCACCCGCAGTCGCAACCAGCAGATACGTATCCGGCTGCACCACGTTCAGCGACAGCAGCCGGTCATCCTCATTGAACCGCATACCCTGCACGCCCGAGGTCGCACGACCCATCGGCCGCAGGGCCTCGTCGGTTGCGGAGAAGCGGATCGACTGGCCGTTGGCACTCACCAACAGCAGGTCGTCTTCGGCCGAGCACAGCACCGCACCGACCAGTTCGTCACCGTCGCGCAGGTTGACCGCCACGATGCCACCGGAGCGGTTGGAGTCGAAGTCGACCAGCCTCGACTTCTTCACCAGACCGTTGCGGGTGGCCAGCACCAGATACGGCGCGTCCTCGTAGCTCTTGATCTGGATGACCTGGGCGATGCGCTCCTCGGGCTGGAAGGCCAGCAGGTTCGCCACGTGCTGACCACGTGCGGTGCGCGAGGTTTCCGGCAGCTCGTAGGCCTTGGCCCGATACACCCGGCCCTGCGTGGTGAAGAACAGGATCCAGTCGTGGGTGGAGCAGACGAAGAAGTGGTTGACGATGTCGTCGGCCTTGAGCCCCGCGCCCTGCACACCCTTGCCGCCCCGCTTCTGGCTACGGTAGAGGTCGGTCTTGGTGCGCTTGGCATACCCGGTCTCGGTGATCGTGACGACCACGTCTTCACGGGCGATCAGGTCCTCGTCGCTGACCTCGCCGTCGGCAGGCATGATGCGGGTCCGACGGTCATCGCCGTGCTTTTCGACGATCTCGGCGAGTTCGTCGCGGACGATCGCCCGCTGTCGTTCCGGTTTGGCCAGGATGTCCTCGAGATCGGCGATCTCGGCTTCGATCTTGGCCAGATCGTCGACGATCTTCTGCCGCTCCAGAGCAGCCAACCGGCGCAGCTGCATGTCCAGGATGGCCTGGGCCTGGATTTCGTCGATGTCGAGCAACTCGATCAGGCCGGCGCGAGCGATCTCGACGGTCTGCGACGCCCGGATCAGGGCGATCACCTCGTCGAGCGCGTCGAGTGCCTTGACCAGACCGCGCAGGATGTGGGCCCGTTCGTTGGCCTTCCGCAACCGGTACCGGGTCCGACGCACGATGACGTCGAGTTGGTGTGCGACGTAATGCCGGATCATCTGGTCCAGCCGCAGCGTGCGCGGCACCCCGTCGACGATCGACAGCATGTTGGCGCCGAAGCTGGTCTGCAGCTGGGTGTGCTTGTAGAGGTTGTTCAGCACCACCTTGGCGACGGCATCGCGCTTGAGCTCCACCACAATTCGCAACCCGACGCGGTCGCTGGACTGGTCCTCGATGTTGGAGATGCCGGCCAGCTTGCCGTCGCGCACCTGCTCGGCGATCGAGGTGATGAAGTTGTCGTGGTTGACCTGGTAGGGCAGCTCGGTGATGACGATGCCGGTACGGCCCCGGCTGTCCTCTTCGATCTCGACCACACCGCGCATCCGGATGGAACCGCGGCCGGTGGTGTAGGCATCGTGGATGCCCTGGGATCCGACGATCAAACCGGAGGTGGGGAAGTCGGGACCCTTGACCCGCTCACACATCGCGGCCAGGGTGGCCTCTTCGTCGGCCTCGTGGTTCTCCAGGCACCAGTACACCGCGTCGGCCAACTCCCGCAGGTTGTGCGGCGGGATGTTGGTGGCCATACCGACGGCGATACCGCCCGAACCGTTGGCCAGCAGGTTGGGGAACCGGCTCGGCAGCACCGTGGGTTCCTGCACCCGGCCGTCATAGTTTGGGATGAATTCGACTGTCTCCTCGTCGATTTCACGCAACATTTCCATGGCCAGCGGCGTCAGCCGGGCCTCGGTGTACCTCATCGCCGCCGCGGGATCGTTGCCCGGCGAACCGAAGTTGCCCTGGCCGTCGACCAAGGGGTAACGCAGCGACCAGGGCTGGGCCATCCGGACCAGGGTGTCGTAGATCGAGGAGTCGCCGTGCGGGTGGTAGTTACCCATCGTCTCGGCCACCGAACGCGCCGACTTGGCGTGGCTGCGGTCCGGACGGAAGCCGGAGTCGTACATGGCATAGAGCACGCGGCGGTGCACGGGCTTGAGGCCGTCGCGCACCTCCGGCAGGGCGCGGCCCACGATCACGCTCATGGCGTAGTCGATGTAGCTGCGCTGCATCTCGTGCTGGATATCGACCGGTTCGATGCGGTCAGAGGTTCCGTCGCCGGGTGGCAACGTGGTGTCAGTCATGTGATCCTCGGTGGTTGATCTAGCCGGTGGATATCGTTAAACGTCCAGGAAGCGAACGTCTCTGGCGTTGCGGGTGATGAAGCTGCGCCGGGCTTCGACGTCTTCGCCCATCAAGATGGAGAACAGCTCGTCGGCCGCGGCGGCATCATCGAGGGTCACCTGACGCAACACCCGCACCGAGGGATCCATGGTGGTCTCCCAGAGTTCCTTGGCGTCCATCTCGCCCAGACCCTTGTAACGCTGGATACCGTCATCGACGTTGATCCGCTTGCCCGCGGCCTTGCCCGACTCGAGCAGGCCGTCGCGCTCCCGGTCGGAGTAGGCGAATTCCGGTTCCTGACGCTGCCACTTGAGTTTGTACAGCGGCGGTTGGGCCAAGAAGATGTGGCCGTGCTCGACCAGCGGTTTCATGAACCGGAACAACAGGGTCAACAGCAGCGTGGAGATGTGCTGGCCGTCGACGTCGGCGTCGGCCATCAGCACGATCTTGTGGTAACGCAGCTTCTCGATATCGAACTCGTCGTGGATGCCGGTACCCAGGGCGGTGATGATGGCCTGGACTTCGGTGTTCTTCAAAACCCGGTCGATGCGGGCCTTTTCGACGTTGATGATCTTGCCGCGCAACGGAAGGATCGCCTGGAACATCGAGTCCCGGCCACTCTTGGCCGAGCCGCCGGCCGAATCACCCTCCACCACATACAGTTCGGACTTCGTGGGGTCGGTGGAACGGCAGTCGGCCAGCTTGCCGGGCAGGCCGCCGATGTCGGTGGCGCTCTTGCGCCGGACCAGTTCGCGGGCCTTGCGGGCGGCGATACGCGCCTGTGCTGACGAAACTGCTTTGTTCACCACAGTTTTCGCTTCGGCGGGATTCGACTCGAACCAGTGGTTCAGCTGCTCATTGCAGATCTTCTGCACGAACGACTTCACCTCGGTATTACCGAGTTTGGTCTTGGTCTGACCCTCGAACTGCGGTTGAGCGACCTTCACCGAGATCACCGCGGCCAGACCCTCACGGATGTCATCGCCGGTGAGGTTCGGATCCTTGTCCTTGAGGAGCTTCTTGTCCTTGGCGTACTTGTTCACCACGGTGGTCAGCGCGGCGCGGAAACCCTCTTCGTGGGTGCCGCCTTCGTGGGTGTTGATGGTGTTGGCGAACGTGTGCACCGACTCTGAGTAGCCGGCGTTCCACTGCATCGCGATCTCAACCTCATGCCCGGTGCCCTTGCCGTCGAAGTCGATCACGCTGGGCTGGATCGCGGTCTTGGTGCGGTTGATGTGCTTGACGAAGTCGACCAGACCACCCGGGTAGTGGAACACCCGGTGTTTGACCTTCTGCGGTGCGGAACCCTCGGCCGCCTTCTCCTCGGCGGACTTCGGCGCTTCGGCGTGATCACTCACGACCTCGTCGACGACCTCGTCGTGGGTGACCCGTTCATCGGTCAGCTCGATCGTCAGGCCCTTGTTGAGGAAGGCCATCTCCTGCAAACGGCGGGCGATGGTCTCGAAGTCGTAGACCGTGGTTTCGAAGACATCCGGATCCGCCCAGAAGCGGATCGTCGTGCCGGTCTCCTTGGTCTTCTCACCCTTTTTCAGGGTCCCCGGGACCGAGTTGTCGTAGGTCTGGAACCACTCGTACCCGTCGGTGCGGACGTCGGCTTCCAAACGCGACGACAGGGCATTGACCACCGAGACGCCGACGCCGTGCAGGCCGCCCGACACCTGGTAGGCGCCTTCTTCGAACTTGCCGCCGGCGTGCAGAACCGTCATCACGACATCGATGGTCGGGATGCCGGTGGCATGCATGGCGACCGGGATGCCACGCCCGTCATCGGTGACCTGAACACCGCCGTCCTCGAGGATTCGCACGTCAACCCTGCTGGCGAACCCGGCCATCGCCTCGTCTACCGCGTTGTCGACGACCTCCCACACCAGGTGGTGCAGGCCGCGTTCACCGGTGGAGCCGATGTACATGCCAGGGCGTTTGCGAACGGCTTCGAGGCCTTCCAGCACTTTGATCGAATCGGCACCGTACTGATTCTGGGCAGCCACTTCGGACGCGTCTCCTTGGGGTTCGCGGGAAGCGGTTGCATCGCCGCCCTGCAGATCTCGTCACAGTCTACCGGTCGAGGCGGACAGGGCCGACTCTGTAGCGGCGTTTTCACCTACCTAACCGCGCCGTGCGCGGAATTTCTCGGGCACCGGAGCCTCCGGACGCTTCAGGAGATGGCTTTCGGCCGTCTCGGAGCTCTCAGCGCAGTGTCGCCGCGTCTAGCCGTAGGTGTCGCGGGGACCGCGTCCCCCCGGCACGTTGTACTTGCCTTTTCGCCACGACGGGCCCACCGGGCCCACGATCTTCAACGAGGTCACCACCCCGTCGCCGACGGCCGCTGCGATCTTGGCCAGCAGCTGGGACTGCACCATTCGAAGCTGGGTGGCCCACGCCGTGGACTCCGCGGAGACGGTCAGCACGCCCTCGTTCAGGGCGGTGGGATTGGCATGGTCGGCGATCTGGTCCCCGACCACGGCCCGCCACCGACCGAACACCGAACCTTCTGCGACTTTCGAGGACCAACCCCGCACCTTGGCCAGGTCCTGCGTGACCGAGCCGAACAGTTGTGGATCACGGGCATCGGGACCCGGACCTGACCAGCTGCGACGACGACCGGTATTTCCCCCGGCGCGCCGCACCGGCGCCCGGCGTCCCCGACCGACGTCCTTGCCTTGGCTGCGTGCGGCGCCTCGAGCCTCTTCGAGGGTCCGCCGCACCAGATCCATACCGCGCATGCGCGTGAGGTCCTCGGGCGGGACCGCGGGCGTTGGGTCACCCGGTACCGGGTCTGGGGACTCGGCGGGCTTGTCCGTCATGACTGCACCATCGATATCCGGCCCTGATCCCCTTCGGTCATCCTGATCTCGACGCGGTTGACCGCCCAGTCCTGCGGGATGTCCTCTCCGACCGCCGCGGTGACCAGAACCTGTTCGGCCTCGCCGGCCACCGCCGCCAAGGCTTGGCGGCGTGCGGTGTCCAACTCGGCGAAGACGTCGTCGAGCAGCAAGACCGGATCTACCCCGTCCGACCGCAGCAATTCGTAGGCGCCGAGCCGCAGCGCCAGCGCCATCGACCACGATTCACCATGGCTGGCAAAACCTTTCGCCGGTTGATCACCCAGCCACAGCTCGAGATCGTCGCGATGCGGGCCGACCAGACAGACCCCGCGATCCAACTCCGCGTCACGACGACGGCTCAGCGCGTCCAGTAGCGCCGCCTCATAGAACTCGACGGACTCGAGTCCGGAAGCGTTCGCGATGGCCTCCACACCCGAGCGGTACCGGATCGCCGCGGGCCGGCTGGAAGGCGCCAACAATTGATAGGCCTTCTGCACCTCGGGATGCAGTTGCTCGACCAGGGCGATGCGCGCGGCGATCAGTGCCGCACCGTGCGCGGCGAGGTGACCATCCCACACATCGAGGGTGTCCAGCGCGCTGCGATCGCCCCGATAGCGTGCTCCCGCAGCGGTTTTCAACAGGGCGGTGCGTTGACGGACCACCTTGTCGTAGTCGGCCCGGATACCGGCGATGGCTGGTCGACGGGTGGTGGCCAACTCGTCGAGATAGCGGCGCCGCTCGCCTGGATCGCCACGCACCAGTGCGAGGTCCTCCGGACTGAACAACACCGCGCGCAGGACCCCGAGAATTTCGCGGGGGGACCTCACCGGTGACCGGTTCAGCCGGGCCTTGTTCGCCCGGCCATTCGTGATCTCGAGGTCCACCGCCAGCTCGCGACCCTCGTTGACCACGATGCTCGAGACGATCGCCCGTTGCTCGCCGGCCCGGATCAGGGGCGCGTCAGAAGCCACCCGATGGGACCCGAGTGTGGCGCAATACCACAGTGCCTCAACGAGATTCGTTTTACCGAAACCATTCGGGCCGACAAATACGGTCCGCCCGGGCTCCAGCTCGAGCTCGACCTGTGCCCAGGACCGGTAGTCGGTCAGCCCCAGGTGGCGGACATACATCGAAACCCCACCTATCCGGACTCACTGATCCGGTGCACCGCGTGCCCACCGAACTGATTGCGCAGCGCCGACACTGCTTTCATGGTGGGGGAGTCCTCTTGCCTGGAGGCGAACCGGGCGAACAACGACGCGGCGATCACCGGCATCGGAACCCGGTGACTGATCGCCTCTTCCACGGTCCAGCGGCCTTCCCCGGAGTCCTCGGTATACCCGCTGATCGCGGCGAATCCGGGGTCTTCCTTGAGCGCCTTGGCCAGCAGCTGCTGCAGCCACGACCGGACCACGGTGCCGTTGGTCCAGGCCTGGATCACCGCCTGGGGATCGGAGATCAGTTCCTCGGCGGACAGCAGCTCGTATCCCTCGGCGTAGGCGTGCATCAGGCCGTATTCGATCCCGTTGTGCACCATCTTGGCGTAATGACCGGCACCGACCGGACCGGCGTGGACGAATCCATCGGCCGCATCACCCTCGGGTCGCAGGGTGTCGAAGATCGGCATGGCTCGAGCCACGTCGGCGTCACTGCCACCGACCATCAGCCCGTACCCTTCGTTCAGCCCCCAGACGCCGCCCGACACCCCGGCGTCGATGAAGGTGATTCCCTTGTCTCCCAATAACTTCGCATGTGGTCCGTCCTCGGTGTACCGCGAGTTGCCTCCGTCGATCACCAGATCGCCTGAACCGAGCACATCGGCGAGGGCGACGATCGTGGTGTGCGTCACCGTTCCCGACGGCACCATGACCCACACCACCCGCGGCGCCTCGAGGGCACCCGCCAGATCAGCGAGGCTGGCCACATCGCTGACTTCGGGACGAGGGTCATAGCCCACGACTTCGTGGCCACCCCCGCGCAGGCGCTCGCGCATGTTGAAGCCCATCTTGCCCAGGCCGACCAACCCGAGTTGCATGTGCGCCCTTTCTCGACCGGGCCGGTCAGCCGGGAAGGCGAACCGGCATCAACAGATAGACATAATCGGTCTTGGCGGCCGGGAACGGACCCGAACCACCGGTGCCACCATCCTCGCCCGTGGGGCGCAACACGGCAGGGCGACTCGGCGTGGTGAAGCCGAACGTCACGCGGTCGGAATGCAGGGAGCTCAACCCGTCGGTGAGGTAAGTCGGGTTGAACGCGATGGTCAGGGGTTCGCCGGCGAACTCCACCGGCAGATCCTCTTCGGCACGCCCCACATCGTCGGCGCCGGCCGAAAGACGCAGCACATCCTCGCCGAACTCCATCCGGATCTGTGCTCCGCGGTCAGCCACGAGCGCCACGCGCTTGATCGCCTCGGTGAGCTCGGCCACGCCGATCGTCGCCACCGCGGTGTGCTCGCTCGGCAGCAGCTGACGGAACTTCGGGAACTCCGCATCCAGCAGGCGGGTGGTGCTGCGCTTGCCGTTACTGCGGATACCGAGCAGGCCGTCCTTGCCGACCGACTCCCCGGAGCCCAGCGACAGGTGCACCTGGTTGCCGTCGGTGCCGGCCTTGGCCGCCTCGGCCAGTGTCTTCGCCGGGACCAGCACGGCGGCCTCGATATCGGTGGCACCGGTTTCCCAGGTCAGTTCACGCACGGCCAGCCGGAACCGGTCGGTGGCCGCCAAAACCACTGATTCACCGGAAATCTCGACGCGGATGCCGGTCAGCATCGGCAGGGTGTCGTCCCGGCCGGCAGCCACGGCGACCTGCCCGATCGCCTCGGCGAACAGATCCGAGGACACCACGCCGGTCTCTTCGGGCAGGGTCGGGAGCGCCGGATAGTCCTCGACCGCCAAAGTCGGCAGCGAGAACCGGGCGCTGCCACAGGTCAAGGCCACGCGGGTGCCTTCGACGCTGAGCTCCACCGGCTTGGCCGGCAATGCCTTGGTGATGTCGGACAGCAACCGCCCAGATACCAAAACGCTTCCAGAAGAAGCGATTTCAGCGCTGACACGGACCTCGGCGGAAACTTCGTAGTCGAAGCCGGAGATCGTCAGACCATCGTCGGTGCCGGTCAGCAGCACCCCGGCCAGGACCGGGATGGCGGGCCGGGTCGGCAGATTGCGGGCCACCCAGGCCACCGCGTCCGCGAAGTCCTCACGCACCACGCGGAACTTCAAGTCGGTCAGCCCAGCCGTCGTCGTCGCCACGTGCGTTGCGCCCCTTCGATGATCCCCATAACAAGCTCTACCAGCATCTTCCCAGAACACCGCCGTCAGCATCACGCCGAATGACAAAGCTGGAAACCGCTGTCGATGAACACCGTAGAGCTTTCCGCATCAACTTGAAAGCTAATCGACCGGGGTGACACGAGACGTGCCTGGGCTGCTCGAGCCCGCACGGGTGGACGGTTTCGTCCGGTGTCCCCAGGACTGTCTTCTAGAAAGAATTCTTAGAAGATATTTGAGTAACAGTATTAGGCACTGTGAAAACTGGGGATGAAGGGGTGTTTTCCCAGTACCCCATGTGTGTCGGAATGTGAGTGGGCTGTGGAGACCGGTGTGCGGATCGGCTCTGGGGTGTGGACAGATGACATCGTGTGGATGATTTTGTCATTCATTCCTGGTTTGCGCGCAGGTTGTACACAGCACTGTCCACAGCGATCGGCTGTGACAAGGGATGTGTTCCGGGGCGAAAGTGGTCGCAGATTTTCCCTCGGAACGGTCCTGAAGAGTCCACGATGTGAGACAGAGAAGACGCCCGGAGCGCAGGATCGACCGCCGGCACCCGGTGCTCGAGCACCGATCCGGACAGGATTTGAGGGACGGTTCAGCGCTTGGCGCGCTGACGAATCCGGGTGGTGAGTTCCTTGACGTGGTCGAAAACCTCACGTCGCTCGGCCATCTCGCCGCGGATCTTCTTCTCCGCGTACATGACCGTGGTGTGATCACGCCCGAAGGCCTGGCCGATCTTGGGCAGGGACAGATCGGTGAGCTCACGGCACAGATACATGGCGATCTGTCGTGACTGCGCGAGTGCGCGGGTCTTGCCGGGCCCACGCAGTTCCTCGACTGTGGTCTCGAAGTATTCGGCAGTGGCCGCCATGATCGCGGCGGTACTGATCTGCATGGTGGTGGCGTCGGCGATCAGATCGCGCAACACCACTTCGGCCAGAGACTTGTCGATCCGGGTCTTGTTGAGCGAAGCGAAGGCGGTGACGCGGATGAGCGCACCTTCGAGCTCGCGGATATTGCGTTCGATGCTGCTGGCGATGAGCTCGAGCACGTCATCGGGCACATCGAGACGGTCCATCTGCGCCTTCTTACGAAGGATCGCGATGCGGGTCTCGAGCTCGGGTGGCTGCACATCGGTGATCAGCCCCCACTCGAAGCGGGTGCGCAGCCGGTCCTCGAGGGTGGCCAGCTGCTTGGGCGGGCGGTCCGAGGAGATGACGATCTGCTTGTTCGCGTTGTGCAGGGTGTTGAAGGTGTGGAAGAACTCCTCCTGGATACCTTCCTTCCCCTCGATGAACTGGATGTCATCGACCAGCAGGATGTCGATGTCGCGATAACTGCGCTTGAACGAGGCCTTGCGGTCGTCGCGCAGCGAGTTGATGAAGTCGTTCGTGAATTCCTCGGTGGAGACGTACTTGACCCGCATCCCGGGGAAGAGACGTTGTGCGTAGTTTCCGGCCGCGTGCAGCAGATGCGTCTTGCCCAGGCCGGATTCGCCCCAGATGAACAACGGGTTGTAGGCCCGTGCCGGCGCTTCGGCGATGGCCAGGGTGGCGGCATGGGCGAAACGGTTGGACGCACCGATGACGAAGGTGTCGAAGGTGTAGCGCCGGTTGAGATTGACGGCGTTGTCGTCACTGACCGTGGAATCACGCTGCGGGCTGCTGAAGTAGGTCGGCCAGGCCTCCTCGGCGCTGGCCTTGGCGGCGCTGTCGTCGTCGATCTCGTCGTTGTCGTCGGCCGGGGTCGCGGTGATGGTGCGTGGCTGTCCGTCAGCGGTGGACCCGGAATCAGCCGCAGCCGCGGGGGAGTCCTCGGAGTCCTCGGGTGGAGTGGCGATACGGACGCCCAACTCGACCCGCTGACCCAGCTTGCGGCTGAGTGCATTGATGATCGGCTCGCGAAGGTGCCGTTCGATCTCGTTCTGGACGAAGGGCGTGGGCACGGAGAGCAGAGCAAACCCCTCGGCGATGACGAGGGGTTTCACCAGCTTGAGCCAGGCTCTTTGCTGAGGTGTCAGTGGCGGAAGCGCGGGATCACCGTCTGCGGCCCGGTCGCCGTTGAGTTCGGCGACGACGCTGTTCCAGACGGCGACGAACGGTGGATCGGGGTCAGCTGACAACGACTGTTCCCCCTTTGAGGTGACTTCCAGGTGGACCCGGTGACTGACAAAAAGAACGATGACGAACTGTCCACATATTTATCCACAGCTTGTGGAGAAAGAACAGTCGTCGTCGCTCTGTTGTCTGTTGTGAGAGCGTCGTGGTCGGCTTCGTCACATGCCGCGCCGGTGCGCCCCGCCGCGATCTCTCACGTTATTTTTCCGGGCCGGTCCAGGCTCGGAACGGCATTGCCAGAAGCTAACAGTTTTCTCTCGATGTGCCAACAGTTCTGCAACATCGGATACTGGGCAGGTAGGCGGGTCGACGCAGGTTTGACCGAGGGAAATCTCATCAGTACCCTCGAGCAGTCGCCCGCACGTGGCGATACGGCTGCGCCCGGGAGGTTCCGGAGAACGCGCCGGTTAGTGAAGCACGACGGACGAGCTTAAACAGAGCTTGCACGGTAACCGCTTGCGACGGCACTTCGGTGCCGGTGGGAGCGGGTGCCAAACGGAACAAGGAGAGATTGCCGTGGCCAAGGGCAAGCGGACCTACCAGCCCAACAACCGCCGCCGTGCGCGCGTGCATGGGTTCCGGCTGCGGATGCGCACGCGCGCCGGCCGCGCCATCGTCGCCAACCGTCGTGGCAAGGGCCGTCGCGCACTTACTGCGTGATACTTCGGCTTTCCGGCAGGATTTGACGCTGGTGCTTCCGGCTCGATACCGGATGAGGCGGTCCGCGGAGTTCAGTGCCACCGTCAGTCGTGGTGTGCGTGCGGTTCAACCCGATGTGGTTGTCCACGCGCTCCGCGACGGGATGGACGCATCCGGCCCACGGGTCGGTCTGATCGTGTCCAAAGCCGTCGGGAACGCCGTGGAGCGTCATCGGGTGTCCCGGCGGCTGCGTCATGCTGCTCGCACCGTCATACCGCATCTGGACGCCACCGACCTCGTGGTGATCCGGGCGCGCGCCGGCAGCAGTGGCGCACCGTCGGCGCGGTTGGAGAAGCAGTTGCAGCGCGCTTTCGAGCGTCTCGAGGCGCGGCGCAGGACGTCACCATGATCCGTAGGGCGGGTGCCGGTGTGGCCCGCGGCGTGATCTTCCTGATTCAGCTCTACCGCCACACCGTTTCTCCGCTCCGACTGCCCTCGTGCCGGTTCATGCCGACGTGCAGTCAGTACGCGGTCGACGCCCTCACCGAGTACGGCTTGTTCCGCGGTGCCTGGCTGACGTTGATCCGCCTGCTGAAATGCGGACCGTGGCACCCCGGGGGATGGGATCCCATCCCGGACCGGTGCCCTCACGATCACGAGTCCGTCAGTTCTGATGAGACCGTCTCTGGCGAGATTACCGTCGCCGAAAACCTTGTTGGGGATACCCCAGCGAAGCGAGGGGAGAGCAAGTCGCGTGTTTAATTGGTTCAGCCTGGACATCATCTATTACCCGGTGTCGGCGATCATGTGGGTTTGGTACAAGGCATTCGCCTTCCTCCTCGGCCCGGAAAACTTCTTCGCCTGGGCGCTGTCGGTGATGTTCCTGGTCTTCACCCTGCGCGCGATCCTCTACAAGCCGTTCGTCAAGCAGATCCGCACCACGCGGCAGATGCAGGAACTGCAGCCGCAGATCAAGGCACTGCAGAAGAAGTACGGCAAGGATCGCCAGCGCATGGCGCTGGAGATGCAGAAGCTGCAGCGCGAACACGGGTTCAACCCGATCCTGGGCTGTCTGCCGATGCTGGCGCAGGTGCCGGTGTTCCTTGGCCTGTACCACGTCTTGATGTCCTTCAACCGGACTCAGACCGGCATCGGCCGGTTGGGGTTGTCGGTGGAGGAGAACCGCAGCCTGGCGAACTACGTCTTCAGCGCGACCGACGTCGGCCACTTCCTGGACGCGAATCTGTTCGGTGCGCCGCTGGGCGCGACGATGATCCAGCAGCACGGACTCGAGGCGTTCACGAACTTCAACCGACTGTCGGTGGTCATAGTCGGCGTCCCGATCATGATCCTGGCCGGCATCGCCACGCACTTCAACAGCCGGGCCTCGGTGGCTCGCCAGAGTGTGGAGGCGGCGGCCAATCCGCAGACCGCGATGATGAACAAGCTCGCGCTCTATATCTTCCCGCTAGGTGTGGTGGTCGGCGGACCGTTCCTGCCCCTGGCCGTGATCATCTACTGGCTCGCCAACAACATCTGGACCTACGGCCAGCAGCACTACGTCTTCGGAAAGATCGAGCAGGAAGAAGAAGCCAAGAAGGTCGAGGCGATCGAGCGACGATCGGCGAACGCGCCGGCGCCCGGTGCGAAACCGAATCGCGTACGGAAGTCCGAACCCGCCAGCCCGGTCGAGATCACTGAGTCGGCGGCGCAGGACGCGACGACGACGGAGCAGGACGACGAGCAGAAAGACACGGCGAGTGGATCGGGAGGGTCGAGTGTGAACCGCACGCCCAAGCCCGGTGCGCGCCCCAAGAAGCGGAAACGGTGACCAGTTCTCACGCTGGCTACAAGTAGGGAGAAGACGATATGACGGACGCACAGACGACCGAACCCGGCGCGGAGCTGGAGGAGGACACCCAGTCCGCACCCAAGAGCGAGGACGACCTCGAGGAGCGACTGGTCGCGGAAGGCGAGATCGCCGGCGACTACCTCGAGGAGCTGCTCGACCTGCTGGACTTCGATGGCGATATCGATCTGGATGTCGAGGGTGACCGTGCCGTGGTGAGCATCGACGGCGGCGGCGATCTGAGCAAGCTGGTGGGTCGCAAAGGTGAGGTACTGGACGCCCTCCAGGAGCTGACCCGGTTGGCGGTGCATCAGAAGACCGGTGAGCGCAGTCGGCTGATGCTGGACATCGCGCGGTGGCGTCGCCGCCGCCGCGACGAACTCGCGGCACTGGGTGACAAGGTGGCCCGCCGCGTGTTGGAGTCGGGGGAGCGCGAGGAACTGGCTCCGATGACCCCGTTCGAGCGGAAGATCGTTCACGACGCGGTGGCGGCGGTCGATGGAGTCCGCAGCGAGAGCGAGGGCGTCGAGCCGTCGCGCCGCGTCGTCGTACTGCTTGGCTGAGTTTTAGTTACACAGGTGTAGTTCGTTTGCGGCGACGGTGCCGTTGGGAGTTCGGAGGATGTTTCACGTGAAACATGGACCGGTCCCCGCGGCACCGGACGCCGCGGCGGGAGTCTTCGGCGATCGCCTGGAGGCTGCCGAACGGTACGCGGCAATCCTGGCCGGTGCCGGTGTCGAGTGGGGTCTGATTGGTCCGCGGGAAGTGGACCGGCTCTGGGATCGACACATTCTCAACAGCTCGGCTCTCGGAGAGCTTCTCGGCCCCGATGAGCGCGTCGCCGACATCGGCAGCGGCGCCGGCCTCCCGGGTATACCGTTGGCCCTGGCGCGACCCGATATTCATGTCACGTTGATTGAACCGCTGCTGCGACGCAGCGAGTTTCTCCGTGAGGCGGTCGACGAGTTGGGGCTCAATGTGGCAGTGGTTCGCGGTAGGGCTGAGGACGCCGAGGTCCGCGAATCCGTCGGAGAGTTGGACGTGGTGACCTCGCGTGCGGTCGCCTCGCTGGACAAGTTGACGCGATGGAGCATGCCGCTGCTTCGCGTCGACGGAAGGATGCTCGCCCTCAAGGGCGAGCGCGCTGAGGCTGAGATCGAAGAGCACCGGCGTGTGATGGCTTCCCTGGGTGCAGTCGATGCCAGGGTGGTGAAATGTGGCGTGAACTATTTGAACCCGCCCGTAACCGTCGTCGCCGTGCGGCGCGTGGCGGTGAAACCGGGCAACCGGTCAACGGGCAGAGCCTCCGGGTCGCGGGGGAGATCGGGCAGGAGATGAGGATGGGTTCTGATCGGCGGGCAACCGCTGGCGCGGGTGGTACACCCGCCGTTTCACGTGAAACGGTTTCACGTGAAACATGGAAAAACAGCAGCAGCACCCCGTGGTCGACGGACGCCAGCATGGACACCCCGATTGCGGCCGAGGCGGAGCAGGCGACTCGAGTGCTGCACACCTCGCACGGGCAGCTTCCCCGGCCGGCGCGGCAACGTGTGTTCACGATCGCCAACCAGAAGGGCGGGGTGGGCAAGACGACCACGGCGGTGAACGTCGCGGCGGCACTCGCGCTGCAGGGACTGCGGACGTTGGTGATCGACCTCGACCCGCAGGGCAACGCCAGCACGGCGTTGGGGATCGAACATCGCCCCGGCACCCCGTCCTCCTACGAGGTGCTCATTGGAGAGATCCCGGTGGAGGAAGCCCTTCAGCAGAGCCCGCACAGCAGCCGGCTGTTCTGCATTCCCGCGACGATCGACCTGGCCGGCGCCGAGATCGAGTTGGTCAGCATGGTGGCCCGCGAAGGGCGGTTGCGGTCGGCGCTCGCGGCGCTGGCGAATCACAACTTCGACTACGTCTTCATCGACTGCCCGCCGTCTCTGGGGTTGCTCACCATCAACGCTCTCGTGGCCGCGCCCGAGGTGCTGATCCCGATCCAGTGCGAGTACTACGCGCTGGAAGGGGTGGGGCAGCTGCTGCGCAACATCGAGATGGTGAAGGCGCATCTCAACCCGGAGCTGTCGGTGTCCACCGTGATACTGACGATGTACGACGGGCGGACGAAGCTGGCCGATCAGGTCGCCGAGGATGTACGGGAGCACTTCGGCGAGAAGGTGTTGCGCACGGTCATCCCGCGGAGCGTGAAGGTGTCGGAAGCCCCCGGGTACGGGATGACGATCCTCGATTACGATCCGGGATCCCGCGGTGCGTTGAGTTACCTCGACGCCAGCCGCGAGATCGCAGAGCGCGGGGCACCGCCCCGCGCGCAGTAGGCGTCAGTAACCAACGGCCAGTAGACAGACAGCGGACGGCAGCGATGAGCAGGAGACGACCATGAATCAGCCGGCACGGAAGCGGAGTGGCTTGGGCAGGGGACTGGCAGCCCTCATTCCGACCGGTCCCGCTGAGGACGGTACCGATGTCCTGAGCCCCAAGATCGGCGCGAGCGCAGCCGACGTTCTGCTCGGGCCCTCGCCTGGATCGAATGACGCTGGGACAACGGCCACGATGTCCTCGGCCACCGACGGGTCCCACCCGGTCCTCGCCGGGGATGTCGGCGCGACGTACCGGGAGATCGATCCCAGCCTGATCCAGCCGAATCCGCGTCAGCCGCGCCAGGTGTTCGACGAGGAGGCGCTGAGCGAGCTGGTGCATTCCATCCGCGAGTTCGGATTGATGCAGCCGATCGTCGTCCGCGCCGTTGAGGAAAACGGTGAGTCCCACTACCAGTTGGTGATGGGCGAGCGACGCTGGCGAGCCGCCCAGCAGGCCGGTCTGGAGGCGATCCCGGCGATCGTCCGCGAGACCGGTGACGACAACATGTTGCGTGACGCGCTGCTGGAGAACATTCACCGGGTACAGCTGAACCCGCTCGAAGAGGCGGCGGCCTACCAACAACTGCTCGACGAATTCGACGTCACCCACGATGAACTTGCCGCCCGGATCGGTCGCTCGCGGCCTTTGATCTCCAACATGATCCGTCTGCTGCGCCTCCCGATCGCCGTGCAGCGGCGGGTCGCGGCCGGCGTGCTGTCCGCGGGCCACGCTCGTGCGCTGCTCGCCTTGGAGGGGGGAGCGGAGAAGCAGGAAGAGCTGGCCGCCCGCATCATCGCGGAGGGCATGTCGGTGCGCGCCACCGAGGAGGCCGTGACACTGGCCAACCGCGACGGCAACACCGCGCCGCCGGCTCCGCGCCGTAAGCCGATCCAGATGCCGGGTCTTCAGGACGTTGCTGAACGGCTCTCGTCAGCCTTCGACACCCGGGTAACGGTGAGTCTCGGCAAACGAAAAGGCAAGATCGTGGTCGAGTTCGGGTCGGTCGACGACCTACAACGCATTGTCGAAATTATGAGTGCCGAAGAGCACTGAAAGCCCACGACCGACTACACCAGGTTGTTCCGTCACTGTGACAGATCAGTGATCAGAGCCGGCAGTCGCGAACGCTGTATCGCGTAAAGCCCCTGTGCGGCATAGCAATTCACTTCGGAGGCCGAACTCGATGAGATTTTCGGGGCGCAGTGGGCCGACTCCGGCGGACTCTCCTATCCTTGAAGGGCAGCCACGCACACCGTGTGAAAGCCAGGGACCTCAGTGACAGCACGAATAACACCGCTTCGGCTCGAGGGCTTCGAGCAGCTGCCCAAGCATGCGCGGCGCTGTGTGTTCTGGGAAGTTGATCCGTCCACGGTCGGTGACGACCATCTGACCGATCCCGAATTCGAAAAAGAAGCCTGGCTCTCGATGGTGATGCTCGAGTGGGGGTCGTGTGGTCAACTCGCGGTCACAGCTCGTCCGGACACACTGGAACGGGAGCCGGGTACTCGACCCGACGGCGGCGCCGAAGCCGGCATCGATCTGGTCGCTCCTTCCGATCTGGCTGAGTTGGGGATGCCGCCCGCCGTCATCGACGATCCGTGCTTGGGCTTCGCGTTCTACGCACCTCCGGGTGCGGTACCGCGGGCCCGACTGTTTCCGACCGCTCCGGTGAGTGCCGACGCGATTCTATTGACGGCGATCGGCGTCGAGGGTGCCGAGGATCGCCAATTGTTGTCGCAGAGCCTGTTGGCCGCGGTGGTCAACGATCTGGTGCGACGAGGCGTTCGGGCTTTGGAGGCGTTCGGCTATACCTCGGCCGTGACCGAAATGGCCGACGACGACAGGTTGCCCGGCGAGTTGTCCCCGGCGGTGGCGGTGCTGGGGGACTGCTCGGTCGAAGAGTGCATGCTGACTTCCGATTTTCTCGAAGACGTCGGCTTCACGGTCGTGGCACCGCACCCTTACTTTCCGCGACTGCGTCTGGAACTCGACAAGGGCCTCGGCTGGAAGGCGGAAGTCGAAGCCGCACTCGAGCGGCTCTTGGAGAATGCCCGGATCGAGCTCCCGATCGGTGCCGGGATGTCGGGGGCCGGGGTCGGGGCCAAAAACGTTGCCTCACAACAATCCTGGTGCTCACCCACAGCAGGGCAGGCAGTCGACTGATTACTCACCGGTCTCGGTAGCGATCCGCGAGAGCACCGCGGAAAGCATGCGCGGCCTGGAGAGGAATGGCGAGTGCCCGCCCGGCAACTCGATGGTGTCCACGCCGAGCCTGTCGCGTGCGACGCGACGGGACCAGTCGGGACGCACCATCCGATCGTCGAGGCAAATGATCGATGTCGCGGCTACAGCGGGGAACTGCTTCAGCGGGAACCGCTCACGGTAAGGCGTCCACGCTTGACGTCGGAGCCGCGAAACTGAGGCCTCGGCAACGGAGTCGGCGCAGTCCTCGTAGAAGGCGCGCCGCGCGCGATCAGGATCGGTCCATGATCGGCAATCCCGGGAATCGAGGGCGCCGAGCCCGGACAGGTAGGTGCGGTCCACCATCCCGCCGGCTGTGATCTGTTCAGCGAGGCTGTGTCCGGGTAAGGGGATCAACGCGCAGAGATAGACGAGCCGACGAACGGGCAGCTCGCCGACCACCAGTGGAATGGCGCTACCACCCAGGGAATGGCCTACAACGATGATGTCGTCAGCACGGTCCAGACCGTCGAGCGCCGCGCAGACCACGTCGGCATAGGTTTGCAAGGCGGCCGACGGTTCATCGATCGGCAGATCCGGTGCCACGACCCGGTGGCCTCGCCGAATCAGCTCGGGAGCCAGAAGTTCCCAGCACCATGCCCCATGCCACGCGCCGTGGACCAGTGCAAAGGTCGCCACGTCTCGAGCCTAGGTCGTGTCTCTCGATCGCTGCGAGAACGCCGCACCAGAAGTCACACCGGTTCGTTTTGGCAAACAGCCTCGGGCGCAACACTGTTCGCATTGATTAGACACGCTCTAGGTAGAGGATTGCGGCTCAATGGTGACAGCGATCCGCGGCATACGCACCTCGAGGCCAAAACCTCAGCGCTCACGCACTCACGCCGAACCGGCGCTCACGCACTCACGCCGAGCCGGCGCTCACGCACTCACGCCGAACCGGCGCTCACGCGCCGCGGCTCGCCTGCTGTTCCACCGAAAGCTCATGCGCCAACAACTCGGCGAAAGTGAAAGTGCCCGTCGGACGGTCATTCTTGCCCAACAGATACAGACGCTTGACCGCCGCCAGGATGCCCTCGGCGATCGCATCACGTGTCTGGGTCGACAGCAGCAGCCCACGATCATGCGGATTGGTGATGTAGCCGATGTCCACCTCGACCGTGGGCATCCGGGTCAGCCGGAGCAGATCCCAGGTCCGGCCGTGGGACCGGCAGTCACGTAAACCGGTGCGCGCCACCACTTCCCGCTGAATGAAGTCGGCGAGGTTGCGGCCGATGCTGGACACCGAGCCATGAGAATTCCCGAAGTGGAACGAGGCCACGCCATTCGCGGATGCGGAACGCTGACTCTCACAGCGCAGGCTGATCATCAGATCCGCACCCACCCGGTTGGCGGTGGCGGCCCGTTCGGCGTCCAGTGGGCTGCGGTTTGCCGGCCGGGAGATGAACGTCTCCATGCCGATCGCAGTCATCCGGCCTTCCAGCCGACTTGCCAAGTCCCACAAGATGTCTGCTTCGCTGATCGGACCGTCGGGCCCGTTCATGATCATCCCGTGATCGGTTCCGCCGCGGCCCGGATCGATGATGACGTGCTTACCTGACAGCTGCGGACCCGAGCTTCGCACCCGCTCTTCTTCCCGGATCGCGTGCGGTGACCCACCGGTCACCCGCGAACCCAGGAAATACAACGAGCGCAACGTTTCCGGTCCACAGATTCCGTCGGGGTACAGCCCGTACTCACGCTGGTAGGACGACAATGCATTGTGAGTCTGCAGGCCGAAATGCCCGTCGACCATGCCGGTGTAGAAACCGAGGTCCTGCAGGCGGGCCTGCAAAGTCGCCACATCGTCGCCGTACATGGGCGCACCGAATTGATGAGTCAGAGTGCGGGCCCCCAGCCGGTAGGAGGCCTCGCGCAGGGCGCGATAGGTGGCCTCTCCGACGATTCCGTCGACCAACAGGCCTCGGTGCTGCTGAAACGCCCGGACAGCGCTGTCGAGCTCGTCATCGAATGCGTCGAGCGCAACATGCCTACCCGTACTCAGGTCGGCGTCGGGGTTGTCGATCAGACCCAGCGCGGCAAAGGCCGCCCGGATCTCGGTGACTGCTCCGCCACGATCACCGCGACGCAGACTCGACATTGGGGCCCCTCCATGCTGGTTTCCGGCCATCTGCCGGGCAAGCTAGCCAGCATTATCTCAGATATCGACCACAATCCGGAAAACGCCAGGCGTATCCCCGGGTGTGTGCCGTGAGTGAACTCAGAGTGCGTCGGCCAGTTCCCGCAGCAGGGCGGCCTTGCCCTTCGCGCCGACGATGCGCTTCACCGGCGCGCCGTCCTTGAACAGGATCAACGTCGGGATGGACACCACCTGGAAGTCACGCGCGGTGGCCGGGTTGGCGTCCACGTCGAGCTTCGCGACCCGCAGCTCACCGGCCTTCTCACCCGCGATCTCCTCGAGCACCGGGGCCACCATCTTGCACGGCCCGCACCAGGTGGCCCAGAAATCGACCAGGACCGGTGTGCTGCTGGTCAGAACGTCTTCGGAGAATGAATCGTCGGTGACCGTTACTGTTGCGCTGTCCGCACTCATGGAGCTCTCCTGTCGGATGGAATCTATTGGGGGTCAGTCGTTGTCGGCGAGCCAACGCTCGGTGTCGATCGCGGCCGAACAGCCGCTGCCCGCGGCGGTGATGGCCTGGCGGTAGGTGTGGTCGACGAGGTCGCCCGCGGCGAACACCCCGTCGAGCGTGGTCGCAGTGGTACGACCGACCACCTGCACGTAGCCCTCGTCGTCGAGGTCGATCTGGCCGCGCACGAGCTCTGAGCGTGGATCGTGACCGATCGCGACGAACACGCCGGTCACCTCGAGCTTGGACTCCTCGCCGGTGACGGTGTCACGCAACCGCACACCCGTCACCTTGGGATCGCCCTCGATCTGGGTGATCTCGGTGTTGGTCAGGAAGGTGATCTTCTCGTTGGCCTTGGCCCGCTCCAGCATGATCTTGGAGGCGCGGAACTCGTTGCGACGGTGGATGAGAGTCACCGAACGGGCGAACCGGGTGAGGAACGTCGCCTCTTCCATCGCAGAGTCGCCACCGCCGACCACGATGATGTCCTCGTCGCGGAAGAAGAATCCGTCGCAGGTGGCGCAGGTGCTCACACCCATGCCGGTCAGGGCCTCTTCGCCGGGCACACCGAGGTGCCGCGCGGCGGCACCCATGGCCAGGATCACCGACCGGGCCCGGTGGGTCTCGTCCCCGACTGTGACCGATTTCACCGGGCCGGTGAGGTCGACGGCGTCGACGTCCTCCATACGCAGATCCGCACCGAAGCGCAGGGCCTGCTCACGCATCTCGTCCATCAACTCGGGACCGGTGATGCCCTCACGGAACCCCGGGTAGTTCTCCACCTCGGTGGTGGTCATCAGCGCGCCGCCGAACTGGGTGCCCTCGAACACCAGCGGCTTCAGCTGGGCGCGGGCAGCGTAGATGGCTGCGGTGTAACCGGCGGGGCCGGAACCGATGATGATGACGTCGTGGACCGTCGCTGAGGAGGACATGTAGGCCTTTCTGCCGTACTCGGCACGGGTTGCAACGTCAGCCTAGGCCGGATGTGTTCCCACCTGGCGCGCAGGACAGCCTACGGACGATTCACCGGGCGTTTGACCACGGTGTTGGCCAACGACCCGGTATGAGCGGCGTCACAGTCTGCGGGGAGGACCAACCCCACGATGGCGTCGGGATCTGCGGGGGCTTTCGGTGGCACCAGCATCAACACCCCTTGGCGACCGCTCACCTCGAGCGGTCGGGCGCCGAGGATCGCGACGTCGGGTGGATAGCCCAGGGCGGAAAGGCAGGCGCCGCGGCGCCGGGGGTCGGTCAGCGGCCCCAGATCGGGCGGGACCGACAGCAGGCCCTGGATCTGGGGTTCGGACAGACCGATCGCGGCCCGGGGCGGGGAGACCGTGATCTGGCCGACGCTGGTCCTCGTCGAAGGCGCGTGGCCGGTCGGGTGCATCAGGACGATCCCGCCCACCACCACGGCCACCAACGCTGCGCCGGACCCGGCGACGGCGGCGATCGACTTCCAGCGGCGGGTGGACGGCGGCCGCGGGGCCGGTACGGCACGCAGTGCCTCCGACAGGCGGGCGCTCACCTCGGCAGGTACCGGGGGAGCCGAGGAGCGGTCCTGGGCCAACTCGGCCAGATCGCGGCGGACCTGATCCAGCGCGGCCAGGGTGTTCCTGGCGTCCGGTCCGGCCAGCGGGTCGGTGCGCACCCTTCGGCGGATACGCGCGGCGGTGTCATCGTCGAGCAACCCGGCCTGCAGGTCGGCGAGCAGCTCAGCAGGAATCGGACCGTCCGACGGCACTCGGGGTGTGCTGCCGTTCATCGGCTTCAAAATACTGGAGCAGGCCGGCCAGCTTGTGCCTGGCGCGGGAACACCGGCTCTTCACGGTGCCCTCCGCGACCCCGAGGAGCAGCGCCGTCTCGGCCACCGAATAGCCCTGCATGTCGACGGCCACCACCGCGGCGCGCTGCTCCAGCGGCAGCTGCATCAACGCCCGCTCCACCACGATCGTGGTCGCCACGCGGGGCGCCGGGTCGCCGGCCGGGTCGCGCAGATGAGTGAAGTGGTCAAGCTCGTGTTCGGAGGCGGTGTGCTGGTGGCGAGACCGGCGTACCCGGTCCAGGCAGGCATTCACCACGATCCGGTACAGCCAGCTGCTGACCGCCGAGTCGTGGCGGAACGAGGCTGCCGTGCGATGTGCCGACAGCAACGCGTCCTGGACGGCGTCGTCGGCGTCCTCGTGGTGATGGCTGGTGAGAAACGCCAACCGACGCAACTGACCGTGGTGCCGGTTCACCAGCTCCTCGAACGCGTAACGGTCCCCGGCGACGTGGGCCGCCAGCAGTTCGGCATCGGAACGCGCGGCGGCCCCCTCGTCCCGGTGCCCCCGGATCCTTGCTGTGACCGGCTTCCCGGTCCCCCCGAACCTTCCCACCCGCTGAACTTAAACGCTGTGCGGGAGCTGCCAGGACACTTGTTTGACCAACCGGGTATTACGCCAGGTCAAGAACCTGTCGGGGCTGGGGATGACGGGTCAGGAGGCGGCTTTGAGGGTGATTTCGGAGATGTCGGTACGGCTCTTGCCGTCCACGGTGCCCAGCGTCGTGATCCACACCAGCACGTAGGAGGTGGACGACGCCTTGTCCACCGAGATGGTGTTGGAGCCGGGCTTCAGCGGGGTCGGAGGGGTCAGTTCGGTGGTGTCCGACAGGGACGAAGGAGTGGCCGACTGGGCCGAGCGGATCTGCACCGACGTGCCGGTGCTGGTCACGTTGAGGGTGACCGAGCCGATCGTGGTCGGCTGCGGCAGTTGCAGCATCAGGCCGACGCCGTTCTTGAACCCGGGGAACGGGGCGGGATCCGAATACGTGTCGGTGGACCACGCCGTGCTGGTGCTGCCGTCGATGGCCTGCCCGGCCGTAGCCGGTGAATCGGCTTCGCCCTCGGGTGAGAATACCGTCGCCCGAACGGGTTTCACCGTGCTTCCGGTCGCGGCCGAGGAATCGTCCTGGTTCTCGGAGCTGCTCGCAGACGGTGCATTCAGGCCGAGTTCGTCGCGGTTGAGACCACCGCCGACGTCGCCGAAGATGCTGTTGAGCACGGAGGCCAGTACCAGCAGCGCCACGAGGATGACGGCGGCGCCCACGCTCACCCCGATGATGATGCCCTTGCGGCGCCGGGCCTCGGCGGCTTCGTGTTCCTCGGGGGTTTCGTGTGGGCGGACCGGAGCTGCCGGGGCGGGCTTCTCCTCGACCGAACCCGTCATCAGCTCGGTCCGATCGGCGATTGCAGTGGCCTGTTGCAGCAGGTTCAAAAGAGTTGGAGCGCTTCGGATTCCACCACCGGGCTGGACGGCTCGGGCGGCCGCCGCCGAGATCTGGAACGGGATGTCGCGGTCGATGGCGCGCGGCTCGACCGGCTGCCCGGCCGAATCCAGGGCGGCCGGGTCCAGCCCGCTGCGTGATCCGGACTCCGGTAGCGGCCAGCGGTTGACCAGCAGCGCGTACAGCGCCGCGCCGATGCCGCGGATGTCGTCATCGGGCGTCGCGTCGGGCATGGTGGCCGGGAAGGCCAGTGCCACATCGCCTTCGATGCTCACCCGCACCCGGCTGGGATGATCGATGGAGAGGGCCACCCCGGCGCGGTGGGCGGCTTCGGCGGCAGCGGCCAGCGACTGGATGGCGCGGGCCCCGCCGATCGGGGAGGGGGACGTATCCGCGACCTCGGCCAGCGAGCCGCCGCGGATCCACTCCGAGACGATCAGGCCGCCGGATCCGCTGTGCGCCACGTCGAGCACCCGGGCGATGCCGGGGACGTCGATGCGGCTGAGTTTGAGGGTGCGCGAGAGGATCTCCTGCACCTGCGCATCGGGCATGGTGGCATCGGGGTCGACGAAGGTCAGCGCCACCTGCCGGTCCAGCGCGGTGTCGAGCGCCTGCCAGAACTGCAGGTGCGGCGGGCCGCCGTGGGAAACCAGGAGCCGGTAGCGGCCCTCGGCGATGGTCGCCCCGGGGATGAGGTGCACATCGTCGTCGTCCGATTCCAGCGCGGCCTCGTGGGGCGAGGCGAACGAAATCGGCTCGCGGGTCGGGTCGCCGCCGTAGTCGGTGGCCGGTCGGGTCGTCCCGTTCGGCCGGCTCGTAGAAGGCTCGCCGGATCCGGTGTCCTCCCCGGTGCCTTCGTCCGTCCGGCTGCCCGGATCGGCGGATGGCACGTCCGGATGGAACTCGTCGGCGGCCGGGCGCGGCAACTTCGTAGTGTCGGTTGTCATCCCGGAATTTGAGGTGGCGTCCGGTGCCGGACCGTCCGCGGATTCGTCGGTCACCGGTGATCCTTTCCACATCCCCGCTCCGGCAACGCCTGCCGGAGTCCCGCCGCCGGCGGCTGCCGGGCTCGACGGCCACTCAGTAGGAGAAGAATTCCTCTGATCAGGGTACGTGACGGGTGTTGCAGGATGAGGCCTGACGGGCGGCGAAGTTATTTCCATGGCTACCTGTCCGGCCGCCGGCTGAGGTGCGGGACGCGGCCGCCCGAGCCGACGGCGGACCACAGCCAGCGCCGATTGCGCTTCCGGAACCCGGGCGGCCAGCATCACGCCGGCAATGATCGGGACCATGATCACGCCGAGGGCGAGCAGGCGTAGCAGCGAACCGGCGGCACCGGCGTGCTCGGTGAGCGAATCCAGCCCCAGCAACCGGTCGGCAGCGTGCGCCACCAGGCTCGCGATCAACGACGCCGCGATCGTGACCAGGATGGTGCGGATCACCGCGTCGCGCAGCAGGCGGCCGCCGCGCGGCCGCAGGTGGGCCTTCAGCAGGAAATGCCCGACCACGACCCCGGCCAGGAAACCCAGACCGTTGGCCAGGCCCAGGTAGCCGGCCACCATGTTGGGGTCGTCGGTCAGGTGCGGAGCGAGGAGCGAGCCGATGATCTTGACGGTGGTGATCACCACGATGACGAGGATCGGCGTCCACGGCCGTTCCCGCGCGTAGAACACCCGTAGCTGCAGCAGGACCAGTGCGTAGGGGATCAACGTGAACGCCGACAGCGTGATCGCCATGCCGAGGTAGCCGGCGTCGGTGGCGCTGAAGTTTCCGTAGGCGAACAGCGCGCTGCCGATCGCGGGCCCGCCGACGGTCATCATCGCCACGATCGGGATGAGGGTCACCATGGTCAGTCGGGTCGCCAGGGAGTAATCGTCGAGTACGGCCGGGATGTTGTCGGCCGCCGAGTTGCGGCTCAGGCGCGGCATCACCACGGTCAGCACGGTGACGCCGATCATCCCGAACGGCAGCATCAACACGAGCCACGTGTAGTTGTAGATGGCCGGGCCCGACGCGGACGCGGTGCTGGCGATCTGGTTTCCGACGATCAGGCCGATCTGGCTTATCAGAACGTAGAGCACCATCGCGGCGGCCATGGCACCGAACTTCTTGAGCCGGTCGTCGATGCCCCACAGCGGCCGCAGGCTGACCCGTTCGGCACGGATCGCGGCGAACAACACCGCAGCCTGGGCCACGACACCGAGCGTGGTGCCGATCCCGAGCACCAGCAGCTTGGCCGTACCCATCTCGACCGGGTCGCTCGAGAGCTCCCCGGGCACCAGGACGAAGACGCCCAGGGTCACGATCGCCACCACATTGTTGACCACCGGAGCCCAGGCCGGCGGGCCGAACACGTTGCGGGTGTTGAGGATCGCCATGAACACCGACGACAGACCGTAGAACAGCACCTGCGGCAGCAGCAGGTAGGCGAAGGCGGTGGTCAGCGGGTTGTTCACCTGGGGGTCGTCGCCGAGCATGAGCCGCACCAGCAGCGGCGCGCACAGCACCGACAACACCGTGGTGACCAGCAGAAGTGTGGTCGCCAGGGTCACCAGGCGTCGGACGAAGTCGGTGCCACCGTCGGCGTCGTCACGTTCGGCCCGAGCCAGGACCGGCACGAAGATCGCCGTGAACGTGGCTTCCAGCACCAGTGCGGCCACCATGTTCGGCAGCTGGTTGGCCACCGAGAACGAACTGGTCAACGGGCCTCCGAGCAAGGCCATGAGCAGTACGAACCGGAAGAACCCGGTGATGCGGGAGATCAGGGTGGCAAAGGCCATACCCCACGACCGCGACACCACCGCGGCGTCGGACAACTCCGCGCGCCCGGCCCGGCGGATCGGTCCGGTCGCGTGCGGAATCCTCGGCGGGCCCGGCGGGCGGACCGCAGGTTGGTCGGGCGAGGCCATCAGGGCCGGTCCGGACTCGTCGCCGGAGCCGGCGGGGAAACGGGGGCGGCAGATGCATCGGTGCTGTCGTTGAATGCCATGGCGACGTCGAGCGGGTCGGGGTGCTCGCCCGGCGGGAGGAG
Organism: Mycolicibacterium alvei; assembly: GCF_010727325.1. Classification (NCBI taxonomy): domain Bacteria; kingdom Bacillati; phylum Actinomycetota; class Actinomycetes; order Mycobacteriales; family Mycobacteriaceae; genus Mycobacterium; species Mycolicibacterium alvei. The sequence goes on from NZ_AP022565.1 coordinate 3,660,252, forward strand.
GTCCGCGCGGTCGGGCTGACCGCGGAAGCGGTGCCACAACCGGCGTCCGGCGAGCGCCACCAACACGGCCGCGGCCGACAGCGTGATGAAGAACAGCACCTTGCCGTAGGCATTGGAATGCACCGACAGGCGGACCGGCTCACCGAGGGCCAGGCCGTCGGTGGTCTGCAGGCTCACGTCCACCGCCACCCGCTGGGTGAAGTGCACTTCGATCGGCACCCGCAGCGGCAGGTAGCCGGGCGGCAGCTCGATTTCACCCAGGTCGGTGACGGTCATCCCGGGCGGCGCGTCGACCTGCAGCCGCACCCGCACAGGCACCGGCAGGTCGTTGCGCAGGGCCAGCGGCAGCGGGCTGCGCTCGGTGGCCAGGGTGTAGGCCCCACCGGGGTTGACGATCCGCACCGCGCCGAACATGTCGTCGACGCTGTGGGCGACGGCCGCCAACCGCTGCTCGGCCAGGCTCTCGCGGGACTCCGGTGGCACGGATCGGCTGAGCCCGCGCAGCAGGTCCTCCCGAAGCGGGGCGGTGTACTGCATGCCGGTGAGTCCGGTGCGCAAGTCGGTGGTGAGCGCCGCGGTCAGCCCCCACAGCCGGCCGACGACCGACCGGATACCGGTGTCGACCGATGCGTCGACGCCACCGCGGGGGTTGCCGAGCACATCCGGGGGCGCAGGTTGTAGGGGTTGGCGGGGCACCGCATTGCCTTCGGCGATCACCGCGGGCAGCGGGCGCGGCACGGCCAGCCCCGCGTGGATGGTGGTGGCCACCGTGGTGAGGATGGCCTGCGCGTCGGCGGCATCCAGAGACCACACCATCGGTGGCATCAGGATCTGGGTGCGGGGCTGCTCGTCGGGTGTCAGCCCGTGCCAGAGCAGCGCGCCGAGCGCGTCCTGGCGGCGGGCGGTCTGCGAGTCGTGGCGCACCGGTACGTCGAGCGACGGATCCAGATAGGTCGGTGTGCTCGGGTCGGTGCCGGCCGCGGAGAGCGCGGCCCCGACCGCCGCGTCGAAGCCGGCGGCGACCACGCCCTGGCGGTACCGCACCGGTGTCAGGTCGGCGGTCTCGGGCGCATCCGTCTCGGAGTGCTGGGTGCTGACCTGGGCGGCGGCGAGCGCGACCGTTTCGCCCTGGGTGGCCAGCAGGTCCAGCGTCGGCCGGCTGAGCGGACCCTCGGCCAGGATGGTGGCGCCCCGCACCGAGGTGATCCCGAGCAGCTGGTCGACGATGTCGGCGGCGCCCTTGGTGGCGATGGTGCTCAGACCCGGATCGTTGACCCGGTACAGCGCGGCCAGGTCGGCCTGAGCGTAGGTGGTCGGTGCCACGCAGAGTCGCCCGGCCAGGGCGCGCAGCCGGTTCAGCCAACCGATGGCGGCCTCCTGGCCGGCGCCGGGCCGGGTCAGGGTGCCGGGACCGGTGTCGGGTCCGTCGTTGACGACGTAACCACCGGTCATCGCATTGACCGTGACCAGCAGGTCCGGGTCTACGGCAAGGCACAGGGTGGCGCGCAGTTGGCCGCCGGGGTCGATGGTCGGGCCGGTGGCGAAGTCGGCGGCCGACAGCAATGTGTCGAGCCGTCCGCCGGGGGCCAGTGAGGTTGCCAGGCTGTCGTCGATCAACCGCACGGGCACGGTGCCGCCCGGGGCGCCCGGGGCCAGCCGCGGCCGGTCGGCCAGGGGCCAGAGCATTGTCATCCGCACCGGATGCGAGGTGTCCGGAGGCACCACCGAATTGAGGGTGTCCGCGGCCGACATCGAGTCCGAGCTGTTGTCTGAGGTCCGGTCGGTCGGCACGCCGAGGACCGGCAGCAGGAAGCGGGCGTCGTCGAGTTTGGCGGGGGCGCCGTAATCGGGCGTGCCGTTGACGTTGATCAGCACGGGGTAGACGCCGGGTTCGGTGATGTGGAGCGACCCGGCACCGTCGGAGCGCAGCGGGTAGGACAGGGTGAAGGCCACCGACTGGCCGCGCTGCATCTCCGGTGCCAAGGTGACGAAGTCGGCCACCGGCTCGAAGCCGTCGACATCTCCGGTGAGGTCGGTGCGCAGCTGACTCGACGAGGTCACCGCCTGCGCGTGCTCCATCCGGATGTCCACGTCGCGCACCGGCCGGTCACCGACGTTGAGCACTGCCCCGCTGACCGTCAGCACCGATTCACTCGTGGTGGTGACGACCTCGGGTGTGACGCGGTCGATCCGGATCTGGAGGAACGGCAGGGCGCCGGGTTCCGTCGCACTCGCGCGGGGCAGCAGCACGGGCAGCGCGGCGGTCGACCACACCGAGAACAACACCACCACCGCCGCAAGCACCACTGTGTGCGCCAAGAGGGAGAGCCCTCGGCGCACCGCCGGGGCGGCGGTCACGGTCCCTGTCCGCATCCGTTCGTGCGCCGGCGGGGCTGGGGTTGCGCAGAATCGTCGCGGCGGTGAGTGCGGGCATGCGAGTGGGTTTGGGGGCGCCGCCGGGGGGCGCTGCGGGGCAACGGCGGCAAGGCACCCGGCCCGTCCGTGTGCAGCTTGTCGATGAGTTCTCCGGCGACCTCGGCGAGCTTGCGCTCGTCGGCGTAGGCCAACCGGGACGGCAGATCCCGCAGCGGGACCCAGGCGACCTCGGTCACCTCGACGTCGTCGTCGGACAGTTCGCCGCCCTGAAAGCGCAGGAGGTAGTGGTGCACCGTCTTGTGGACCCGGTGTCCCTCGGTGACGAACCAGTAGTCGATGCTGCCGAGCGCGGCCAGCACGTCGCCGCGGATGCCGGTTTCCTCGGCGACCTCGCGGATGGCGGTCTGCTCGGCCGTCTCACCGAGTTCGATATGCCCCTTGGGCAGCGACCACAGCATTCGGCCGCGTCGGTCGACCCGGCCGATCAATGCCGCCACCTGGGTGTCCTTGGGGCCGTCGATTCCATCGATGACCAAGCCACCTGCCGAGGTCTCGTGAACGGTGCGTAGCCGTTCCGGAGGGCGGCGGGGACGCGACTTGCATTGTTTGGACTGGTCACGAGGTGTCGGGGTCGAATTCGCGGTGTCGACGGGGGCTTCGCCGGCGCTGTCGTCGCGGTGTTCGGCATCGTTGGCCTGATCGCTGGGCGGTGGTCCGGCCGGTCTCTGCGCACGACGACGGCCACGGCGCCGGCTGCGGCGCCGTCTTGGTTTGGCCTGTTCGCCGTCCGACACCTATGCGATGGTAGCTGCCATCGGATCGGCCTCCGGCCACACTCGCCGGTTGTGACCACACCGCGAGCATTAGGCTCATCGAACGTGTCCGACGCTGTTGTTACTGATGCCGAATTGCTGGCCGGCGCACTGGTCGCGCTGAACCGCCGGGCCGAGGTGCTGCGTGCGCTCGGTGCGGTGTTCGCTGCGGCGGGCCACGAGCTGTTCCTGGTCGGCGGCAGTGTGCGTGACGCACTGCTCGGCCGGTTGACCGAGCACAGTGATCTCGACTTCACCACCGACGCCCGGCCCGAGCAGATGGTCAAGCTCCTGCGTCCGTGGGCCGATGCCCTGTGGGATACCGGGATCGAGTTCGGCACCGTGGGTGTAGGCAAACGTGTGGGCAACGACGAGCACCGCCTCGAGATCACCACGTTCCGGGCTGACAGTTATGACCAGGTGTCTCGGAATCCGACCGTCGAGTTCGGCGACAACCTCGACGACGACCTGGTGCGCCGCGACTTCACCGTGAATGCCATGGCGGTGCGCATCACGGCCGACGGGCCGGCCGAATTCCATGATCCCCTGCGCGGTTTGGCGGCGATCCAGGCGAAGGTGCTCGACACCCCGTCGGCACCGGAGGTGTCGTTCGGGGACGATCCGCTGCGGATGTTGCGTGCCGCCCGGTTCGTGTCGCAGCTGGGGTTCTCGGTGGCGCCGAGGGTGCTCGAGGCCATGCTGGAGATGGCCCCGCAGCTGGAACGCATCACCGTCGAGCGGGTGGCGGGCGAACTGGACAAGCTGCTGCTCGGCGCGGATCCGGTGGCCGGGGTCGATCTGATGGTGCAGACCGGGCTGGGTGACGTGGTGCTGCCCGAGGTCGGCGAGATGCGGATGGCCATCGACGAACACCATCAGCACAAGGATGTGTACTGGCATTCGCTGACGGTGTTGCGGCAGGCGGTGGATCTCGAAGATTCGGGGCCCGACCTCGTATTGCGTTGGGCCGCATTACTGCACGACATCGGCAAGCCGGGCACACGCAGGCACGAATCCGACGGCGGCGTGAGCTTTCATCACCACGAGGTGGTCGGCGCGAAGATGGCCCGCAAGCGGTTGCGGGCGCTCAAGTACTCCAAGCAGATGGTCGACGACGTGTCGCAGCTGGTGTACCTGCATCTGCGGTTCCACGGCTATGCCGATGACAAGGGCACAGGGAAGTGGACCGACTCGGCGGTGCGCCGGTACGTCACCGATGCCGGCCCGCTGCTGGGCCGTCTGCATAAGCTGGTCCGCGCCGACTGCACGACCAGGAACAAGCGTCGGGCTGCGCGGCTGCAGGCCAACTACGACGATCTGGAGAACCGGATCACCGAACTGGCGGCCCAGGAGGACCTGCAGCGGCTCCGACCGGATCTCGACGGCAACGAGATCATGGAGATCCTCGGCATCCCAGCGGGCCCACAGGTCGGCCAGGCCTGGAAGCACCTCAAGGAGCTCCGGCTCGATCACGGACCGCTGTCCCGTGAGCAGGCCGTCGAGGAATTGCTGACATGGTGGAACGCCAGGAGCTGATCGTGCGTCTGATCAAACATGGACTACTGCCTGGGTGACCCCGACGGGACCGCGACCATCTTCACCGGTGTGCCCGATGTGGATGTGGACGGCGACGGCAGCCTCGACGGCATCGGCCTGGATGTCGACGGGGACGGCCGCATCGACGACGTGATGGCCGATCTGGACGGGGATGGCATCGCCGAGCGTGCGGTGCTCGATGCCGACGACGACGGCCACGTCGAAAGCTATTTCTCCGACGATGGTTCGGGTGTTTGGGCCGTGCGCGTGGACCGGTCCGGACAGGTGCGCTGGTTCGGGCTGGACGGGGTGGAAGCGACCGGGGGTCCGATGGTCGATTTCGACGGGGACGGCGCCACCGACGACCGGTTGATCGACGTCGACGGGGACGGCCTGGCCGACCGGGCATTGACCGGGGACCTGGCGTATGTGGACGCCGACGGGGACGGTCGTTGGGATATGAAGCTGGCCGATACCGACGGGGACGGTCGCGCCGACTCGGTCTCGTGAGCGTTGACTCTGCGGTGCGGGCGTAGGCCTCTTGAACTTTCGCGACCTGAGCGCAGAGTCACACTTTGTCAGTCAACCGCTCAGCCCCGCCCGGCACCCGGCGGCCCGGCGAAGGCCTGCGCGATCGTCAGCCACGTGGCGGCATCGTCACCTACTGCCGTCACGTCCAGTTCCGCGGCTGCCCGGCGCTGGGTGACCAGCATGCAGAAATCCTCGGCAGACCCCGTCACGCGCTGCTGCGCGTCGTCCGGTCCCCACTCCCACAGCGTGCCGTCGGGCGCGCGGAGCTCGACCCGGAACGGCTCGGCAGGCGGCGTCAGCCCGTGCACGGTGAACGCGAAATCCCTTGTGCGCACGCCGATGTGGGCGATCGATCGCAGCCGCCCGGTGACGGGACGACGTACGCCCAGCGCGTCGGCCACATCGAGGCCGTGCGCCCAGGTCTCCATCATCCGGGCGGTAGCCATCGACGTCGCGCTCATCGGCGGGCCGAACCACGGCAGCTTGCGGCCCTCGGCCACGTTCGCGAGTTCGGTGTGCAATCTGGTGCGGGTCTGACGCCACTGGGCGAGCAGCTGCTCGGGCGGTGTGAGCGCGAGTTCCTCGGCGGCGGCGTCGACGAACCCGGTCGGGTTCTGCATGGCGTCGGCGAGGAGGGCGTCGAAGCCGGCCTGGTCGGTGATGGCGACGACCGACACCCGATCGGTCCACATCAGGTGGGCGATCTGGTGGGCGATGGTCCACCCCTCGGCCGGGGTGGCGGTGGCCCAGCGCTCCGGCGCAAGGTCGGCTACCAGGGCATCGAGTGCGTCGCTCTCGGCGGACAGGTCGGCCACGATCGGCCCGGCGCTCACCATGGCGGTCAGCCTAGACCCGGCGATCAGCCCGGTTCGGGGATGCCACCGCGGCATGCAGTCCGAGCCCGATCAGGTAGGCCACGGCCCCGGCGACCACCAGCCCGGGTGAGTGTCCATCGGCGGGGATCACCGCGGCCGCCATCGCGATCGCCGCGACGAACGCGATCCAGAACAGCGCATCCTGCACGGTGAACACGTGACCGCGCAGGGCGTCGTCGACGTCGATCTGCATCGCCGAGTCCGCGCAGAGTTTCACCAGCTGCCCGGCGGCGCCGAGCAGCAGGCCACTCGCCAGCATCACCGGTACATGCAGCCCGATGGCCACCAGCTGGATCACCACGGCGAGGCCGAGGGCACCGTTGGCCGTCGCATAGCGCCCGAACCGGCTGATCAATGCGGGGGCGGCCACGGTGGCCGCGAACTGTCCGATACCGCCGAACGCCATGAACAGCACCGCGCTCCCCAGCCCGAGCCCGGTCACATCGGGATTGTCGGTGTGCCGGACGATCACCAGCACCAGCAGTGTGTTGATCCCGAATGCCATCCGGTGTGCGGCAAGCCCGGCCAGGGTGCCTGCGACGGGACGGACGGCCCACACCGTGCGGGCACCGTGAACCCAGCCGGTGGACACCGCGTAGGCGACCGAGCCGTGGATGGCGCGTTTGCTCTCGTGCGGGCCCAGCACGTGCGGACCGAAGCGGACCGACAGCCACAGTGCCAGCGCCACCGGGAGCGCCACGATGAAGATGACCACCGAGGCTCCGGTGTCGTCGGCGCCGACCAGCTCGCGCGGCAGCAGCATGAAGTCCGCACCGAGGAAGGCCGCCAGCGAGCCGATCGCGGTGGCCACCGAGTTCATGGTGACCACCCGGTCGCGCGGCACCACATCGGGCAGCGAGGCCGACAGACCTGACGAGACGAACCGGGTGAACCCGTTGACGATCAGGGCACAGCACAGGATCGGTACGTCGCCGACACCGAAGGACAGCAGCACGCCGACCACGAGCACCACGACCAGCCGTCCCACATTGGCGCCGATGAGGACCAGGCGCCGGTCCCACCGGTCCAGCAGCGCCCCGGCGAACGGGCCGAGCACCGAGTACGGAAGGAACATCACCGCGAACGCCATGGCGATCTGCCACGGCTCGGCTTGGCGCTCAGGGTTGAACAGGATCGCACCGGCCAGCCCGGCCTGGAAGAGGCCGTCGGCGAACTGGCTCACCGCGCGCAACTCCAGCAGTCGGCGAAATTCGGTCATGCCACGCACCGAGTGCCAGAGGGCACGGGGAGCGCGAACATGAACCACCCGATCAACAGTACAAAGCCGCGCCGAAATCCGACCGCGCCCGGGCTTGTTCGCCACGTCTCGGCAATCGCGGTGCCATGATGTAGGCGTGGCGCAGTCAGAAGAGCCGGAGGATTTCATCGCGCCTGCGGCGCAGCGGGTACGGCCGGGCACACTCCTGCTCGCCAATACCGATCTGCTCGAGCCGACTTTCCGGCGCAGCGTCATCTACATCGTCGAGCACAACGCCGGTGGCACGCTCGGCGTGGTGTTGAACCGGCCCAGCGAGACGGCGGTCTACAACGTGTTGCCGCAGTGGGCGAAGCTCACGACCAAACCCAAGACGATGTTCATCGGCGGGCCGGTCAAACGGGACTCGGCGCTGTGCCTGGCGACGCTGCGGGTTGGCATGCAGGCCGACGGTGTGCCCGGATTGCGGCACGTGCAGGGCCGCGTGGTGATGGTCGATCTCGACGCGGATCCCGACACACTGGCCCCGGTCATCGAGGGCGTACGGGTATTCGCCGGTTATTCCGGCTGGACCATCGGCCAACTCGACGGCGAGATCGAAAGGGACGACTGGATTGTGCTGTCGGCGTTGCCGTCCGATGTGCTGGCCCAGCCGCGAGTCGATCTGTGGAGCCGGGTGCTGCGTCGTCAACCGTTGCCGATGTCGCTGTTGGCCACCCATCCGATCGATGTCAGCCGCAACTAGCCCACTGGTTGCACTCCGTCACTTACAAGAGAGCGTGCAGCTGGCGCACGAGCCGGCGCAGTCCGCTCCCGAGCCGGCGACGGCCTCCGCGGCGGCGACGGCCTTGGCGCTCTGCCAGCAGCCGGCGGCGACGGTGGCGATGGCCCCGATGATGCACACCACGACGACCGTCAATCCCGTGTGGGGCGCGGCGGCCAGGGCGGCGGCACCACCGGCCGCGAGCATGACCGCAGCGGCCAGTTGAGTCGGGGCCACAGCCCTCAGGACCGCGCGTACGGGATCACCGGTGCGGGGCCTGGTCAGCAACCACAGCCCGAAAACACCGACGACGACGGCGGCGCTCAAACACAGCAGCGCGGCGATCAGCATGCGCCACACAATACGAGGCGCCGGTCGGAATTGCGAGGTCGGGGCGGGTTCCGGTACGTCAGCCGTGCAGGCCCAGGAGCTGGGGCAAACCCGGCTGCGGAGCGGGTGCGGCCGGGGCCGGAGTAGCTGGCACCGGGGGAGCCGCCGGGGCCGGCGCGCTGACCTTGAACCCGGACACGATCGCATCGGCGGCGTCGGCAGCCGCGGAAACACCCTGGTTGGCGGCCGAGGAATTCACCGACAACGACACCAGGTAATGGTCGGGGCCAGCGGTGGCCAGGATGTGCCTGCGTGACGTGTTGAGCACCTGGCTGCCGTCCAGGTAGCTACCTTCGATGAAGGCCGACGGGAAGCCGTTGAAGTCACCCATGGCCATGTCGGTGGCGCGCCAGTTCTGCAACTGCTGGGTGTCGACGTAGCCGTGGCTGGCGGCCTCGACCGGGTCGAAACTGCCGACGAGCTTGTAGACCACCACCTGCGCGTTGGGGGTGTAGAGGTCGGTGCTGGCGCGGTCGGCGATCACCGCGAACGCGTCGGGAACGTTGGGATCGGGCACCTTGGTCCAGCCTGACGGCAGCGGCAGGACGATGCTCAGCGCCTTGAAATCGTGGCTGACCTGGGGCTCCATCTTCACGTCTTTGCTCTTGAAGAATTCGGCAAGGGTGCCTGAGGAGGCCGGGGCGATGGTCTGGGCCAGGGGGACGGGCGCGGCGACCGCGGGCGCCGCCGGGTTTGCCGGATTTGCGGGGGCGACGGGCGCCGCGGCGGGGACGGCCGTGACGGTCTGGGTCACCGTCACCGGACCGGGCACGCTGGGAACCGGAAGGAGGGGTTCGGCGGAGGCGGTTTGACCGGCGAAGCCGACCACCCCGGCCACGCCGACCGCTGTGCCTGCTACCAGCACCCGCCACCGGCGGGTCAACTCGATCATCTCTTGTTCCTCCCGCAAACCATCGCTCCCACCTGGGAACCTCGTCACTAGAGGCCGACACTATCCACGGAGTACCGTCCGCCACCAGCAACTCAACCGACCTGGAACCAACCCCTGACAGTGCCGCGACGCAACCGATACCAAGCCGTGGCCTTCGCCGTCGAAAGACGGGCGGTGAGCTGCTCAAACCGTGGCCTTATACCCTGAACGGCGTGATCGAACCCGCCAACACTCCGCAGTCAGGGCCGTCAGAGGACACCCCGCAGCACCGTTACACCGCGGAGCTGGCGGGCGAGATCGAGCGCAAGTGGCAGGAGACCTGGTCGGAGCTCGGCACCTTCAACGTGGCCAATCCGGTGGGCTCGCTGGCACCGCAGGACGGCTCGCACGTACCCGCCGACAAGATGTTCGTCCAGGACATGTTCCCGTATCCGTCCGGTGACGGCCTGCACGTCGGGCACCCCCTGGGCTACATCGCCACCGACGTCTACGCCCGGTACTACCGGATGACCGGTCGCAACGTGCTGCACGCGCTGGGGTTCGACGCGTTCGGACTGCCCGCCGAGCAGTACGCCGTGCAGACCGGGACGCACCCGCGGACCCGCACCGAGGCCAACATCGTCAACTTCCGCCGGCAGCTGGGCCGGCTCGGACTGGGCCACGACACGCGGCGCAGCTTCGCCACCACCGATGTTGACTTCTACAAGTGGACGCAGTGGATCTTCCTACAGATCTACAACGCCTGGTTCGACATCGCAGCCGGGAAGGCGCGGCCCATCGCCGAGTTGGTGGCCGAATTCGAGTCTGGCGCACGCACTCTCGACGACGGCCGGACGTGGGGTGGACTCTCGGCCGCCGAGCGCGCCGACGTGGTGGACGATCATCGGCTGGTCTACCACGCAGACTCGATGGTGAACTGGTGCCCGGGTCTGGGCACGGTGCTGGCCAACGAGGAAGTCACCGCCGACGGCCGCAGCGACCGCGGAAACTTCCCGGTGTTCCGGAAGCGGTTGCGGCAGTGGATGATGCGCATCACGGCGTACTCGGACCGGCTGCTCGACGATCTGGATGTGCTGGAATGGCCGGACAAGGTCAAGTCCATGCAGCGCAACTGGATCGGTCGGTCCACCGGTGCCTCGGTGGAGTTCGGTACGGCGGCAGGCGATGTCGAGGTGTTCACCACCCGACCGGACACGCTGTTCGGCGCCACCTACCTGGTACTGGCCCCCGAGCATGGTCTCGTGGACGCGCTGGTGGCCGATGCCTGGCCCGAGGGCACCGATTCACGGTGGACCTTCGATGGCGCGACTCCGGCCGAGGCCGTCGCCGCCTACCGCGCCGGGATCGCGGCCAAGTCGGATCTGGAGCGTCAGGAGAACAAGTCCAAGACCGGCGTGTTCCTCGGCGCGTACGCCACCAACCCGGTCAACGGCCGGCAGGTTCCGGTCTTCATCGCCGACTACGTGCTGGCCGGCTACGGAACCGGCGCCATCATGGCGGTGCCCGGTGGCGACCAGCGGGACTGGGACTTCGCTACGGATTTCGGCCTGCCGATCATCGAGGTGGTCAGCGGTGGCGACATCACCGAGGCGGCCTACAACGGCGACGGCGTCATGGTGAACTCCGGCTACCTCGACGGGTTGTCGGTGGCGGCCGCCAAGGAAGCCGTCATCGAACATCTGGAAGCCGACGGCCGTGGCCGGGCCCGCATCGAGTACAAGCTGCGGGACTGGCTGTTCGCCCGGCAGCGGTACTGGGGTGAGCCGTTCCCGATCGTGTACGACGCCGACGGCCGCGCCCATCCGTTGCCGGAATCGGCCCTGCCGGTGGAACTTCCGGACATCCCGGATTATGCGCCGGTGTCCTTCGACCCCGACGACGCCGACAGCGAGCCTTCGCCGCCACTGGGCAAGGCCACCGAATGGGTGCATGTCGAGCTGGATCTGGGTGACGGGCTGCAGACCTACACACGCGATACCAATGTGATGCCGCAATGGGCGGGCAGCTCCTGGTACGAGCTGCGGTACACCGACCCGCAGAACTCGGAAGAGCTGTGCGCCAAGGAGAACGAGGCCTACTGGATGGGCCCGCGGCCGGCCGAGCACGGCCCGAATGATCCGGGCGGCGTCGACCTGTACGTCGGTGGTGTCGAGCATGCGGTGCTGCACCTGCTGTACTCGCGGTTCTGGCACAAGGTGCTGTACGACCTTGGCCATGTCAGCTCGAACGAGCCGTATCGGCGTCTGGTCAACCAGGGTTACATCCAGGCCTTTGCCTACACCGATGCCCGCGGTAGCTATGTGCCTGCCGCCGAAGTCGTCGAGCGTGACGGGAAGTTCTTCTGGCCGGGGCCCAATGATGGTGAGGATCACCAGGAAATAGAGGTCAACCAGGAGTTCGGCAAGATCGGCAAGAGCCTGAAGAACTCCGTCTCACCCGACGAGATCTGCGATGAGTACGGTGCCGACACCCTTCGGGTCTACGAGATGTCGATGGGCCCGCTGGAGGCGTCGCGTCCGTGGGCCCCCAAGGATGTCGTGGGCGCGCACCGCTTCCTGCAACGGGTGTGGCGGGTGGTGGTCTGCGAAGACACCGGAGCGACCGGCGTCAACGAGCACGAGGCGCTCGGCACCGACACCCTCAAGATCCTGCACCGCACCATCGCGGGGGTGACCGAAGACTATGTGGCACTTCGCAACAACACCGCCGCGGCGAAGTTGATCGAGTACACCAACCACCTCACCAAGGAGGGCGTCTCGGCGCGCGCCGCGATCGAGCCGCTGGTGCTCATGGTGGCCCCGCTGGCGCCGCACCTGGCCGAGGAGTTGTGGAAGCGGTTGGGCCACGACACCTCACTGGCGCACGGCCCGTTCCCGGTGGTCGATCCGCAGTACCTGGTGGACGACACCATCGAGTTCCCGGTCCAGGTGAACGGCAAGGTGCGCGGCAAGATCACCGTTGCCGCCGATCTGGACCGAGCTGGGCTCCAGGCCGCGGCGCTGGCCGACGAGAAGGTGCAGGCCTTCCTGGACGGTGCCACGCCCAAGAAGGTCATCGTGGTGCCGGGCCGGCTGGTCAACCTCGTCATCTAGAGCGATTTGGGTGCATCCACCGGCGGTCGGCGCCGCTGAATGCACCCAAATCACCCGGGGCGGACCACGATTTCGTGCACGTGGCCGTCGGGCGGGGTGGTGACGGCTGTCGCGACCAACCCGGCGACCGTCTCGGGCTTCAGGAACTTGGCCGGGTCGTAATCGCCGACGCCGTCGGTCTCGTAGACCACCAGGTCGCGTTGCATCTCGGTGTCGGTGCGCCCGGGGAAGATCGAGGTGACCCGCAGTGTCGGTTCGTCGGCGCGCAGGGAGTCGGCGAATGCCCGCAGCGCGAACTTGCTTGCCGAGTACGACGCCATGCCGGAGGAAACCTTCTGTCCGGCACCGGAATTGATGAACACAACATGGCCGTGGACGGCGCGCAGGGCGGGCAGCAGGGCCAGCGTGAGTGCCACCGCGCCGGTGACGTTCACCTCGAAGGACGCCCGCCACTGTTCGGCGATGGATTCGGAGACCCGGCCGGGGTAGAGGACGCCGGCGTTGTGCACGAGCACGTCGAGTTCGGCGAGGACCTCGGTGGCCGATTCGATCGAATCGGCGTCGGTCAGGTCCAGCGGCCAGGTCGGAGCGCCGAGACGTTCGGCCAGCGCATCGAGGCGGGCCGACGGGCGCCCGGCCAGCAGCAGGGTGTGAGTGGGAGCAAGAGCGGCGGCGATGGCTGAGCCGATGCCGCCAGCGGCTCCGGTGATCAATGCGGTCGGCACGACTGCAACGTTACTGTGACGCGCATTGCGACGGGGCCGACCTGCGGACCGGGGCGCAACGTCGCATCATGGTAGGGATGCCACCGGATCCCAGCTTCGCTCCCACTCAGCTCGCCGCGCGCGCTGCCTACCTGCTGCGCGGCAATGACCTGGGTGTGATGACCACGGCCGCGCCGTCGCTGTATCCCCACATGTGGAGCTGGGACGCGGCGTTCGTGTCGATCGGGCTGGCCCCCCTGAGTGTGGAGCGCGCCGTGGTGGAACTCGACACCCTGCTCTCGGCGCAGTGGCGCAACGGGATGATTCCGCACATCGTGTTCGCCAACGGTGTCGACGGCTACTTTCCCGGCCCGGCCCGGTGGGCCACCTCGGCGCTGGCCGCCGACGCGCCGCGGGCGCGGCACACCTCGGGTATCACCCAGCCGCCCGTGCATGCGATCGCGGTGCAACGCATCCTCGACCATGCCCGCAGTCGAGGCCGGTCGACCCGGGCGGTGGCGGAGAGCTTCGTCGATCGTCGGTGGGCCGATCTGGTGCGCTGGCACCGCTGGCTGGCCGAGACCCGGGATCAGGACGTTCGCGGCCGCATCACGATGTATCACGGGTGGGAGTCCGGCATGGACAACTCACCGCGCTGGGACAGCGCCTACGCCAACGTGATTCCCGGCAATGTGCCGGAGTATCAGCGGGAGGACAACGCGATCATCACCGATGCCACCCAGCGGCCGAGCGACCTCGAGTACGACCGGTACCTGTGGCTGCTCGAGGAGATGAAATCCGTTCGCTACGACGACGATCTGCTCCCGAAGGTGATGAGCTTCGCGGTCGAGGACGTATTCGTCTCGGCGATCTTCTCGGTGGCCTGCCAGGTGCTGGCCGAGATCGGGGAGGATTACAAACGTCCCAACGCCGATGTCCGCGATCTCTACTCCTGGGCCGAGCGATTCCGGGTCGGTGTCGTCGAGACCGCCGACGAACGTAGTGGTGCGGCAAGGGATTACGACGTCCGGGCGAACAGGTGGGTGGCCACTGAGACCGTCGCGCAGTTCGCTCCGCTGCTGTGTGGCGGGCTGCCACACGACCGCGAGCGCGCCCTGTTGAGGCTGCTGGAAGGCCCGCGGTTCTGCGGGCACCCGGATCTGAAGTACGCGCTGATCCCGTCGACGTCGCCGGTGTCGCGTGATTTCCGATCGCGCGAGTATTGGCGCGGTCCGGTGTGGCCGGTGATGACGTGGTTGTTCTCGTGGTGCTTCGCTCGGCGTGGCTGGGCCGAGCGGGCGTCGACGCTTCGTCGAGAAGGTTTGCGTCAGGCCAGCGACGGGACTTTCGCCGAGTACTACGAGCCGTTCACCGGCGAGCCGCTGGGCAGCATGCAGCAGTCGTGGACCGCGGCCGCGGTGTTGGACTGGTTGGGATAGCCCGGCTACTCGGACTTGGCGTGGGCCACCCGATCGCTCTGGCTGGCGAGCCGTTCCAGCGGGGCCAGTGCGGTGGCCAGTGTCGCGAGGTCGTCCGGACTCAGGTTGGCCAACCGGCCGGCCAGATCAGCCCGCCGGGCGGCCAGCGATTCGCGGTGCTGCACCAGGCCGCGGGGGGTGACCTCGACGAGCACGGCGCGCAGGTCGGAGGGGTCGCGGGAGCGCTTGACCAACCCGAGCTTCTCCAGCCGGCGGATGGCCACGGTGGTGGTGGGGGTGCGCACGCGCTCACGGGCGGCCAGTTCGGTCATCCGGATCGGGCCCTGGTCGAGCAGGGTGAGGAGGATGGAGAGCTGAGCCAGCGTCAGCTCTCCGGCGGTGCCCTTGTTGGTGTCGCCACGGCGCAGGACCGAGAAAACCTTGGAGAGTACGCGCTGCAACTCTCCGGCCAGCTCGGTGACCTGCGAATCGGGCTCTATCATAATTCGCTAGTCTAACCTGTCTGAGGCTGCCAGGTCCGCAGCTTGTTGGGTTTGGCGCAGGGGTTGCAGTGGCCCTCACAGCACCTGTGACAGGAATCGGCGCAGCCGATCTGTCTCGGCCGCTTCGAAGATCTGGTCGGGGATACCGGACTCGACCACCGTGCCGTGATCCATGAACACCACCGAATCGGCGGTGGAACGGGCGAAGCCCATCTCGTGGGTGACGGCCAGGATGGTCATTCCCTCGGCGGCCAGGTCGGCGATCAACTCCAGAATCCCCTTGACCAGTTCGGGGTCCAGCGCCGAGGTGGCCTCGTCGAAGAACATCACCTGAGGGGCCATCGCGAGCGCACGCGCGATCGCGACGCGCTGTTGCTGGCCGCCAGAGAGCGTGCTGGGGCGGACGTCGGCCTTGTGCCGCAGTCCAACCCGATCCAGCTGCTCCAGACCCACGGTGCGGGCATGCTCGGGGCTCAGGCGCTTGAGCTTGCGCGGACCCAGGGTGACGTTGTCGAGAACGGTCTTGTGCGGGAACAGGTTGAACTGCTGGAACACCATCCCGATGCGTTGGCGCAGCCGGTCGGGATTGTCGGCCAGCACCGAGTGTCCGTCGAGCAGGATGTCGCCGCGGTCCGGTTCGTACAGGCGGTTGAGGGTGCGCAGCAGCGTCGACTTCCCGGATCCGGACGGGCCGATGATGGCCGTCGTCGTGCCGGCGGGCACATCCAGGTTCACTCCGCGCAGCACCGGGTTCGGCCCGAATGCCAGATGGATGTCCTTGGCGGCCAGCGCAACCGGCTCTAGACCCGACATCAGATCATCTCCTGGTTGGTCGCCGCGGGCAGTGGATCCTCCTCGGCCGGGGGGCGGCCTCGGCGCAGCCGGTTGTCGACGTAGTTCACCAGATGGGTCAGTGGGATCGTGAGCAGCAGGTAGAACAGCCCGGCTGCCACCAGCGGTGAGAGGTTTCCGGTCTGCGCGTTGAGATCTCGGCCCACCTGGAACAGTTCGCGTTGGCTGGCCACCAGACCGAGGAAGTACACCAGTGACGACGCTTTGAGCAGTGAGATGAACTGGTTCATCAGCGCCGGCAGCACCCGTCGGATGCCCTGGGGTATGACGACCAGACGCATCGACGAGCTGTAGCTGAAGCCGAGGGCGCGGGAGGCTTCCAGCTGCCCGGGTTCGACGCTCTGGATGCCGGAGCGGAAGATCTCGCCGACGTAGGCCGCTGCCATGAGTCCGAGCGCCGCGATGCCCAACGGGTAGGGGCTGTTGCCGGTGAGCGATCCGGCCACCGGGCCGACGCCCAGTCCGATCAGCAGGATGATCACCACTTCGGGCAGGCCTCGGAAGATGTCGGTGTAGACCCGGGCGGGCCAGCGCAGCCATCGTGACCGCGAGATACCGGCCACCGCCAGGACCATCCCGAGTACCAGGCCGATGACGCTGGCGCACACGGTCAGGATGAGGGTGTTGGGTAGGCCGGTGCGCAGCAGATCTGGAATGGCCTGCTTGTAGAGGTCCCAGTCCAGGAAGGAGTCGGCCAGTTGCGCGAGTGTCGATTTGGGCGCCACCGGGGCTCCGGCGGCGGGTTTCTCCTTCGCGGCGGCGATCGCGGCGAAATCGGGCAGTTGGGGGACGGGCGCGGCCTTGGAGCCGGGCTTCCAGCCGGGCGGCAGCGCGCGCGGCACCCAGTCGGAATACAGCCTGGCCCAGGTGCCGTCGGCGATGATCGCGTCCAGTCCGGAGTTGAGCGCGTCGATCAGCGGCTGGTTCTCCTTGGCCACCGCCCACGCCACGAAATTGTCCAGGCTGAAGGTGTTCTCGATGATCTGCGCCGGGTCACCGGGCTGCACGGTGCCCGAGGCCTGCTGGGACGGCGCCACCCAGGCGTCGATCTGACGGGTCTTGAGGCTGGCATAGACGGTGTTGTAGTCGGGGAACTTCACCGGCTGCAGGTGCAGTGTGTCGATGACGTAGGCCTCCTGCACGGTGCCCTGCACGACCCCGATGCGCTGTCCGTCGGCGAGTTGGCCGAATCCGGTGATCGGTGAGCCGGTCGGCACCACCAGCGAGAAGTAGCCGAAGTCGTAGCCGTTGGTGAAGCCGACGGTGCGTCGCCGGGCGTCGGTGGTGGTGATCGACGAGGATGCCACGTCGAATCGTCGGGAGGCGGTCTGGGCCAACAGGCCGGAGAAGTCGGTGCCGACGAAGTTGATTCGCAGGCCCAGCTTGTCGGCGATGGCGCGCAGCAACTCGTTGTCGAAACCGGTGAAGTGGCCGTCCGTGTTGATGCAGATGCTGGGCGGTGCGTCCGACAGGGTCCCGACGGTGAGGACGCCGGGGGTGCCCAGGCCGAGGTTCTCCGGCCGCACCGTGTCCAGGGGGACGACGGTGGCGGTGGTGAATCTGTCGGCGCCGGGTCCGGTGGCCGCGGCGGCCAGGTTGGTGGGCAGTGCGCTGGCGCTGTCCACCCCGGGTGGTGCGCATTGGTCGACGTCCGCTCCGGCCGGTGCCGCGCAGACCAGTCCGAACAGCATCAGGACGGTGGTCAGCAGCGCGGCCGATCGTCTGGCGTCCATCTGATGCAACCTAGTGGGCAAGGGCCAGGGGATGAGCCGTTCCGCTCAAGGGGACCGCAAGTCGCCGAACACTCCGCGCCGGGTCAGTTCACCGATCATGATCCGAGCCATCAGCTCGGCGCGCTCGATGCAGGCCTTGCGGGCGCCTTCGGGATCCCGGGCCTGTATCGCAGCCAATTCCGCTTCGTATCCGGCGAGAAACTCGGCCTTGGCTTTGGGATAGATGGTCCAGAACTCCGCGGGTGCAAAGCTCTTACCTGCGCGGATGGTGGCGTGCAGGCGAGGCCCGGCGTACTCGTCGTTGATCGCATCGCGGAATGTCCAGCACGCCTCTTGGAAGGTTTTGGTGTCCTTTGCTGAGCGCATCGTCCGCAACGAGTCGTCTAGGCATGCCAAAATGCGCGGAGTCGGGCCTGCGGCGCAGCGCGCCGAGGCGATCCCGTTGAGAATTCCGTACAGCTCGTGATGCTCAGACACGGTCGCCTCGTCGAATCTGGCCACGAAGGCGCCGCGGTGATAGCGGGTCGAGAGGATGCCGTCGTGCTCAAGTTGAACCACCGCCTCCTGGATCGGAACACGGCTGAGCCCGAGGTCGCGGACGATCTCGTTGCGGTCTATGCGGTCACCGGATCGAAGCTTGCCCGTCATCACCAGATTGATGATGTGCGTGACGACCTGATCCTTTTCCTTGACCCCGTAGTTCTTGGGCACCCTGGTGTTCCCCCCCCTGTGCGGTTATGCGCGTCAGTTTCTCACGGGACCTCCGAATCGGTGACACGCATGTCTCTTCAGCTTATCCGCTGGGCTTTGCGTCGCGCCTATCGCGCCATCGACACAGGGCCTCGGCAGCGGTCAGGTCGTAGTCGGGTCCGTTGACACCGACCGTGAGGATGCTGACCCCCAGATCCGCCAGCGCATCGGCCTCGGCGAGCATGGCCTCGACACCGCCGGTCTCCTGCACCCCTGCCGAGCGCTGCACGGTCGCCGGGTCGCGGCCGGTGATGCCGCAGTGCTCGGCGAGGACCTCGGCCTTGCCGGGGTAGGTGTTGCGGTCGACGAATGCGTGCCAGATGTCGGCGTGCTCGGCAACCAGCCGCAGGGTCTTGCGTTCCCCCTGCCCGCCGATCAGGATCGGGATCTCTCGCGTGGGCGCCGGGTTGAGTTTGGCCAGCCGGGCCTCGATGCGTGGCAGGGCTTCGGCCAGATCGTCCAGGCGACTGCCTGCGGTGCCGAACTCGTACCCGTACTCATCGTAATCCTTTTGTTTCCAACCACTTCCGATGCCGAGGATGAGGCGTCCGTCGGAGATGTGGTCCACGGTCCGGGCCATGTCGGCCAACAATTCGGGGTTGCGGTAGGAGTTGCAGCTGACCAGCGCGCCGATCTCGATGCGCGAGGTCTGCTCGGCCCAGGCGCCGAGCATCGTCCAGCATTCGTAGTGCGCACCGTCGGGATCGCCGTAGAGCGGGAAGAAGTGGTCCCAGTTGAAGGCGATGTCGACGCCGATGTCCTCACAGCGGCGCACTGCGTCGCGGATGTGGCTGTACGTGGGGGAGTGCTGCGGCTGCAGTTGCACGCCGATGCGGAGGGGATGGCTCATTTTTCGAGGGTACTCACGGGTGGTCCCGCCACCCGGGTCTTACTGCAAGGGCGGAGCGTCGAGGATCGCGCGCAGCAGTTGCACGAGTGCGGCCGGCTGATCGCCCTGCACCGAGTGGCCGGAGTCGGCGACGACGTGGGTGCGCTGGAAGCCCGGTGCGTTATTTGCGAACGTCTCGGCGTCCTCGTCGTTGACGAAATAGGAGTTGGCGCCGCGGATCAGGGTGGTCGGCATGGTGATCGCCGGGACATCGTCCCACAGCCCGTCGAACCCGTCCCCTTTGCGGAACGTGTCATACCGCCACGTCCAGGTGCCGTCGTCGAGCTGCTTGGAGTTGTGGAACACACCGCGCCGCAACGAGTTCCGGTCCCGATGTGGCGATGCGGCCACGGCGGTGTCCAGCATCGCCTCGAAACTGGGGAAGCTGCGGTCACCCTTGACCAACGCCACGGCACCCAACTGGGCCTTGGTCATCTGCTCATGCCGCTCGGGCGCCGACGGAGTGACGTCGACCAGAACCAGCTCGGGCACCAGGGCCGGTTCGGTCGCCGCGATCCGCAGTGCGGTCAATCCGCCCAGCGACATGCCGACTACCAGCCGCGGATCGGGAGCGTGGGTCTGCAGAACCGGGATCAGGCTTGCCGCATTGAGTTTCGGGCCGTAGTCGCCGTCCTCGCGCCAGGCTGAACGGCCGTGGCCGGGGAGATCGACGGCCAGTGCCGGTTCACCGAGCCCGAGGATGACGGTGTCCCAGGTGTGGGCGTTCTGGCCGCCTCCGTGCAGGAAAACGATGCGCGGGGCGGCGGTGCCGAATTTCAGCGCGCTGATCGGCCCCTGCTCGATGCGCTCGACCCGCGGCAGTGGGGCACTCGCCCCGATCTGTTCGGCGTTCTCGTGTAGCAGGCCGAACTCATCGAGGCCTGCGAGATCTTCGTCGGCAACCACGGGCCCTTTATACGCCGAGAGTGCGGTGAGATCGCATCCGGATGGAAATTCGCGATCTCACCGCACTCTCGGTGAAAGAAGAACTAACCCTCGATGAAGGTCTCCAGCTCGATGCGGGCCACGTCGTCGGCGATCTGCTTCGGCGGGCTCTTCATCAGGTAGGCAGACGCTGCCTCGACGGGACCGCCGACGCCGCGGTCCTTGGCGATCTTGGCGGCGCGGACCGCGTCGATGATCACACCGGCCGAGTTCGGCGAGTCCCAGACCTCGAGCTTGTACTCCAGGTTCAGCGGCACGTCACCGAAGGCGCGGCCTTCGAGGCGCACATAGGCCCACTTGCGGTCGTCGAGCCACGCGACGTGATCGGACGGGCCGATGTGGACGTTCTTGTCCTCGACCTTGCCGGCCAGCGAGCCGGTCAGGTTGGAGGTCACGGCCTGGGTCTTGGAGACCTTCTTGGACTCCAGGCGTGAGCGCTCCAGCATGTTCAGGAAGTCCATGTTGCCGCCGACGTTGAGCTGGTACGTGCGGTCCAGCGTGACGCCGCGATCCTCGAACAGCTTGGCCATGACGCGGTGGGTGATGGTGGCGCCGACCTGGCTCTTGATGTCGTCGCCGATGATCGGGACGCCGGCGTCGGCGAACTTCTTGGCCCACACCGGGTCGGAGGCGATGAACACCGGCAGCGCGTTGACGAAGGCCACGCCGGCGTCGATGCAGCACTGGGCGTAGAACTTGTCGGCCTCTTCGGAGCCCACCGGAAGGTAGGAGACCAGGACGTCGACCTTGGCATCCTTGAGCGCCTTGACCACGTCGACGGGCTCGAAGTCGGAGATCTCGATGGTGTCGGCGTAGTACTTGCCGATGCCGTCGAGGGTCGGGCCACGCTGCACCGTCACGTTGGTCGGCGGCACGTCGGCGATCTTGATGGTGTTGTTCTCGGAGGCGAAGATGGCCTCGGACAGATCGAAGCCGACCTTCTTGGCGTCCACGTCGAACGCGGCCACGAACTTCACGTCACGCACGTGGTAGGGGCCGAACTTCACGTGCATCAGGCCCGGCACGGTCGTGTTCTCGTCGGCGTTGTGGTAGTACTGCACACCCTGGACCAGGGACGATGCGCAGTTACCGACGCCGACAATGGCGACCCGGATTTCTCCTGCGTGCTCAGACATGGACGATCTCCTTACTCGTTCTGTGTGCTCGGCCTGGGGCCTTGTGCGGGTCTGTGCTCATATGTTTTCCGAGCGCCCCTGGGCCGTACGTTCGGCCGCGATCAACTCGTTGAGCCATTTCACTTCTCGTTCGCTGGACTCCAGGCCCAGCTGGTGCAACTGACGGGTGTAGCGGTCGAATGAACTGCTGGCCCGCGCAACGGCGTCACGCAGACCTTCCCGACGTTCCTCCACCTGGCGGCGCCGCCCCTCCAGGATTCGCATCCTGGCCTCGGCCGGGGTGCGGTTGAAGAAGGCCAGGTGGACACCAAACCCGTCGTCGGAGAAGTTCTGTGGCCCCGTGTCGGCGACCAACTCGGTGAACCGCTGCTTGCCGGCATCCGTCATCTGGTACACCCGCCGAGCGCGACGCACCTTGGTCGGTCCCAAGGGTGCGGCGTCCTCGACGATCAGGCCGTCGGCCTGCATGCGACGTAATGCCGGGTAGAGCGACCCATACGAGAACGCCCTGAACGCCCCCAACAGACCCGTCAATCGCTTGCGCAGCTCATAGCCGTGCATGGGTGACTCGAGCAGAAGACCCAGGACTGCGAGCTCCAGCATCGAGAACACCCCTTTCGACGGATCAGATGGAATTGATCGCTACGACGGATCAACACCTCGCCAAACTGTATCGCGCCGATATATTAGAGACCAAGTGAATGCCGCGAATATCACGCTGGCCGGCTCACCTGTCGTGGCGGTACATCCCCTTGACGGTGCCGTCGGGGTACAGGTCGATGTTTCCGCCGCCGAAGTCGCTGCTGACGATCACCTCGACATTGACGAGGTCAGGTGTCGCGGGATCTTCGGACGGTGTGATGCGCAGCCACGTGCTCTTCACGTCGCCGCGTTTGGTGTTGAGCGTGTCGGGCGCGCCACGGAGAACGGCGAGCGCCTTCTCGTAGTCGAACGCCGCGAGGTCGACGAGCCGGTCGTCGCTGTCGACGCTGCTGGGCGAGGAGCTCGGATCACCCCAGCCGCCGGTGTACCGGTAGTAGACCTTCTGGCGGCTGTCCTGCGGGTTCGGTCGGTAGAGCATGGCCGAGTCGGTGTCGATGTGCAGCTCATAGCCAGTGGTGTCGCCGAACTTCTGGCGCATCTGCTCGAACAGGCCGCGGAGCCCGTTCAGCGATTGCAGCTGGGTCGGCGGGGTCAGCACTACCGGGTCGATACCGTCGGGCACCGCCCCCGGGTCGGGGTTGAACCTCAACGGTGAGGAGGTGTTTCCGTACAGGCCCCAGCCGATGCCGATGCCGAGCACGACCAGTGCGGCGGCCGAGGCCAGCCGCAGCCCCCATCCGGGACCGCCGGGCTTGCGGATGCCGGGTAGCAGGGGCTTGGTCAGCGTCGGCATTTTCACCGGAGCATTGGAGTTCTGCAGATCCTCGACCAGGCCGGCCAGGTCCCCCAGGGTGGTGGCGTTGGTGGCCGCCGACACCCGCTGGCGGTGTTCTTCCATGGACAACTGGCCTTCGCCGAGCGCGTTGTCGAGCACCTTGCAGGTGTCGTTGCGGTCGCTGTCCCTGGCCCGGGTGTTCGAGGTCTGCCGAGTTGCCACGGACAAGATGGTAGGAGGTGTGACGTGGTCACGCCTCGATGTCGAGGGGGTCGACGTACTCTGGTCATCGTGCGATTGCAGAGACAGGTGGTGGATTACGCGCTTCGGCGGCGGTCCCTGCTGGCTGAGGTCTATTCGGGGCGCACCGGCGTCTCGGAGGTCTGTGATGCCAACCCGTACCTGCTGCGCGCGGCAAAGTTTCACGGCAAGCAAAGTTCGGTGATGTGTCCGATCTGCCGTAAAGAGCAGCTCACGCTGGTGTCGTGGGTTTTCGGTGATCATCTGGGCCCGGTGTCGGGCTCGGCGCGCACCGCGGAGGAGCTGGTGATGTTGGCAACTCGTTACGACGAGTTCGCAGTCCATGTGGTTGAGGTATGCCGCACCTGCAGTTGGAATCATTTGGTCAAGTCATATGTCCTCGGTGCGCCTCGGCCGCCGAAGGCCCGTGGCACTCGAGGCACGCGTAAATCGGCGCGCACAGCCAGTGAATAGCGAAGGGCGCCATAGCCGGTCAGCCAAGGACATCCGTAGTGCGGCTGACCGCCTCGGCGCGCGCGAAAATCCGCCGCCCCCGCGCGAGAAGCGGCCGCCGGCTCCGGATGCACGGCCGCCGGCTCGTGAGAATGCGCCTACGGGACGGCCGAACGGTCCTGGCGGTCGACCCGGCCGCCCGGCGATACCGCCCGACGATCGGCTCACCACGGTGCTGCCTCCGGTGCGTGACGACGGGCCGGTCCCGCTGGACGTGGTCAGAGCGGCGATGGGCGGCAGCCCGCCGCCGAAACCACCGCCACCCAAATCTCCCCCTCCGCCGCCGGGTGGCGGCCGTGGGTCGGGGCCCTCGGGTCCGGCCGGGTCGGGTCCGAAGGGGCCGAAGCCGGCCGGGCAGTTCCAGATCAACTGGAAGCTGGTCCGACGCCTGTCGATCGCCGCGGTCGCGGCGATGATTCTGCTTCCGCTGGTGACCTTCGGTATGGCGTACATGATCGTCGACGTCCCGCAGCCCGGTGACATCCGCACCAACCAGGTGTCGACGATCCTGGCCAGCGACGGCAGCGAGATCGCCAAGATCGTGCCGCCGGAAGGCAACCGGGTCGACGTCGGCATCGACAAGATCCCGGAGCACGTCCGCAACGCGGTGATGGCCGCCGAGGACCGCGACTTCTACACCAATCCGGGCTTCTCCTTCACCGCGCTGTTGCGTGCGATCAAGAACAACCTGGTCGGTGGTGATCTGCAGGGCGGATCGACCATCACCCAGCAGTACGTCAAGAACGCGCTCGTCGGCGACGAGCGGTCGGGGATCGGCGGTCTGATCCGTAAGGCCAAAGAGCTGGTCATCTCGACCAAGATGGCCAGCGAATGGTCCAAAGACGCTGTGATGCAGGCGTATCTGAACATGATCTATTTCGGTCGCGGCTCGTACGGCATCGCCGCGGCGGCCAAGGCGTACTTCGACAAGCCGGTCGAACAACTCGACGTCGCCGAGGGCGCACTGATGGCCGCGCTGATCCAGCGCCCGTCGACGCTGGACCCGGCCGTCGATCCGGAGGGCGCCGCCGAGCGGTGGAACTGGGTGCTCGACGGCATGGTCGACATGGGCGCGTTGTCGGCCCAGGACCGCGCCGAGCAGGTGTTCCCGCCGACCGTGCCGCCGGACCAGGCCCGCCAGGCCAACCAGACGACCGGTCCGAACGGACTGATCGAGCGGCAGGTCACCAAGGAACTGCTGGATCTGTTCGACATCAGCGAGCAGGCCCTCAACACCGAGGGACTGCAGATCACGACCACGATCGACCCGCAGGCCCAGGAGGCCGCCGAGAATGCGGTGTCCAAGTACATGGATGGCCAGGAGTCCAACATGCGGACGGCGGTGGTCTCCATCGATCCGCACGACGGTGCGGTCAAGGCGTACTACGGCGGCTCCGATGCCAACGGCTTCGACTTCGCCCAGGCGGGTCTGCCGACAGGGTCGTCGTTCAAGGTGTTTGCGCTCGTCGCTGCCCTGCAGCAGGGCATCGGCCTGGGCTATCAGGTGGACAGCGGGCCGATCACGGTCAACGGCATCAAGATCACCAATGTCGAAGGCGAAGGGTGCGGCACCTGCTCGGTCGCCGAGGCGCTCAAGCGCTCGCTCAACACCAGTTACTACCGGCTGATGCTCAAGCTCGAGAACGGTCCGGAGGATGTCGCGAAGGCCGCCCATGACGCCGGTGTCGCCGAGAGTTTCCCCGGTGTCGAGCACACCCTGTCCGAAGACGGCAACGGCGGCCCGCCGAACAACGGCGTGGTGCTGGGTCAGTACCAGTCCAGGGTGATCGACATGGCCTCGGCGTATGCGACCCTGGCGGCCTCCGGCGTCTATCACAAGCCGCACTTCGTGCAGAAGGTCGTGAACTCCTCGGGGCAGGTGCTGTTCGACGCCTCGAGCCAGGACAACGGTGAACAGCGCATCGACAAGGCGGTGGCGGACAACGTCACGTCGGCGATGCAGCCGATCGCGGGTTGGTCGCGCGGGCACAACCTGGCAGGCGGGCGGGCCTCGGCCGCCAAGACGGGCACCAACCAGCTCGGCGACACCGGGGACAATCGTGACGCCTGGATGGTCGGCTACACACCGTCGCTGTCGACCGCGGTCTGGGTGGGTACCACCGACGGTGTGACGCCGTTGAAGACTCCGTCGGGCGGGCCGGTCTACGGATCGGGTCTGCCGTCGGACATCTGGAAAGCCACGATGGACGGCGCGCTGAAAGGTACCGACAACGAGTCGTTCCCGAAGCCGACGGAGATCGGTGGCTATGCGGGTGTGCCGCAGGCCCCGGCCGCCCCGCCACCCGGGACGCCACCGGCCGGTCCGCCGATCGCGGTGATGCCCTCGGAGACCGTCATTCAGCCGACCATCGAAGTGGCCCCGGGTATTACGATCCCGATCGGCCCCCCGACGACCGTGCCGATCGGACCCCCGCCGGGGGCACCTGGTGTGCCCGGTGAGCCGGGCCTGCCGCTGCCACCGCCGCCTCCGTGACGGAACGGGTATCTCCGGCTCCGCCGGCAGGGCTGGATTCGCCGGCTCCGCCGGCAGGACTGGATTCGCCGGCTCCGCCGGCAGAAGACCAGCGGAGCGCCGACGACCGCGACCTTCCCAGCCGCAACGACCGGCTGGCCGAGGCGCTGTCGCAGACTGTCGGCGGACCTGTCGGCCGGCATGCGTTGATCGGGCGGTCACGGTTCATGACGCCCCTGCGGGTGATGTTCGTGATCGCCGTGGTGTTCCTGGCGTTGGGCTATACGTCCAAGGCCGCGTGCCTGCAGACGACGGGCAGCGGGACGGCCGGCCAGCGGGTGGCCAACTGGGAGAACAACCGCGCCTATTACGAGCTGTGCTACTCCGACACGGTTCCGCTCTACACCGCAGAGTTGTTGAACCAGGGCAAGTTTCCCTACAAGTCCAGTTGGGTCGAGAACGACGCCACCGGCAAGCCGCGCATGCAGTACGACGGCAGCCCGGCGATCCGCTACATGGAGTACCCGGTGCTGACCGGGCTGTACCAGTACGCGTCGATGTCGCTGGCCAAGACCTACACCGCGCTGACGAAGCTGGTGTCGGTCCCGCTCGTGGCCGAGGTGGTGATGTTCTTCAACATCTCCGCGTTCGGTTTGGCGCTGGCCTGGTTGGCGACGATCTGGGCCACCTCGCGGATGGCGGGCCGACGGGTGTGGGACGCCGCGCTGGTGGCCGGCTCACCGATCGTGATCTTCCAGGTATTCACCAACTTCGACGCACTGGCCACCGCCACCGCTGCGGGCGCGATGCTGGCCTGGGCCCGGCGAAAACCGGTGTGGGCCGGGGCGCTGATCGGCATCGGCGTGGCCGTCAAGCTGTATCCGCTCCTGCTGTTCATTCCGTTGGTACTGCTGGGGTTACGCAGCGGACGTCTGCGTGAGGTCGGCAGGACGGCGCTGACCGCGGTGGTGACGTGGCTGGTCATCAACCTGCCGATCATGGTGCTGTTCCCGCGCGGGTGGTCAGAGTTCTTTCGGCTCAACACCCGTCGCGGCGACGACATGGACTCGCTGTACAACGTGGTGAAGTCGTTCAGTGACTGGCGGGGCTTCGATCCGGATCTGGGGTTCTGGCAGCCGCCGACGGTGCTCAACACCGTCACCGCAGTGTTGTTCGCGGCGTGCTGCATTGCGATCGGCTACATCGCACTGACGGCGCCGCAGCGGCCCCGGTTGGCGCAACTGGCATTCCTGGTGGTCGCCGCTTTCCTGCTCACCAACAAGGTGTGGAGCCCGCAGTTCTCGCTGTGGCTGGTGCCGCTGGCGGTGCTGGCCCTGCCGCATCGACGGATCCTGTTGGCGTGGATGACGATCGACGCCCTGGTGTGGGTGCCGCGCATGCTGTATCTGTACGGTGAGGCCAACAAAGGTCTGCCCGAGCAATGGTTCACCACCACTGTGTTGCTGCGCGATATCGCAGTGATCCTGTTGTGTGCGTTAATCATTCGCCAGATCTACCGCCCGGAACTGGATCTGGTCCGGCACGGCGGCCGCATCGACGACCCCACCGGCGGGGTGTTCGATCGCGCGCCCGACCATCCGCCACGTTGGCTACCGGACTGGTTGCGTCCCTCGGCGGACCCCGAGCCCGAGTTGGCCGGCTCTAGGTAGACGCAGCGGCTGAGCCTGCGGGCGTCGCGCACCGATTTCTGCGTCAGGGCTGCGAATTTCGTGATGCGCGACCCTGAGGTGGAAATCGACGGTTCAGAACGGCGACCGCGCCCGGATCCACGCGGAGGTCGACGGGAGCAAGGCGATCACGAGCGTGGCGATCGGCAGCGCCAGACTCAAGATTGCCAGCCCGCTGATGCCGTAGGACCCGTAGCGGGCTGTCATGGCGAGATTCATTCCGAGGCTGATCAGGCTGCCGAGGATGATCAGGACGCAGCCGATGACGATGAGCCGGCGGCCGATCATCCTGCGACGCAGCAGCGCCACCGTGCCGACCAGCAGCAAGAATCCGCAGGCGACGCTCAGCAGGGTCGCGAGGACGGTCAGCGTGAGCGGCCCAGGGGTTCTGAGGGCCAGAGTTCGCAAGCCTGCGTCACCGGCCAGCGCGACGAGTCCGGACAGGCCGGCGAAGCCGTTGCCGAGGGTCAACAGGGCGCCGATCCCGGCCAGGACAGCCGTGATGATCGCCGTAACCCCGCTCGGCGACACCGCCGCCTCGGGTTGCGGTGTATCCGTTGAGGATTCAACCGACGGATACTCGGGCTGTTGGTGGCCGAGCTGCTCCGGGTAACTGGGCTCGCCGGGAGAGGTCACTGCTACTCCGATCCTGGATGATTGGCGGTTCTGCACAACGACATTCGCAGATCAGCCGGTGTCGCTCAACCCGGATAGGGCGGGTAGAACTGGGGTGCAACCGGATTCGGCTTCGCGTTGATCCACGCGGTCGTCGTAGGCAGCATCGCCAGCACGAGCGTCGCGATGGGGAAGACGAGACCGAACAGATTGAAAACAGCCCCATCTGCGTAGGAGCCGTACACGTCGGCTTGCGCGGACATACCCACACCGACACTGACCAAGGTGCTCAGTATCGCCAGGGCGCACGCGCCGACCACGAGCCAGCGGCCGAGCATTTTTCGCTGGAACAGCAGCACGGCTCCGATGCCGATCATCAGGCCGAAGACGACGTTGAGCAGGACCGTGACAATGAGCAATGCGTGCGTCCCACCGGAGAGGTCGACCTCGGAGTTCGTGACGGCGAGGGCGAAGGCCCCGACCACGCCGCTGCCGAGACCGGACAGTGCGCCCAGGGCCGCGAGTACCCCGGCGATGATTCCCGTGGCGCCACTGGGTTCAGGGCTGGGCATCCCGTAGGGCTGGGGTTGGAAGCCACCCTGTGGCGGGTACCCCGGCGCCGGAAAGCCTTGTTGCTGGGGAAAGCCTGGCTGCGGTGGGTAACCGGGCTGCTGGGGGTAGCCGACCGGCGGTGGGAAGCCCGACTGCTGCGGTGGACCGGGTTGCTGTGGGAACCCTTGCCCGTACGGTCCGTTCGGATAGTTCATACATCCCCCTCGAATCCACAACCAAGCAGTTCACCCTATACGGATTTCGCAGATCAGGGCGCTTTCGGGTAGCCTGGGCCGGTTGCCGACGCAGGCGACCCTCCTGCCACGGACACGCCGTGGCCGCAACGACCATAGGAGGTGATGGGTTCCTTATGCGTCCATACGAAATCATGGTCATTCTCGACCCGACACTCGACGAGCGCACTGTAGCTCCCTCGCTGGAGACGTTCCTGAACGTCATCCGCAAGGACGGCGGCAGTGTCGACAAGGTCGATATCTGGGGCCGCCGCCGGCTGGCCTACGAGATCGCCAAGCACGCCGAGGGCATCTACGCCATCGTCGACGTCAAGGCCGAACCGGCCACCGTGTCCGAGCTCGACCGTCAGCTGAACCTGAACGAGTCGGTGCTGCGGACCAAGGTGATGCGGACCGACAAGCACTAAAGGCTCTCGGTCGTCGGCGGGCCTACGTAGGCTTCGCGCAAACGGACATGCCTATCCCAGGAGGATCTCGTGGCTGGTGACACCACCATCACAGTTGTCGGAAACCTGACCGCTGACCCGGAACTGCGTTTCACCCCGTCCGGCGCAGCTGTCGCCAACTTCACCGTTGCCTCGACGCCGCGAATGTTTGACCGGCAGAGCAACGAGTGGAAGGACGGCGAGGCGCTGTTCCTTCGGTGCAACATCTGGCGTGAGGCGGCCGAGAACGTGGCCGAGAGCCTCACCCGGGGTTCGCGGGTGATCCTCACGGGTCGGCTCAAGCAGCGTTCCTTCGAAACCCGCGAGGGCGAGAAGCGCACCGTTGTCGAGGTCGAGGTCGACGAGATCGGTCCGTCCCTGCGCTACGCCACAGCCAAGGTCAACAAGGCCAGCCGCAGTGGCGGCGGAGGCGGTGGCTTCGGCGGTGGCGGTGGCGGTAATGGCGGCGGGGCTTCGCGCCCGGCCGAGCCCAAAGACGATCCGTGGGGCAGTGCGCCCGCGTCGGGCTCCTTCAGCGGGGCCGACGACGAGCCGCCTTTCTGATCAACATCGAAAATTTTGCAAGGAAGAGATAACAATGGCCAAGTCCACAAAGCGGCGGCCGGCACCGGAAAAGCCGGTAAAGACACGCAAGTGCGTGTTCTGCTCCAAGAAGGGTAAGGGGCAGATCATCGACTACAAGGACACTGCGCTGCTGCGTACCTACATCAGCGAGCGCGGCAAGATCCGTGCCCGCCGGGTGACCGGCAACTGCGTCCAGCATCAGCGCGATGTCGCCATCGCGGTCAAGAATGCCCGCGAGGTGGCTCTGCTGCCGTTCGGCTCGTCGACGCGGTAGGGAGTAGACCAATGAAGCTGATTCTCACCGCTGAGGTGGAACACCTGGGTGTCGCAGGCGACGCCGTCGAGGTCAAGGACGGCTACGGCCGTAACTACCTGCTGCCCCGTGGGCTGGCCATCGTGGCCTCCCGCGGTGCCGAGCGCCAGGCCGACGAGATCCGCCGGGCCCGCGAGGCCAAGTCGATTCGTGGCGTCGAGCATGCCAACGAGCTCAAGACCGCGCTCGAGGGTCTGGGCGAGGTGTCGCTGCCGGTTCAGGCCGCGGCCGATACCGGCAAGCTGTTCGGTTCGGTCACCGCTGCCGATGTGGTGGCCGTGATCAAGAAGGCCGGCGGTCCGAACCTGGACAAGCGCACGGTGCAGCTGCCCAAGGCGCACATCAAGTCGGTCGGGACGCATCCGGTTACCGTCCGGCTGCACACCGGGGTGGAAGCCAAGGTGTCGCTGAACGTCACCGCGGAGTAATCCGTAGCGGAGCCGTTCCGCAAGCACTCAATCGCCCGGGTGGGAACCTGTACAGGTTTCCACCCGGGCGTTGCTGCATCTCTGGCGAACTCGTTGCGGGTAACTCTCGACAGCGAACCTAACCCGGTGTTAACCGGCGCGGTCCCGGCGCGCAACACAACACGCCCGGGACGGCAACCCGGGACGACACGCCGAGGAACTTTCCATACACAACTACTCACCGCCTCTGTGGCTCCCTGACCAGGGGAAACAATAGTTTGTCGTGAAATAGTCCACAGGTTCTCCCCAGAGGTTCAACACCGTGACCGACACCTATCCCCACACCATCCACAGGTTCATCAACAGGGGTGGTTCCGGGAGCGGCCAGCAACGTCTAGCGTGGTGCGTCGCGACTCTGTCGAGGCCTTGTCAGAGCCCTGTTCTACAGTTGCAGTACCGATTCGAATAGACGTTCGAGCGTGCCTGGCCGGCATGCCTCGGAAGGGGGTGGGGAGTCCGTGGCGGTGGTGGACGACCTGGGGCATCCAGATTCGGAGATGGACGGCCCTCCGACTGGGGAGGATTTCGGCCGGCAGCCGCCGCAGGACATGGCGGCCGAGCAGGCCGTCCTCGGCGGCATGCTGTTGAGCAAGGACGCGATCGCCGACGTGCTCGAGCGGTTGCGTCCCGGCGACTTCTACCGCCCGGCACACCAGAACGTCTACGACGCGATCCTCGATCTCTACGGCCGGGGTGAGCCTGCCGACGCGGTCACCGTGGCGGCCGAGTTGGACCGGCGCAGTCTGCTGCGCCGCATCGGCGGGGCGCCGTACCTGCACACGCTGATCTCCACCGTGCCCACTGCGGCCAATGCCGGTTTCTACGCCGGCATCGTGGCCGAGAAGGCGCTGCTGCGCCGGCTGGTGGAGGCCGGCACCCGAGTGGTCCAGTACGGCTACGCCGGGGCCGATGGCGCCGACGTCGCCGATGTGGTCGACCGGGCACAGGCCGAGATCTACGACGTGACCGAACGCCGTGCCTCGGAGGACTTCGTCGCGCTCGAAGATCTGCTGCAGCCCACCATGGACGAGATCGATGCCATCGCCTCGCAGGGCGGTATCTCGCGTGGTGTACCGACCGGGTTCACCGAATTCGACGAGATCACCAACGGACTGCACCCCGGGCAGATGATCATCATCGCGGCCCGTCCCGGTGTCGGGAAGTCCACGCTGGGACTGGATTTCATGCGGTCCTGCTCCATCAAGCACCGGATGGCCAGCGTCATCTTCTCGCTGGAAATGAGCAAGTCCGAGATCGTCATGCGACTGCTGTCGGCCGAGGCGAAAATCAAACTGGCCGATATGCGTTCGGGCCGGATGAGCGATGACGACTGGACCAAGTTGGCCCGTCGGATGAGCGAGATCAGCGAGGCGCCGCTCTACATCGACGACTCGCCGAACCTGACCATGATGGAGATCCGTGCCAAGGGGCGCCGGTTGGCCCAGAAGGCCGATCTGAAGCTGGTGGTCGTCGACTACATGCAGCTGATGAGCTCGGGCAAGAAGTATGAGTCGCGTCAGCAGGAAGTCTCGGACTTCTCCCGAAGCCTCAAGCTGATGGCCAAGGAGCTTGAAGTGCCGGTGATCGCGATCAGCCAGCTGAACCGCGGCCCCGAGCAACGCACCGACAAGCGTCCGCAGGTTTCGGACCTTCGTGAGTCGGGCTGCATGACGGCGAATACCCGGATCCTGCGTGCCGACACCGGCGCCGAGGTGACCTTCGGTGAGCTGATGGCGACCGGCGAGCGGCCGCTGGTGTGGTCGCTCGACGAGCACAAGAACATGGTCGCGCGCCCGATGACTAACGTGTTCCCGAGTGGACGCAAGGAAGTCTTCACGCTGCGCATGGCGTCCGGGCGCGAGGTGGAGGCCACCGCCAACCACCCGTTCCTGACGTTGGACGGCTGGGTTCCGTTGGGTGAGTTGGCGGTCGGCGATCGGTTGGCCACGCCGCGACGGGTACCCGAGCCGGTGCAGACCGAGCGGATGCACGACTCCGAGGTGATCATGTTGGCGCACATGATCGGTGACGGTTCATGCGTGAAGCGCCAACCGATCCGATACGCCAGCGTCGACCAGGCGAATCTGCTCGAGGTCGAGATCTCGGCGCTGCACTTCGGAGTGACGGCGGTGCGCGACGAGTACCCAGCGGCCGGCGTCACGACGCTGCGCCTGCCGGCGCCCTATCGGTTGACGCACGGCAAGCGGAATCCGATCGGGGCGTGGCTGGACAAGCTCGGGTTGTTCGGCAAGCGCAGCTACGAGAAGTTCGTTCCCAAAGAGGTTTTCGCGCTACCCAACGATCAGGTGGCGTTGTTCCTGCATCACCTGTGGGCGACGGATGGTTCGGTGCGTTGGGATGCCACGGCGGGGCAGGCGCGGATCTACTACGCCACGACGAGCCGGCAGCTCGCTGATGACGTGACCCAGTTGTTGTTGCGGGTCGGTGTGTATGCGCGGATCAAGCGTGCGAAGAAGGTGGGTTACCGCGACTGCTGGCATGTGCTCATCTACGGCGGGGACAACCAGCACCGATTCCTGGCGCACGTCGGTGTGCACGGTGAGCGCGGCGTCAAGGCACGTGAGGTGTTGGCGCATCTCGAAGGTGCCACCCGCAACCCGAATCGCGACACGGTGCCGAAGGAAGTTTGGCAGCAGGTGAAGTCAGCGTTGGTGCGCGAGGGGATGACGCACCGGCAATTCGCCGCAGCCATGGGCTCCAAGTTCTGCGGTTCGGCCATGTGGAAGCACGCGCCGAGCAGGTCGCGACTGCATCGGGCGGCCGCCGTGCTCAATGACCTCGAACTGCACCACCTGGCCCTCAACGATGTGTTCTGGGACGAGATCGTCGAGATCACCAGTATCGGTGAGCATGACGTGTACGACGGAACCGTTCCTGGAACGAGTAACTTTGTGGCACAGGGAATTACGGCTCACAATTCGCTCGAACAAGATGCGGACATGGTCCTGCTGTTGCATCGCCCCGACGCGATCGACCGGGAAGACCCGCGCGGTGGTGAAGCTGACATCATCCTCGGCAAGCACCGTAACGGCCCCACCGCGAATATCACTGTGGCACACCAGCTGCACTTCTCGCGGTTCACGAATATGGCGCGGTAGGACTTCGCGCCTGTCGAGATGCAGCGAGGATTAGCAGACTGCTGGTTGTTGTTTAACAAGGTCTGCGGTCGGTACTGCTGGCAGTGGAGTTGGGCTCGACAAGTTGTGACCTGGGGTGGATCGGTTTGTGCGGCGGAAAAGCGCTGGTGGCGTCCGCTGGTTTCGGGCTGTCAGACACGCCTCGCCTGCGCGGAATCTGTCAATCTTCTTGTTAATGTCGCGTGCATCACCTTCCCGTCGCTTCGGAGGGATACGACGTGGTGCCTTCGCGATCAGCCGCTGACGATGGCGGGCGGGCTCAGCTGACAGTGGTTGACGGCGTTCCTGACGTGAGTTGGACGATCCGGATGTCCGGGGGAGCCGAGGAGCAGTGGTCGTGGTCCGAGCGAGGGGCGCCGATCCTCGATCAGCTTGGTCCGGTACGCACGCCGAGGTCGTCGGAACATAACCGCCATATCCCGGTGACGGCGTATTCGATGACTAACGCGCGTCACCTTGAGCTGGAGTCCGGCTTGGAGCACGATTTGGTGCGAAGAGTGGACCGCGATCCGTCTGTTGCGTGGATCGTGCCGCAGCCTTTCCGCCTGGGTTGGACGGAGCCCAAGGTTGGCCAGCACACGCCGGATCTGCTGACCGTGCATGTTGACGGTCGGGTCACCGTGTGGGATGCCCGCGGCGCCGACGATCAAGGCTCTCGGTTCCGCGTTAAGGCGGCGATCACGGCGAATGAATGTGAAGCGGTGGGCTGGCGCTATCAGATCTTTGATGGTCTCGGCAGGATTGAGCGTCTAAATTTGCTGTGGTTGCACGGTTTTCGCCGCAGACCTGAGTGGTCGGATCGGTACGTGTCGCAGATTCGATTGGCTGTGGCGGGGCAGCCCGTGCCCCTCGG
Organism: Mycolicibacterium alvei; assembly: GCF_010727325.1. Lineage (NCBI taxonomy): Bacteria > Bacillati > Actinomycetota > Actinomycetes > Mycobacteriales > Mycobacteriaceae > Mycobacterium > Mycolicibacterium alvei. Next base: position 3,695,179 of record NZ_AP022565.1, read on the forward strand.
TGAACTGTTCCGGCTCGATGACGGGTCAGGTGGGCTGAAAACGGTCGTCTGGCATCTCATCTGGAAGGGTGCCTTGTCGGTCGATATCAGGCGCCCGCTGACCGAGCGGACAGCGGTCGGGTTGGGCAGAGAGTGGGCGCATGTCTGACGGCCGGACCCTGTTGGTCGAAGGCGCCCGAATTCTGACCGAAGGCGGGACTGCTGTTGTCGTTTCGGTGGCGTCCGCTGGCGTCACGTTCCGTGATTCGTTCGGCAATGTCGAAACGGTGGGCTGGCCCGACCTGACATATGCCCGGACTATTCAGGACGGCCAGGTGGCGGCGGTGTCCGAACCGTTGCGACCGCTGTGGGACGCGTTGGATGACCATGCCAGGACCGTGGCGCTGAATCGCCTGGAAGTTGTCCAGGAGATTCTGACTGGTTACCGCGATGGGCATCGCGAGTTGGCACGTCCGGGCGAACCGCGTTCGCCGTTCGGAGAAGGGTTCGGCGCCTCGGAATCACGTCGTTGCGACGCGATGGCGGAAGTGCTGGCCTATGAGCGGCAGTCGGACCGGGCCTTGCAGCGGCGTGTACGCGACGGCGAACTTCAGTCCGTGGCACCGAACCCGAGCACGGTAAGAAACTGGGTGCGCAATTGGAAGCGGGACGGACTGGTCGCGTTGATAGACGGCCGGCACCTTCGCGAAAGTGCCTCGTGGGACCGCATCGACGAGCGTTTTCGGGAGACGGCGAGGGAGGTGATCAATACCCTCGACGGCGACCGCTCGACGGTCTCGATCAACGAGCTCGATCGGCGCATTCGGGTCCGTCTCATCGAAGACGGACAGACCGACGTTGTGACGCCGCAGCGAGTGACCCAGGCGTTCCTGTCGATGTTGAAGGCGTCGAAGGGATCGACGACGCGTTCACAGCGAAGCCGCTCGCTGCAGAAGGCATCCGGTACCCAGCACTATCCGGCTATTCGCCCGGGCCAAGTAGTGGCCATTGACGCCACCCGGGCCGACAACCTCGTCTACGACGCACTTACCGGACGTGCGTGCAGCGTTGAGATTCTCACGGCGATCGACGTCGCGACCAGAGTGGTCCTGGCCTTGCGGGTCGTCCCCAAAAGCGCAAACGGGCTCGACGCAGGACTGTTGGTCTATGACGTGTGCCGGCCATTTTCGCTCTCGGTTAGCGGCACGTCGATCAGCGATTGGCGCTGGGTCGGCCTGCCTGAACAGCTCGACGTCTCCGACGTCGCACTAACGGTCGGCCGTCGGCGGATCGCGCCGGACTTCACGACCTTGCAGGGTGCCCATCATATTCCGTCGGTCGCGCCCGATGCCGTGCGGTGCGACCACGGCTCGATCTTTGTCTCGGAGCATTTCCGGGCAACATTGGCCGACCTTGGGATCGACTTGCTACTCAGTCGTGGGAAGAAGCCGACCGATAACCCGCACGTCGAACGGTGGCACGAAACAATTCAACGTGCCCTGCAACAGATTCCCGGATACAAGGGCCGCAATGTCTCCGAACGCGGCCGCCTGGTCGCCGACGAACCCTTGCTCACGGCCCGCGAGTTGCAGGAACACCTCCGGCGTTTCATTGCGTTGGACTACCACCGGGCGTTGCACGAGGGATTGCGACTGGGCGAGGAGGCCGAGGCCAGGTTCTGTCCGCTGGAGATGTGGGACGTCATGGTTGAGGCAACAGGACGAATCGACGTGCCACAACGAGCCGATCTGATCTACCAGTTCTTGCCGATCCGTTGGGCGACCATCAACCACGCTGGGGTTGAGCTGTCGAATATGGTCTTCGACTCCCCGCTGCTGGACCCGTACCGCGAGGTTGCGCCGGGGCACTTCCGTGCGGGGGACCGTGCGGCGCCGTTTTATGTCGACCCACATGACCTGTCCCGCATCTGGTTTCGCGACCTCAACTCCACGCTTGTCCAACCGATCGAGTGGCGAGGCGCAAACCGAACCGACGCACCGATGACGCAGATGATTGTCGACGCCGCACGTCAACGAATCCGGGACCGCGGCGGCAACACGATCCTCAAACGCGGATCGGCAACACGGCAGATTCTCGAGGAGCTGACCGAACTGACCAAGGCGCCAACGACGCGGGAGTGGAAGGCGAAATGGTCCGCGGCCGCCCGCCGGGTCGAGCAGTCCAAGGCCGACCACGACGAAGCGCAGCGCGCCATTGACGCCCCGACGGATTTGCGGACGGTCCGACAGAAGCGGTCGCCAGGGTTGTCGGACACCCGACGTCAGGCCTGGCCGAACCTCCTCGCGGACGACTGAACCGTGGACGCGAGAATCTGGCACAACTACTGCACGGCGCCCCCACCGCCAGAACCACCGCCACTGAGCGTGAAACAGTGGAACCAGCTGTCTGACGGCGAAAGAGCTCGCCACATCGAGCAATTGGCGAGTTGGCTGGGCCACCTGTACGTGCAGACACCAGAGCTCACCGGCATCACCGACGCGATGACCGCGATGGTCGGTACCAATACGCAGTCGCCGCCAGGAGCGAAAGACATCGGCCTTCTTACGGGCAAGAACACCGTCGGCAAGAGCACGCTGATGAAGAAGTGGGCGAAACGTAACTACCGCGACTGGACCAGATCGGCCGAACTCGACAGGCGCGGCAGACCGGTCTGGTATCCGACCCTGGGCACCGAGGCCGATCTCAACCCGGTGGTCTGGATCAACCTGCCTCCTGGAGCCATGATCAAAGAAGTCGATGCTGAGATCCTCGAATTCTTTGGATTGCCGGCGGAAGGCGTCCGGCGAAAACTCACCAATAGCGTTGTCCGTGCTGCCGAACAGCATCGTGTGCGCGTGCTCGTCGTCGACGACACCCAATTCCTGAAAACCAATTGGAAGGGTGGCCGTGACGTTCTCGACCACGTCAAGCACATCAACACCGAGCTCGGAGAAATCGGCGCATCCGTGATCCTGATTGGTGCCGACCTCGAAAACAGCGATCTGGTCACCGATCCCCAGATTGCCGGCCGCTTGAAAATGTTCCGATTCCCCCGCTACACCATCGACGATCTCGACGAACAACGTGTATGGCAGCAGATCCTTCGCGACATCGAGAACACGTTGTTGGCGCACCTGCCCGCCGCCGAACCCGGCGTGCTGTTCCTCAAACTGGCCGGCGAATTATGGCACCGCACACAGGGATTCCTAGGTGACCTCACCAAACTCATCAGTGGCGCAACGCTGGCAGCCACGCTCGATGGCAGCCACACCATCGAGCTCAGGCACCTCAACGCCGTCGCCCTGAGCAAGCGCGCCGAGTTGGAGCACAACGCCCAAGCGCAGTCTGCCCCGCAGCGGCGTGCCCGATGACGGCGGTATCTGAACTAATCGCCGCAAAGGCGGGTTACGCATCCAACGCAGTGGCGTGGCTGCCCGCGCGGGTCCAACCGCTGCAGGGGGAAGCTTTCACCTCCTTCTGTCGGCGTCTCGCGGATGCCAATGGTGCCAGCACCGCTGAACTATTGCGCCTGTGCAGGCAACGACATCCTGGAGCCAAAACTCCCATCGCTGCGGTTGCCGCATCGATCGGCATGCACCCCGCAAAACTGGACATGGTGACGCTGGATTCAATCGGCAAAGCAGTGCGCCGAACCCATACCGGCTGGCAGCTGAAAACCTCTGTCTGGCAATGCCAAAGATGCAGCACCGGGGGCATTGAAGATACCCTGCGCGGATCGGCAATCCAGTTTCTGTGCCTGCGCTGCAACAGCTTCCTGTCATGCGCCGACGATCTCCTCGCCGAACCGCAACCCGCTGACGACGAACTCAACCGCGTCCAACGCGAAATCCTCGACGCGATGGCAAGCAAGGACAACGAGCCGATCGGCCAACGGCTCATCCGGCTCCGGCGATGCGCAACCTCGATGGGTATGCACCTGCTACACACCGAGTTCGGTGCCCTCGACGCCGTAGGAGGCGAACCAACAGAACTCTTGGCGCGGGTCGACGACCGCTGGAAGAACTCGGCGCTGGGTCTGCCTGAGATTCCAACCCTGGTCGGGGAGACCATGCGCGCCGCGTGGGGCATCTCCGCGAGCACCCATGCAAGCTATCTCGCGGTCAGCGGCCTCGGCGACAGCCCGCTGTCCGACCACCGGCGCTGGACACCGTATACCGGATACCCCCGCCCTCGCATACGGGCATACACGCAGGCCAGTGATCGTCGACCAACATCCATCATGGCGTCAGGCACACGTATCCGCCAGCTAGTCATCGAGGGACACCTGCAGCCCGAGCACGTACCGATAGAGGTCCGCTACGCAACTGATCCGCTGTTACTCGACGAGGACGTGTGGAGCTGGCGCCGACACGTCTGCGCCCAACTGCGGCGATGGATTATCAACCTGACGATCGCCGACGATATCCGCGTGAGCTACCGGCGCGGCGAGCCCATTTCGTATGCGGTGAGAAAACGCCAGCGCGAGCTGGAGGCCCCCGATGAGTGGGTATTCCCGGACGTTACGGCCAGTGGTGCTGCCCAGGTCCTGTCCGAGATGGTGCAACTCGCAGAGAACCTCGCTGTGTTGACGCCAGCCGAAACGGCTGACCCCCGAGTCCAACTCAGTGGATCAACGCTATGGGACTTGGCGCCGAACGCCGCGCTCTATGCCTCGGCAGACGTTGATGTTGCCAGGCACTGGATATGGCTCGACGAGGTGGTGGGCCAGGACGCCTTTGGGTACCTGCCTGAGTGTCCGCCGTCGGTGATTGCTTCGTTCGATCGAGCCTTGAGGCCCGAGGAAAGACTTGCGCTGCGGCAATACCGTTGCGAGCAGAACACTCTTATGGAAGCTGAAGCAGCGCCGATCCACCGGCCACAGAACCTCGATCGGTGGCCTCCCCATAGCGCATAACATCGGGCTGCTGCCTACCCGTCTGGAACTCGGCAACGACGAGGCACTAGACAGTTATCTCGAACGACTTGCCGTCGGCAACGGTCTTGATGCCGCACAAATGCTGCGGCTCATCACCACGCCATCAGACGAGCGCAGCCCATCTGGAGCCTTCATGATGATCAGACCGGATCCGTCGATGGTGAACCGAATCAGCCAGCTCGGCGGAATCGCCCACGGCCACATCGAGAGCGCAACTCTCATTAGATATTCCGACGGCCTCCCTATCCACTTGGATGGCTTTGACCCGCTCATCCGCGACAGCTTCCGCAACGTGGTGGCCCAAGGCTGGTTCCCCCAAACTGGCACCCAGGTGTGTCCACATTGCTTGGAGCAGAGTGGTCAATGGCACCTGCACTGGCGACTCCCATTGGTGACCATGTGTTCCGTGCATAACACGATGCTGGTAGCCCGGTGCGACGGATGCGGCGAGAGATTCCGCGTTCGCCGGTACTCGCCTCTACGACCGAACCTCGGCCCGCACCAGTCATGTGGCAATCAACTCGGCCTACGCCAGCACTGTGACCACTCGGTGCTGGACCATTCGACCGAGGACGCCGAGCCTGACCTCAGGCAGGCAACCGCTGTTGTCGCACGCGCACTTCTAGGCGGTTCGATTGACATGCTTGGGCAGCGAACGGATGCGAGAACATACCTCGCCGAACTGAGGCACATCGCGACGCTGCTCCTGCACCTCGCGACGCGCCCAACTGCAACTGCGGTAGTGCCTTGGGCCCATGAACTTCAAGCCGAAGCGACCTCCCGAAGGTCGGAGTTGCGTGGACCGCGGTGGGGGATCAGCCCGCCCAATAGTGCCCGAATCCGCGGTGCCGCCCTTGGCGCTGCTCACGAAATCCTGATGCGCGCCGACCTTGCAGAGGCCGCGGCCGCACTGTCGCCGTGGCTGGTGCTGATAGCCGATGTCCCCAATGGGCCGCACAGCTGGGCTATGAACAGGACGGTTCGAACCCCAACGACACAAGCGCTAATAGGGGCCGCATCCCAACGACACCGCATCAGCAGGCGAATCAACAAGACGGCCACGGCCACTATGGACGAGACGCGCCTACCCTTGTCGGCGATACCGCAGACGATCGATCCCGATACCTACAGCGCACATTTCGCCGGCATGCTCGGCGGCTACGAGTCGACAGGGCGACTGTACGTGTCACTGTGCATCGTCAGATCGGTTGCAGGATTAAGCAATTGGTCAGAAGCTGCCGAATCCCTCGGCCTAGAGGCGGATTTGGGACGACGGACCGCGCGGGCGGCAAGCGCCAGAATGCGGGTCCCTCCAGCGGTGTTCGAGGCCGCCGTCCACGCCACTAGACGGTCAATGTCTCGTGTCACGGACTTCCGCCGACGAGAAGCCGCCGTGTGCGACCTGGCCGCGAACCACGAATTATGGTTCTACCATTGGTGCAGCTCGGTGACGCCGAGACGTCGAGCCGTTACCCTGCCCCACGCCATTACATGGATGTGGTGCACTGTCGCGCAGGGCCTCGTGGAGACAAGCCCAGTGTGGAAAGGCGAACTCCCAAGCCGACATTGGAAGGCGGCCCACCGTGTATTCAGCGACTCGTTGCCCGCCACCGCCGGGCAGCAACTCCGAACCATGGCCGTACGGGGTGTCGCTTCCGATTGAAGACTGGCCCGCTGATGCCGGAACGACCGAGCTGTTGATCGGTGGCTGTCGTGGTGGGCTAACGGCCGCGGGACCCGGCCGTGCCACGTGCCGCAGAGTTTGAACCCGAAATTTGTGGTCGTATTCGGTCTGGCCGCGCATGCTCTCAATCACGTGAAAGTTGCCTTGCAAGTTCGCAACGAGACACCAGGAGTAGCGACGTCATGCGGCCGGATCGCGTTTGAGCACGCATTAACAGCTCAGTGGATGATGCTCACTGAATACGGAGAGCGTGAATTGCTGGCCAGACTCAGTCGAAGCGATTACATCCGATTGAACGAGATGGTCAGCGCGTTACGCGAAATCGGCTCAATGGATGATATTTTCGCCGCGAGCCATGGTTTATCGGACGAGCAGCTACAGCAGCTCGCCGAGATTACGCAGCACCCAAGATCGGGTGGACCTCCGAAGATGCGCGAAATGTGTGGACGCTTTGCCGGAGGCCCCGCGAAAACGCTGTTCTACGATATGCAGCGCGAGTACTCTGGAGCGGTGCATCCGTCAAATGCATTGATACTTAGCCATTTACGCCATGACGGAACAACGGCGAAAGGAGTCGACTGGGCAGGCGCTCAAACGGCCGTAGGCGATTGGGGACCGGCTTTGGCGATGGCATCTGCGTGGGCACTCTACGTCGTGGAAGTGTGTCGTGCCGGCCAACCGAGGATCGTATCGCCGCTAGCGGTGAGGGCTAGGTAACGTGCGGCAGCGCTGTGCAATTGACCGATACCAATCACGTGGTCCATTGCATACCTATCCGCGTCAGGCCGTCCAGCTCGTTGAGCTTTGCGCCGTTGGGCGTTCGGCTGCTAGCAGTCGCCAATGGTGAGTCGATTAGCGGCGTCCACCACCAATCGGTGAGGGTCGCCCAGAAACGGCCATTGCCATCAACAACCAGCTCAAGGCCGTCGTCCACAAGTGTGTCGGTTCCGATGCGGTGTCCAAATTAGTACGCGATGACTTTGGTCTGTAGATGCTGTTCGAATCCCTCGAGTCCGTTCTGCCTGCCGATGCCGCTCATCTTGTAGCCACCGAACGGTGCGTCGGCACCGTAGAAGATGGCGCCGTTGACGTTGATCGATCCGCTGCGAATGCGTCGGGCGACAGCCATCGCACGGTCGGGGTCGCCAAGGACGGTGCCCGCCAGCCCGTACATAGAGTCGTTGGCCATCGCGACGGCGCCGTCGTCTCCGCCGTCGTAGGGCGTGATCGTGATCACGGGGCCGAAGATCTCCTCCTTGAATACTCGGTGATCGGGGGCGACATCAGCGAGAATCGTTGGGGAGACGAAATATCCGCGATCTAAACCGTCGGGCTTGCCTCCGCCGACGGTGACCCTGGCGCCCTGTTGTTGGGCAACCTCGATGTAGCTGATCACGCGGTCACGCTGCTTGGCCGACACCAGCGGCCCACAGAAGTTAACCGGGTCGCTTGGGTCGCCGACAGTCACCGCGCCGAAAGCCGCCGTGGCCAATTCGACGGCTTCGTCATAGTGCTTGCGCGGCACCAGCATCCTGGTCATCAATGCGCAGCCCTGACCCGAGTGCATAAGCGCGCCAATGCATCCAGGCACGGTCTCGGCCAACGCGGCGTCCTCGAGCAACAGATAGACAGATTTGCCGCCCAGCTCTAGCAGGTTGCGCTTCATTGTCGGCGCGGTGAGTCGCTGGATCAGTTCGCCGACCACGGTCGAACCAGTGAACGAGATCATATCGACCCGCGGATCAGTAAGCAGACGCTGAGCGACCGCGTTGTCCGACGCGGTGACGACGTTAAACACGCCGGCGGGGATGTCGGTCTTCTCGGCGATGACGCGACCCCACCGCAGTGCGCTCCATGGCGTCTCGATCGGGGCCTTGAGCACCATCGTGTTCCCGGTGGCCAGGATTTGGCCCACCTTGTTGCTGATGATCTCAGTGGGGAAGTTCCACGGTGTGATGGCGCCGACGACACCCATGGCTTCCTTGACCACGACGCGCTGGTATGGCACACCCATCAACGCGGCCTCGTCGAGTTGGCGCTCCCAGGTGAACTCGGAAATGTACTGAGCGGGCCAGCGGATCGCATCGGTCAGCGGCCAGTCCAATTGCGCGATGTAGGTCATGCCCACAGGGGCGCCCGCTTCGGCAACCAATTCGGCCCGCATGTCCTCCTTCTCCAGCTGCAGCGCGTTATGCAACTGCATCAGGCAATGCTGGCGGAAATCGTGGTTGGTCGACCAGTCGGTGGTATCGAACGCGCGTCGCGCGGCTGCGATCGCCGCATCCATGTCCTGGGCGTCGGCATCGGCCGCTATACCGAGGACCTCTTCGGTGGACGGGTTCAGGTTGTCCGCAGTCCGGCCGCCGGCCGCCTCCCGCAGGTGGCCGTCAATGAACAGCCTGGTCTCGGGGTGGAATTGGACAGTAGTGGCGGCGACTGGCAAAGCTGTCATTGCGCTCCCTCTCGCAGAAGTCTCCGGTTAGGTTATGCTGCCAAACAGCGAACTGTCTATCTGGTAAAAGGTTTAACGAATTGCGTCTCAGGCTCGGCGTTATTTACAAATCGAGGGGCTTCGGGCACATGTACACCCCTTGTCGATCCCTTGACCGACCTGTTCACAGTGCGCCCACCGGTGACGGCTGAAGGATCGCGATCTCGACGTACGGCTCCGCGCAACTGGCCTAGGTGAGGGGCACTGTGCCATGTCATCAGTAGTTGTGGAGGTTGCTCAGTGGACGCTTCCGGCCTTCGGGCGCCGAAGGTGGCCGATCGTTTCGCCAACGAGTTGCGTCGGATGCTCATCGGCGGCGAGATAGCCGAGGGAACCATGCTGCCCCCGGAACCGGCACTCATGGAACACTACGGAGTGTCGAGACCGACGCTGCGGGAGGCGTTCCGCGTGTTGGAATCCGAGTCGCTGATCCAGATGTGCCGTGGGAGGAGTGGCGGTGCCCGCGTTACCCGCCCCCGGCGCGAAACCCTGGCGCGCTATGCGGGTCTGATCCTGGAGTACGAAGGGGTCACCGTCAAGGACGTCTGCGACGCCAGGGCCGCGCTTGAGGTGCCGATGGTCCAACATCTGACGATGAACCGCGACCCCCGGGTGATCACCGAACTCGAGCGCATCGTCGATCGTGAAGTGCAAATGAACCCCGGCGCCAGCGACCAACTCAGCGACTTCCACGCCGCGATCGCCCGGTTATCCGGCAACGACACCCTCCAGATCATCAGCCACATGCTGCGCCACATCATCGAGAAGACCAACCGCTCCATGCAAAGCGCCAAAGGGAAGCGCCTCGAGCAGGCGGTCCGTCGGTCAGTCAAGACCCACCGGATGGTGCTGAACGCGATCAGAGCCGGCGACGTCGCGGAAGCCGGTGAACTCTGGCGGCGGCACGTGCAGAACGGCGACGAATTCGTCTTGACGGCATCTGAGATGTCCGCGGCAGTGGACCTTCTCGAATGAAGCTAATGGCGCGTGGAAAAGTTGCGGCACTCGTTCGAAGACGTGCGCGGGATGGGCATACTGCGTCCCGCGAGGGTGGTCAGCTGGGATGACTGCAGTGGTGTCGGATGAGCTTGCCGCCTCAGTCCAAGCGGGCGGCGGCGTGGTAGGTGTGCAATCCAGAGCGAATTTGATCGAACATGTTGTATAAGAAAGAGTTTGGGCATATGGCCAGGATTTCACGTTCAATCGCGCCCTGTACCGGCACCGAGGACGCGTTTGGTCCCCCGGTCGGAGGCAGTGGTACAGGTGAGCATGGTCGCTGTTGAATGCTCTCACACTGCTGGCGCAACCTCTCCTACGCGGAGGCCCGCCTACCAGCTAGTAGTTTGACCCCTTAAACCTCCTGTCCTACGTTCACTTCAAGTTCAGAACAAATGCGCGAATTTTGCGGCCCCACTACATCTTCGAAGGAGAAATTCATGGCTGAAGCGGTCATCGTTGAGGCGGTGCGCTCGCCAGTAGGTAAGCGCAACGGCGCCCTGTCGGGGGTGCACCCGTCGGAGCTGTCGGCGCAGGTGCTAAATGCTCTGGTGCAACGCGCCGGCATCGATCCCGCCCTCGTTGACGATGTGATCTGGGGCTGCGTTATGCAGGTCGGTGAGCAGGCCCTCGATATCGCCCGCACTGCCGTGCTGACCGCTGGCTGGCCTGAGACCGTGCCTGGTGTCACCGTCGACCGACAGTGCGGTTCAAGCCAGCAGTCGCTGCATTTCGCCGTCGCCGGTGTGGTGGCCGGCCACTATGACGTCGTGGTCGCCGGTGGCGTTGAGTCGATGTCGCGTACCCCGATGGGCTCGTCGCTGGCCAACGGTGGACATCCACACCCGGAGCCCTTCCGCGCCCGCTATCGCCAGACCCCCAACCAGGGCACCGGCGCCGAAATGATCGCTCAGAAGTGGGGGCTGTCGCGCACCCAGCTCGACGAGTTCTCGCTGCGATCGCATGAAAAGGCTGCTGCCGCACAGGATTCTGGTGCCTTCAAGGACCAGATCGTTGGTATCAAGGACGAGGACGGCAACGTCGTGCTGGAGGACGGTGGTATCCGCCGCGGCGGCACTGTCGAGTCCATGGCCGCCATCAAGCCCGCTTTCAAGGAGAACGGTGTCATCCACGCGGGTAACTCCAGCCAGATCTCCGACGGCTCGGCGGCGTTATTGATTACCTCGGCGCAGAAGGCAAAAGAGCTTGGGCTCAAGCCGATTGCTAAGGTGCACACTGCGGTGCTAGCCGGCGCCGACCCGGTCATCATGCTGACCGCGCCGATCCCGGCCACCCAGAAGGCACTGGCCAAGTCCGGCCTCAGCGTCGATGCGATCGGCGCGTTCGAGGTCAACGAGGCGTTCGCTTCGGTGCCGCTGGCGTGGCTGAAGGAGATCGGCGCCAACGAGAGCACGCTCAACCCCAACGGCGGCGCCATCGCCCTCGGCCACCCGCTCGGTGGGTCTGGCGCGCGCATCCTCACCACGCTGCTTTACCATATGCGGGACAACAACATTCAGTACGGCCTGCAGACCATGTGTGAGGGTGGCGGCCAGGCCAACGCGACCATACTGGAACTGCTATAGCCGCCCGCATCTGCCGCTCGGCGCTCCATGGCGGAGACTGTGCAACCGCGCTGTGATGTTCGCCGGCTCTGCCGTTTCGCGAGGCGACAATGGCTGAGGTCGTAACGTTCATCCAAGGTATTTGTGCGGAGTCGGTCCCGCAGCCTAGCGGTCCGCTCCCTGGCGATTCACTGGGGATGGCCGCTCTGGTATGTGAGCGAGTGCGCCAGTACGGCGTTCGAGGGCGTCACCATTATCTGGCAACTACGTCAACTAGCATTGCTGCCCCCTTTGAAGGGTGAGCCGTCCCGGGCCGGCATCAAACCCGGCACGGTTCAGCCTTAGGTCGCGTTGCTCACGAGGTCGGCGCCGATCGCGACGATGACGTCGGCTTCGGTGACGCCGGTGCCAGTTCGTGCAGGATCAAGGTTCCGTCGCCCGGTACGTCGATGATGTACGGGTTGGTGAGCGGCAGGTGTGCGTGATCTTTGGGTTGCCTGCATGGGCAGTGTGTTCCGTCAGGATGATGACCTGGGCCGCGCCGTGGACGAGATCGACCGCACCGCCCATCCTCTAGACCACCTTGCCTGGCACCATCGAGCTGGCCAGATCGCCGGTCGTTGACACCTCAATGCCGTCCAGCACCGCGGTGTCGACGTGGCCACCGCGGATCACTCCGAACGACAGCGTCGAATCGAATTATGCCGCACCAAGATTGACGGTCCGTCTCCTCTCCAGTATTGATCAGGTTGGCGTCGACATGGTGATCGTCCGGATACGGACCCGTCCTGAGGACGCCGTCCTCGGAGTGCAGGGTGACGTTGTGTTGGGGAGTCGTCGCCGGAGTTCGAGTTTCCGAACGTCGACGGTGTAGATGGAGGTGAAGGTGCGGGGGCGGGGAGCCTTTGATAACTCACTGGTTGCCTTTGCCGCGCAGCACCTTTCGTCAGGAGGGCACGCGATCTTGCGGGGACATGGTAACGACCGTTGCGGGAAACGCGTCGATATCGGAAGCAATTTCCACAGCCTGGCGTCCGATTTCCTGATCCGTGAGCCAGTCCGGCTTGGCTACGTCGCGTGTCGATCGGCCGTTGACGTTGGAGGCGATCATCAGCTCACGGATGTGCACGCCGGATCCGCGGGATTCCTTGGCGAAGCCGCGGATCAGGGATCGCTGGGCTGCCTGGGCCATCGACATCGGGGCCATGTTTGGGAATACGACGTCGGCCATTCCGCCACCGATCGCCAGGTATACCGCATTCGGCTTCAGCAGTGGGAGGAGCACTTTCGCGGCGTTGAAGTGCAACCGCAAGTAGCGATCAAAGTAGTCGGCGATGCCGTCAAAGGTGCATTGGGCGAGGGGTTTGGCAGGCCATGGTGCGCCTATCGCGGTCACCACGGCGTCGAGCTGGTCAACGCCGGCGGTGTCGGCCAGGTCTCGGGTACTGGTTTCGGTCGCCAAATCGCCGACAAGTGTGGACAGTCGCGCGTCCGGGGTCTGTCGGCGAACCTCGTTGCTCACGTCGCGGAGATTTTCCGCCGAACGGCCGGCGCCAAATACCTGCCAGCCGGCCGCCGCAAACGTGCCCGTGACACCCCGGCCGACATCTCCCGCTGCGCCGATAACAAGTGCCTGCTTCACTGTCACATCTCCGTTCTGGGTTGTTGCCGTTGAGCGTCACCCACTACAAGGGCGGGAACCGTCCCAGTTCCGGGCACAGCCCCTTAGCGGGAAACCAACATGCCTATTTACGTCAGGCGGTTGTTAAGTTGTGGACGGGTTGTGGGTTTCGGACCGGGATGCCGAGGAGTCGGCGGGCGTTGTCGCCCATGAAGTCTCGGGTGCGTTGCGCGTCCATGCCTTCGGCGTACCGGTAGTAATCCTTGGGTTCGGCGAGTCCTTCGGGGTGTGGGTAGTCGGAGCCGAAGAGCACTCTGTCCCAGCCGACGCGGCTGACGACGTCTTCGACGGAGCCTTCCCAGAAGGGGCTGACCCAGATGTTGCGGCGGAACACCTCCAAGGGGTGTTCGTCGAAGGCTTGGGGCATCTTGGCGTACATGCTCTCGAAGTCCTCGAACAGCTGACGGATCCAGGCGCTGCCATTCTCGACACTGGCGATCCGCAGTTTCGGGAAGCGGGTCAAGGTGCCATGGCAGATGAGACTGACGACCATGTCGGAGATCTCGCGGTGGCCCAGCACCATCCACCGGAAGGCGCCCATCTCGAAGAAGCTGCCCGAGCCTGCCGGCTCCCACCGGCTGACGTAGCTATCCAGTGGGGGTTGGCTGGCGTGCAGCACGACCGGGATGCCGGCCTGCTCGACATCGCTCCAGAACGGGTCAAACTCGGGCAGCGCCGGCGAGCGCCAACCCCGGTAGCCCTTGACCGGCGCCGGCTTCATCAACACCGCCTTGGCCCCGTTGTCCAGCACGTACTCCAGCTCGCGGCGGGCGTCATCGACCAGGGCCGCGGTGATGACCGGGGTCATGTAGAGCCGATTGTCGTAGGTGTAGCCCCAGGTTTCGAGCATCCACTGGTTGAGCGCGTGGATTATCGCGACGACCAGTTCGGGATCTTCGGCTGCGGAATGCTCGACGAGGTTGGCCAGCGTCGGGTAGACCAGCGCTTCGTCCACGCCGTGGGCATTCATCATTTCAATCCGGGCGGCGGGGTTGCGGAATGCCGGGATGGAATCGATCGGTTCGCCGGTCATCTCCCGCAGGCTCAGCCCTTCGGGGTTGTCTCCGGCATAGAACTTCTCGTGCGCGCCGGGCGCTGCGACGCGATCGAACGTGGGGTTCGGGATGAAGTCGGTGATCTTACCGAGAATGGAGATCCGGGTGTGCCGCCCAATCTGGACGAATTGCACCGCCTTGCGGAACCGTTCGGGCAGGTGCTTGGTCAGCGCATCCGGTGTCTCGTACATGTGCTGGTCGGCATCGAAAATCGGGGCGTCGGTGAACTTATCCACGTGTCTTCCACCTCAAAGTTTGGTCGGTTGTTTACGTGACACTAGAACTAGTTGACAAAAACGTCAATCCGCTTCAGCACGTCCGTGAACAGGATTTATGTGCGCATCGGGCCAGCTGCTATAAGGCCTTAACGGATAAGTTGACAAAAACGTCAGCCGATGGCCTACCATGGGCGAGGCTGTGCTGCCAGGTTGCGCGAAACACGAATGATGGGGAAGTCCATGCCAAATCCTTTCGAGCCCGAGTTGCTCATTGAGGCTCACGGCGCGGTGCGCGTCGTCACACTGAACCGGCCGGAGGCGCTCAACGCCACGAACGAGGCGCTGCACGGTGCTTTGCAGGCGGTGTGGGGCCACCTGGCCCAAGATGCCGATGCCCGCGCGGTCGTGCTCACGGGGGCCGGTCGGGCATTCAGCGCTGGCGGCGATTTCGAACACTTTGTGGAGTTGTGGGATGACCGACCGCGGCGTCGGCGGGAGATCGACGGGGCGCGGCGGCTGTTGACTGAGATGGTGGACTTCCCGTTGCCGGTGGTCGCCGCGGTCAATGGTCCGGCGGTCGGGTTGGGCTGCAATCTGGCGGTGCTCAGCGACATCGTGCTCATCGCGGAGAGCGCCTACATTTCCGACCCGCATGTCAGTGTTGGGCTGACCGCCGCCGACGGCGGGGCGCCGACGTGGCCGCTGTTGATGAGCATGCTGCGTGCCAAGGAGTACCTGCTGACCAGCGAGCGGATCCCCGCCGAACAGGCCGTCGCGCTCGGCCTGGCCAACCGGGTGGTCCCCGATGCCGAGCTCTTGAAGCAGGCCCTGGCGGTCGCGCAGAAAATTGCCAGTCTGCCGCCCCAAGCAGTGCAGAGCACCAAACGAGCCTTGAATATGCACATCAAACGCGCCGTGGCGGGGGTGCTGGAGTACGCGCTGTCCGAGGAATTCGACTCGTTCGAAACCGTGGAACATCAGGCGTTGGTCACCAGCTTCCTGCAGCGTGCGAAAGCCAAGGCAACGCAGGCAAAGTCGCCGTCATGACAACTGGTTCGCCGATCGTCGCCGAGCAGTCGATCTTCACCGATGACTTGTGGGCCTACCGGCACGCGGTGCGCAGCTACATCACCGCCGAGCCGGCATTGCAGCGGTGGTGCGGGACTCACTATCGCTCGACCGAAGAACACATGTCCGAGCATGCGGCACTGATGGCGCAGCTCTTTGCTAGCGGCTGGAGCCGGTACGGGTGGCCGCAAGCGGCCGGCGGTTTCGGTGGCGATGAGCGTCACCGTGCGGTGCTCTACGACGAACTCAGCGCGGCCGGGGTCGACGTGCCCGAGCAGCAGATGTTGCTGGAGACGCTGGGACCGGCGGTGCTGCGTTTCGCCCCGGCGTTGGCGTCCGAGTTCCTGCCGGCCTATCTTTCCGGCGAGGAATGGTGGTCGCAGTCATTCTCTGAGCCTGACGCTGGCAGTGACCTCGCCGGGCTGCGCTGCCGCGCGCGCCGCGACGGCGACACCTACGTCGTGTCCGGTCAAAAGATCTGGACCAGCCATGGCGCCACTGCCCGCCGCCTGATCTGCCTTTTGCGGACCGGCACATTGGAGAGTCGCCACCGTGGCCTGACGATGATCATGGTCGACACCGATACCCCTGGCGTCTCGATCCGCCCGATCGCATTGGCGAGCGGGCAGAACGAGCTGTCCGAAGTGTTTTTCGACGACGCCGTAGTGCCTGCGTCACGGCTGGTCGGTGCCGAGGGTCAAGGCTGGCAGGTCGCGATGTTCCTGTTGCAGTTCGAACGCGCGATGTATGCCTGGCTCAGCGCCACTGTCGCCGCCCGCAAGCTGCGAGAGCTGCGGGAGACCCTGGCGGAACTGCCGGACGGCGGTGTGCGCCGACTGGGCGAGTGTTACGCCGACATTGTCACCCTCAAGGCACGCAGCGCCCAAACCGTACGCCGGCTCGCCGCGGGTGAAGCGGTGGGGCCGGAGGCCAGCGTGGACAAGATCTTGTTGGCGACCGCGGAGACCGGGCTACACGACTTGGCGCGTGATTTGTTGCCCCACGAGTTCCTGTTTGGCGACGGACCCGTGGCGGGACACTGGCGCGACGACTGGTGGTACAGCAGAGCCTCGACCATCATGGGAGGGTCCGCTGAGGTTCAGCGCGGCATCATCGCAGATCGCGTTCTTGGACTTCCCAAGGAGACGAGCTCGTGAACGCCCGCACGGGTGCAGGTTTCGACGCCGCAACACGCGCCGAGATCACCGAATCACTGCGGCAGATGTTCGATCGGCGCAGTGCCGGACAGGATCTGGCACCGCTGCTCGCCAACCTGGGGTGGGCTGAGGTTCTTGCCGAGGATCCTGCCGCCGCGCTCACCGCGCTGTTCACCGAACACGGTCGGGCACTGGCTAACTCGAGGGCCCTCGATGACGTGGTCCTCGCCGAGCTGCCCGCATCCGTCGCCGTTGGCCGCCGCCGCGCCGTCATCTACCCGCATCCTTTGGACGGGCAGTTCAGTATGAGCCGGAACCAACCCCTGCGCGGGTTGGCGCTAGGGCCTCTCGACGGCACACAGGACGCAGTGATTCCGACGACACTTGACGGCGGCGCGGTCGCGCTCCTGCTGGTGCGGACCGACGAGTTGACGCTGTCAGAGGACCCGATCCGAGGCTTCGACAACGCACTCGGATGGCGGACGGTGACCGGTCCGTACCCGGCGCGTGCAGACGCGGTTCCGGCGGGCACGACATGGGATCGTGCGGTGGCGGCCGGACGGCGTGCGCTCGCAGCCGAGATCCTCGGAGTATGTGAGGCCGCGTTGGAACTGGTGCTCGCACACGCGACCGCCCGGGTCCAGTTCAGTCGGCCGATCGGCTCATTTCAGGCGGTCCGCCACCGACTCGCCGAAGGCTACGTCGCCATGGCTGGTGCCCGGTCGGTGCTCGACAACGCCTACGCCGTTATGGGCAGTGACGGTGCCCCATGGGCGGCACTCGTCGCCAAGATGCGCGCCGGCCAGGCCCAAGCCGTCCTGATGCGCCACGCCGTTCAGGTGTCCGGGGCGATCGGCCTGACTGGGGAAAGTGACATCCACCGCTACGTCGAGCGGGCCGCGGCCCTGGACGCGCTGCTCGGGGGACACCAGGCGTTGACCGAAGTGATCGGCAGTGCGGTGCTCGACAGCCAGGAAATCGACGCGGCATTCGAGCTGCTATGACCGCATCAACGACCCGAAAGGTAGGTGAGACGACAGTGCCGAGCGTCGCAGCGCCAGTAGATCTGGAATTGTTCGCCGATGCGGCGCGACAGTTCCTCCGGGACAACGCCGAGCGCCGATCTGACCAGGCTGCGGCCGTGGAGTGGGGTGTGGGACCGGATCGGATCGCCTATTTCAGCAGCGATCCGCCGGAGATCGATCATGCCAACGTGGCGGCAGCCCGCGCGTGGCAGCGCCGGCGCTACGACGCCGGCTTCGGTTGGATCACTGGTCCCCGCGAGTATGGCGGCTGCGGTTTGACCGCAGTCCACGACCTGGTCTACGACGGCATCGAAGCGCAGTACGAAGTCCCTGACACCGGTGTGCTCGCGGTCATCGGCTTGGGCATGATCGGCCCGACGATCCTGGCCCATGCCCGCGATCACATCAAGGACCGCTACCTGCCGGCCATGTACTCCGGGGAAGTCATCGCCTGTCAACTGTTCAGCGAACCGGCCGCCGGATCGGACCTGGCCAGCGTCCAGACTAAAGCCGTTCCCGACGGGGACGGGTGGGTCCTCAACGGACAGAAGGTCTGGACATCGATCGCCCAGCACGCGCAGATCGGAATGGCGTTGTGCCGCACCGATTCCGAGGCCCCCAAGCACAAGGGGATCACCGCGTTTCTCGTGGACATGTCGGCTCCCGGCGTCGAGGTGCGCCCGTTGCGACAGATGACCGGCGGCGCAGACTTCAACGAAGTCTTCCTCACCGACGTGCGGGTGCCGGACGATCACCGCCTCGGCGCGGTGAACGACGGCTGGCGTGTCGCACTGACCACACTGATGAACGAACGCGCCACCGTCGGCGGTGAGGGCTCCGACTCGGTAACCCGCGCACTCTCACAACCCTTCCTGGCCAAACTGATGGACGTCAATGGCCGCCTCGACGATGGCGCGCTGCGTCGCGAACTGGCCAAGCTACTCGCGGATCTGACCGCCAGCCAGTACCTCAACCACCAGGCATCGCGACGGCTACAGTCCGGCCGGGATCCCGGCCCTGAGGGGTCGGTCTCCAAATTGATGTTCGCCCAAAATCTCACGCGGGCAGCACATTTCGCCGCCGAGGTGCTCGGACCGAAACTTGGTGCGGATACCGGCGAGTGGGGCACCTACGCATGGTCGGAACTGCTGTTGTCGGTCCCGGCACTGCGGATCCTCGGCGGCACCGAAGAGATCATGAAAAACATCCTCGGCGAGCGGGTGCTGGGCCTGCCCAAAGAGCCGACGTCAGGCAAGGACAACCCACGATGACGGACACCATGAGCCAGGACGACCTCGCCGAGCTGCGGAGCAGCGTCCGCGACTTCCTGGCCGCGAAGTCCCCCGAGGACCGGCTGCGGTCGGCAATGGAGTCGGCTCGCGGCTGGGATCCCGTGGTGTGGTCGCAGCTGACCAGTCAGCTCGGCGTCCAGGCGATGGCGATACCGGTTGACTACGGCGGCGATGGGTGTGGGTTCCGCGAGCTACGTGTGGTACTCGAGGAGATGGGGCGCGCATTGCTGCCGTCCCCGTTCTTCTCGACCGTGGTGCTGGCGAGTTCAGCGTTGCTCGCTTCCGGGGATGCCGCCGCGTGCGCGACCTACCTGCCGCGGATCGCCGCGGGGGAGCTCACCGCGACGGTCGCGGTGGCCGAGACCGATGGCCTTTGGCGGACCGATGCGCTCCACACCCGGGCCGTCCCCGCGGAGAACAACTGGACTGTCAGTGGCCGCAAAATGTTCGTCGTGGACGGTGCCACCGCCGACCTGATCCTGGTCGTTGCCGCCACCGAGGCCGGCCCGGGCCTGTTCGCTGTCGAGGCCGAACAGGCGGGTCTGACCAGGCACCCTATGACCACACTGGACATGACCCGGCACCAGGCCGTCGTGTCGTTCGACCACACCCCGGCCGTGCTGGTCGGCGAACCAGGCCAGGCCGCGGCACTGATTGAACATGTTCTGGATCTGGCCATGACCGGGTTGGCCGCCGAACAGTGCGGTGCCGCCCGCGCCTGCCTAGAGGCGGCGACTGACTACGCCCGGGAACGCACCCAGTTCGGCCGCCCGATCGGCAGCTTTCAGGCCGTCAAACACAAGTGCGCCGACATGCTGGTGAGGGTCTCACTGGCCGACTCTGCGTCCCTTGAAGCGGCGGATGCCGCCGATGGCGTCCCCGATGCACCGCGCCTGGGAGTTGCTGCCGCGGTGGCGCATTCGGTGTGTTCGGAGGCGCTGATGTTCGTGGCCTCGGAGAACATTCAGGTGCACGGCGGGATCGGATTCACCTGGGAGCACCCCGCCCACTTGTACTTTCGGCGGGCTAAGGCATCCCAACTGTGCTTCGGCGGCCCCGCGGTCTACCACGAACGAGTCCTGCAGGCGTTCGGCATCTAACCGCGGGGCCGCCGTCGCCTGGCGCTATCGCCCGACGAACACCGCCTTCTCGCGGGCCAGGTTGGCGGCGATCCCGATCTTGCTGTCCTCGGTGGCCCACAGCTTCCGTTGTTCGGCCAGCTCTCGGTCCAGCACTGCTCGGACCTGGCTGACCAGGGGTGCCCGTAGAGTTTGCCGGATCGACTGCACCGCAAGCGGTGCGGCCGCAGCGATCTCGACGGCCCAGATCAGAGCCTCGTCCCGGACGTCCTCTTCCGGTACCAGTCTGTCAACCAACCCGATCTCGAAGGCGTATTGACCGTTGATGCGTCGGCTGGTGTAGAGCAGGTCCATGGCGTGCTGGGAACCGACGATGCCGGGCAGGGTCACGCTCAGCCCAAAGCCGTGATGAAATCCCAGCTTTGAGAAGTTGGCGTGAAAACGGCTCGATGGCGCGGCGACGCGGAAGTCGGCTGCGCACGCCAGACCGAGGCCGCCCCCGACAGCCGAACCCTGAACCGCGGCGATGATCGGCACCGGGACGTCGAACAACCGAACCGCCTCCCGGTACAGCAGCTCTGAGAAGCGCGCCCGGTCGTCGTCCATCTCGCCCTGGGCGAAGTTGGCTCCGGCGCAGAAATGCTTGCCGTCTGAGCATAATACGATGGCGCGCGTCCCTTGGGCGTGCACCTTGGCGGCGGCATCCACGATCTCGCCGATGAGCTGGCGATCGAAGTAATTCGCCGGAGGCCGGGTGATTTCGATGATGCTGACCTGGCCTGCGGTGCTCACATTAATATCCTGTGCCACTTCATACTCCGATCGTTGATCCCACGGCCGTGACGGCTGTGGTGATGTCACCGATGCGACCCATCGCCGCACCGAGCCGGGCGTTCATGGTTGCCTCGTCGCCGAAGTCGCCGCGCCAGGTCTGCAGGCGTCGGGTGAACAGTTGCAGGCCGTATTCCTGCGTGACGCCGATGGCCCCGTGCGCCTGATGTGCGGCACGCGCCGCCAGCCCGGCATTGCGGCTGGCCAATGACTTCGTCGCGATGATCTCGAAAGTTCCCGCGCCGGTCTGTGCCGCAGTACCCGCGCGCTCGACGGACAACGTGGTCAGGGCGGATGCCTGTGCCAGCTCAACGACGTGAGCCTGAACGGACTGGAACTTGCCGATCGGGCGGCCGAACTGTTCACGTTGTCCGACATAGGTTGTGGTCAGCTCGAACGCTCCGGTGATTGCCCCGGCTATCTGGGCGGATCGCAGCAGTGCGCCACGCAGCAGCACGTCGTCGGCGCCGATATCGGCCGGGTAGAAGTCGATCTCGATTCCGGTGGCGGTGATGGCGTCGCGGGGCATCCCCGCCAGATCCGCACCGGCAGCCACTTGCAACCGGCCGGCGTCGATGAGCACCACCCCGGTCGGTAGCGCCGCCACCACGCTGGTGGCGCCGCGCACCCAGGGCACGTGTGCCGCGGTGCCCGTCAACCGGCCACCGTCCAGGTACAGGCCGCTGGGATCGGGGACGACGGTCATCGGGCCGGCCGGTACCTCGGCGCCGGCGCGGGCCAGCAGCCATGCGGCCAGGCTGGTCTCGGCCAGCGGCAGGGGTACCGCGTGGCGGCCGGTGCCTTCCAGCACCGCGAGCAGATCCAGCAATGAGCCACCTGAGCCGCCGTGCTCCTCACCGACCCCGACCAGCGGCAAGCCGAGCTCTGCCACCGACTGCCACAAGGCGGCGGTCATGCCGTCGCGCTCCACTGCGCCGACGACGTCGGCGGTGAAGGTCTGGGAGAAGTAGTCCCTGACCAGCCCGATGAGCTGGGGGTCGCGTTGGTTGGTGGTCATGACGCGATCAGCGCCTTGGCAATGATGTTGCGCATGATCTCGGTGGTCCCGCCCCGGATGGTGAACGACGGCCCGGTCAGTACCGCCCTGGCGAGCAGGGATTCGTACGGGTCCGGTGACGAGAGTTCCGGTGTGCGGCCGAAGTGCCTGAGCACGATCTCGATACACTCCTGTTCGAAACGGGTGGCCATTTCCTTGGCCAATGCGGCCTCGACCGTCGGCGATTCGCCGCGGTCCACTGCTCGTGCGATCGACAACGACAGGCCGTGGAATGCCCAGGCACGCGCCGCCACCGATCCAAGTTCTGCCTGCGCCCAACCGGGTGCGGCGCCATGTAGCGTGCCGGCCCAGTGATTCAGCACCGGCATCACCGACATCCACCGGTCGACCCCGCCGCGCTCGAGGACCAGTTCGGCGGTGTTCTGCCCCCAACCGGCACCCACCTCACCCAGCAGCCGGGAGTCGGGCACGAAGACGTCCTCGAACGCCACTTCGCAGAAATGGCGGGTGCCGTCGATGAAGGTGATCTTCGAGGGCGTAAGCCCGTCGGCGTGGCGGTCCACAATGAACTGGGTCAATCCGCGATACCGGTCCTCCGAGGTGCGAAACAACCCCAACACATGGGTCGCCTCGGCGGCACCGGAGGTCCAGATCTTGGTCCCGTTGAGCAGCCACCCGTCGTCGACCTTGACTGCTCGGGTGCGCACGGCGGCGAGGTCTGAGCCGGCGTCGGGTTCGCTCATGCCGATCGCGAACGAGAGCTCGCCGCTGGCGATGCCGGGAAGAAAGGACTGCTTCTGCTCCTCGGTGCCGTTCGCGGCGATGTTGGGACCTGATTGACGGTCGGCGACCCAGTGCCAGCCCACCGGTGCGCCGACTGCCAGTAGCTCCTCGACGACGATGAGCCGTTCCACTGCGGTGCGTCCGCCGCCGCCGTATTCCTTCGGCAGGGCCATGCCGAGCCAGCCGCGCGCACCCAGGTCGCGGGAGAAGGCGGGATCGCTGGCGGCGGCGAAACCCAAGCCGACGTCATAGCCGCCCGGTGGTAGACGTTCGGCCAGGAAGGCCCGGACCTCGTCGCGCAACCGCTGTTCGTCTGTGCTGAGTTCGGTCGCTTCGAGTCTCATCGGGTCATCACCGCACCATCACCAGACCGCCATCGACGCCCAGGACCTGCCCGGTCATGTAGGTGGCCTCGTCGGAGGCCAGGAACACGTAGGTGCCGGCGATCTCCTCCGGCTCGGCCCACCGCTTCAACGGAATACGTTGCAGGTAGTTGTCATTGAGCTTGTCGTTGTTGCGCAGCCCTTCGGTCATCGGGGTCGCCGCGGCCGGGGCGACCGCGTTGACCACGATGTTGTAGCCGGCGAGTTCCCGGGCAGCTGACCGCGTCATGCCCAGCAGCGCCGCCTTGGCCGACGCGTAGTTGATCTGCCCGATGGTTCCATTGAGGCCGGCCGAGGACGTCGTAAAGATGATGGAACCCTTCCTGGTTTCCTGCATGCCCGGCACCACCGCCTGCAGCCAGTAGAAGGCTCCGTTGAGGTGGATGTCCAGGACGGTCGACCATTGCTCGTCGGTCATCTTCCACAACATCGCCGGGCGGGTCAGGCCCGCGTTGCTTACCAGCACGCTGATGGTGCCCAGTTCGGCGGCGATGCATGCCGCGGCGTCGTTGACCGCGGCACGCTGCGAGACGTCACACGCAACGGCGATGGCGGTGCCGCCGGAGGCAGTGATCTCCGCGGCCACGTTCTGCGCGGTATCGGTGTTGATATCCACGACAGCGACCCGTGCGCCCTCGGCGGCGTAGCGGATGGCGATCGCCCGGCCGAGTCCCTGGCCGGCGCCGGTCACCACGGCGACGCGACCGGTCAGTCGTGCGGTAGTGGTCATGTGCTTCCTCCTGTGGGGGTGTGTGAGGCTGACTGCGGCGGGGTGCCGGAGTCGGGGTCGTAGAGGGCGGCGACCTCGCGCAGGCTCACCTTGAGCGACGGGGTGCGCGGCAGCTGATCGACGATCCGGACGTGCACCGGGATGTGATGTGCTGGAAGCCGTTGCCGCAGATGAGTTTTCAGCTCATCGACGCTGGGTGCCGGGGTGCCGGGATGGAGCTCGGCGGCCGCGAACGGAACTTCACCCAGGCGCCAATCTGGCACCGCGACCACGGCTGCGTCCCGGACCGCCGGGTGATCTACCAGAGCAGTGACGACGGTCTCCGGCAGTACCTTGAATCCGCCACGGTTGATGGCGCCGTCGGCGCGGCCGTGCAGCGTGACAAAGCCATCGGCATCGATCGAAGCGAGATCGGTGGTCCGAATCCAGTCTGGATTGACCAGCGGGACGCGGGCCTCGAGGAGCCCTTGCTGGCCGTCGGGTACTGGTGTTCCGGCGGACGGATCGACGATACGTACCTCGGTGCCGGCCGTGGGCCGGCCTGATGCCGCCGGTTTCGCGTGGCCGAATTTTGCATACAGGTCCGGTGTCCAAGCCAGCACGGTGCCTGCGAATTCGGTTGCGCCGTAAGCCCATAGCACGGGAATGCCGTAGGTCTTCTCGAACAGCTGGCGAGCTTCGGGCTCCAACGGGCCAGAACCACCGAACAGGAACTTCAACGAAGCGAGATCGTCCGGCGGTACCCGCGCTTCCAACACCATCCGCACTACGGCGGGCTGCACACCTACGTACGGCATCTGGTAGCGCTTGATTGCGCTGACCCAATCGTCGACTGTGAACTTCTCCAGCAGGACGAGTCGCTTGCCGCTGTATATGGCGCCGACGAGTTGAGCGATACCGCCGATCCCGGCGAAAGGCCAGAACACCAGTTCCGGTGCCGCGTTGCCGTTACTAGGCGACAGCGCCGTGGCACTGAGCACCGCGCGCTGCAGCGCCGCGATAGGCAAACTGATGCGCTTGGGTGGGCCGGTGGTGCCGCTGGTCAGGACACCGATGGCGGGTTGCCTGGGCGTTGCGGTATCCCGTGCGTTGCCGCGGCCGGACAGTTCGGATAGGAGCGCTGCCCGCTCGCCGGCCGATTGCACCGCGATGCCGATCGATCCGGCCCGTCCAGCCGCCGTCATCACTGGCGCGGTCCAGTCCTCACGGTCGGCGATCACCACCGCGGGCCTCATCGCCTCGATGTCCGCCGCAATGGCAGTCGGCGACTGGAACGCGTAAATGAGTGAAAACGACCGGTGTTGTGCCAGCAGCCCGATGATCGCGGCGGCGTGTTGTGGTCGATTTCGCACCACCAGCGCGATCTCGTTGCGCTCACCGACGCCGGCCTCTCCGATGAGGTCGTCGATTCTATCGACGTAATCGGTGAGATCGTTGCCGCGCAACCACGCACCGCCGAACTCGATAACGGGTGCCGAGCCGTAGGCGCGGAGCCGACTACGCAGCATGGGCGCAAGACTGTGCTCACTGCCTGTGCCATCCGAATCGTGCGGGGTGTGCATCAGAGCGTCCTCGGGTGCGTCATTGTTGACACCGAGCCGTACCCGCCGCCGTGGGCGTTGCGCGCCGATCGGCGCTGTGGTTCACCACCACTATCGGTCTCCGTTCATCAGGGCCGCGGGTCAGAAGTAGAGACGGGTGATGGACTCCGCGACGCAGACCGGTTTATCGCCGCCCTCGCGCTCCACTGTGGCCAGCCAGGTCACCTGGATGCCGTCGGGTACGTCTTCGACGTTGGCGACGCCGAGCCGCACCCGCACCCGGGAATCGACCGGAAGGGGTGCGGGGAAGCGAACTTTGTTGAGGCCGTAGTTCACCCCCATCCGTTTGTTGGCCACTTCGAACACGTCGTTCATCAGCGGCGGCAGCAGCGAGAGGGTGAGGTATCCGTGGGCGATCGGCGCGCCGAAAGGCCCTTTGGAGGCTTTCTCTGGGTCGACGTGGATCCACTGGTGGTCGTTGGTGGCGTCGGCGAACAGGTTGATGCGATCCTGATCGACGTCCAACCACCCGCTGATACCGATTTCCTGGCCGATCAGCGAGCGCAATTCGTCTGGGCCCTCTATTTTTCGCACGATCCATCCTTCGTTGAATTGGTGTGGGTAGTTGCGGTGATGACGCAAGGGGGAGCGCCGGGGCGTGGGGCGCACCGGCCAACATCGAACCGATCGAAATAAGGTGGAGGATTATGATGCTCTAGACGATTAATGACGACGGCTGGTGCGACATCGCCGCCAACGACCCGAGGCAGGGGGGTATATCCATGACGGCAGCGTCTTTTGGTGCTGTTCGGGTTCCCAAGGCCGCCGAGTTGGTGGCGGCCAGCCTGCGGGGCCAGATCATCACTGGTGAGCTTCCCGTGGACGCGCTGCTGCCCGCTGAAGCGGTGTTGATGGAGCAGTTTGACGTCAGCCGGCCCACCCTGCGTGAAGCGTTCCGCATCCTGGAGTCCGAGGCGTTGATCGTGGTGCGGCGCGGCGCTCTGGGCGGCGCACGGGTCAAACCGCCCGACGGCGTCATGGCGGCACGGCATCTGGGATACCTGCTGCAGTATCGCGGCACCACGATGGCCGATGTCTACCGCGCTCGCAGCGCGCTGGAGCGACCGCTGGGCGAGGCGGTGGCACGAGATAAGCGCCGCCAGACCGTGTCCCGGCTCAGCGAGGCGATCGCTGAGGCGACCCCGCACATCACGAACCCGGTCGAGTACGCGTGCCACGACATCGACTTTCACCTGCTGGTGGCCGAACTCGCCGGCAACGAGACCGTCCGCACCACTGTCGAGGTGCTCTACCACATCTTGTTGCCGGCGCGAAACCGGTACGTCGAGGCGCTGGCGCCCAGTGAGCTGGGCATCGAGTACGGCGAAGTCCATCGCACGCATGCGTATTTCGTGACGCTGATCAAACGCCGCGACACCGACGCCGCGATCGACCTGTGGAACAAGCACCTCGACGAGATCGAGCATCATTACACCGCGCGCCCGTTGGCCAAGACGGTGGTGGAGATGCTCGGCTGATTCGCCGGCGGACACGCCGAGGTGGATGGTCGTCGGGCGCGGGCTCATCCGATGATCTCTCGCACCACGTCGTAGTTTGCGGCGAGCACCAGATCGGTAAGTCGGGCGAGCTCGTGGTCGGGATTGCCCAACAGATGTTGCGAGGCGGTCATGCGTTTCAGGTAGAGCTGCACCTCATGCTCCCAGGTCAGGGCGAGCCCACCGTGAATCTGCATCGCGGTCCGGACTGCCTGCCAGTTCGCCTCGTGCGCGCAGACTGCGGCGACGGCGACCGACACCGGGGTCGTCCCCGGTGTCTGGTCGAGGTGGTCAAACGAGCCTTCTACGGCGGCGGTCGCGGCCTGCACGGCCACAAACAGATCGGCGCAGCGGTGCTTGATGGTCTGAAATGAGCCGATCGGCCGGCCGAACTGAACCCGCGCTTTGGCGTACTCGACCGACATGTCCAGCAGCCGTTGAGCCCCTCCGACCGCATCGGCGGCGATCGCCAAGCGCACGAGGTCTTGCAGCCGGGCCTGCAACGCCGCGGCGCTGTCGAGATCACCCAGCGCAACCCCGGGTGCGGAGGTGAAGGTGACCGCGGCCACCGGCCGGGCTACATCCACCGAGTGAAGCGCAGCTATGTGCACGCCAGCGTCGTGCCGGTCGACTACGAACAGCCCAGGGCCAGTGTCTGTTTCGGCGGCTACGATCAGCCAATCCGCCACGTCGGCTTCCAGCACGGCCGGGTACGCGCCGGTGAGTTGCCAGAACTGCCCATCGCGTGCGGCGCGCAGCGCAGTGTCGCCCGACGGGCTCACCGCAAGCGCCACCCGCGCCCGTCCCGCGGCGATGCCCCTGAGCAGCTCGGCGAAATGTTTCTCGGCGCCGGCCCAGCGGATCGCCGTCGGCGCAAGCACGGCGGTCGACAGATACGGGGCCGGTAGCAGACATCGGCCGGCCTCCATGAGAAAAATGGCCAGGCCTGCCGCACCTACGTCACCGCCGCCGTACTCCTCAGGTGTCGCCAGTCCGAACATCCCCAGCTCTGCGAGACTCCCGTGCAGAGCTGGATCGTCGCGGCGGCCCGATTCGGCCAATATCCGGGTCTGGTCCAGTGGGGCCAACTGTTCCAGGGCGTCACGGACCCAGGTCCGGAACTGCATGCGGTCCGCATCAGTCAGCAAGGGCATGGCCCCTCCTCCACATCAAAGCTCCATATTGGATTCGTCGTTGAATAGATTACTATCCTCTATATGATTAATTGCAACACCCGGGGAGTGGACCGGTGACCGCGCCTGGACCCGCCGAGACACCCGGGTTCCGTGACGAGGTCAGGGCGTTTCTGCACGACAACCTTCCCGCAGAATGGGAAGGCGTCGGCGCGCTGCCCGGGACCCGGCGCCGTGATTTCGTCGACCGATGGCGGGGTCTGTGCGCTAAGGCTGGAATGCTCGGCGTGACGTGGCCGGTGGAGTACGGCGGGCGGGGTCTGACCAAACTCGACCACCTGGTGGTGGTCGAGGAGTTCTCCCGTGCCAAAGTGCCGGTCGGAACCCCAGGTGACACCCTGTCAATGAAGCTGTTGGGAAACACGTTGGCGGCGTGGGGAACCCATGAGCAAAAGTTGCGATTCCTGCCCCGCATCATCAGTGGCGAGGACATCTGGTGCCAGGGCTACTCCGAGCCCGAGGCGGGCTCAGACCTGGCCAGTTTGCGGACTCGTGCCCGTCGCGACGGTAATCAATGGCACATCGACGGCCAGAAGATCTGGACCTCCAATGCGCTGAACGCCAATTGGATGTTCCTGCTGGCGCGAACCGACCCGGATGCGCCGAAGTCCAAGGGCATCAGCATGCTGCTGATGCCCATGGACCAACCCGGTGTTGACGTCCGGCCGATCACCATGCTCAACGACACCCAGGACTTCTGCGAAGTCTTCCTCACTGACGCCCGCACCTCGGCCGACCTGGTCGTCGGGGAGGTCAACAATGGCTGGGCGGTGGCCAATTCGCTGCTGAGCCATGAACGTGGCGAGGAAGCGGCGGTCAACCCGATCCTGTTCGCCCACGAACTGGAACGCGTCTTCGCGCTGGCAAAAGAACGCGGCGCTGACTGCCAGCCGATCACCCGGGAACGGCTCGGACGGGCCTATCTTGGCGTTGCGGTGATGAAAGCGTTGGGGGACAAGATCCTGGCGGCGTATATGCGCGACGGGTCGCTGGGGCCTGAGGCGTCCGTGGCCAAGCTCTACTGGAGCGAGTATCACCAGAACACCACACGGCTGGCCGTCGACATCCTTGGCAGGGACGCCTTGGTCTGGGACGGGGATACGCCCATGCGATGGTTCCGCGCCGACGATGCTGGCGCTCCTAATGATTCCAGCTCCTGGCTGTCGGTACATCTATGCAACGCGATGGCTGGCACCATCTACGCCGGAACCTCGGAGATCCAACGCAACATCATCGCCGAACGCATCCTCGGACTACCCCGCGAGACGCGTGCAGTGTGAGCCGACCTAGGGGCGCAACGACTCGGCCAACACCATAGGATTGTGAAATTCCGTCCACGACCTGATCAGGCCGTCATCGAATTCGAACACTGCGATATAGGTGTTCTGATAGGGCTTTCCGGTGCCGCGGGCGACGAAGTCACCGTGATACCGGGCCACGACAGTCTTGCCGTCGGTAGCGGGAAACACCTCGTCGAGCAGCAGCGGATGCGGATCGAACAACGCAGCCACCCCCGCGAATAGTTGCCGGACACCGCGCTGGCCGCGGATGTGGGACCAGAACCCGGTGCGTTCATCCTGGAACGGCAGCCGCACTTCGATCTCCTCGGCGAACAGCGCCATCGCGGTGTCGAACTCACCCGCTGAGAAGTGGTGCAGCAGGGTTGCCACCGCGTCAGCGCGGCCGGCATCGGCGGCGTCCGCCATACAGGTCTCCTTGTGTCGAAGGGCGCTCGGCTGCGACCGCGACCGGACCGTCGTGGAGCGGCGGCATCGTTCGGTGGGCACCCGAGCGCCGTGCCCACGGCACGACCTTAGCGGTAGTTGACACAAACGCCAAGTAATTTTGACAGAAACGCCAAGCTGGATAAACGGCGTGTGAACTGCGCTGATGCCGCGCGCATGTGCGGACTTTGGAGAGATGCCTGATCCAGTCAGCGGCGGCCGTGGAGTACCATCATCGGACGATATGACGGCCTCACGAAACCGCGACGGGACTGTGGACCTACAGCACAACGACACCCCTATGAGTCCTCGCGCACTGCAAACGCGGGACTCAATTCTGGAGGCGGCCCGCAGCCTGTTCCTCAGTCGCGGCTACGGCGGCACCCGCATCAACGACATCACCGACAAGTGCGGTATATCCCGCGCCGGCTTCTACACCTATTTTAAGGACAAGGCCGAGGTCTTCTCCGCACTGGGCCAGGACGCCTACCGCGACGCGCAGACCGTAGTCAGGGCATGGGAGACGCTCGGCGCTCATCCAGCGCTGGACGAGATCAAGTCATGGGTGAGCGCCTACTTCGCCTACATGGATATCCACGGCGCGTTCGTCCTGTCGTCGAGCAGTTGGTCCTTCAGCAGCAATGCCTTCCGGGAGGGGGCGCGTCGGATGGAGATGCACGTGGCCGCCCCGCTGGGGCGCGCGCTGCAAGCGCGCCGACGCGTGCCAACTTCGTCAACGGAAACGCTGGGACTGGCAGTTCTCGCCCTGCTGGACCGTGCGTGGTACTTCGTGCGACCGGAAGGCCTGCCGGTGGAGGACGACGACATGGTCACTACAGTCGCCTCGCTCATCATGGCTGTCCTCGCCGACACCTCGCCTACGACCGAATCGAGGCGACCCGTCGAGACGACGCCGTCGGCACAACGGTTCGACATAGCCCCGCTGCCCGAGCCCGCTGTCACAACCGCCCCGCCGCAGCGGACGTCGACCGCCCTCTTACGTTCCGGCGGTGATGTGGGAATGACGATGGGCGACATCGTCATCGACAACGCCAACCGCTTTCCCGACGTTGCCGCCTACCGACTCGGATCCCGATTTGTCAGCCATCGCCAACTGCGCGACCACGGCGTGAGACTGGCGTCGGCAATGGCCGAGCAGGGGCTGCGCCGACAAGACCGCATCGCCGTGCTCGGCCGCAACAGCATCGAATACGGTCAGCTCTTCGCCGCCAGCCAGCTGAGCGGAATCATCATGGCAACGATCAACTTTCGGCTCTCCCCACCTGAAATCCTCGACGCCCTGCACAGGGTCACCCCGTCCATCGTGTTCTGCGACGACGAATTCGCCCCCATCGTCAGCCAGCTCGCGCCCCAGCTGAGCGGGGTCCGGCAGATCGTCAGCCTCGGTACCGCCCCCGCGCCGGGGATGACGCGATTCGATGCCTTCATCGCCCAGGGTGTCCCCGATGAACTCCCGTTTTCCGCCCGATCTGATGACATCGCCTGCCTGCTGTTCACCAGCGGCACCACCGGCCCCTCCAAGTGCTGCATGCTCGGACATCGCGAACTGCGCCGGATCGCCTTCACGGCCAACGTAGAGATGCGCACCGGCTCCGACGACCGCGGGCTGATCAACATGCCGATGTTCCACTTCGGCGCGCTGGCCATCATCAGCGCCCTGCACTCCCGCGGCGGAACCGCGGTGCTCCAACCGCAATTCGATACTGCAGAAGCCCTCCGGCTGGTCACCGATGAGCGCATTAGCCTGCTCCATCTCGCCCCGGTGATGCTCCAGGGACTCCTGGACGAACGCGGTGCCCACCAGGTGCTCGGCCAGGTGCGCACCGTTGTCTATTCGGCCGCGCCGATGTCGCCACCTACCCTGCGTCAGGCATTGGAGACCATGCCGCACACCGGATTCCTGAATCTCTACGGGCAGACCGAAGCCATCGTCTCGGGGCTACCGCGCGAACTACATTCGCTCGACACCCCCGAGGCTGAGCGCAGGCTGGGGTCTGTCGGATTTCCGTTTCCTGGTGTCTCGGTACGCATCATCGACGACAACGGTCTCGACGTCCCACCCGGGCAGCCGGGTGAAATCCTTGTTCAGTCGGACTCGCTGTTCCGCGGCTACTGGAACGATCAACCGGCCACGCTGGCAACGTTGAAGGACGGATGGTGCCATACCGGTGACGTCGGGCGCATGGATGAGTACGGGCTGCTGTACTTGGTCGACCGGAAAAAGGACGTGATCATCAGCGGCGGGGAAAATGTGTACTCCCCAGAGGTCGAGGACGCGTTGCGCGGCCTTGACGAGGTGATGGACTGCGCAGTGGTCGGCGCGCCGGACTCCCGGTGGGGTGAAGCCGTCACCGCCGTCGTTGTGCTGCGGCCGGACGCGCAGCTGACCCTGGACCGCGTCCAGGAGCGCCTGCGGGACACGCTGGCGCGGTACAAGGTTCCGCGCCGCCTCGCCATAGTCGACGAACTGCCCGTCCTGCCCAGTGGCAAGATCGACAAGAAACGCATTCGGGAGACCGTCGCCGACTTGTAACGCACGCAACAAGACCAACACGGAGCAGCAATGACGTGGCCAACCGGACCGCCTATTGTTGTTCCGGCTAGAAGTGACAGTACGAGTGATTGTCAGGCCGGCGCGTTCCGGAATCAGCCAAGCCGCGTTCCGGAGTCAAAAAGTCGACCGATAGTGATTAGCTACGTCGGGGTTTTCAACAGGTCCGGCCAACAGTTCTCAGGCCGTTCATCACTGTGGGTATTTCTCAGTCGGCGTAAGACTTCGCAATACCATAACGGGACCAATGCACTTTGGGGCTACCTAACGCCAGCATTGCCGTCAATCTGACTCCGCTAACAGCGGCGTTAGATCCTCGGCAATGTTGCCCAGCTCGTCGAGATTGAACAACGCGTCAAGGGAGCGTTCGACGCGCGTTGCGGGCAGTGCGAATTGGGCGTACCTGCGGTATTTGGCCTTCAGCTGGTCGTCGGTCATCCTCGTGTCCTCTGACCACGGGTCACCCCAGACATAATCACAGCTTTCGCGAAACTCTTGGCCGCGCGCACTGATCTGCACCTCGTTGGGGATCCTCGTGAAGCGCCCCGTCGCCAGCATCTGTTCGGCGATCGCCTGTCGGCTATCCGGGTGAGCTTCGATGGAGACTTTGCTGGCGAAGGTGAGGTAGCGCGGGTCGCGGATGCTGTCCTCGTCCTGCCAAGAAGGACCTAAGTCAGATCCGTAGGCTGCGGCTCCCAGCGCCATCGGGATACTGAACTGCAAATCCGACGGTGTCTGGGGCGCGTAGATGGGGCCCAGCCAGTCCACGCCGCGGTCGAAAGTCCGGACCACCACGTGATCGATGTCCTCAGGGCGCAGTCCGTGCCGTGACACCAAGGTATTGAACAGCGCGATCGCCGGGTGGCCATAGCGGCAGGCCGAATAGGGTTTGAACGAGGTTCGTGACACCTGCCAGATATCGCCCAGTCCGGTCAGCAGGCGGTCCCGGTCAAGGCCCAACGCACCGAAGGCACGCCAAAACTCCTCCGCCGCGTCGAAGATGTCTTTCTCGGCGTCGAAGCCCTTATGGGCGAGTTGCGCGGCCAGCACCCCATTGATGCCCATCGAGCTGACGGGGGAATACTTCAGCATGTGTTTGCCCGGCCGCTGTATCGGCGCGAAGAATTGACCGGTCTCGATCGGCGCCATCCAGCCCGCCAGGCCAAACGCGTTGTTGTATTGGCGAGGCGTGAAGTTCAACAGCTTGCCTACCGTGCCCGCGACGCAGAATCCGTACCACCCGAGACATCCCGGAACCACTTCGATGTCGCCAGGTGTCACCCGGATGAATTCCAGTGCACCACCGACCCGGCAGCCCACTTCGAAACCTAGGGCCACCGCTGTGATTAACGCTCTACCCGATAGGCCCAAACTTTCGGCGAAAGCGAGGCCGGAGAATACTGGCGCAACGCCGGGGTGGCTGAAACTCAAGTAAGTGTCGTCGGCGTCGAGATAGTTACCCAGGTACATGTTGGCGGCGGTGGTGGCAGCGGGAGAAGCCTTGACTGTGGTGCCCATTACGGTCGCCCCATCGCCGATGCCCGGGCCGCCCATCTCGGCGGCAACGGCGGCAACGATCCGTCCTGCCTCATGGTTGCGGGCACCAAGCGCGCATCCGATGGTGTCGGCGATCAGCCGTTTAGTGTCGTGCACGACTTGGGCCGGGAGATTCTCGAATTTGACGTCCCGGATCAGCCCGATGAGCTGACTGGTGGCTGTGGCGTCAGTGACCATGGCATGTGCCCTCTCGCTGTTGTGCGCCTACGACAGGCGTGATGAACCGTGGGGAGATCGATGCATGTCACTGCAAGCTGGCCGAATTCGCCTCATTATCAACGGTATCTGCGTGGGTTGCCTGGTGGCCCTCGCGGCGGCAGTGCGCCGTACTGGCAGCAGCGGCGGAACGGTTACGGCGGCCTCGCCGGTCCGCCCGGGGTGGCGGCGTCGTGCGTGGAGTAAGCATGGGTCCGCTTTGGATGTGTCGGTTCTGTCTATCGATCAGCACGGCCTGTTGTTCTCCGGAGCGCCAGGCATGTTGGGCGAAATCGGCAAAGGACCGGCATCGACCCGAGGATGAATCAGACCCACACAATTGACAGTACAGTGTCAAACTCGTGGTGCATATAGGCGGCATTGCGGTGTCGTCGGGCACGCGCGCCTTGGTGAGGACGCCGCCTAATCACACCGGGAAACGTTGAAGTTTAAAGGAACTTAGTCGCTATGGCCGTCGAGGTGCGCGGACGTCCCAGTGGGCGGGTTCAAATTGTCGGTGCGTCCTAAGCGGTGTTCATCAAAAACACATGCTGACACTAACCTGCCTTATATGATTCCCACAGCCACGGATGCAGCCGTATGTGGTGAACCGTTACAGCTTAAGAATAACGAGCCCAGCGTCGCCGCCGCACCGCCGAAAACCTAGGACAGGGGCACAGATGGGTTTGCTTGAAAACCGGGTCGCACTGATCACCGGCGCGGCACGCGGGCAGGGCCGCAGCCATGCGGTATCGATGGCCGAGCAGGGCGCTGACATCATCGCTGTGGACCGCGCGGCTGACATGGATTCTATTCCGTATCCCCTGGCCAGCCGCGAGGATCTCGAGCAGACCGCACAACTCGTCCGCGATCTGGGTCGGCGGATCCATACGTCGGTCGTAGACGTGCGCCAACTGACCGAACTGCGCGCAGCCGTTGACGCAGGAGTCGACGAACTCGGCGATATCGACATCGTGGTGGCCAATGCCGGCGTGGTGGCCACGGGCAAGATCGATCCCGCCGACGAAGCAGTTTACGGCGACATTGTGGAGACGAACTTATTCGGAGTCTGGAACACTCTGGTGGCCGCGGTGCCTTCGATGATTCGCAAGGGGCGCGGCGGCTCAATCATCCTGACTAGTTCGACGCAGGGACTGGTCGGGCGAGGCGGCGACGGCAGTGCGGCAGCATTCGCCTATGCCGCGTCCAAGCATGGGGTCGTCGGACTAATGCGGGTGGCCGCCACGTCCTATGCGGAGCACAGCATTCGGGTCAACACCGTGCACCCGACGGGGGTCTTCACCCCAATGGTAGCCAACGAGCATATGGCGCAGGTGTTTGCCGAGCATCCATCGGCGGCGAAGCTGGCCACCAACCTACTGCCGGTCCCGTTCGTCGAGGCCCAGGACGTCGCCAACGCGGTGGTCTGGTTGGCCAGCGACCACTCCCGCTACGTCACCGGGGTATGCCTACCCATCGACGCCGGATACACCGCGATGTAGTACTGGTGCGCGGTTCGGCGGTTATGCGGCGGCGCAGCAACACGCACCGGCAATTACCCAAACGCGCAGCTAGACAAGCTGATGGCACACCATCTGGGAAGCTGTGGCTTATCGAGTCTGCTTGCGCGCGTCCGGGGTGACGTGCGCCATCGCTGTGTCCACCTCGGTGAGCGATCCGGAAAGCCCAGCGGCACTGCGAATTTCGGCAAACGAACGGGTCATTGCATCGGTGACCTCGTGGGTATCGGCGAAGGTCTGGTCGTCGGCAATCACGGAGATGTTGAACTGGTCGACGTAACTCCACACCGTGAGGTTCATGCCGCTGCCGTTGATGAGCGGTCCCACGGAGTAGATTTCGCTCATCGGCGCCCCGGCGATGGTTCCTCGCTCCCGCGGCCCGGGCACGTTGGAGATCGGCACGTTCATCAGCATGTTCTGCGCTTCGTGGCGGGCCAACCAGGCAAATGCTCGGGGAGCGACCGGCGGCGGCAGGTAGGCCGACCACCGGCTCATGATCGCGGGCCCCAGCAGGTGGAAGTTCTCCTTGGCGATCCCGGCGGCGGCGTGGCTGAGCGCAACCCGTTCTAGCGGGTCGTCGAGGTGTACCGGCAGCGACACCAGCATCGCTCCCAGCTGATTGCCGACGATGCGATCCGGTGAGGTGTCGAGGCTGGCGGGCACCGATGCGATGATTGGTTCGTCGGCGTGACTGTCGTAGCGCAGCAGTAGTTCGCGCAGCGCCCCCGCTGCGGTTGCCAGCACCAGATCGTTGATCGTGATCCCAAAATGTTTACTGGTCGACTTTACATCGGCCAGTGACAGCGTAGCGCTGGCGAACGTGCGGCCGGGTGGCACGAGATGGTTGAGAAACGTCGCGGGTGGACTGAAGTTCGTGGCCATGGCAGCGCTGTGGTCGCGTTGGCGAGACCGTCGGCGAACGCGGGCGATTCCATCCACGGTGCTGGTGATCAGGGCGGGAAGTTCACGGATCTGGTCGAGGTGATCGCGGGCCGCTGCGCGCAGCAGGACCCCGGTGGATGGCACAACGCTGCCGCCGTCGTTGTTACGTTCGGTGCGGCTGCTGGCGCGGGTGTCGATAGCGCGGGCCATGAGGTTGGCTGAGGCCACCCCATCGGCCAGGGCGTGGTGCACCTTGCCGATCACCGCGAACCGGTTGTCGGCCATGCCTTCGACGAAGTGGAACTCCCACAACGGCCGGGTGCGGTCCAGCGGGGTAGCGGTGATCTCGCCGATCAGGGTGTCGAGTTCACGGCGACCTCCCGGAGCTGCAACCGGGACCCGACGTACGTGGTAGTCCAGGTCGATCCGTGAATCTTCCAGCCACATCGGGCGATGCAGTTTGAAGGGCATGTCGATGAGCTGATAACGCAATGGCTCTAGAAGATGCAGGCGGCGGCCCAGCGTGCGACGGAATAGTTCGAAGGTGTAGTCGCCCTGATAGTTGGACGCGTCGATCACGGCGACTTTGAGGGTATGCATGTGGATGTTAGGTGTCTCGCTATACAGCAGCAACGCATCCCAACCGTTGAGCCGCTTCACTATTCACACCTCCCTGTCGACGCCGACTGTCAGTGCTGCCTGTATAGCTGTTGTGCTGTTCGCTCGACGTGGCTTTGCCGAATCTTCTCGAGGAAGATGCCGATGACGGTTGCGGCAGTGGCGGTCCGTGTCGCGTCGGTCATATCGAATCCGTGATGGGCGCCAGGCAGTTCGAGGTAGCCGACCACCGATTGCGATGCGCCACGGAGTTTGTCGACGAAGGCGCGTGCTTGCCAGATCGGGATCACTGTATCGGCCGTGCCGTGCACCACCAGGAACGGCGGTGCGTCGGGCCGCACCCGCGCGATCGGTGAGGCGCTGCGGAAAATGTCGCGATGGCGCGCGTAGCGACGCCGCACCACCACGCGTTCGAGGAAGTCCACGAATGTGTCACGTTCCGGTGTGGAGCGGTCCTCCCAGTCGTATCGGCCGTACATACTGACCACTGCGTCCACCGATGTCTTGGCATCCGCGGGTAGGTCACCGCGGAAGCGGGGGTCATCCGCGCTGAGGGCGGCCAAGGCCGAGAGGTGACCTCCAGCAGAACATCCCGCGATGGCAACGAACTCGGTGTCCCCGCCGAACTGCTGTGCGTTCGCGCGGGCCCACGCCACGGCGGCGTTGACGTCGAGCAGGTGCGTCGGCCAGCGGTGCTGGGGCGCAACGCGATAATCGATCGACAGGCAGATCCAGCCTCGTTCAGCCAGGTGTGACATGAGCGCATAGCCCTGCATGACGCGGCTGCCGTACACCCAGGCGCCGCCAGGCACGAAGACCAGTACCGGTGCGGGTTCGGCGGGCAGGTCGCGCCGCCGCCACACATCGAGGACTTGGCCGGGGCTTTCGCCGTAGGGGACTGACCGTCGATAGAGATACTGTCCGCGGTGCTGGCCGGCTTTGAACAGGGGTGCAACCCGGTCGGGAGCGGGCCACTCGACGGGCGTTCGGCCGGGCGTGATGTCGTCCAGGACGGCTTCTGCGACAGTTCGGGTCTGATCGCGCTCCCGCTGACGCAGTTCGCCCGCCCCTTGCGTGAGCCGCGACCGCACTGCCGCGGCCAGGAAATCAGGGGCGTGCCGATAGCCCCACACGCCCACGGCGGCGGCACCGCCGAACGGTTGAAGGTACCTGCCGACCAGCGGGATGGACCCATACGACGTCGCCAGCGCGACAACATAATCCGTGGCGCGGGCGCGGACGATCCACTTGGCCACTGACCGCAGGCCCGGGATGGCGCACTCCCTGTCGGTGGCGGTCACCTCTTGTGCCTTGACGGCGAACTATCGGTGTGGGCGCTGGCATACTTGCTCGGCCAGACATAGTGGTTTCGCTGCGTCGACTGGGAGATCGATTGCCGTTCGGTGGGTGCCATGGGTTCCGTTTCGTTCGGTGGGCGATGGCTGAGCCTTACGCCGCGGCGGGGCCACCTCGCGGCAGCACGGGGGTCAGCTGCTGTCGGCGGTGGACGCGCGCCCCTGCAGTTCGGCGCGCAGAATCTTGCCCGTACTACTGCGGGGCAACTCCGCCAGCACGGTGATCTCACGCGGCACTTTGTAGTTGGCCAGGGTGTCGCGGACGTGTTGTTTGAGTGCGTCAGGCGTGGCCGCGGCGTCATCGGTCAGCACCACGAATGCGGCGAGTCGCTGCCCGTACTGCGCGTCGTCCACCCCGATCACCGCAGCCTCCACGACATCGGGATGTGCAGTGAGCGATTTTTCCACCTCGATCGGGTAGACGTTCTCACCACCCGAGACGATCATTTCGTCATCGCGCCCGACGACGAACAACCGGCCAGCGGTGTCGAGGTAGCCGACGTCCCCGGATGACATGAACCCTTGATGGAAGTCCTTGGTAGCACCCGTGGTGTAGCCGTCGAACTGCGTCGAGTTCCGGACGTAGATGCTGCCCACCTCGCCGGGCGGCAATTCGGTGAAATCGGCGTCCAGGATGCGGATTTCGGTGCCCTCGGCCGGTCTGCCGGCGGTATGAGGCGCCACCCGCAGATCCGCCGGGGTGGCGGTGGCGATCATCCCGGCCTCGGTGGCATTGTAGTTGTTGTAAACGACATCGCCGAACTGGTCCATGAAGGCGGTCACCACATCAGGGCGCATCCGCGAACCGGATGCGGCGGCGAACCGCAGCGACCGACCGCTGTAGCGGTTGCGGATATCGTCGGACAGTTCCATGATCCGGTCGAACATCACCGGAACCACGGCCAGGCCGGTCGCCCGGTGGCGGTCGATCAGCTCCAGGGTGGCTTCGGGGTCGAACTTGCGTCGCGTGACCACGGTGCAGGCCATCATCGCCGACAGCACCAGCTGCCCGAAACCCCACGCGTGAAACATCGGTGCCGCCACGACGGTGGTCTCTTCGGCACGCCATGGTGTCCGGTTGAGGATCGCCTCGACGGCGCGGATTCCGCCACCGGAATGCTTGGCGCCCTTCGGAGTTCCCGTCGTGCCGGAGGTCAGTAGGATCAGTCTGCCGGTGCGCGCTACCGGCCAGGGCCGTTGCCCGCGGTGGGCGGTGATCATCTTCTCGACGGTGACCGCGTAGGCGGTGGGACCATCGGTCCACGCCAAGATGCGGTGTATGTGCCGAGTGTTCGTCAGTGCCTGATCAACGGTCTCGGTGAATTCCTCGTCGTAGACGACCACGTCGGCGCGTTCGCGCGCGACGACTTCTGCCAAGGCGGGGCCGGCGAACGACGTGTTCAATAGCAGGACATCAGCGCCCACTCTGTTGGCCGCCGTGACCGTTTCGACGAAGCCCCGATGGTTGCGGCACATGACACCGATCACGGTGGGAGGCCCGCCACGTTGTGCCTGCAAAGCCGCCGCGAACGCGTCGCAACGCTGATCGAGTTGCCGCCAGGTCAGTGTCCCGAGTTCATCGATGAGACCGGGCCGGTGCGGGCATCGCACCGCTGCGATGGCGAAACCGGTCGTCGCCGACATTCCCTCTCGCCGGACCGCAGAAAAGATCCGGACGTATTTGTCGGGGCGCAGCGCCGTCAGAAACCCAGCGCGGACGAAGGTCTTGACTAGGCCGCATAGGTCACTCACGCGGCGACGCCGATCGCAATCGCTGCACGGTCGGTCGAGCAGCGTCGCTCAGCGCACAGCGAAGCCGGCATCAAGAGGCCAGGCCGTTCCGGTGATGAACTTGGCGTCATCGGAGACGAGGAAGGCAACCGCATTCGCCACGTCTTCAGGCATCAGAATCGGGATCGGCAGCACGTTCTGCATTGCCTCCATCGCGACATCCCCGGACTCGAGTAGTTTGCCCATCGCCTCGTTCATGACCATGCCAGTGGCCACCCCGGTCGGGTGGATGGTGTTGACACGGATGGAATGTTTCCCTAAGTCGTTGGCCCACACCTGCATTAGCCCGACCAGGCCCCGCTTGGCGGCCGAGTAGGCCTGGCCGCCGGTCCGGTCGGTGCCGGTAGCTTTGAGTCCGGCGCTGGAGCTGGTGATGACGATCGAGCCGCCTCGCCCGCCCTCGATCAGGGTCGGGATCGCGGCGTGGACCGTGTTCCATACACCGATCAAGTTGACGTCGACGATGTCGCGGAACACCTGTCGATCGTCACCGCCCCCGCCGAGTCGGATGATCCCGGCGTTGGCGATCACGATGTCGAGGCGGCCGAACTCGGCCAGACCGTCAGACAACGCCGCCTCTACCGCGTCGCCGTTGCGGACATCGACCTGGCGCGCCACGATGCGTCGGCCTGCACCCTCGACCAGCTTGACCGTCTCATCTAAATCGGATCGGGTGGCGTTGGGGTAGTCCATCGACGCGATGTCAGCGCAGATGTCCAGGGCGATGATGTCGGCGCCGTCTGCGGCCAGCCGGACCGCATGGGCGCGTCCTTGCCCACGGGCGGCGCCGGTGATGAAAGCAACTCGACCGTCCAATGCACCCATATCTCAAACTCTTTTCGCTGTTGTGCCAGATCTGGCTATCGCCGGGTGCCAGCTTGTGCCTGGCGAGAGCCGCCGCTGGACGCCTCTACAACCTGATAGGTCACTCGCTGCAGCCGCGCTGCCAGATCAGACACTATGGCAGTCGCATGACATCAGTCAAGGCAGTTCGTCAGTAGGTTTCGGCCACATCAGAAGGTGAGTCGCGAAGTCGGAAAGATTGCGGTGGCGCATAGCCCGCAAGTCCCAGCCGGGCCTTAATTTGGAACGTATATACGCACTACAATGGCTATTATTGTGTTGAATACTCCCGGTAACACCTACGCTCGAGCGCCGCGCCCGCGGTATCTGCAGACTCGAACTGGCGGCCACGCCTGGGAAAATATATGGCAGTTCTCTGTCATGAACGCTTCGTCATCTCTGGCTATCGGAAGGCCGCGGATAGCGCTGCGAACTCGTCTCGGACGAGGGCGTCGACGGCGTGATCAGCACCGGACACCCAGCGCTTGATCGCACGGTCGAGCAGCAGCAATCCAACTCCGGCGAGTACCTCCGCCGCAGCATCGGGGATAGGCAACCCACGTCTTTCCGCGACCGCCATCGCCACGATCTGCGCTTTGGCGTCCTGATCGTGGCGTTCCTGGCCGCGCAGGATCAAAGAGCTGGCGACAGCGTTTTGGTAGAGCGCGACGCGACGGCGGATCCGCTTGAGGCCAAGTGTCAGCGACGCAAAGGACTCGGTCATGGCCTCGATGTCCGATACCGACGCCGGGTGAGCGAGGTACACGGCCCGGAACCCCTGGATAAAGTCATACGCTCCGAAAAACAGGACGGACTGCTTGGTGGGGAAGTAGCGGAAGAACGTTCGGGCAGACACGCCGGCCGCCTTGGCGATCTCGTCGGTGGTTGTCGCGTCGTATCCCTGCGCGCTGAACAAATTGAGCGCGACGTCGACCAACGTGGTCCGCACCCGATGGGTGTGATCGCTGCGGGGCGAACGTTCACCGCGCACCATTCCCGCACCTTTCCCCGAGCCCCCTGTGCCGGTTTGAGTGGCGGCGGCCCCAGCAGTTCTCCGGCCCGGTTGCACCCGCCGACCGGGCCCAGTATGGCAGGCAACTGCCATATTATTCGTTCATCGGCGGTGATACTCGCGTCACAACCACCACGGTCCGCGCCGGCATCGACACCGAAAGCGGTTGCCCCATGTGTCGATACGCCCGGCTAAGGCCGGCGAGGACCTGCTGTACGTATTGGCAACCTCGTGAGTAGTTCGGCGAAGCAGTTATGCCAGGTCAACGGAGGCCCTGTTCCAGCACCATTCACCGCATCACTGCAATGAGTTCCGGCTCGGCGTGCGTACACGTTGCACCGACCCGGCTGGGTTAGCCAGTGCGCTGAGCGATCCCTGCAATCGCCCGTGCGGCCGGTATCTGCACGGCAGCAGTGAATGAACGACCGGCCAGCCATAGTGTATTGACTATGGCAGTTCACTGCCATAGTCTCGCTTGCGCACCGACCCTTGAAACCCTTGGCCCGAAAGGCGTGTCCGTGGCGGAGAACCTGTTCCTTGTCTTGAGCAACCCCATCGAGGGCAAAGACGACACATTCAATGAGTGGTACGACTCCACGCATGTGCCCGAGGTGCTCGACGTCCCTGGTGTCGTGGCTGCGCAGCGTTATGGCCTGTCGGAGATCAAGGTGCCCGAGGATGAAGACCTCCCGGCGCAGTTGCCGCCCCCGGCGCACCGTTATTTGGTGGTCTATGAGCTTGATCGTGAGCCTGACGCTGTGATGGCGGAGTTTCTCAAGCGGGTCATGGCGGGCACGTTGACGCTGGGCGACACCTTGGATCTGAGCACCGTGTCACTGACCGGCTGGACACCGCGCGGCGAACGCCGGGTAGCGCCATGATCGCTCGGCCGTCGGTCAACGCGACACGTGCGAGGGCGATATTGACCCGTACCGCCGCCTGTGACGTCCCCCTGTTTTCCCAACAAGTGAGGTTGAAGCATGCCCCTGGCATTAACTGACGACCACGGCGCGCTCGCCGACGTCGCCAAATCGCTGGTCGCTGGTCGCAGTGGAACCGCAGCGGCTCGCCGCGTCCTGCTCGATGCGGACGACAGCGGACGGTGGTGGCAGAACGAGAGCCTGTGGAAGGAGATCGTCTCCACGGGCTGGCTGGGTTTGCACGTCGACGAGCGCTACGGCGGCCAGGGCTTTGGACTACCCGAGCTGGCCATCGTGCTTGAGCAGCTCGGCCGCGTTGCGATCGCCGGACCCTTCCTTCCCACAGTGGTCGTCTCGGCGGTCATCGCCGAGGTGGGCACCGAGGAGCAGCGGCAGCGTTGGCTCCCGAAGCTGGTATCCGGCGATGTCGTGGCGGCGATCGGCACCACCAGTGATGCCGCGCTGTCCGGATCGGCGGTCTCGGCTGAGGCCGTGCCCACCCTCGGGGAGCGGCAGGCCGATCTCTTTCTGATTCCGGTCGGGGACGATCTGGTGCTCGTCGAGGCGGGCGAGGCGGTGAACACGACACGCAGCGACGCCGTTGATCAGGTGATGCGCCCGATCACCGTGGCCCACTTCAGGTCGGCACCGGTAGCGGACAGCTTCCCCGGGGCGGCCCGCGTCGCGGCCAGAACGGTGCGCCTGCTCGCCGCCGCCGAAGCCAACGGCGGTCTGGCCGCCTGCACCGAGATGGCCAGCACCTATGCGGCCACGCGCGAACAGTTCGGCCGCCCGATTGGATCCTTCCAGTCGATCAAACATCACTGCGCCAACATGTTGGTGGACACCGAGCTCGCCGTGGCCGCCACCTGGGATGCGGCCCGCGCCGCGGCGCCGGAGGCCGAGCTGGCGGTGACGATGGCGGCCGGGCACGCGTTGCCCGCCTATCAACGCGCGGCGCTGAAGAACATTCAGATCCACGGCGGCATTGGCTACACCTGGGAACACGACGCCCACCTCTACGTCCGACGCGCGACGGTGCTGCTGACGTTCGTTGGCGGCGAGGACGCGCTGCACGATGACGTCGCGGCCCTGCAGATCGGTGGTGCACGCCCAGGCACGACGTTGGACCTCCCGCCGGAGGCCGAGCAGTACCGGCAGGCGGTGCGGGACTTTCGGGCAGGGCTGGCCAAGACCGAGCCCGCCGGGCAGCAAAAGTTGTGGGCTCGCACCGGATATCTGGTGCCGCACTG
This sequence comes from Mycolicibacterium alvei, assembly GCF_010727325.1. Classification (NCBI taxonomy): domain Bacteria; kingdom Bacillati; phylum Actinomycetota; class Actinomycetes; order Mycobacteriales; family Mycobacteriaceae; genus Mycobacterium; species Mycolicibacterium alvei. The sequence continues at coordinate 3,739,682 of NZ_AP022565.1, forward strand.
GCCCAAACCCTACGGGCGCGCGGCCGGCTCGATCGAGCAGCTGATCATCGAGCAGGAGCTCGACGGTGTCGAGCGGCCCAGCCTGGGGCTGGGCGAGTGGATGGTGCCGACGGTGCTGCAGCACGGCAGCCCTGAACAGATCGAGCGGCTCATGTGGCCCAGCCTGGAAGGGCAGCTGCGGTGGTGCCAGCTCTTCAGTGAACCGGGTGCGGGGTCGGATGCGGCTGCGGTGTCCACCAAGGCTGTCCGTACCGACGGCGGCTGGATCGTCACCGGTCAGAAGGTGTGGACCAGCGATGCGGTGAACTGCCAGCTCGGGTTGGCTACGGTGCGTACCGATCCGAATGTGCCCAAGCACAAGGGTATTACGGCGATGATCATTGACCTGTCGGCGCCAGGTGTCGACATCAGGCCGTTGCGGGAGATCACCGGCGAAGCCCTCTTCAATGAGGTGTTCTTCGACGAGGTGTTCGTCGCCGATGAAATGGTGGTCGGCGAGGTCAACAACGGCTGGCGGGTGGCGATGGCGGCCCTAGGAAACGAGCGGGTGTCGATCGGTGGCGGGTCGGTGACCATGGTCGCTGCGGATCTGCTTGATCTGCTCGTTGTTCACCGCGGGGAGGATCATCGGCTGGCCGGCGAGGTGGGCGCGCTGCTCATCGAGGCCTACGCGCTGTCGGCGGTCAACCTGCGCCAAGCTGCTCGCGCGGTGTTCGAATCCGGACCCGGTATCGAAGGCAACATCGCAAAGCTGTTCGGCGCCGAGCACGCCCAGCGTGTCGCCGAACTGGCGCTGCGTATCGCCGGGCCTGCCCTGCTGACCGGGCTCGCCGGCAGCCAGGCCACCGGTGAGGATCCACTGGGTCGGGAGGCTGCTGGGACGGTGGTGCACGACTACCTGTTCAGTCGATGCCTGACCATCGCCGGTGGTACGTCCGAAGTCGTCAGAAATCTGATCGCCGAACGAATCCTGGGTCTACCCAGGGACCCCGCCCCCGCGCCGACCACGAAGTAGCAAGATGACTGGAGAAACGAAATGACCTGTGCCGTCATCGGTATTGGCCGCACCATCTATTCAAAGAACTCCGGCCGCACCACCCGCGGTATGGCCGTCGCCGCGTGCCGCGACGCCATCGACGACGCCGGGCTCACGCCAGCCGACGTCGATGGGATCTGCACCTTCATGGCCAACGACTCCGAACAGCCGATCTTCGTCGGGTGGGCGCTCGGTATCGAGGAATTAGCCTGGGCCAACTCCATGTACGGCGGCGGAAACCTGGTGGCTGACCAGATCGCCACTGCCGCTGCGGTCATCGAGGCCGGGATCTGCAAAGCCGTGCTGGTGTACCGCTCGCTCAACGGCCGGTCCGGACATCGTTTCGGTCACATCGACGGGCCGATGCAGGTACCGCACCACGACCAGTTCGACACCGCCTCGGGGTACATGGTGCCACCGCAATGGTTCGCCATGTGGGCCCGGCGCCACCAACACGAATATGGCTCCACCGCAGAAGATCTCGGACAGATCGCCATCACTCAGCGCAAGCATGCCGGACCCAACGAGCACGCACTGCGCCGCGAGCCGCTCACCATGGACGACTACCTGGCCGCCCGGTGGATCAACGAACCGTTCCGAGTGCTGGATTGCACCTCCGAGGTCGACGGTGCAGTCGCGATCCTGATCACCGGCGAGGACATCGCCCGCAACGCCAAGCAGGACCCCATGTGGCTGGTCGGGTCGTCTAACTCGCAGGGCGGGGCAGGCTGGACCGAGTGGAGCGATCCCACTGAGATGTATTCGCGCACGGCCGGTCCGAAGATCTGGGAGAAGACGGGGCTAACCCCAGCGGATATGGATCTGGCTTGTATGTACGACTGCTTCACCTACACCGTGATGGCGACCATGGAGGGTTTCGGCTTCTGCGAGAAGGGAGAGGTGGGGAAGTTCTTCTCCACCGGCCGCGCGACCTATGGCGGCGACGTGGTGGTCAACCCGCACGGCGGTCTGCTGTCCGAGGGCTACATCCACGGTCTCAACCACCATTACGAAGCCGCACTGCAGCTACGCCACGCCGCCGGGGTGCGTCAGGTCGACAACGCCCGACTCGCTCTGGTCACCGCCGGCGGCGGCCCGTTCGGCGGCGCCAACGTCTACAGCAGGGAGAAGCCATGACATCCACCGCCGCTACAAATCAGTCCGGCATCAATCCACTGTTGATGCCGCCGATCCCGGTTCCGGACCCGGACTCGGCACCGTACTGGGAAGCGCTGAAGGACGGGAAGCTGATGCTGTGCCGCTGTGACGACACCGGCAAATGGATCCACCCCCCGCTGGAGCGCAGCCGATACACCGGCGGCCCGGTGCACTTCGAAGAAGTCAGTGGGCGCGGCACCGTCTACAGCTTCATCGTGATACGCCAAGCACTGGTGCCGGGCCGCGTCCCGCCGTACGTCGTGGGCCTCATCGAACTCGACGAACAGCCCGGCCTGCGGATCAACGCCGTCATCGACGCCGACCCGGCCGACGTGCGGATCGGCCAACCAGTGCAGGCCCGGATCGTTGACCTCGGTGACAGTGGTTACCGCATACCCGAATTCACCATCCGGCTCGCAGACGACAGGACCCCGCCAGCATGACCGACATGAGCACCGACGCCAATTTCGACGTCGACGATCTACCGTTCACGCAGGACAGAACACTGGCCTGGCAGCAGCTCCGCCAGCACGGCGAGGTGGTGCAAGGTCGTGAGCAGGTTGTACTGACCAGCGCGGCGGCCGTTGAGTTCGTGGCGAAGCGGCCCGAACTCTTCTCTTCTGCCCGGGCGTTCGACCGCCTCGGCAGCCCGGTCCCATTGGTTCCGATCGCCATCGATCCCCCCGATCACACCCGGTTCCGGCGGCTGTTGGACCCGTTTTTCAGTCCGCGAAGGATGGCCGAACGGGAACCGGAGCTGCGGCGGCAGGCGGGTGAGTTGATCGATGCCATCAAGGAACGGGGGGAGTGTGAGTTCCTCGCCGACGTCGCTGTCCCGTTCCCCACCCAGGTCTTCCTGACACTGTTCGGATTGCCGCTGGAAGACCGCGACCGCCTGGTGCACTGGAAGGACTCGATCCTGGAGTTCACCGACCCCGCCAGCGGCGAGCCGACACCGGAGGTGTTGGGACTCGCTCTGGAGCTCTACACCTATCTCAGCGAGCACATTGCAGCGCGGCGCGCCAACCCCCAGGGTGACGACCTACTCTCGCAGCTGGTAGCGCTCGACGACGAAGGTGGTCTCACCGACCCGGAGATTCTCGGGCTGTGCTTCCTGTTCGTCCTTGCCGGGCTCGATACCGTGACGTCTGCTCTGGGGTTCTCCTTTGCGAGGCTGGCCACGGATTCGGAACTGCGACACACACTCACCGCTGACTACTCTCTGATTCCGTACTTCATCGAAGAACAGCTCCGGGTCGACAGCCCGGTACCGTTCGCGCCGCGTGTTGCCACCGAAGACGTGGAAATCGCGGGGTGTCCCGTGGCCAAGGACACCACCGTCCTCATCAGTCTGGGCGGCGCAAACCGCGACCCCGACCAATATCCAGACCCTGACACAGTGCACCTCGACAAACGGCCACCTCATTTCGCGTTCAGCCGCGGCCCGCACCGCTGCCTGGGATCCCACCTGGCCCGCCTCGAGCTGCGCTTGATCCTGGAGGAATGGCACAACCGCATCCCCGACTACGCCCTCGCCGAGGGTGCTCAGCCCACCGTCCCGTGGCCGCACGCCACCATGGGCCTCGACGCCGTGCCCATCGTCTTCCCACCCAACTGAACCCGATCAAAGGAGGCCCCCGTGCCGTTGCAGCCCTGGATGGAATTGATCTCGGTCGACGATCACCTGATCGAGCACCCGAAGGTGTGGAGTGACCGGCTGCCCAGTAAGTACCTGGAAGCCGGGCCGAAGATCATCGAGTGGGAGCGACCTGACACCAAGGCGATGTGTCAGGTGTGGGAGTACGAAGGTCGGATCTATCCGTACATCGGGCTCAACGCGGTGGCGGGTAAGAAGCCTGAGGAGTATGGCATCGAGCCGGTGCGCTATGACGACATGATTCCCGGCTGCTATGACCCCAAGGCCAGGGTGGCCGATATGGATATCGACGGAGTGCAGGCGATGACCTGCTTCCCGTCGTTCCCACGGTTCGCCGGTGCGGTGTTCGCCGAGGGCGAGGACAAGGACCTGGCGAAGTTGTGTTCGGCCGCGTGGAATGACTTTCATCTCGATGAGTGGGCGGCCACCGCGCCCGACCGGTTCATTCCGGTTGCCATGCTGCCGTTCTGGGATGTCGAAGCTAGCGTCAAGGAGATTCATCGAGTCGCGGCCAAGGGCGCCAAGTGTGTGACGTTCCCGGATCTGCCCGACAAGCTGGGATTGCCGTCGGTGCACTCGGACCACTGGGATCCGCTGTTGTCTGCGATGGAGGAAACCGGTCTGGTGCTGGCGCAGCACTTCGGCTCGGGCGGCTTCCCGCCACCGATCGCCCCGGATGCTCCGTTCGCGGTGTTTGTCACGCTGATGGGCACCATGTCGATGACTGCGTTGACCGATTGGTTGTTCTCCCACACGCTTTACCGGCACCCGAAGTTGAAGATCGGCTTGAGTGAGGGCGGCGTCGGCTGGATTCCGTACATCTTGGAGCGCGCGGACAGCGTGTGGCGCAAGCACCGCTTCTACAACAACATCAACCAGGACCACCCGCCGTCATACCTGTGGAAGAAGCACTTCCACGGCTGCTTCATCGAGGATGACTTCGGCGTGCACATCCGCCACCACATCGGCGTCGACCAGATCACCTGGGAGTGCGACTACCCGCACTCGGACTCTTACTGGCCGCAAAGCCGGGACCGGGCCGCCCAGGCGCTTAAGGACGTGCCCGACGACGAAGCCCACAAGATCGTCGAGCTCAACGCCCGTCAGTTCTACAACTTTCCCCGGGTGGCTTGATCTGCGTGGCCGGCACCGGTGACGACGCGGAGCGGGTCGAGCAGCTCCCGCAATCGGATTGGACCGATCAGGATCTGCTCACCAAGGACGAGGCGCACGAGCGTCTGGTCCAGGAGATCAGTCGGACCCGCACCCGCCTTGATGAAATCAGGGCGGGTGGTGAATCTGCGGAGATCAACCTGCTGGAACGCCGACTCCACGCGATGGAATCGATTGACAACGAATACAACGACTATCTCGGCGGCTAGTTCGTCCGAGGCGAAGGAACAGATAATGGCACCGGTTCAGCAATTCGAAGGCGCGTCGGCGATCGTCAGCGGCGGCGCGGGTGGTCTGGGCGAGGCGACAGTTCGGCGGCTGCATGCCGACGGCCTGGGTGTGGTGATCGCTGATCTCGCCGCCGACAAGGGTAAGGCGCTGGCTGACGAGCTGGGCAGCCGCGCCACGTTCGTGAGCACCGACGTAACGAGCGAGGACAGCATCCTGGGCGCTATCGAGCAGGCCAACCAGCTCGGCCAGCTGCGCTACGCGGTCGTCGCGCACGGCGGTTTCGGTGTCGCGCAACGAATCGTGCAGCGGGACGGTAGCCCCGCCGACTTCAGTGGCTTCACCAAGACGATCGATCTCTACCTCAACGGCACCTACAACGTGGCCCGGCTAATAGCTGCTTCGATTGCCACGGCCCCACCCCGGGAAAGTGGTGAGCGTGGCGCGCTGGTGATGACCGCATCGATCGCGGGCTATGAGGGCCAGATTGGACAGACCGCCTATGCCGCGGCCAAGGCCGGCGTCATCGGGTTGACCATCGCGGCCGCCAGGGACCTGAGTTCGGTCGGCATCCGGGTCAACACCATCGCGCCGGGAACGATGAAGACGCCGATCATGGAATCGGTCGGCGAAGAAGCTATCGCCAAGTTCACCGCGAACGTGCCATTCCCCAAGCGGCTCGGGTCCCCTGCGGAATTCGCCGACGCAGCCACGTTCCTGCTGACCAATGGCTACGTCAACGGCGAGGTCGTGCGGCTCGACGGCGCGCAGCGCTTCACCCCGAAGTAGTATTCCGCGCCGCGCGCGAGATGGGATGCGAGAAACCGAAGGGGCAAAGTGAATTCGCGCGATACGGGATCCTCGGAGGTCACCAAGTGGGATCCGCAGCTGACCGAGCGGGTGATGGGTTGGATTCGTCCGATCATCAAGGGCTATCACCGCTCGCAGGTGCGCGGCCTGGAGTCCTTTCCGCCTGGTGGGGCGCTAGTCGTGTCCAATCACTCGGGTGGGTTGTTCGCGCTCGATGTGCCGGTGTTCGCGATCGGTTTCTATGACAGGTTCGGCTACGACCGGCCCGTCTACACCCTTAGCCACGACATCCTGTTCACCGGCCCGGCTGACGACATCTTGTCCAAAACGGGTTTTATCCGCGCCAATCACGGCAACGCCGAAGCGGCGCTACGTTCGGGCGGGGTGGTCGTGGTGTTCCCCGGCGGCGACTACGACGTCTACCGAACGACTCGCTGCGCGAACATCGTCGACTTCAATGGCCGCACCGGGTATGTCACGGCGGCGCTGAACGCTGGGGTGCCGATCGTCCCGGCGGTGTCCATCGGCGGACAGGAGAACCAGCTTTATCTGTCCCGCGGTGAAGGACTGGCAAAACTGCTCAGGCTCGATAAGCTGCGAATGAAGATCCTGCCTATCGCGTTCGGCTTTCCCTTCGGGCTGAGCATCATGGTGCCGGTCAATGTGCCATTACCCACCAAGATCGTTACCCAGGTCCTGGAGCCGATCGACATCCGCGCCCAGTTCGGCGCGGATCCCGACATCGACCAGGTCGACGCCCACGTCCGTCACCTCATGCAGCAGGCCCTCGACGGGCTGGCGGCTCAGCGCCGGTTCCCGGTTCTGGGCTGACAGCACAACGAAATCAAGCGTGAAACGCTACTGGCCGTCCTCTTTTTGGCCCCAGGGCTCGTAGTCGTCGCGCGGCGAGTGGAGTCACGGGTCCGGCAGTGCGATGCCAAATTTGGCTTTGCGCAACAGACCGCGGGTCATGGTGAATAGTCGAGTTCGGGAGCCGGGTGGGCGGCGGGTCCCGAGTACGCACATGGCGCCGAGCCTCCGGTGCAGGACCGCTACTTCAGTACCGTGGGCAGCGCCGCGAACTCCTGGCGGATCAGATCTTCCAGAGCGTGGCCCGGTGTCGACAACCACTGATCGAGGGCACGTTCGACCAGCAGCATCCCGACGGCCGCCAGCAATCGGCATTCGTCGTCTGCTGCCGACAGGTGTCGGCGCTGGGCGATTACCTTGGCCACCGTCGTGGCGTTGGCCTGGTGATTCTTACGCTCCCGGCCCAACAGTACGAGTGACGATGCGACGGCCTCGCGGTAGAGCGCGACGCGTTTGCGAATGCGCTTGAGCCCCGGCGCAAGCAAAATGAATGAGCTCGACAGCGCCTCGAAGTCGGATAGCTCCTCTGGCTGCGCGAGGTACACGCCGCTGACGGCGTTGATGAAGTCGTACTCGCCAAAGAACAGCACCGACTCCTTGCCGGGAAAGTACCGGTAGAAGGTCCGCGGGGAAACACCCGCGCCCTCAGCGATCTGATCGGTGGTGGTCTCGTCATAACCTTTGGCGCTGAACAGATTCAGGGCCGACTCGAGCAACGCATTCCTCGTCCGTTCAGCATGATCGTCGCGCGGTGAACGATCACCCCGTGCCATCTGTCATCTCCTTGACTATGTCCAATGCCCCGGACAGTCACAACCGCAGGCACCGGCTAATCGTTGACACCTGCGGCCGCGCCGCGGTTACGCCAGCAACTATGGCAGTTTACTGCCAAGACCCAGCTCGGCCGTGGCTGGTGCACACTCAGTTCGGGTCGCATCGCCGAACTCGCTGAACAACGGCCGGACACCTCTTCAGATCGGCTGAACCGTACGCGACGCGCAGTTTGCCGGACTCGCTTCCCGACCCAAGGGAGACGAGAGCAAATGAACCATACTGCTAGGCAAATGATCTGAGCGGTGGGGCGGAGGGGCCTGAAACCTCCGGGCGACTTCCGCTCGCCGCTTGTCCTCGCTGGTCTTCTGAAAGTACGAGCAGGTAGCTGAGTGCGTCGCCGACTTGCGCGCGGGATCTACGAACACCGGCGGCGGCTCGGGGGTGAGAGACATCATCGGGGTCGGCGCATTGGTCGTCGGCGCAATAGTGATCGTGGCGTTCGCCGACGGCGCATCGCGTTGGGCGTCTGGTGCCTTTCGCCTCAAGGCGAGCAGGGCCGAATCGGAACCTCCTTTGCTGCCCGCGGGATGGCGGGACGATGCGGGGCCATGAGGTTGATATCGATCCGCACATCCGGCAGGACGACGTGGGCGCTTTCTTTGACGGCGGATCGCTACGTGGAACGGCATAGGCTGCAATGCCGAGATTGACAACTTTGTCAAAAGTTACGCCTGGCGCATTGAACTGGCACTATGGCATTATTCTTGAGTACTTGCGGAACCGAAACCTGAATGATTGACAAAAACGTCAAGTATCGGGTTACGATGCCCGTGTGACTGTGTCGACCGGAGCCTCACAGGGCCTGCGAAAAGCAAGTGATCAAGCGTTCACGCCTCGTCGACACGCTGACCGCACTACCGTCCCACTGGCGCTTGCCGCTCGTTCCGGACAATTGAATCGACGGCCGATATGACTGACGTGTTGAGCGGGATCCGCGTGGTCGAGCTGGCCGCATGGACGTTCGTGCCGGCGGCTGGCGCGGTGCTTGCCGACTGGGGCGCCGACGTCATCAAGGTCGAACACCCCGAGACGGGTGACCCCCAACGGGGTCTGATCAGTTCTGGAATAGTCACCGGCGCAGGGGGAGTGAACCACTTCATCGAACAGCCCAACCGCGGCAAGCGCAGCATCGGGCTGGACACCTCCACTCCCGAAGGCCTGGAGCTGTTGATGAAGCTGATCGAGACCGCCGACGTGTTCGTCACGAATCTGCTACCGGATTCGCGGCAACGCATGGGCATCGATGTAGATCAGGTTCGGGCGCGCAATCCTAAGATCATCTATGCCCGCGGTCATGGTTACGGAACCAAGGGCGACCTGGCTTCGCAGGGCGGATTCGACCTCGCGGCGTACTGGGCCCGAGGCGGTATCGGTGATGCCTACTCTGACGGTGCCGGCTCTTACCCGCCGATCCAGCGACCGGGATTCGGGGACTCGTACGGTGGACTCGCGCTCGCCGGTGGTATCGCTGCGGCATTGGCGAAGCGTGAGCGAACCGGTGAACCGTCGGTGGTCGACGTGTCCCTGCTCAACGCGGCCATCTGGCAACTCGGTCCGGATATCGTCGGCGCCGGCGTCACCGGAGCGGGTGTCCCGAAGTTCAATCTGGATGAGATGCCCAATCCGGTGGCCAGCATCTACAAGAGCCGCGACAACCGGTTCATCGCCTTCGTTCTGCTGCAGGCCGACCGATTCTGGTCCGACTTCTGCACCCGGCTGGGCCGCACTGACCTGATCGACGACGAGCGCTTCGCCAATGCCGCGGTGCGGTTCGGCAACCGCAAGGCGTGCATCGCTGAGCTGCGAAAGACATTCGAATCCGAAAATCTCAACCACTGGGAGCAGTCCTTCGCTGGATTCGACGGTGTATGGGACGTCATGCACACCGCCCGAGAGGTGCACAGCGATCCGCAGGCGATCGTCAATGGTTACCTGCCCCGGGTCACCGATGCCAACGACAACGAGTTCGCATTGGCGGCCAGCCCGGTGCAGTTCGATGAGGCGCCGTTGAACCTGACCTGTGCGCCAGGACATGGCGAGCACACCGATGCGGTGCTGGCGGAGCTGGGATTCGCCGAGGACGAGATCATCGACTTCAAGATCAACTCGGTGGTGCTGTAGCGATGCCGATCTCCGAGAGTCTCGCCCGCCGATTTCTGCACGTGAACCTCAACTGCGCCTCAGTGCAAGCCACCGAGAAGCTCTACGGTGGCTTGCTCGGACTGACTACACGAATGCGGACTGATCCCAAGGTGCCCGCCGACGGCAGCATTATGGGCCTGGGCGGCCAAATCTACACAGAGACCGCGTTCCTCTACGACGGTCGCGGGGGCCGCCGCAGCTGTGCCCTGGAAGCTATCGAGTGGAGCACCCCACCACTGCGGCGCGACACCAACACCGATCCGGCCCGGCCCGGCATCCGCTCGACGTTGCTGACCGTCACCGATCTCGCCGCGGTCACTGCGGATCTGCGTGCTGCCGGGGTGCGGGTTTCTGACCCGATCGAAGGGCTCATCTCCGGCGCCGAGTCAGTGCTCGCCCTGGATCCCGACGGCGCGGTGATCGAGCTCACCCAGACACCTCCCGTGGCTGGCCCTCACCAGGGTGGGTTGTTCGGCGGCATCCGCATCGCAGCCATCGATGTGGAGAAGACGGTCGCCTTCCTCACCGAGATCGGGTTCGCTATCGTTGACGCACCTCGACGGGTCGCCATCTCAGGCGAGCAGCTCGCCCCGGGCGGCACTGCGCAGATCGCGGATTGCGTGCTGGCTCGGCTGGCGCTACCCGAGGACGGCGCACAGTTCACCCTGACCGTGGTCGAGCATCCAGACACTGCCCGCCATCCAAGGGCTGAAGGCGGCAACAGCCAAGGACTGTACCGCTGCGCGTTGCGGGTGGAAAACGTCGCCCGCGCGCTGGCACTTCTTCCGGATTGGATTGCCGTGCAGGGTGATCCGGTGTGGTGCCCACTGCCGGGCACCAAGATCGACGGCCTCTACATCGCCTTCTTGCCCTCGCCGGATGGGGTGTTGTTCGAATTCGTCGAACGCCCCTTGTCGTTCTTCACATCCACACCGTCGCGGTGAAGGCTGCGCGCAGAGTGCTGCAATGACCGGACTTCTTGACCCGATGTTGGACTTCACCTGGGGTGAGATGGCAAGGCGCGTACCAGACCTCGGATGGCGTGGAACAGCTCACCGCACACAGACGACGCGCTCGACGTCCATGCCGACGACGACACCGAGCGTGCTGAACCCAATTGCACCGAGAGGATATTCACTGTGAACCAACAGGTTCCGCTAGCTGAAGGATTGTTCACCTGGCCGTCGGAGGATCCTGCTCTGATAGGCGGGAGATCCTCCGATGGACAGATCGTCTTCCCGTACCGCTCACATCGTATTGTCGGCGATCGACGTGAAGCGCTCGAGCCAGTGGAGCTGCCACGACGTGGCACGTTGTGGACGTTCACGACCCAGCAGTTCCGGCCCCCCGAGCCGCCGTACGCCGGTGATGACGACGCGACGACGTTCACGCCGTTCGCGATCGGCTATGTGGAGCTGCCAGGGGCGCTGCGGGTCGAAGCCCGGCTCACCGAGAGCGACCCCGAGAAGCTGCGAATCGGGCAAGCCATGGAGCTTCGGATCGTGCCGTTCGGCAAGAACGCCGACGGCGATCAAACCATGATCTTCGCGTTCGCGCCGGCGGACGGCGACGACGCCACGGAAGGGGTCCACAATGGCCGCAAGTGAGGTCGCAATAGTCGGGGTGGGGCTGCACCCGTTTGGCCGTTACCCCGGCAAGTCTGCACTGCAGATGGGCGAAGAGGCCGTCTATGACGCCCTCACCGATGCCGGGGTGGCCTGGACCGATATTCAAGCGCTCTACGCGGGCAGTATGGAGGTCAAGAACCCCGAGGCGGTCACCGCACTGCTCGGCATGACCGGTATACCCGCTCGAGCAGTGTTCACCGGATGTGCCACCGGCGGTACGTCACTGGCCATGGCGGCCAACGCCATTCGGGTGGGCGACCACGACCTGACGATTGCGATTGGCCTGGACAAGCATCCCCGTGGCGCATTCTCCGACCATCCTTCCGTGTCCGGTCTGCCCGACTGGTATGGCGAAGCAGGGCTGTTCTTGACCACCCACTTCTTCGGAATGAAGATCAACCGCTACATGCACGACTACGGGATCAGTCACGAAACCCTGGCCCGGGTCGCGGCGAAGGCATTCCGCAACGGCGCGGCCAACCCCTCGGCGTGGCGGCGTAAACCCATTGGCGAGGAGGAGATCTTGGCCTCGCCGATATTGAATTATCCACTGCGCCAATACATGTACTGCGGACCTGACGAGGGTGCGGCGGCCGCGGTGCTGTGCCGAGCCGACCAGGCCCACAAGTACACGAAGCACCCGATTTATCTGCGGGCTTCGCAGCTGTTCTCGCGGCGTGCGGGCGCACTGGAGGTGCTGAGCCCATCGATCTCACTCACGCCGGCACCGAGTCCTACGGTCTTCGCGGCCCGCGCCGCCTTCGAGGAAGCAGGGATCGGTCCCGAGGATGTCGACGTGATCCAGCTGCAAGACACCGACGCTGGCTCGGAAGTCATTCATCTGGCCGAGAATGGCTTTTGCGCCGATGGCGATCAGGAGGCGCTGATCACCGCGGGCGAGACCGAGATCGGCGGTCGTCTGCCCGTCAACACCGACGGCGGCCTGCTCGCCAACGGAGAACCTGTCGGCGCATCAGGGTTGCGCCAAATATACGAACTGGTGACTCAATTGCGCGGACGTGCGGGTGCACGTCAGGTGCACGCGCCGCGGGTCGGCTATGCGCAGCTGTACGGCGCCCCCGGCACAGCCGCGGTCACCATCTTGTCAACCTGACCCACACAACCATCGGAGTTCGAAAATGTCCAAAACCACCAGCCGCGCAACGATCGTCGCTGCCGCGCGCACCGCGATCGGCACCGCCCGCAGGGGCACGCTGGCCAACGTCGAGTCCAAGGACCTTGCCAAGCCGGTTACGGCCGCGGCCATCGAACGGTCTGGTTTGGGAGCCTCCGATTTCGACGACCTGGTCCTGGCAGAGGTCATGCAGGGCGGCGGTGACATCGCTCGATACGTCGCGGTCGATCTCGGATTGACCGCGCTGCCGGGACTCGCCGTAAACCGCCAGTGCGCATCAAGCCTCACCGCGATCGCGCTCGCCGCCGGACAGATCGCCGCGGGAATGAGCCGGGCGATCCTGGCCGGTGGGGCCGAATCGGCCTCGACTGCGCCGATGTCGCGCAAACGCAAGCCGTTCACCACAGGCAAGGACGCTGACGACTGGGTCGAGCCATGGTTCTCCCTGTCCCATCCGCCGACCCCCGATGCGCCCGCTATGGACATGTCGATCACTGTGGCCCACAACTGCGCGGTCCAGTTCGGAATCTCGCGGGAAGCGCAAGACCAGTGGGCGCTGCGCTCCCACCAGCGCGCCATCGCGGCTATCGACGCAGGGTCCTTCGTGGAGGAGATCGTGCCGATCGAGGTCCCGCAGGCCGACGGCAGCACCGTGACTTTCGCTCAGGACGAGCACCCCCGCCGCGACAGCACGCTGGAGACGCTGTCGGGCCTGAAAGTGCTCCACCCCGAGATCGAGGGCTTCACCGTGACCGCCGGCAACTCCTCGGGCATCAACGACGCGGCCGCCGTCGTGGCACTGGCGGCGCCGACGACGCACAACGATGTCCTAGCCAATGTGCTGTCCTGGAGCGCAGTTGGGGTGGCGCCCAACCGCACCGGCAGCGGGCCAATCACGGCGATCCCGAAGGCGCTGGAGCTGGCCGGGCGAAAGATCGAGGACGTCGCACTGTTCGAGATTAACGAGGCGTTCGCCGCACAAGCCGTGGCGTGCGCCCGCGAACTGGGCCTGGACGAAGACCTCGTCAACGTCTATGGCTCGGGCATCAGCCTGGGCCACCCGATCGCCGCGACCGGAGCCCGGATGGTCACCTCGGCGATCTACGAATTGCGCCGCCGCGGCGGCGGCATCGGCGTCCTGTCGATGTGCGCCGGAGGCGGAATGGGCGCAGCAATGGTGATCGAGGTGGCCTGACAAAAACCGACGCACCGCAGCTGAATTCGACAGGAACTGCCATCACCATCATCTACGGGCGATCGCGATCGCCACGCGTCACACCACGGGAACGATCCGGCCCCAACCTCTTTTGTGCGGCAGCGCGCGTGTCCCTTGAGGCGCTGAAGTGACACCAACCCATCACCGCGGGGACTTTGCCGCGGCACTGCGCACGGAGCTGAACAAAGCAGCACGCTCGAAGGCGGGCGGTGCCGGTTTCACGGTGGCCGTCGGCGACGGGGTCGGCCAGCTGCGCACACTCGATGACGGTACCGATTTCGGTGTAGCGCTGAGCGCGGTGGCACGCGATATCGGTGGGATGCGGCTTGTGCTGAGCTGGCTGGCCGCTCCCTGGGATGGCCTCGTGCCGGATGCGTTCGCCGAGGTGGTGGCGTTGATGCCGGGCTGGGGCGTGCGTACGGTGCTACGCAGCCCGTCAGCGCGTTTCCTGCCCACCAGCCTCGCTGCTCAGCCGGCGCTGCTGCTCGGCCCGCTGCGGCCCGACGTATTGATCACCCGGCTGGTGCAGCGCGGCGACCAGCTCTTGTTCAGTACCGAGGTGTCCTGGCAGAGGGAACTCTTCGACGCGGGCATCCCGGTGCTGGCGGTTATTGACAGCAAAGCCCCGGCTGCCAGCGCTGAGTCACCGCTGAATCCCGATCGGGTGCGGATCATCGGACGTAGCACTGATGGCCCCTTCCAGTTCCTGCAGAAGGAACCTAAACCGGTGCATGACGCGCTCGCCGACCAGGTGCTCAGATTCGTGCCCGCGGGGGCGCGGCTGCAGTACGGGCCGGGCCAGCTTGGCACTGCTCTGCTCCGTCGCGCGCGAGTCCCACTGCGCCTGGATACCGGTCTGCTCACTGACGCCGTGGTCGATCTCGACCGCGGCGGCCTGCTCGTCGGCGAACCCTCGGCCACTTATCTGCTGGGCAGCGGTGTTCTGTACGAGTGGGCCGATGGACGCCCCATCCTGCGGGGCGTCGCGCACACCCACGACCTGACCCGCCTCAGCCACGGTGACCCGCTGATCACGGTCAACACCGCCATCGAAATCGACCCCACCGGGCAGGTCAACGTCGAGGGGGCGGGCGACAAGGTCGTCGGCGGCATCGGTGGGCACCCCGACTACTGCCGGGCGGGTCGACTGAGCCGCGGCGGTCTGTCCATCATCGCCGTTCCGTCCACCTTCAGCGGGCGGTCACCGTTGGTGGACCAGTTGAGCCGGCCGGCATCGACGGCGGCTTTCGACGTCGACGTCGTCGTGACCGACAAGGGTTGCGCTGATTTGCGTTTGGCGGACTGGGACCAGCGACGCACCCTGATCACCGAGCTGTTCGCGCTCTAGCAGATTCGGGCGCCCTGAAGCGGGCCCCGGCCATATCGGACCATCGGCACGCGAAAATCCGCGTCGCATGGAGGAGAGAAGAGGCAACCATGAAGGTGATCACGTCCATCGATGATGCGTTGCGGCTGGTGGGTCACGAACTCGGAGTGAGCGGTTGGAAGGAGATCGACCAGGCGCGCATTGACACCTTCGCCGACGTCACCGAAGACCACCAATGGATACACCTCGATGCGGACCGCGCAGCATCCGACAGTCCCTACGGCGCTACGGTTGCCCACGGCTTTCTGCTCCTATCGCTGATCCCGAAAATGAGCAAGGACAACTACGTTGTGCAGAACGCGAAGATGGGCGTCAACTACGGGCTGAACAAAGTCCGCTTCGTCGCCGCGGTCACCGCGGACAGCCGGATCCGCATCCGCTCTGAATTGATCGACGCCGCCAAAGCCGCCGACAACATAGTGAATCTGACCGTGCGCCACACCATCGAAATCGACGGATCGGACAAGCCCGCCGCAGTCGCGGACCTGATCGCACGGTATGTGTTCTGAGCGTGCGTCAACGCACTGAGCAGAGCTACCCACCGCGGACGGCGGCATTGCCTCAAACCCGTCGAGGATGCGGACGCGATCATCCTGGGCGCGCTGGACTTCTGACCTCGGATCAAAGGCAAGATTCGGTCGAGAACCGCTTCCGGCCGACAGGCTGGCGAGCGACCATCACAGTCGACCTGAAGGTCCGCTTCTTCTCGGAGATATCCGCGAGGGTGCGCATCTGCCCGCGGTAAATCCGCACTGCAGTAGTCGGCATCGTCGACGGGTCGAACCCGACGCTAGCAAGGCACGTACCGCCAGCACGTTTGCTATGCAAGTCGTCGTGGGTTCGCTGCAGGAGTGCGCGGCGGTCGCGGTGGGCTCGTGGATGACGGCCGGCAATCAGCGTGCGGGTAACTTCTTGGCTGCTGGCCACTGGTCAGGCGAGGAGTGGCCTGAGTTTGGTGGCGATCAGTCGGATGTGGTCGGCCACCAGCTGCTCTGGCATTCCTGCGATGGATGACCACAGGAAGATCTCCTCGACGGGTGCGTTCCCGACGTAGTGTCGCACCGACTCGGCGACGACCTCGGGGGTGTTGTGGACGAACGCGCCGAGCACTTTGCCCAAGTCGGATTCCCTGCGGATGCGGTCGGGGTCGACCGGCCGGGGTAGTGGCATGTCGGTGCCCTCGACCATGTACCGCCGGTAAGAGTCGAGCTGATATTGCAGGTGTTCCTTCACCACCGGCCAGTCGGCCTCGGGGTCCTCGGTCACCCAACCCGAGAAGGAACCCTTCATGCGACCCACCGAAGGATCGTGGCCGCCTGCGGCGAGTCCCTCCCGGTAGTGCGGCCACAGAGCGCCGTTTGCGCTCAGCAGACCGGCCCCGAGCTTCCCGGCCCGTCTGGCGCCTTTCGGTCCCTGATAACCGAGATAGATCGGGATGCGACCCTGGACCGGTGCCGGCACATGCCGGTCATCGGAGAAGATCTCACGTAACTCTGTGACCCGACGGTCTGTTGTGGTGTAGCGCCGGGAGATGTCTACCCCGAACAGTTCGTACTCTGGATGGCGGTATCCCGCGCCGAGACCGAGATCGAGCCGCCCACCGGTGATCACGTCGACGATGGTCGCTTCCTCGGCGATCTGAATCGCCGAGCGCAGCGGCGCAAGCAGAACGGCGGTGCCCAGTCGCACCTTCCGGGTGACCGCACCCATCGCCGCAAGCATCGTCAATGGCTGTGTGAGGTAGCCGTCCTCGAACAAGTGATGCTCACTGGTCCACACAGAGTCAATGCCGAGATGTTCGGCTTCCTGGCACATCTCCAACGTGAACCCGTAGAGCTGGCTCCAGTTCTGACGCCACGCGGGCGGGTTGCGCATGTCGAAGTACACGCCGACCTTCATCGCCGAGTCCTCAACGTCAGTTCTTGTCGCTGGAGAGAATTGTCACCGCGGACACCGCGGTCGGCCCACCGATGTTGTGTGTCAATCCCACCCGTGCCCCATCGACCTGGTTTTCGGCGTCGCCCCGTAACTGGTTGAACAACTCGTAGCACTGCGCCACACCCGTGGCGCCCGGCGGGTGCCCCTTGGCCTTCAACCCGCCGCTCGGATTGATCGGGATGGAGCCGCCGACATAATGTTCGCGACCCTCGACCAGCTTGTAAGCCTCGAAGCGGCTCGCGAACCCCAAGTCTTCATAACTGATCAATTCGACCCCAGTAAAGCAGTCGTGCACCTCGGCGACATCGATATCGCGCGGTGTCAGACCAGCCATGCTCATCGCGGCCTTGGCGGCGCGCACCGTCGGGGGAAAACTCGTCATGTCCGACTTGTGCTGATGCATCACCCGGTCCATGCCCAACCCGACGCCGCGCACCCACACCGGGCGGTCGGTGTACCGATCGACGACGTCCTCGGCGGCGAGAATGACCGCGGCGGCGCCGTCGCTCTGCGGCGTGCAGTCATACAGGCCGAACGGTTCCACGATGATCGGCGCGGCCAACACCTGCTCGACGGTGATCTCAAAACGCAGCTGCGCTTTCGGGTTGTTTAGAGCATGGAAGTGATTCTTGACCGCCACCATCGCCAAGTGCTCCTTGGTGGCCGGCGACTCGTGCAGATACCGGGTGACATGCAACGCAAAGTTAGCCGGGGCGACCAAGCCCAGGGGGTAGTCCCACGCGGTGTCACGCGTGAGCCCCGCCCACTCCCAGAACGTCGCGTTCGTCGCGGTCTCGCGAACCTTGTCCGCACCCACCACCAGCACCACGTCGTAGGCACCCGACGCAATCGCCAGCACGCCATTGCGGATCGCATCATTTCCGGTGGCACAAGCATTCTCGACCCTGGTCACCGGGATGCCGGTGAGATCGAGAGTGTCGGCCAGAATCGCCGCAGGCGAACCATCGGTCGTGGTCAACTCGCCGAACCACGCGGCCTGCAACTCAGACTTGCTGATGCCCTTATCGACATTGGCGACGCACTCGGCGTACGCCATCGGGATCAGATCCTTGATCCCCAGATCGAAATGCTCACCGAACGGAGTCATCCCGGCTCCCACGATGGCGACGTTCCTCACACCAATTCTCCTTGCACATCGAGGGCTGATTTTGGGTGGGCTGCGACCCTGTTGGGCCAGAATGCGTAGCCGTAGTCCGGAATTCCGCTGCGGGAGGCGATCTTTCGCAGCACCACCGAACCGGCCTGACCGACGGTGGCTTCTCCGGCCGGAACTCCAGTCACCTTGAGCAGCACTCGGACCGGGCTCTTGTCGAGCTGGATGACCGCCAGCGAATACGGGCCAGGCAAGTCAGGTACCGGGATTCGCACCGTGGTGTGGGTGTAAACGGTGCCGGTGCGCGGCAGCGGCACGAGCCGGTAATCGGTGGCGAGCATGCCGTTGTCGTCGACACGGGCGCGCGGAGGGAACTGCGGCGCGGAGTCGATGCCGGGCCGCTCGTCGAATACCGCGGCCTCCCATCGCAGCTTGGGCTCGAACGCGCGCGCATAGGCCGCCAGCGAGATCGGAATGCCCACACCGTCAGCCGTCGAGAATCGAGGCAGTTCGCCGGTCACCGCCTCATCCCGCGTTATCGCCGGCTGAGCGGCACCCAACTCTAGTCTGGCGGCCGTGATGCAGGACTGCTCGACAGCCAACACCAAACCCGAAGTGCCATTCTCGATGGCTGCTGCCAAAACGCGAATCAGTGCTGCCCCCGATACTGTTGCATCGTCGGCCGCGGCGCTCGTGTCCAAGCCTGCCTCGAGTTGTCCCGCCTTGACTCCAGCGACCGCGGCGACCGATTGCGTCGCGTCGAGCCGCAATTGGGCCAGGGTCGACTTCACGCCGATCTCGCGCTGCAACCGTGCATCGGCATATACGTGATGCTTTCCGTCCCGCCCCCGCGCCGTCGTCGGCAAGCTGCGTGTCTGCCGACCGAGCGGGATCAGCGCCGCACCAGAACCTTGGTCTCCGGTCAGTGCCGCAGCGGCGGAGGCGACGGTCTCGGTGTCATCGGCGGCGATGACAAGCGTGCCGGCGGGGGCCGACGTGATCTGGTCGAGCACAGCCGGTGCCCCACCGAGCACCTCGGTGACCGGAACGTCGGCAGGCAGCGACAACCCGGCCAGGAGGACCGCGCCGTTACCACCCTCCAACAGTGGGAAGTCGCGCGAGACAAGGACCACGAGCCGCGCCGACGCGGTCGGGTCGGCTGCACGCCCGGCGGCCACAGCCATGGTCACCGCATCCTCGTCGGGGCCCTTTGCCCGACGAATGTTGTTCCCCACCGCGGTTGTCCACGGCGGAAGGTACGTGCCGATGGAAACGACATCACTCACGATGGTCAACCTCGATCTCAGGGTAGGGTCCGCCGACGGCGAACCAAGGCGGCGCAACTGCGTTCAGAATAGGATATATAGTTAGATAATTACATGTGAGGTATGCCACGCCTCGGGGTCCAGGCCACGGACGTTGAGCCGATCTGTGCGTCGCCGCTGGTTGCCTGACCGTCGCCATACGCATAACGATGAGCTTTGGTGGAGTGTTGAACTCTGGGTGTGGGGTGCAATGGCTCGCGAATCAAGCGTCTTCAGCTGTGGCGAAGGGCCTTTTGCAAGCAACTTTGACAATCTCCAGCGACACGCCTGGGTGCCCTGTCGTTGTGTGCCTGCTACTGCGCCGCTGGGTTCCGTAACAAACAGGCGACGCTCAGTTCGCGGCCCGCTATGCGCCGACTCGCCAAACACCGTCTCGACACAGACCAACATGGCATGAGGCATAGAGTTTGATGGCCCACCGCCAACTGCCCGGGGAACGCCATGCCGAACAGCGCCACCGACCCGCAGCACCCGCTACTGGTCGTCTTCGACACGTCAACCCAAACCGAGTTCTACGCCGACGTCCACCGCGTGCTGGCCTCCCCCGCCGGCGCCGTGCTGCCCTACGACTACGAACGCCGCCTCACGACCTCAGCCGCAGCCCAAGTCCTCGACGAGCTCGCCGGCGACCGTAACGCAGCCCCTGTCGACGTGCTGCTGATGTACGGCGAGCGACGAGGATTCCGCAAGGGCGACAGTGATCCGACCGAAATGCTGCGGTCGACGATAGACACGTTCATTCCCACCCGATCCGCTCGCATCGTGTCGGTATCCAGTGCCAGGGGTGCTGAACCTCAACGGGATGTGTTCAAGTTCCACCTCGAACTGCGCGGGTTCATCGACCCGAGAAGCGATGCGGTGCAAGCATTAGTGGCCGCGCTGGAACAAGAGAACGCGCTGCCGTTCGGCGATCGCGCCACCCAATTCTCGTGGATCGCGACGCTGCCAGAGGATTTGGCGGCAACGCGCAACGCGTTGGTCAGCGACAGCCAGGACCGATGGGCCGCAGTCATTGACCGTTTTCACGAACGAGACACGCAGTTCAGCGACGACGTGTTCTGGCGGGTCAGGTCGGTCCGCCGCATTGCAGCGCGCTCCTCCGACAACGACACATTGTCACTGCGCAGTCGCAGAACGAACATCGTCGGCGATCCAGATGCCTTCCAGCGCGATTATCGAATCGCTGAACTGGGCAAATACGAGGTCTCGATTCAGACCCACACACCAGGCCCAACACAGCGGTTCCCCGCGGGTGCCACCGTGGCGTTCACCCCGGTCGAAGACGAAGACGGGTCGATTAAGCTGTCACCAGCGCCTTCCGTCCTGCGTCCGGAAGGCAATGTCGCACACCGCTTCACAGTCGCAACTAGCGGAAGCCCCGCCACACGGTACCCACGGATGTTGCTCGAAACCCAACCCCCAAACTGGGAATCAAAGTACCCGCCAGGGTCCACATGCACGCTCACATTCGCGGTACGCAAGCCCGCCTGGCGGTGGGTGGTCGGCATTCTCTGCATCGCCGGCATCGGCACCATCGCCGGCTGCCTCAAGGAATTCCACCTTCAGCCAACCATTTTCGCCCTATGCGCCGTGGGCGCCGCGGTATTGGTCGGTGTCGGATGGTGGGCCTGGAGCGGACAGTTCAAATTCGGCAAAGGCGGCTAAAGCCAAGGCCGCCCAACGACAGACGGGCTAGCCGCCGGCAGGGGTGATATAGAACGACAGCGGCACCTGCTCCTGCGGGTACTTGTGCGCCCTGGCGAGCCGTTTCCGACGCGCCAGAGCGTGATCGTTCTTGGTGTCCGCAGTCGCGGTCTCGTCCGATCCGTCCGACGGCGGCAGAAACTTGCCAGTCCAAATCTTCACGACGTCATCCCAATCCAGCCGCGGTCGGTCGCGCCGAGATGTGCCTTGGGTCAGGTGATCTCGCGTTTCACCACCGAGCATGCCGATGTGAACACCCATCTCATTGCCATGAAACAGGCGCCGAGTGTGGCCGGTGCGCTGCAGCCCGTAGGTGACCGCGTAACGCCGCACGTCCTTGGCGGTAGCGAACCGGTCGGGACGTTCATTCTGCAGCAGTGCGCATGCCAGGTCGACGGTCTTCGCGCTCACCAGGCCTTCGAAGGACGCGAACAATGTGTCCGATTCGGATGCGGGATGGATGTGGGTGTACAGGTTGCCGTTTGCACCGGTATCGGCACTGAACCTGTGACGCGATAGTTGGCCCAGGCGATGGTTGCGAAACGGGAAGCCGCTCGGGCCTTTACCCGTCGTGGTCACGACAGCAGCCAGGTCAGGGTCATCCTGCTTCTTGCACGCCAGCTCGAACGCACGCTGTCCAACTTCAGTGAAAGGCGCCGCCGCGATAAGCCACGCCCCGGACAGCACATCGTACGGCCGCATCGCGCAGGCAATCGACAGTTGCATTATCCGGGCCAGACCAGCCTCACGGATCGACGTCGCATCCTCATCGAAGTGCGCACTCGTCTTCGGATAATGCGTACGCCAACCGAGGTGGCGATCACGCAATCGTTGCGAGTACCGAGCACTCGCCAGCACTGCAGCACCGATAAGCGGCCGATGCCCAGTCTGGCCGTCATCCCAGACCAACAGACCCATCCGTCGTCCGACGCGCCTACGCGAAGTGACCGACTGGCTTACAGCCAGATAGTCGACGATCGCCCGATGCCGACTGTCGGCGAAATCAACAATCTCCAGCGTCGGCTGGATGGCGCTGGGCTGAAACATGTCAACGGTTCGCGAATTTTGACCCTCTGGGGTTCCCGAAGAACTGACCCGTCGGGGTTATTGCAGGGCTTGAATGGCGTAGAGAGTTGCGGTTGCGATGGCCAGTACACCTAGACCCCATCGGAGTGCGCGTTCGGGTAGGTGTGGTTGCATCCGTGCGCCCAGGTAGCCGCCTACGAGGCCGCCGGCGCCGGCGATGAGGCCGATCGTCCAGTTGGGTGCGATGTGGTGTCCTGTGGTGGTGATTGCCAGGATGACGTAGGTGATCGCGCCGGCGATTGACGTGATGAATGTGGAGACGAGCGTGGCGGGTGCCACGGTGGCGATCGGTAACCCGCGGCCCACCAGAATTGGGCTGAGCAGTGATCCGCCGCCGATGCCGTAGATTCCGCCGATGACGCCCACGCCGAGCGCTACCGCCACGGTAGAGCCGCGGGACAAAGGCCGATGTGATGGTGTCGTTGCGTTTCGGTTTCGCTGAAGACAGAGCCAGATGCCCAGGAGCAGGAGGAATCCAGCGACCACTAGACGAAACACCTGGGGGCCGGGGATCAGGAAGACCCGGACCAAAGCGCCGATAACGACGCCGGGCAGGGTGCCGATCAGCAGCACTGTGGTCAACGCGCTGCGCAAGGGTGCATGGGTGCGATAACGAAGGAGTGCCCCAGGGATCGCCACGATGTTAAACAGCAGGTTGGTCGGCGTGACTGCGGGACTGGGGACTTGCAAGACAGTGAGCTGGATCGGCAGGAGGAATACTGCTCCGGACACGCCCACGGGAGCTGTTAGGACTGCGACCCCCAGCCCCGCAACGAAGCTCAACAAGACAAGCTCAAATGCACTCACAAGAGCACTATTGATCCGCCCCGGCATGTCGGGAGGTTCTCTTATCTGAGTGCCTCCTCGGCATGAGGGTGCCGTTGGCGATGGTAGTAGAGCGCTTCGGCCCGATCGGGGGTCAGGTCCTGGCAGTAGCCGTTGGGTCGCTGACGGTTGTAGAAGGCCACCCATTCGGCGGTCCCCAGCGCCAGTTCGGTGGCACCGGGATAGAGCGGCTGGCGGTCGATGAGTTCGGTCTTGTAGCTGCTGTTCACCGATTCGGCCAGAGCATTATCGAAACTATCCCCGACGGATCCGACTGAAGGCAGGATCCCCTCAGCGGCCAGACGTTCGGTGAACGCGACCGCGGTGTATTGCGAGCCCGCGTCGCTGTGGTGGATAAGTGAATCCAAAGATGCTGCACCCGAACGCTTTCTGGTGTCGATAGCGTGGTCGATCGCATCGGTCACCAGCTTCTGGGTCATCTCGGTAGCCACCTTCCAACCCACGATCTTGCGGGCATAGACATCGGTGACGAACGCCGTGTAGGCCCAGCCGGCACGAGTCCGGCAGTAGGTGAAATCGGCCACCCACAATCGGTCAGGCGCACCGGCGACGAAATTACGCCGGACCCGATCCGGGGCTCGCGTCGCTGCCGGATCGGCGACGGTGGTGCGCACCCGCCGGCGCTTGCACGCACCCCGCCAACCCATCTCCCGCATGACCCGTTCCACGACACAGCGCGATACGTCGATACCATTGGTGCGCAATACAATCCATGTTTTACGAGCGCCCAGGACTCGGTACAGACTCTGCGATTGGCGAAGCTGCCAGATCGCATCGATCACCTGCGCATCGGCCCAGTCGGCTTTCGAGGGGCCCTGACGGGCGCGGTGGGCGTAATACGTCGACGGGGCGATCGTGACGCCGTACTCGGAAAGCACAGCGCACATCGACTCGACACCCCGAGACCATCAACGCCCACCCGCATGTGCTGGTGGGCGCTGATGAACTCCACGACTACTGAGAGGGCCGGTCGAGCTCGGCGGCGAAGAAAACCGAGGCCGCCTTCAAGATCGCGTTGGCCCGCTTGAGTTCGGCATTCTCCCGGCGCAGCTTGCGCAGGACCTCGGATTCCTCGCTGGTCTGCCCCGCCCGAGAGCCGGCGTCGATCTCAGCCTGGCGAACCCATTTGCGCACCGTTTCGGCAGTACCGACGCCCAGCAGGTCAGCAACCCGGCCCATCGCCTCCCACTCCGAAACTGTCTCGCTGCGCAGATCGGCCACCATCTGCACCGCCCGCACCTTCAGCTCGTCTGGATACCGCCTCGATGACTTCGATCCCACGTGCCCATCCTTCCCAACGGAAGAACTCTCCAGACACGCCGGGGCGGATCACTATCGTCGCCGAGGTAACTGGCCCCCAGGGTTTGGATCACCGGACTCGCGCGGGTCTTGGAGTATCGATGGTCTAGTCGCTGCCACGACCCTTGGCGAGTAATTCGCGTCGTGCCCGGGTCCGGTAGGAGTCGCCAGTGAGGGTGAGGACTTCGGCGTGATGCACAAGTCGGTCGATCATCGCTGCAGCCACGACATCATCGGAAAATGTCTCTCCCCAACGCCCGAACGGTAAGTTTGACGTCACCATGATCGAGCCGATCTCATACCTGGAAGCGATCAGCTGAAAGAACAAGTTGGCCGCGTCCTGGTCGAACGGAATGTAGCCGACTTCGTCGATGATGATCAGCTTGTATCGGCGGATCTTCTTCAGTTCGCTCTCCAACCGGTTTGCATGATGGGCTTCGGAGAGTCGAGCGATCCAGTTTGAAGCGGTATCGAAGAGCACGCTGTAGCCGGCGTGGGCGGCCTTGACTCCTAGTCCGATCGCGATATGGGTCTTGCCGATACCTGGGGGACCGAGCAGGATGACGTTCTCTGCCTTCGGCACGAACATGCCCGTCGCCAGGTGCGCCAACACGTCTCGACGCAGCGACGGCAAGTGATCGAGGTTGAAGTCTTCCAGGGTCTTGACTTGCGGGAAGTGGGCGGTTCGGATCCGCATGATCGTGCCGGCCGACTCCCGGTCGGCAACCTGACGTTGCAGTAGTGCCGCCAAATACTCTTCGTGGCACCAATTGTCGTCACGGGCTTGCGCCGCCAAAGATTCCCAGCAGCGTCCGATCGTCGGCGTTTTCAACACCCTTGTGAGATAAGCCAACTGGGCGGGCAACCCGTCGGCTGGCAGCGAGATCGACGGTGAAATATCAGCAGCCGATGCTGCACTGTTACCGGGCGGCGGCTGCTTGGCGGATCTGGTAGCCGTGCTCATGAACTATTCCTCACTGTTGTTGGGGTGGAGTCGAAGTCAACGCCGAACAGAGCGTCATAGTCCGGAAGAGCACGTAATGCCACCGGGTGACCGTCATGATGACGGCGGGTCGCGGTGGACCATCGGCGGCGCTGATCCGCCAGGGCGCTGCGCAGCCCGGCTGCGATGCTGACGTGTGCTGCATCGGTGATGGTGGCGTGGGTGGCCCAGCATCGCCGGTGACGACCCACCAGCTGACCGTCGCAGCGCACCATTACCTCCTCCGGCGAGGCGGCAACATCGACGAACCTGCCGATCAGCCGCGGGTCAACGGAGTAGTCCACCGAGTCCACGCGCACGTAGTAGTCCCGCGACAACCGAATGCGATGTGTCAACCCGATCGGCGGATCCACCGGAGGCAGTTCGAGCATCGCTTGGCAGTCAGTTTCCAGCAGATCGACCGGTCGGGCCCCGATGGAGCGCACCGTGCGAGTGTTGGCTCTTACCAACCACTCTGAAAGCTGGGTGTTGAAATCAGCCGGTGATGCGAAGCGTCGTCCCGGGAGAAATGAGGTCTCCAAGTATCCGTTGGCCCGTTCCACCATGCCCTTGTATTCGGGGTCGCGCGGTGGAGCCAACTGGATGCGGGTAGCCAGAGTGCCGGCGAACGCGGTGGCCGCCGCCGAGACTCGCCCCGTTCCGCCAATAGCCGCTTCTCGATCCCAGACCAAGGTCTTCGGGACCCGACCCCATCGGCGAATCAGCGCCCACATCCCGGACAAAATGTCGCCGCCCTGCCGTGACGGCAACATCACTGCTGCGATTGACCGCGAGAACCCTGACACCATCACCAACACCGGCAACATCCGCTCTTGCCCGTCGCCGACAGGGATCTTGGGTGCGGGAAACCACAGATCGCATTGGGCGATCTCACCGGGGCGGTACACAAACCGGTCGACCGGGTCGATACCGACATACTCGGGGCGGATCTGCTGCAACTTCTTCTTCAACGGCGAAATCGAATATGGCCAGCCGATCCGCTCGGCAATCACCGGCGCAGGCATTTTGGGCCATTCGGCCAACAACACGCGGATCTGCGGCTCATAGGCATCGGCCACCGAGCCACGCCGTTGGCGTTCGTACCGTGGCGGCCCCTGCGACGCCAAGGCTGCCCGCACCGTATTCCGCGAGATCCCCAGCCGGCGGGCGACCTCGCGGATCGGCACCCCCTCAGCTCGATGCAACCGCCGAATCTCTGCCCAATCCTCCACCGATAGCATCCCTCCAAAAGACCACCAGATGGGTCAACATTGCGGGACCCTCGGCGGTCTACTTTTCAGGAATCGGCGACAAAACAGATCAGTCCGGACGAACACATCCGGGTGATTGGCTTCAAACTCGCCGATCGCGGTCGCCTGCTCAGTAAGCAGGCCAGCGTGCTGACGCTGATGGGCGTCATCCCAAAATGCTCGAGCACGGTCAACCTCGGTCGGCACCGACACGTTAACGACCAAGCAATCGCCATCATCGGTAACCGAGAAGCCAAGCGGCTCAAGATCATGCAGCAACAACTGAAGGAACTCAGCCCACAGCGCGCTGTGCGCCCCCAAAGGCAGACGAATCATAGGTCACATCGTCCAGGTCGAACTGCCCAAGCCGCACCCACGTGACAGCCCCATTTGGATGCTGGTAGTCCAGCGGCCTCGAGAACCGACGCGGCTTGGTGAACACATACGCGTAAGTCTTGTCGTATGGCAGGCCTTCACGGCGGAATTCGTCCCGCTCGTCGGCCGGCAGTTCCTCAGCAGTCACCAAATCGTCAAGTTCCAACGGACCCAGGACACGAACCAAGTTCGCGACACCGTACACCTGCCCGGTGCCAGCTTTGGCGATAACCACTGGCCCCCGGATCTGAGTGGGCCTACCCCGGATTTCCCATATCTTCTCGCCAGTAAGAAGCTGGGTCGCATAGGGGTCGCGCACGATGAGTCCCCGCAGACCCAAGTCATCGTGCGGATCGGACGGCCGGCCCGACGCGTAACCACGCTCGGAAGCCGACAGGTCCTGCAGATGATTCACCCGCCGCATACCGTCCATCATCCGATCCTAGGCGACAAAACTTGACAACGACTGACGGAAACGGGCGTCATAGGCGACTTCTTCAGACTCAGCGGTGTCGAGTTCCTTTCAGCCCACAGGCAATCAAGATCGCCGCGAAACCCCGCCGGCGAGGCAAAATGATGGACCTACCTGTCCTGTGGCGACCTGCTCGAGGTTCCACCGATGACTGAGTGAAGCCATCGTATTGCGGCCGATGGAAACGAGCCCACGTCGACCCGGTGCCAGCGGAAGCCGAAAACAGGCCACCTCGAGCCATCGGGTTGGGGTGCTTCGGGTAGTACTAACGGGGTTCGGCCGTCACCGATTGCCGTGTCCAATTCGTACTGACAGAACTCGCCGGTAGTGTCCGTTAGGGCCTGCAGGCTGTGGGTTGAGAGTAGGTATCTCAGTGGTGCCGGGACTCCTCGGCGGCCGGGGTGCGCAGTCAGGCTGACGAACTGGGTGAGCAGGGCTGCGCTGACCGCGGCGGAGTAGGCGGCCACATTCGGTGCCCCGGAGACGGGTTCGCGGCCAGACTGCTCGATGTAGTGCGGATCATCAAGTAGACCTCGACGATCGAGCTGAATGTCGGTCGGGTCGAGCTGGCGGGTGCACTGCATGCATGACCGTCCTGGAACCAGGGTATGCGCGCGCCAACTTCCCGAGCGCATGTGCCCGTCGGGGAAGACTGCCAGTGTGAGGCCACCGTCGATCACCGGGATCAGGTCAGCGTAAGCAAGTGTATTGAGGACTGCGCGCGGCCATGGGCGGTCCACGCACGAGACAATGATGTCGTAGTCCAGTGCGTGAGCTAGCCCCTCGGTGGTGCAGATGCTCATTGGGTAGCGCTTGAACTGTGGTCGTTGCGCTGTTGTCGCTATGTGCATCTGACGATAGGCGACATTGACTTTGCGTCGGCGTCGCCGCGCGTCTAACCGGGTCGCGCCGATCATCCGGTCTCGGTTGAGTTCTTTGACGACGTCGTGGTCCATGACGCCGATGTCGGTGATGCCGGTGGCGGCAAGCCTTTGGGCTACGTCCAGTCCGACGCTGCCCACCCCCACGACCAGTACACGCAGCCGGGCAATGGAGTCCTGGGATGCTGGCCACGCGGACACCGTGCGAACCTGCGCTGCCGTTCGGGGTGGCGGCGGTCGAAGGTCGTCGTTCCAGGACATCTTCAGCATGGGGCCGACGACGCGGACAGCCTCAGCCCACTGCGGCGATGTCCCGCCCGGATGCCAGATCCGCGCTGACCACGTGCCGTCTGCGCCAGCCAGTGTCATCCCGAGCAGCGGGCCTCCGGTGTATTGGTGGGCGATGTGGGCATAACTGAGTTCGGTGTCGTAGTCGGTGGAACTGAGGCGCTGCCAGCCCGTTCCTCCCGGATGTGAGTGCAACATGGCCAGACCACAGTCTTGGTTGGCGGCGTGTGCGGCACCGCGCAGCAGGTAGCGACCGGTGAATGAGGCGTTGCCGTGGATCAGGCGATCGTCGGCTCTGGGTAGCACCAGCGAGGTGACCAAGTACGTCGTGCGGTGCTTGCCCGTAGAGACGGTGTACGTCGCCAGGCAGACATCCTCTTGTCCATCTGGCCGTAACAGGTGTTGGCGCGCTTGTTCGGCGACCGCCTCGGTCATCGCCACCGAATATCTCATGGCCTACTCCTGATTCTGCTTTGTCGCCACGCTGAGCGCCCCCCGAACGTGGGCTAGCCAAGCCCGGGCAGGTGGGGCGGAGGTGTCCCATTGCCCGGCGTCACGCGAGTGCCGCAGCCAGCCGGGCAGGCAGTCCGTGGTGTCGGTGTTGGTGTGAGGGAAGGCAATTGCCTCGCGGAAATGCAGCCAGTGCGGGACCACGGTGGGCCACGACTGCAACTCGCTGAGGCTGACGGCGGTGTCGATCTGACTCCCGGCCAGCGATCCAGTCGCCGGCGCGACGGTGTAGACGATGGCCGGTCCCTCCCGGTGTCCTGGCACTCCCGCGGCCGCGAGGTCCGCCAGGAACCGGTCGGGACCGTGGCGATCGACGCTCACCGTTATGCCACCGGGCTGTCGCGGCGCACGGTGACGAACTCGTCGCCAGCGTGGATCTTGACCAGCTCCGCGGGATCGAGGTGCGTGGCTTCGCCAACCCGGGCCAGGTAGTGCTTGTCGGGGTCGACGCCGGCCAGTTGCAGCAACGCGGCAACCTCTTGGCCTTCGTCGTGGGTCGTGTACCCCAGGCCGTCGATCGTAAAAGGCACGAGTGGGCGACTGACGAAAACGTCGCCGGGGTGGATCCGCACGATGTCGCTGTCGCGGAAGAATGCCTCGTCACCCTCGTCATCAACGCGGGCGAGGTCGAAGTGGGATGCGTCGCGCCCGGCCAGTCGTAGCAGGGCGGCCGCTTCCTGGTCGCCATCGATGGTCGTGAACTGGCGGTTGTCGAGCGTGAATCGTATCCGGGTGTCTTGCGCGGTCATTGTCGTGGCCTTTCTTCGCGGGGCGATACCGTCTACCCTGGTGTCAGAAGTGCACCGTAGTGGAAATCTGCGGGTCTTGTCAACACTGTGGTGGACTACCACCACTCTGGTATATATGGAAGGTGGTTGAGATGGGCAACGCGCTAGGCGACCAACTACGAGAGGTCCGACGGATTCGTGGGCTGTCGTTGAAGGCGATCGCTGAGCCGGCGAAGATCTCGGTCGCGTATCTGCAGAAACTCGAGGGAGGTGAGGTGCAACAGCCGAATCCGAACGTGCTTCACCGCCTCGCGGCGGTGCTCGAGATGCCCTATTCGGCGCTCATGGAGTTGGCCGGATACGTGGTGCCCGAAGCGGGCGGCTTACTCGCTGCCACCACATTCGACCACGCCTTGAGCAGCTCAGACCTCAGCGAGGCGGAACGCAAGGCCGTCGCTGCGTTTATCGCTCACCTTCGAGATCAACGCACATGAATACGCAAGAGGGACCATGATTGAACCGCTGGATAACCTCAACGAGATCCGCGACATCGCGCAGTTGGTGCTGCGTAGGGCCGATATAGCCGAGCGGCTCCCGACGCCGGTAGATGACATCATCGCCAGCTGCGGGCTGGTCGAGTCTGACGACTACGTGTTCTCCGATAGCAAGATCGCGCAGGCGCCGCGTGAACTGCGCAAACTATTGCGCAGCGCGGGACGGAAGATCCGCGGCGCGCTCGACCGCCGCGAGCGAGTGCTACACGTGAGCCCGTCGATTGATCATCCAGCGCAGCGGCAGTTCGTGCGGTGCCACGAGGCCATGCATGACGCCCTTCCCTGGCAACGGGATCTCCTGGTCCTTGGTGATACCGCTCGCACGCTGGCGCCCGACGTTGAGCTTGTGTTCGAACGCGAAGCCAACCAGGGAGGCGCTGAACTGCTGTTTCAGCTCGATCTGCTGACACGGATGGCGCGGGATTATCCGATCGACATCTCGACACCGGTGCAATTGTCCGCCTTGTTTGGTGCCTCGATCCACGCGACTTTTCGGCGCTGGGTCGAGAGCAATGCCAGTCCCGTATGCGGGCTAGTGATCGATCCCAAACCTTTGATCGATATTCCGCCGACATACCGCCGCTACGAACTGGTGGAATCGGAGTCGTGGACGCAACGCTACGGGCCCAACCGGTTTCCTGCCCGGTTGGATTCGAGTCGGCATGGCTTTTTAGCCCCGTTGGGGTTACCGGGGTCGACTGACATCAACCTCTCTTGGGGCCTGCACGACCGCAATGCCGCGATGACAACAGTGAAGGTTCAGTCGCTATCCAATACCTACCGAGTATTTGTGCTGCTGTGGTTGCCCACCAAGGAATCGTTCATCGCGCGCCACCGAGCTCGGCCGCGTCTCGTGGTGGGCTGAGATGGCGGCGTCATGCACCGCCCGGTCAGTCCAGTCGAGTGCAGCTCACCGCGGCGGCGCTCTCCCATAGCCACAAAGATGTCAGCCCGACGTGCTTACATGCCGTAAGTTCCAACAACGCAAGCCGGAGAAGGATAATCCGATGTCTAACGCAGTGCTACCGCAACTGTCCACTGACAAAACGACCGCTCAGCTGCCCTCCAATCCGAACGATCTACTCAGCGCCAGCGAGAAACACAAGCTCACCGAGGATCTCGCGAAGCTCGCCGACCTTCGGCGCGACGCCGAAACCGCTTCGGCAAGTTTGCGACTAGCCTGATCGAAGGCGAACCGTGCAGCTGCCTGGCTGGAACGACCCCGATCCAGCCGAGGTCTATCACCCGACTACAGATGCCGAATGGTATGCGGCGCTGTCGCGCTACCTGGAATCGCTCAATGACGCACCACTAATGCGCTGCGTCGAGGTCGCACGCTCCCATGGAGCCGCAACCCTCGTGATCGAGACCAGATATTTGGACATCGACTACCGCAGCGAATTCTCGGCTTACTATTCACGCCAGTTCGCTGATGTCCCCGATTCTGCCCATCGCTTGCATTTCTTCGGCAAACACCTCGAACCGCAATCGCTGTGGCAACTCGACGCCGAACACGGCTACATCGGATACGTGGTCGTGCGCCCGGCAGCGACCGGCTTGGTCTCTCGGGCCCTCCTTCCGCCCCCACCGGACCTTGAGTCAGCGGTCCGCACGTCGGTGACCGAAAACGTGAACTTCTTCGGACAGCAACTGCCGGTTCGTGGAGTGCCGTTTGCACAACAAGACGCCCAACTTGGCGCGTGCGCGCAAGCAGCCGCATGGATGTGCCACTTCACTGCGTTTCTGCGAGGCGATACGGCCAGGCGTACGAAAGCCGACTTCTCATTGAAGGCCGACGCCAGCTTGCAACCGAACCGCGCCCTCCCGAGCGGCGGACTCACAGTGACCCAACTCAGCGAACTATTTCGCACATTCGAAATTCCAGCCATGTACTACCTCGTGGGCGATTTGCCCAGCCCGCAATTGCCCTGGCAGGCACCCGATCCCACCGGTCGGCCTGAGTTGGCTGGAACTTGGGATGGGTCTGCTGCACGATCAGGTGACATCTGAGTTGGCTTGCCCGTGGCGGGTGGGCTGGAAGGATGTTCCTGTGCCCAAGCCCTACCCTCGCGAGTTCCGTGACGATGTCGTCCGGGTCGCTCGCAACCGCGACGACGGTGTGACGATCGAGGCGATCGCCACCGATTTCGGGGTCCACCCGATGACGCTGCACAAATGGCTACGCCAAGCCGATATCGACGAGGGCGCCAAACCCGGCAGAAGTACCGGCGAGTCCGGTGAGCTGCGGGATGCGCGGCGTCGGATCAAGCTCCTCGAGCAGGAGAACGAGGTCCTGCGCCGGGCTGCGGCCTATCTGTCGCAGGCCAATCTGCCGGGAAAAGGCTCTACCCGCTCGTAGCTGAGCTCGCCGCCGACGGGATCCCCGTCGCGGTGACGTGCCGGGTACTCAAGCTCACCCGCCAGCCCTATTACCGCTGGCTGGCCAAACCGGTGACCGATGCCGAGATCGTCGAGGCCTACCGCGCCAACGCCCTGTTCGACGCTCATCGCGATGACCCGGAGTTCGGATACCGCTACCTGGTCGAAGAGGCATCCGATGCCGGCGAGCCGATGGCGCAGCGCACTGGTTGGCGAATCTGCACCCAGAACCGGTGGTGGAGTGTGTTCGGTAAGAAACGCGGTAAGAACGGCAAGGTCGGGCCACCGGTGCATGACGACCTTGTCGAGCGGGACTTCACTGCTGATGCACCAAATCAGCTGTGGCTCACCGATATCACTGAACATCGCACCGGCGAGGGGAAGCTCTACCTGTGTGCGGTCAAGGACGTGTTCTCCAACCGGATCGTGGGCTACAGCATCGACTCGCGGATGAAGTCCAGATTGGCCACCGCCGCGCTCAGTAGTGCGGTGGCACGCCGTGGCGAGGTGGCCGGCTGCATTCTGCATTCCGATCGTGGATCTCAGTTCAGGTCAAGAAGATTCGTCCGTACTCTGGGCCGCTACGATATGGTTGGGTCGATGGGCCGTGTCGGAGCGGCCGGCGACAATGCGGCCATGGAGAGTTTCTTCAGCCTGCTGCAGAAGAACGTCTTGGACCGTCGCTATTGGGCTACGCGCGAGGAACTGCGGATCGCGATCGTCACCTGGATCGAGCGGACCTACCATCGTCGCCGACGACAGACCGGCCTCGGGCGGTTGACCCCGATCGAATACGAAGCAATCATGACCACACCGGCCAGTCAGGCCGCGTGACCGAAACTGTCACCTGATCGTGCAGCAGACCCGATCATCGGATCGTCGCTGTCGCATGCCGGCACCTGAACTCCGGAAACCCCATCTTGGTCGGCACGCACAATCACGCGTTCATCCTGTGTGGCTATCGCCGATCCAACCAACCACGGCCCGGCTGGATCGAGTTCATTCGGCACGACGACCAGGCCGGCCCATACCTCGTTGTCCACAATGTCCTCAACGACATCGACCAACGTACGGGCAAGGTTTACGGGCCGTGGCGCACCATGCACGTGCCTGTGCCAGACAAGCTTTGGCTGGCTCCCGAGGCTGCCGAGCGAAAGGGCGGGCAGTTCCTACTTAACGCCTCAAACGTAATAGCAAGCGCCGCAGATGATCCACTCCCGTTCACCCCTCTTCAAGATCTCATCAATGGCAGGCAGCTCGCCCTGCGTACCTACGCGATCCGTTCTAACGACTTCAAAGCCAACCTCGGTGCCAGGGCGATAGCCTCGCCGATCCAAACCGAATATCGCTTGGCTCGCCTACCACGATTCGTTTGGGTAGTAGAAGCCATCGACCGACAGCTACGCCAAGCAGGAAAACCCTGCGTCCTCGGCGAGGCGGTCCTCGACGCAACCTCATCAGACCATGCGCCACAAGAAATCGCGCTACACATCCACGGAGTGATGTGGCTACAGCAGACCAACGGCGGAATCCGCTTCCCCATCACCGGAGACGCCCAGCCCTATGACAGCGGCGGAGAAGGCGATCCCTGATCAGAGCCAGGTCGTAGACGTTCGCACAGGACGGCATGATTGGACGAACGAGAGTTCCGAATCGGTCGGCGCTCCGAGACCGCGTCCTCCGCTGCGAGTCGGACATATCTGGTCGACTGAACGCTCGGAGCCACTAAGCGCTCCCGCCCGGCCGGCCGATCTCGAGCAGTCCTGGGATTACACCCGCGAACGGTTCAGTGCCGACCGAGCACGACCGCGTCCCCCTTCGCCTGCAATACCCACTGATGTCGACAGATCGCCGCGCGGGACTGGCCACCCGCACCAACCCCGCACATCGCGGTTCGGGCACTTCGGTTCCCGCAACGACGACCAACCCGTACCGAAGACCGTCGCCCAAACAGTCCATCGTTTCGTCGGTAGCCTGACTGCGGCGGAGGGGGACAGATGGGTGTGAAAGTAGAACGGTTTGCGGACTCACCCGTGACGCGGGTGTCCCGATGGTGCTTCAACTGCTATCTGATCGACGGTGACGACGGGAATGTCGTTGTGGTCGATGCCTTTATGCCGAAACTGGTGGCCGACCTCGCCCCGTTGCTGGGCGACCGCCGGCCCGTCGCGGTGACCGCCACCCATGGCCATCCCGATCACCTCAGCGGCGCACCGGCGATCGCCGACCGGTACGGAGCCGGTATTCACCTGGCGGCCGAGACGGTCTCCTACATCAACGGTAGTGCCACACCCCGCACACCGAGCGTCGCCAAGCTCGCCCGAACTTGGCCGGTCCTGTTCGGCCAACCCTTCGACACCAAGGCCGCAGCCGGTTTCGTCGCGGCGTCGGCAACGGTCGGATTCGGCACTACGCGCGGCATGCTGTGGCCGGGACCAGAGCCCACTCTCGCCCTCAACGACGGCGACCGACTGCCCGGCGCCTCGGCGTGGACGGTGATCGCTGTGCCCGGTCACACCGATGACGGAATTGCGTTCTGGCACACAGACTCTCGGACACTACTGTCAGGGGATGCGGTCATCACCATGTATGGCCGCCCGCGGTTCGCACCAGACACCATTGATGCAGCGGCCAGCGCCTGCACCGCAGCGCACCTGTGCTCCCTACACGTGGAACATGTACTACCTGGGCATGGACTGCCCTCTCACGGGATCAAGGTGCTGGACGCCGCCCGTTGATTACACGACGACCTTGGGGCGACCGCTGCTGCGAAGCGCAGTAGCCGTTCAGTCGCGGTGCAGATACAGCGTCCTGCGCCGATCGCCGGCGTAGGCCTTTGCCCAGGTATGCATTGCCGCCCACGATGATGCGTTCGCCTCCGCAGTATCGACGGTCTCACTGCCGAGCATTGTCCGATCGGCACCGCGAGAATTGAGGCGAAGCAAGGGTCGGCCGAACTGGCACTATCCAAGTAAATTAACCAGCCCTCGCGACACGTACGAACCTTGCCGATCGTCCATCAGGCGCTGACCAGGCGTTATGCAAGCTAGATTAACAAGCCACTGCGACACGCCCGAATTTTGTCAAAGTAGGCAGGCGTGTCTTGTGAATCTTGGCTGCATCTCGACAGCGCCTGTCGATTCTCACGACGGCTGTCTTTTTCTCGACCGTGATGCCATCTGTTGTCTGCCATTTTGGACATCGGCGTGAGATAAGTTGACTTGCGGCGTCCAACACAGCTCCGTCCTTCGGGCGGGCGTGTACGGGAGGGCTGTCGTACCGGCCCGGCATGATTCCTGGGCGGTGAGTTCGCGGCGCCAGGCGACTCGACGACGGTCGACACGACCGGCGCAGTGGTTCCGCCGGAGTAAGGGGATGCGATTGATGGTCGGCATTCGTGGCGAGCGGCGGGGAGCGCCGAGGCCCCACGACTACTTCGAAAGTGTTCCCGACTACACCGACACTCTTCCGGACTATAGGAGATTGGCCCGCGAAATCGGACAGGAGATCGCCGCCACCCGGCCGCCGAATGTCCTGGCGCACAACGGCCGGGCGTTCTGGAAGCTCACCGACGCCGACAGTGGAGCGCTGGCCTGGCTCGCATTCACCCGGCCAGATGCGCGGTCGGCACTAGCCCGGCGCAAGGTGTGGACACTGATCCCGTACCTGCAGGAATTCATGGCGAACTGGTTCGTCAGTGTCGACCACGCGCTCACCGAACAGAGCCAGTGGATTCACACGAACATCGACGTTTATGAGGCACGCGAACTGGCACTGCTGGTGCCACAGCCGACCGCCGGGGACATAAAGCGGATTACCCGACCCGAAGCGGTGCTGACTCTCGACGACATCGACCGGCACAAAGTGACGACCGTACTGGGCAAGGGAACCGCACATGCGATGAAGGCTCGGCGATGACTCACCCGAACAAACAGGGATTCTGGGAGTGGGCGTACGACGACCTGCGCGCGAACATTACCCGCGGCGTGCTGGCTGAGTACATCGTGGCCAAAGCCCTCGGCATTCGCCACACGAATCGCATCGAATGGGACCAGTACGACCTCGAGATCGGCGATGTCAAGGTAGAAGTGAAATCAGCTGCCTACGCCCTGCATCATCGTCCTCAGGCTTCCTTCGCGCCCTGTGACTCCCGGGCCTCGGCGGCTCGGTCGGCCAGGGCCTCGCCGGCTCCCGCGTACAGGTGTACGACGATATCCACGCCAAGCTCCTCCAATTCCTCCACATCTTCGCGGTAGAGCGCGACCGCGGCCACCGTGGCCTTGTGGTAGCCGATGCGGCGCAGCTCCCGGAGCGCATCGATGTTGGCGTGTTGCGAGGGCATGGCCAGCACGATGATCTCGATCAGCCCGGTGCGCACGACGCGAGTCCAGAAGTCGTAGTCCGTGGCATCGCCCTCGACGATGTTGACTCCCTGCTCCTGTAGGGCGTGGACGCGCTGCGGGTCGTGTTCGACGCCGAGCACCTTGTAGCCGTGCTCCTCCTCGAGCTGGGCGCAGGTCGCCCGGCCGACTCGTCCCATGCCCAAGACGATGGCGGTCGCGTCCCCGACCTCGACGGGTCGGTCCTCGGGGTGGATCTTGTCCGGCGGCCGGGCCGGCAACCGCTGCGCAATCCGTGACGCCCAGGACACGGTTCTCGGGTTGACCACCGACGACACGATGAACCCGGCCGATACAGCGATCACGAGCGAGAGCAACCAGTGGGGCGAGAGCCACCCGGCTTCGGTCCCTATCGCGGCGACGATGAGTGCGAACTCCGAGTAGTTCGACAACAGCAGGCTCGCCAGGACACTCGTGCGGTTGCGCATCCCGATGAGCCACAGCACCACCCAGTAGAAGATCGCCTGGAGCGGAAGGAGCAGCAGGAGCAGCAGGCCGACCGTGACGTTCTGCAGGGTCGGCAGCCCCTGGAACCCGATGCTGACGAAGAAGCCGACCAGCAGCAGTTCCTTCACCGTGAACAGGGTGGTTGACAGCTGGTCCGAGCCGGGCCGGGGCGCCAGGATCAGCCCCATGACCAGCGCCCCGAGGCTGCCCGAGAGGCCGAGCCATTCGAAGAGCGCGTAGCCGGGGATCAGCGCCATCGCGATCCCGAACAGCGCTCCCATCTCGCCCTGCCCGAGGCGGTACCAGTCCTTGGTCACCCAGGCCAGGACGGGGATCACCACGATCAATCCCAGCGTCAAGATGCTGGGCGCCTCGCCCCGCGACACGGAGATCACCGCGACGGCGGCGATGTCCTGCAGGATCAGCACCCCGATGCAGATGTTGCCGTAGAGCGCCTGCTCGTCGCCGCGGTCCTGCAGGATCTTGACGACGAAGATGGTGCTCGAGAATGAGAGCACAAGGGCGAGGACCGCGAGGATGTGGAGTTCCTCGGGCCCGAACGCGCCCAGCGCACTCATCGCCGCGAGGAAGGCCGCGCCGATCACCGTCATCAAAAGCATGTGGGCCCCGGCAGTCAGCCAGACGGCCTTTCCGAGGAGAGTGCGCAGGTCGAGGCGCAGGCCGATCGCGAAGAGCATCAGCGTCACACCGATGTCCGACATCAGCGAAAGCTCTTCAATCTGGGGGACGCCCATCGCATTGAGGGCGAACCCCGCGGCGAGGAACCCGACCAGCGGTGGCATCTTGACCAACCGGGCGGCCAGCCCGAGGCCGAATACGACCGCCAGGTAGGTCACGACAATGTCCATGGCCAACACTGTGCATGGTCACCGCCGACGCGGCGATGAGGGGTGGGGATTAGCGCGTCGCACTACCCCTTGAGTGGACTCGGGCATGTCCGTCTGGTCGAAGGCTACGGTGGGTCTCGACCGTCGCCGTCCCCGGTGACGGCACCATGAGGAGCGTCGATGATCAGCGCGGAACCGCACATTTACATCACTGTGCCGTCGGTACGGATCTGGATTCGGGCCAACCGCGGGACCGCGGTCGCGGCGGTCGTGGCCGCGGCGGTGCTGGTGGGTGTGATCGTCCTGGGTATTTTCTGGGTGATTTGACGTGGTGCATGTCCCAACATCCGTGACTTCGGGCTCACCGCCGATCGCGAACTGCTTGCCGACGTCTGGGATCTCGCTGACGAGATGAGGGCCGAACTGAGCACCTGATCGGGTTGGTCGCGGCACCCGTCCCGCTCTGTCACTGACCGGCCTCGATAGCCACAACCTTTACGGCCGCTTCTTCTCCGCAGAGGCGTTGCAGGTCGACAGGCCCGGCGGCGAGCAGGGCATCGATACGTGTGTGCAGGTCCCCTGAGGTGAGATGGGCGTAGAGGTCGGTGCCGGGGCATGAGGTGTCGGCGAAGTCGCGGTGTCCGCCGAGGGTGCCGCTGGCGAGGTGGAATTGTTGGGCGGCCCAGGCGAATGCTGTTGCAGCACCGTTGAGTTGATTTTCGGAGACGGTTTCCTGGTCGAAGTCGCCCTCACACAGAACCAGGAAGTGGCCGGCCGGGTCGTAGTTGGTCGCGGTGTCGCCGGCGATATCCGGGCTGCGCAACTCGTACATGTTGCCGTTTCGGTCGACGCCGACGTGGTAGGCGATGTCGATCCAGCCCCGGTCGTTCTGGTGGAAGCGCTGGTGCTGACGTAACCGGCTGGGAGCAAGCCGATTGTCGCCGAGAACAACTGCGGTGTGGTGCAGTGTCATTCGGCTGATGGTGTGCGGACGACCACCTGGCCGCGCCGGCGCCGCACCCCACGCCTGCCTGCAGATCTCGACCATCGGCTGCCCGCTTGCCATCGGCGTGACAGGTAGAGCCGGTTCGACCGGGAGCGGACTGACCGCGACGGGCTGTGGAGGTATGCCTGGCGCGGCGCTCGTCGGCGCTGCGGTGGACGTCGACAGCGGTGGGGCGTTGTCGGCACAGGCGCCAAGTGTCGCGGCCAATCCGAGGCTGCCGCTGAGCTGCAGCATCCGTCGACGGCTCAGGGCGTCAAGCCGTGTTCCGGATCCACGGCTCGGC
The DNA here is from genome assembly GCF_010727325.1 of Mycolicibacterium alvei. Taxonomy (NCBI): domain Bacteria; kingdom Bacillati; phylum Actinomycetota; class Actinomycetes; order Mycobacteriales; family Mycobacteriaceae; genus Mycobacterium; species Mycolicibacterium alvei. The sequence continues at coordinate 3,779,671 of NZ_AP022565.1, forward strand.
TGCGTGTCCATCGTCGTCACGATACGCAGCCAATCAGCATGGGAGGGACCGATTGCGGTCAGTGGCCGAACCGCGCCTCACGCAGGCACACTCACCGCCCCGGCCATCTCCAACTCGCACAACGCATCTTCGAGATGGCCGAGCAGTCGCTGCAGGTGCGCCACGTTGCGCCGGCACCCGATGAGGCCGAATCCGATGGTGTCGGCATAGCTGATCACCGTGATGTTCAACGACTGACCCTCGATCGGCATCGACACCGGGTACCAGCCCTCCATCTCGGCGTCGCCCCAGTAGAGCCGATTGCGCGGCCCCGGCACATTGGAGATCACCACGTTGTAGGGCGGTGGTGCGGTTGCCGCGAAGCCGGGGATGGCGTTGAGTGCACTCGGCCCGATCGAGGTCAGCATGCCGATGGTCGACAACTGCAGGGCGCTGCGGCCCCGCATGGTCTCCTTGGCGGTGAGCATCGATGCCCGGATGCGGGCCAATCGTTCGGCCGGGTCGGCAATGTCGGTGGCCAGCCGGCACAGCACCATGGTGACCGCGTTGCCCTCGCTGCCGCTGGCCCGCGGTAGCCCTACGGGTACTGCGGAAACCAGTGACTTCTTGGGCAGTTCCTCACTGGCATTGAGGTATTCGCGCAGGGCGCCCGCACACATCGCCAAGATGACATCGTTGAAGGTGGCGCCGTGAGCCTTGGCGACGGATGAGATCCGCGCGATCGGCCAGGACTGTGCGGCGAACCGTCGCGCCCCGGTCAGTGGCCGGTTGAGCGCTGATCGCGGTGCGGTGAAGGGGAGCGCGGCGTCCGCGTCCCACACACCCTTCACCGCGACGTCGGTGACAGTCGGGCCGATGCCGATCACGCTGCGGGCGATCTCAGCTGCTCGACTCAGCGTCGACGGCGCGGGATCGGTGGGGTGCTTGTCGAGATTCGGTGTCCAGAAGGGCGTCAAGACGGTGCTCGGCTCCTCGGACATGATCCGCATCGTCGAACGGACCCCGTTGATCCCGTCAGTCAGGGCGTGGTGCATCTTCGAGTAGACCGCAAACCTGTTGTCCTCCAAGCCCTCGATGAGGTGGAACTCCCACAGCGGCCGGTGCCGATCCAGCAGGGTGCTGTGCAGTCCGGCCACCAGAGCCAGTAGCTCACGCACCCGTCCGGGCCTGGGCAGCGCCGACAACCGCACGTGGTATTCCAGGTCGACTTCGTCGTTGCGCTCCTCGACCCAGCGCAGGGCGCCGGTCATCGGTCCCGGCCAGGCCGGCTTGCGGCGGTACAGCGGGGAGAGCTCGGTGCATTCGAGCAACCGTCGGTGCAGGCTCTGCACGTAGTCCTCCGGAGCGCCCTCGGGCAGCTTGAAGACGTGCAGTGCACCGATATGCATGGGGTGCTCACGGGTTTCGGAGGTCAGGAACATCGCATCGAGTGGGGGGATGAACGTCATGGCAACGTCTTTCGTGTGGTGGGAGGTTCGGAGTGTGTGGCGTTCTGCGCGATCAGGTCCACGATGCGGTCGACCACGCCCGGCGCGATGTCGTGCCCCATACCGTCGATCGTGACGTGTCGGGACCCGCGGATGGCCGCTGCGGTCGCCCGACCGCCGCTGGGCGCCACGATGCGGTCACGATCACCATGAATCACCAACGTGGGAGCGCTGATTCGGTGTAGTTCGGCGGTGCGATCGCCGGAGGCGAAGATGGCGTTCATCTGCCTGGCGATCCCATTCCCGGAGCCCTCCTTCAGGCCCCGGTCCCAGGCGCGGGCGGCGTATTCCGCCGCGCCGGCTTCGTCGAGCTGAAAGCCGGTGCCCTGCAGGTGCCGCATCAGCCGCAGATGCTGGCGCACCGCCTCGGCTCGGGTGCGTGATCCGGGGTTGGCCAGCTTCAGCAGCGTGGAGACCGCCGACTGGCCGACCTTCTTCGAGCCGGTGGTGGAGAAGATCGATGTCAGCGAGATCGTCCGGTCCGGATAGCGGGCCGCGATCGTCTGGGCGATCATTCCGCCCATCGACATGCCGACCACGTGGCTGCGGTCCAGCCGGAGGTGGTCGAGCACCGCGACGGCGTCGGCGCTCATATCGGCCAGGTCATAGCCGCCTCGTAGTGGACGCTTGCACGCCCGGCGCAGCAGGCTCGGTGCCGGATCGTCGGACGGGGTGGTCCGGCCGACGTCGCGGTTGTCAAAGCGGATGACGTAGAAACCCTGTGCGACAAGGCCGTCGATCATGTTTTGCGGCCACGAGGTCAGATCCAGAGTCAGCCCGGCGATGAGGAGCAGCGGTGCACCGGATGGATCTCCGTCGGTCCGGTAGCACACCTGCCGACCCGCGCCGGCGGCGCAGAACTGGTCGCTCATGCCGACACTCCCGCCAGCGCGCGCCGACCGGTCCGGACGGCGGAGGAAGCGAACCGCAGATGCGGGTCGGTCACCGGTCCTTTGCGCAGTGCCTTGACGTCGGACTCGTAGCTCATCGACATGGTCCAGGGGCCACCGTCGCCCTGCTTGGGCAGCAGGTGCAGGGCACGCTGCACGTAGCCGGCCGAGAAGTCCAGCAGCGGACGGGCTTCCATGGCAGGCCCGGACACCTCGGGCGCCACCGTGTCGTACCCGTGGGTGTCCATGTGGGTCAGCAGTCGGCAGAAGTGCTCGCACAGCAGGCCGATCTTCAGCGTCCAGGACGAGTTGGTGTAGCCGACGGCGAAGGCGAAGTTCGGCACGCCCGAGAGCATCATGCCCTTGAACGCGAACGTGTCTGCGATGTCCACCGGTGAGCCGTCCACGCTGAGCGACACCCCGCCGAACATCTGCAGGTCCAAACCCGTTGCGGTGACGATGATGTCGGTGTCCAGGTGCTTGCCGGACTCGAGCTGGATCCCGGACTCGGTGAATGTCGCGATGCGATCGGTCACCACTGATGCCTTGCCGGTACCGAGGACCTTGAACAGGTCGCCGTCGGGGACCGCGCACAGTCGCTGATCCCACGGGTTGTAGTCGGGGTTGAAGTGCTCATCCACCGGGTAGCCCTCGGGCAGATCCTTGGCGTTGAGATGACGGATCAGCTTCTTGGCCGCGGTGGGGAAGGTCTGGCAGAACGTGTAGACACCGCGCTGCTTGAGGATGTTCTTGCGGCGCGATAGCGCGTAGCCGCGCTTGTCGCCGAGCACCTTCTTGGCGGTGTTGGCGAAGACGTCCTTGCTCGGCACCGACATGACGTAGGTGGGCGAGCGCTGCAACATGGTGACGTGTGCGGCGGTGCCTGCCATGGCGGGGATCAGGGTCACCGCGGTGGCGCCGCTGCCGATGACGACGACCTTCTTGCCGGTGTAGTCCAGATCCTCGGGCCACTGCTGCGGGTGCACGATCTGGCCGGCGAAGCGGTCGCGGCCTTCGAACTCGGGTGTGAAACCGCGGTCGTAGCGGTAGTAGCCACCGGCCATGAAGATCCAGTTCGCGCTGAATTGCACCAGTTCCTGGGTTTCGCTGTTCTCCACGTCGACGGTCCAGCGCGCGTCGGCACTCGACCAGGCCGCGCCGAGCACCTTGTGGTGGAACCGGATCTTCTCGTCGATGCCGTTCTCCGAGGCGGTCTGGCGCAGGTAGGCCAGGATCTTGTCGGCGGTGGCGATGGCGTGCTCGTCGCGCCACGGCTTGAACTCGTAGCCGAAGGTGTGCAGGTCGGAGTCCGACCGGATGCCCGGGTAGCGGAACAGGTCCCAGGTGCCGCCGGTGGCGCCGCGCGCCTCCAGGATGGCGTAGGTCCGGTCCGGGTGCGACTGCTGCAGGTAGTACGCGGCGCCGATGCCGGAGATGCCGGCCCCGACGATCAGGACGTCAACCTGCTGGACGTGGGTGGGGGTGCGCTCCATGGCTACTCCTCGGTGGTGGGGCGAAGTCGATGGGTTAATCGTCGCGTCCGGGAGCATCGGACCAATAGGGCAATCCACAACAAAATGGGTGATATGCAGTGCATAGTGCACCAGGCCGCTACATTGATTCCATGCCACGACAGGATGGCGCCGCCATCTCCAGGAGAGGTAGAAGCGGTTGAGATTGCTCGGGATCATGCTGATCGGATTGCTACTCGCCGCCTGCACATCCGAGGACGCCGGCGAACCTCCGACCCCCACGACGACCCACGCGGCTCCCACCGCCGATCTCAGGTCGACGGTCAAGGAGGCCTATGTCTACGGCTTTCCGATGGTGGACAACTACCGCGTCATGCACGCGTACTTCGTTGACAAGGACAACCCGGAGTACAAAGGCGACTGGAACCAGATCCACAACATCGCGCGGGTGTACACCCCTTCAGACACGGCGGTGCAGACACCCAACTCCGACACCCCGTACTCCTGGCTGGGCGTGGATCTGCGCAACGAACCGCTGGTGCTGACGGTCCCGCCGGTCGAGGACAGCCGCTACCTCTCGCTGCAGTTCATCGACCTCTACACCACGAACTTCGCCTACGTCGGCACCCGCACCACCGGTAACGCCGGCGGGAAGTACCTGCTGGCCGGCCCGAACTGGCAGGGCGAGAAGCCCGCCGGGGTCGACGAGGTGTTGCGCTCGGACACCGAGTTGGGGTTGGTGCTCTACCGCACCCAGTTGTTCGACCCGGCGGACATCGACAACGTCAAGAAGATCCAGGCGGGTTTCGGGATCGAACCGTTGTCGGGGTTCCAGGACCAGCCGGCACCGCCGGCCGCCCCGGTCATCGACTTCCCGGCCCCGCTGTCGGCCGCAGACCAGCGCACCTCGCCGGAGTTCTTCGACATGCTGAACTTTGCCCTGCAGTTTGCGCCGATGCTACCGGACGAACAGGAGATGCGGGACCGATTCGCCTCGGTCGGCATCGAAGCCGGCAAGAAGTTCGACTTCGCCACCCGGAGCGCGGAGGACCAGCAGGCGATCCGGGACGGCATGGCCGATGCCCTCGCAGAGTTTGATGCCTTCAAGAAGAACCAGGTCGACACCGGCAAGGTGGGCTCCGCCCAGTTCTTCGGTACCCGAGCCGATCTGAACGGCAACTACCTGTACCGGATGGCCGGGGCGGTCCTGGGCATCTACGGCAACACCGCGGCCGAGGCGCTCTACCCCGCGGCCTTCTTCGATTCCACCGGGGCACCCCTTGACGGCAGCAATCGCTACACCTACCGGTTCGCTCCGGGACAGCTGCCGCCGGTCGATGCGTTCTGGTCGTTGACCATGTACAACGTGCCGCAAAACCTGCTCGTGGCCAATCCGATCGACCGGTACCTGATCAACTCCTCGATGCTTCCCAACCTGGTCAAAGATCCCGACGGCGGTGTGACGCTGTACCTCCAGCGCGAGTCTCCCGGCGCGGAGAAGGAAGCCAATTGGCTGCCCGCACCGGAGGGCCCGTTCGTGGCCGTCCTGCGGATGTATCTGCCCAGACCGGAGGCCCTGGACGGCCAGTGGCAGCCGCCGAAGCCACAGAAGGTGTAGGAACCTCCCTCGATCTGCTACGGTGTCGGCTTCCGTGTCAGACCACTCAGTCCCACGGGTTGGACAAGGCCGATGCCGCTTCCGTAACCTTTTCGTGATCTAAGGCACGTGGACAGGCAGTTCGACTGGGACGATGCCGACAGCAGTCAAAGGATGCGCAGTCGTGAAGTTTCAGTCCCCGTTTGTGCCGAAATCTGTTGCCTACAAGCCGGTGGTCGGTGTGATCGTCGGATTCGCGGCGCTCAGTGTGGTGTGGGGCGGCGCGGCGTACGCCGAAACTGACCAGGACCGGGTGGCAAACGTCAACGAGATGGCGCGCCAGGCCGAACAGTTGTCGGAGACCATCCTCAACGCGCAGCCGGATCTCGACAAGAAGCGGAAGCTGCTCAGCGCGGCGGACCAGAAGTACACCGACGATCTGGCCGCCCTCGATGCGACCAGTGCGCAGCTGGCCACCTACCAGCGTACCGCCGACAAGATGGTCGCCGCGGTGTACATGGGCGGGCGAACTGACGGCTTCAGCGCCATGCTGACCGCCGGCTCGCCGACCAGCATGATCGACAAGCTGGTCGTTCAGCGGGCGATGGGCACCCAGATTTCCGGGCAGATGCAGAGTTTGCGCCGGGTCAACCAGGAGGCGCAGGACATCGAGGCGGCCTCGGCAAAGTCGGCAGCCGACGCCAAGTCGGCCGTCGACGCTGCGGTGGCCCTGCGAGCCGACCTGCAGAACCAGCAGACCCAACTGCGGGCAAAGTTGGCCGCGGTCAACGCGAGCTATGCCATGCTTCCCCCTGCGCAGCAGGCGATGGTGACCCCTCCATCGGCGAAGGCCGTGGCGGCGGTGGGCCCGGTCGGGCCCATCCCCACGGTCGGGATGGGCGGTCTGGTCCCCAAGTCGAGGGTGATCCTGGACTACATCCAGGCCACCTACCCCGGTGTGAAGTCGATCGGCGGCGTGCGTGCGGACTCGCTTCCGGATCACCCGAGCGGGCGGGCCCTGGACATCATGATCGGCTCAGACATGGCGCTGGGCGATGCCATCAACGCCGACCTCAAGAGTCAGGCGGCACGCTTCGGTATCGATTACACGATGTGGCGGGTGGCAGCTCACTTCGACCACGTCCACGTCACGGTCTCCTGAGACCCGAGCAGTTCGCGGCTTTCGATCGCCTAGATCCGTCCGCCGGGGAACATCGTCTTGACGGCTTCGGTGAGGGTGTTGCGCGCGTCGGCGGCGTCGCCGGGTTCCAGGGAGCTGATAGCCAGCACATAGCGGCGTTCGGGCCCGATCGCTCCGGTGGAGACGTGTAACTGATTGGCGCCGTTCCAGCAGCAGAACCATCCCTGCTTGACCGCGACCGGCTCGGCGTAGAGCCCGTCCGGGATGCCGAAGCGCTGAGGGTATCCGTCGGTTCCCGTCGGTGTGGATTGTGCGAGGGCGGTCATGATCACGTTGACCTGTTCAGGCGGCAGGCCGCCACTGCCGTCCAACAGCTTGTCGTAATAGCGGACCAGGTCGGTTGCGGTGCTCTGCGTGACGTCCCAGTGCCCGTTGTAGGGCGCGGTGGTGCCGGACAACCCGTACCGGGCCACGATGCGCGAGATGACAGCGTTGCCTCCGCTGCGATCCCAGAACGTCTGGGCTGCGCCGTCATCGGAGGAGCTCAGCATGATGTCGAGCGACTTGTGGTCGGCAGCAGTCAGTTTCGTCTCGCCTTTCGATTCCTGCAGCAGCAGGTCATCGGCGATGAACAGCTTGACCACCGAGGCGATCGGGAAGGGTTGGTTGGCGCCGTTGGAGACGATCTGGCCGGTATCGCGGTCCAGCACCACGATCTCGAGATCAGCTCCGGACTTGGCCGCATCGGCGGTGGCTTGACGCGTCCGGGCATCGAGTCCGTCGAATGACGCCTGCGGGGCCTGCGGGGCGATGACGGGTGCCTGGGCGATGTTCTCGACCGGGGGAATGCCCGAGGCCTGTGCCCCACAACCGTTGACGAGCATCGCCACAGTGACGAATGCGACGCCAGTCAGCACCGGTTCGGCCAGCCGCCTCCGCATATAACTCCTCCAAATGATCCATAGCCAGGGCAGCTGGGATGGACTCTGCGCCCGCCGGTTGTCCCAAGCCTAACCGGCCCCCCGGACGATCTGGGAGTCGACTGCCGGCGGCGGCACCGACGTCTAGCTGGGTGCTACGTGGGTGTTCAAGAATTGGATCTGGTCGGCGATGATGCGTTCGAAGGCGTCCCCGACGTAGATGTCGAAATGGCCTTCGGGATAGAGCTTGATCTCCCCGCGGGGGGCCTTGCGGGCGTGGCGCAAGGCCGCCTTCGCAGGGGCGACGCTGTCGCTTTCGCAGATGCAGAACAGAATCGGGCAGGCCACTTGGGCGGCTTTGCGGCCGGGAATGTAGAAGGTGATGCCCAACGCGATCCGGGCCGCGACCTCGTTACTGAACGGCGCTGTCGCGGGCACGAGTGCCAGGTAGCCGGGCTCGGCATCGGGGGCGGACATCAGCGCGGTCGATCCTGGGGGGCCCGCGGTGGCAACCATCACCGGGGCCTGACCGAATCTGGCGCCGATCGCGTCCCGCAACGCCAGAGCGGTGACCTTTGCCGAGGCCAACGGCGGCATCGCGAGCACCGAGGCCGGCCCGTCGGTGAACGGGCACTGGGAGACAACAGCGGTGATATTGCCGTCGCGGGCTGCGGCGGCAATGACGTGACCGCCTCCAAATGAACTGCCCCACAACACTACCCGGCTGGAATCCACTTCCTTCAGCGACCGGGCATAGGCGATCGCAGCCGCCCAATCGTCGAGCTGACGGCCGATATCGAGAAGTTGGCGAGGCTGTCCGTCGCTGTCGCCGAAGTGCCGGTAGTCAAAAACCAGGCAGGCATAGCCGGCGGCGCAGAAGCGCTCGGCGTAGGCGTCCAGACGCATGCCGCGCACCGCGCCGAGACCGTGCGCCATCACGATCACCGGTGCCGGGCCGCCCGCGGGTAGATACAACCAGCCACTGCACTCGACACCCCCAGACGGGAATCGCACATCAAGTCGCTCGGTCATGGGTGTTGCCTCCCTCAGGTTCGCCCGGGCGCGGGAACCGACACCCGGGATCATATGGGCTAAGGAACAAAGTTAGCTTGCTCGCGTGGCCCTGCGTCAGCGGGCGGACCGACTCCGCGCCAACGACACTCAAGCGCGTGAATTGGTTGCCACCGTGGTTCAGGTGCTCAGCACCGGCTTTCTCCGCAGATCGCGCGGACGCGAGGTCCGCCATCGGTCAGCCCGGGCCGGGAACTACACCTCGCCCGGCCAGCCCGTCTCCAGCTGAGACTGGCTCTCGATCAGTTGACGTTTCAATACCTTTCCCGTGGCGGTGCGGGGAAGCTGGCCGACGAATGTGACGTCACGTGGAATCGAGAAGCGGCTCAGGCGGTTTCGGATGTAGTTCTTGACCATGTCCTGGTCCAGCGAGGCCCCGTCGGCAACGACGACGAACGCGGCGAGACGTTGGCCGAACACCGGATCGGGAACGCCGATCACCGCCACTTCGGAGATCTGCGGTAGCAGCGAGAGTGCTTCTTCGACGGGCCGCGGGAAAACGTTCTCGCCGCCGGAGATGATCATCTCGTCGTCGCGTCCGGCGACGAAGAGGCGCCCGCCGGCGTCGAGGTAGCCGACGTCGCCGGTGTCCATCAGTCGGTCTTTGACGGCGGGCGATGCGGCGTTGGTGTAGCCGTCGAACAGCATGTCGTTCCCCACGAAGATGCGGCCGACAGCGCCGACGGGTACGGGGTCACCCGCTTGATCGAGGATGGCGACGCGGGTACCCAGCGGTGGTCGACCTGCGGTTGTCGGGGCAGCTCGCAGGTCGGTCGGATCGGCGATCGTTGCCCATGACACTTCGGTCGAGCCGTAGAAGTTGTACAGGATGTCGCCGAAGGTATCCATGAACTTGATGGCGGAGGCTCCGGGGATCGGTGACCCACTGCTGGCGACCACTCTCAGCGACGACGTGTCGTATCGATTGGTCACCGTGGCCGGCAACTCGAGTATGCGTTGCAGCATGACGGGGACGGCGATCAAGACGGTACAGCGGTGCTGCGCAATGGTTTTCAGACATTCTTCGGCGTCGAACCGTTCCATCAGCACTACCGTCGCCCGCAGCGGGGCACTCACCTGGAGCGCGGCCAGGCCCCACGAGTGAAACAGGGGTGCGGCCACCAACATCACCTCGTCGTGACGCAGCGGCATCCGCGACAACATCGCGGCGATCGTGCCGAAGCCTTGTGGTGTGGGCCGGCGCGCACCCTTCGGTGTGCCGGTCGTGCCCGAGGTGAGCACCACCAGCTTGCCCGGCTGCTTCGGCGGTGTCAGCGGCCCGTTGTCGGTGCCGGCCGCGATCAAATCGTCGATCGAACGCCGCTGCGGTACAGCCGGAGCGGGGCGCGTCGCGATGCGTGGAATTTCGGCCGGTAGATAACGCACCTGCTGCTCGAATTCGTCATCGACGAAGATGGCGTCGACCGCGTGGCGGCGGACGATCTCTTCGATCGGGTGCGCGGCCAGGCCGGTGTTGAGCAGCACCAGGTCGGCACCCAGCTTGCTGGCCGCCACCATGCACTCCACCATCGCCGAATGGTTGCGGGCGAGGAGCGCGAGCTTGCTGTTTGCGGTGAAGCCGACGGTGGTGAGGCCGGAGGCGATGCGGGTGGTGCGCTCAGCGACATCGGCGTACGTCGACTGTCCGAGGTTGTCGATCACCGCGATGTTGCGGGGCGATCGCACGGCGGCGGCGGTCAGGCCGCCGGCCAGGGTGAACCCCCACTTGGCCAGGGAGTTGAGTTGTCGCAGCGCGCGATCCGGCCGGGATGCCCGCACGACACCGCTGACCACCATCGTCTTGGCGACGCTGAGTTGCAGTGAACGCATGTCGCCCGTGTTCACCAGTAGCGACGATTGCTTGCCGGCTAAATAGTCCGCAATTCGCTGCAGGCCGTCTCGGACCCAGTTCTCGACGGTGCTGTCGTCGATCTTGGCCAGGTCAGGGTGGAGTCGGCCGACCGAGAACGCGGTCACGGCGATCCGGGTGTCGTTCGCCCCCGGGTTCAGCCGAATCGACACGCAACTGTCGGGCATGTGGGCGGCGCTGAGCAACATTTCTCTACCCGCTCGGCGAACCGTCAGGTGCAGCTGGTGAACCACGACAGTGCCCCGGGGAGTGCAGAACCGGACCTCGAACTGCTGCGCGTGGTCGGAGATCTGCTCACACGACCCGAGTCCGCGAAAAAACCGCGGATAACGGTCGGGTGACTGCAGGATCTCCCAGATATCCGGACATGGGTGATCCAGCCTCGTGTCGAAATCGATCACGTCACGTACCACGGTGGTCCTGCCAGTCGATCGTCTGTTCGCTCGGCTACCAACTGAGTGACCATATTGTGGTGCATCCGGCCCCGGTGCGGAGCAGTTCTGGCCCCAACCGTTTGACACTCACCCAAAGCGACAGGGGATAGGCTTCCTCTCGTGACGCCCACCGCTTCACGGCGTGAACTCCTCAGGTATGCCGCTGTGCTCGCCCCTGCGCTGGCCGTCCCGGGTGTGTTGGCGGCATCAGCCGGCACCCCCACGGCCTCCGCCGAGGGTCTGCAACTCGTCGATTTCACCCACCTGCTCGTCCAGCCCGAACAGATCAAGTCCGCGGGGTTCGGTGGAGCGCTGGTGTACGTATCCGAATTGCGGCCCGGCGCCACGTTCGATTTCAAACCTGTCACCCGCGACTACGCGGACCGACTCCGTGCCGCCGGGTTGCAGGTAGTCAGCTGCTACCAGTTCGGTAAGCCCGGGTGGCCGACGCCGTCGGACTTCACCCGCGGCTACGACGGCGGCGTGGCGGATGCCCAGACGGCGTTGGGGCTTCATACCGCGGCCGGCGGTCCGGCATCCGCGCCCATCTTCTTCAGCGTCGATGAGGATATCGACGCCGCAACCTGGAAAAGCCTGGCGGTCCAATGGTTTCGGGGGATCAACTCGGTCCTGGGGGTAGCCCGCACCGGAATCTACGGCGGCCGCCGTCAATGTGGCTGGGCGATCGCCGACGGTGTGGTCGGCGCCTCCAGCACGCCCGGCCACCGGTGGGCCTGGCAGACGAAGGCATGGTCGAGGGGTGAGCGTGAACCGGCGGCCGTGCTATTCCAACGGGAAGTCGTGACCGCGTCCGACCCGGGTTTCGTGATCGACGGTATTCATGTAGACGTGAACGACGTTCTCGCAGCCGATTACGGCCAATGGGATCTCGCCCGATAATGCACCTGGAGGAATCACTGTCATGACCGACACCGACATGCTGGAAGCTGTCGCCGCCACCGGTACCGCGATGGAGCAGGCGGTCGCGATCTTCATGCTGCACCCGGAGAACTTCGCTGCCAGCATCGCCGCCGGCTACCAAAACCCGTTGGCGGGGTATGTCGCCGGCCGTGGTGGCGTTCTGGGTGAGGCCACCGGCGCGACCGTCAGCGCTGTCTTCGCGGTGTTCGAACCCACCGGCCTCGCCGCGATGTGGGACGAAGGTGTCGCGGTGCGCGGCGCTGTCGGTGCGGCACAACAGTATTGGGGGCAGGCCGCGGAGTTCGGACGCAAGTACCTGGCCGGCGCCCAGGGGCTGGACCGCATCTCGGAGTTGGGCGAGAAGATCATCGCTGCGACGCCGATCGCGGGGCTTCCGCTGTTCGCCGGGTGGCGCGCGATGCCGTTGGCCGACGATGCCCCGGCGCGGGCACTGCAGGTGATGTTCGTGCTCCGTGAACTGCGTGCGGGTGTGCATTTCAATGCCCTCACGATCTCGGGTATCGCCCCGGTGGAGGCGCACATGCTCAACAAGGGGCCGCAGTACACCGCGATGTTCGGTTGGCCAGAACCCTTCGCCGACGGCGAAGGCAAGAAGGACCGGTACGCCGACATCGAGCAGGTGACCAACCGGCGGATGGTTGAGATCCTCGATGCCGCAATCGATCCGGCCGAGCTAGCGGAACTTGCCCGGCTGAGCACCGACGCGCTGGCCGCGTTCAAGGCCGCCGTCCCAGGCTGAACAGACCGTCCGTGCGGTTGAGTCGGGAGGAACGTGAGCGGGTGTTCGTGCTGGTGGCCGACGAGCGCCGGTCGATCGCCGCGCTGGTCGAGGGACTCGATGCAGACCAGTTGGCCACACCGAGCCTGTGCGCCGGCTGGGATGTCAAGACCGTTGCGGCTCATCTGGTCAGCGATTTCACCGACGGGTTCTGGGGGTTTCTGGCCAGCGGTGCCCGCCATGGCAACATCGACCGCGGCATCGACGCGCTGGCCCGCCGCCGGGCGATGGCTTCAGCCACCGAGATCGCCGAGATGCTCCGGCATGGGGCCGATCATCGACTCAGCCCGCCGGTCACCGGTCCGTTGTCGGGCCTGACGGACGTGTTGGTGCACGGCGCTGACATTCGGATACCTCTGGGACTTCCATATCAGCCCGATCCGCAACACGTCGCGCGGGTTCTCGATTTCCTCACCAGCCGAACGCAACTCGGATTCTTCCCGCACCGCCGTCTGCGCGGCATCGAGTTGCACGACGAGGACACCGGGCGGACGTGGGGTGAGGGCGCGGCCATCGCCGGTCCTGGCGTCGCGGTCATGCTGGCGGTGTGCGGGCGCACCGTCGCATTCGGCCGTCTGTCGGGTCCCGGTCTGCCCGTCCTGCAGTCGCGGCTGCGGTGAACTTCGAACACAGGTAGTCCGGTACTCACGACTTTCCGGGGCTCCGCCGTTTGACTTGCCACCACGTTCATCACCGTCCGCCGCGGCAGTAAGGGCGAGGTCGTCAAGGGTGTGCAGGTTCGGATGAATCTGCGTCAGGCGCCGCCGATCGCTGTCGACGGAGACTTCGGGCCCCGCACCGAGCAGGCCGTTCGAGAGTTTCAGCTCGGCCAGGGTTTCGATACCGACGGCATAGTCGGTCCGATCACGTGGCGCCGGTGCGTGTCCGGACCGGTGTAGCGTCCGGCCGTCAGCTGAAGCAGATGTTCAACGTGGCCAGGCCGAAGATCTTCTTGCCCTCGGACTTCGCCGCGACCAGGATGACGCCGGTACGGGTCTCGGGGTCCAACGACTTGATCTTTCCGCTGAACTCGATATCGCAGCCCTCCTTGGCCGACACGATCGCCGGCTGGGACAACCGCACCGCGTAGCGGGTAACGGCACCGGGGTCGCCCGACCATGCGGAGACGAACCCGGCACCCAGTCCCATGGTCAGCATGCCGTGGGCGATCACATCGGGCAGTCCGGCGAGCTTGGCGATCTCCTCGTCCCAGTGAATGGGGTTGGCATCGCCTGCCACGCCGGCGTAGTTCACCAGGTCGCCGCGGGACAGTCGGGTGTGGTGCACGCCGAGCTGGTCGCCGACCTTCAGGTCATCGAAGGACAGTGTTCCCGGCGTGCGGGTGACGCCTTCGGAGGAGATCCGCACCTCACCTTCGGGGCGGACGGTCTTCTGGTAATCGGCATCGGATGCGCCGATTCCGGAGAAGTCCACGTCGTGCATCATCGCGTTCTGGACGGCGGTCATCGTCGCCGGATTGATGTCGTCGGCGGTGACGCCGACGACGGTGGTGTGCAGCGTGTGGACCCGCTCGCCGGCAGTGTCGGTGAAGGTGTTGGTGACGGTGATCAAGTCGCGGCCGGCGATCCTGCGGACCGCCGTCAACTCGATGTCGATCTTCAGCTCGTCGCCGGCCACGATCGGCCGGTGCTGCTCGAAGACTTCCTCGGTCTGCAGGTAGGTGTCGTACCCGACGACCACCGATTCGAACATGCGCCGATTGCAGGCCATGGCCGGAGTCGACGTGAAGGTCAGCGGCGCGACCAGCCCGGAATACCCCAGCTTCGCGGCGGCGTCGACGTCCCAGTGGGCGGGGTGGTAGTCCTGCACGGCACGGGCGTACTCGCGTACCTTCTCGCGGCCGACCAAATACGGGCCATCGGCCTCGTAGTAGTGGCCGAGCCGGGCTTCGAGCGCCGATGCGTCTGGTGCGGTCATGAATGTGCTCAACTTTTCTATCGGCTTGTTCGCTGAAGCCGACGAAAGCACACTAACGTCTGTGCGGCGTTAGGCGTACAACCGGCAACGCTCGACGAGAATCTGGGCCAGCCGTCCGGGCTCACTCACCATCAGACAGTGACAGGTGGGGTCTGTCCCCCGCGGCCAGTCGCTGTTCGATGACCGTCAGCGCCCGGCCCGCCCATTCGATGTTCTCTTCTTCGAACCGGATTCCCCGCAGCAAGGTCAGGTAGGGGCCGATGCGGTCGGCCTCGGCGAGGTACGCATCCTCGGTGCGCCCGGCCAGCAAGTGCTCCTGGCCGCGCCGGTAACGCGCGAGCTTGGCGGTCGCCCATTCCAGTCGTTCAGTGAGCGCATCGCGGACGGCCCCGATGTTGCCGGTATCGACCGCTTGGACCTGTACCAGGAGGTCTTCCCGAATCGCCCCGGGTTTCGGCGCCACCTCGGTGAACTCGAGCAACGCCTGCCGTCCAGCGTCGGTCAGCGAGTACAGGCGCTTGTTCGGCCGCCGGTCCTGCTCGACGAGCCTCGCTTCGATCAGCCCCTCGGCGGCCATCCGGTCCAGCTCGCGGTAGAGCTGCTGGGGAGTGGCCATCCAGAAGTTGGCGACCGACGCGTCGAACCCTTTCGCCAGGTCGTAGCCGGATGCCTCGCCGTCGAGCAGGGCGGCCAGGACTGCGTCGCGCAACGCCATGAGCCGATGCTAGCAGCAAAGTGATTAATCAATATGTTGATTATTGAAAAGGGTCGGGCGTAACATCGCGGCTAGTCGATGAATTGGGTATGGAGGTGTCAGATGCATCCGTTCCGTGAGGCAGTGGAGGCTCGCGACGAGGCCGCGATCGAGGCGCTGCTGGCCGACAATGTGGTCTTCACCAGCCCGGTGGCTTTCAAGCCGTATCCGGGCAAGCCGATCACCGCTGCGATCCTGCGCGGGGTCATGCGGGTCTTCGAGGACTTCCGGTACGTCCGGGAGATCGCCGATGCGTCAGGACATGACCATGCCCTCGTATTCGAGGCCACCGTCAACGGCAAGAAGATCACCGGATGCGACTTCCTGCACCACGATGACGACGGCAAGATCGACGATTTCATGGTGATGGTTCGGCCGCTGTCCGGTGCGACCGCGCTGTCCGAGGCGATGGCTGCGCAGTTCGACCAGATCACACAGGAAGCGGCAGAACAGATTCAGCGAGAGTCCGCCACTGCTTGATTAGCGGCTCGCCGCTGTTGCTTGATCGGCGTTACGGCCTGATCAGCGTCCCCGCATCCGAAGCCGCCTTCTGCAATTCCGGAATCGTCATGTCGGCATAGTCGGCGTTCACCGGCCCCGACGCATTCCCCAACCACGGCACCACACCGGGGTCCGGGGTGACGCCCAGGTGGTAGGCCTGAACGCCGGGCAGGTGGTACTGCAGGAAGTTGACGAAGACGTCGACGACGAAGATCAGGCCCCCGATCGGTCCGGTGTGCAACAGCGCGGCCGAGTTCATCAGCGGAATGGCGGCGTCGGGATTGCCGATCATCACGATCGATCCGTAGTGCGGCTTGCTTCCTCCGCCGGGCACGTATTCCGGCACGAACGGCTGGAGTCCGGGCAGATCGGTGGAGAAGTAGCCCGCGGTGTCGCCGTAGGTCAGGACGTTGACGAACCCGGAGTCGGCGCCGTTGCCCGGGACCGTGGAGTTGAGGCCGGGGCCCTCGAAACCGATACCGCCGACACCCGTTTGTTGCGCAACGTACTGCGCTTCCCAGGCGCCCAGTGAGTGGCCGGTGACGAAGATGTCTTCCTTGCGGTAGCCCTGCGCGATCGCCGCGGCCTCGACCTGCTGCTGAAAGGCCACCGCGTCGATGAATGCCTGCGGTGTGGTGTCGGTGAAGACCACCTGCAGGTCGGTCACCACCTGCGACACCGCGATCAGCGGGTTGTGCAGCAGGTTCGTTCCGCCCGTCGTGCCCTGGTAGGCGATGATGATCTGGCCATCAGGTGTCACCCAGGTCTTGGCGGACATCCCGGTCAGTATGTTGGTGGATTCCATCTGTTTGCCGTTGACCACGAACGGTTTCAGGTCGCCGGGGGCGCCGCCCCACACGTAGGCGGTGGTCGCCGCGTTGAGGAACTGGGACACCGTGGGGGTCTTGCCCGTGGTGGGTCCGTCGTAGACCATCGTCGGCGGCACCGGTTGTGCGGCAGGAGTTTTCGTCAGCCCTAGCTGAGTTTCGATCTCACGGAACGCCGCGAACAGCGCATTGCTGATCGGTGAGAAGTCGATCGGACTCTTCGGGCCGTTGGCGGAGACGGTGATGTCCAGCACCTGCAGCACCGTGTTGACGATGCGACCCGGCAGCTCGGCGATCTTGGCGATCGGCGACAACGGCTCCGGGGGCTGGGGTGTCGTCTTGGTTGTGGCGCTGACGGCAGCGACCTTGGTGGTCAGCGGGATGGTCTTCGCGGTGATGTCGGGGACAGTTCCAACGATCGCCGTGAGATCCGGCGGTGCGCCCGTGGTCGCCGGCGTCGGCGTCTGTGCGATCAGGGCCCGCGCCGGGGACGTCTCCGCGTCAGACAGGGCGGACGGGATCATCGCCGCACGGCGCTTTGCCGTGAGGCGGGCCGAGAAATCCGACCTGGCCGGTCGCGTGCCGTCGGACCGGAGCGGGCCATCCGGCTTGATGGCCCGGAGTTTCTCGCGGACGATGCCGGCGATCGACTCGGATTTCGACTCCGACTCGGGCTGCGGTGTAGTCGAATTCGGCTTTGTGGTCGGTGTCTCGTCGCCCGAGCGCGTGATGTCGGGGGCGGCTGTGTCGACGGTTCTCTGGGAGTCGGTCTTCGTGAGCGACGACGGCCGTTTCGGACGGGTGGCCTGCCGCCGGGTGACCGGCTTCTTGGCTCCGTGGCCGGTTCCGGCGCTCGATTGGCTCGAGGATTGGCCTGAGGACCCGGAGCCGCCGGGGTCTGCCCATGCCACGGCATGACCGCTGGTTCCTGCGATCCCGACACCGATACCGACCGCCATGATCGACAGGCCGTAGCGGAGCGGCATCCGTTGGGTGTTTTGCGGGCAGCGCGAACTGTGCACCACTATCGATGTCTCCCTTGACATTTTCCGATGATGTGCGCACCTGCCGGTGACGGGAATGCCGGTCGCCGCGAACACATGACGGGTAAATGTATGACATCGGCCGATGTCATCGAGGCGCTTTGCCCGACTCGCCGAAGGCGGCCGAGCCTGCCGGCGCACCGGTGGGTAAGGCGGTTGGCGACGTCGGTTGCCAGTGCCGTCCCGGTGAGTCGTAGTGGTGCCTGCTCGGCGACGAGAACTGGGTGTTACCAGGCATTAGCTGCGGCGTAGCGGCCGGTCCGCAGCGAGGACAGCAGGGCTGGTTTTGTCAAATTCAGAAGTGTGAATTACGTCTCTGTTGAACCGCATTGGGTGCATATTCGGCGCCTAAGAGGGATTCTTAACAAGTCCACGGCCAACCCGTTGCATCGCCTCAGCTTGGCCGAGCACTCTTGGCATTGAGTGTGAAGTGTCGTGAAGCTCCGCTGGAGGTCATTGAACATGGCGACAAAAGCTGCCGGCTCGACGGTTATCGAGCTGGCGACGCACCCGTTGTGGTGTTCGTCGCAGCGGTACGCCCGTGAGCTTGCCGCGGCCAAGCGCAGGCACCCCTCGTCCTATCGGTTCGACGACGAGGGCGACACGCCCGAAGCGGAATCTCAACGGTCTTCGCAGTCGGGACTGCGGACCAGCGCCCTGGTGACCCCGCTGGCCTGCGCAAGGGTCCTGAGCTTGCACGGCCCCCGCGGCGAGGCTGTCGCCGACTGAGGCGGAAGATCTGCGTCGCCGCTTGCCGTGGCCGGGGCGCCGTGGCCGAACCGTGACGAACACTTGACCGAATTGTCTTCGTGTGACTACACATTCGGGCCGCTGCGGGCCAATACCATGACATCGTTCAAGATCATGGGGGCATCGCAGAGGGATCGGTTTGATGCGCGCGGTTTTTCAGGGTGTTCTCGTACTGGTCGTGGTCACCATGACCTACTTCTCCGGCGGTAACAACCGCGTCGACACGGCGGCGGTGAATCTTCCGCTGACGTCGACCATCGAATCGATCGCGCCGTCCGAAGGCGCGGTCGTCGGTGTGGCGCATCCGGTGGTGGTGACGTTCAAGAACCCGGTCACCAACCGCTCGGTGGTCGAACGCGCCCTTGGGCTCAAGTCGACGCCGGCTCGTGCGGGCAGCTACGAGTGGCTCGACGCCAATGTCGTGTCGTGGAAGCCGGCCGAGTTCTGGCCGGCGCACAGCACCGTGATGCTGTCAGTGGGCGGCATGCGGACCGAATTTCAAACGGGCCCCGCGGTTATCGGTGTCGCGGACATCTCCGACCACACCTTCACCGTGACGATCGACGGGCTCGGTGAAGATCCGCCGATCGATCTACCGGCTCCGCACCACCTGCCGCACGCCGGGGAAGCGGGTGTGCTGCTGGCCTCCTTGGGGCGTCCGGAATATGCGACTCCGGTCGGGACCTATGCCGTTCTGGGGAAAGACCGCACCGTGAAGATGGATTCGAGCAGCGTCGGCATTCCCGTCGATGCCCCCGACGGCTATCTCCTCGACGTGGAGTACGCGGTCCGCTTCACCCAGCGGGGCCTGTTCGTGCACTCGGCACCGTGGGCCGTGCCGTCGATGGGGCTGGAGAACACCAGCCACGGCTGCATCAGCCTGATTCCCGCTGCCGCGGAGTGGTACTTCAACACGGTGCAGATCGGCGACCCGGTGATCGTCCAGGAGTAGCCAATTCTGCTGTGAGGCAGGACAACGCACACCCTCACGCCCGAAGGCACAGAAAAGGCGCCTGGCTCGCAAGCCAGGCGCCTTTTCTGTGCTGGGGAGGATCAGCCGGTGGGACCCGGCAGCGTCGGCGTGCCGGCGACCGGTCCTCCTCCGGGCGAGACGGTCGGTACACCCTTGCCGGACGCAGCGCCCGCCGCTGTCGCCACCGGAGCGGCGATGGGCGCCGGTGCCGCGGGGACCGGAGCGGCTGCGGGTACCACCGGCACCGGTGGCGGCGCGAGGGGCACCGGCGGTGGTGCCATGGGTACCGGCGGTGGTGCCAGCGGCACAGGCGGAACCACCGGTGGCGGCGCCAGGGGTACCGGTGGAACAGCTGCGGCCGCGGGGGCAATTCCCGCGGCTTCTACGGCCGGCGCGGCGCATACCGGTGCGCCGGGCGCCGCGGCGGCCGCGTCGACGCACTTGTATCCGCCGGTCTTGAGTGGCTGCGCCGCGGCGTGCGGGCTCAGGGCCACTGCGGCCGCTACTGCGGTCAGGCAGAATCCGGCGCTGACAACGGCTCGGACCGAGGTGTGGGCAAAGGTGGTCATCCCTCAACCGCCTCCCTTGTTCGTGCGGAAATTACATCGATGACAGTTGTGTCAGCTGAACCGTAGAGCTACCCGAAAACGGTGTCCACACAAGTTCTCAGATGGTTGCCGGGTTGACACGCGAGCGAGCTGTACTCGTGATCGCACCGTTTCCAACTGCCGGCGTCCGTCGTGATAAAGGACTGGGTATCGACAGGTAACGCTGCGTCAGGATGGGATTCTCGCAAACATCACTGGCCGAGCTGCATCAGAATGCCTTTGGCCGCAAGCTGTTCGAAGCTGTAACTGAATTCGCCGCGACGTCCGACCGACAGCACGTAGCGATCCTGACCTTCGGTCAGCGGCACGGTGAAGGTGAAGGTGCAGTTGGCGCTCCCACTCTTGCCCGGTCCCAGCGCGGTGGTGGCCAGGACCTCACCCTTGCCGTTCTTGACGGTGACGGGAGTGCCGGGATTGACGTCGAAATATCCGTTTGCGCCCTGGCATTGGGCTCCGTCGAAGGCGATGCCTTCCGCCCCGGAAGTATCGGTGAGTACGAAAGTGCCTGTGAAATCGGCCTTTTCGAGGATGTGGAAGCCTTGAGAGAATTGCGTGCAGAAGGCGTCGACCGCGATCTTGTCGGCGAGCAGGCCCTGCTGCGGTTCACCGTCTTCCAGTCGGCGGCAGACCTGCCGTCCGTGGGCGATGGCGTTGGCGTCTGAATTGAACTGGTCGCTGACCCCGGCATCCTTCAGAGCGTTGAGGTAACCGGCTTCCGGCGCAGGTGGCGGCCTCCGGCCCGCCACCAACAAAACCCAGACCACGGCGGCGGTCATCACGATGATCGCCGCTGCGGCGGTGGTCCCCAGCCAGGTCGCCCTGATGCCCGACGTCTTCAGTTCCAGGTAGTCGGGCAGCATCCGCCCACCATCCGGGTCGGTCGACGCACGTCTGCCGTCGCGCACCCGATTCGTCGGATGCCCGGTGACGAAGTAGCGGCCTTCGTGGCGCGCGGAGGGGTCGGGGCGCCACCCGGTCGACGCGGACTCGTGGATCTGGCCGCAGCGGCTGCAGATGTCGGCGGAGGCCAGGGGTGATCCGCAATACGGGCAGGTCACAGCGGACGATCCACCACCGGCAAGCGATGACGGTTCGTCGGTGTCATCGTTGGGCCATCTGTCATCAATACCCGTTATATGCCGGTCGGTCCGGTTACACAGCGGGCCGCTGATATTGGCGTCAGAAATGCAGAGACAGACCCAGCGGATCGTGCCGCTGCTGAGCAGTCGTACGAACCCCGACGCAGGGCTGCGGATCTGTCTGTATACCGTGCAAGCCATGACACGGGTGACGGTGATCACGGGCGGTGCAGGTGGCATGGGGCTGGCCACGGCCAAGGTCGTCGGTCGAGAGCAGACGGTGATGCTGTGCGATGTCCGGCAGGACCGCCTCGACGCTGCCGCTACTGCCCTGGGCGACCTGGGAATCGCCACCAGGATCGTCAACGCCGACGTCACCGACCGAGCCGCCGTCGACCGATTGTTGGAGGCCGCCGCCGGCCTCGGAACCGTCAGCGCGGTCATTCACACGGCCGGGGTCAGCCCCAGCATGGGTGATGCCGAGTACGTGATGAAGACCAATGCGCTGGGCACGCTGAACGTGAACGAGGCCTTTTTCGCCACCGCAGCCGAGGGCGCGGCGATCGTCAACGTGGCCTCGATGGCGGCGCACCTGCTGCCCGAGGAAATCATCCCTGTCGGGCAGTTCCCGCTGGCCCTGCAGGATCAGGACCGATTCCTCGACGAACTGTTGGCGGCGTGCAGCGTGGCCCCCGAGGACATGAGATCGGGCTTGTCCTACGCCATCAGCAAGGCCTTCGTGAAGTGGTACAGCTCGTCGCAGGCCGAGCGGTTCAACGGTCGTGGCATCCGGATCGTCTCGGTTTCCCCGGGCTCCATCGACACCGAGATGGGCCGGTTGGAGGAGCAGGCGGGCGCCGGTGCGATGGTGGCCGACGCCGCCGTACCGCGGTGGGGCAAGGCCGAGGAGATGGCTGATCTGCTGGCCTACTGCGCCAGCGAGCGGGCGGGTTACCTCACCGGGACGGACATCCTCAACGACGGTGGCGTCGTCGCCTCGATGCGGGAACGCGCCCGGTTGGCGACTGCCGACGGCTAGTCAGCCGCCCACCGGCTGGACGCCCGTGGGATCATTGATGGCAGCATGGGGGTGTCGGGCCTGAGTGGCCCGCTTGTAGCGCGTCAGCAGTTTCGGATTCCGAACGCCGGTCGGGGGACTGGCGTCGAACCTGTCGGGCCAGTGCCTGCGGACGCGTAGTCGACAACTCGCTGTGGAGTTGGGATCGCGTGTGCGACGGGTACCTCTGTGGTGCCGTCAGTGATCGCACAAGGAGATGCATTTTATTCGTAAAGTGATGCAGGTCAACAGGAAAGACGACGGCGCCGGTATGGGCCGTCGTACCGCGTTCAAGCTCTCGCTGCTGGTCACCGCGGGCCTGTCGGTGGCCAGGGCGCCGGAAGCCCACGCGCAGATCGACGGACACGGGTCCCGCTGGTCGCCCGAGCGGGCGCACCGCTGGTACGCCGCACAGGGTTGGCTGGTCGGGGCCAACTTCATCCCGTCGAACGCGGGTAATCAGCTGGAGATGTTCCAGCCGGAAACCTATGACCCGCAGCAGATCGACAACGAGTTGCGTATCGCCCGGTTGGCCGGATTCAACACGGTGCGGGTGTTCCTGCACGACCAGCTGTGGGCGCAGGGCCACTTGGGCTTTCAGAACCGGCTGGCCCAATTCGTTGCTCTGGCCGCCAGCCACGGCATCAAACCGCTGTTCGTGCTGTTCGATTCCTGCTGGGATCCGTTGCCTAGATTGGGGCGTCAACGCCGGCCGCGTGCCGGAATACACAACTCGGTGTGGGTGCAGAGCCCGGGCGCACCCAACCTCGACAATCACCGCTACCGACGAACGCTGCGCGAATATGTCGTCGGCGTGATCAGCCAATTCCGTGATGACGAGCGGGTATTGGGCTGGGATCTGTGGAACGAGCCGGACAATCCGGCGGCCACCTACCGCGAGGTGGAACGGCGAGACAAGGTGGCGCTCATCGAAGAGTTGCTGCCGCAGGTGTTCACCTGGGCCCGTACGGTCAACCCCGTGCAGCCGTTGACCAGCGGTGTCTGGGACGGCCCGTGGGCTGACCCGTTGGCACGCAGCCGGATGGCGACGCTGCAGCTCGACCTCTCCGATGTGCTGACCTTCCACAGCTATGACGACCCGGCCGGATTCGAGGCGCGGATCGGTGAGCTGGCACCGATGGGACGTCCGATCCTGTGCACCGAATTCCTGGCGCGAGGTGAGGGCAGCACGGTCGAGGGTGTGTTGCCGATTGCCAAACGGCACAACGTCGGTGCCTACAGCTGGGGCCTGGTGGCGGGGAAGACGCAGACCTATCTGCCGTGGGATTCGTGGGAGCGCCCGTACAAGGCGCCGCCGGCGGTGTGGTTCCACGACCTGTTCCATGCCGATGGCCGGCCGTACCGGGACGGTGAGATCCGCACGATCCGGGAGCTGACCGGACGGCCGTATCCCTGACGACGGGACTGTTCATGACGGGTGAGAAACGCCGTGCGCCGGCGCTGTGGTTGCTGGCCGCAATCCTGCTGTTCACGACCGGGTGTGGTCCGGGAGAGAGCAGGCCGGGCACGCAGGTCTCACCGGATACCGCAGCGCAATTCGGCGACGTGGTTGTCCCACCGGGGGTCGAGGTGCTGGCGGTCGACTCGGATTCGGGTATCGACACCCGGTACCGATTGGCGTTGCGGACCACGGATGCCCACTTGCCGGCATTGGTGTCGCAGTTCACCGCACAACCGCAGCCCTCGCAGATTCCGCGCACCACGCCGGTGATCGCCGGGCCGGAGTTGTCCACCGCGCCGAATCCCCTGTACGCCCAGGACCGGGTCACGACCAAGGCGGGCCGCAAGGTCCACCGCGAGATCATCGTCGACGAGCGGTTACCGGATGAGGTGTACGTGCACCTGGCGATGTACACCACCTGAGCCTGAGGTCAGCGGCCACCCATCCGGCTGACGTCGGTGATCGCGGCGACGAACTGCTCGGGCGCCTCCTGGGGCACGTTGTGTCCGATGCCGTTGAGGATGCGGTGTTCGTAGGGCCCGGTGTAGAGCGCGCGGTAGCCGGCGCCGTCCTTGGCCGCGCCGTCGAAGTCGGACCCGATCGTGATGGTCGGCACGGTGACGGGCGGCTTGGCGGCCAGCCGTGCCTCGTCGGCGTCGAAGCGGGCTTCACCGGGGGCCAGGCTGAGCCGCCACCGGTAGTTGTGCACGACGATGGCGACGTGATCGGGGTTGTCGAACGCAGCGGCGGACAGGTCATAGGCGGCGTCGTCGAAGTGCCACAGCGGTGAGGCCTTCGTCCAGATCAACCGGTTGAACTCCTTGGTGTTCTCGCGGTAGCCGAGTTCACCGCGCCGGGTGGCGAAGTAGTACTGGTACCACCAACCCAACTCGGCCTCCGGCGCCAGCGGCTTCAAGTTGGCGGCCAGGTTGACGGTGATGTAGCCGCTGACCGCGACCAGTCCCGCGCAGCGCTGCGGCCACAGGGCGGCGACGTTGTTGGCGGTGCGTCCGCCCCAGTCGTATCCACCGAGCACCGCCTCGGGGATGTTCAGGGTGTCCATCAGCGCGATGACGTCGTGCGCCAGTGCGGCCTGCTGCCCGTTGCGCACGGTATCGGCGGAGCGGAACCGGGTGGACCCGAAGCCGCGCAGGTGGGGCACGATGACGCGGAAGCCCCGATCGGCGAGCAGAGCCGAGGCGTCGGCATAGCTGTGGATGTCGTAGGGCCAGCCGTGCAGCAGGATCACCGGCTGTCCGTCCGCCGGACCGGCCTCGGTGTAGCCGACGTTGAGTTCGCCGGCGTCGATCTGCTTGACCGGGTTCATGGTGTGCGACGGCTTCGATGGGGCCCCAGTCGGCGGCCCCGGCGACGGCGCGGGTGAGGTGCCGCAGGCGGCGAGCGTGGCCGCCCCGGCGGCGGCCGCCGTGAGGAAGCCGAAGTTCCTTCTGCTCAAACCATTCACCGTTGCTGCTCCTTCTCGCGGGGTCTCGGTGTCCATCTCACCCGTCCGGACACATCAAGTCCAACGATTGAATGTGATGAGGCCCATCGACAGGATAGATAGGCTGACACCGTGGAGTTACGACAGATCGAACACTTCATCGCCGTGGCCGGCGAGATGAGTTTCACCCGCGCCGCCGAGCGGGCGCATGTCGTGCAGTCGGCGTTGTCGACCTCGATCGCGAAGCTGGAACGTGAACTCGGCGTGGAGCTGTTCGACCGGTCGCGGCAACGGATCAGCCTGACCGCCGCGGGGGAGGCCTTCCGGTCGCATGCCTACGAGGTGCTGCACGCGGCCCGTGCGGCGGCCGAATCTGCCGGTCAGTTCCGCGGGTCTCTCATGGGCACAGTCGAATTCGGCTCGTTGATCTCGTATGGGCCGGTCGATGTCGGCGGTGCCCTCGGCGACTTCCACCGTGCCCACCCGTTCGTCAGGCTGCGGTTGAGGCTGAGCCAATCGGGTGCCTCAGCCTATCTGGCAGCACTCCTGGAGGGCTCGCTGGATCTGGCCCTGGTCTCGCTGCCCAACCGGTTCCCGGCGCAGCTGGACATGAAGCTGCTGTTCGAGGAGCCGATGGTGTTCGTCTGCCGCGACGACCACGCCCTGGCGCGTCGTCGCCGTCTGGAGCTGGGGGACCTGGCCGGCGAGGAGCTCGTCGGCTTCCCACCGGAGTTCGGGCTGCGACGCCTGATGGACGAGGCGTTTCACCGTGCCGGTGTGCAACCGCAGACGCAGTACGAGGTTCCGGCCGGGTTCGCCGCGATCGCCGAACTGGTCGGCAACGGACTGGGCACCGCCTTCATGCCGGCGTCCGAGGCGCGCCGCTACGGCGATCTGGGGACCGTTGTGCTGCGCGACCCGCCGGTATGGCAGGTCTATCTCGCCGCGCCGCCGGTCGAGCGGATGACACCGGCCGCGGCGCGGCTGGCCGAAACCCTGCTCGACGCCGCGGCTTCCGTGTCCGGCTAACGGGCCAGCGGGCTGTAGAACACCAGG
Organism: Mycolicibacterium alvei; assembly: GCF_010727325.1. Classification (NCBI taxonomy): domain Bacteria; kingdom Bacillati; phylum Actinomycetota; class Actinomycetes; order Mycobacteriales; family Mycobacteriaceae; genus Mycobacterium; species Mycolicibacterium alvei. Next base: position 3,805,765 of record NZ_AP022565.1, read on the forward strand.
CCGTTGCCCTTGTTGTCGTAGACCACGGCCCGGCGCTCGTGGGCATCGTCGTACGGGTGCTTGATGATTCCGCCGCCGCTCTCCTCGATGGCCTTGGCCGCACCGTCCACATCGGCGGTCTTGATCCCGACGACGACCTGCCCGGGGATCGGGTGATCCACCGAAGTGGCCAGAGCGAGAGTCAGCGATCCACCGTCGAGCGCGGCGAAGTGGGCGCCATCGCGGAACTTCAGCGGCATTCCCAGCGTCTCGGTGTAGAAGCGGATCGACTCATCCAGGTCGTCGGTCGAGAGAATGATCATCCGCACGTCGTGGTCGCTCATCAGTGCCCTCCTATGGCTGAACGATTTCAGGTTAGGGGCTGCCCGGGTGCGAACATAGAGTCTTTGGTCCATCCGGGTCCCTTGACCACTACCAGTTCTACGGAACCTTCGGTTTGATCTCCTCTATCACCCACTGGGCATAGTCGAGATATTCGGCGACACCGCTGACGGCGGGCAGCGGCACGGCGCTGACCGTGACTCCCTGTTCCCCGAGCCAACACAACCGGTCGACGATTTCCTGCGCGCTCATCCCGGACCGGGCATCGGGGTCCTCGCGTACGGCATGCCCCTCGCCGACGCGCCTGGTCGCCATCCCGTGTACGACGTCGAAGTCCCGTCCGTCGTAATCCGGTTGGGACTTGATGAACTCGATCCGCTCGGCCAGTTGTTCCGGAGGGGTGAGAAACGACCACCATCCGGTGGCATGCTTCGCGGCGCGCCGTAGCGCCCCGTCGGCGTCCCCCCCGATCCACACCGGAAGGTGCGGTTTCTGAATCGGTTTGGGCTCGAAAGCGATGTCGTCGAAGGCCACGTATCGGCCTTCGAACCGTGGGGTTTCGCTGGTCCAGAGTTCGATGATGGCAGCCAGGTACTCGTCGGCAATCCGTCCCCGTTCGTGAAAAGGAACGCCGAGTAGTTCGAATTCCCGCTGCAGCCAACCGACTCCGAAAGTGACCATCATCCGCCCACTGCTCATCCAGTCGGCGGTTGCCAGTGACTTGGCGAGGACGAGCGGATGCTGGAGTGGCAGCACCGTGATGCAGGAGTTGAGCCGTATCCGTGAGGTGGCACCCGCGAGGTAGGCCTGCGCGGCGGTGGACTGCAGATAGTGCGGTCCGGACAACTCGACGTGTTCGCGCGGGATGGCGAAATGTTCGGGCACGGCGATCATGTCGTAGCCCAGCTCGTCGGCCCGCTTCGCCATGCGGGTCTGATCGGCGCCGGTGACTTCGGCCTCCCATGGCTGCATCGTCGCCTTGAGTCGCAGTGTGTGCGGCAGGTTGAAGATGAATTTCACCTGGTCTCCGTTCCGTCTTGCCGGGGCCGATGTGCAGGACTCTACATATGTAGAGACTGTGTGGGGTAGGTTGTTCCAGATCAGGCCAACCACGGGAGACCTCGCCAAACGATGACGCTGCAATTCGATCTGTCGAACCGCCGGGTGTTGATCACCGGTGCCGGACAGGGTGTCGGCCGGGGACTTGCCGATGCTTTCGCCGCGGCCGGTGCCACTGTGCTGGTCAATGACCTCCGAGGCGAGCGGGCCGAGGCTGTGGCCACAGAGCTGCGGGACGCGGGCGGCGATGCGCTGGCGGTGCCGTTCGACGTCACCGACTACGAAGCGGTCACGCAGGCGATCACGAAGGCCGGGCCCGCCGACATCCTGGTCAACAACGCGGGCAACGCCGGGGCCGACGGATTCGCCGCCCGGATGCCGTTCGCGGACACCGCCCCTGCCGACTGGGACCCGTTCCTGCAGGTGAATCTGTATGGCGTACTGCATTGCACGCGTGCGGTGCTGCCGACGATGGTGGAACGACACTGGGGCCGGGTCGTGACGATCGTCTCGGATGCGGGCCGGACCGGGGACGCCAGCGGTGCGGTCTATGCGGCGGCAAAAGCCGGTGCCGCGGGCCTGACGCGGTCGATCGCGCTGGAGAACGGCCGTTACGGCATCACCGCCAACAACATCGCGCTGGGGACTATGCGTACCCCGCTCACCGAACCATTGTGGGCCGAAATGGCCGACTCCCCGCAGGCCAAGGCGATCCTGTCGCGCTATCCGATCCGCAGGCCCGGCCTGCCCGAGGATGTCGCCTATCTGACGGTGCTGCTGGCCAGTGACCACGGCTCCTGGATCACCGGCCAGACGCTACCGGTCAACGGCGGCTACTCATTCGCGATGTGAGATGGCCGGAGCCGCGGCGACGATCGCGGTGATGATGTCGTGGAGCTCCTCGTCGGAGTTGATCGTGCGGTCGCCGCGGGCCAGGGCCAGCATCAGACCGCTGATGAAAGTCACCAGTACATAGGCCTTTTCATCGACCAGTTCCGGATCGGTATCGGCCGGGCAGAGCCCCGCCACAACGCTGCGGTGCAGGTCGAAGAACCGTTGCTGATTGTGGCTGAACGCCTCGGCCAGGCCGGCGTCGCGGCTTGCGGGCATGACCAGCTCGTAGCGGGCCTTGCTGCGGACGAGACGCGCCCCGCTGCCGGACCGGATGACCAGGCGGGCCAGGCCGCGCGCATCGCCGTGGCTGCCCGAGCCGGTGGCAACGGTGAGATCGGCCAGGTCGAGATCGGCGATGCGGTTGGCCGCCGCCTGGATCAACGCCGCGCTGGTGCGGAAGTAGAACGACGTGGTGCCGTCGGCAACCCCGGCCCTGCGGTCGACCTTCAGATGGGTGACCCCCTTGATGCCTTCACGGGCCAGCAGAGTGATTGCCGCATCACACAATTCGCGCCGACGTTGTTCGGGGTTCTGTTTGCCTCCCACGCTGGACCTAACGGCGGGCCGGCTCGGGCACGTGTTCCGGACGCACTCCGGTGCCCACCACGTACGCGGGGACCGCGGTGAGTTGGGGGAACCTGCGCACGATGTTCACCAGGATTCCGGGCGGAGTGACCTCGGCGCCCGCCATCACCGGTGCCAGCACCTGACGATGCAGGATCCGTTGCACGCTTTGGGTTATGACGGTAGGCAGGGTGCGTTGGCGCTGCACCGCGGCCAGGTCTGATTCGGTGACCCGATGCTCGCGCAGCGGCTCATGGAGCAGGCGCGCGGCCGCCGCGGCGTCCTGGATCGCGACGTTGATTCCGACCCCGCCCGCGGGCGACATGGCGTGCGCGGCATCGCCGATGCACAGCAGGCCGTCGCGGTGCCACCGCTCCAGCCGGTTGAGCTGGACATCGAGATGCTTGATGTCGTCCCAGGAGGCGAGGGCGTCCGTATCGGCCTCGGGGATCAGTTCGGCGAGTTCGGCGTGGAACGCATCCAGCCCACGGGCCCGCAGCCCGGCGTCGCTGCCCTTCGGGATCAGGTAGGCGACCTGGAAGTAACCGGTGCGGGGAATCATGATCAGTGCGCGTCCGGGGCCGGTGCGCGGGATCAGCGAGTACTGGCCGTCCTCGGTGCGCGGCAGGCGGAACCACCAGACATCGAAGGGCACCGGGTAGTCCCGGGTCTTCAGCCCGGCCTCCCGCCTCACTACGGACGTACGCCCGTCGCAGGCCACGGTGAGCTCGGCGCGTAGTTCACCGTCCCCCTCGGGGCTGGTGTAACGCACTCCGGTGATCCGGTCGCCCTCCCGCAGCAGCCCGGTCACCTCGGTCCGCATGCGCAGGGCGAAGTTGGGTTCGTTGCGCCCCGCATCGGCCAGCAGATCGAGGAAATCCCACTGCGGCACCATCGCCACGTACGGATGCGGCTGGCGCAGCCGTCGGAAGTCGATGAACGTCACCGGTTCACCGTCGACCGGGAACTCGGCCTTCTCCACCTTGCTGTAGCCGATCTTGCTGAACTCGGCGAACAGTCCGAGCTCGTCGAGCATGCGCATGGTGCTGGGATGCACGGTGTCACCGCGGAAGTCGCGCAGGAAGTCGGCGTGCTTCTCCATCACGGTGACCGCCACCCCGCACCGGGCCAGGATCAGGCCGAGCATCATCCCGGCGGGCCCGCCGCCCACGATCGCGCAGCTGGTGTCAGGCATGTGCGAGTCCCTTCAGCGTGTCGGGAAGGGGTTCGGTGTGCAGAACGCCGAGACGCTGCGTCGCGCGGGTGAGCGCGACGTACAACTCGGCGGCACCGCGGTCGCCGTCGGCCAGGATGTGTGCGGGCTCTACCACGAGCACGGCGTCGAACTCCAGGCCCTTGGTTTCCGACGGTGGCACCGCACCGGGCACCTCGGGTGGACCGATGACCACGCAGGTGCCGTCGCGGGTGGCCTCATCCCGTACGAATTCCTCTACAGCCAAGGCAATTTCATCGGCAGCCAGCCGACGTGACCAGGGCTGTACGCCGCAGGACCGCACCGACTCAGGCGGTTGGACCCCGGGCGCGAACTCCGCCAGCAGCGCTCCGGCCACCGCCATGATCTCGGCCGGCGTCCGGTAGTTGACCGACAGTGTCCGGTAGATCCATCTGCCGGGCACATAGGGCTCGAGCATCGCATCCCAGGATCGGGCACCGGCGGCCGAGCGGCGCTGGGCCAGATCGCCGACCACCGTGAAGGACCGGCGTGGGCAACGGCGCATCAGTACCCGCCAGTCCATCTCGGACAGTTCCTGGGCTTCGTCGACCACAACATGACCGTAGGTCCAATCCCGGTCGGCTGCAGCGCGTTCGGCCAGTTCCCGGGTATCGCGTTCGAGGAACCGGTCGGCGAGGTCCTCGGCGTCGATCAGGTCGCTGGCCAGCAGGTGGTCTTCGTCGTCCATCAGATCCTCGCGGGCGATCATCAGGTCGAGCACCCCGGCGGCGTAGGCGGCTTCTTCTCTGCGCTCGCGTTCTGCGGCCTCCTTACCCGCCTTGTCGCGGCCCAGCAGGTCGACCAGTTCGTCGAGCAGGGGCACGTCCGAGACGGTCCAGGCGTCGCCGTCGGAACGGAACAACCGGGGGTCGGCGCCGGCCGCCTTGAGCCGATCCGCCGACGAATACAGCGGGGCCAGCAGGGTCTCGGGGGTGAGAATCGGCCACAACCGGTCGAGCGCCGCGGAGAACGCGGCGTTGTCGTCGAGCTCGCTGACCACGCTGGCCCGCAGTTCCTCCCACGCCGCCTTGTCCTCACGGCTCAGCCAGCCCTTGCCGATGCGGGCGACGGCACGCTCGGTGAGGACGTAGGTGACGATGTCGCGGAACGTCGGGCGGGCCTCGTTGTGCGGGAGCCCGGTTTCGCGGGCTTCCTCGATCGCCCACTGTGCGGTTTCGGCGTCGATGCGCACGGTGACGTCGGGCAGCTCGATCAGGATCGGCTCGTCGGGGACCCCCTGGCGGTCGGCCACCGCGGCGGCCAGCACGTCGAGGATCGTGAGCGATCCCTTGATGGCGGCCACCTCTGGCGCATCTTCGGCGGTGACCCGGAGACCGGGCACCAGGTCCCCGGGCGTCATGAATACCGCATCGGACTCACCCAGCGAGGGCAGCACCCGGCCGATGTGGTGCAGGAACGCCTCGTTGGGCCCGACCACCAGCACGCCGTGACGTTCGATCCGCTCGCGGTGCGTGTAGAGCAGGTAGGCCACCCGGTGCAGCGCCACCACCGTCTTACCGGTGCCCGGGCCACCCTCGACCACGAGTACGCCGGTGTGCTCGCTGCGGATGACCTCGTCCTGTTCGGCCTGGATCGTGGCGACGATGTCGCGCATGCCCTCGCCGCGCGGCGCGTTCACCGCGGCCAGCAGGGCCGCATCTCCTTCGGCACCCTCGGTGGGCCGGCCCAGCATCTCGTCGGTGAAATCGAGCACGCGGCGCCCCAGCGTGCGGAACTGGCGCCGATTGCGCATGTTCTCCGGGTTGGCCCCGGTCGCGGTGTAGAACGGCCGGGCCAATGGTGCCCGCCAGTCCAGGAGCAGCGGTTCGTAGTCGTCCTCGCGGTCGAAGATGCCCAGGCGCCCGACGTAGAGATGTTCCCCGGCAAGGGTTTCCAGCCGGCCGAAGCACAGGCCGTTGTCGGCCACGTCGAGCCGGTTGCCTTCCTTGGCCAGCGCCAGTACTTCGGCGTCGCGTTCCACCGCGGAGCCGCCGTGCTCGCGCAGCGCGACGCGGTACCGGTCACGTACCCGGGCACGCTCGGCGTCCAGGCGGGTGTAGAGCCCGTCGACATAGGTCTGTTCGGCCTGTACTTCGGTGTCGTGCTCGTCAGTCGGCACGTTCCCCACAGTTACCTCGCTTATCCGTGGTTGGGTTCGGCCGGCGATTGCGCGCGATGACATCGGGGTCAGCAATCGCTCACCCCATCCGGCCCGCATCCACGATACGCAGCACGGCGGCGCCCTCTTCGTCGCTGGCGGCCAGGTCCACTTCCACGTCGAAGCCCCAATCGTGATCTCCGGCCGGGTCTTCGAGGATTTGTCGCACGCGCCACACCTGCGGCTGCCGGTCGAAGATCAGCAACGCCGGCCCACGCGCGTCGGCTCCGGTGCCGACTTCGGCATGCTCGTCGAAGTATTCGTCGCCGACGTCGGCCCAACGCTGGGCTGTCCACCCGGACGAGGCGTCCAACGCGCCGAGCTCGTCCCAGCGGGCTCGGGCGAACAACTCCACCCGTCGGAACAACGCATTGCGCACCATCGCGGTGAACGCCCGTTCGTTGCCCGTCAGTGGGCGTGGCCGGGCCGGTACCGCCACCGGGACATCGTGCGGCTGGTCCGGGCTGGTCAGCTGTTCCCATTCATCGAGCAGGCTGGAATCGACCTGGCGCACCAACTCGCCGAGCCACTCGACGATGTCGGCCAGCGCCTCGGTGCGGGCGGCCGTCGGTACACCCGAGCGCAGCGCCTTGAACGCGTCGGACAGGTAGCGCAGCACGGCGCCTTCGGAGCGGGTCAGCCCGTAGACGCTGACGTACTCGCGGAACGTCAGGGCCCGCTCCCACATTTCGCGCACCACCGATTTGGGGGACAGGTGCCCGTCGGCCGCCCACGGGTTGGTCTGCCGGTACACCTCGTAGGTGTGTCCCAGCAGTTCGGCCAGTGGCTTGGGATAGGTGACCTCGTCGAGCAGCTCGATGCGCTCGTCGTACTCGATACCGTCGGCCTTCATCTGGGCGACTGCCTCGCCCCTGGCCTTGTTCAGCTGCGCGGCCAGGATCTGGCGAGGATCTTCCAGCGTGGCCTCGATCACCGAAACCACGTCCAGGGCATAGGTTTCCGATTCGGCATCCAGCACATCGACCGCAGCCAGGGCGAACGTCGACAGCGGCTGGTTGAGCGCGAAGTTGTCCGGCAGGTCGACGGTCAGCCGGTACCGGCGCCCATCGGTTTCGGGTGTGTCGAGGCGCTCGATCACTCCGGCCTGCAGCAGCGAGCGGGCGATCCCGACCGCCTCCCGGATGTGCTTGAGCTGACGCTTGCGCGGTTCGTGATTGTCGGTGAGCAGGCGACGCATCGCGGCGAACGGATCGCCGGGACGGTCCACGACATCGAGGATCATCGCCGTGGAAACCCGCATGTTGCTGGTCAATGCCTCGGGTGCGGCGTCGATCAGCCGCGTCATGGTGTTCTCGCCCCACGGCACCATGCCTTCGGGTGCCTTGCGCCGCACCAGCTTCCGGCGCTTCTTGGGATCGTCGGCCACCTTGGCGAACTGCTTGAGGTTCTCCACCTCGTGGTCGGGTGCCTGCACGACGACGGTGCCTGCCGTGTCGTATCCCGCGCGCCCGGCCCGCCCGGCGATCTGGTGGAACTCGCGGGCGTTGAGCAAGCGCGTCCGGGTGCCGTCGTATTTGGACAGGGCGGAGAACACGACGGTGCGGATCGGGACGTTGATGCCGACCCCGAGGGTGTCGGTGCCGCAGATCACTTTGAGCAGACCGGCCTGGGCCAGTTGTTCCACCAGCCGCCGGTACTTGGGCAGCATGCCGGCGTGGTGGACGCCGATGCCGTGCCGCACCAGTCTCGACAGTGTGGTCCCGAAGGTGGTCGAGAAACGGAAGCCGCCGATCATGTCGGCGATCGCGGCCTTCTCCTCCTTGGTGCAGACGTTGACGCTCATCAACGCCTGGGCGCGTTCCAGTGCCGAGGCCTGGGTGAAGTGCACGACGTAGATCGGCGCCTGCAAGGTGGCGAGCAACTCGGCGATGGTCTCGTGCATCGCCGTGGTGGCATACGAGTAGAACAACGGCACCGGACGCTCGGCGCCGGCCACCAGTGCGGTCTCTCGCCCGGTGCGCCGGGTCAGGTCCTTGCGCAGGAATTCGACGTCGCCCAGCGTCGCCGACATCAGCAGGAACTGGGCCCTGGGGAGTTCGAGCAGGGGCACCTGCCACGCCCAGCCGCGGTCCGGGTCGCCGTAGAAGTGGAACTCGTCCATCACCACCAGGCCGATGTCGGCCTCGGCTCCTTCGCGTAGCGCCAGGTTGGCCAGGATCTCGGCGGTGCACGCGATGATCGGGGCGTCGGCGTTCACCGAGGCGTCCCCGGTGAGCATGCCGACGTTGTCGGCCCCGAACACGTCACACAGCGCGAAGAACTTCTCGCTCACCAGCGCCTTGATCGGGGCGGTGTAGAAACTGACACGGTCCGCGGCGAGTGCCGCAAAGATCGCCCCGGTGGCCACCAGAGACTTGCCCGAGCCGGTCGGCGTCGCGAGGATCACGTTCGCCCCGCTGACCAGTTCGATCAGCGCCTCCTCCTGTGCGGGGTAGAGCGTGGTGCCGTTGGCCTCGGCCCAGCCGGCGAAGTCGGTGAACAGGGTGTCGGCGTCGTCGCTCTTGGCGCGCAGCGCCGACAGGTCGCTCGGGTCGTCGAGCAGGGGAGTGGTCATGTTGGTAACCAGCGTGCCAGTTCACCCCTGCCGACGATCGTCCCGGTCGCGCCGTTACCGGAACTGGCCCGGCTGGTAGTCGCCGGCAGGCATCTGAACGATCACGTTCAGGCGGTTGACGGTGTTCATGAAGGCGATCAGGCACACGAGCGCGGCCAGTTGATTCTCGTCGTAGTGCTTGACGGCATTCGCCCAGACCTCATCGCTGACCCCGCCCGCCGCGTCGGCGATCCGGGTGCCCTGTTCGGTCAGTTCCAGGGCCGCGCGTTCGGCTTCGGTGAACACCGTTGCCTCCCGCCACGCGGCGACCAGGTGGAGGCGCTGCTGGGTCTCCCCGGCGAGCACTGCGTCCTTGGTGTGCATGTCGGTGCAGAAGGCGCAGCCGTTGATCTGGCTGGCGCGCAGTGCCACCAATTGCTGTGTGGTGTCGGGGAGCGCCGAGTCCGTGATCGCCTTGCCCGCCGCGGTGACGTGCTTGAGCATCTTGGCGGCGGTTCGATTCTCGAACAGGTTCAAACGAGCATCCATGGTGCACTCCTGGGTTGAAGGTGACTGCACCTCTCAAGACACCTCGACTCGACGGAATGTGACATGCGGCGATAATCAGCGGGTGCCGATGCCGACCACCCTTGAATCCGTCCTGTTGGTGGTTGTCGTCGTGCTGTTCGCGGCGTTCGTCACGTTCCTGGTGTTGTTCCTCGTGAGCCGGCGGCAGCTGGCGAACACCCAGCGTGAGATCGAGCGCATGAAGCTCGAGGACGAGGACCGCCGTAAGCGGCGTCGTCGGGGTGTGGCGCCATTGGCCATCAAGACGGTGTTTCAGACCGCGGACATGCTGATCAACAAAGGGCTGGGCGCAACGGTCCGCAACTCGATCGAGGATCTCGCCGGCTGGGCCCAGGTGGAACGCCCGGACCTGGCCCGGCTGACCGCTGACGGACGTGTCGTCATCGTCTTCTCCGACATCGAAGGCTCTACCGAATACAACGCGGCGATGGGTGACCGGGCCTGGGTGAAGCTGCTGGAGAAGCACAACAAGCTGGTCCAGGCCCGCGTCGACCAGCACGGGGGTCATGTCGTCAAGACGCAGGGCGACGGTTTCATGATCGCGTTCGCCGACCCGGAGAACGCGGTGCGGTTCGCGACCGATGTGCAGCGCGCGCTCGCGGAGAACGCCCAGCGGTGGCAGGCGATCCGGGTGCGGATCGGCGTACACATGGGCACGTCGGTGCGCCGCGGCGCTGATCTGTTCGGGCTCGATGTGGCGATGGCGGCGCGGGTCGCCGGACAGGCCGACGGTGGCGAGATCCTGGTCAGCGAGCCGGTCGGGCACGCGGTCGAACATCTCGACGGCGTCGTGCTGGGCGCGGCCCGCGAGGTGGAACTGAAGGGACTCCCTGGCGCTCACCGGCTCTTCCCGGTCAGCGTGGGGCAGGTGAGCGTCGAGCCCAAATCCGACGTGTGAACTCAAACCCGCCTGGGTAGTCAGCGTAGGTATGTTCACCAAGACCCGTACGTTGCGGCGGCTGAGCCGCTGGAGTGAGAAGCCGGCGAGCGACGTCGAGACCGCCTCCACCCCTAAGGTCAATGTGCTGCGCGGATTGCTCGCGCGGGCCACCACGCCGCTGCTACCCGACGACTATCTCAAGCTGCTCAATCCGTTGTGGTCGGCGCGTGAGCTACGCGGGCAGGTGGTCGAGGTCCGCAAGGAAACCGAGGATTCGGCCACGGTCACGATCAAACCGGGCTGGGGGTTCTCCGGCGATTACCGGCCGGGCCAGTACGTGGGCATCGGTCTGCACGTCGACGGACGGTGGCACTGGCGTTCCTACTCGCTGACATCAGTCCCGCGGAGGCAGGCGGACCTGATCTCGATCACCGTCAAGGCCACTCCCGAGGGATTCTTGTCGAGCCACCTGGTCGGCGGTGTGAAACCAGGCACGATCGTTCGGCTGGCTTCTCCCCAGGGAGAATTTGCGTTGCCCGATCCGCCGCCGGACCGGCTCCTGCTGGTCTCGGCCGGAAGCGGCGTCACCCCGATCATGGCGATGCTCCGAACACTGAAACACCGTGGATACGACCCTGACGTCGTGCACATCCATTCCGCACCTTGTGCCGACCGAGTCATCTTTCACGACGAGCTGCAGGGCCTCGACCAGGAGCTGCACGGGTACCGCATGCACTTGCAGTTGACCGATGAGCAGGGCCACCTCGACTTCGGTGCGGCGCTCGACGACATCGTTCCCGACTGGAGACAGCGCCCCACCTGGGCGTGCGGCCCGCCGGCGATGCTCGACACCATCGAAGCCATCTGGAACGACGCCGGGCGTACCGAGAATCTGCATACCGAGCGTTTCGTCATCGCCCGAACCGACAAGGGTGGAGAGGGCGGCACGGTCACCTTTGCCTTCTCGGACAAGTCCGTCGAGATCGACGGTGCCACCTCCCTTCTGGAGGCCGGCGAGAAGGTCGGGATACAGATGCCGTTCGGCTGCCGGATGGGTATCTGCCAAACCTGCGTGCTGCCTCTGGAGTCCGGGCACGTCCGTGACTTCCGCTCCGGTGCGGAGCACGGCGCGGGCGATCGCATCAACACCTGCATCTCGACCGCCGCAGGGGATTGCACTTTGAACGTCTAGGAGATCCGCCGAGGAGAGACATGGCCATCGCCGACATCAAGCAATACGCGCATCTCACCGCCGAGGACGTCGAGGCGCTCGCCGCCGAACTCGACGCGATCCGAGTCGAGATCGAGGAATCCCGGGGAGAGCGGGACGCCCGCTATATCCGGCGGGCGATCCAACTTCAACGTGGCTTGGCTGCCGGTGGTCGAATCGCGTTGTTCGCCAGTGGAAATCGAATCGCGAGATACGCCGGCATCGCCATGCTGGCGAGCGCGAAGATCATCGAGAACATGGAACTCGGGCACAACATCATCCACGGCCAATGGGACTGGATGAACGATCCGGAGATCCACTCCACCGAATGGGAGTGGGACACCACAGCACCGAGTGTGCACTGGAAGAAATCTCACAACTTCATTCATCACAAGTACACCAATGTCGTCGGGCTCGATGACGACATCGGCTACGGCATCATGCGTTTGACCCGGGATCAACGGTGGGAGCGGTGGATGATCGGCAACCCGGTCTACAACCTGCTGCTCGGCACCTTGTTCGAATGGGGCGTGGCCGCCCATGGCCTGGAGACGACGAGGTTCCGCAGAGGCGAGAAGTCCATGGCCGAGGTGCGCAGGGACCTGAGGGTGATCGGCAAGAAGGTGGGCAAGCAGGTGGGCAAGGACTATCTGGTCTACCCGGCGTTGTCGGGACCGAATTGGAAGCACACTCTGCGAGCCAACGTGATCGCCAATCTGATCCGCAACTATTGGGCCTACATGGTGATCTTCTGCGGGCACTTCCCCGACGGCGCAGAGAAATTCACCCAGGAAGAGTTCGCGGACGAGACGCATGCGGAGTGGTATCTGCGGCAGATGCTAGCCTCGGCGAATTTCCACGCCGGGCCGCTGATGGCGTTCATGAGCGGCAACCTGTGCTATCAGATCGAGCACCACCTGTTTCCGGACCTGCCCAGCAACCGTTACGCCGAGATCAGCCGAAAGGTGCGGGCGCTGTGCGAGAAGTACGACCTGCCGTACACAACGGGTTCCCTCCCACGCCAGTACTTTCAGTCGTTCTGGACCATCCTGAAGCTGGCTTTGCCCGACAAGTTGCTGAAGGCCACCTCCGACGATGCCCCGGAGACCCATTCAGAGCTCAAGTTTCGGGTGCGGGCCGGCATGCGGGAGAGCTTCGGTGTGGATCCGCACTCCGGTAAGCGGCGAGGTTTACGAACTGCGTTGCGCGAGCTCGAGACCGGCTCGATCGCCGTCGGGTGAACCAGGGAACTGGCTCAGCGCCGAGCAGTCGGCGCTGGAGGCGGCGGCAGGACGTGACGGGTGACCCATTGCGCGGCGAGCTTGATCAGGCCCGATCTCGGATAGGTGATGTGCGCATTCCAGTCCCGGCCGAGTGAACAGATCGGGTCGTTGGTGTTGCACAGGTCCGCGGTCCTGGCGCCGAAGTCCGGGCTCATCCGGGTCAACGGCTGACCGAGGCGCGCCGACGGGTTCCCGAAGACAACAACCGACGCGACGCGCGGGACGACGGCGGCAGGCAGCGGCGCGCTGTAGCCGAGGCCGGCGACCGGCGAGGTGGCCACGACGTCGACGACGGCGGCGCCCTGCGAGTAGCCGCCCATCACGATCTTGGTCTTGGGACACCGTGACGCGGTGGCCTGGATGCGCTTGCTCATGTCGGTGGCTCCGGCAGCGGCTTTCCAGAAATCCCAGGATGCCGGGTACTCCACCGCGTAGGTACCGACCGTCGAGCCTTTGACCATGGGGCGCAGCGTGTCGACGAACGCCTTGCCGACGTTGCCGATACCGGCGGGTTCATCGGTGCCACGGGCGAAGACGACCTCGATGTCGGGACAGTCCGGAGTGGCCGCGGCCGAGGGCATCGCGATGGGCGTCGCGATCGTGCCCAGCGCGGCGGTCGCAGCCACCGCTGCGATGCCCGCGATGGCCGATACCTGACGGACACCCACACGTCACTTCTACCACTGTTTTAACAGTGTTGCCCAGGCATACCGGGTCCGAGTAACGGGTATCACCGAGCAGTGACCAGCCAAGTTTCCGACGAACTCCTGCACATCGAACGTGCCGGGTGGGACTCGCTGTGCGAGTCGACCGGCGCCGATTTCTACGGCGATCTGATGTTGCCCGATGCGGTGATGGTGCTCGCCAACGGCATGGTGATGGACCGCAACACGGTCGTCAGCGCACTCTCGGAGTCGCCGCCGTGGCGTGCCTATGAGATCAGCGGGGTGCGGCTCATCGTGCTCGACGACGACACCGCCGCCCTGGTCTACACCGGTACGGCCTATCGCGACGGGGATGAGCCTGCCTTCGTCGGCGCCATATCCAGCGTCTACCACCGGGTCGACGGAGCCTGGAAGCTCGCGCTGTATCAGCAGACCCGCAAGCCGGACCCGTAGCGGGCGTCACCTCGGCGTCGGGTCTTCGGCGTACCCGCATATGGTCGAGCGGTGACGATCGCCTATGACGAAGCCCTGCGGGAACGCATCGGGGCCCATCTGGCGGGGCACGAGCGCCGCGCCGTGACCGACCCGACGAAGCGGCATGCGGCGGTCGCGGTGGTGCTGGTCGATTCCGAACTCGGTGAGGACCGGGTGGACCCGGCCCCGGTCGACGAATGGATCGACGGCCGGCCGATGCCGGAACCCGGGCTGGACGGCCGCATGGTGGACGTATCGGGCGGGGCGGCTTTTCTGTTGTGCCGCAGGACATCTCGGTTGTCGTCGCACGCCGCGCAGTGGGCGCTGCCCGGCGGTCGGCTGGACCCGGGTGAAAATGCGGTCGAGGCCGCGTTGCGGGAACTGGACGAAGAGGTCGGGGTGAGCCTGTCGGACTCATCGGTGCTGGGACTGCTCGACGACTACCCGACGCGCTCCGGTTACGTCATCACCCCGGTGGTGATCTGGGGCGGCGGCCGGTTGGATCTACGGCCGTCTCCCGACGAGGTGGTGGCGGCGTACCGCGTGGGCCTGCACCAGCTGCAGCGCGCGGATTCGCCGCGGTTCGTCACGATCCCGGAGAGCCCGCGCCCGGTGGTGCAGATCCCGCTGGGCAACGACCTGATCCACGCACCGACCGGCGCGGTGCTGCTGCAGTTGCGGTGGCTGGCCCTGGAGGGTCGCACGGATCCGGTCGACGAACTCGAGCAGCCGGTTTTCGCCTGGAAGTGACGCTCAGGCGTCGTGTCCAGGCTTGAGGTCGGCCACGTCACTGAGGCTGACCCATGGCCGCGGCTCGCCGGGCGCTTCGCCGTCAACCGGATTCAACAGGTAGCCGACATGGTCGCCGAGGTCGAACCGGTCGATGACCGCGCCGACAAACCAGGCCGGTGAGGCATCGAGGATTGGTATTCCGGCCGGGCCGGCGTGCCACGTGCACTCGGCGAACTTGTCGACCTCGTCACCGGTCTGGCCGCCGAACCAGCGGGCCAGGTCGAGGTCGTCGTGCGAGAGCAGGTGCACCCCCAAGTGGGTGGCGGTTTCCGCGACGGCGAAAGTGTGGTTCGCCTTTGAGATTCCGGCCAGGAACCGGGGCGGGTCGATGCTGGCCTGAGTGGTGAAGCCGACCAGACAACCCGCCGGCCCGTCCTCGCCTTGTGCCGTCACGACGAACATCGGGTAATCGATGAGCTCGATCAATCCGTCGAAGCCTTCCCAGCTCTGCGCCACCACACCATTGTCACCACAGCGGTGCCTGTTTGGAGCGGACCCGGCGGGTGGGCTGACTAAGGGTTGCGGGTCCGGCGCCCGCGCCGGACGGTGGCGGTCGGGGGTGGTGCCGGGCGCGGTGGTGTCGCAGGCGGATCCAGTCGCTGAAACGACAGCTGGATCCGTTCGCGGTCACCGCCGAGGCCGACCAGGAGATTGGTGATGTGGGGTGCGAGCACCCGCGAGACTCCCACGCCGCCGGTGCCGAAGACACCGATGATCTCGGCCAGGACGTAGCCATGCATCATCGTCCAGATCTGCGCGGCCACGGCCACCGGATCACCCTCGTCGATCGCGCCTGCGGTCATGCAACGCTCCACGAATGCCGGGATCTGTGCGAAGACCGAGTTGATCTCGGAGAGGGCAGCCGGGTTGCCGTCGACGGTGAGATCGCGGCCGACCGGCAGCGTGATGGACGGCGAGGTGATCCCGAACATCAGCCGGTAGCGCTGCGGGTAGGTCAGTGCGTACTCGCGGTAGGCGAGGCCGGAGGCGAGTAGGTCGGCCACCGGATCGTCGGTGTCCGGGCGCCGGTGCAGGTGTCCCCCGAACTGGACAAATGACTCCCGCACGAGCGCCTCGTAGAGGCCGGGCATGCCGTCGAAGTGGGTGTAGACCGCCATCGTCGAGGCGCCGATCCGCTTGGCCAGCATGCGCGCACTGAGTGCCTCAGGCCCGCTCTCCTCGAGGACCTGCAGGCTCTCCTCGATCAGGCGCTCGCGAATTTCCATGGTGCCCATCGTCCTGGACATGTTGCCATAACAATGTTATACCTGCCAATAACATTGTTATAGATGGGGTGGGGAGCGGTGTTGGAGAGCATTGCGCGATGGGCGAGCAGGTACGCGGTCCTGGTGATGGCGGCATGGATGCTGCTGGCCGGCGTCGGCAACATCGCGGTACCCCAGCTCGAACACGTTGTGAAGGAACAGTCCCGGGCCTTCTTCCCGACCGACTCCGGTGCGACAGAGGCCGCACAGCGGATGGGGACCCTGTTCGGGGACTCCGACAGCAACAACATCGCCTACGTCGTGCTCGAAGCCGACCGGACACTGGGGGACTCCGACCGCGGGTACTACCGAGCGCTGGCCGACCGGCTGCGCGAGAACACCCCCGGCGTCGAATCGGTCATGGATTTGTGGGATGACCCCGCGGCTGCCGCCGTCTTCGAAAGCCAGGACCACAAGGCGTCCTATCTGATGGCCCGGCTCTCCGGTCAACTGGGCAGCAGCACCGCCACCGATGCCGTGGCCGCGCTGCGCGCAGCGGTGGACGCGGCCGGCGCGCCGGAGGGATTGCGCACGCACGTCACCGGACCGGGGCCCAGCCTGGTCGATGAATTCGATGCGCTGGACGCACAATTGGCGCGCATCACGGTGCTCACGGTCGGGATGATCGCCGCACTTCTGCTCTTCGTGTACCGATCGCCGATCGCGGCCGCCGTCCCGCTGGCCTCGGTGGGGCTGTCCCTGGCGGTCGCGCGTCCGTTGGTCGCGCTGCTCGGCGAGCACGGCGTGATCGAGGTATCGGTGTTCTCGGTCGCATTGATGTCGGCGATGGTGCTGGGCGCCGGGACCGACTACGGCATCTTCCTGCTCGGCCGCTACCACGAGAACCGGCGGGCGGGCATGGCGCCGCCGGATGCCTTGGCCGACGCCTACCGCCGGGTTGCGCCGGTGATCGCCGGGTCGTCCGCGACCATCGCCACCGCGCTGTTCTGTCTGACCTTCGCCAAGGTGAATTTCCTGCGCAGTGCCGGGATACCCAGTGGGATAGGCGTTCTCGCGGCGATGCTGGGTGCGCTGACGTTAGCGCCAGCTCTGATCGGCTTGTTCAGCAGGCGCGGTTGGGTCGAGCCGCGGGCGGCACGGATCAGCCGCCGGTGGCGCAAGATCGGCACTGCCGTTGCCCGCTGGCCGGGGCCGATCCTGGTAGTGGCCGCGGGCGTGCTGATCGTCTGTACGGTGCCGCTGCTCGGCGCCAAGATCAGCTTCGCGGAGTTGTCCGCACAACCGGCGAGCACCGACTCCAGTCGCGGATACCAGGCCGTCCACGGCCGATTCCCGGACAACCGGCTGTTGCCCGAGATCGTCTCGATCCAGGCCGACCGGGACCTGCGGACCCCGGCCGGCCTGATCACGATCGAGCGCGTCACCAGGAAGGTCCTTGAGGTGCGCGGGGTGCGCACCGTGCAATCGGCCAGCCGCCCCGCCGGGACCCCGGTGCGTCAGGGCACGCTGACCTACCAAGCCGGCCAGATCGGTGAACAACTCGACGGCACAGCGCAATCCGCGCTCGACGGGATGAACTCCGTGGACACTGTCACGGCCACCATCGGCCAACTCGACGGCGCACTCGACGGTATGCAACGCGGCTTGAGCGGCGCCGTCGACGGCCTGAACCGGGTCGGGGCCGGCTCACAGGGCATCGGGACGGGTATGTCGGGATTGCAGGCCAACCTGCAGTCGGTGTCCGGCTATGCCGATCCGTTGCGCCAATTCGTCAACAGCAACCCCGACTGTGCGGCCAACCCGATCTGCGCGGCAGTACAGAAAATCGTCACACCCCTCGATGACGCGGTCAGCGCGACGGGCACCCTCGCCGGCGGGGCGGGCGCGCTCGAGGAGGGCGCGGCCAGCGCCACCAGCTCACTCGGTGGGGCGGCCAAGGGCGTGGCGACGATGCGCACGGCGCTGACCCAGCTACGCGGTCTCACCTTCACCTTGCGCTCCAGCCTGGGCAGTGTCGGGCCGCAGATGCAGCAGATGACCGGTTACCTGTCGCAGCTGAGCACCGACTTCGACGGCAGCTCCGAAGGGGGGTTCTACCTGCCTCCACGGACTTTCGACGATCCGGAGTACCGCCGGGTGATGGACATGATGTTCTCGCCCGACGGCCACGCCACCCGGCTTCTGGTCTACGGCGACGGCGAATCCTGGGGGCGTGACGGTGCGGACCGGTCTGCCGAGATCCGCGTCGCCGCCGCCGAGGCACTGAAGGACACCCCGCTGGCGGTCAGCGGCGTCGTCGACCTCACGGGAGTCGGAACGGCGACCGCGGAACTCATCGAGTATGTGCAACACGACTTCGCCCTGCTCGTGATCGTCACGCTCATCTTGATCTTCGTGATCGTGGCCGGCATGCTGCGCAGCCCGGTCGCCGGGATCGTGGTGCTGGCCACCGTCACGATCTCCTACGCATCGGCGCTCGGGGCCAGCGCCGCCATCTGGCAGTTTCTGGTCGGCCAACCGCTGCACTGGGCGGTGCCCGCACTGGCGTTCATCGCCCTGGTCGCCGTCGGCGCGGATTACAACCTGCTGCTGGCGATGCGATTGCGCGACGAGGCCCGGGCCGGAGTGCGCACCGCGACGATCCGGGCATTCGCCGGAACCGGCAGCGTCGTCACCGTCGCGGGGATCGTGTTCGGGCTGACCATGTTCGCGATGCTCGGCGCCAGTGTGGTGACGATCGCCCAGGTTGGCTCCACCATCGGCATCGGGCTGATGATCGACACCCTGGTGGTGCGAACCTTTGTGGTCCCGCCGATCGCCGTGCTGCTGGGACGCTGGTTCTGGTGGCCGCGTCGGGTGCCTGCGACGCCGGGCCCAGACAGCGGGGCATGAGATCGGCGAAGTCTGGGTACATCGACTGGGTCTGGGGAAGGGGGACGACCGACCGGAGAGGATCCATGACGGCACCGCGATTGCAGGTTGACCAACGCGACGCCGCCGAAGCCCAGCGCATCGCGGCCGCGGTGAGCTCGGCATTCGCCACCCGGGTGGTCGGCCAGGACCATCTGCGCGAATCCATGTTGGTCGCGCTCCTCGCCGGCGGGCACCTGCTCCTCGAAAGTGTCCCCGGGCTGGCCAAGACCACGGCGGCACGGGTGGTGGCCGAGTCCATCGACGGCAGCTTCCGGCGTATCCAATGCACGCCCGACCTGCTGCCCAGCGACATCATCGGCACCCAGATCTACGAGGCGGCCCGCAACACGTTCGCCACCCAGCTGGGCCCCGTGCACGCCAACATCGTGCTGCTCGACGAGATCAACCGCTCCAGCGCCAAGACCCAGAGCGCGATGCTGGAGGCGATGGAGGAACGCCAGACCACCATCGCCGGCGTCGAATATCCCATCCCCGAACCCTTTCTCGTCATCGCCACCCAGAACCCCGTCGATCAGGAAGGCACCTATCCGCTGTCGGAGGCCCAGACCGACCGGTTCATGCTCAAGGAGATCGTGGGCTACCCCTCGATCGAGGACGAGGTCGAGATCGCCGCCCGGATGGACGCCGGCCTCTATGACCGGGGCCACCGTGCCGCCCCGGTCGTCACCATCGACGACGTGCATCGCGCCCAGGACATCGTGCGCGCGGTGTATCTGGACCGCGCACTGGTCGAGTACGCCAGCCGGCTCGTCGCCGTCACCCGCGAACCCGGGCACCACCTGCCGGCCAATCTGGCCCGGGTGATCGAGTACGGGGCCAGCCCGCGGGCCACCCTCGCGTTCTGCGGGACGGCGCGCGCCCTGGCGGTACTGCGTGGCCGCGACCATGTGGTGCCCGACGACATCGCCCGGCTCGCCCATCGCGTGCTGCGGCACCGGCTGATCCTCGGCTTCGAAGCCGCCACCGCCCGGATCACCCCCGACGTTGTCGTCGATGCGGTGCTGCGCGCGGTGCAGGTCCCGTGAGGCCGCGATGGGCAGATACCTGGACTCCGCCAAGGCGTACGCCGGCCGCGACATCGGCGGGCTGCTCGAAGGCGGCCGTTACGCGCTGGTGCACACCCGCAGCCTGGAATTCGACGAGCTGCGCCCCTACGTGCCCGGTGATGACGTGCGCGACATCGACTGGAAGGCAACCGCACGCTCTGGGCACACCCTGATCAAGCGGTTCGTCTCCGAGAAGCACCACAAGGTCCTGGTGGTCGCGGACGCCGGGCGCAACAGCTGCGCGATGGCACCATCGGGCGAGGTGAAAAGGATTGTGGCCCAACACCTCATCGGTGCGATCGGATTGATGACGCTGCCCCGATCCGACGAGATCGCGATGGTGCTCGGCGACCATCGCGGCAATGTAGACATCCGGCTGCGCCGCGGCGAGACCCACATCGAGAGCATGCTGCACCGGTTCCACCACCACGCCACCGACCATCCCGGCCCGAGCGACATCCTGGTTCAGCTCGAGTGGGTGGCCCGCCACTACCGTCACCGGCTGCTGATCTTCGTCGTTTCCGACGAACCCGAGATGAGTGAGCGCTTGGCCGAGGTCCTTGGTTCATTGACCGCCCGTCACGACGTGTTGTGGGCCCTGGTCAGTGACATGCCTGCGGTGAGCGGAGGCCGCGACGCCGGCCGCAGCTACGAGGTCGCCGACGGGCGCCCCATCCTGACCGGGCTGGACCAAGATGTCATCGAGGCCTATCGGCGGGCAGAAGCGCAACGGCGCGAACAACTTTCCGAATTCCTGACCGTGCAGCGAATACCTCATGCCCGGGTGACCGGGAGCGTGCGGATCAGGGCGGCGTTGACCGCGATGACTGGGGTGTACGCCCGTGCCGGATGACCTGCTGCAGGATGTGATCGGCCCGACGCCCTACTCATCGGTGTGGCTGTGGATCGCGATCGGCCTGACCCTGCTGCTGTGCGCCTGGTACGGAGCGGTTTTCGTGCTGACATCGCGGCGGCGATCGGTGCGGGAGCTGCCCGTCCTCGGAGCCGCCCGGGCCGAACTGCTGCGCCGACGGTCGGCCCGCGCGGTACGGCACATCGGAAACCGTTACCGGGCCGGAGATCTCACCGCGGCAGACGCCGGTTCGGCGCTGAGTGCCGAACTGCGCGCCTTCCTGCACGCCGCGACCGGAGTGCAGGCCCAGTACATGCAGGTCGACGCGATCGCGGACAGTGCCGCCGCGCCCGCCGCGCCGATCCTGGAAGAGCTCACCGACATTCAGTTCAACCACCGTTCGACGCTCGATGGCGGTACGGTGAGCGCCACCACCGAGGAGTTGATCCGCGGATGGACCTGATCTGGTGGGCGGTGGCGGCCGCCGGTTGCCTCGCACTCGCCGGGTGCGTGGGCCTGGCCCTGCTCCCGAAGCAGTCGGTCGACCCGGACGAATTCATGCCGCTGGCCAATACCCGGCGGCTGACCCGGTTGCCCGAGTACGTGCGCGCCGCGCGCCGGCGGAGCATTGCGGCCGTCGTCGCCATGGTGACGCTGACGGTCGCCTTCGCGGCCTCGGCGCTGATCGCGGCACGCCCCACCGGCCTGCCGTCGTGGAGCCGTGCCAACCAGGTTGCGACTCCGGAGGACATCATGGTGTGCGTCGGCGGCCCGCTCACCGATCCCGCGATCGGCGCCACACTGCAGTACTTCGCCGATCGGGCCGGCTCTTTCGGCACCGAACGGGTCGGGTTGACCTCGGCGAACCGGCGGGTAATTCCACTGACCCGGGACTACCAATACGCCGCAGCACAATTCGCCGCATTCGGGCAGCGGGAAGGTGCGCGGCCGTTCGTCGCGCCGGTGTCCTACGTCGACTACGCCGCCAGCGTCGAGGATGTGCTGGCGATGTGTCTGACCGGGTTTCCGTCCTTGTCCGAACCGTCCGCCCAGCGCCGATCAATGATCTATGTGGGCCCTGAGTCCCTACCCCGACCTGGTGACGTGGCACCGCTGTTCGATACGGACCGGCTCAGGGACCTGGCGGTGACGGCCGGTGTTCAGGTCAACGCCATCACTCCCGGATCCGGCGACGGCGTTGCCGGCGAACTGGCCCGCGCCACCGGGGGCAGGTCGGTTGGAACGGCCGATGTCGCTTCGCATCTGACCGAGATCCGGGACCATCCGCCGCAAGCGGGATCAACCGGCGAGTTAGCGGACGTCCGGTCGGCCGAAACGCCCGGGGTTCCGGTGTTGCTCGCGCTGCTGGCGATGGCGGTGCTGTGGTGGTGGCCGGTGGTGATGCGGCGATGAGGCTTGAACCGATCCTGCCGCCGCTGCTGGTCGGGGTGCTCGCCGTGGTGCTGCTCGTGGCCCGCGGCATCAGCTTCGGGCGGGTCCGGGTGCAAGGAGGTGGCTGGGCATCGGTGTGGCGCTGGTCGGCACTCACCACAACCGGCTTGCTGCTGCTGGTGGCTGCGCTCGGCCCCGTCGCTGGAAGAACACACGACACCGTGCCCCGACCCGCCGGCGACCGCGACCCGAATATCTTTGTGCTGCTGGACCGTTCACCGGACATGTCGGGGAAGCGGATCGCGGCGGCCCGCGACGACATCACGGCCCTGATCGAACGCTACCCACAGGCACGCTTCGCCCTGATCTCCTTCGCCGACCGCCCGTCGGTGGACTGGCCGCTGTCCGCCGACACCTGGAGCCTGCGTCCCGTGGTGGCTGCGACCGATGCCGCACCTGAGGCGCCGGACACCCCGGATGCCAACGTCGGCGCCGCCGCCAACATCGTGCGCTACCAGCTGATCAGCGCCGTACAGCAATTTCCGAGGTCCCAGAACCTCGTGTTCTATCTCGGCGCGGGCGCACCGGAATCGCAAGCACCGCAACGCGAATTCCAGCTGACCGAGAATGCTGTCGACGGGGGCGCGGTACTCGGGTACGACGACGCCGGGGCGCAGGCGCTCCGCGGGGTCGCCGAGCAGATCGGGGTGCCGTTCGTGTCGCGTACCGATGCGACAGCGTTGGCCGAAGCGCTTCCCGGCGACGAAACCCGAAGTCAGTCACCTGCGGCCGCACCGGTGTCCACCGCTGTGGAGCTGTACTGGGTCTTCGCCGCCGTGGCCGCCCTGCTGATCCTGGTGGAGCTCTACCTGGTGCTTCGCGAATTCCGTCGCACCCAAGCGATCGACATGGAGCTGCGGTCATGAGCACGGTGCGTCGTCGCCTACTGGTGTATTCGGCCCCGGTGGCGTTGGTACTCGTCATCGCGATCGTCAAACTGCTCTCGGTGGTGCTGATCGGCAATTCGACGGCGGCAAGCTTCACCGACCGGGACACCGAGGCG
Organism: Mycolicibacterium alvei; assembly: GCF_010727325.1. NCBI lineage: Bacteria > Bacillati > Actinomycetota > Actinomycetes > Mycobacteriales > Mycobacteriaceae > Mycobacterium > Mycolicibacterium alvei. The sequence continues at coordinate 3,828,955 of NZ_AP022565.1, forward strand.
CTGAGGAGCGAGGTGGGCCGGCTCCAGGTGCTGGACGTCGTCGAACCCGGCAAGGCCCGCTTCGCCGCGGGCGCCCTGGCCGTTCTCGAGGACCGGCTCGTCGACGCCGATCAAAATTTCAGTGACGCGGCGGCCCGTCTGAGCGGAGCTGAAGCATGTTCGGCGAGGATCAATCTGGAACTGGTACGAGAGACACTCGGTGACCATGCCACCGCGGCTTCCGACGGCCTGACGGCACTGAGTCATTACCTGTCGGCACGGGATGTGATCGACCGCGCCCCTGCGGGTTGCTTTGCCGGCAGCGAGGCCCCTGGGCGGTTGAAGAGCAAGATCGGTGCGGCCGAACCCATCGTGCCGCCGAATCCGCCGCCACCACCGGCAGCGCAGGCGCTACCGCCGGGGGCCGACGGGACGGCGCCTACTCAGCCGCCGAATCGGCTCGACCCGACCTCCGGTGATCCGTTGGACCGGCTGCAACAGATCCTGCGCGACGCAGCCACAGGTTAGATTCGGGTGAGTCGGGCTCGTCGAGTCCGGTCAACATGAAGGAATGAAATGGCTGTGGCAGACGGACTGTCCGCGCGTGAGGCAAAGCGCCTGCAGACGCGTGAGCGTTTGATGGGTGCAGCGATCGCCGAGTTCAAACGGGCCGGGATGGCGGAAGCGGATGTCGGCGCGGTCGTCACTGCGGCGGGCGTCGCGCACGGCACGTTCTTCTTCCATTTCCCCACCAAGGAACATGTGCTGCTGGAACTCGAACAGCGTGAAGAGGACCGCATCGCCAAGCAGTACATCCAATTCCTCAAAAAACCGCACAGTCTCGAGGGAGGGCTGCGCGAGTCGATGCGGCTGGTCATCGGACTGGAACGTCGGCTCGGCAAGGTCTTGTTCAAAGACTTTCTGGCCCTGCACTTCTCACAGACCCGGCCGCCCGCGCCGGACAGCCAGGACCATCCCGTGATCTCCGGGGTGGCGCGCGAGATCGAACTGGCCCAGGAACAGGGTGAGGTCGCGGCCGACGTGAAGCCTTGGAACAGCGCGGTGTTCTTCCTGCTCGGTTTCTACGCCCTGCTGATCACCACCAACGACTGGCCCAACCGCGACGATCTTCTGGACGACTATGTGATCAGGACGATGCGAAGCCTGACTGCTTAGTAGCTCTGGCCGGACCTGTGATGCGAAGAATTCGCATCCGTCGCGCATTTTCACGTGTGGGTCGTGCTGCTCTCCGATCGGCAGCCCAGTTGTAGAAACCGGCGCGGAGACGCGCGCGATAGAGCCTCTGTGCAGCCGGGCAGTTCGTTGACTATAGTCAGTCAACAGTTCGCGCCCGGCCTACTGGAGGACCCTTGAATCTGCCGACGATCAGACCCGCTCGCACGGCTGCGGCAGGTGCGGGCGGGCAGTCGGGGGCCGACCATGACGAGCAGTCCAGGCTGGCCCAGCGCCATGCCGACAAATGGCTGATCGTCGGATCGCTCCTGATCGGCAGCGCGGTTCTCGGCATCATCGGCCTTCCGATCTTCCTGCGCGGGGTGTGGTTGCTCCGGCGTGCTCAGCGGGACGGACTGTCGGTCCGGCCGATGATGGTCACCCTGCTCGGTTACCTGGTCATCATCGACGCGGCGATCAATGCGATGGGTTGGTCGCTGGACCTGATCGGTAACCACTCATTGCTGGCAAGAGTGCTTCTGACCGGCTGGGGCAACATGTTTGACGCCGGCTACTTCTGGCACTTCAACGAGCTGTGGGTGGGCGGCGCCGGTGGTCCGGGTGAGAAGGCCTGGGAGGTCGCACTCATCCTCACCGTCTTCACCATGCGCATTGCCGCAGGCATCGGGTTCCTGCAGATGAAGCGCTGGGGGCAGCAGTGGATGATCGTCACCTGCTGGATGGGCGTGGTGATCTGGTGCGGCTACGTGTTCAACATGACGATGTTCGCCGACGTCCGCTACGCCGGGGTGATCTTCCCGGTGATCGGCTGGTGGCTCTACGACATCTTCTACATCACCCCCTTCCTCGCGATCCCGTATCTGCACACGGTCAACCGCGAAATCTTCACCGATTGAATACTCGAACATTGACTGAAGTCAGAGAGTTCTACCGCACGAGGAGGGCACATGCTCTGGGAGATCTGCCGCTATATCGGGGCATGGGGCGGCACCGCCCTGATCATCTGGTTCTGGTACTGGATGTTCTCCAACATCGGCACGTTCTGAACCGATGACCGACAACGACGCGATCGCGGTCGAGCGCAGCTGCGCCCTGACCGCCGTTGCCCTCAGCGGCGGCCGACGCGACGGCGTGCGGCTGGTCACCGGCGAGCATCGCGCTTTCGGGCTGAACGCCGCGCTCGACTACGTGCACGTGCCGTATCCGGGTCAGGTCCGCGACTGGACGCGACGGTCGTTGACCTGCGGTGTGGCACTGCAGTGCGCGCCGTCCAAAGAGCGCCTGGTGCACTACCGGCTCAATGAACTGTCCGGCCGGGAGTTGCAAGCCCTCAGCCTGGTCGAGGCCGGGGTGGCGCTGGGCTGGATCGCTACTCGATGGCCCGGTCTGATCGGTGAAATCCGGAGGCTGCTACCTGAACTGGAACCAGCCGACGGTGACATGCCGGCCGATGACATGCTGCGATGTGCGGTCGAACTGGCCCGCACCGGCGGGTCCGTCGAGGTCGACCCGCTGCTGGGCCGGCTGCCCGCCGCCTACACCGCGCCCGCCGGACTGACCGATGGGCTACGACGCAGATTCGGCCGGATGCCGTGGACCAGCACCCAGAAGCGACTGCCCCGGCCGTACTCCGTGCCGGTCGGGGGAGAGGGCGGGGTGCGCAACCCCAATCTGCCGCCGCCGAGCCGGCCCCAGGACAACGACCTCGACGTCACCCCGCAGCACCGGCCGGGGATCCCGTACCCGGAATGGAACGCGTGGACCGACAGCTTCCTGCGCGATCACGTCGCCGTCGTCGAGCACGCCAAGCCGCCGCGCAGTAGGCAGTCCGCACCGGTCCCGGCCGATCTGCGGGCCTGGTTCTCCGAACACACCCACCGGGCGATGACCGACCGGCTTGAGGACGGCTCGGACCTGGACGTGGATTCCTATGTCCGCCACCATATCGACCTGGCCACCGGCGAAGCCGGGGAGCCCCGGGTGTTCCGGGAGCTGTTGCCCAGCGACCGGGATGTGTCCACCGCGCTGCTGCTCGACGGCAGTTCGTCGCTGGGCGTCCACGGCGGGCGGATCTTCCGGCTGGAACTGGCCTGCGCCGATGCGTTGTCCCAGGCGATGACCCAGGCCAAAGAGCGTCACGGCATTTTCGTGTTCACCGGCAACACCCGTCACCGGGTGGAAGTGCAGTGCCTCAAGGACTTCGAGGACCGGCGGTTCGTCCCACCGAGCGCGGCGGGCCTGGTCACCGGCGGATACACCCGTCTGGGCGCACCGCTGCGGCACCTGACCAGTCGTCTGCTGGCTCAGCCGTCCGAGCGGCGTCTGCTCATCGTGATCGGAGACGGCCTGATCTCCGACGAGGGCTATGAGGGCCGCTATGCCTGGGCGGACACCGCGCATGCGGTCGAGGAGGCCAACGACGCCGGTGTCGCCGTGTACTACGTCGGCGTCGGGCCGACACGCGTCGATCCGCTGCCCGAGGTGTTCGGACCACGGCGGTCCCAACGGATCCGCCGGGTCGAGGAGCTTCCGCGGGTTCTGGCCCATGTACACCGAGAACTGGTCGCGGCGTAACCGGAGGGAATGAACTTGAGTACAGACCTTTACTTCGCGAACCGCAACGAGATTCAGCTGTTCGAGCAGGCCTATGCCCGCCGGATCCCGGTGATGCTGACCGGGCCCACCGGCTGCGGCAAGACCCGCCTTGTCGAGCATATGGGCTCGTTGCTGCAACGCCCGGTGGTGACGATCAGTTGCCACGACGATCTCACCAGTTCGGATCTGGTGGGGCGGTTCATGGTCACCGGAGGCGACGTCGTGTGGACCGACGGACCCCTGACCCGCGCGGTCAAGGCCGGCGCCATCTGTTATCTCGACGAGGTGGTGGAGGCCCGTCACGACTCGCTGGCCATCCTGCACTCGCTCACCGACCATCGCCGCGCGCTCTACCTCGATCGGGCCGGCGAAGTCGTGCAGGCCCCGGAGACCTTCATGCTGGTGTGCTCCTACAACCCGGCGTACCGCAGCTCGCTCAAGGAGCTGAAACCATCCTTCCGGCAACGGTTTGCCACGCTGCCGATGACCTACCTGCCGCCGGATCGCGAAGCCGAGGTGATCGTCGCGGAGACCGGCGTGGGCCGCGATACCGCGGCGCGCCTGGTGGCCTGCGCGACGGCGATCCGCAGCGCCGACGCCGCTTTCCATTTCGAGCCGCCCTCGACGCGGGTGCTGGTCACCGCTGCGCAGCTGGTCGCCGAAGGCGCCACCGAACTGGATGCCGCACAGGCCTGCGTGCTCGCACCGCTGAGCACCGACGGCGCGATCAACGACGGGCTACGCGAGGTCGCGGCGGCCAGCCTGCTCGACGGCACCACCAGGAACCGAGGAAAGGACGTCTGATGAACGAGCAGGAGCGAAAGCGCAAGCGGGCCTTGATCGTTCTGCAGGTGGTCATCTACGGCTACCTGTTCGCGATGTTCTGTATCCAGCTGTACATGTCGTTCGCCCGAGGTTGGTGGGAGTTGTGAGTCCCCCACTGTCCCAAGAAAATTCGGTGACCCTCGAGGAGCATCATGAGCAGTCCCGGCTGGCTCAGCGGCGGGCCGACAAGTGGATGATCGTCGGGGCGTTGTTGATGGGCATGTGGATCCCCGGCCTGATCGGGTTCCCGATCTTCATGCGTGGGGTGTGGCTGCAGCGCCAGGCTCAGCGCGCGGGATTGTCGGTGCGCCCGATGATCGTGACGCTGATCGGCTACCTGGTGCTCATCGACGGGGCGCTCAACAGCCTGGGCTGGGCGCTGGATCTGGTCGCTAACCACACCCTGATCAACCGGGTGTTGATGGTCGGCTGGGGCAACATGTTCGACGCCGGGTACTTCTGGCACTACAACGAACTGTGGATCGGTGGGGCGGGTGCGCCGGGCGAGAAGTCGATGGTCTTCGGCATGATCGTCACCGTCTTCGCGATGCGTTGCGCCGCGGCCATCGGGTTCCTGCAGATGAAGCGCTGGGGGCACCAGTGGATGATCGTCACCTGCTGGATGGGCGTGGTGATCTGGTGCGTCTATGTCTTCAACATGACGATGTTCGCCGACGTCCGCTACGCCGGGGTGATCTTCCCGGTGATCGGCTGGTGGCTCTACGACATCTTCTACATCACCCCCTTCCTCGCGATCCCGTATCTGCACACGGTCAACCGCGAGATCTTCACCGACTGAACCTCTTTCAAGGAGCACACTGTGTCGAGCACTGTCGAAGACGAGAAAGAACCGGTCGAGGATCTGCCACCGGGCACCACGCCGTACTACGCGAACATGCACAAATGGATCAAGCGGGCCGTGCTGGTCTGCCTGGTCGCACTCGTCGTGGAGGGCGCGTTCACGTTGCCGTTCATGGCCGTCTACTACGGGTATCCGACGCTGAGCATGACCGAGATCTGCAGCGAGCTGCTGAAGGTCCGCTATTCCGACGACACCCTTGAGTGCAAGCACCCGTATCCGATGCTCGGACCGCCCGAGGGCGCCGAGGGCAAGGACACCGCCCGCGACGAGTGGGGTATCCAGCCGACGCCGAAATATGACCGGCTGGGCTTTCGTGAGCTGGTTCGTCGGCATGAGGAGCGGCTGGCCCGCCAGGCACAGGAGCCGGGCAGGTAGATGCCCAAATCTCCTGAAGAGCACGCACGTAACTGGGATCTGCGTCACGAGGACTTCAACGATCACGACCTGCTCTACGAGGTGTATTCGGTGATGCGCCAACGGGCGCCGGTAGCACACACCGAGGCGCCCTTCTTTCACACGGACGGTGCGTGGGTCGCGCTGGGTTATGACGAGTGCTATCGGATTGCGCAGGACTGGGAGCACTTCTCCAGCAATCCGACACCGGAGGGAGCCCGCCAGGCCGGCGGTGACCTGGTGATCACCCTTGACCCGCCGCGGCAGCAGAAGTTCCGAAAAGTGCTCAACCCGTACTTCTCCCCAGCGCGGATGAAGGCGCTGACGCAGGAGATCCGGGCCGAAACCGACCTGCTGATCGACGCGTTCATCGAGCAGGGTCAGGGGGATCTCGGCCAGGTCGCCTGGCAGCAGCCCGGCATCGTGTTCTTCAAGTATCTGCTCGGCATGCCCGTCGGCGATGTTCCGTTGTGCCTCGAGTTGGTCGATACCGCACTCAATGGCGCGGTCGAGCAGGACCGGATGCTGGCCTGGGGAAGGCTGTATCAGCATCTGCACGATGCGGTGTCGGCCCGCACCGCCGACCCCCCGCGCGATGACATGATCGACGTGTTGCTTCGTGCCGAGATCGACGGAGAACCGCTGCCGTTCAACGACATTGTCGCCAATGCGATCCTGCTGGTTCAGGCTGGCCTCGAGACCACCGCCAGTGCAATGTCTTTCGCCTTCCATTACCTGGCTACCCACCCTGGGGAACGGGACCGGCTGATCTCCGAACCCGAGATCGTGCCGAGGGCGGTGGAGGAGTTCATCCGGTTCGCCGGGTCGATCCACAGCCTGCCCCGCACGGTGGCTGAGGCCGTGGAATTGAGCGGACAGCGGCTGTGCCCGGGAGATGCCGTGGTGCTCAACTACGCCGCGGCCAACCGGGACGCGGCGCAGTTCCCCGATCCGGACCGCTGCGTGCTGGACCGCTCGGCCAACCGGCATCTCGGCTTCGGGGCCGGAGTCCACCGGTGCCTGGGTTCCAACCTCGCCCGCCTGGAGTTCGCCATCGGGCTCGAGCAGGTGCTGGCCCGGATGCCCGATGTCGGTTTGGATCCCGCGGGCACCGCGGTGTTCCACGGTAACTCCGTGACGCGGGGCTACCGTCGGATTCCGGTGGTGTTCTCCCCGGGGGAACCGGTTGTATTGCGGGGACCTAACGATTCGGTGCTGTCTCGGGGTTGACACCCCGGCGGGCAGCAAAGTCGTGGTTCAGTGGAACCGATGTCTGGAGTCCGGTCCCCGCGTCGCTGTCTCACCGCTGTGGTGACGGCGGGTATTACGTTGCTCGCGGTGGGTGTTGCGTCGGCCTCGGCCGCGCCGGCCGCCGATGCGCGCGGTTACGTCGACTCCACGGCGCGATGCGCGAGTGCGGACGCGACCGTGTTGTTCGGCAGCACCGACGCCTCCAGGGTGGCGATCTGTTCGGCGTCGGGCGGCAAGTACGAGTACCGCGGTGTCCGCCTGCGCGACGGCGCCACACTGATGGCGCCCGCGACGCGCAGCGACGACGGTGCGTTCCGGGTGGAGAACGCCGGGATCGAATACCTGGTGACGGCGAAGTCGCTGGTGCTCAGTGCTGGGGAGAAGGTGATCCGCGAGGAGGCGATGGTCGACTTCCATCGCCCCGGCGCGGCTCCGGCAACCGCGTCGCCGACCCCCACGACGCCGTTGCCGCCGCCGCTGGCTGCCGAAGTCGGAGGCGGCGCCGCCCGTCGCTGACGCGCTGAGCAGCGCGGTTGCCCGAGAAGTTGAGGGCCGTTGATGAAAATGATAATCATTAACGGTATGCGTGTGTATTCGTCGCCCCTGCAGTCGGCTGGTCTGGACCGGTTGCTGGACGAACTCCGGCCCGGAACTACCCGCCTGACTGTTCCGCTCGTCGCCGACATCGTCCAGGTCGGCATCGGCGGCGACTTCGAAACCACCACGGTCGCCGTATCGGCCACCAACACGGCGGTGCGGGTCCGACGGGTCGACGGCAGGCGCCTGCAGGTGCACATCGTCGAAAACTGGACTGATGCGAGTTCGCCAGGCGTGGCGACGCCGGTGTTCGACGAACCGGTGGAGGAGTTGGTGCTCGAACGGTGTGATGGGCACTGGGTCTTCGGTTCGCGGATGCGCGCCCGGCCTACAGAACTCGACCGGTTTGTCGGCACGCTAACCCGGTTCGCGCTGGCCAAGCAGCTTTGTGCCGGTGGCCTTGATCAGGCGGCGGGTGCGGCGTAGGCCTGCAGGTACTGCGTCAGCGCCTGTTGGCCCTCGGTGAGGATCGCACGGTCCTTCACGGGGCCGGCGTGAAAGGCCATCTCCAGCAGGCGGTCACCCATCTCGACGGCGACCAGCGTTACCAGTGGATCGGTGCCCTCGCGCAGCAGACCCCAGTGCAGAAGGCCGATATGCAGCGCGTTGGCGAACTCGGCTCGGCGCACGCGCGGGTCGCTGATCAGACCGCTGGCCAGGCTGGTGTAGTGCAGGTTGACCAGGTGCGGATGGTTGCGCAGGTGTTCGTAATGGAAATCGAAGATGCCGCGGGCGACCTCGGCCAGGCTGGTCGGTGCCAGCGCGGCCAGGACCGCTGCGCCTTCGGCGTCGCGCCGGTCGAGATGGTCGGTGACGATCTCCTGCAGGATGGCGTCGCGATTGGGGAAGAACTGGTACACCGTTGCGACCGGGACATCGGCGCGTTGAGCGATGGCCCGGGTGGTGACGGCGTCGACGCCTTCGGTCTCGAGCAGCTCGAGCGCCGCGGCCCGGATGCGCTCGACTCGTCGTCTGCTGCGCTCCTGTACTGGTTGGCGGCGCCGTAGGGGCTTGTGGGGGACCACCTCTGAATGGTCCCACACTTGCTTACGTGAGCCATGTTCACCTTTTTCGACCTTCGGTCGATAGCCAGGGGTTTTCCGGGCGCCTGACCACAGCCTGGTGGTCGGATTCACATAAGGGGGGTGAACATAGCCCGTGCCAGGCACCCTCGATTCGTCGACAACGACGGAGCAAGCCGTTGCGGCGCGATGGGGATTTACCCATACCGGGTGTTTCGCGACCGCCTATCGGTACCTTCGGTGAGAATCCGTCCCGACACCTCTCAGTTGAAGGAAACCGTGTCCATATTTTCCACGCCGATGCTGGCTGATGTCATTGCCCGGATCTTCGCCGTAGGGGTGAGACCGGGGCCCATGCGTGGCGTTCGGTTCCCCGAAATAACCTGCCGCACAACGCTTATCGAGATCCCGACCCGGTACGGTGACGTTGCGGCCACGCTGTATCACCCGGCGGCCGGTGGGGAGAAGCCCGCGGTGTATGTGAACGTGCACGGCGGCGGTTTCGTCGTCGGGCACCGCGAGCAGGACGACCCCTGGTGCCGTTTCCTCGCCGAACACGCGAATGTCGTTGTGGTCAACGTCGATTACCTGCTGGCCCCCCAGCACCGGTTCCCTGTCCCGGTCGAACAGGTCTATGACGTGCTGAGCTGGGCCTCGGCGCCAGACCGCGACTGGGATGGCAGCAGGTTGTGTGTCGGCGGGCAGAGCGCGGGCGGCAGTTTGTCCGCGGCGGCCGCGCGGCTGGCCTTGGAAAGCGGTGGGCCGCGGATCGCACTACAGGTCCTGCACTACCCAGGGCTGGACATGGTCACCGCCCCCAAGGACAAGCGCACCCCGGTCGGCGCCAAGGCCGTGTTGAAGCCGTGGATGGGCGAGGTGTTCAACTCCGCCTACATTCCTGATCGTGCCCGGCGCACCCACCGCCTGGCGTCGCCGGTATGGGGCGCAAACGCAGACGGAATCGACGGGATCGCCCCGGCGCTGATCGTCACCGCCGAGTACGACAGGCTGCGCGATGAGGCCTGCCAATACGCCGAGAAACTTGACGCGGTCGGGTCCCTGGTCGAGCACTACGACGTGCCCGGCGTCGACCATGGCTACAACGTCATGAGCAACGACGTCGACGCCACCCGGAAGGCCTACGAGCACATCGCCGGGCACGTCCGGCGCGCCACCGGCGATTAATCCAGCGTGGCGTGCAAGGCCAGGGTGGCCGCGACGGCGTTTGCCGCCTCGGCGCCCTTCTTGACGAAGTGCCTCGTGAAGTAGTCGATGTGCTCGTCGTGCTCGTGGAAATGGTGCGGGGTGAGCACGACGGAGAACACCGGCACGTCGGTGTCGAGTTGCACGCGCATCAGCCCGTCGATCACCGCGGTGGCCACGAAGTCGTGGCGGTAGATCCCGCCGTCGACGACGAGACCCGCCGCGACGATCGCCCGGTAGCGCCCGGTCAGTGCCAGACGCTTTGCGGTGAGCGGAATCTCGAACGCACCGGGCACTTCGAAGAATTCCAGTGCATCGCCGGCGATCCCGTGGGTGCCGATCTGTTCGGTGAATCCCTCGCGCGCCTTGTCGACGATGCTGCGATGCCAGGTGGCTTGCACGAATGCGATCTGAGTGGCTGCGTCCGACATGTAGCGACGCTATCGCACGTCGAGGTAGGCATCGGCCCAGGCGCCGATGATTCGGCCGGCGCGTTTGGCCTGCCCGGGCCCGGTCAGCAGGTGTTCGGAACCTTCCAGCGAGACGAAACTGCGCGGGTGGCGGGCGGCCCAGAAGATGTCGCTGGCGTTCTTGATGCCGACGGTGTTGTCGGTCGGCGAGTGCAGGATGAGCAGCGGCAGTTTGAGGCCTTTGATCTTGTCGAGGAGCTCGGTGGCCCGCACGTCCTCGACGAATGCCTTCTTGAGCGTCAGCGTCTTCCCGCCGACCATCCATTGGCCACTGCCCTCGGCGTAAACCTGCTCGATCACCGCGTCGTACTGGCGCTCGACGTGGGTGGGATCGAACGGTGCACCCACGGTCACCACGGCCCGCACGCCGGGGGATCGGCGGGCCGCGGCGATCACCGCGGCGCCGCCCCATGAATGTCCGATAAGGAGGTCGGCCGGGGTAGCGCGCTCGGCCATGAACGTGCAGGCCGCGATCACGTCGTTGACCTTGGAGGTGAACGAGCCGTCGCCCCAGTCGCCCGCGGAATCACCCAGGCCCAACGCATCGAAGCGCAACATCCCGATGCCGTCGGCGGCCAGCTGCTTGCAGATGCGCGAGGCGGCCGGAGAGTCCTTGCCGAGGGTGAAACCGTGCGAAAACACGCCCCAGCCGCGCACCGGGCCCTCGGGCCGATCGATCACTCCGGCAAGTGTCGGGCCCGTCGAACTGGGGAATGCGACGCGTTCAGCCATGCACGGTGGTTTACCACGGGGCGAGCAGCGCCGCGATGATTCCGCGCGGCGTTCAGCGGAGGTACCTGCTTGGTTGCCAAGCTGGCTCCGTAGGGTGGGTGGACCGGCCGGTCATTGTCAATGCCGCCCATGACGCCGTGTCTGAACGTAATGAGAGTGTGGAGCAATCAGGTGCCCCTGAACACCATCGCGCTGGAACTTGTCCCGCCCACCCTTGAACGCGGTGTGCAGTACCCGGTCGACGAGGCGCGAAAAGTACTCGCCTTGGCATCTGAGACCGGTATCGAAGGCCGGATCCGCCACGTGATGATCCCCGGGATGATCGATGAGGACGACGACCGTCCGATCGAGATGAAACCGCGGATGGATGTCCTGGACTACTGGAACATCCTCCGGCCCGAGCTGTCCGGCATGCACGGGCTGTGCACACAGGTCACCTCGTTCCTGGACTCCGAGGCGCTGGGCAAGCGGCTGACCGATCTGAGTGCGGCGGGTTTCGAGGGCATTGCGTTCGTCGGCGTACCCCGAACGATGAAGGACGGCGAGGGCGAGGGCGTGGCCCCCACCGATGCCCTGTCGGCCTATGAGGAGCTGGTGCCCAACCGTGGCGCCATCCTGATCCCCACCCGTGAGGGCGAGCAGGGCAGGTTCAACTTCAAGTGCGACCAGGGCGCCACGTACGGCATGACCCAACTCCTGTACTCCGACGCCATCGTCGAGTTCCTGACCGAGCTCGCCAAGACCACCGATCACCGCCCTGAGATCCTGCTGTCCTTCGGGTTCGTGCCGAAGATGGAGACCAAGGTGGGTCTGATCAACTGGCTCATCCAGGACCCGGGCAACGAGGCCGTCGCCGCTGAGCAGGCGTTCGTCTCCGACCTGGCTCAGCGGGAACCCGCCGACAAGCGCCGGCTGATGCTCGATCTGTACAAGCGGGTGATCGACGGGGTGGCCGAGCTCGGTTTCCCGTTGAGCATCCACTTCGAGGCGGCCTACGGGGTCTCGAAGCCCGCGTTCGAGACCTTCGCCGAGATGCTGGAGTACTGGGCGCCCGACCGCATCTAGTCCGCGTCTATCCGCCCCGAACGCGTGCTACAAGGTCGACGTGTACCTCGCATTCGAGCAGGTCCTCGTCGTCAGCACCGGCGACAAGGCTGGCGACCCGATCATCGTCACCGACCTGCAAGGCGCGGTACTCGCCGAGCACACCCGACCCGCACCCGGCATCCGCTACGTCGGCAACGGCCGACCCCCAGGAACCAGACCGAGAAAAACACGAGTGTCACCGAAGTCCTGATACACCAACTGTCACCGATGTCCTGAGACACCACACGCCGGACTTGTCGGTGGTCGAATGTATGTTCGAGTCATGCAGGTGGGTGCGGTCCAGGCGGTAGCGGGGTTGCGGGCGGCGTTCGACGCGGTCACCGCCTGCGATTACCGGTCACTGACCCGGGCCGAGCTGATCGGGGTGCTCGACGAGTACGAAGCGTTGACCTGTCAGCTGCCGTCGGTGATGCATCGACTGTTGGCCCAGCTACAAGCCGACACCACCCCCCAGGAGATGGGCGCCAAATCCTGGAACGCGGTACTACGCATCCGCTGGCGCCTGTCCACCACCGAGGCCGGCCGCCGTCTGGCTGAAGCCGCCCAACTGGGGCCTCGGCGCACCCTGACCGGTGACCCGCTGCCCCCGATCCTGCCGGTGGCCGCCGCCGCCCAAGGCGCCGGTCTGATCAACGCCGATCATGTGAAGGTGCTGCGCGAGGTCATCGACCGGCTCCCCGGATTCATCGACACCACGACCCGCGAACAGTTCGAAGCTGATCTGGTGCGTGTCGCGGTCGGGGTGGGCCCCAAAGAACTCAAAGATACCGCCGAACTACGCCTGTTCCTGCTCGATCAGGACGGCCCCGAACCCGATGACACCGAACGCGCCCGCAGACGCGGCGTGAGCATGGCCAAACAGGGCCGCGACAGGATGACCGCGTTGACCGCGCACCTGGACCCCGAAACCGCCGCAGTGTGGGAAGTGTTGTTCGCCAAGTTCGCCGCACCGGGCATGTGCAACCCCGACGACGAGACACCCTGCACCAGCGGCACCCCCAGCCAAGCCCAGATCGACAACGATCACCGCAGCCAGGCCCAACGCCAGCACGACGCCCTGCTCGTCATCGGCCGGATCGCGTTGATGACTCCGGATCTGGGTCAGCTCAACGGCCTGCCGGTCTCACTGATCATCCGCACCACCCTGCAAGACCTCGAATCCCGCGCCGGGATCGGGGTCAGCGGCGGGGGCACCAAAATCCCCATCCGCGACGTGATCCGGATGGCCGCACACGCCAACCATCACCTCGCGGTGTTCGACCAGGCCACCGGATCAGCGCTCAACCATTTCCGGGCCCGGCGTATCGCCAGCCCCGCCCAACGCATCATGTTGATCGCCCGCGACGGGGGCTGCACCAAACCGGGCTGCACCGTCGGCGCCTACGGCTGCCAAGCCCACCACGCGGTCACTGACTGGGCTGCGGGGGGCAACACCAACGTCGATGAGATGGCGTTGGCGTGTGGCCCCGACAACCGCCTGGTGAACACCGACGGCGGCTACACCACCACCATCAACAACCACGGCGAAGTCCAATGGCATCCCCCACCACAGCTGGAGCACGGCCAACACCGCATCAACTACCACCACCGCCCCGAACTGCTGCTCACCCCACCCGAGGACCACCCCCCAGCACCCGCATCAGAACCAGAACTCACCCGCGAACCGGAACCCGAGCCGGACGTGACGCAGGACCCCGACCGGACACCAGAGCCCGACCTGACGCAGGACCCCGACCAGACACCAGAGCCGGACCTGACGCAGGACCCCGAGTGGTACCTGAAGCAAAACCCCCAATGGGACCCCGGATGGCACCCCGAGTGGGCTCCGGAGTGGCACACCGACTTCGACCAACCCACCCCACCCCACATCGAACACCTCTGGAACACACAAGCATTCAACCCAGACCCGTTCACCACAGACCCAACCCACCCCGTACTCCCACCCGGATGGATCCAGCTCAACACCCCCCACCCACCGCAATCCATCCCCGACTGCGCCGTCGGAGGCAAAGGCGTGCGCGGGCCCTAGTTGTCACCCATCGCGGCGGTGACCGCCTGGGCGATGAACCGCACGGCATCGTTGCGGCTCACCGAGGCCATCAGCTGTGCCGCAGCCTGAATCTCCGGTCCCGCCAGGCAGGTTGGCCCGTCGGTGAGGTTGGCGAACGCCGCCGCCACCACGTCGTCGACGGCCGCCGCGCCAGGCGGAGTGTCCTCGAGAGAGGGAATCTGGCCCCGCTCACATTCCAGCTTGCGTAGGGCCGGAGTGTCGGTCTTGCCGAGGATCAGCCCGAGCACGTCGACGCCTCTGTCGTGCAACTCAGTCCACAGTGCCTCGGCGAACACCATGTCAAAGGCCTTGCTCGCGCCGTAGGCCACCATGTTCGGCCCGCCGGCGAACCCGGCTCCCGACCCGAAGATGACGATGCCGCCTCGACCTCGCTCCACCATGGGCCGCGCGTAGTGATGGCACAGCTGCATCGGCACCATGCAGTTGCGCTGCACCAGCGATTCGGCGTCCGACAGGGGGCTGGACAGGAACGGTGCGAAGCCCGGATCGGCGCCCGCGCAGTAGACCAGGAAGCCGACGTCGAGATCCGCAGTGGCTTCGATCACCGTCCCGGCAGCTCCTGGCGCGGCAAGATCGATTGCCAGCGTGCGGGTTTGGACTCCGGTGCGCGTCGAGATATCAGCAGCCACCTCGGAGAGAACCGCCTGGCGCCGGGACAGCAGCACTACGTTGAGGCCACGGCGTGCCAACTCGTCGGCCATTGCCGAGCCGACCCCGTCGGAGGCCCCGACCACGAGCGCCCACGGCCCGTACTTGTCTGCGAACTCAGACATTGGCGATCCGCACCGCGGTGAAGCGTCGTCGCGCGATGCGCCAACCAGCGGCGGTGCGCACCAGTTCGTCGTCGTAGTAGCCGACGGCGTTGACACCGGAGCTGTTGTCCTGTGCCATGATCAGCCCGTCGATATAAGTCCGCGCGGTTGCGGTGTCGCCATCGACGGCGATCGCGTGGTTGCTCAACCGGTGCATGGTGTGCCCGGCCATCGCGTGGGATTGATCCATGAACTCGGTGACGGCGTCCACCCCGTTCCACGTACCGATCTCGCCGTAGTCCAGTACGCAGTCGTCGGTGAACACGGTGCGGAACAACGGCCAGTCCCGCCGGTCGATCCCTGTGGCGTAGCGGACCAGTACGTCGGTGATGTCTTCACGGTCGCTCATTGTGAACTCCATTCGGATGAACGAGGATTCGTACCGGTCCTGCCGTGAGTCTTCCGTGAGACGACTGCGCGCATCGCACCTACAACTTCTCGGATAATCGAGATAGTCTCTCGAATTGACAAGATGACTGTAGGAACCGTCCAGAATGGAGTCAAGGGTGCGCGGTGCGGGCTCGGCGCCGACCGGCCGGGTGCTCGACGTCATCGAGTTGCTGGCGAGTTCCGGGGATGCACGGTTGCGGTTCTCCGACGTGGTCAGCGCACTGGACCTGACTCAGGCCACCGCGCACGCGATCCTCAAGACCCTATGCGACCGGGGCTGGCTGATCCGCGATCCCCTTGACAAGACGTTTGTGCTCGGACCCGGGCTGGCCGTGGTGGCTGCCCGCGCCGAGGCAGTGCGACCGCTGGCACATGCGGCCCGTGTTGCCGCACAAGAACTTTCAGAGCAGCTCGGGCATGCCGCCTCTGTGGTCGAGCGGGCCGCGGAGGAGCTCGTGATCACCGCCTTCGAAGGCGCCGGCCGGCAGCCAGCCTCAGCGCCGGGGGATCGTATCCGGTACGCCCCGCCGTTTGGCGTCGCCTTCGCCGCCTGGGATTCGCCCGTTGAGCAGCGCGCCTGGATCGAGCGTGCACCCGCGGCCATCGCGGGGCGTCTGGAGCAGGTGTTGGCCCAGACCAGAGCCCGGGGCTTCGACGTCGACTGGACGACGCCGGACCTGACCCGGGCCGCGCAGGTGGTCGGCTCGCTGCCCAGCGATGGGCTGCCCGATCACGTCCGGGGCATCACCGATCAGTTGCTCGCCGAATTCACCACCATCGGCCTGGCCCCGGCCGGCGGCAATGAGGGCAAACCGCAGCCGGTGGCCACCATTGCCGCACCCGTCTTCGATGCCGACGGCCGGGTCGCGCTCATCCTGTCGGTGCACCCGCTGCGATCCATGACCGCCCGCCAGGTGGACACCGCGGGACAGCGGGTCAGGCGTGCCGCCGATCGGCTGAGCCGACCGTGAAGCTGAACTCCGCGACTCCTCCGACGCCACCGGAGACAACATCATGGGGCTGCATCGGACCGACCCCGGCCGGGGTTCCGCTGTAGATCAGGTCGCCCGGTGCGAGGTCGACGGCTACGGAACCGGAGGTTGCCAGTTCAGTGCTGGATGTGACCTGCACCACATTGAGTCGAGCCCCTATCCTTGACCGAGTGTCCGAACCGTCAGTCGCTGAGCTTCGCTCTCGCCTCGACGGTTTGACGATCCGCGACGCCGACCGGCTGCGCCGTCGCCTGCGCAATCTCCGTGGCGGGGACACGGCCAAGATCGCCCAACAGATCGCGACCGCCGAAGCCCTCGTGCTCAACCGCCAGGCCGCCGTCCCGACCATCAGCTACCCCGACCTGCCGGTCAGCCAGCACCGCGATGAGCTGGCCAAGGCCATCACCGAGAACCAGGTGGTGGTGGTCGCCGGCGCCACGGGCTCGGGCAAGACCACGCAGTTGCCCAAGATCTGCCTGGAGTTGGGACGCGGCATCCGCGGCACCATCGGCCACACCCAGCCGCGGCGGCTCGCGGCCCGCACGGTCGCGCAACGCATCGCCGACGAACTCGGCACCCCGCTCGGCGATGCCGTCGGCTACACCGTGCGTTTCACCGACCAGGCCAGCGATTCCACCCTTATCAAGCTGATGACCGACGGCATCCTGCTCGCCGAGATTCAACGGGACCGCCGGCTACTGCGCTACGACACACTGATCCTCGACGAGGCGCACGAGCGCAGTCTCAACATCGACTTCCTGCTCGGCTATCTGCGCGAGCTGTTGCCGCACCGGCCCGACCTCAAGGTCATCGTCACCTCGGCCACCATCGAGCCGGAGCGCTTCGCGGCGCACTTCTCGCAAGCCCCTATCGTGGAGGTGTCGGGTCGTACATATCCCGTCGAGATCCGGTACCGGCCACTGGAAGTCCCCGTTGGCGGCGATGACGACACCGACGATCCCGACGACCCTGACCACGAGATCGTGCGCACTCCGGCTGTTGGTCTTCGCGCAAGCGGCTCATCCGAGCTACGCGACCCGACTGAGGCCATCGTCGACGCGGTCCGTGAACTGGAGGCCGAACCGCCGGGTGACGTACTGGTGTTCCTGTCTGGTGAACGCGAGATCCGCGACACTGCAGAGGCATTGAAGGACCTGCGCAACACCGAAGTGCTCCCGCTGTACGCGCGACTGCCCACCGCCGACCAGCAGAAGGTATTCCAGCCCAGCCGCACCGGGCGGCGAATCGTGTTGGCCACCAACGTGGCGGAGACCTCGCTCACCGTGCCCGGTATCCGCTACGTCGTCGACCCCGGCACTGCCCGAATCTCCCGTTACAGCCGCCGTACCAAGGTGCAGCGTCTGCCGATCGAGCCGATCTCGCAGGCCTCGGCCGCCCAGCGGGCCGGACGTTCCGGGCGTACCGCGCCCGGCGTCTGCATCCGGCTGTACTCGGAGGCTGATTTCGAATCCCGCCCCCGCTACACCGATCCGGAGATCCTGCGGACCAACCTGGCCGCCGTCATCCTGCAGATGGCCGCCCTGCAGCTCGGCGATATCGCGGAGTTCCCCTTCTTGGACCCACCGGATTCCCGCAGCATCCGCGACGGTGTGCAGTTGCTGCAGGAACTCGGCGCGTTCGATGCGGCCGGCGCGTTGACCGACGTCGGGCGACGCCTGGCCCGGTTGCCGCTCGACCCGCGCGTCGGGCGGATGATCCTGCAGGCCGACACCGAGGGCTGTGTGCGCGAGGTGCTGGTGCTGGCCGCGGCGCTGTCGATCCCGGATCCGCGTGAGCGCCCGAGCGACAAGGAAGACGCGGCCCGGCAGAAGCACGCCCGGTTCGCAGACGAGCATTCCGATTTCATCTCCTACCTCAACCTCTGGAACTATCTCCGCGAGCAACGAAACCAACGCTCCGGCAATGCCTTCCGACGGATGTGCCGCGAGGAGTTCCTGCACTACCTGCGGATCCGGGAATGGCAGGACCTGACCGGCCAACTGCGCAGCATCGCGCGTGACATCGGGATCCGCGAGGGTGATGAGCCTGCCGAGCCGGCCGCCATCCATGCCGCGCTGACCGCGGGCCTGCTGTCCCACGTCGGGCTGCGCGAGGGAGAGTCACGCGAATATCAAGGTGCCCGCAACTCCAAGTTCGTACTCGCGCCGGGCTCGGTGCTGACGCGCAAGCCCCCGCGCTGGATCGTGGTGGCCGACCTGGTCGAGACCAGCCGGTTGTTCGGCCGCATCGCCGCCAAGGTCGAACCCGAGGCGATCGAGCGGGTGGCCGGACATCTGGTGCAACGCAACTACAGCGAGCCGCACTGGGAGGCCAAACGCGGCGCGGTGGTGGCGTTCGAACGAGTCACGCTCTACGGGCTGCCGCTGGTTCCGCGCCGGAAGATCGGTTACACCGAAATCGATCCGGAGTTGTGCCGCGATTTGTTCATCCGGCACGCGCTCGTGGAAGGGGACTGGCAGACCCGACACCACTTCTTCCGCGACAACGCGCGCCTGCGGGCCGAACTCGAAGAGATCGAGGAGCGGGCCCGTCGGCGTGATCTGCTCGTCGGTGACGACGACATCTACACCCTGTATGACGCGCGCATCCCGGCCGACATCGTCTCCGCCCGTCACTTCGACGCCTGGTGGAAAAAGCAGCGGCACAAGACACCTGACCTGCTCACCTTCACCCGGGACGATCTGCTGCGGTCCGAGGATGGTGCGGATAATCCCGACACCTGGCAGGCCGGCGATCTTGCGTTGCCATTGACATACCGCTTCGAACCCGGCGCCGCCGACGATGGCGTCACCGTGCACGTGCCGGTGGGTGTGCTCGCCCGGCTCGGCGGTGACGGCTTCGCCTGGCAGGTACCCGCCCTGCGGGAGGAACTCGTCACCGCACTGATCAAGTCGCTGCCCAAGGATCTGCGCCGCAATTTCGTCCCGGCCCCCGATACCGCGCGGGCCATCCTGGCCGACATCGATCCGTCCGCGGACTCACTGCTGGACGAAATACAGCGCGAACTACGCAGGCGCAGTGGCATTCTGGTGCCGATCGACGCGTTCGACCTCGGCAAGATCCCGGATCATCTGCGGATGACCTTCGCCGTGGAATCGGCCGACGGCAAAGAGGTGGCCCGGGGCAAGGACATCGACGCGCTGCGCGATCAGCTGGCTGTGCCCGTCGCCCAGGCCGTGGCCGAGGCGTTGGGTGGCGCCCTGGAACGCACCGGCTTGCGGGGCTGGCCCGAGGACCTCGACGAGCTGCCGCGGACGGTGGAGAACGTGAGCGGCGGGCACACCGTCCGCGGATACCCGGCCTTCGTGGATACCGGGAAGGCCGTCGACATCACGGTCTTCGCCAACCCGGCCGAACAAGCCGCGGCCATGCGCCCGGGTCTGCGCCGGCTGCTGCGGCTGACCGCGGCGTCACCGGTCAAGGCGATCGAACGGGGCTTGAGTACCCGGACGCGCCTGGCGCTCAACGCCAATCCCGACGGTTCGCTGGCGGCTCTGCTCGAGGATTGCGCCGACGCCGCCGCCGATGTGCTGGTTCCCAAACCGGTGTGGACGAAGGCCGAATTCACCGGTGTCCTGGCCCGGGCCGGCAAGGATCTCGGCCCCACCACCCACGCTGCCGTCAGCCGCGTCGAGAAGGTGCTGGCCGCCGCCCACGAAGTGCAGGTCGCGTTGCCCGACACGCCGCCACCCGGCCAGGCCGACGCGGTCGCGGACATCCGATCGCAACTGGATCGATTGCTGCCCGAGGGCTTTGTCACTGCGACCGGCGTCACCCGGCTGAACGACCTGACCCGGTATGTCACCGCGATTGCCCGCCGATTGGAGCGGTTGCCGCAGGCGCTCGGTGCCGACCGCGACCGGATGGGCCGGGTGCATGCCGTGGAGGACGCCTACGACGACCTGGTGACCGCCCTGTCGGCAGCGCGGGCCGAGGACCCGAAGGTGCGTGAAATCGCCTGGCAGATCGAGGAGTTGCGGGTGAGCCTGTGGGCACAGCAGCTCGGCACGCCCCGGCCGGTCAGTGAGCAGCGCATCTACAAGGCGATCGACGCCGTCACGCGGTAGCCGTCAGTCCTGTGGCACCGCGTGGCCGATGGTCATCACCGTGCCCGCACCTGGATTGGTCACCACCGCGCCGCCACCGGGCAGCGCGGCCACCCCGCCCGTTGATCCGGTGTGGATCGTCGCGAGAACCTCCTGGCTGTACACGTCGACGACCGTCACGGTCCCGGCGGCGGCGTTGGTGATGTAGGCGATGTCGTTGTTCAACACCACCCCGGTCGCCCCGGAGCCCACGGCGAACCGGTCCATCTCCTCCATGCCGTAGAAGTTCGTATCGATCAGCACCAGCTGGTCCTCGCCGTTCGTGTTGACGAGGGCGACCAGGCGTCCGTCCTGGTAGGACACCGCGGTCACGGTGGATTCCTCGCCGAAGTCGATACGCCCCATCTCCTCGAATGCCACGGTGCCGCCGGCGCTGGAGTTGGCGCCCATCATCCGGGCTTCGCCCAGATCCATGCTCACTGCCAGGCGTGACACCGCATGTGTTGACGTGGCCACCACGGTGTCTTCCCCGCTGTCCACCACGAATTTGATCTTGTCGACCTCGTGGCCCGGCACCTGGCCTGTGACGACCAGCTTCTCCGAACCGTTGTAGGCGTGCAGGGTGTCGCCGGAGGCCACGACCAGCGTGCCACTGGTCGTCGTCGTGAGGCCGGTGACCGGCCGGTCGAGCCGGATCCCGGTGTTGACCACCGTCTGGGTGCTGGGATCGAGGGTGAAGACAACATTCTCCGTGGAGGTGACGTAGACCGTCTCGGTGGGCTTGTCGACCCAGATGGTGCCCGGATTGAAGTCGATCGGAATCGTGGTGACGGTCGTGTCCGGGTTGACCACTGTCAGCGTCGGCAGAGCCCCGATCAGGATGATGCTGCCGTCGGGGGTGACTTCCACGACCATCGGTCCGCCGGGGACCGCGATGACGTCGACGACCGCCACCTGAGCGGGGTCGATGGGCGCGGTCACGGTCACCGAGGTGCTTTCCCTGCCGTCATTGGCGGTGATGGTGAACTGTGTGGTCTGAGGCAGGCCGGACTCGGTCGCATCCAGCCGGGCCTGTCCGGTCGGGGTGAAGGTCCAGTCACCGGTGGCACTGTCCACTTCGACGGTTCCGTGGTCCGGATCGGGCTGAGTGACGGTGTAGGTGAGGGTGTTGCCGTCGGGGTCGGTGATGTTGACGGTGCCGCGCACCGCACCGGTGTTGTGGTCGATGGTGGCGTGATCGACGGTGTACGGCGGTGTCCCGGAGACCGGCGCTTCGTTGGCCGGCGGGACGACGAGATTCACCGTGGCCATCGCGACGTGTCCGCCGCCAGGGGTGAACAAGCCCTGCAGTCCGTGCAGGTGCAGACCCTGGTCTCGGATCGCGACCGTGAAGCTGACGGCACCGCCGGTCTCGGCGAGTTCGGCATCGGGGGTGTAGGTGAACGCTCCCGTGGTGGGGTCGACCGTGACGGTGCCGCGCTCGGGTGCGTCGATGACGCCGTAGGTGAGTGGATCGCCGTCGGCGTCGGCACCGACCACGGAGCCGGTGATGACGCCGGACGAATGTGGTTGGCCCACCACGACGGTCGATGTCGGCGTGGTGTTCAAGAAGGTGCGACGCAGCGCCACCCAGGCCAATTCCACCAGCTTGGTCGGGGCGATCGGTGCATGGGGCGAGAACGCACTCGGCCTGAAACCCACCCAGGACAGCAGGCCAACGACGACGCGGGCCGGGGCGGCAACGATCGTGGCGATCGGCGCCGGGGCGGGGGCACTCGTCGGCGCGGCGGGCGGTTCCGGCGTTGTCACCTGCACGGTCACCTGCTCGGCGGGGGTGTCCACCGTCGCGGAAAATATCTGCGCGGCAGCGAGTTTTTCCGCACGCGCCGTTGTCTCGGCCGACACGGTGATCAGCCGGCGGGGGGCCGCGGCGGAGGTGAGGGACGGCAGTTTGTTCACCTTGGTGGGCGTCAGCGCGAGGGGTTTCGGGGTGGAGACGGAGTCCGAATCACTGGAATCCGCGACCACATCCGTGACGGGTATGCGCGCCGGAGCGGGTTCCGGGGCAGGGATCGCGTCGGGGTCGGTTGGCTCGGAAGGGTCCGTGGATGTGGCAGTGTCGGCGCCCGTCGCGGTGGTGACCTGCGACGACGGCCGAATCGAGGTGCCGGTGGCGCGTGGCTTGGCCAGGTTCTTCAGCCGCTCCAGCCGCTCCAGTCGCTCGGACCGTTCCGACCGGTCGGCCGAGGTGGACGTGTTGGCACCCCCGGAAGCGGATACCGAGGACAACGGCCCTCGCGCCTTCTTGGTCGCCGGCCCGGCTTTCCGTTTCGTCTCCGCGGCGGCCGACGTCGGAGTGTCTGCGGGGCTCGCCGGTCCGGTCGACGACTCCGAGGACGAGGTGTCATCGTCCGAATCGGGGGCGGCATTGGCCACACCCTGACCGCTCGTCACGGCAAGGCCCAGGCCGACCGCAAGGGTCAGTCCGCCTAGTCGAGACTGTGCGTTGTTGGGAAATTCCATGAGTGACATCTCCAAATCTGTCGCGGCATTGTGCATATCTGGAAGGGCCAGGTCGCGTGTGCAGAATCTACGACATAAATTCAAGATGCATACCGTTTATCGCAAATATTCACGTTTCCGTCAGACTAAGCATATCCCGAGGACAAATCATTATTTCGCCGAAGTAACGAGTTTCACAGCAATGTATCAATAATTTCGACTTGCGTAATTTAAAGCGAGGATGGCGGCGATTGATACCGCGTGTAACCGTGTATTAATCCGCGACGGACCCGGATATTTATCCGGTGAATAGCAGCGCTCCGGACTAACGGATGGCGTGCTCGATGCGGCCGATCCCGTCGAGCTTCAACGTGAGTGTGTCTCCTGGGCGCAGCCAGTGCCCGGTCTCCATGCCACTGCCGCCTGGCAGCGTTCCGGTGCCGAAAAGCTCACCCGGATAGAGGGGTTCGCTCCGTGAGGCGTGTGCCAGCACCTCGCCCAGGCTGTACTGCATCCCGGCGCTGCTGACCGTGCTGACGACTGCCCCGTTGAGTACGACAGAACCGGTGAGGACCTCGATCCGGGGCAGGACCTCGTCGGCGGTGACCGCGGTGTCCGACATCGAACTGGCGAAATGCTTGGACTTTTGCGGTCCGAAGCCGCTGAGCATCTCCGGGCGCTGCACATCGCGGGCGCTGAAGTCGTTGAGTACGACGAACGCGCCGATCGCCGCGGCCGCCGCCTCCGGTGTCGCATTGAACAGCGGTGCGGCCAAGACGAATCCGATCTCCAGCTCGAAGTCCAACGCCTGCGAATAGTCCGGCACGGGAACCGGGGTGCCGGTCGGGACGAAGGTCTGCGCGTTGGACATGTAATAGATCGGCTGCCGGTAGAACAGCGGCTTGGGCTTGAACTGCGGCACCGGTCTGCCGGTCACCCGTTCGTACAGCGACGTCACCCGGTACAGGCCGGGATGAAAGCGCCGGATCAGCCCGCGGGCCGCGTCGATGTTGTGTTGTTCGTACAGCATGAAGTCGCGGAAGGACAGCGGCTGGAACGGCAACAGATGGTCGCTGTGTGCCAACTGGCGGTCGGCCGCGGCCACCAGCCAGGCATCGTCGAACACGCGCCCGCCCAACGGGGTGAGGTCCGGGTGGGTTGTCCAATTACCCTCGGTATCAAGGGATTGCACGTCCACGCCACCCGTGGCGGTGCGGACCCGGCGCAGCTTCACTGCCCGCACCCGAGCTGCCTGCGCAGAAATGTGGTGACGTACCCGGCCACTACATCGGGTTGTTCGAGCCAGGGCCAATGGCCGGTCCCCGGAATCGGCTGGACCTCGCAGTTCCTGAAGATCCGGCGATACTCGTCGGTCTGTGCGAACGACACGTAGCGGTCGTCGGCACCCCATACCACCAGAACGTCGCCGTCGAACTCGGTGAGTCGATCTACGTACGGGGCAAGGGCATTCGGTCCGGTGGACCGGTACAACTTCAGCACCGCCTCAGGTGTTCCGCGGGCAAGCATGTGCTCGGCAATCGAATCCAGCGCCTCGGGCGGTAGCCCAGGATCGCGCATCGTCAACATCAGCCGGATCATGGTGCGATTACCCATCCGCCACATCGCCTCGGCCAGCACGGGTGTGCGCCACAGCTTGGCGGCGAAGTGGTTGATCACCACCGGGGCGTTGATCAGCGTGATGCTGGCGACCGAGTCGAGATGGTCGACGGCCCACGCGAGTGCCCACGGTCCGCCGAAGTCGTGGGCGACCAGATGCGCGCGCTCGACGCCGAGTTGGTCCAGGATCGCGTCGAGGTGGGCCGCGTAGGCGGCCACCGTGTACGGCCACTGGGCCGGCTTGTCGGCCGCGCCGAAACCCGGCATCTCCGGGGCGATCACCCGCGCGAAACCGGTGACCGGTGTCAGCAGCTGATCCCACTTGGCCCCGGCGTTGTTGCCGTGTACGAACACCACTGCTTCTGGTGTTTGTCGCCGGTCCGGTCCTGTCGGGCCGGCAACAAACACCGGCGACCGCACCCCCTCGACAGCCAGCGTGCGGTGTTCGGCAGCGCTGTCCATCAGCGGGATTTTACGGTCGCGTAAGGCTCGCCGCGCCCTTTCAACCGATCATTGCTTACCGGTGGCCACCCACGGAACCCGATCGGCCGGTGCGTCGAGCACCAGGTCCGCCACGCGGGACCGATGGGCTTCCGCGCTGCCCAACAGGGCTGCGTCGGTGGTGGCCCGTTTGAAGTACAGGTGGGCCTGGTGCTCCCAGGTGAAGCCGATCCCGCCGTGCACCTGGATCGTGTCAGCCGCGATCCTGGCGAACGCCGCCGACGCCGTGGCCTGCGCGATGCTGGCCGCCAGCGCCGGGTCGTCGGTGCCGTCGGTCAGTGCCCACGCGGCGTGATAGGTCGCCGAGCGGGCGTGCTCGAGATCGACCAGGCAATCGGCCAGCCGGTGCTTGACGGCCTGGAAGGAACCGATCTGCCTGCCGAACTGCAACCTCGATTTCGCGTATTCCACCGACAGATCCAGCAGATGCTGTGCGGCGCCGACTTGTTCAGCGGCCAGCAGCGCTGAGGCCACCTGGAAGGTATGGGTGAGGACGCGATCGGCCTGGTCGGGCCCGGCCACCAGGTGGGCGGGCGCTGCGGTCAAGACGATGGTGGCCTGCGGGCGGGTGAGGTCGAGCGTGGTCAACGGGTTGCGCTGCACCCCGGGGCCCGTCGCCTCGAGCGCGTACAGAGCTACGCCGTCAGGTCTCGTGGCGGCCACCAGCAGGACGTCGGCGGCGTCGGCGTCGACGACCCGTTCGACCGTGCCGGTGAGTGTCCCGTCCTCGGCGGCAGTGACATTCACCGCGGCGGGATCGAACGCACCCGCGTGATCCTGGACCGCGAACGCTGCGGTGCGGGTGCCTTCGGTGAGTGCGCCGAGGAGTTCGTCGCGCACCGGGCCAGCCGAGGCGGCGACGAGCGCCGGGATCGACAGGAAAACTGTGCCGAATACCGGCCCGCAGGCCAAGGCCGCACCCAACTCCTCGACCGCGATGGCCTGATCGACCAGCGTGCCGCCGGCACCGCCGTCGGCCTCGGGAACTGCCAAGCCGAGTACACTCAGTTCGGCGCCCAGCCGCGCCCACACCAACGGATCGAACCGCGGCTCGGACTCCATCAGGGTCCGTGCTGCCTGCTCGCCGAAGTTTTCGGCACAGAACTTGCGGACGGCTGTCCGCAGTTGAGCCTGCTCGTCGGTGAACGTGAACTCACCCTGGTCCTCAGCCACACTATTGGGCTGATCCGCAAACTTCTCAGCCACGCGGGATCTCCTTCCACGGCATGCCGGCATCGGCGCGAAGATCGCCGGGCAGCCCGAGGATCCGTTCGCCGAGAATGTTGCGCATCACCTCTGAGGTGCCGCCTTCGATGGTGTTGGCCTTGCTGCGCAGGAAGCGCTGTTGGATGGGTCCGCGCCAGTCGTCGGCGTTCTCGTCGTCGCGGTCGCCCTTTCCGTACCCGTGGTACAGGATCCCTTCGGGTCCAAGCAGATCCATGCACCACTGGTAGATGTGCTGATTCAGTTCGGCACCGACGAGCTTGCCGATCGAGCCTTCAGGTCCGGGTCCGCCGACGGTTGCGGCGGCTCGGGAGCGTTCCGACGTCAGCCGCTGGGCCTCCGAGCGCAGCCACAGTTGGGAAAGGCGGTCACGGAGAACCGGAGTACGCAGATCCGGGCGGGAGGCCCATAGCGCCACGGCATCCGAGATGGTCCCGGCGCCGCGACGGTTGCCGCTACCGCCGAGCGCACTGCGCTCGTTCATCAGCGTGGTCATCGCGACGTTCCAGCCGTTGCCCACTTCCCCGAGCCGATGAGCATCCGGGATACGGGCGTCGGTGATGTACACCTCGTTGAACTCGGCCTGGCCCGTCATCTGCCGCAGCGGCCTGGTCTCGACACCCGGCCCGTGCATGTCCAGCACGAAGTACGTCAGGCCTTTGTGTTTGGCCACATCGGGATTCGAGCGGGCCAGCAGCAGACCCCACCGGGCCCGGTGCGCCAGGCTGGTCCACACCTTCTGGCCGTTCAGCACCCACTCGTCGCCGTCGAGGACAGCGGAGGTGGCCAGGCCGGCCAGATCCGATCCGGCGCCCGGCTCGGAGAACAGCTGGCACCAGATGTGTTCGGCGCTCGCGAGCGGCCGCAGCCAGGACTTCTTGAGCTCGTCGGACTGAGCGTGCTCGCGCACCGTCGGGGCGGCCATGCCGTAGCCCATCGGATTGAGGCCCAGCGGTATGGGGCCGCCGGCGCCCTGCAGGATGCGGTCGGCCACGGCCTGCAGACCGCGCGACACCCCGAGACCGCCGAGGCCCTCGGGGAAGTGCACCCAGGACAGGCCCGCGTCGTAACAGGCGGCCAGGTACTCGGGGATCGGGACTTTCTTGGGGTCGTGGTCGGCCACGACCCGGCGGGCGAGGTCGGCGACCCGGTCCGCATCAGCGACGCTGCTCATCCAGCCACGATAGGGAAAGGGATTCAGCGGCCCGCGCGCGGGCGGTAGCGTCGACGGGCGTGGACCGAAAGCGCGTGGTGATCGCCGGGCTCGGCGACACCGGCGTGCTCACCGCGATCCGGTTGGCGCGTCGGTTCGACGTCGTCGGCATCTCGGTGAACCCCGGTCTGGTCAGCGGCCAGGAGCTCGGCACCCGGCTGGCCCGGCCGGAGGACTGGGCCCGCAACTACCGGATCGGCTTCGATCGTTTCCGCGCACTCGACCGCGTCCGCACCGTGCACGGCGTGCTCACCGGGGCCGACCTGTCGGCCCGCACGGTCAGTGTGCGTGATGTCGGCGGAACTGAACGGGTGGAACCCTATGACGCACTGGTCATCTCCACCGGTGTCACCAACGGCTTCTGGCGACGAGCCGTTCTGCAGTCGGCAGGCGATGTCGACGCCGGGCTGCGGACCGCACACGATCGGTTGGGTTCAGCACGGTCCGTTGCCGTGATCGGAGGTGGTGCTGCGGCGGTCAGTAGCGCCGTCAACATCGCCCTCCGGTGGCCGGATATTCGAGTCGAGTTGTTCTACCCGGGCGAACATCCTCTGCCGCAGCATCATTGGCGGACCCGCAAGCGGGTCGAAGACAGGTTGGCCGCCGCGGGCGTGACGCTGCACCCCGGACACCGAGCAGTGGTGCCCGAGGGCTTCGACTGCGCGGCCATCACCTCCGAACCCGTTCACTTCAGCGGCGGCCAGGCTCCGGCGCATGCCGATGCCGTGCTGTGGGCCATCGGCCGGGTGCGGCCGAACACGGCCTGGCTACCCGCAGACGTCCTCGACGAGCGTGGGTTCGTGCGGGTGACACCGGAGCTGCGGGTGCCAGGCGTCGACGGTGTCTTCGCGGTCGGTGATGTCGCTGCCACCGACCCGCTGCGCTCCTCGGCCCGCAACCGGGCCGACGGCCTGCTGGCCCGAAACGTGGCGGCCTATTTCACCGGCGGCCGCATGCGCAGTTACCGGCCGCCGGCCAGCCGTTGGGGTTCGGTACTGGGCGTGCAGCCTGACGGGCTGGAGGTCTTCGCGCCCAACGGGTTTGCCTTCCGATTCCCGTCATGGTCCATCGAACGGGTGCTGCAGCCGTGGATAGTCCGCTGCGGTATCTACCGTGGCGTGCGGTCCGGGGATCAGTACCCGGTCACCAACGGCTGATCGACGCGAATGTGGCCGAGGCGAGGCGTGTGCGGGCCATGCCTCCATGACATGCGCGGTCGTTACCGGGGCAGCGCCACGGGCACTGTCTGCAGGCCGGGGACTACCGGAGCGACCTGTGCGGGGGCGACGCCTGGTACCCCCGCTACCCGCGGCACTCCGGCAACACCGGGCACCTGGCCGGGCATGGCCGGTGCTGCCGGTGCTGCGGCTACACCAGGCACCTGCCCGGGTGCCTGCGCGACCTGGCCGGGCACGGCCGGCACCGGAGCGGCCGGCACCGGAGCGGCCGGCACCGGAGCGGCCGGAGCAGGCGGTGCGGCTGCGGCTGCCGCGTTCTGGCTGAGCACCCGCAGCATGTCGGGCTTCATCGCCTGCAGCTGTGCGCCCCAGTAGTTCCAGGTGTGGGTGCCATTCGACGGGAAGTCGAACTTTGCGTTGCGCCCGCCTGCGGCCACGTACTTCTGCTGGAACTCCTTGTTGGTGTTGATCGTGATGTTCTCCAGGAACTGAGCGCTGTACAGCGTGCCGAAATTACCGCCCGGGCTGTCGAGTTCGGAAGGGACACCGTTGCCGCAGTACACCCAGATCGCGGTGTTGTTGGCCACCAGCCGGTTGATGTTGACCATCGGGTCGTTGCGACGCCAGGCCGGATCGTTCGTGGTGCCCCACATGTCCGTCGTGTTATAGCCGCCGGCATCCTTCATCGCGAAGCCGATCATGGTGGGCCACAGGCCTTGTGACGGATTGAGAAAGCCTGACAGGGCGCCCGCGAAGATGAACTGGGCAGGATGCCAGATGGCCAGAGTCAGGGCTGCCCCACCGGACATCGACAGCCCGACAACGGCATTGCCGGTCGGTGCCACATCGCGTTTGGCGGCCAGGTAGGTCGGAAGTTCCTGGGTGAGGAAGGTTTCCCACTTGTAGGTGGTGGTGCCGGCGCTGCCGGCCGCGGGGCGGTACCAGTCGGTGTAGAAACTGGAGTGCCCACCTACCGGCATGACCACCGAGATCCCCGACTTGTAGAACCACTCGAACGCCGCGGTGTTGATGTCCCAACCGTTGTCGTCGTCCTGTGCGCGCAACCCGTCGAGCAGATACAACGCGTGCGGGCCGCCGCCCTGGAATTGAACCGTGATGTCGCGGCCCATTGCGGCCGACGGCACCTGGAGGCGTTCCACCGGCAGGCCTTCGCGCGAATATGCTGCGGCGGTCGGTGTCGGCCCGGCCACGACCAGACCAGGCAGCAGCATCCCTGCGATGGCCGCAGCCGTCACGCGGCGCGACACCCGACCGAATATTCTCAGTCTCACACCGGCACGCTAACAATGCCCGAGCGGCGGCTATCGTGGCCGCGCCCGGCGTAACCCGTCTGTTATCAAGGTGATTCGGTTCTGATGCCGGATGGCGCAGTGGTGAACGCCGCCGGCGCGGCCAACGGGATGAGCAGACTCGACGGCGAATCCCCACCCTGACGGATGCGGTACGTCCCCGCGAACAGCGCCTCCCGCGCCGGCTGAGTGGGAACCAGGTGGGGGAAGTCGTAGGTGGTCAGGGTCAGCCGCAACCGGTGCCCCGGTTCGATCAGGGCGCCGGTGGGGAAGATCTCCAGGTCATATCGGGTCAGCTCGCCGCGCACGACGGGTTCGGCGGCGGCGCGGGTACTGATGTGATGCGGTCGTAGCACTTCTCCTTCTGGCCCGTCCGGCGTAAACCACGTCTTCTCCGGATCCAGGGCCCGGTGGGAGCCGAGCAGTGCACCCTGGGTCAGCGGCCGACTGGCCCCGTCCGGTGCGACGTCGTCGAGGTGAGCGACCCATAGGGTTTCGGTGGTGTCGGCGGTCGCCTGCACGGTCAAAGTGACTGGGCCGGCGATGAGTTGGGCCTCGGCGAACTCGGCAGTGGTGTAGGTCAGGGCCTCCCGCTGCAGGCGGCGGTTGTCCAGGTCGTACCCGATGCGGCGGCCCCGCTGGGAGGCCATGAAGCTGCCCATTCCCAGGGTCCACTGTTCCAGGCTGCGTCCGGAAACGGGACCGCGGACCGCGTATCGCAGTGTCGCTTCGGTCTGGTCGGTGGCCGGTTCGGCCGCCAGCTGCCCGCCTTCGGCGAGATACAGCCGGGTCGGCCTGGCCTCCGGAAACGGATAATCCTGCGCCTGGAACCACTCCGAGCTGCCGATGGCCCGGAAGCGGATCGGGGCACCGGTCACCTCGGCGGAGGCATCGTCCTTGAGCCAGCGGTCGAACCAGCGCAACTGCAAGGCATGCATGTGCAGGCCGTCGAGATCCGATACGTGATACCAGGGGCCCATGATCAGTTGCACCCGGTCCGACACCGGTTGGCCGGGCACCATCGGAGCGTTGGGCGGCCGACCGGTGTAGGCGTTCTGCAGCGCGGTGTAGTTCAGTGGGGCACCGCGCTGGAAGGCGTCGTGCCAGCCGCCGACGAGGAACACGGCTACCTGGTTGTGCGCGATATCGGGCAGCACGTCCGAGGCCCTCATGGTGTCCCAGAACGGCCCGTCGAAGGCGGTGTCCCCGCCGCTGGCGGCGTCGGAGATCATCGAGCGGAAGTACTGGCGTTGGTCGCGTCCGCGTTGGCGCACCGTGGCCAGGCCACCGGCCCGCGGGCGCTCATGTGTGCCGCGCCTCGTGAACTCCAGGACCGGGTTGACCAGGTTCAGCAGTGAATAGACCGCGCCGTAGGCCCGCACCGTGCGCATGTGCGGCACACCGCCCATGGTGACCACATCGCGGTAGAAGTCATTGCCGGCCATCACCGGGAAGATCGCCTTCAACGGCGAGTCAGGGCCGACCGCGGCAGCGGTGAGCAGTTGGTTGATCGCCAGGTAGGAGATGCCGAACATCCCGACCCGGCCGTTGGAATTGGGCAGTCGTGCAGCCCAATTCACCAGATCCACCCCGTCCTGGACCTGGACTGCACCCAGCATCTCGAAGGATCCGCCCGAGGCGCCGGTGCCACGCACATCGGCCATCACCTCGATGTAGCCGCGGCGGATCAGATACGGGGTGGCCCCGCCACCGATCTGGGCGGCCGGCGGCGGGGCCTTCTTGCCGTACGGGGTGATGGACAACAGCACCGGGAACGGCCCCGGCGCCGGTGCGCCGGTCTCGGGGACCGTCGGATAGTGGATGTCGGCTCGGAGCACGGTGCCGTCGGAGACGCGGACGGCCACATTGTGGTGGATTCCGATGCCGTAGCGCGCCGGCGGAGGTGTCCATTCCGGCTGCAGCGGCGACGGTGTGCGTTTACGGGCTCTCGCCGTCTTCTGCCCGGCCACGGTCGTGCCACGGGCATTCGGCCACCGGTTCGCCATCCGTCCTCCTCGACGTCTCGACCTGGTTCCACGGTAGCCAGTGGGCTATCCGGCCATGAACTCCGAGTAGGCCGAGGCCAGCTCGGGCGACAACGCCGTCACATTGCATGCACGCTGCGTGTCCCCGATCGGCGCCAGGATGCTCCGCAGGTCGTTGTACTCCTGCGGATTCGCGGTGAAGTACCCGCGCAGCGTGGCCGCAGCCTCCGGACGCGACTGGGTGAACGCAGCGGTCACCGCCTGGTTCGCACCCGGGTGGCTGCTCAGATACGTGCGCGCGGCTCCGGTGGTACTACTGACGGTGCCGGCCACCCCGCTGGCGCTGCAATCGGGTGCTGCGGCCGCCGTCGGCGCACCGATCATCGCCGCGGCAACGCCGCCCAGCAGACCTGCCGTGCAGGCGCCGGCAATTCCACGGCGCGCGGTGATAGCAGTTAATTTCATGATCATTTCCTTCGGGATTGTGTTGGGTCGCAATGCGTGATCGCGGATATCCCCGACCCGAATTCGAAGGTAGCCCCCATGCCGCCGAGCAAAGCATCTCCACTGAGAGACGGCTGTGGCGGGTGTGGTGGCGTTACATCTGGCGGCGTGAATTGCGCCTCAATATCAGCGAATAGCGGTAGATGATCTTGAATTGTCTCAGAGACCGGGCGCCATTCTTAATTGATCGTGATCTGCGCCGTCCGGCGTGGTGACCGAATTGTTATCCGGGCGCCGTCCAGCTAACTGAAATATTCACCAGGTATCGATGAACCGCGCACGGGTGGGCAGCCGTTCGTGCTGAGCGGCCGCGGCCAGCGTGGCGGCGATCAATCCCCGGGTTTCGGCCGGGTCGATGACATCGTCGATCTCGAACAGTGCGGCGGAGTTGAGCGCCCGGGCGTTCTCCTCGGCAGCTGCGGTGGCAGCCCGCACCGCCTGCTCGCGCTCGTCGTGATCGGCGATGGCCTCCAGCTCCTTACGCAGGCCCAGGCGCACGGCACCCTCCAGGCCCATCGGACCCAGATGGGCACCCGGCCACGCCAGCGTGAGCAGCGGCTCGTGCAGACTTCCGCCGCACATCGCCTGGGCACCAAGGCCGTACCCCCGCCGCAGGATCACCGCGATCAACGGCACCGTCAGTGCCGCGCCCGCCACCAGCATCCGTGAACCGCGCCGGACCAGGGCTTCTGCCTCGGCGGCCGGGCCGACCATGTAACCGGGGCAGTCCACCAGGGAGATGACCGGCAGATCGAATGCATTGCACAGCTGCAGGAACCGGGCGGCCTTGTCGGACGCCGCTGCGGTGATGGCGCCGGCCATCACCATGGTGTTGTTGGCGATGATGCCGACGGGCCGACCGTCGATCCGCGCCAGAGCCGTCACCATCTCCGGGGCGAACTTTTCCCGCAGGAAGGTCACCGAGCCGGCGTCAGCCAGTGTCTCGATGATCGGTGCCACCAGATAGGCACGCCGCGCCCGTTCGGGAATCATTGTGCGTAGCGCAGTTTGGTCGGCAGCCGGGCCCGGTTCGGTCGGCCCGGTGAAATAACCCAGCAATGTCCTGGTGGTCGCGACCGCCTGCTGTTCGTCCGCCACGACGATGTCGACGACACCGTTGGGCGCCTGCACCGAGATGGGGCCGACATCGTCGGGGGCGACCTCGCCGAGGCCACCGCCGGCGATCATCGCCGGTCCGCCCATCCCGATCGAGCTGTCCTCGGTCGCGACGATCAGGTCGGCCGCCCCGGCGATCACCGCGTTGCCCGCGAAACACCGGCCTTTGACCACGGCGATGCGTGGCACCAGGCCGGACAGCCCGGCCCACAACGCGAATGCCCGGATGTCCAGGGACGAGACCGTCGGAATGTCGGTGTCACCCGGGCGTCCGCCACCGCCTTCGGCGAAGAACACCGTCGGCAACTTCAGCCGCTCGATGATCTCGAACAACCGGTCTTTCTTGCGGTGACCGATGGCGCCCTGGGTTCCGGCCAGCACCGTGTAGTCGTAGGAGAGCACCGCACACGCGACTCCGCCGATCCGTGCGGTGCCGGCCAGCAGACCGTCACCGGGTGTGCGTTCGATGAGGTCCTCGAGGCTGCGACGCTGTCGCTGAGCCGCGATCGCGAACCGCCCGTACTCGACGAACGATCCGTCGTCGATCAGATCGGTGATGTTCTCGCGCGCGGTGCGGCCCCCCGCGGCACGGCGGCGGGAGACCACCTCCGGTCTGCCCGCATCCTCTGTCAGCGCTTTCCGGCGCAGCAGTTCGGCGAGATCGTCGCGGAGTGGTTCATCGGGCATCGGCTGACTCCTCAGTCGACCGGGATCTCGGCCGCGATCCGGTCCAGCACGGCGGGATAGCGATTCGCTTCGCGGTGCGCGCCGGGCTTGCCGCTGCTGACGATCGCCGCCGACAGGCTGCGTTTCGGGTCGGCCCACACCGCGATGTCGACCAGGCCGGTGTGTCCGAACGCACCCTCGGTGTGACGGCCGAAGGGCCCGAACCGTTTGCCGCCGAGCATGTACCCCGTGCCCCAGCGCATCGGCTTCAGGCCGGTCGCCACGTCCGGTCGCATCCGCCGGGCCGGTGCCGTCGCGGCCTGCAGGGTCTCGGGCTTCATGATCCGGACCCCGTCGAGTTCGCCTCCGCGCCGCAGGATCTCGGCGAACCGGGACAGCTCATCGGCATTGGAGACGGTGGTCGACGAGGGGATGACGCTGGTGAGGAACAACGGGGTGTTGCTGAGCGGGATGATCCGGTCCAGCGTCCCGCCCACCGCGGCCCGGAACGCCGCGGCGATCGGTGCGGGCAGCGGCTTGCCGGTGACGTGGCTGGGCGCGACCAGTGGAACCTCTTCTGGGGCAACACCGTAATTGGTCCACCGGAAGCCCAGCGGGTCGAGGATCTCGTCGGCGAGGATGTCTCGGATGTTGCGACCGGTGGCCGCCGAGACGATCTCGCGGACCAACGGGCCCCAGGTCAGCCCGTGGTAGATGTGCACCAGTCCCGGCCGGTAGACCGGCTTGAGCAGGGCCAATTGCTCACGGGTGTACTCGCTGTCGTCGACGCGGGTGACGTCGGGACGTGGTCCGGTGTGGATCGGGACTCCGGCGCTGTGGGTGATCACATGCCGGATGGTGGTGCGGTCCTTGCCGTGACTGGTGTAGCTCGGCAGGTAGTCGCAGACTCGGTCATCGAGGGAGAAATGTCCCTGCTCGACGAGCATGTGCACCACCGTGGTGCTGATCGCCTTGGCCGCCGAGTAGACGCAGAACGGGGTCGCGGTGGTGACCGGAATCTTCTCGGCATCCGGTGCCTCGTCGGGGCCGTTGCCCCAGCCGTGGCCGATGGCCCGGTTCAGCACGGTTTTTCCGTTGCGCCGCAAGCACACCTGGATGGCCGGGTGCAACCCGGATCCGTACCAGTACCGCACGGATTCCCAGATCCGCTCGACGGTCTTCGGGTCGATCTCCGAGTGGTCCTCGTCGCCGATGTCGGTGACCGCGTCCAGGTCGGAGGGGAGGGCGATCTTGCCGTCTGGGCTCATGCGCTCTTCCTGGTCAGCGTCGCGGAAAGATGGTGCTGCAGTGGCTGTCCGACCGCGCCCATCTGCAGGTCGTAGGTAAGTCGGTCTTCGTCGACCCGGATGGAACGCGACAGTGCCGCAACATTTTTGGCCGATGCGGTCAGCCCGATGGTCGTCGCGACCAGCTCTATCTCGATACGGCCGTCGACGACCCGGACCGTGCCCTCCTGGATCTCGGTGACGCCGGTCGGGTGAGCCAGCACCCACTCGACCCGGCCGGGCGCCGGCACCCGCAGGTATCCGGTCTCGGCGTGCAATGGGCGACCGTCATCGCGGGCCTTGGTGCGCTGACTGTAGGTCAGGAACGGCTTGCCGACGTGGTCGAAGGTGATCTCTTCGAGGTAGTCGAACGACTCGATCGTCGGATATTCACCCGTTCCGGGGCCGGCCCAGGTGCCGAGCAGAGGGGCCAGCGCAGTCAGGTTCGGGTGGAGGTCAGGCACACCGACAGGGTACGGCGGTGGTCCGGTGGCACCGCGTCACGGCGCGTCTGCCCAGGTCAGCCCGCGGTGTACGCCTCGGTGGTGCGATCCGCCGCGGCGCGTGCCTGAGCGGGATCCTCGCCGGCGGCCAACGCGGCCTGGTACCAGAGTTCGCTTGCGCCGGACATGAAGGCACGACCCTCGGTGCCGGCCGCCCAGGCCGCCCCCTCTTCCGGCGTGATGCGGTCGCCGCTACCGAGGTATCCGGCAAGTCCGAGAAGTGCGGAGTCCCAACCGACTCCGACTGCCCCCGGTCCGAATTGCAGCCAGAACTCGTCGTCGTCGCCAGAGTGCATGATGTGGTCGAGAGTGAACGTGGCCCGGCCTTCACCCGCGTCGGTGATGGTCACCTCGACCCAGCTGGTCGCCCCCATGGCCTCCCACGTGGTCGTGAAGGAGCGCGGCGGTTCGCACGTCAGCACCTCGCCGGAGGCGTTTCCTTCCAGCTGGAATCGACCGCCCACCTGCAGCTCACCAGTGATCGGCAGGAACCAGCGGGGGATCCGCTCGATGCTGGTGCAGGCGTCCCACAGGTCGGCGGCGTCGGTGTCATAGATCTGGCTGACACTCACGACGCGCGCCTCGCGGGCCTCGAACGTCGTGCGGCCCACGCTGCGGCGGACTGCGTTGAGCTGGTGCTGGACATCGATCACGGGGAACCCTCCTTGTTCGCGGTTCTTCTTCGCCCACGTTTGCCGCGGGCAATCTCGGTCGCCAGCGCATCCAGATGCGGCGTCCAGTTGCGCCGGAACCGCTCCAGCCACTGGTCGACCTCACGCAACGGTGCGGTGTCGACGCGGTACAGCCGACGTGTGCCTTCAGCCCGCACACTGGCGAAACCGTTGTCCCGCAACACCTTGAGATGCTGCGAGACCGCAGGCTGGCTGATCTCGAACTCGGCTCGGATCACCTCGGTGATGGCGCCGGAGGTCAGTTCGCCCGCCTGGATGAGCTCCAGGATCCGCCTGCGCACCGGATCTCCGAGGATGTCGAAGGCGTGCACGTCACGACTCTAAAAGCTCTTACTTATATAAGTCAAGGCTGAATCTTGCACCGAGTCACGACGTCTGCGCGATGACCATGGCCTGGGCCGTGGGCTCATCGAGGTGAACCTGCCGCGCCCGCTTGGTTGTCGCGTACACGGTGAACCCGGTGGCCTCCAGGGCGGTGCACACCGCGGCGGTGTCGTGGCGCAGGAATGTCAGCGCCACATCGTGGCCGAAGGCGTGGTCGTAGACCGCGGGCTCACCGTCGGTCTGGAATGCCAACAGCACCCATCCCGGTTTGGTCAGGACCCGGCGGTACTCGATGAACAGTTCCAGCAACGCCTCGGCGGGGGTGTGGATGATCGAGTACCAGGCACACACCGCATCGAAGGTCCCCGGCGCGTACGGGAGGTCGAACATGTCGGCGGTCTGGAACTGCAGCTCCGGCCATTTCTGCCTGGCGAGAGACACCATCGCAGCCGAGCCGTCGATCCCTTCGGTCTCCAATCCACAGTCGGCAAGCTCGGCGGCGGCCTCACCGGGCCCGCACCCCACATCGAGGGTGTTGCGTCCGCCGGCCCGCGCCACCAGGTCCGCGAAGGACCGCAGAACCGCACGGTCGAAGGGCCGGGATTCGAATTCGCCGGCGAAGGTCCGGGCGTACTCGGGGGCGATCAACTCGTACTGGTCGTGTGCCGGGCTCGTCACGGTCGTCACCCTAGGGCCAGATGCCGGAAGCCCTGCTCAGGCCGCACGGTAAGGTTCCGCAGGTGAGCACGTATGCCAAGCATGCCGCGCGCCTGCGCGGTGGTCTGGTCGGCGCGTGCTCGGCACTGACCGCGATGGTCGCGCACACCGCGGCCGGCGGCATGGCTCCGACCAGCAGCCCACTGGTCGTGTTGTTGCTGCTGTGCGCGGCGCTCGGTGCCGCAGTGGGTGGTCTGAATCCGCAGGCGCGTTCGGTCAAGACCGGTCTGCTGATTGCGGGTCTGGTCGCCGGGCAGCTACTCGGTCACTTCGCACTGGCGATGTCCGGCGGGCACCATCACGCGGCATCGCTTCTCACCGCACCCATGATCGGGATGCACGCCGTGGCCGCGGTGGGTCTCGGTCTGGTCATCGGCATGGCCGAGTACCTGTTCGTGGTCTGCGCATCGGTGCTGTCCTGGTTGCGGATCTTCGGCACCGCCCGTCTCCACCCGTTGGTCCGTGACCTCTGGTGGCCTTCGAATGTGGTTGTGGCGCGGCCGGTTCTGCTGCGCGCCGGTCTGGGAATGCGGGCACCGCCGGCGGTGCCCGGCATGGGCTTCTGAACGCCCGCTCCTTCATCTGAGCCGGTCGATCACTGACCGGGCTGTTTCCCGTGGTGCCCCGTGTGCACCTGTGGCACTTTCACGTTCTTTTCCGCGAAGGCATTTCCATGACCATCACCCCTGACGATCAACTACGGGAGGAATCCCCTCCACCCGTCAAACCCCATTCCATCCGTCCCCTTCTGGTGCGGCTGCACTTCTATGCCGGTGTATTCGTCGGCCCGTTCCTCCTGATCGCGGCCGTCACCGGCCTGCTCTACGCGCTGATCCCGCAGATCGACACGTTCGTCCACCGGCACGAGCTGACGGTCGAGCACGTCGGGACCGAGCGGCTGCCGCTGGCCGACCAGCTGGCCGCGGCGCGTCATGCCCATCCGGAGGGCACGGTAGAGAGCATCCGCCCGCCCGCGGCGCCTGACGAGACCACCCAGATCCGCCTGCTGGTGGGCCCGGAATACACCGACGTTCCGCCGGACTACTCACGCACGGTGTTCGTCGACCCCTACTCGGGGGAGGTGCGCGGGGCGCTGACCACCTACGGGCAGTGGATGCCGGTGCGGGCCTGGTTCGACGAGTTGCACCGCAACCTGCATCTCGGGGTGGTCGGCCGCAACTACAGCGAGCTGGCGGCCAGCTGGATGTGGGTGATCGCGCTGGCTGGGCTGGCCCTGTGGATCCTGCGTCGCCGGGAGAACCGCACGCCGCGTGATCTGGTCCTGCCGGACCGTACGGCTTCGGGGCGTCGACGCACGCTGTCCTGGCACGGAGCGGTGGGGGTGTGGATAGTGGCGGTCCTGCTCGCGCTGTCGGTGTCGGGTATCACCTGGTCCCGTTATGCGGGGGAGACGGTCAACGGTATCCAGGCGAGGTTGAACACCACGGCGCCTGCCGTCGACACCTCGCTGTCGGGTGCCCAGGCCGCTACCGCTGAGCATCACGGTCAGCACGGCGGCCCGTCCGAGTTGGGCGGCGCCGACACCGTGCTGCGGACCGCCGAGCAGGCCGGGCTGCGCGGCCCGATGTGGATGTATCCGCCGGCCGAGGCCGGTGAGGCCTGGAAAGTTGCTGAGCGCAAACGTGATTGGCCTACCCGTGCCGACGAGATCGCGGTCGACCCCGATACGGGCAAGGTGACCGACCGGGTCAACTTCGCGCAGTGGCCGCTGTTGGCCAAGCTCACGGACTGGACGATCGACGCCCATATGGGCCTGTTGTTCGGTGTTGCCAACCAGATCGTGTTGGCGCTCACCATGGTCGGGTTGATCACCGTCATCGTGCGCGGTTATCGGATGTGGTGGCAGCGCAGGCCGACGCGGGGTTCGGCGTGGGCGGTGGGTCGTCCGCCGCTGCGTGGGGTTCTTCGTCAGTTGCCGTTCTGGGGCAGGGTGGCCGCGGTGGTCGTGGCGGTCGTCGTCGGGTGGTCCCTGCCGTTGTTCGGGTTGAGCCTGCTGGCCTTCCTGCTGGTCGATGTTGCTGTGATGCGTTGGAAGGAAAGATCAAATGTCTAAGTTTGCAGCTGTTTTGACGGGGACCGCATTGGCCTTGGCGGTCGGGTTGGCCGCGTGTACCGAGAGCCATCAAGAGCAGAACATGGCCGATACGGTGCAGGTCAGCGAGCAATGGGCCAGCGCCGCAGACGGCGGGATGACCGCAGTTTTCGGCACTCTCACGAACACCGGACACCACGATGTGCGCATCGTCGCGGCGACCTCGCCGGCGGCAGGCATGGTGGAACTGCACGAGGTCGTCAGCGATGGCGGCGGATCGAAAACCATGCAGCCCAAGGCAGGTGGGCTCGCCATCGCGGGCGGAGCCACGCACGAACTGGCCCCGGGCGGGGATCACCTGATGCTGATGGACCTCAAGGCCCCGCTCCAACCCGGCGCGGACGTTCCGGTTTCACTGGTATTCGAGGACGGCTCGTCACTGCCGGTCACGGCCCAGGTGCGTGATTTCGCCGGTGGAAACGAGAGCTATCAGCCGTCGTCCCCACACGGACATGGCTGAGCCGTCCCGGCTGGCGGTCAACCGGCGGCGCCTCCTCACCGGAGGTGCGGCCGCACTGGCCGTCGGCGCGGTGCTGAACCAATCCGGTGCGGCCCATTCGGCCACCGTGCAAAAGGGTTTCGGTGTCGACGTGGAACCGTTCTACGGACCGCACCAAGCCGGGATCGCCACTGCACCGCAGTCACACGGGTTGTTCGTGGCATTCGACCTGAAGACCGACGGACGGCGCACCGAGCGGGAAACCGTCGCCGCGATCCTGAGGTTGTGGACGGCCGATGCGGCCCGCCTGACCCGCGGCGCCCCGGCGTTGGCCGATACCGAGCCCGAACTCGCCACCCGCCCGGCCAGATTGACCATCACGGTCGGTCTGGGGATCGGCCTGTTCGATCGGATCGGGCCACCGGGTTCCCGACCGCGGTCGGCCCGTGAACTGCCGGTGTTCGACGTGGACCGGCTCGAAGACAGGTGGTCCGGCGGTGATCTGCTGTTGCAGATCTGTGCCGACGATCCGGTGACGGTGGCGCATGCCAACCGGGTGCTGACCAAGAACGTCCGGTCGATGGCGATGCCACGCTGGCGGCAGGCCGGGTTCCGCAATGCCCGCGGCGCAGACGCGAGCGGTACCACCATGCGCAACCTGATGGGGCAGGTCGACGGCACGGCGAATCTCGCCGACGCCGACTTCGATGATCTGGTCTGGATGGCCGGTCCGGTACACCCGGCACTGGTCGGCGGCACGTTGCTGGTCATCCGGCGCATCGCGATGCAACTGGACACCTGGGATGAGCTGGATCGCCAGAGCAAGGAGTTCGCCGTCGGTCGCACCCTGGATTCGGGTGCACCGCTGACCGGCACCCGTGAGACGGACGAACCGGATTTCACGTTGACACAGAACGGGATTCCGGTCATCCCGCAGAATTCCCATGTCGCGCTGGCGCATCATCACGGCACGCGGGAGCGGTTCCTGCGACGGCCCTACAACTACGACGATCCGCCAGAACCCGGCCAGACGTCGAACAGCGGCTTGATCTTCGCGACCTTCCAACGTGATATCGACGAGCAGTTCCTCCCGGTGCAGCGCCGCCTCGCCCAGTTCGATGCGCTCAACCAGTGGACCACCGCGATCGGGTCGTCGGTGTTCGTCGTGCCGCCCGGGGTGCGGACACCGGACGATTACCTGGGGCAGGAGTTGGTCGGCTGACCGCTGGTCACCACGGCACGAGAAATGGACCGACTCTGAGCTGACGTTGCCGTGCACACAGCACACGATGCTGATCTACGCTCGCGGTATGACCGATCACGATAAAGCCGCAGCCCGGCGTGAAATTGCCGACGCTCTGCTCAACGCCCTGAACCGGCGCCACGAGGTGCTCGACGTGATTGTGGACGCCGACGATCGGGCCGCCGCCGTCGAGGCGGTCGCCGAGCTGCTCGGCACCTCCCACGCGGCGTCGGAAGCGGTGGTGGGGCTGTCCTTCGCACACATCACCAAGGATTCGCGGAAGGCGATCGCCGCCGAACTCGACGACCTGAACAGCCAGCTGAGCTTCACGGTGTCCGAGCGTCCGGCGGCCTCGGGTGATTCGCTGGAGTTGCGGGCGTTCGCCGCCGACACCGACCGCGACATCTTCGTCGCCCGGACCACCGATGTCGGGGCCTCCGGTGACGGGTCGGGTGCCCCGGCGGCCGATGTCGATGACGAGATCCGCGCGGCCCTGGGCCGGGTGGACGCCGAAGAGGCCGCCTGGTTCGTGGCGTTGGAGGGGGACCAGAAGGTCGGCATGGTGTTCGGCGAGCTGACCCACGGCGAGGTCAACGTCCGGATCTGGATCCACCCGGGCTTCCGCAAGCACGGCTATGGAACCGCCGCCTTGCGCAAGTGCCGC
Organism: Mycolicibacterium alvei; assembly: GCF_010727325.1. NCBI lineage: Bacteria > Bacillati > Actinomycetota > Actinomycetes > Mycobacteriales > Mycobacteriaceae > Mycobacterium > Mycolicibacterium alvei. The sequence continues at coordinate 3,871,314 of NZ_AP022565.1, forward strand.
TCGGAGATGGCAACGTACTTCCCCGCCGTCCCGATGGTGGTGCGGGCACCCGGGGCCGAACCTCCGGCCTGATCTCAGCCAGAAGTCGGGTGGAGCAGGCTCGCGACGATGGTGCGCGCCAAGATTTCGGCGCGTTGTCGCGGGTAGCTCCGTCCTTCGGAGAGCATCGGATAGACCACACCGCCGAGCAGGGCGTCGGCGGCGGCCGACGCCAGGTCGGGCTCGATGTGCTCGGCCAGCAGTCGGGTGCGCACCGAGTCCAGTAGTGGCCGGCTGAAACCGGCCCGCAGCCGCGCCGCGGTGTCTTCGTGCTCCAGTGAGGCGGCGGTCAGGATGCGCAGCATCGCGTAGCCGCGCTCGGTGGTCAGCGCGGCGGCCAGAGTGCGGGCCCAGGAGACCAGGTCCGCGGTGACGTCGTCGGTGTGCGGCATGGTGGACAGGATCTTGTCGGCGTCTTCCAGGAGCACGTCGGCGACCAGCGCGGGCCGGCTCGGCCACCAGCGGTAGATGGTCTGTTTGCCGACCCCGGCTCGGGCGGCGACAGCCTCGATACTCAGCCCGTCAAAACCCCGGTCCAGCAGCAGTGCACGCGTGGCCTCGATGATGGCGACCCGTGACTTCTCACTGCGCCGCCGCGGGGGAGCAGCTTCATCGGTGCTGGGGGCCATCGGCACGTCCTCGTCGCTCCATCGCAGGGATCTTTACACAGAAAGCTACCGCCCGTAGTCTCCCACAAGACGAGACGTAGCGTCTCGTAATTTGGTGATGAACGACGGACGCAAGGGCGCATGGCAACAAAGAAATTGGTCATCGGGGCCAGCGGATTCCTCGGTTCGCATGTCACGAGGCGACTCGTCGAGCGTGGCGAGGATGTTCGGGTGCTCATCCGCCGCACCAGCTCCACCCGCGGGATCGACGACCTCGACGTGGAGCGGGTCTACGGCGACATCTTCGATCCCGAATCGGTACGCGCCGCAATGGACGACTGCGACGTGGTGTACTACTGCGTCGTCGACGCCAGGGCCTGGCTACACGATCCGGCCCCGCTGTGGCGAACCAATATCGAAGGGCTGCAAGAGGTCCTGGATGTCGCCGTCGAGGCGGGACTGGAAAAGTTCGTCTTCACCAGCTCGATCGCAACCATCGGCATCGCCGAATCCGGGCTTGCCACAGAAGATCTGGCACACAATTGGCTCGACGTGGGTGGCGAATACGTACACACCAGGATGCTCGCCGAGCAGATGGTGCTGCGCTACGCCCGTGAGCACGGCCTGCCCGCGGTAGCGATGTGTGTGGCGAATACGTACGGCCCGGGAGACTGGCTGCCGACGCCCCACGGTGGTCTGGTCTCCGCAGCGGTGCGGGGCAAGATGCCGTTCTACGTCAAAGGTGCAGGGGCCGAGACTGTCGGCATCACCGACGCCGCCGAGGCGCTGGTCCTGGCGGGTGAGCGGGGCCGGGTCGGTGAGCGTTACATCGTGTCCGAGCGTTTCATGACGGCTCAGGAGATCTACCAAACCGCCTGTACAGCTGTTGATATCGCACCTCCACGGCGTGGTATCCCGATTCGCCTGCTGGCGGCCGCGGGCGCGGTGATCGATCCCGTGGCCCGGCTGCGCAAGAAGGAGAACCAGCTCAGCCCGCTGACCGTACGGCTGATGCATGTGATGTCGCCGATGGATCACGGCAAGGCGGTCCGAGAACTCGGATGGCAGCCGAAGCCGACGACGGAGGCCATCGCCGAGGGCGCCCGCTTCTTCGCGGCCGGACGTTCCAAGTCAAGTAGGCGCTCATGACCCATGTGTCCATAGCTCTGACTCCGGAGCAGCAGCAGCTCAGTGCGGCCGTTGAGCAGTTCGCGGCCCGGCACGCACCGATCGATGCGACCCGGGCCGGATCGGACGATCTGGCCGACGGGCACCTGCCGTCCTGGTGGGACACATTGACAGACAACGGCTTCCACGCTGTGCACCTGCCCGAATCCGTCGGAGGACAGGGCGGCAGGCTGGAGGACATGGCCTGTGTGTTGGAGGCCGCGGGATCGGCACTGTTGCCGGGGCCGCTGCTCACCACGGCGATAGCCGGGGCCTCAGTAATGGCCTCAGCGGGCGCTTCAGACGAAGGTGCGGCCGCCGCGACGCTGCTCAAAGAGATCGCGGCCGGTGCCCCCGCGGCCGTACTGTCCGGTGACCAGGCCGCGTTCACAGCCCGGCGTGACGGGGACGGTTGGCGCCTCACCGGTTCGTCGGGCCTGACCCTGGGAATGTGCTCGGCGCAGCGCGCCGTGGTGCCGTTCACCGAAGAGACGGGCGCCCTGCTCTGGGCGGTGTTGAATCCGGCTGAGGGGCAGGTGGAAGCGCGTCGCGGCACGGACCTGACCACCGATCTGGGCATCCTGCACCTGCGTGATCATGCAGTGCCGGCCAGCGCGATCCTGACCGGGTTGGACGCCGACCGGGTCAGTGATCTGACCGTCGCGCTCACCGCAGCTGCGGCCGCCGGGATCACCCAATGGTGCGTCGACACTGTCACCGAACACCTGCGTACCCGCGAACAGTTCGGCAAGCCGATCGGGACGTTCCAGGCGTTGCAGCACAAGGCGGCGATGCTGCTGGTGAACAGTGCGCTGGCAACGGCAGCGGCCTGGGATGCGGTGCGGGCACTGAGCGGATCCGCCGATACCGACCAGCGCCGGCTGACCGCCTGCTCGGCCGCGGTGATGGCGGTCATGCCGGTTCCCGGCCTGGTACTCGAGGCGCTCACCATGCTCGGTGCGATCGGCTTCACCTGGGAACACGACCTGCACCTGTACTGGCGACGGGCCACCAGCCTGGCCGCCTCGATCGGCCCGGTGTCGCGGTGGACCCGCACCCTCGGCACGTTGTCGGGAACCGCCACCCGCGACCTGACCGTGAACCTCGGTGAGGTCGACGCCGACTTCCGGGCTCGGGTCGTCGCGATCCTCGACCGCGCACTCGGCCTGTCCGACAACGGTTTCAGTCGTCAAGGTGACTATCCGGAGTTCGCGGTAGGACCGCGACGTGAGCTGCTTGCCGACTCTGGCCTGATCGCCCCGCACTGGCCCGCACCGTGGGGGTGTGACGCGAGCGTGCGTCAACAGCTCATCGTGGAAGAGGAGTTCGGAAAGCGGGCCGGCCTGGTGCGCCCGTCGGTCGGTATCGCCGAATGGATTCTGCCGAGCGTGATGGCGGCCGGAACCCCGCAACTACAGGAACGTTTCGTACCCGCGACCCTGCGCGGGGATCTGTCCTGGTGTCAGCTGTTCAGTGAGCCGGGCGCGGGCTCCGACCTCGCCGCGCTGAGTACCAGGGCCGTGCGGGTCGAGGGTGGCTGGCGTATCAACGGGCACAAGATCTGGACCTCGCTGGCGCACCGGGCCGATTACGGTGCGCTGCTGGCCCGGACCGATCCCGACGCTCCCAAGCATCGTGGCATCGGCTATTTCATCCTCGACATGCGTTTGCCCGGAGTGGAAGTCCGCCAGATTACTCAGTCCAGCGGGCGAGCCGAGTTCAACGAGGTGTTCCTGACCGATGTCTTCGTGCCCGACGGGATGCTGCTCGGCGACCCGGCATCGGGCTGGCAGCTGGCCATCAGCACCATGGCCCACGAGCGGGTGGCGATCAGCGGCTACGTCAACATCGACCGGATGGGCGCTCTGCGCGAACTCGTCGCAGTCACCCCCGATCCCGATCCGGTGCTGCATGCCATCGGCGAGATCGACGCCTACACCAACGCGCTCAAGGCATTGGGAGTGCGGGAGACGTTGCGCCTGCTCGACGGGCAGGCCCCCGGTCCGGCGTCGAGCATCGCCAAGGTGGCCACCAACGTGATGCTTCGTCGGGCAGCCGAACTCACCCTCGGCCTCACCGGACCGCTTGCGCTGGAACAGGACAGCCAACCGGCCGTGGTGGGGCCCTACCTGGACCTTCCCGCCGAGCTGATCGGCGGCGGAACGACCGAGATCCAGCTCAACATCATCGCCCAGCTGATTCTGGGACTACCCCGAAAGTGAGGAGCACGTATGAGACCGCGTAGGGGACTACAGGGCGACGCCGCGATCGTCGGATACGTCGAGTTGCCGCCGGAAAAGATGAGCAAAGCCTCGCCGGCTCCATTCACGTTGGAACAGTGGGCGCTGCTGGCGGCGGCGGCCCTGGACGATGCCGGCCTGTCGGCCGAGCAGGTCGACGGCATCGTCACGTCGCACCTGGGTGAGTCGGAGATCTTCGTACCCTCCACGGTGGCCGAATACCTGGGTGTACGAGCGAACTTCGCGGAGTTGCTGGACCTCGGCGGAGCAAGTGCCGCGGGCATGGTGTGGCGGGCGGCCGCCGCTATCGAACTCGGGCTGTGCGACGTCGTGCTGTGCGCCCTTCCGGCGCGCTACATCACCGCGGCCTCCGAACTGAAACCCCCGACGTTGACCGACGCGGTGTTCTTCGGCTCGTCCAGCAACCAATTCGGCTCGCCGCAGGCCGAATTCGAGATTCCCTACGGCAACCTCGGGCAGAACGGCCCGTACGGGCAGGTGGCGCAGCGCTACGCCTACCAGTACGGCTACGACGAGCGGGCGATGGCCAAGATCGTGGTGGATCAACGGGTCAACGCCAACCACACCGACGGCGCGATCTGGAAAGACACCCCGCTGAGCATCGAGGACGTGTTGGCCAGCCCGGTGATCGCCGATCCGTTGCACATGCTGGAGATCGTGATGCCGTGCGTCGGCGGGGCCGCTGTCGTCGTGGCCAGCGCCGAGGTTGCCGCCCGTGCCCGTAACCGGCCGGTGTGGGTCAAGGGTTTTGGTGAGCACGTGCCGTTCAAGACGCCCACCTACGCCGAGGAGCTGCTCGACACACCGATTCGCAAGGCGGCCGACACCGCGTTCGGGATGACCGGGCTGACCCGCGACCAGATGGACATGGTGTCGATCTACGACTGCTACACCATCACCGTTCTGCTGAGCCTGGAAGATGCCGGCTTCTGCGAGAAGGGCAAGGGCATGTCCTTCGTGTCCGATCACGACCTGACCTTTCGCGGTGATTTCCCGCTGAACACCGCCGGCGGCCAACTCGGTTTCGGACAAGCAGGATTGGCCGGCGGCATGCATCACGTTTGCGATGCCACCCGCCAGATCATGGGCCGCGGCGGTGCCGCCCAGGTCGCCGACTGTCATCGTGCATTCGTCTCCGGTAACGGCGGCATCCTCTCCGAGCAAACCACCCTGATCCTGGAAGGCGACTGATAGCCATGACCGGATTCGCCCGGCCCATGCCGGTGAAAACCCCTACCAGCGCGCCGTTCTGGGATGCGCTCGCACAGCACCGCATCGTCATCCAGTACTCGCCATCGACGCAGGCCTACGTGTTCTACCCGAGGGTGCTGGCACCCCGAACCCTCGCCGATGACCTGGAATGGCGGGAGATCTCGGGGATGGGCACGCTGTATTCGTACACGGTGGCCCGCCGCCCGGTCGGTCCGCACTTCGCCGACGCGGTTCCGCAAATGTTGGCGATAGTAGAATGGGACGAGGGTCCGCGGTTTTCCACCGAAATGGTTGACGTCGCACCCGAAGTGCTCAGCGTCGGAATGCGGGTCAAACCTGTTTTCTGCGACTACCCGGACGCCTTTGCCGGAGGCGGTGTGACGATGCTGCGTTACACGCGGGCTTGATCACATCCCTTGGCAGGAGGCTCACAGGAGAGGACTATGGAGTCATGCTAACCATACGAAAACTCATGGGGTCAGTGTTCGTAGCGGGAGCCGCGGTGGCGATTGCAGCAGGACCGACCGCCGTACTCATGACTGACGCGCCCGCGACGACGATCAGTGCTCAACCCAGCGGTGGCGGTGACGCCGGCGGTGGCGGTGGCTGCGACAGCGGTCCCGGCTGGAACGGCTGCGGCGGCTGGAACCCGACCCAGGGTGGCTTCGGCCATGGCTGCATCAACGGCATCTGCGGTGGCTGGGACGGCCAGCGCGGCTGGGGCAACTGACCTGTACCGCTGACCCCCGTCACCGACGGGGCTAGGCGGCGGTCAGCTTGACCGGCAGTGATGAATGCCGGCGAATGATGTTGTTGAGCGCCCAGACTGGTGTCGCCGTCAGCTCGATACGGTCCACCCGCTCGATGAGTGCGCACAGCATGGCCTGCGTCTCGAGGCGCGCGAGCCCCTGCCCGGCGCACGCGTGGGCGCCATTGCCGAAGCCGAGCTGACGAGTCGCGTCGTTGCGGATGTCGAACACGTCCGGGTCAGCCCATTCACGTTCGTCCCGGTTCGCGGACGCGTAAATCACCAGCACCCGCGCACCACCGGGAACGATGGCGCCGCCAATCTCGACGTCGTGCCGAGCCTTGCGGGTGAACGCGCGGAGCGGCGACGAGTACCGGATGATCTCGTTGACCGCGTTCGGGAGCAGTTCGGGATCACTCTTGAGTAGTTCGAACTGTTCGGGGTGGGTGGCGAGCAGGTGGACGCCGTTGGCGATGGCGCTGATGGTGGTGTCCAGCGACGGGACGATGTAGTCGATCATCAGCGATGCGCAGTCCGCGTCGGAGAGTTCGCCGTTGTCGGCAGCGAGCAGGACGTCATGACCCAGGCTGCCGTCGAGCACCGAGCGGTTCTTGACGACCTGGTGAGCGAAGCGCAGCATCCGCGCAGAGTCGGGGATGGCCTTCGCGGCACGCCGATTGAAGGGCCCGAGCAGGTCGAAGGTGGCTCCGCCCCAAGCCATCAGGTCCGCTCGCTGGTTCCGCGGCCAGCCCACGAGGTCGGGGACGACCGCGAGGGGCAATGCCGACGCGATGTCGTCGACGCCGTCCACCGAACCCTTCGCGACGGCCTGGTCGACGATGTCGGCGGCGAACCGGTCGATGTCGTCGGCCATCGCGCGCAGGGCACGCGGTAGCAGGCGGTGGGCGACGAGCTTGCGGCGTTCGTCGTGGGTCGCCCCATCGCTGGTGAGGGTGGTGCCCTTCGAGAAGGTGTTCGGGATCGGGTTCAGTGCGACCCCGGCGCCCGAGATGAAGGTCTTGTCGTCGCGCAGGATCGATTTGCACTCGGCGAAGCGGGGGATGGCGTAGGCCCGGTGCCGGGTGAGTCGGACGACGGGGCCGAGCGCACGCAGCCGTGTGTAGTGCGGATAGGGGTCGACGATCGCCGAAGTCGAGTAGATGTCGGAACGATAGGTGGGAATTCGGTGGTGCATCCGCATCATTGGGACGGCGTCGCTTTCCAGATGGTCCCGCCGCAAGAGCTGGGCAGGGCGTCGAACAAGATGGTCAGATCGCGGCCTGCGCGCATGACGGTGCGGTCGGGTCGAACGATGGCGGCATCGGCGCGGCCGCGGCGCAGCCAGTTCGCCAGTGCGGAACCCGGTGCGGCGAAGTGGACAACGGCACCGCGTTGGTCGGCGAGGGCGCGCTCGGCGGCACTTGGTTCAGTGCGGGTGACGACAGCGAAGCCGTTTCCTATTTCGGAGTCGAGACGTGTCCCGCTCGCCACCAACGGGTTCGGGCAGAGCGTGCCGGCCAGCTGCCGGGGTGCCCTGGACTTCTGGACGAGCACCGATCGATGCAACGCCGGTGTTTCGCTCTCGACGAGTTTGGCGCTCAGGCCCGGCAACCGGTGCAGTCGCGGCACGACCATCCGGCGGATCAGGTTCCCGAACTCGCCGCCTGCTGTCATGGCCCGGCCGACCGCGAGGGCAAGCCGGATCATGTGCCGGGCATGCGGTTTCCGCTCCTGCTCATAGGTTTCCAGGACATCACCGGGCAAAGCCTCGGCCAGTACACCGGCGAGTTTCCAGGCGAGGTTCATCGCGTCGCGCAGTCCGGCGCCCATGCCTTGTCCGACGAACGGCGGCGTGAGGTGGGCGGCGTCGCCGAGCAGGAAGATCGGGCCCCGTCGCCAATGGTCGGCAAGCTGCGCGCGGAAGGTGTACTCGGTGACGCGCAGCAGTTGCAATTCGGCGGTCGAAACGTGGTCGACCCAGGGGTGAATCAGCGGGCCGAGTGCGTCGAGAGTGTCGAAGTCATCGGCGGTCTCGCCGTCCAGCAGCTGGAATTCCCACCGGTAGCGCGTCTCGCCGATCCGCATGTACGTGCCGGCCCGGTCCGGGTCGCAGACTTGATCGACGCCCTCCCAGTGAGCCAGATCGGCGGCGGTGGCGACGTCGACGACGAGCCAGCGTTGCTCGAAGCCGAGATCCTGCATGCGGGAGCCGATCCGGGACCGCGTAATGCTGTTGGCGCCATCGCAGCCGAGCACGTAGTCCGCCACGACGACGTGCTCGCTGCCGTCGGTACGGTCGGTGTAGGTGACGCGGACCCGCCCGCCCGCCTCGTCGGCAATGTCGGTGACCTCCACGTCACCTCGTAGCTCTGCGTGCGGCCGGCGTGCGAGGTTTGTCCGTAGCACGGCCTCGAATTCGGGCTGGTCGAACATGTTTGCCTGCGGAAAGCCGTTGCGGCTCAGCGAGGTATCACGCCTGAACTCGGCGAGGGTGTGCATCGATTTGTCGAGTAGCCGAAGACCCAGGGTGGGGCGTGAGATCGCCGCGAACTCATCGGCGATGCCGAGACGGGCCACGATGCGGAAGATCTCGTCGTCCAGATGCACGGCCCGTGGCTGCGGATAGACCTTCGCCCAACGGTCGAGAACAAGGCAGTCGACACCGTACTGCGCGAGCAGAGTTGCCGCCGTGACTCCCGTGGGCCCGGCGCCGATGACGACGACGGGGACGTGCGCCGCCGCCGTCATGCGTAGCGGACCACCGCGCGTTGGGTGCCCAGATCGATTGCCTTGTCATCGGTTGCCACGCTGGTCTCGACGACGTCGCCGTCGCGCAGGTACTTCGTGTTCTTGGCCTGGGCCTTGAAGAACGCCTTCCACTTCAGGGCGGGCGGTAGCAGCGCGCCGATGATCTCGATCGGCTTGGGGGGTGCGCTCAACGCGGTCCCGACCGGGGTGCCGGTCAGCAGCAGATCGCCGACGTCCATCCGCTGGAATCGCGTCAGTTCGGTAAGAGCGCGTAGCGGAAGGTAGATCATGTCGCCGGCCACCTTGGCGTCCTGACGAAGTTCGCCGTTGACCCGCAACTGGAGGCGCAACTCGCCGAAGCGCTTGAGCTCATCGGCGTCGAGCAGCACCAGCGCGGGCCCGACCGGGGTGAACGTCGGATACGACTTGGCCTCGTAGAACTGGGTTTTCGGCAGCTGGACGTCGCGGGCCGACACGTCATTGGTGACGACCAGCCCGGCGACGTAGGTGGGCAGGTCCGCCTCGTGCAGGACGGTGCCGACCGGGAGTTCGCGCCCGAAGACCAGGCCGATCTCCACCTCGTAGTCCAAGAGCTTGACGTGTTTGGGCTTGACGATATCGTCGCTCGGCCCGTTGATCGACCCGGATGCCTTTCGGAAGAACGCCAGTGGGAGCGTCTTGGGATTCAGGCCGGCATCCTTGGCGTGCGAGGCGAAGTTGGCCATCTGCGCGACGACCCGGCAGGGTGCGGTCACCGGCGAGACAAGGTCGAGGGTGTCGACCGGGACCGGATCGGGGCCCGTCGTGGCCGCGTCGATGGCGGTCCGGTCGCCGAGCAGTTCGGCGGTGGTCGTTGCCGACGTGTCGATCTTCACTGCGCCACGGTCGGTTTGGACGTACCAGGCGTCGGCGGTACGGAGAACTGTTGTGGTCACGAGCTGGCTACTTTCAAGAGGCCGCGCAGGCGGGTGAGGGTGAATTCGTTGTCGTGGTCCCGGACTGCGGTGAGCATCGAGCGCAGTTCGTCGATCGACTCCCGGTTGGGAGTGATCCCGAGGAAGTCCTTGGTGACGGGCGGTCCCCACTGGGCCAGGCCGGACGCGGTGAATGGCGCCCATCCGGGTTCGACGGTGTTGTCGAACATGTCGCCGTCGGTGAAGTGTTCGACGAGGAAGCCGTCAGGGTCGCGCCAGTAGTCGAAGAGTTGGCTGCCCTGGACATGGCGGCCGATGCCCCACGATCGCTGATATCCGCGCTCGCGCAGGTATTCGCCGCCGGCGGCCAACGCGTCGAGATCGGCCACCTGGTAGGCGGAGTGCACGTACCGGTTGCGCGGGCCGAGCGTCATCGCGAGCGTGTGGTGGTCGGTGGGTACGTCGCCGCGGTCGCAACGGATGAAGCTCATCGTGGGCCCTCGGTCGCGCTGGCCGGGGAAGAACTGGAAGTCGCTGACGATCATCCCGAGGTTGTCGAGGTACCAGTTCAGTGTCTCGCCGTACTTGCTGCACTGCATCACGACGTGGCCCAGGCGCTGCACACCGGCTGCAACGCGCGGCGGTCGCTGGGTTCTGTTGGCGCGCAACAGATCATGTCCGAAGTTCGTGACCAGCGGGGTCTGTGACGGCAGCGGGGCCAGCTGGTGGGTGCCGGCGACGACGTGCACCGGGACGCCGCTCGGGTCGACCAGGTCGACCGCGAGTCCGCCGATGCTCTCGGGCAGCGTGCGCGTCGGTGCGCCTGCCGCCTCGGCCAGGCGCAACACGTCGGCCTCGTCAGCGGCGGCGAAGGCGATGCCGGCGAATCTCGAACGGGGGCGCCGGCGCACGATCAGACACGGTGCGCCGGCGTCGGTGCCCCGCAGTTGCAACTCGTCGGACATCCTTGCTGCGGTGGTGAAGCCGAAGGCCGCCGCGAACGCCTCGGTGCGGACGAGGTCAGGTTTCTCGAACTCCAACCAGGCGATGTCGCGCACCTTGATCACCGGATTGCGGGACCGGCCTGAGTGCTCGCCCCGCCGTGCGCCCTGGTCGCTGTGCAGATCTTGATGTGCGCCTACGGCATCGCCCATGGCCGCCTCCCTTGAATTCTGACGAAATCGTCACATGCGCCGTAATCATCAGTCAAGCTGTTCTGACGAAATCCTCACAATTGATGAGCCGGTTAGAATCAGTTGAATCCCGGAAGGATCCGCGGCGAAGGGGGCCAGCGCGATGACGACGCAACCGGCTGACCGGCATGACGAACCGCCGAACCGATTGGCTAGGCGCAAACAGCGGACCCGCGCGGCGCTGATCGCCGCGGCGCAATCGTTCATCGCGGCCGGCAAGCTCAACGCGCCGGTTCTGGAGATCACCCAGGCGGCCGACGTCGGGATGGGGTCGTTCTACAACCACTTCGACAGCAAGGAAGAACTGTTCGACGCGGCCCTCGCCGACGCGCTCGACATGCACGCCGATCTGTTGGACGCGTACGCCAAGTCGCTCGACGACCCGGCTGAGGCCTTCGCGTGCAGTTTCCGCTTGACCGGGCGGATGTTCCGTCGACGTCCCCAGGAGTGCCGGGTCCTGCTGTCCACCGGACTGTCCCTACTGTCCTCGGACAGGGGCCTGGCACCGCGGGCCCGGCGCGACATCGCCGCCGCCGTCGAGGCCGGCCGATTCCACGTCACGGATGTCAACCTGGCACTTGCCATCGTCGGAGGGGCACTCCTCGGGCTGGGCCAACTGCTCAGCGACGAACTGGATCGCGACGACGCGGAAGCCGCGGACACGGTGACGCAGAACCTGCTCGTGCTGCTCGGCATGCCGGCCGACGAGGCCGGCCGGCTCTGCCGGCAACCGCTGCCCGATCTCGGCTAGTTGGATTGCAGCGCTTGGACCGCGGTGCCGAACATGCCCTGTTTGATCGCGCCCAGCGTGCCGGAGTCCTTACCGGCCAGGGGCCGCAGCAGGTTGGTGGCCGCGGAGGTGACCGCACCCTCGCCCGTGGTCGCGTCCACGATTCCGTATGCCTGCGCATCGACACCGCCGAACCGGCGTCCGGTGGTCATCGACGCTACGGCGGCCTGTGGGGTGAGCTTGGCCTGGATCAGCGCGGCCATGCCCGGCGTGAACGGGATCCTGATGTCCACCTCGGGGAAACAGAAGAAGCCACGGTCGTCGCGCATCACCCGGAAATCGTGGGCGATGGCCAGCATCGCACCGGCGCCGAACGCATGGCCGACGACAGCTGCGGCCGTCGGGAGGGGAAACGTCAGCACCCGCGCGAACAGGCCCTGTACTCGGCCGACGTACCAGTCACCCTGATCGCTGTGGGCGCCAAGCCAATCCAGGTCCAGCCCGTTGGAATAGAACTTGCTGTCGGCGGTCGTCACCAGACCCTGTGCGCCCTTGGCCAGTACCGTGTCGAGGTGCGCGTCGACCGTATCTAGGAACTCGGGGGAGAACCGGTTCTCATCGTCGCCGAGGTTGAGAATGGCGATGTCACCGTCGTAATCCAGGGTGGCGGTCATGTGATTCCTTTCTTGGTGCCGTGTTTCGGCGCAGGTTTCGGGGCGGGCCCCACAGTCAGCACGGCCGCCACCGCCGCGTTGAGGTGGTGGCGGGCCGTCGGGTCGTCGAGTCGGTTGCGGCGCAGCAGGATTGCTGTCGGCAGGTCCACGATGCACGTCGTCACGGTGTCCACGGCGGCCCGGTCGCGCCGGTCCCAGGTGGCCACCGCGAGTTCGATCATCAAGTCCACCAACTGTTTTTCCAGTTCGTGCGCCTGCTCGGCCAACTCCGCGGGCAGGTCGTTGCCGAGTACCTGCTCGCGTCGGATCTGCAGCAGGAGTCGTGCCGAAGCGGGGTGCCGTTCGGCGAAGATCACCGGCGCGTAGGCGGCCGCAGCGATCGCGTCGCCGCCGTGGTGCTCGGCCTCGACCAGTTCACGCTGCAGTGTCAGGAACCGGCGTCCGGCGCGGAGCCAGACCTGGCCAAGCAGGCCGGACCGCGAACCGAAGGAGTGATACAGCGCGCCGTTGGACAGTCCGACGGCTTCGCTGATCGCCCGGACCGTCACGGATGCCGGTCCGGAGTGCACGGCCAGGGCTTCTGCGGCGTCGAGTACCGAATCCGGATCGTAGAGGCGAGGGCGTGGCACCTCGCCACCCTAACAGAGCAACTGCTCTGTTATCGGGGCCGGTTGACGATCACTAAGGTGACCCTTAGTTTGTGGGGGTAACTTTCCTGTGGAGGTGGTCGTGGCCGGATCTGGTGTCCCCGCGCGAGTAGGCGGACGCCCGCCCCTCATCGCGGTGTCCGACATCGTCTCCGCGGGGCGTGAGCTCGGGATGCGCAACCTCAGCATCAACGCGGTGGCCGCCCGGCTGGGGGTGTCGGCAACCGCGCTGTACCGCCACATCAGCGGCCGGTGGGAGCTCGAACGCCTGGTCGGGGAGAGTCTGCTCGCCGAACTCGAGCTGGTCGACGACCCGGCGCGGTCGGCCGAAGACCACCTGCGGGCCTTCGGGGTGAGCCTGCACCGCTACGCCCTGGACAATCCCGGGCTGGCCACCTACATGCAGGTGCTGTTCCCGCGTGGGGAAGCCGGCGCTCGGCTGCTGGCCGACGAGATCGCCGCGCTGGGCCGACGCGGCTACACCGCCGAGGGTGCGGCGCTGTTGAGCAGCTCGGTGGCCGTCCTGGCCATCGGACTGGCCGCGCAGCACGAGCTCAAGGCAGAGGCCAGCGGTGGCGACGACGGATTCGTCGTGGAACGTGATGCCGCCGCCGAACGGCTGGCCGGGGACGCGGCACTGGGCCCGGTACACAGCGCGGGCATGCAGCTGAGCAGTCCGCAGTATCTGGAACTTCTGCTGAACGCACTGATCCGGGGACTGCTGACGTCCGTGGTTCCCGGCAGGCCGATAAACGACATCATGGCGGATCTGACCGCCGGGGGAGAGGACCGCTGATGGCACGCGGATTTCAGGGAGTGATGATGCGCGGCTTCGGCGCGCGCGATCACCAGGCGACCGTGGTCGAGACCACCTACCTGACGCCGAACCTGCTGCGCCTGCGCCTGGTGTCGCCGACGGTGTTCGAGGACGCAGTGGCCGAGCCGACGTCGTACCTGAGATTCTGGGTTCCGGACCCCGACGGCTCGAAGACCGAGTTCCAGCGGGGCTACACCATGTCCGAAATGGACCCCGCCACCGGTCATTTCGCCGTTGACGTCGTGTTGCATGAACCGTCGGGGCCGGCGTCCAAGTGGGCCAGGGCCGCCGAGCCGGGCGACACCATCCCGGTGATGGCCCTGGGCTCGACGGGATTCACCGTGCCGGACGATCTGCCCGCCGGATACCTGCTGATCGGTGATGCGGCGGCCACGCCGGCTATCAACGGCATCATCGGCGTTCTGCCGCAAGATATTCCGGTCGAGGTCTACCTCGAGCAGCACGACGAGAACGATCTACTCATCCCGATCGCCGAGCATCCGCGGCTGCGGGTGCACTGGATCAAGCGCCACGACACCACGTCGCTGGCGGCTGCGATCGAGGCGCGGGACTGGTCGGACTGGTACTGCTGGGTGACGCCGGAGGCCGGCTCACTCAAGCATCTGCGTACTCGGCTGCGGGATGAGTTCGGCTTTCCCAAATCCGAACTGCACGCCCAGGCCTACTGGACCGAGGGCCGGGCGATGGGCACCGACCGCACTGAAGTCGCCGAGCCCGAGCCTGTTTCCGCTCCCGCTCCCGCTCCCATCCCCGCCGCGCCCGCCCGCGGCACCTGGCGGGCGCAGGGCGCGGGCCGCCTGCTGGCCCCGCTGAAAACCCCGCTGATCATCTCTGGCGTACTGCAGGCGCTCATCACCCTGATCCAGCTCGCTCCGTTCGTGCTGCTGGTCGAGCTGGCTCGACTGTTGTTGGCCGGGGCCGAGGAATCCCGGTTGTGGACACTGGGATTGACCGCGGTCTGGCTGCTGGGTTTCGGTGCGCTGTTGGGCGCGGGTCTCACCCTGTGGCTGCATCGCCTCGACGCGCAGTTCGCCCGTGAACTGCGGACCCGGTTGTTGACCAAGATGTCGCGGCTACCGCTGGGCTGGTTCACCGCACGGGGTTCGGGCTCGATCAAGCAACTCGTGCAAGACGACACGCTGTCGCTGCATTACCTGGTCACCCACGCCATCCCGGATGCCGTCGCCGCAGTGATCGCCCCGGTGGCCGTGCTGATCTACCTGTTCACCGTCGACTGGCGGCTGGCCCTGGTGCTGTTCGTCCCGGTGCTCACCTATCTGGTGCTGATGTCGCTGATGACCATCCAGTCCGGCGCCAAGATCGGCCAGGCGCAACGCTGGGCCGACCGGATGAGCGGCGAGGCCGGCGCCTACCTCGAAGGCCAGCCCGTCGTCCGGGTGTTCGGCGGTGCCGCGTCGTCGAGTTTCCGTCGCCGCCTCGACGAGTACATCGGTTTCCTCGTCGACTGGCAGCGGCCATTCACCGGTAAGAAGTCGCTGATGGACCTGGTGACCCGGCCCGCCACCTTCCTGTGGCTGATCGCCGCCGTCGGCACCCCGATGATCATCGGCGGCTCGATGGATCCGGTCGATCTGCTGCCGTTCCTGCTGCTGGGAACCACATTCGGGGTCCGGCTGCTGGGAGTGGGCTACGGACTGGGCGGAATCCGCGGCGGCATGCTGGCCGCGCGTCGCATTCAGAACACGCTCGACGAGGCGGACCTGGCGCTCCTTGAGCACCAGGGCGAAGAGGGGGCTCCGGACGCGGTCGTGTTCGACGGGGTGACGTTCGGCTACCGGCCCAGTGTCCCGGTGATCAAGGACGTGTCGTTGACCCTGCGCCCGGGCACCGTGACCGCACTGGTCGGCCCGTCGGGATCGGGGAAGTCGACGCTCGCCGCGCTACTGGCGCGCTTCCACGATGTCGATACGGGGTCGATCCGGTTGGACGGCAAAGACATTCGGTCACTGACTGCCGATGAGCTGTACCGCCGGGTGGGTTTTGTGCTGCAGGAGGCCCAGTTGGTGGCCGGCACCGTCGCCGAGAACATCGCGCTGGCCGACCCGGAAGCCGACCCCGCACGGATCGAACAGGCCGCGCGCGACGCCCAGATCCACGATCGGATACTGCGGCTACCTGAGGGCTATCAGACCGTGCTGGGCGCGTCGTCGGCATTGTCCGGCGGTGAACGGCAGCGGCTCACCATCGCCAGGGCCATCCTGGCCGACACCCCGGTGCTGATCCTGGACGAGGCCACGGCCTTCGCCGATCCGGAATCGGAATACCTTGTGCAGCAGGCGCTCAACCGGCTGACCAAGGACCGGACGGTGCTGGTGATCGCGCACCGGCTACACACCATCACCCACGCCGACCAGATCGTGGTCCTCGACGGCGGACACATCGCCGAAACCGGCACGCATGAAGGTTTGCTGGCCGGCGTGAATGGAAAAGCCGGGCGCTACCACCAACTCTGGCAGACCGGACGGTCACTGCACCCCGGCGATGCCGTCACCGCAGGAGACGCCCGATGATCCGCACGCTGATCGCCCTCATCCCGGCCGACCGCCGCGGACGGGTCGGCAGCTACGCCGTGCTCACGCTGGTGTCGGTGGTGATCCGTGCGGCCGGCACCGTGTTGCTGATTCCGTTGGTGGCAGCGTTGTTCAGCGATGCGCCGCGCGATGCGCTGCCGTGGCTGGGCTGGCTCACCGCCGCGACCGTCATCGGCTGGATGGTCGACACCGCGACCTCACGGCTCGGATTCGACCTCGGCTTCGCGCTACTGGACCACACCCAGCACGACGTGGCCGACCGACTGCCCGGCATCCGGATGGACTGGCTGGGTGGCAACAGCGGCGCCAACACCGCCAACGCCCGTCAGGCGATCGCCGCCACCGGACCGGAACTGGTCGGCCTGGTGGTCAACCTGCTGACCCCGTTGATCGGTGCGATCCTGTTGCCCGCGGCCATTGCCGTTGCACTGCTGTTCATCTCGGTCCCGCTCGGGTTGGCCGCACTGGCCGGCGTGGTGATCCTGCTCGGTGCATTCTGGGCCTCGGGCCGGCTGAGCCGCAAGGCCGATACGGTGGCCGACGAGACGAACCGGGCGTTCACCGAACGCATCATCGAGTTCGCCCGCACCCAGCAGGCACTGCGCGCGGCCCGGCGGGTCGAGC
The DNA here is from genome assembly GCF_010727325.1 of Mycolicibacterium alvei. NCBI lineage: Bacteria > Bacillati > Actinomycetota > Actinomycetes > Mycobacteriales > Mycobacteriaceae > Mycobacterium > Mycolicibacterium alvei. The sequence continues at coordinate 3,888,269 of NZ_AP022565.1, forward strand.
CGGCCCGCAGCATGGTCGGTGACGCCCTGGCGGCGCAGCACGGTGCCGGCATGCGGCTGTTGCTCATGCAGGTACCGGGACAGCTGCTGTTCAGCCTCGCCAGTCAACTGGCCCTGCTGATCCTGGCTGGGATGGCGACCTTCCTCACGGTGCGCGGCACCCTCGGTGTGCCCGAGGCGATCGCGATGATCGTCGTCGCCGCGCGCTATCTCGAGCCGTTCACCTCACTGTCCGAACTGGCCCCGGCGATCGAAACCACCCGGTCCTCCCTCGGCCGGATCCGGGCCGTCCTCGATGCCCCGGTGATGGCCACCGGCACGGCCACGCTGACCGCGGACACCGCGGCCCGGATCGAATTCTCCCGGGTGAGCTTCGGTTACGGAGAAACCTCGGTGCTCCGAGACGTCAGCTTCGTCCTGGAGCCCGGCGGCACCACCGCGATAGTCGGCCCGTCCGGCTCGGGAAAGAGCACCATCCTGTCGCTCATCGCGGGGTTGTACCACCCGGACGCGGGCCGAGTGTTGATCGACGGAGTCGACACCGCGCAGATGGACGCCGAAACGCGCAGGGCGGCAACGAGTGTGGTGTTCCAGCATCCCTATCTTTTCGATGGGACGATCCGGGACAACATCCTGGTCGGCGACCCGGCCGCCGATGCCGAGCAGCTCGCCACCGCATCGCGACTGGCCCGCGTGGACGAGTTGACCGCGCGGTTGCCCGACGGTGAACGCGCCAAGGTTGGTGAAGCGGGGACCGCACTGTCGGGCGGTGAGCGGCAGCGGGTCAGCATCGCCCGGGCCCTGGTCAAGCCGGCTCCCGTGCTGTTGGTGGACGAGGCGACCAGTGCGCTGGACACCGAGAACGAGGCCGCGGTGGTCGATGCACTGACTGCCGAAGAGCGTTCCCGGACCCGGGTGATCGTCGCGCACCGGCTGGCCAGCATCCGGCACGCCGACCGGGTGCTCTTCCTGGACGGCGGACGCATCGTCGAGGACGGCAGCATCGATGAACTGCTGGCTGCACGCGGACGTTTTGACGAGTTCTGGAATCAGCAGCGTGAGGCGGCGGACTGGCAGATCACGCACTGAGATGGCTGTGACTAGCCGATCGGATACTTGAACCGAAGCTACTGTAACCATTACAGTTGAGCGTCCCGGAACCATATCGGGGCAGGTTGCCTATCCGGCCGGAGGTCATGTTGACGACGTCGCAGGTGGTTTTCGACCCGTTCTCGGCGGATTTCTTCAACGGTCCGTACGAGACGTATCGGCGGATGCGTGAAGAGGCCCCGGTCTACTACAGCGCCGAATACGACTTCTACGCGCTGACCAGGCACGTCGACGTGGCGGCCGCGTTCAAGGACTTCGAGACCTACTCGTCGGCCTACGGGGTCGACCTGGCCATGGTGCGCACCGGGCAGAAGGTCCCCGCGAAGATGATCATCTCGATGGACCCTCCCGAGCACCGGCACATGCGCAGCCTGGTCAACAAGGTGTTCACGCCGAGGGCCATCGGTGCGTTGCAGGGCATGGTGTCCGATCAGATCGACCGCTACCTCGAGGCCGTCGATCCAGTGGAGTTCGATGTGGTCTCCGACTTCTCGGCGTACTTCCCGGTCGAGGTCATCACCACGATGCTGGGAGTCCCCGCGGAGCTGCGCCAGCAGGTGCGGCTGTGGATCGACGAGCAACTACACCGTGAGCCAGGGCAGATCGAGGTGTCCGAAGCGGGTGTCGAGGCGATGGCCCAGACCTGGCTGATGTACTACGACCTGATCAAACAGCGCCGCGCCGAACCGCAGGACGACATGATCAGCCGGTTGATCTCCGCCGAAATCGAACGGGAGGACGGCGAGCTCACCCGGCTGAGAAACTCCGAGATCGCCGGATTCACCACCCTTCTCGGCGGTGCCGGCGCGGAGACGGTGACCAAGCTGGTCGGTGCTGCCGTGGTGATGTTCGCCCGCCACCCCGAACAATGGCAGCGGTTGCGCGAGGACCGCAGCAAGATCCCGGCCGCGATCGAGGAACTGCTTCGCTACGAAGCCCCGGCCCAGTACAACGTTCGACGCTCACAGCGTGAGATCCGTCTGCACGGAGTGACGATTCCCGAGGGCAAGCCGGTGTTCCTGGTCGGTGGTTCGGCGAACCGTGACCCCGACGCCTGGACGGACCCCGATACCTTCGACATCGACCGGGACCGTACCGAAGCCCAGAACCTCGGATTCGGATATGGGATCCACAGTTGCCTCGGTGCGGCGCTGGCCCGCATGGAGTGCAGCATCGCCCTGGACAAGCTCCTGGACTTCATGCCCCACTACGAGGTCGATTGGGATCGCTGCGAACGGGTCAGCATGCAGAACGTCGCGGGCTGGGCCCACGTCCCGGTGCGGGTGCTGCGATGAAAGGTGAAAAGGGCAGCGGCGCGGTCGGATACCGCATGCACGTGATGGCCCGAGACGCCGCGGAACTGGCCGCCAACGCCGGTGGGCTGATCGTCGACCGGATGATGAGTGGTTGGCGGGTCAGTGTGGCACTGTCCGACGCGGATGACGTTCGGCCGGTGCACATTCTCGGCGCCCAGCTTGTCGATGTGGCGACCCCACCGGGGCCTGTGGACGAAGAGCAGTGCGTGCTGGTGATGAGTGCCGACGCATATGCCCATGCGATTTCGGGGGACGGCCAACAGTTGCCCGCGGGGTGCGCCGAGGTGCTGGTCTGGGGTGAATCACCGGATCCGAACCGCTTGTTCGGGCACACCCTGAGTGCCGCCGCGCAGTCATTCAAGACACTGGCCGTCGCCGTCGCCTGCATCGCCGCCGGCGAGGTGCCAGCCGCCGAGGCCTTCACGTCGGTGACGAGCACCACATCGTTGACTCTGCGCTGAGGGCGGTCATTACTCGAACTTTCGCGCCCTCAGCACAGACTCGACGACAAACCGTCAGGCCTGGGTGAGCTGCTTCTGCTCGTAGAGTCGGGCCCACTCCGCGCGCGGACGGATCGAGGTGTCGACGTCGGTGGCCTTGGCGCGCAGTGCGCCGACGTTGGCCTGATCACGTGCGGTGTGCTTGAAGGGATCCCAACTGAAGAACCGCGCCGAGTTCTCCCAGGTGATCTTGTTGATGTCGGAATCGCTTGCGCCCGCGGCATTCAGCTCGGCCAGCACCTGTTCGGGTGCATCGGGCCAGAAGCAGTCGCTGTGCGGGTAGTCGCACTCCCAGGCGATGATGTCGATCCCGATCTCGTGGCGCAGCTTCAGCGAGGTCTTGTCGGTGACATAGCAGGCCAGCGAGTGCTCGCGGAACACGTCCGACGGTAGCTTGTCGCCGAAGTCGCGGCGCAGCCATTTCTGGTTGGTGTAGTGGCGGTCGCTGCGGTCCAGATAGAAAGGAATCCAACCGATTCCGCCCTCGGAGAAGGCGAACTTGAGGTCGGGGTAGTTGCGCATCGCCGGTCCCCACAACAGGTCCTGTGCACACATCGCCGATACCTGGGTGGCCAGGATGATCAGGTTGTCGATGGGCGCATCCTTGGCCATCGAGATCGCGCCGAAGCCCGTGCCGATGTGCAGGCACATCACCACGTTCTCCTCGGACAGGGTCTGCCACACCGGGCCCCAGTAGCCCTCGTCGAAGTAGCTCGGAAGTCCTTCCAGGTGGGGCAGTTCGGGCATCGTGACGGCCCGGCAGCCCTTGGCGGCGACTCGGCGGATCTCGCGGCACATGGCCTCGGGATTCCACGTCGGCAGGATCGCGATCGGGACGAACCGGCCGGGGTAGGACCCGGCCCACTCGTCGATGTGCCAGTCGTTGTACGCCGACACCATGACCAGCGTCGCCTCTTCGCGGTGCATGTTGAGGTGGCGAGCGGAGAACCCGGTGAAGGTCGGGAAGCACATCGAGGCCAGGATGCCGTTGCGGTCCATGTCGCGGACCCGCTCGTGCACGTCGTACACACCGGGACGCATCTCGGCGAACCCCGCCGGATCACGACCCCACTCCTCGGCCGGCCAGGACACCACGGCGTTCAGGCCGGACACGCCCTGCGGGCGGCCCTGGTACATCCACTGATCGACACCCTTGTCGTCGGTCACCACGATGGGTGCCTCGGGCTTGTACTTCGCCGGGACGTGGTTGAGGAACATGTCGGGCGGTTCGACGACGTGGTCGTCGATGCTGATGAGGATCAGGTCGTCAGTCTGCATATCTAACTAGTACCCTCGGGAGGCGTGACCGTCTCTGCACTTTCGGACAGAGGTTTAACGCAATCGGCCAACTTGCCTCGGCCGGTGATCGAACTGCGCCGCGGCGGGCACGCGCCGGCCGGCAGCTACCTCTACGAAGGCGACGGGCTGATCACCGGGTGGCACTCCCACGAGGTCCACCAGATCGAGTACGCCCTGCATGGCGTGGTCGAGGTGGAGACCGACGCCGCGCACTATCTGCTCCCGCCGCAGCAGGCCGCGTGGATTCCGGCCGGCCTGCAACACCAGGCGGTGATGAACCCCGACGTCAAGACCGTCGCGGTGATGTTCGATCCGCAGCTGATCGCCGACCCGGGGGACCGGGCCCGCATCATCGCGGTGTCCCCGCTGATCCGCGAGATGATGATCTACGGGTTGCGCTGGCCGGTCGATCGCCCGCACGGCGACGACACATCCGACACGTTCTTCCGAACCCTGGCCAACCTCGTCGCCGACGCGCTCGATCACGAGGCGCCGCTGAGCCTGCCGACCAGTGACCACCCGATCGTGGCCGCGGCACTGGCCTACACCAAGGAACACCTCGCCTCGGTGACAGCCGAGGATGTCAGCCGGGCGGTGGCGGTATCCGAGCGGACGCTGCGTCGCCTGTTCGCCAAGACGATCGGAATATCTTGGCGGACATACCTTTTGCACGCCCGGATGCTGCGGGCCATGGCGCTGCTGGCCGGGCCCGATCAATCGGTGCAGGCGACTGCGACGGCCGTCGGCTTCGAGAATCTCAGCTCGTTCACCCGATGCTTCAGTCAGTTCTGCGGGGAGACCCCGTCGGCGTACCGGAGCCGCGCGCGTGAGGAGCACTAGGACCGAGGGGGAATGATGGCCGGTGTGCGAAAACTACGTGCACTCCCGCTGCTGGCCGCGTTCGTTCTTGCTCTCGCCACACTGCCGGTCCCGACCGCAGCCGCAGGCGGCTACCGCTCCATCACCCTGACCTTTGTCCGGCACGCCCAGTCGGCGGGTAACGCCTCCGGCCTCATCGACAGCTCCACGCCGGGTCCTTCGCTCACCGATCTGGGCCGGACCCAGGCCGTCGCCAGCGCGCAGCGGCTGTCGCCCCACCATTACGACGGCATCTTCGCCTCGACGATGGTCCGGACCCAGCAGACCGCTCAACCCATGGCCGACGTCCTGCACGAGCGGGTCACCGTGCTGCCCGGGCTCCACGAGGTCGAGGCAGGCGTCTACGAGGGCCAGCCCGAGGCGAGCGCCGTCCAGACCTACTTCGCGGCACCTGAGCAGTGGTTGCGTGGGGATCGCAGCGCCCGGATACCCGGTTCGATCGACGGCAACGAGTTCGATGCCCGGTTCGACGGAGCGGTGCAGCAGATCTACGACACCGGCGACGACGATCCCGTCGCCTACTCGCACGGCGCGGCGATCATGTTGTGGGTCCAGATGAACGTCGACAACCCCAATCCTCAACTGCTGATGGAACACCCGCTCGACAACACGGGCTATGTCGTCGTCGTGGGCAATCCGACCGACGGCTGGACGCTGACCGACTGGGACGGCGCCGGGAGCTAGCTGTCGATGTGCTCCACCGGCCGTAAACTGCCGGAATGCGGCGCCCGTCACGTCTGGCTCGATCCTTGGTGGGGCGCGGATACTGTGTGCCAAGACAAGCGGCGATGGGAGCGTGGCCATGAGGTTTCTGTCATGAGGTTTCGGTTGTTGCCCTACGTGACCGTCGAGGTCGATGATCGGGTCCGGTTGCGGGCGCGTAGGGCCGGTGAACGGCTGCGCGTCAACCTCCGGGCCTACCTGCGCAGCGCCGCCGACGAGGTCGAGACTGCCAGCGGCCGGGTCCGCGAGCTGTGCGACACCGCGGTGAACCGCGTCGACCATGCGGTGGCCAGCGTCAACGACAAGATCGCGCCCGCCCCGCAGACCGATCCCGCGGACTCCGCCGACCAGCCACCGAAGCGGCACCTGCAGGTCGTCTAGCCCCGATCGGCGCGACAACCGTCAACGTTCTACGGTTGAAGGGCACTGGCCTGCTCCCCCGGAGGGGCCGACACACCGGCCCGGGAGGGGTTGACGAGGCTTGCTCGGCAACAGTCTTGCCGTGTTGTTCGCCCTGTGTGCAGCGGTTTTCGCGGCTGTAGGCATTGTGGTGCGGCAGCGCGCGACCATGGACGTTCCGCCCGAGAAGGGCGTCAGCACCGTCATGCTGCGCACGTTGCTGCGTCGCAAGCTGTGGTGGGCGGGAACCGCGTCCGCAGTGGCCGGGTATGCATTCCAGGCGCTGGCACTCGGGTTCGGTTCGCTGCTGCTCGTCCAACCGGTGCTGGTGTCGGCACTGCTGTTCGCGCTCCCGCTCAGCGCCCGCCTGGCCCACCGGAAGGTCAGCCGCGCCGAATGGGCCTGGGCACTGCTGCTGACCGGGGCGTTGACCGTATTCGTCGCGCTGGCCAGGGCCAGCACCGGAACCTATGGCGTTTCGGTGGCCACCACCGTCACCGTCGCCGTGGTGTGCACAGCGGCCGTCGGCCTGTGTGTGCTGGCTGCCACGCGGAGCACCGACTGGCGCCGCGCGATGCTGTTGGCATTGGCGGTCGGCATGATGTTCGGCGTGGTCGCGGTGCTGACCAAGATCGTGATGCACACGATCGTCGTCGACGGCGTGCTCGCCGTGCTGACCACGCCGGCCCTGTACCTGGTGGTCACTCTCGGGTTGGTCGCGACGCTGCTTCAACAGTCGGCATTTCACGCCGGATCGTTGCAGACCTCGGTGCCGGCCATGCTGGTACTCGAGCCCGTCGTCGCGGTGGTGCTCGGCTCCATCGTGCTGGGCGAGCACCTGTCGGTCACCGGCTGGGAGCCGGTGGCACTCTCGGTGGCCATCGGGGCGATGGCCGCAGCCACCATCGCGCTGGGCCGTGACGAGGGCGCCTACGAGGAGAAGCTCGAGGCCGAACTGGAAGTCAAGACCACTAGGGATTGATGGTGTGCTCGCCGACCTGGCGGCCCCACACGTACTCGGCCACCAGCGGTTGGCCCATCTCCAGGTGGTTGTAGGGCGCGACGGACGCACCGACGTCGAGCACCAGGTACGGGGCCGGCCAGAGATCCTTGGTGATCGGCTGCCAGCAACCCGGCCGGCCCTCGGGCCCGCCGGTGGCGTTCACCCGGGGCAGGTTGTCGGGGTAGACCCAGGGGTTGCCCACGCCGACCACGAAGTTCTGCAACTCGAACGCGTAGCCGTTGCGGGTCTGCTGAGCGAACCGCGGGGCGGCCTCGGCGTAGGTGTGGATCATGCAGTACCAGGCCGGGCTGTTGCGATCGAGCATCGCGCTGACCGGCAGCAGGTCCTGGGCTCCGCGGACCAGGTACGGGCCGCCGCGCTCGAAGATGTCGCCACCGGTGTTGCCGAAGCCGACCGCGGCCACCAGCGCCTGGTCCAGGTTGGCGCGCTGCTCGTTGAGGGTGCGGGCGGTGGTGACGGCGTTGGTCAGTCCGTCGAACAGATCCGGGCCGGCGTTGGCGTAGATCTCACCCAGGTCGGCCAGGCCGGCGATGTCGCGGCGGATCTGGGGCATCCGTGGGTTGAGGTCGGCCAGGATGTCGTTGCCGTTGACGATCGACTGGCCGAACTTGTCGCCCAGCCCGTCGAGCGCCTGCGCGGTCGCGGTCAGAGTTTCGTTGAGCTTGATCGGGTCGATCTGCTCGGAGATCGCGGTGATCGTCTCGAACAGCGTGTTGAACTCTGTCGTCACACCCTGCGCCCGGATCGGTGTCTCCGGGGACAACCGCTGCGGCGACGGATTCTCCGGTGCGACGAACGAGATGTATTTGTTGCCGAACACCGTGGTGGCCTTCAGTTCGGCGGTCACGTTCTCCGGGATCAGCTTCATGTACTTGGGCTTGATGTCCAGAGTCAGCCTGGCCTGTTGATCGCCGTCCACTTCGGCCACGTCCACCGCGGTGAGGCGGCCGATGGGCACGCCGTTGAAGGTGACCTTCGAGCCGGGGTCCATCGACAGACCTGACCGGTTGGACAGCACGGTGAGCTGGGTCTTTTCCTCAAACGCCCCGCGGAACTGCATCCATGTCAGCACCAGCACCGCGACCAGCAGGATGACCATGCCCGCGCACGCGGACTTGTACGGCGGGTCGTACCGCCAGTGCTTGAACCGCTGTTCGAAGCGGTCCCGTACCGACGCGGTGGATGAGGCCACGTGCAAACCTCCGACATATTGACGCAGCCAGCCAGCTAGTGAGTGAGAAAACTGTCGCAAACGAGCCGAGACAACTGCAACTGCGAGCCACCCAGTGCGGCGAACATCAAATTGCCGATTCTGGGAGACCCATGTCACAGACTAGGCGCCGATCAGGTGTTACGACCGCCGTTCACGCCAACGATCTGGCCCGTGATGTAGCTGGCCTCTTCGGAAATGAGGAACGAACACGTGGCAGCAATGTCCTCGGGCCGACCCATTCGGCGTACCGGGGTGGCGTCGATCGTGCGCTGAATATCGCCGAGTTCGCCCCGGGACTCGGCGGCGCGCAGCATCGGGGTGTCGATGAATCCCGGCGGTACGGCGTTGACCGTGATGCCGGCCGGTCCCAGCTCCAGGGCCAGTGACTTGGTCAGCCCGTTCACCGCGGACTTGGCCGCCACATAGTCCGACATGTACGGCACGCCGGAGTGCGTGCTCGACGAGGAGATGTTGACGATGCGGCCCCAGCCGGCGGTGATCATGTCGGGTAGGGCGGCCTGCACGACGTGGAAGACGCCATTGAGGTTGACGTCGACGACCTTCTGCCAACGCTCGAAGGTGAGCTCGGTGAACGGCGTGAAATCGCTGAGACCAGCCGAGTTCACCAGGATCGTGACGGGGCCCAACTGCTCGCGGACCGCTTTGAACACCGCATCGACCTGCGCCCGATCAGTGACGTCGGCGGCGTAGGAGTGCTCGTCGTCCGTCGAATTGAGGTCGAGGGTGGCGACCCGGTATCCGTCGGCGGCCAGCCGCTCGGTGATCGCCCTGCCGATTCCGGATGCGCCTCCGGTCACCAGAGCTGTTTTCTGCCGTGGGGTGGTCATCGGGAGTTCCTTTCGGTAATTCGTTTGAATATCAATCGTTTTCGTCAGTGCCGGGGAGTCCGCAGTCCGAGGGTGCGGCGCGCCGCGTCGATCAGGTAGCGGGCGAGGTCCGCATCGGAGGTGTCCTCGCCGGCGACGCCAGCGCCCCCGGCGATGCCGGAGAACACCATCGCCGCCTTGACCGTCCCGGCCGGGCCCGGATCGACATCGGCCAGCAGGGCCATCTGCCGGTTGATCACGCCGTCCCATTCCGGCCGGTTCCGCAGCGCCTCGTTCACGCTCGGATCACTGGCCAGAACCGACACCAGCGCGCGGTTGTCAACCGCCAGTTCCGCGTAGCCGCGCACCATCTGATCGGCGCGGCCGGACGCGCTTCGCTGCCCCTCGGCCTTTTCGATCACGGTTTGCAACCGGGCCAGGAACGGTTTGACCACCGCGCTCAACAACTGTTCGCGGGTGCGGAAGTGGTAGTAGATCGCTGCCTTGGTGAAGCCCAGCTCGTCGGCGATCATCTGCAGCGATGTCCCGGCGAAGCCGTGGCGGGTGATCAACCGGACGGCGGCTTCGACGAGCCGCTCGCGGGTGGCTCCTGCACTGGCAGTGTCGCCGGCCGCCTCGTCGGCGTGGTCCATTCAGCCCTCCGCTCCATGTGCATTCTTAGTCGATCTACTTTACGATCGTAAAGTACGTTGCTAGTCGATCGTAAAGCAGATCGGCCCATCGGAAGGACTATGCGGATGCTGACGCCGTTGCCGGCAGAGGAGTGGGACGATCAGGCGCGTGAGGCCCTGGCCTCCACGGTGCCGCCAGAGCGACGCCGCCCCGACAAGGCGGGCAACGCGCTCTCGACCCTGGTCCACCATCCGGTCCTGGCCGGGGCCTTTCTACCATTCAACACCTACCTGCAGAAAGACTCCACGCTGCCGGAGCGGCTCCGTGAACTCGTGATCCTGCGTACCGCCTTCCACCACGGTTGTGTGTACGAGTGGGGTCATCACAGCGCGATGGCCCGGCAGGTGGGGTTGACCGAGGGCGATGTCGCTTCCACCCAAACCGGCTCGGCGGCAGACGAATTCGATCAGACTGTGCTCGAAGCGGTCGACGAACTGTACAGCGGGTCGCGGATCTCCGCGCCGACCTGGGAGCGGCTGGGGCGGCGCCTCGACGATCGGCAGCGGATGGACCTGATGTTCACCGTCGGCGGGTACAGCACCTTGGCCTTCGCGCTGAACACCTTCGATGTCCCGCTTGAAGACGGTGCGGGCACCGACGAGTTCTACGCGTCGATGGAGAACTGAGATGAACGACAATCGGGATTTCTTTCGCGACGAAAGCCTGGTGCCCGACCCCTATCCGTTCCTGGCCGGGCTGCGGGAGCGTTGTCCGGTGCAGCGGGAACCGCATCAGAACGTGGTGATGGTGACCGGCTACGACGAGGCCGTCGCGGTGTGCAGCGACCCCGAGGCGTTCTCGTCGGCCACCTCGGTGACCGGACCATTTCCCGGATTCCCGGTCGCGTTGGAGGGCCACTCCGACCAAGAGGTCAGTGAGCTCATCGACCGGCATCGTGACGAACTGCCGATGAGTGACCAGATCACCACGTTCGACCCGCCCACCCACACCCAGCACCGCGCGCTGTTGATGGGGCTGATCACGCCGAAGCGCCTCAAGCAGAACGAGGACTTCATGTGGCGGCTGGCAGATCAGACACTCGAGCCCTACCTGGCCCGCGGTGGCGGTGAGTTCATCTCTGAATTCGCCGGTCCGTTCACGCTTCTGGTGATCGCCGACCTGCTCGGTGTCCCTGAGGATGACCGCGCCGAGTTCGCGGCCCGGATGGGTGGGCACGATCAGGCCGGCATCGGCAGCACCGCCGAGCAGTCCGTCGAACAGAATCCGCTGGAGTACCTGTACGAGAAGTTCTCGACCTACATCGCCGAGCGTCGGGAGAATCCGCGAGAAGACACCCTCACCGGGATGGCCGCGGCGAAGTTCCCGGACGGCTCGACCCCCGAGGTCATCGACGTGGTCCGGTTGGCCGCCAACCTCTACCTGGCCGGGCAGGAAACCACGGTGCGGCTGCTGAGTTCCGCGCTCAAACTGCTTGCCGAACGCCAGGATCTGCAGGACCTGCTGCGCGCCGAACCCGCCAGGATCCCGAACTTCATCGAGGAGGCGTTGCGGTGGGAGAGCCCCATCAAGGGTGACTTCCGGCTGGCGCGCAGCGCGACCACGATCGGCGGCGTCGACGTGCCCGCCGGGGCCACGCTGATGGTGTGCAACGGTGCGGCCAACCGGGACCCGCGCCAGTTCGAGAACCCGGACACCTTCGACGTCGACCGCCCGAACGCCCGCAGGCACATCGCATTCGGCCGCGGTGTGCACTCGTGCCCGGGTGCGCCACTTGCCCGGGCCGAGACCAGGGTGTGCCTGGAGCGAATTCTCGCTCGCACCAAGCAGATCCGGCTTTCTGAGGCCGAGCATGGCCCGGAAGGCGGTCGTAGGTTCGACTACGTTCCGACGTACATCCTGCGTGGTCTGACCGCCCTGCACCTCGAGGTCACCCCGCGATGAAGGCGCTCGATCAGACCGCCTTGCGCATCCGGGCGGCGGCTGCGTCGGGCATCGGCTCGTAGCGGGCAAACTGCCGGGTGAAGCTGCCGGCGCCATGTGAGAGGGACCGTAGGTCGATCGCGTACCGGACCAGTTCGACCGCGGGAATTTCCGCCTTCACCACCGTCTTGTCCTCGTCGGCCTTGTCGGTGCCGAGTACCCGTCCGCGCCGACTCGCCAGATCGCTCATCACCGAGCCGACCAGATCGTCGGGCACCACCACGGTCACGTCGTCGATCGGCTCGAGCAGGTTCACACCGGCAGCCGCAGCGGCCTCGCGCAATGCCAACCCGCCGGCCATCTGGAAGGCGAAGTCCGACGAGTCGACACTGTGCGCCTTGCCGTCGACCAGCGTCACCCGGACGTCGACGACGGGGTACCCGACCTCTGACCCGACTCCCTTCTCCATCTGGGCCCGCACACCTTTCTCGACGCTCGGGATGAACTGGCGCGGTACGGATCCACCGACGACCTTGTCGACGAACTCGAATCCGGCGCCCTCCGGCAGTGGCTCGACCTCGATGTCGCAGACCGCGTACTGTCCGTGCCCGCCGGACTGTTTGACGTGCCTGCCGTGCCCTTTTGCCTTGCCGCCGAGCGTTTCCCGCAGTGGTACCCGCAGCTCGACGGTGTCCACCGAGACCCCGTAGCGGCGTGAGAGCGCGTCGAGGACCACCCCGGCATGCGCCTCACCCATGCACCACAGCACGATCTGGTGGGTTTCGGGATTCTGCTCGATGCGAAGCGTGGGATCCTCGGCGGCCAGCCGCTGCAACCCGACCGAGAGTTTGTCCTCGTCGGTCTTGGCGCGAGGCTGCACCGCGATGGGCAGGAGCGGGTCGGGCATGGTCCACGGGCGCAGCACCAGAGGATCGGCCTTGTCGCTGAGGGTGTCACCGGTTTCGGCGCGGCTGAGCCGACCGATCGCACAGATGTCACCGGCCACCACCGACGGTGCCGGACGCTGCTGCTTGCCCAGCGGGAAGGACAGGGTGCCGATGCGCTCGTCCTCGTCATGGTCGGCGTGGCCGGCAATCGGGCCTGAGCCGGCGTGGCCGGCAATCGGGCCTGAGCCGGCGTGGCCGTGGGATCCCTCGGCAGCCACGGAGTCGTCGAAGGCAGAAAAATGGCCCGACACATGCACGGTGGCGTCGGGCCTGATGGTGCCGGAGAACACCCGGACCAGACTGACCCTGCCGACATAGGGATCCGACGTCGTCTTCACCACCTCGGCCAGCAGCGGTCCGGACGGGTCGCAGCTCATCGGCTTGCGGGCAGCGCCGCTGGCGGCGAACACCTCAGGCAGGCGGTGCTCGGGCGGTGACGGGAAGCCGCGGGTGGCGATCTCGAGCAGTTCGAGCGTGCCGACCCCGGATCCGCTGCACACCGGAATCACCGGGAAGAACGACCCACGGGCCACGGCCTTCTCCAGGTCGGCGATCAACACCGACTCGTCGATCTCCTCGCCTCCGAGGTAGCGCTCCATCAGCGTTTCGTCCTCGGACTCCTCGATGATTCCCTCGATCAGGTAGCCGCGGAGTTCGGCAATCTCGTCGTCGTAGCCGCCGTCGGGCGGACGGGTGGTGCGGGTGGCGCCGCTGTAGTCGTAGTGCGTGCGGGTGAGCAGTCCGATGACTCCCTCCCCCGCGGGGAAGTACAGCGGCGCCACTTTGTCACCGAAAGCCTGCTGGGCGCCGGCCAGTGCATTGGCGTAGTTGGCGCGGGCGTGATCGAGCTTGGTGATCACCACCGCCCGCGGCATACCGACCGCCGCGCATTCCTGCCACAACGCCTTCGTCGGCTCGTCGATGTTCTCGTTGGCCGCGATCACGAACAGCGCGCAGTCGGCGGCCCGCAATCCGGCACGCAACTCCCCGACGAAATCGGCGTATCCGGGGGTGTCGATCAAATTGACCTTGATCCCGTTGTGCTGCAACGGGGCCAGCGCCAGTCCGACCGAGCGCTGCTGGCCGATCTCGGCCTCGTCGAAATCACAGACCGTCGACCCGTCGACCACCGAACCCGCGCGGGTCAGTACACCGGCGGCGACCAGCAGGGCCTCCACGAGAGTGGTCTTGCCGCCACCGGAGGGGCCGACGAGCACGACGTTGCGAATGGCGGCGGGGCTGTCCGCGGTGGGAACAGCCCCGTTGCCGGCCGAATGCGTCTTATCCGCCATGGCACTCCTCCTGGTGTCCCCGGGGCGCCCCGCTGCGGCCCGCCGGACCTGCACTCCACAATTCCCCGATGTGATCTGGAGCACAAGGTCTGCGCGGGTGCGTGGACGCTGTCCCGGACGTCACACCTGCCAGGACGACCAGTGGGTGACCTCGACGGTGATGACCGGCCCGTTCAGCGCAATCCGCTCGTACTGCGGATATTTCGCACGTAAGAGTCCATAGCCGGCCGCCATCTGGTCACCGCTGTGATGAACCGTGGCCAGCCCGTCGGCACGGACCCACCACAGGTGCGCCCACTCGTCGGTGTAGTGGTCGACCAGCAGGCTGACCCGGGAATCGCCTTCGATGTTGGCCAGTCGGCGCAGGCGTTGGGTGGACTTGGGTTTGGCGTCGACCGCGGAGTAGATGGTGGTCGGGGTCTGCGGGGCGGCCGGCAGCAGGACCGCGAAGACCACCGGGACCAGATGTGGCGCACCGTCGGAACCCAGCGTGGCGAGCACCGCCGAGGGCGCGGCGGCGAACTGGGCAATGGCATCGGGATCAGCCATCACTCCAGACTAGGTGGAGGACGCCGGCAACGTCTCAGGGTGGCGGTACGTCGCCGGGCAGCACACCGTCATCCGGTAGTGGCGGCAGCTTCATGAGCTCGTCGTAGGTCAGGTCTTCGCCCTCACCCGGTGGCGTGGGCCGGACTGGCAGGACGATCGTGGGCCGGTAGTCCGCCGGCGGGTTCTCGACCGGCGCGACACAACCGACGCCGTAGTTGGTGTTGGCAGGGACTCCGGCGTTATCGACGCAGCAGCTCGTGGCGACGGAGTCGAAGTTCTGGTCGGGGCCGGGTGTGGCCGTCGAGGTACAGCTCTCGTAGCCCTGCACGTCGAAGGCCGCCGAGGCGGGTGCGATCGCCCACTGAGCTGCGGCACAGATGCCCACGAAGACGGCGGCTGTGGCGAGCGGACGCCGGCGACGTGCGAGGCTCGCGCGGAGGGGCGTCATCGGCGTCATGGGCGCCAACCCTAGTCAGCCGGTATCGCCACCGTCCACCGCCGGGCGGCCCGCGATGCGTCTCGCGTGCGGTGAGGCCGCGATAGGGTGCCGGTGCGCGCTTGGTGACCGACGGAGGGTTTGGCAATGATCACGTCCCGGATCGTGACGGCATCGGCGGCTCTGGCCGCATCGGCCGTCGTCGCTGTCGGTCTGGCGGCGTGCGCGCCGCCGCAGAAGGGCGCTGCCGGCGGCGACACGGATACCGGAGTCAAGGTCGCCGAGGCCACGTCAGCGGCCGACTTCGGCGGGATGGACAAGCTCGTGGCAGCGGCCAAGGCCGAAGGCGAACTCAATGTGATTGCGCTGCCCCCGGATTGGGCCAACTACGGCGCCATCATCAAGGCCTTTTCCGAGAAGTACGGCATCAAGGTGAACTCGGCGCTACCCGACGGTTCCAGTCAGGAAGAGATCAACGCGGCCAACCAGCAGAAGGGCAAGGGCACTGCGCCCGACGTGTTCGATCTGGGGCAGTCGGTGGCGCTCGCGAATGTGTCGATGTTCGCCCCCTACAAGGTGGCCACGTTCGATGACATCCCGGAGAAGCTCAAGGACCCCGACGGCACCTGGGTCAACGACTACGGCGGGTTCATGTCCATCGGGTTCGATTCGACGAAGGTTCCGCAGGTCACGTCCGTCGAAGATCTGCTCAAACCCGAATACCACGGCATGGTCGCGCTCAACGGGGACCCGACCCAGGCCGGTGCGGCGTTCGCCGGGGTGCTGATGGCGGCGGTGGCGCAGGGCGGTTCGGCCGATGACATCGCCCCCGGAGTCGCCTTCTTCGAAAAGCTCAATGAGGCAGGCAACTTCCTGCCACTCGACCCGACGCCGGCCACCATCGCATCGGGACAGACCCCGGTGGTGATCGACTGGAATTACCTCAACGGCACCGAGAGCCAGAAGGTCCCCGGCTGGCAGGTGATGGTTCCGCACGAGGCCCTGGTCGCCGGGTACTACCATCAGGCGATCAACAAGGATGCTCCGCATCCGGCGGCGGCCCGGCTGTGGCAGGAATTCCTGTTCAGCGACGAAGGCCAGAACCTGTACGCCCAGGGTGGGGTTCGCCCCGTGCGCGCCGACCAGATGCTCATCGCGGGCACCGCCGACCGCGCGGCGTTCGGTCAACTGCCTCCCATCGACGGTCCGGTGACGGTGGCGACCCAGGACCAAACCGACACGGCCAACAAGTATCTGGCCGACAACTGGGCCAAGGCGATCGGCTGAGTTCCGCTATGCCGGGTAGCACTTCTCGCCGGGATCTACGCGCGGACATCCGGGACGCGCTGCCATTGCTGCCGTTCGTGGCGGTGGTGACGGTGTTCCTGATCGTGCCGACGGTGACGGTGATCGTGATGGCGTTCTTCGCCGACGGGTCCTTCTCGTTCGGCCGCATCGCGGCGCTGTTCTCCGGAACCGCACTGACGGCTCTCGCCAAAAGTATTGCGCTGTCGGCCAGTACAGCCCTGATCGGGGCGGTGCTGGGAGCGGCGCTGGCCTGGTTGATCGTCAGCAGTCCACCGGCATCGATGCTTCGGCGCACGGTGTTGGCTCTGTGCAGTGTACTGGCTCAGTTCGGCGGTGTGGCACTGGCTTTCGCATTTCTGGCCACCATCGGGCTCAACGGTGTGCTGACGCTGTGGGTCAAGGAGAACCTCGGCTGGGACCTGGTCGGCTCCGGCTGGTTGTACGGACTCGGCGGGTTGATCCTGGTCTACAGCTATTTCCAGATCCCGCTGATGGTGATCGTCTTCCTGCCCGCCCTAGAGGGGTTGCGTGAGCAGTGGCGCGAGGCCGCGGTCAGCCTCGGCGCGTCACGGTGGCAGTACCTGCGGGAGGTCGCGGTGCCGCTGCTGACCCCCGCGTTCCTGGGGTCGGCGTTGTTGTTGTTCGCCAATGCGTTTGCCGCCTATGCCACCGCGGCCGCTCTGGTCAGTCAGGGCAGTCCGATCGTGCCGTTGTTGATCCGCGCCGCACTCACCAGCGAGGTCGTGCTGGGCCAGTCCAGCTTCGCCTATGCGCTGGCGTGCGAGATGATCGTGGTGGTGGCAATCGTGATGATCGCCTACAACGCGCTGGTGCGCCGCACGGCAAGGTGGCTGACATGAACCGTGCCGGCCGCCTGGCGCTCGGGGGTCTGTTCGGCCTGTTCTTCCTGTTTCCCCTGTATGCGATGGCCGACTTCTCCACCCGGAACCTTTTCGCCGGCGGGCGCACCGGCGCAGCCTGGCGCAATCTGGTGGCCGACGATGCCCTGTATCGCGCCATTCTGATTTCACTGCTGCTCGCGGTGTTCACCGTCATCGCGATGCTGGTGCTGCTGGTGCCGACGATGATCTGGGTGCGCGTGCGGGTCCGCTGGGCCGCACCGTTGGTGGAGTTTCTGTGCCTGCTGCCGTTGACGATCCCGGCCCTGGTGATCGTGGTGGGCCTGCGCAACGTGTACCTCTGGGTCACTTACCTTCTCGGCGAGTCGGCGCTCACCCTGACGTTCGTCTACGTGGTGCTGGTCCTGCCGTTCGCCTACCGGGCAATCGACTCCGCGCTGTCCGCGATCGACCTGCAAACCTTGACGGAGGCTGCCCGGTCGTTGGGAGCCGGATGGTTGTCGACGATCGCCCGGGTGATCGTGCCCAACATCTGGTCGGGGATCCTGTCTGCGGCCTTCATTTCCATCGCAGTGGTACTCGGTGAATACACCATCGCCTCGCTGATCGGCTTCGAGACGCTCCCGGTCCAGATCGTGGCGATCGGCAAGAGCGACGGCGCGACGTCGGTGGCGGCCTCGTTGGCCACCTTGTTGCTCGGGTTCGCGCTGTTGTTGGTCTTGGCGGTGCTCACGCGGGGCCGCCGCCGGACGTTGGGAGTTCAGACATGAGTCTCGGGGCCGGTGTGCGCGTTGAACTCCGTGACCTCACCCGCACGTACGGCAGCGTCCACGCCCTCGACGGGCTGAGCCTGTGCATCGAGCCGGGGGAGTTGGTGGCGCTGCTCGGGCCGTCTGGCTGCGGCAAAACCACCGCGTTGCGCATCCTGGCCGGCCTGGAGGAGGCCAGCTCCGGCACGGTGCTTGCCGGCGGCCGTGACATCAGCTCGGTGCCGGCCAACAAGCGGGACATGGGCATGGTGTTCCAGGCGTACAGCCTGTTCCCGCACCTGACCGTGCTGGACAACGTCGCGTTCGGTCTGAAGATGCGCGGGAATACCAAGCGGGACAGGCTGTTTCGGGCAGCGGACATGCTTGACCTGGTCGGACTGGCAGCGCACAAGAACAAATACGCCCACGAGTTGTCCGGGGGGGAACAGCAGCGGGTGGCACTGGCCCGGGCACTGGCGATCGAGCCGAGAGTGCTGCTGCTCGATGAGCCGCTGTCGGCACTCGATGCCAAGGTCCGCTCCCAATTGCGTGACGAGATCCGGCGGGTGCAGCTCGAAGTCGGCATCACGACGTTGTTCGTGACGCACGACCAGGAGGAGGCCCTGGCGGTTGCGGACCGGGTCGGGGTGATGAGTCACGGCAAACTCGAGCAGCTCGCCACGCCAGCCGTGCTCTACGCCCGCCCGTCGACGCCGTTCGTCGCCGAGTTCGTCGGCTTGCACAACAAGGTGCGCGCGCGGGTGTCGGGTGGCCGGGCCAGACTGCTGGGCGCCGAGTTGCCGACCCTGCCCGGTTCGATCACCGCGGGCGCGGGTACCGCGATGCTGCGTCCGGAGGCGATTCGGGTGCGCGCCGATCCGGACGGGCCCGCGGTGGTGGAATCCGTGGCGTTCCTGGGCCCGACATCCCACGTGTACATGTCGCTGCCCGACGGCTCGCTGATCCACGCGCAGCTGCCCAGCTCCCGGGCGCGCGCCTTCCAGCCCGGCGTGGTGGTGAGCCTCGCGCTGGAGCGGACCCCGGTGCTGGTGATCTAGCGCGCCGTCGCCGACGCCCGTCGCCTTCTACCAGAGGGCGGTAACTCTCGTGGATGGGCAGCCGTGGCGTGGAAAACGGCGGCGGAAAATCTCGGACGGCGGCTCAGACGTCCTTGACCGGTTCGATGCCCAGGTCGCGGTAGGTGACCAGTGCCGCGAACGGGACCCCGCGCTTGGCAAACCGTCCGGTCGCGATATCGCCGCGGTCGACCATCGGGATGACGCCGGTGACGACGGCTCCGACGGCGGTGACCCGCTCGTAGGCGATCTCGGTCGAGCCGCCGGTGCTGATCACGTCGTCGACCAGCAGCACGCGGGTGCCGGGCTCGAGCCGGGTGCCCTCGATCCACTGCTCGCGGCCGCGTGACTTCTGTTCCTTGCGCACCGAGAACCAGGCCTTGCCGGTCACCATCGCCACCCCGTGGGCCAGCGGGTCGGCACCCATGGTGAGCCCGCCGACGGCGTCGAACTCGATACCGCTCGCGACCGCCAGATCGGCGACCGCGCGGCTGACGATGGTCATCCGCTCGCCCGTGTCGATGGCGAACTTGCCGTCGATGTAGTCGTGGCTCAGCTGCCCGCTGGCCAGCCGGAACGGTTCCTCACGGCGTTCGTACCCGCGGGTGCGGATCAGGTCGAAGGCGGCTTGCCAGGTCTCCGGGCGCTCGGGCATACCCGCGATCGTATTGCACGGCCCGACGGGGTCTCGGGCCTGGCCGGCGCGGTGCGCCGATCAAGCCTGAGCGCGCCGAGCCAACTCGACGGTGGCCGCCCGCAACTCGTCGTACGAGCCGATCGGGGCGGCATAGCCGACGCGGGTGTAGGCCATCCCACGCTCGGTGGTGACCCGCAGATCCAGGCCGTAGCGGTCGGCTCCCGTGCACACCGCCGCGCTGGTGTCGGGATAGCCGCCGAGGACACGGGCCATCGCGGTGAGCGAATCGGCGTGGTCGGCGTTGAGGTGCTCGATCGCACCGGCGGCATGCGGGGCGACGGGGTCGGGTTGGGCGGCGGCATAGGCCTCGCCGGTGGTCGAGTCCATTCGGCCGTATCCGCCGACCCAGCGCACGCGTCGTACCCGTAGCACCCAGAGCGAGAAGTCGCTGTAGTCGATGTAGTAGCGGGCGGCGGCCACCGCGTCCAGGTGGGCCTGGCGGGCCGCGGCGAGCTCGTCGCCGGTGGGCCGCTCGGCGATCCCGGCCAACGTGATGCGGCTGCTGGCCAACGGATCCGAGCCGGCGTCGGGGGCCACGATCGAGATGCTGGCCCGTGGGTCGCCGGCGAGGTTGCGGCCGTGTTCGGCCATGTTCGACACGCACAGCACCGGGTCGCCGGCCAGGAGGCCATAGGTGATGAACGACGCCCACGGGTCACCGTCGGCGGTGAGCGAGGCCAACGTGCCGGCATTCGTCGAGGCGGCGACGGTGCGGGCTTCCTCTGCCGCAGACGGACGTGCCCCCTCGATCACTTCCGTCAGCGGGGGAGGAACCGAAGGGGCATCACCGGGGTCGCCATGATCGCGCGTCACATCGCGACCCTACCGCCGGGCGTTGCGTCACTAGCCGCCGAGCGCGGCGATGAGGTCCTTGATCTGAGCGGTCTCGGCTTCGGTCGCGGGCTCCTCGGCCTCGACGGCCTCGATGAGGTCCTTACGCAATCCGACACCGTTGGCGGCTTCCTCGGTGGACAGCTTCGCGTTGCCGCGGGCAACGTAGAGACGCTGACCGAGCGTGGCACCGGGGCCCTCGGACGCCGTCGTCATCAACTCGTCGTAGCGGTGACGTACGCCGCTGAGGGCGACGATGACCGACGGGGTGACCCGGCTGCGGCCCGCTGCTTCCGACAGCGACGTCTGCAGCTTGCGCAGACCGCTGAGGACCACCGCGGCGCGGTCGGCGTACTCCGGGTCGCCGGTCGGCGGAAGTGCGTCGATTGCGGCGATGTACATGTGCATCGCGGCGTCAGACAGACCAACGATTACTGGTGCTTCACCGTCATTTGGTGCGGACTCACCCACAGGCCATCCCTCGTCGAATGTGTTATCGCCGGCCCATAGCCGACGAGGAGATCAAATGCGGGAGAAACGTAACCCGTCGCCGTCTCTTATTCAACCGTTAGTTTTCCCGCAAACACCGCCCGGACGGTGAATCACGTTGCTGCAGGATCAATTCGGTTCGCGGCGTCGCCAGGAGGTGTCGAGTACCGCCCAAGTGGGTACGTTGGGATGCTGATGGACACCGCCGCTCACGATCACCCTGCGGACGAACACGGCGTGGTCGAGCATCCGACCGCCGAGGACTTCGGCCATGCCAGGACGCTGCCCACCGACCGCGACTGGTTCAAGCGAGCGGTGTTCTACGAGGTGCTGGTCCGTGCGTTCTACGATTCGAACGCCGACGGCGTCGGCGATCTGAGGGGCCTGACCCAACAACTCGACTACCTCAAGTGGTTGGGTGTGGACTGCCTCTGGTTGCCCCCGTTCTACGATTCGCCACTGCGCGACGGTGGGTACGACATCCGGGACTTCTACAAGGTGTTACCCGAGTTCGGCACCGTGGAGGATTTCGTCACGCTCTTGGACGCGGCGCATCGACGTGGTATCCGGGTCATCACCGACCTGGTGATGAACCACACCTCGGACTCGCACGCGTGGTTCCAGGAGTCGCGCCACCACCCCGATGGTCCCTACGGCGACTTCTACGTC
The DNA here is from genome assembly GCF_010727325.1 of Mycolicibacterium alvei. NCBI lineage: Bacteria > Bacillati > Actinomycetota > Actinomycetes > Mycobacteriales > Mycobacteriaceae > Mycobacterium > Mycolicibacterium alvei. Next base: position 3,910,035 of record NZ_AP022565.1, read on the forward strand.
TGGAGCGATACCAGCGACAAGTACGCCGATGCGCGCATCATCTTCGTCGACACCGAGGAGTCGAACTGGACATTTGACGCAGTGCGCAAGCAGTTCTATTGGCACCGGTTCTTCTCGCATCAGCCCGATCTGAACTACGACAATCCGGCGGTGCAGGAGGCGATGATCGACGTCCTGCGGTTCTGGCTCGATCTCGGCATCGACGGTTTCCGGTTGGACGCGGTGCCCTACCTCTTCGAACGCGAAGGCACCAACTGCGAGAACCTGCCCGAGACGCACGCCTTCCTCAAGCGCTGCCGCAAGGTGGTCGACGACGAGTTCCCCGGTCGGGTGCTGCTGGCGGAAGCGAATCAATGGCCCGCCGATGTGGTCGAGTACTTCGGGGATCCGGCCACCGGCGGCGACGAATGCCACATGGCGTTCCATTTCCCGTTGATGCCGCGGATCTTCATGGCGGTGCGGCGCGAGTCGCGGTTCCCGATCTCGGAGATCCTGGCCCAGACACCGGCGATCCCGGACACGGCGCACTGGGCGATCTTCCTGCGCAACCACGACGAGCTGACCTTGGAGATGGTCACCGACGACGAGCGTGACTACATGTATGCCGAGTACGCCAAGGATCCGCGGATGAAGGCCAACGTCGGTATCCGCCGCCGGCTGGCTCCGCTGCTGGAGAACGACCGCAACCAGATCGAGCTGTTCACCGCGCTGCTGCTGTCCCTGCCCGGATCGCCGATGCTCTACTACGGCGACGAGATCGGCATGGGCGACATCATCTGGCTGGGCGACCGCGACAGCGTGCGCACCCCGATGCAGTGGACGCCGGACCGCAACACCGGGTTCTCCACCGCCAACCCGGGCCGGCTGTACCTGCCGCCCAACCAGGACGCGGTCTACGGGTATCAGTCGGTGAATGTCGAAGCCCAACGGGACAGTTCGACATCGCTGCTGAACTGGACCCGCAGCATTTTGGCCGTGCGTGGCCGCCACGACGCGTTCGCGCTCGGGACATTCCGCGAACTCGGCGGCTCCAATCCGTCGGTGCTGGCCTACGTGCGCCAGCTCGTAGACGAAGCCGGAGTCGGCGGGGACGCCATCCTCTGTGTGAACAACCTGTCGCGATTCCCGCAGCCCATCGAACTGAATCTGCAGGAGTGGAGCGGATATACGCCCATCGAGATGTCCGGCTACGTCGACTTTCCCAGTATCGGTCAGCTGCCGTACCTGCTGACCCTTCCCGGACACGGGTTCTACTGGTTTGAACTGCGTGGGCCCGAGCGAGAGGCCGCACAGCAATGAACCTCGAATTCGGTGACTGGCTGAGTCAACAGCGCTGGTACGGTGGCCGCGGTCGCGAGTTGTCTTCTGTTACAACAGGTCTGGTGTGTGAGTTGCGCGAGGATCTCGACCTGGTGCTGCTGCAGGTGTCCTATGTCGACGGGACCGCCGAGCGCTATCAGGTGCTGGTGGCGTGGGATGGCGCACCGCTCGAGGAGTACAGCTCGGTGGCCACCATCGGCAGCGATGAGGGGCGGACCGGCTATGACGCCCTCTACGACCAGGACGCCGCGCGATACCTGCTGGATATGGTCGACCGTTCGGCGGCGGTGGGCACGCTGAGGTGTTCCAGGGAGCCGGGGGCCACCCTGTCGCTGGACGCGCTGCCCCGGGTTTCGGCGGCCGAGCAGAGCAACACCAGCGTGGTGTTCGGTCAGGATGCCGTACTCAAGGTGTTCCGTCGGATCACTCCGGGGATCAACCCCGACATCGAGCTCAACCGCGTGCTGGCCCGGGCCGGCAACCCGCACGTGGCAAGGCTGCTCGGATCGATCGATATTGATTGGGACGGTGAGCCTTTCGCGTTGGGGATGGTGACCGAATTCGCCGCCAACTCGGCCGAAGGCTGGGATATGGCCACCGCCAGCACCCGTGACCTGTTCGCCGAGGGTGATCTGTACGCCGACGAGGTGGGCGGTGACTTTGCCGCCGAGTCCTACCGGCTGGGGGAGGCGGTGGCCTCGGTGCACGCCTGCCTGGCCGAGCAGCTCGGCATCACGGCGGTTCCGTTCCCGGCCGAGCTCATGTCGACCCGACTGGCCGCCGCCGCCGAGGCGGTACCAGAACTGCGCGAGCATGTCTCGTTGATCGAGGACCGCTACCGCAAACTGGCCGACGAGCAGGTGAAGGTGCAGCGGGTGCACGGGGACCTGCACCTCGGGCAGGTGCTGCGCACCCCGGAACACTGGCTCCTGATCGACTTCGAAGGCGAGCCCGGCCGGCCGCTGGAGCTGCGGCGCACCGCCGACTCCCCGCTGCGTGACGTCGCGGGCATGCTGAGGTCGTTCGACTACGCGGCGTATGCCCGCCTGGTGGACCTGGCCGGAGACGATGACCGGGCCCGGCAGATGTCTGCCCGGGCCCGGGAGTGGGCCGACCGCAACAGCACGGCGTTCTGCGACGGTTACACCGAGGCGCTCGGCACTGATCCGCGCGAGCACGCCGCGCTGCTGGCGGCCTACGAACTGGACAAGGCGGTGTACGAGGCCGCCTACGAGGCCCGGTTCCGGCCGAGTTGGTTACCCGTTCCACTGGGATCGGTGACTCGCCTGATCGGCTGATACCTTCATTAGCATGCCTAATCAGCCTGCGCGCCGATCGGCGTCCGGCGGGCTGCTGGTCGCGGTGCTTGCTGCAGCGGGCATCAGTGTCTCGCTCATGCAGACCCTGATCATCCCGTTGATCCCGCAACTGCCCGCACTGCTCGGCACCAGCGCGGCCAACGCGTCCTGGGCCATCACCGCCACCCTGCTGACCGGCGCCGTCGCCACACCGATGCTGGGCCGGCTCGGGGATATGTACGGCCCCAAATGGATTCTGGTGTTGTGTGCGGCACTGCTGTTCGTCGGCTCGGTGGTCGCGGCCCTGACCACCTCGCTGATCCCGCTGATCATCGGGCGTGGGCTGCAGGGATTCGGTGCCCCGGTGATCCCGCTGGGCATCAGCGTGCTGCGGGCCGCCCTGCCGCCCGAGCGGGTGGCCTCGGCCATGGGGTTGATGAGCGCGTCATTGGGCGTCGGCGGTGCGCTGGGCCTGCCGTTGTCGGCGGTGATCGCCGAACAGTTCAACTGGCATGCCCTGTTCTGGTGTGCGGCCGCACTCGGCCTGGCCTCGGGACTGCTGTTCGTCCTGCTGGTGCCCGACCTCGAACCGGTGTCCGCCGACCACCGCTTCGACCCGGTCGGCGCCGTCACACTGGGCGCCGGCCTGGTGCTGCTGTTGCTGCCGATCTCCAAGGGCGCGATGTGGGGCTGGACCAGTGCCCCCACGTTGGGGATGTTGGCCGCCGCGGTGGCGACCTTCGGGGTGTTCACCTGGTGGCAGTACCGGGTGCCCTCGCCGATCGTGGACATCCGAACCACGTTGAAACGCCCTGTGCTGCTGACGAACCTGGCCTCCGTGGCGGTGGGCTTCGGCATGTTCGCCTTGTCGCTGGTCGGCCCCCAGCTGCTGGAGATGCCGCGCGAAACCGGGTTCGGTCTGGGCCAGAGCATGATCGCCACCGGCCTGTGGATGGCGCCCGGCGGACTGGCGATGATGGCGGCCGCCCCGGTCGCGGCACGGGTGGTGTCCTCGCGTGGGCCGAAGATCGTGTTGGTGATCGGCTGCGCGATCATCGCAGCGGGCTACCTGGCCGGCACCTTGATGCTCGGCAGCCCCGTCGGTCTGCTGGTGCTCGGCCTGATCGTCAGCTTCGGTGTCGGATTCGCCTTTGCAGCGCTGCCCGCCCTGATCAACTCGGCGGTGCCGGTGTCAGAAACCGCGTCGGCCAACAGCATCAACTCACTGGCCCGCTCGCTGGGCACGTCGACGTCGAGCGCGGTGATGACCGCGGTGCTGGCCCAGACGAGCATCATGTTCGCCGGGCAGGCGTTGCCGTCGCTGGGTGGGTTCCGCACCGCGCTGCTGATCGCCGCGGCCGCCGCCGCCGGTGCCGCACTCATCGCCATGGCGATACCGAAAGGGCCCCGACCGGTGGCACCGGACGAGGCCCTCTCGAAGCAATTCCGATCAGAGCGTGGCGATCTCGTAGGTGTCGAGCTGGTCGACCAGCGTCCGTAGCTGATCGGCGGACGAGCCCAGGGTGTGCTCGATCGCGGTCAGCCGGGCGGCGTAGTGCCCGATCGGGTACTCCGCGGTGACTCCGATACCACCGTGCAACTGGATCGACTCCTGCGCGATGTGCCGGCCTGAGCGGCCGATCTGCAGTTTGGCCCGCGCCGCGATCACCGGGTCAAGCTCGCCGTCGGCAATGGACATTGCGGCGTAGGTGCCCATGCTCTGCGCCAGCTCGAGCGACATGTACATGTCGGCGGCGCGCTGGGTCAGCGTCTGGAATTTGCTGAGCGTGACCCCGAACTGCTTGCGTGCCTTGAGATAATCGGCGGTCAGCCGCAGGGATTCATCCATCGCTCCGACCGCCTCGGCGCACAGGCCCGCCGAGATGCGGACCAGGGCGTTGGCGATCGCATCGCCGGCGTCGGCGGCTTCGCCGAGCGGTTCGGCGGCAGCGGAAGCCAGCTCGATCTGGGCGCCGCGTTGTCCGTCGAACGTGCGGTAACCCTGGCGCGTGACATTCGCCGCGTCGACCAGAAACAGACCGGTACCGCCATCCGGCAGGGCCGCGCTGACGATCAAGGTATCGGCGACGTCACCGGCCAGCACCGGGTTCTTGGTGCCGCTCAGCGTCCACCCATCCCCGCTGCGTGTCGCGGCGGTCGTCACGCTGTCGGAACTCCGCACTCCCGGTTCAGCGTGAGCGAAGGCCAAAATCCTTTTGCCGGAGGCGACTTCGTCGAGGAGTGCACGTTGCGCGTCGGTCCCGACCTCGGCGATTATCGCGCCGGGACCGATGGCTCCGTGCAGCACGGGCTCGGGAGCCAGCCGGCGCCCGATCTCGTTCAGCACCACCATGATCTCGATCTGGCCACCGGAGTCCTCATCGAAACCCAGTCCCAGAACCCCGACTTCGGCGAGCTGGCCCCACACTGCGCGGTCGAACCCGGGTTCGGTCTCGACCACCTTGTTGCGTTTTTCGGTGTCGTAGCCCGACAGCAGGTCACGAGTGGTATCGGCCAGCAGGGTCTGTTCGTCGGTCAGCTGAAAGTCCATGGTTCAACTCACAATCCGAGAATGGTGGAAGCGATGATGGTGCGCTGTACCTCGTTGCTACCGCCGTAGATCGACGTCTTGCGGTAGTTGAGGTAGTGCGGGGCGGCGTGCTGTGCCCAGTCCGGTGAGGCGATCTCGCCGGCCTCGTACGGCAGGGCGTCTGCGCCGGCCACCTCGACCAGCAGTTCGGTGGCGGTCTGCTGCAGCTGGCTGCCGCGAAGTTTGAGTACCGATGAGGCCGGGCTGGGCTTGCCGTCGGCCGAATCTGAGGTCACCCGCATTTGCGTGAGTTCCAGTGCGAGCACGTCGTTCTCGGCCTCGGCCAGCCGCGCGGCGAACAGCGGTTCGGCCAGCAGTCCGTTGGCCGCAGCACGTTCCTTGACCTCGGCGAGGCGCACCTTGGTGCGGGCCACCTGGGCGATTCCGGTGCGCTCGTTGCCGAGTAGGAACTTCGCATAGGTCCAGCCCTGGTTCTCCTCGCCGACGAGTTGGTCGGCGGGCACCCGGACGTCCTCGAAGAACACCTCGTTGACCTCGACGCTGCCGTCGATCAGCTTGATCGGGCGCAGCGTGATGCCGGGGGTGTTCATGTCCATCAGCAGGAACGAGATGCCCGCCTGCTTCTTGGGCGCCTGCGGGTCGGTGCGGACCAGGCAGAAGATCCAGTCGGCATACTGGCCGAGTGTGGTCCAGGTCTTCTGACCGTTGACCACGTAGCTGTCCCCGTCGCGGATCGCGGTGGTGCGCAGCGAGGCGAGGTCCGAGCCGGCCTCCGGCTCGGAAAACCCTTGGCACCACCAGATGTCCAGCGCGGCGGTGGGCGGAAGGAAGCGTTCTTTGATCTCCTGGGAGCCGAACTCGGCGATCACCGGGCCGACCATCCTGGCGTTGAAGGTCAGCGGCTCGGGGACGCTGGCCAACTGCATCTCGTCGAGCCAGATCTGCATCTGATTGGGCGTCCAGTCCTTGCCGCCCCATTCGACGGGCCAGTTGGGGACGGCCAGGCCGTGTTCGTGCAGGATCTTATGCGCGGTGACGATGCCCTCTTTGCCGATCGGCAATCCCAGCCGGTTCTGTTCGCGAAGCTCGGCGGGAATCTTCGTCGTATAGAAGGTGCGCAGCTCATCGCGGAAAGCTGCTTCCTCCGGTGTGAGCGCAAGTTGCATGATCGTCTCCCTGTCGGTGGATCTGACTGCACACTAAACCACCCGGTTGGTTGGGGGTGCCAGAGTCTGGCCGACAGGGTGGTCTGCACCGGAAACCGTCGCGTTGTGAAGACGTTGATTGAATGGATCATCGCTGGCCCGAAACGGCGCGCGGATACCCGATGAGATACCGCAGCCGTGGCCGCAGGGCAGTTGCCGCCGCTCTTCGGCTCGTACCCCCCAGCCCGCCCGGCCGGTGACATCGAACAAGCGTTCAACGTCTACTTAGGCGGCCACGGCTGCTACAAGTTCAAGTTACCAGATTTCCTGGTGAGGGCAGGGATATCGGGGCGAAGAGCAACGCTCTTGAATTGACGCTCAATCTGATTCGGATTGCAGCATCAGAACGGGGTGCGCATCCACGTTCACCGCAGCGACCGTGCCGCTCGTTCAGTTTGCCGAAGTGCTGATTGTCGGACTCCATCGGTCGGGCGACCGGGCGGCGGTACGTTACCCCTGTGGCCAGTCGCCCCGATCTACCCGAGTGCCCGACGGTGCGGGTCGACATGAATGGCTCGGTCGCGATCATCACGCTGGACCGTCCGCAGCAGCGCAACGCGTTCGGTGGTGGGATGCGCGAGGAGTTGGCCGAGGCCTATCTGCGTTGCGACGCCGACGATGCGATCCGGGTGATCGTGCTGACCGGCACGCCGCCGGCGTTCTGTGCCGGTGCGGATCTCGGCGCGGGGGAGCAGACCTTCACCGACCCGGAGCAGGAGTTCAGCGCCGCCGGCCTCGCCGTACCGGCCTGGACCCTGGGCAAGCCGGTGATCGCGGCCGTCAACGGACACGCCATCGGCATCGGCCTGACCCTCGCACTGCAGTGCGATATCCGATTTTTCGCCGCCGATGCCCGGTACGGCGTGGTGCAGGCCCGGCGCGGAATGGTCGGCGACGCCTACTCGCACTGGGTGCTTCCGCGACTGGTGGGTCTGGCCAATGCCGCCGAGATCCTGTTGACCGGAGACACATTCGACGGACATCGCGCAGTCGAACTCGGACTGGGCAGCCGGGTACTCCCAGCCGAGCAGGTGCTGCCTGCGGCACTGGAACTCGCACACGACATCGCGGTCAACACCGCGCCGATGTCGGTCGCGGCCAGCAAGCGGTTGCTGTGGGATTCCTATGACCTCGACCGCGCGGGAGTCGGAAACCGGGAGACCGAGATACACCTGCAGTTGATGGCACACGACGACGCGCGCGAGGGCGTGCGCGCCTACGTCGAGCGTCGGGATCCGCGCTGGACAGGCCGGCCCGTCGACCCCACTAGGTGACTTCGACTCCGGCGGAACGTAATTCGGCCAAGGCCGTATCGCAGCTTTCCGGCGAGATGCCGGCCGTCAGCCCGGTGAGCACACGGGTGTGCAGCCCCGCCTTCACCGCGTCGGAGGCGGTGGCCGCGACGCAGTAGTCGGTGGCGATGCCCACCACGTCGACTGCTTCGACACCGCGCTCGGCGAGCCAGTCCGCCAGCGTGGTCCCGCAAGAGTCGACCCCTTCGAACCCGCTGTAGGCCGCCGACCGGTGGCCCTTCTCGAACACCGCATCCACCGTGGTCGTGTCGAGATCGGGGTGGAACGCCGCACCAGGGGTATCGGCCACGCAGTGCCGCGGCCACGACGTCCGATAGTCGGGGACATCGGCGAAATGCTCACCCGGGTCGATGTGGAAATCCTTGGTGGCCACCACGTAGTCGTAGCCGTGGTCGGTAGCCAGCAGTGCGGTGATACCCCGCGCCACCGCGGCGCCACCGGCGACCGCGAGCGAGCCACCCTCACAGAAATCGTTCTGCACGTCGGTGACGATGAGTGCCCGGGTCTGCCTGGACGACATGGTCCCGACGCTACCCGTCGACCAGCCTTCTGTTCTTCCGTCAGCTCCACGGAGTGACCGGACGATCCATCCGCTGGCCGTCGACATACACATCGACGTGCTCGTCGAAAAAGCAGATGCGGTCGCCGACCGGTACCGCGTCGCTCAGCGGTTCATGATAGGACCAGGCCAGATCGGGGGCACCGCCGGGCACGGAATAGTAGGTGGCCCGGCCTTTGTACGCGCAGTATGTGGCGGTGTTGCTGACGTCGAGCGGGGTCGTGACGTCCGCGCGGGGCAGGTAGTAGCGGGTGGGTAGCCCGGTCTCGAACAACAGCATGGGATCGCAGGATTCGGCCAGTATCCGTCCGTCGAGTTCGACGCGGATGCGTCGTCGGCTGCGCCGGATATCGATCCGGTGGAACGGGTCGTGCGGGTGCGCGACGATCGCCTCGTCTTCCTCACGCCATCCGAAGGTCGAGAAGTCCAGGATCAGGTAGTCGGCCAGGTCTGGGTCGTCGGGCTGAAAGGCCGCGGCGGGACCGCTTTCATCACCGGCGATGACGTCGAATGCCGTGCCGGAACACGTGTGCGCGGTGAACGGCACCGACGGATCCAGGAAGCCGGGGATCTCGTCGTCGCCCACGTCCCCGCCGGCCGGAACCAGCTGTGCCGTCAATGCCGACCGCGGCACCGCATATGTCGGGACTATCCGGCGCGGCTCCCAGACCAGGATGGCTGCGCCGGTGTCGGCCACCGGCTCACCGCCCAGGCAGATCCGAATTCGCTTGGCAGTGGGCTGGTATCGCAGGGCACCCAACTCGCTGCCCAGCAGGTCGGCCATCTTCACTGCCATCGGATCATTATCGCGGCGATGGCAGTGGCTGTCTGCTACTTGACGTCGATATACACCGTGCGCTGCGTGACGGCGCTCAGTGTGTCGGTGCGACTGAAGTTGGGCCCGGGCCGCACGGCGACGACGGTCGCCTCGCTCAGCGGTGAGGAACCCAGGCGGTTGACGATCACCGTGTAACCCTGGGACTGCAGCTCTTTGATGGTCTCTTGGGCGTTGCTGGGTCCGTCGGGTGCGGCAGCTGCGGGGCCTGCGAGGCTGATGGTCACCGCGGCGACGCCTGCGACCACGGCGACGATGATCCGGGACTTTCCAATTCTGGTTCGCACGGGACTGCCTCTCGTTTCCGATATTCGCTACGCTTGCCGATGCCGGATGAAACCGGCAGCTCAGGCGCTTTAGTTCCGATGGCAGAAATTGATCGCTTCAATGACCGGATCTGTGTGAAGGCAGCGAAATTAGCAGCCCTGCGGCTGCGGCAGCGCGACGGCGTCACCTGTGGCCCGACGGTCGCGGTGGTGGCCGGTGCCATGCTCGATCACGTCTACCGAGCGGAGTTGCTGCACCCCGATGGTGATACCTGGTTCGCTGCGGAGCAGGGCCGAATTCACGCGGCGGTCAACAGGATTTGGCCCCGGCGACTGGGGACCACGCCCGCGGGGATGGCCCGTGCACTGACCGACCACAGCGCGAAACGTGGAGTGACGTATCGATGGCGACGCTTCCGTGGTTCCGGCGATGCATTGTCGGATGTGTGCCGCGCTGTCGCGGAGGGCTGGCCGGTGCCGATGCTCGTCGGCCGGCGAGCGGTGCCACGGCACTGGGTGCTGATCGTCGGCGAGGGCCGGGATGTTCTGGAGTGCTACGAACCGTCGTCGGGCAACGTGGTGGCGGTCGGCGTCGCGGCGGTGCGCGGCGCGCGGCTGACCGGATTGGGTTTTCCCCGGCCCTACGCGTTTGTTCTACCGTCGACGCATGGCCCGGAAATACGCGACCGCTGACCGAGTGGGCATCGACGAACTCCTGGATTTCGTGCGCCCCAGACACCACATGGTGCTGACCACGTTCCGGGCCGACGGCTCGCTGCAGACGTCACCGGTGACCGGCGGGGTGGATGAGCACGGGCGCGTCGTGATCGCGAGCTACCCGCAGCGGGCCAAGGCAGCCAACCTCCGGCGCACGCCCCGGGCCAGCGTGACCGTGCTGTCCGAGGAGTTCAACGGACCGTACGTGCAGATCGACGGCGACGCCGAGGTGATCGGATTGCCGGATGCGGTGGAGCCGCTGGTCGACTACTTCCGCACGGTCGCCGGTGAACACCCCGATTGGGATGAGTACCGGCAGGCGATGGTGGATCAGCGCAAGTGTCTGATCCGGATCACGCCTACGCGCTGGGGGCCCGTTGCCACGGGTGGCTTCCCTCCGGCGTGAGCGCCGGCCGACGCGTTGCGTTGGCTAGCAGGTCAAACTATAGTCTGGACACATGTCCAGAGGGTTCGGAGTCGACGCGTGAGCGTGTATTCCCAGCTCAGCACGATTCCGGCCGTCGGGTGATCTGATTATGCGTATCGCGTTGCTGTCCTATCGGAGCAAGACCCACTGCGGTGGCCAGGGCGTCTACGTGCGTTATCTGAGCCGCGGTCTCGCCGAACTCGGCCATCACGTCGAGGTGTTCTCGGGCCAGCCCTATCCCGAGGGTCTGGATCCGCGGGTGACGCTCACCAAGGTACCGAGCCTCGACCTCTACCGCGAACCGGACCCGTTCCGGGTGCCCAAGCCCAGCGAGATCCGCGACCACATCGACGCCCTGGAACTGGGCACGATGTGGAGCGCCGGGTTCCCGGAGCCGCGGACGTTCACGATGCGGGTGGCCCGGATCCTGGCGGCGCGCCGCGACGAGTTCGACGTGGTGCACGACAACCAGAGCCTGGGTTCGGCACTGTTGAAGATCGCCGGCCTCGGCCTGCCGGTCGTCGCGACCGTGCACCACCCGATCACCCGCGACCGGGTGGTCGACGTCGCTGCCGCCAAGTGGTGGCGCAAACCGCTGGTGCGGCGCTGGTACGGGTTCGCCGAGATGCAGAAGAAGGTGGCCCGCAAGATCCCCGAACTGCTCACGGTGTCGTCATCCTCGGCTGCCGACATCGCCGAGGACTTCGGGGTGACACCGAATCAGCTGCATATCGTGCCGCTCGGGGTGGACACCGAACTGTTCAAGCCTGCCGAGCATCGGGTGCGCGGGCGCATCATCGCGATCGCGAGCGCTGATGTGCCGCTCAAGGGGGTCAGTCACCTCCTGCATGCCGTGGCCCGGTTGCGCGTGGCGCGCGACCTCGACGTGCAGTTGGTGTCCAAGCTCGAACCGAACGGGCCGACCGAGAAACTCATTGCCGAGCTTGGTATTTCCGACATCGTGCACAGCTCCAGCGGGCTGAGCGATGAGGAGCTCGCCGCGCTGCTGTCCTCCGCCGAGGTGGCCTGCATCCCGTCGCTGTACGAGGGCTTCTCCCTGCCGGCCGTGGAAGCCATGGCCAGCGGAACCCCGATCGTGGCCAGTCGCGCGGGTGCCCTGCCCGAGGTGGTCGGCGACGACGGGGCCTGCGCCCGGTTGGTGCGCCCGGCCGACGTCGACGAACTGACCGCCGTGCTCGGCGAACTGCTCGACTCGCCGTCGGAGCGCCGCAGGCTCGGCGCCGCCGGACGCCAGCGGGCGCTCGAGGTCTTCAGTTGGGAATCGGTTGCCGCACAGACGGTATCGGTGTACGAGATGGCCCGTGCGCGGGTAGCGAAGAAGGAGGCGTCATGCTGACCGTCGATTTCGACCGTCTCGGTGTCGGACCAGGCACCACGGTGATCGACGTCGGCTGTGGCGCGGGCCGGCACACCTTCGAGGCCTACCGGCGCGGCGCGTCCGTCGTCGGCTTCGACCAGAGCGTGTCCGACCTCAACGATGTCGACACGATGCTGCAGGCCATGCGGGAAGAGGGCGAGGTCCCGCTGTCGGCCAAGGGCGAGGCCGTCAAGGGTGACGCGCTCGACCTCCCGTATCCCGACGCCAGCTTCGACTGCGTGATCGCCTCGGAGATCCTGGAGCACGTCCCGCAGGACGAGCGCGCCATCGCCGAACTCGTGCGCGTCCTCAAACCCGGTGGCGCGCTGGCCATCACCGTCCCGCGCTGGCTCCCGGAGAAGCTGTGCTGGCTGCTGTCGGACGAGTACCATGCCAACGAGGGCGGACACATCCGCATCTACAAGGCCGATGAATTGCGCGACAAGGTGCTGGCGCACGGGCTCACGCTCACCCATACGCACCACGAGCACGCGCTGCACTCACCGTACTGGTGGCTGAAATGTCTGGTCGGCACCGAGAAGAACGACCACTTCGCGGTCAAGGCCTATCACCAGTTGCTGGTGTGGGACATGATGGGCAAGCCCTGGGTCACCCGCACCGCCGAGTCGGTACTGAACCCGGTGATCGGCAAGAGCGTCGCCATGTATTTCGTCAAGCCCGCCGTCCGCGAGCCGGAATCGAACGGGTAGGCCGTAGCGGTGCGAGTTCCTGAGATCCCCGGTGTGCCCGGAGTTTTGACGCCCGAAGACTGCCTGCAGACGGCGCGGTCGATTGCCGCGACCCAGGAATCTTCGGGGGCGTTGCCGTGGTTCGACGGTGGCCACACCGACCCGTGGGACCACGTGGAGAACGCCATGGCGCTGACCGTGGCCGGGTTGATCGAACCGGCCCGGGCGGCCTTCGACTGGTGCCGCACCGTGCAGCGTCCGGACGGTTCCTGGCCGATCCAATTGCGTAACGGTGTCATCGAGGACGCCAACAGCGACAGCAACTTCTGTGCCTATGTGGCGACCGGAGTCTGGCACCACGTGATGATCACCGGGGACCGCACCTTCGCCGAGTTGATGTGGCCGGTGGTGACCCGCGCGCTCGACTTCGTGTTGGGCCTGCAGGCCCCCGGCGGCGAGATCTACTGGGCGGCAAGCCCGTCCGGCCCGGTTGAAGAGGCGCTGCTGACGGGCTGCGCCAGTGTGTACCACAGCATCCGGTGCGGGCTGGCGCTCGCCGACTATCTCGACGACCCCCAGCCGGAATGGGAAGTCGCCGTAGGGCGACTCGGCCACGCTATCGCCACACACCCAGAGGCGTTCTCCGCCAAGGACACCCACGCGATGGAGTGGTATTACCCGGTACTCGGCGGTGCGCTGCGCGGGGCAGCGGCCCGAGCGCGCATCGACGACCGGTGGGCCGACTTCGTGGTGCCCGGACTGGGCATCCGTTGCGTCGATCACCGGCCGTGGGTCACCGGCGCAGAGACCTGCGAACTGGTGATGGCCCTGGACGCGATCGGTGACACCCGGCGAGCCCAGGAGCAGTTCGCGGCCATGCAGCACCTACGCGAAGACGACGGTTCCTATTGGACCGGTTTGGTTTTCGCCGACGGCAAGCGCTGGCCGGAGGAACGCACCACCTGGACCGGCGCGGCCATGATCCTGGCCGCCGACGCGCTGTCGCAGACCACCACGGCCGGCGGCATCTTCCGGGGCGTCGGGCTGCCGCGAGGCCTGGAGGGCGAGTACGACTGCGAGTGTGTGGCGGGGCGGTCGCACCTGGATAAACGGGCGTAGCCAGTAGCTATTGCGCGGGTTGCATCTTCAACTTCCACTGTTCCGTCACTGCGAGAAGGGCCCCAGGCGCCGGGTCCGTCAGTGCTACGAGGTTGCCGACCTGCCGCGGCGTGCCCCTGTGCTCGAACAACGCGATGCATGTGCCGCCATCAAGGCGAGGCGGAACTGCACACCCGCTGCGCCCCGTTCGAAGAGATCGCCCGCGATCGTCTGGGTCACGATGCGCCGTTTGGCCGTGATCTCGTGCAGGTCTAGGTGTTCCATCTCGTGAGCGACAAGCAGTGACTGGTGGCGATCCTCCAACGTCTGTCGGGTGGCGGGATCGAACAGGTCGACCAATTCACCATGTAGTTCGAGGATGGCCGACGCGAGAACAATCTCCCGGCGCCATTTCGCCGTCACCGACTCAGTTGGAATATCGTCGGCGGCCTCGGGGCCGTAGCGCTTGATATGGCGTTGGCGGGCCGCCAGATTTGGGCGGAAGTCCGTCAGGACCTCCCGCAGACAGGTCTCCTGGAAGTCAGCGAAATACATTGTCCGGAAACGATGCAGCTCGGCAATATCATCGAATCGATGGTTGAACGCGTACATGTCCAGCGGTGTGAACTCCAGCGGCGCCGCGTGATACCCGACCCGCCACAACGGGCCGGCCTCGGTGGTTTCATTCACCCTTGAAAGCTAGCTACCTGCCGAGCGGCCTGCACGACCGTCGTGAAATCTGCGGTCTCAGTCGCGTCGCCCAATACCTCGATCGGGGCCTGGTCATCCAGACGGCTGTTCGTGCCAAACAGCCACGCCTTGGCGGTGGTCGCGTCGTAGGCGTCGACGAGCATCCTGACGACTTTGTAGCCCTCCCGCAGTCGCCGCTCAGTGGTGGCGTGCGGGCGGGAATCGGAACGGGCGTAGCGGCCGATTTGCTTTGCGTCCGCTAGACCGGCGATCGCAGCGCTGATCCGCTGACCCAGCGTGTCTTGTAGGTACTCCGCAATTTCGCCGACCGATAGTGACGTCGCCTCGAAATCAAGTCGTTCGGCGGCGGAGGCAGTCAGAACGGTCATTGTGCATCTCCATCCGGTCGGCCCCGCTACTTCACCCCCGAATTCTACCTCGAAATACCCCCTAAAACCACACCGGACAACCTTGAAGCCGCTCCGCGGCGATTAGTCCAGTTCTCCCGGCGCGCCGGAGGTCCGCTCGAGCACCCGCATCGACCCCATCGTCACGACCTCGTCGAACGCGCCGGTCGCCAGGGCGCGCTGGTAGATGTGGAACGGCGCCTGGCCGCCGTCGTCGGGATCGGGAAATACGTCGTGGATGATCAGCGAGCCGCCCACCTCGACCCAGCGGGCCCAACCGTCGAAGTCGCGCTGTGCTGCCTCTTCGGTGTGACCACCGTCGATGAACAACAGCCGCAACGGAGTTCGCCATCCCCGGGCCACCACGGGTGAGCGGCCGACCACGGCGACCACATGCTCGTCCAGGCCGGCCGCATCTAGGGTGTGGCGCATCGTGGGCAGCGTGTCGAACAGTCCGGTGACCGGATCGACCATCGTGGTGTCGTGGTACTCCCAGCCGACCTGATGCTCTTCGGAGCCGTGGTGATGGTCCACGGTGTACAGCACTGAGTCCGTCTCCTGTGCGGCCGCGCCCAGCATTACCGTCGACTTACCGCAGTAGGTGCCGATCTCGACACCGACCCCGCCGCCCAGGTAGCGCACCCCGGCGTCGTAGAGGGCGCGGCCCTCGTCGGCGGGCATGAAGCCGGTGACCTGCTCGGCGAGGGTGAACAGGCGCCCGGCGCGGGGCGGCAATGGGGCTTGCGCGCCGGGCGGCGGGGCGGTGTCAGCGGTGCTCATGGATGCCCAACCTACCGTTGCTGGCCACCGGCGGTTGTAGTAGCGTCCGGACACGTGTCCGAGACGGCCCTGGAGTCGACGCGCCGCCGTCTGAGTGCGCGGCAGGCAGATACCGTCGAACGTCTGGGTAAGGCCGCGTTACAGCTGATCATCCGGGACGGATTCGCCGGACTGACCGTGCGCAAGGTGGCCGCCGAGGCCGGAGTCGGGGCGGCGACGGCCTACACCTACTTCTCCTCCAAGGAACACCTCGTGGCCGAGGTGTTCTGGCGCAGGCTGTCCGCCGCGCCGCCGGTCGCGCACGAGTCGGCCGACCTGGCCACGCGGGTGGTCGATGTGTTGCAGGACATCGCGTCGCTGGTGGCCGACGAGCCAGAGTTCGCCGGGGCGGTTACCAACGCTCTGCTCGGCAAGGACCCCGACGTGGATGCGCTGCGGCAGCGCATCGGCGCCGACGTGCGGGGCCGGCTGGTCGCCGCTCTCGGGCCCGACGTGGACCTCGACGTGATCGAAGCGCTCGAGTTGCTCTACACCGGCACGCTGGTGTGGGCGGGGATGGGATACGAGTCCTACGCCGCGATCTCGCGCCGATTGGAGAAGTCAGCGCGGTTGGTGCTGGGCTGAATTCGCCGTCATGATCGCTGTCGATGCGGCGACTGCGGGTCCGTAGATCGCCTGAATGTCGCCGCCGTCCTCGACGATCAGCGCGGTCAGTTCGCGCAGTCCGCCCAGCAGGATGATGGCCATCGGCTCGGTGAGCCGCGGCAGACCCGCGCGCCGGAAGCCCGCGCTGCCGCTGAGTTCGATCAGTAGATCGGTCAGTTCCCGCAACGCGGCCCGCTGCAGCGGCCGGGCCCTGCTGCCCAGTGCGGGCAGTTCGCGGATCCAGCTCAGCGTGATGGCCGGGGCGGACGCGATGTGGTCGACATAGGCGCCCACGGCCTGCCCGATCTGGTCGGGCCAGGCCGCCTCGGGGTCGACGGCGGCCTGAATGCGCTCGACGAGGGTGGCGTTGTTGGCGCGAAGCAGCTCGAGGAAGCCGTCCTCTTTGGTGCCGAACTCGTCGTAGAACGTGCGCTTGGATGTGCGGGCATGGCGGACGATGTCGGCCACCGTGGTCTCGCGATAGCCCTTGTCGTTGATCGCCGCCGTGAGTCCGTCGAGCAACCGCAGCCGGTAGGTCATCGTGGCTGACCCCCTTGATTTGCCTGGTACCTGGGGGTACCGTACCCCATAACCCCGTGGTACCGATCGGTACCAGAACTGGCTGGAGATGGTATGACCGAGCTGGCAGCAGCTGAGACCACCACCGAGAAGTCCACCGCGAGCAGTGCACCGGGCCGGATACCGCCGCCGGCGCGGTTACCGAAGCCGTTGCAGGCCATCGGCTTTGCCCTGGCCAGGCGCAGGATCATCAAACAGATCGCCCGTCGTCAAGGCGATGTCTTCCGCCTGAAACTCCCGATCTTCGGACCCACGGTGTTGGTCGCCGACGCCCAACTGGCCAAACAGCTCTTTGCGACCAACCCCGACGACGTCGGCAACATTCAGCCCAACCTGAGCCGAATCCTGGGATCCGGATCGGTGTTTGCCCTCGACGGCACCGATCACCGTCGCCGCCGCAAGCTGCTCACCCCGCCCTTCCATGGCAAGAGCATCAAGAACTACGAGGCGATCTTCGAGGAAGAGGCGCTGCGGGAATCGGCGAACTGGCCGCAGGGTCAGCAGTTCGAGACTCTCGAACCGATGATGCGGATCACCCTCAACGCGATCCTGCGCGCGGTGTTCGGTGCCGACGGCGAACAACTCGACGAGTTGCGCCGCATCATCCCGCCCTGGGTCACCCTGGGCTCGCGCCTGGTCGTGTTGCCCACCCCGTCCCGCAACTACGGTCGGTTCAGTCCGTGGGGCCGGCTGTCCAGGTACCGCCAGAAGTATGACGCCGTCATCGATCGGCTGATCGAGAAGGTCCAAGCCGACCCGGACTTCGACCAGCGTGACGACATCCTGGCGTTGCTGCTGCGTAGCACGTATGAAGACGGATCGGCGATGTCCCGCAAGGACATAGGCGATGAGCTGCTGACTTTGCTGGCCGCCGGGCACGAAACCACGGCGTCGACCCTCGGCTGGGCTTTCGAGCGGATCAGCCGCCATCCCGAGGTGCTGGCCGAACTGGTGGCCGAGGCGGCCACGGACGGCAACGAATACCGTCAGGCCACCATCCTGGAGGTGCAGCGCAATCGCACCGTCATCGACTTCTCCGGCCGCCACGTCTACGCACCGTCAATCCGGCTGGGGGAGTGGGAGATTCCACGCGGACACTCGATCATCGTGGCGCTCTCGCAGATCCAGGAGTCGGAGAAGGAGTTCCCGGATCCGGACCGGTTCGATCCGCAGCGATTCGTCGGAAGTCGGCCCGGCCTGGGGTGGCTACCGTACGGCGGCGGTACCCGCCGCTGCGTCGGAGCAGTGTTCGCCAATGTCGAGATGGATGTGGTGCTGCGAACCATCCTGCGGCACTTCGTCATCGAGACCACCACCGCACGGGGCGAGAAGGTTCACTCCCGCGGCGTGGCTTACACCCCGGCGGCAGGCGGGCGTATCGTCGTGCATCGCCGGGCCACGCCGCTGGGAGGCTGACCGCTTATCCGGCGGTCTGGCGCCGGGGCAGCTTCCAGCCCGCGCGCGGGAAGTGACAGGTGTAGCCATTCGGGTAATGCACCAGGTAGTCCTGGTGCTCGGACTCGGCTTCCCAGAAATCGCTCGCCGCAGTCACCTCGGTGACAACCTTGCCCGGCCACAGCCCCGACGCGTCCACATCGGCGATGGTGTCCAGCGCAACGCGCTTCTGTTCGTCGTCGAGGTAGAAGATCGCTGACCGGTAGCTGGTGCCGACGTCGTTGCCCTGCCGGTCCCTGGTGGACGGATCGTGGATCTGGAAGAAGAACTCCAGCAACGCGCGGTAATCGGTCAGCGCTGGGTCGTAGACGATCTCGACGGCCTCCGCGTGGCCGGGATGATTGCGGTAGGTCGGGTGGTCGTTGCGGCCGCCGGTGTAGCCCACTCGGGTGGAGACCACGCCGGGCTGCTTGCGGATGAGGTCCTGCATGCCCCAGAAGCAGCCGCCCGCCAGGATCGCTGTCGAATAGTTACCCATGTGCTCCATTGTGCCTCGACAAAGGCAGTAGAACGTGTTCTAGTCTTGGGGTGACGAGCAGCCCGTTCAGCCGCGAAGAACTCGCCGCTGCCTTCGAAACGTTCGAGCAGACCGTCGACCGGGCCGCGCAGACCAAGAACTGGGATGTGTGGGCCGACCACTACACCGTCGACGTCGACTACATCGAGCATGCCGTGGGCACAATGAGAGGCCGTGAGCAGGTACGGCCGTGGATCTGGAAGACCATGACCACCTTCCCCGGCAGCTACATGACGGCCTTCCCGTCGCTGTGGTCGGTGATCGACGAGCCGACCGGGCGCATTATCTGCGAGCTGGACAACCCCATGCGGGATCCGGGTGACGGCACCATCATCAGCGCCACCAACATCTCGATCCTGACCTACGCCGGCGACGGCCTGTGGTCGCGCCAGGAAGACGTCTACAACCCGTTGCGCTTCGCCTCCGCGGCCCGCAAGTGGTGCCGCAAGGCCGCCGAACTCGGCACGATCACCGAGGAGGCCGAGGCGTGGATGAAGCAGTTCGGGGGCGGTAAGTGAGCGCCAAACTGGTCATCGGGGCCAACGGCTTCCTGGGATCCCATGTATTGCGGCAATTGGTCGCCGCCGATGACGGGTCCGAGGTCCGGGCCATGGTGCGGCCGAACGCCAACACCATCGGGATCGATGACCTGCCGGTGAAGCGGGTGATCGGCGATGTCTTCGACACCGAGGCCCTGCGCGAGGCGATGAGCGGCTGCGACGTCGTCTACCACTGTGTCGTCGATGCCCGCGGTTGGTTGCGCGACCCGGCGCCGCTGTTCCGCACCAACGTCGAGGGCACCCGCAACGTGCTGGACGTGGCGGCGGAATTCCCCGAGCTCCGAAAGTTCGTCTACACCAGCAGTTACGTCACCGTCGAACGCAAGCGGGGACAGCGGTCCACCGAGGACGACATCGTAGATGTGTCCAAGGTGACGCCGTACGTGCGCTCGCGGGTACAGGCCGAAGATCTGGTGCTGCAGTACGCGCGCGACCGCGGGTTGCCCGCCGTCGCGATGTGCGTGTCCACCACGTACGGCAGCGGCGACTGGGGCCGCACCCCGCACGGTGCGATCATCGCCGGAGCCGCGTTCGGCAAACTGCCGTTCGTGATGAGCGGGATCGACGCGGAGTCCGTTGGCATCGACGACGCCGCCGAGGCCCTGCTGCTCGCCGCCGACCGAGGCACTCCCGGTGAGCGCTACCTGATCTCGGAGAAGATGATCAGCAACGCCGAGGTGGCCCGACTGGCTGCCGAAGCCGCCGGTGTGGCACCGCCGCAGCGGTCGATTCCGCTGGCGCTGTCCTATGCGATGGCCGCCGCGGGCACCCTCAAGGGCAGACTGCGCGGTACCGACGAACAGTTGTCGCTGGAATCCCTGCGACTCATGCGGGCCGAAGCCGAGCTCGACCACTCCAAGGCCGTGCGTGAACTCGGTTGGCAGCCAAGGCCGGTCGAGGAATCGATCGCCGAGGCGGCGAAGTTCTGGGTCGGCCTGCGCGCCGCCAAGCGTGCGCGCAAAAGCAGCTGAACACCGCGCCGTGAGGTGTTAAGCCACTGGGCGGCAAGCGTATTGCGGCCTAACCTGGCGATATGACCGACAAGCTGAAAGTCGACCTCACCGGGGCGCCGCAGACCATGTTGGCGACGTTCTACGCCAAGGCGCTCGACGCCGGGATGCCCAATCCGATCCTGGGCGACCAGCTGGCCAAGGAGATCGCCGACCGCATCGACTACGACTGGAGCCGTACCTCGATCACCGAGGCGACGTCACCGTCGGTGACCACCCGCAGCGCGCACTTCGACCGGTGGACCCGCCAGTTCCTGGCGGTGCACCCCGAAGCCGTGGTGTTGCATCTCGGGTGCGGCCTGGACGGCCGCTTCTTCCGGCTGCAGCCGGGTCCCGGAGTCGAGTGGTACGACGTCGACTACCCCGACGTCGCGCACCTGCGTGAACAGCTCTACCCGCCGGCCGAGCACTATCACGTCGTCGCCGCCACGGTGACCGACCCGGCATGGTTGCGTGACATTCCCGCGGACCGGCCGACCCTGATGATCGCCGAGGGAATCACGATGTACCTCACCGAGCACGACGGGGTGGCACTGCTGCGCCGCATCGTCGACGGATTCCCTTCCGGGGAACTGCAATTCGATGCGTTCAACACGCTCGGTATCAAATCGCAGTGGAGCAACACGGTTGTCCGTCGCTCCGGCGCCAAACTGCATTGGGCGATCAACGAAGCCGAGGACATCCTGGGTGCGGTGCCGGGCACCAGGCTGCTGGCCCGGACCTCGCCCTTCGACGATTCGGTGTTCAACACGCTGCCCTGGTACTACCGGATGATGCTGGCCGTCATGAAACCTGTGCCGGTGCTCCGATACATGGCGCAGTATCACCGATACGCATTCTGAGAGCGCGGTCGAATAAACCGTCACGTGACGTATTGTTGCGTGGGTTCAACGTCGGCCGCCGAGAGCCTTATTTCCCCGGTGCGGTACCTCTGCGCCCCCTGTCTCCGCGACCCCTCTACCACCGCATCCTTGCTGCAGCCTTGACCATAGACCGACGGTGGGGGCAATGCTTATCCTCAGGAGACATCTTTCTGATCATTTGGAGCCACCGACATGGGGAATCGCGAGGTGCAGACTCGGTACGCCGCGCTCACCGGGTTCTTGCAGGTCGCCGGCGACATCGGGGTGGATGCCGGAGAGTTGTTCGCCCGGTCCGGGTTGGACCTGGTCGGACTCACGCAACCGGACCGGTGGGAGTCGGCAGAGGCTGTCGCCGGCCTGCTCGAGGACGCTGCGGCGTGTTCCGGGATCGACGACGTGGGCTTGCGTCTGGCCGAGAACCGGCACCTGACCAATCTCGGACCGATGGGTCTGGTGATCCGGGACGAACCACGGCTTCGCGACGCGGTGCAGACCCTGATCCGCTACAGCCACATGCTCAACGAAGGACTGCGAATTCGAGTTGTCGAAGCCGACGAGATCACGACGATCCGTTTGGACTTGAATGTCGGAGGATCAAGGCCGCCAAGGCAATCCATCGAGCTGGCGGTCGCAACGTTGGTCGCGATACTGAACGATCTCGTCGGCGAGAGCTGGTACCCACTCGCCACCTATTTCAGCCATTCTCGACCCCTCGACATCGACCGGCATCGACGAATACTCGGCGACAATCTGTGCTTCGACCGTGATTTCAACGGCATCGTGATGCGCTCGGCCGATCTCGACATCAGCAATGCGCTGGCCAACCCGTCTTTCCTGTCGTATTCGCAACAACTTCTCAAGCCTGCGACTGACTCGTCGGATGCGGCCATCGTCAATCGCACCCGTGAGGTCATCGAGCTGCTGTTGCCTGCCGGACGATGCACCGTCGACCACGTCGCACGAAGCCTCGGTACCAACAGGCGAACGCTTCACCGGCAACTTCACAGCGCCGGAACGACATTCACCGAACAGCTCGATACCACCCGGGTCGAGCTCGTCAGACACCTGCTCACCAATCCAAGCAACTCACTCACCGACATCTCGGTGATGCTGATGTTCTCGACACCGGGGAACTTCACGCGCTGGTTTCGGCAGCGTTTCGGCGTTGCTCCGCGTGCATGGCGCCAACAACAAGCCGCGCTGAAATGACGGCATGGCGGTCATCGAGTTTGCTGGACGCTCGATGGTGAACGAGACCACGATCATTTGACCCGCGCGAAGAGTTGAGTCGCACACCCGCTGAATCGGCGGCTCCGGCCGCCGTCGATTTTCGCTCAAATTTTCAATGCTCTGACCTGCGAATATAGCGGGTGGCGCAGATCGCTTCGTTGGACTCGAGTGCTACTAACCGGTAACTAGGGAGTATGTTGTCCCGGTCACGTCCCGTCTCGGTCGGCAAGGAGCCGCTCAATGTACGTAGCTGTACAACCCAACAGTTCAGATCAACGCAAGTCCAAGGGCATCGCGCTGGTCGGCGCAACTGCTATCGCCGCAGCATCCATCGGGTTGTTGCCGCATGCGACTCAGCTCCCCGATCCCGTCAAGGTGAGCAGTGCGGCCACACAACTCGTGGCGCAGGTGAATCCGTTCGAAACCCTGATGGATGCGCTGCAGGTGACCGCTGCCAACCTGCAGACGGTCGCCAACAACTGGCAGGCCCGGCCGGCCCCGCTCGCACAGCAGGTCGCGGCCAACTGGATCAGGTACGCCACCATCGTCACCACGTCGATGACCTCCGAGATCTCCACCATCGACCGGATCGCGGGTCAATTGACCGACCCCGCATTCGTTGATGCACTCGTCAGCAACATCCAAGAGGGCAACATCGAGACGGCCTGGAGGTCTATTCACAGCAAGCTGGTCAGCGCCGGATTCCTGTTGGTCGGACCGCTGACCAATATTGCCAACATTCCGGCGTACATGCTGACGAACATGGCCGCGGCGATAAAGGTATTGGCCGGTAGCGGTTTGAGCGCTGTCGGCACGGGAGGACTCTCCGCCCTCCTCGGTACCGGCGCGGCCTTCGCCGAAGGACTGCAGGGTGTGGTCGACTCCGCCAAGGAGGGTGACGCGTTGGGTGCGCTGAGCAATGCGGCAAACATTCCTGGCTTGTTGGTCGAAGATGTACTCAACAACCCGACCGGGGGCCTCCTGAGCCCGACCGGATTCCTCGGCCAGATGACCACGCGCATCCCCCAGCTGATCGCGGCAGGCGTCGTTGCGCCCGGAGCGCAGAACATCTTCAAGGATGGAACCCTGGAGGCCGGGTTGGCTGCCCTGTCCGCAAGCGTCGACAAACTCGTCGCCGCGATCGGTGCGGGATTGAATCTTCCGACCGGCGCAACCGCCGCGCTGAACACCGAGTCGGCTCCCAAGGCCATCACCGCCAAGGCTCCAGCCGTCAATGCTCCATCGGATCCGGCATCGGTGCCCGCACTGACCGCATCTGCGACCAACGCGGTGACGCTCGACGTCAAGGCCGATACCGCCACCGATGACGCACCGCGCGCTGCCACCAAGGTCGCGGCAGACCCGGCCGTCAAATCGCCTGTGCTTAAGGTTGATTCGCCGGCAGCCGACAAGGCTGGGTCGGCATCCAAGCCGCATGTGAGTGCGACACCGGCCGGTAAGTTGGCGGCCAAGTTGAAGTCCCAGGTGACGGACAAGGTCAAGGCCAAGTTCGGTGACCGTACCGGATCTTCGGCGTCGGATGCGCCGAGCAAGAAGCCGGGTAGCGCCGCCAACGCCTCCAAGTCGAACGACAGCGAGTAGTCACTCGTCGACGGGTTCCCGTTCGAAAAGCGAAGAGGGGCGGCCCTTCCGGGCTGCCCCTCTTTTGCTGTCGAGATCTCAGCGACCGCTGTGGCGAACAGTGGTGTCCACCTTGGGTGCGGTGGCCTTGGGGTGGATCTGGTTCAGCCAGTCGAGGTGGTCGACACCCGCGGAGATGGTGACGCTGCTGGGGGCGGCGACGTGAGCGGGCTCAGTAGCCAAGGCCGGTGCGGCCAGACCCAGGACGGCTGCACCCAGTCCGCTGGCGGCGATGACGGCGAATCCGAACTTCTTCATTTCCTGCTTCTTCCTGTCTCATGCGGTTATGACTGTCTAAACCGCAAGCTCAGGGTGGTAATTTCCGGTGGCAGAAATTGATCGACTCATGGCAGAAAGAAGTATGTTCAGGCACAATCCTGCCGTGCCCACCACGGTCAACGGTCAGGTCTCCCACTGGTTCGACGAGTTGCCGGCTTCCCGGCCCGTACTACCCGGCGACCGCGACGCCGACGTGTGCATCGTCGGTGCGGGATACACCGGACTGTGGACCGCCTACTACCTCGCCAAGGCCGACCCGTCGCTGCGGATCACCGTGCTGGAGGCCCGGTTCGCGGGTTTCGGAGCTTCGGGCCGCAATGGTGGCTGGCTGTCGGGCCTGGTGCCCGGTGACCGGCACCGGATGGCCGAAGCGCACGGCCGCGACCGCGTGCTGGCGTGGCAGCAAGCCCTCAATGAGGCTGTCGATGAGGTCATCGCGGTGGCGGACCGCGAGGGGATCGACGCCGGGGCGGTGAAGGGCGGCACCCTGGAGATCGCCCGCAACCCTGCCCAGGCCGTCCGGTTGGCGGCAGCGATCGCCGAGGAGCGGTCGTGGGGTATCGACGTGGCGGAGCTGACGAAAGACGAAGCGGCCGAGCGCATTCGATTCAAAGGCGTGGTTTCCGCCTACCACACTCCGCATTGCGCCCGGATCCAGCCGGCCCGACTGGTTCGAGGGGTGGCCGAGGCGGCGGAACGCCATGGTGTGACGATCTACGAAGACACCCCGGTCACCGAGATCGCGTCGGGCCGCGCCGTCACAGCCCGCGGCACGGTGCGGGCGCCGATCATCCTGCGTGCCACCGAAGGCTTCACCTCGGCGCTGCCGGGCCTGCGTCGCACGTGGCTTCCGATGAACAGCTCGATGATCGCCACCGACCCGATCCCGGACGCATTGTGGGACGAAATCGGTTGGCAAGGAAGGGAAACCGTGGGGGACAGTGCCCATGGCTTCTTCTACGCGCAGCGCACGGTCGACGATCGCATCGCCATCGGCGGACGCAGCGTCCCTTACCGGTTCGCGTCGCGAACCGATGTCGACGGGCAGGTGCCTGCCCGCACCGTTGCGCTGCTCACCGACGTGCTCCACTCGATCCTGCCGCAGGTGCGCGACATACCGATCGCCCATGGTTGGTGCGGGGTGCTGGGCGTCCCGCGCGACTGGCAGGCGGGTGTCGTCTTGGACCACGCCAGCGGATTGGGCTGGGCCGGCGGCTATGTCGGGCACGGGGTCACCGCGACCAACCTCGCCGGGCGCACCCTGGCCGACCTGGTACTGCGTCGCGATACTCCCCTTACCGAGCTGCCGTGGGTCGGGCACCGATCACGTAACTGGGAGCCCGAGCCGCTGCGCTGGCTCGGGGTGCGCGGCCTCTATGCCGCCTACAAGCTGGCCGACAAGCACGAGGCCGGAGGGCGGGCTCGAACCTCGCCGATTGCCGGCGTCGCCGACGTCATCACCCGAAAGCCGCATTAGCCCTGGGCGGGGTGGCCGATCAACCTTCGGCGCGTTCCTTCAGCCGTTGCAAGGTGAGCTCGATGTGCTCGGCGTTGGCGCCATCGCGGTCGGCCACCCCGGTGGCCAGCCCTGCGACCTTCTTGAACCACCCCGCGCGACGGTCCCAGGTGGACTCCGTCACCGTGCATCCGCCGTCCGAGGCAGTGATGTCGTAGCGCCAGTGCGCGACCGGGAACACCAGAGACTTCACGTCGAAGGCGAACGTCTTGCCCGGCTCGGCGTCGGTGACGGTGCAGGTGGTGCTCCAGGCCTTCGAGCCGTTGCGGTTCTGCCCCTTGAAGACCGATCCGGGAGTGGCCGAGTTGCCCTTCTGCCACTCCATCGCATGCGCCTCCTCGGCGAGCGAGGCCAAGGTGGGCAGGTCGGTGATGAGTGCGTACACGGCTGCGGGGTCGGCGGCGATCGTCACAGTCGCGTTCACAGGTGTGGTCATGGGCCGATCGT
This sequence comes from Mycolicibacterium alvei, assembly GCF_010727325.1. Classification (NCBI taxonomy): domain Bacteria; kingdom Bacillati; phylum Actinomycetota; class Actinomycetes; order Mycobacteriales; family Mycobacteriaceae; genus Mycobacterium; species Mycolicibacterium alvei. Next base: position 3,936,310 of record NZ_AP022565.1, read on the forward strand.
AGACCCGGGCTACCGGTCGATCATCCACGTCTGGGCCGCGGTGTGATGGTCGCCGGCGGGCTCGGCGAGAATGTCGAGCCTGGACAGCTGGTCGGGACTGAGTGTCACCGCATCGGCGGCGACGATGCCCAGACCGATCCGAGCTACTTCGAGGCCACCCAACCGTGCAGTCTGCAAAGTTCCGATCGCCCAGTCTGCCCGGGAATCGGCGGCCGCGCCGTGACGTTGTGCCGCATATGACCGAGCGCCAGGTGCTGCAGCCGAGCGCAGCCCACCCCATCACCGTCGCCCCGACCGGACAGCGGGTTACCGTCACCGTCGGTGGAGCGATCATCGCGCAGACCGATGATGCCCTGACTCTGCAGGAGTCGACTTATCCGGCCGTGCAATATATTCCGCGCGCCGATGTCGTGTGGGAGACGCTGACCCGGAGCGCCACCACCACCTACTGTCCGTTTAAGGGCGAGGCCAACTACTACGACGTCGGCGGGGTCGCCGACGTGACCTGGACCTATGAGGACCCGTATCCGGCCGTCGCCGAAATCGCCGGCCACCTGGCGTTCTACCCGGAGAAGGCCCAGATCGTCCTGGCTTAACCTGGTGCAGTGCCCTCAACGAGCGTCGTATTCGAGGGCCCGGCCAGCCCGGGCCTGACGCTGGCTCCGTGGCGGCGCGGCGGCGGTGACCCCTGCAACCGGGTGAGTGCCGACGGCGCGATCTGGCGGGTATCGGCGATGTCCAGCGGTGCGGTCACCGCGCGAATCACCAAATCGGCGCCCGAAACCGTGGACTGCGAGGCGTGGGGCCCCGGTAGCACGGAGTTCCTGGACGGATTTGCGGCGCTGGTGGGAGCCGACGACGACGCCGGCGGCTTCGACCCCGGCGAGCCGACCGTCGCCGAGGCGCACCGGCGCGTGCCGCATCTGCGTCTCGGGCGCAGCAGCCTGGTGTTGGAGGCACTGGTGCCCGCGATCATCGAGCAGCGGGTCTCGGGCATGGATGCCTGGCGGGCGTGGCGGCGGTTGGTGACGAAGTACGGAGCCCCGGCCCCTGGCCCGGCGCCCGCCGGGATGCGGGTACCGCCCACCGCCGAGGCGTGGCGACGCATCCCCTCCTGGGAATTCCACCGGGCCAACGTGGACCCGGGCCGGGCGCGCACCATCGTCGGCTGCGCGCAGCGCGCCGATACCCTCGAGAGACTCACCGCCGAGCGGGCCATGACGGCGCTGCGCTCGCTGCCCGGTGTCGGTGAGTGGACGGCGGCAGAGACCGTGCAACGTGCCTTCGGCGACGCGGACGCGCTGTCGGTGGGCGACTATCACCTGGCGACGATGGTGGGACGCACCCTGCTCGGCCGGCCGATCGATGATGCGGCCATGGTGGAACTGCTCGAACCGCTGCGCCCGCATCGGCAGCGGGCCGTCCGCCTGCTGGAAGCCAGCGGGCTGGCCCGTAATCCGCGATTCGGAGCGCGTCAGGCCATTCCGAACCTGCGGGCCCTGTAGGCCGGCTGATTGCGCGCCGCGATTGTCGGGTACCCGGGGACGGAACCCATCGTGAATCGAAAGGAGCCGCAATGACCTCGTTCACCATTCCCGGACTGACCGACAAGCAAGGGAGCGACGTGGCCGAGCTGTTGCAGAAGCAGCTCAGCACATACAACGACCTACATCTCACGCTCAAGCACGTCCACTGGAACGTCGTCGGTCCGAACTTCATCGGAGTGCACGAGATGATCGACCCGCAGGTGGAGCTGGTGCGAGCCTACGCCGACGAGGTCGCTGAACGGATTGCCGCACTGGGCAAATCGCCCAAGGGCACCCCGGGCGCCATCGTCGCTGACCGCACCTGGGACGACTACTCCGTCGGGCGTGACAAGGTGCAAGCCCACCTCGCGGCGCTCGACCTCGTCTACAACGGGGTGATCGAGGACATCCGCAAGGCGATCGCCCGGATGGAGAAACTCGACCTGGTCTCCCAGGACATCCTCATTGATCACGCCGCCGAACTCGAGAAGTTCCAATGGTTCGTCCGGGCCCATCTGGAGAGTGCCGGAGGCACGCTGGCCCATGAGGGCGCACCCACCGAGCGCGGTGCGGCCGGGAAGGCGCGACGCAAGAGCGCTTGACCTGAATCATTGTTGAGGTGCCAAGCTCGGCGGTATGCCTACCTGGATTTGCACGGGATGCGGTGTGGAGCACCCGGATTCCGCCACCGAGCCCGCTGACAGCTGTGTGTTGACCTCCGAGATCGTGTCGATCGAGGAACGCGGGGACCTACCGCCGCACGGGACCTGGACCACGCTTGAGGCGCTGGCGGCGCAACCTCATCACACCGAACACGTCGACCACGGTCGCGGAGTGCACAGTCTGCGGCGGGCGCCCAGGTTCGCCATCGGACACCGGTCGTTTCTGGCGCGGACCGCGCAGGGAAACCTGCTGTGGGACGCGCCGGGCTACCTGGACGACGAGATCACCGACCTCGTTCATGGCCTCGGTGGCGTCGATGCCGTCGCTGCCAGCCATCCCCACATGTTCGGTGCGCAACTCAGTTGGAGCCGGGCATTCGGCGGAGTACCGGTGTACGTGAATGCCCTTGATGAGGAATGGCTTCCGGGTCCCGATCCACTGATCCAGCTCTGGAGTGGCGAGCTGGAACCGTTGGCCGGAGTGCGGCTGATCCACGTGGGCGGTCATATGCGGGGGAGTTCGGTGGCGCTGACGGCTGACGGCACGCTGCTGGTGGGGGACACCATCTCCGGTGGCCTGGCCAGGAACTGGGTGTCGTTCCAGCGGAACTTCCCCAAGCACGTCCCGCTGTCGGCCGCGGTGGTGCGAAGGATCGTGGATCGGCTCGATCGATACGACTACGACAGGCTCTACACCCTTGGCGGCGACGAGATCGACAGCGCCGCCAAGGGTGTGGTGCGCAGATCAGCTGAGACCCATATCCGTTGGGTCAGTGGAGAATTCGATCATCTGACCTGATCTAGCGGCCGCGCTGCCGGTCGAGTGCATCTTCGCGGACCGGACGCTCGGCCAGTCTCTCGGGCGCGCCGAACAGCAACGGGTAGGCCACCCCGGCGATCGCCGCACCGACCAGCGGGGCCAGCCAGAACGCCCACAGCTGCGCCGGCGCACCGTTTCCGTTGAAGAACGCGACCGCGGTAGAACGGGCCGGGTTGACCGAGGTGTTCGAGATCGGGATCGAGATCAGGTGGATCAGCGTCAGGGTGAGACCGATCGACAGCCCGGCGAAGCCCTTCGGTGCGCGGTCATCGGTGGAACCCAGGATGACCAGGAGGAAGACCGCGGTGAGGATCACCTCGGCGAGAAGCACCGCCATCAGTGAATACCCGCCGGGGGAGTGCTCGCCGTAGCCATTGGCGGCCATGTTCCCGGCGGCCGACCAACCGTCCTTGCCGCTGGCGATCACGTAGATCACCAGGCCGGCGAGCAGACCGCCGACAACCTGTGAAATCCAGTACGGCACAACGGCTGCCCACTCGACGCGGCGGGCCAGTGCGGCGCCCAGCGTGACGGCCGGGTTGAAGTGCCCGCCGGAAATCGTGCCGAAGGCGTACACGCCGGTCAGAACCGTCAGGCCGAACGCGAGGGCCACACCGAGGAAACCGATCCCCACGGAGAAGCCGTCGGAGAGAAACTTCGCGGCGAATACCGCGCTACCGCAACCGCCCAGGACCAGCCAGAACGTCCCGATGAACTCGGCTGCCAATCGATGTGACATGGTCGGCGTACTCATGGCGATCTCCATCTCTAGATGTGATTCGTCGGCGAGCGTTTCACGCCAGTAGCTGGTGGCAGAGTCGTTGTTGCGAAATTGATTGCATAGCGAAATTTACGTTTCCGTATCGTGGCCGATCAGCGGTAAGCGGTCAACCGGGCCACCAGCGCCACCGCGCCGTCATCGCCGATGGCCTGCGCGTCAGCGACGCCGGAGCTGCGTCCGGCTCGTAACGTGCGTGCCTCGTAACGGGATTCGTGTCCGGCACGGAACTGGCGCAGGTAGTTGACCCGCAATGAAGCCGTCCGCCAGGGCTTATCGTCCCCGTCACCGAGCGCCGCGGAGCCGACGAGTTCGAGTGCCGCCGCCGATACCCCGCCATGCACGATGCCGATGCTGTTGTTGATGACGGGATCGGACAGCTGCCGCAGCACCGCGGTGCGACTGCCCGTCTCGGCGACCTCGACCGACATGCGGTCCCCCAGCGTGGCGGGCGGTGTGCCCTCGGCAGTGTCGGTGGGCCACGCGACGAGGTGGCCCGGCGCGTGGATATGGAAGGACCGCACCGTCGCCGTCCCCAGTAGATGGTCGCCGTGGGTCAGCTCGCACAGTCCCAACGGCGCGGTTCCCTTCGGGCCGAAGGGTCGGGCGGTTGCCACCACCGGAATCTTCGGTGCCGCTGTGACGAGGTCTATCGCATGCGGGGCGAGCTCGATGGCCAGCTCGCTGGTCACCGTCCACTCGTCCTCATCGCGGCGGAGGTGATTGATCAGGCCGCCTACGTGGTCGACCAGCATCGCCAGCGGAGCGATGGTCGACATCCGGGTGAGGGGATTGAGCAGGCCCCCGACGGGTATCGAGGCCACGCAGCGGTCCGGGCCCTCTTCAAGGGTGTGTACGCCCATGCGGCCCAACGGGGTATTCAGTGGATAGTGCATCGCCGACAACAGTTACGCCCATCACAGTGGCTAGATACCCTTTGGGGGTATGAAGTGACGATCTGGCCACGCCTCAACATGCGATGCACGAGGGTCACGGCGACCGCGTCACGCCGTTCCGGAGGCTGTTGTGGGTCATGACGGTGCCGGCCGTACCGACGGTGGCACATCCACCGATGTCCGCGATGCTCCTCGGTTACTCGATCCCGGATTTCCCCGGTGCGACGTGGATCCCGCCGCTACTCGGCACCGTGATGCACTCCTGGGGCGGTCGATCGTTCCTGGCCGGTGCGGTCAGTGAAATGCGTTCGTGCACAACGGTAATGGAGTTGTCGATCGGCCTGGCGATCACCGTGTCCTTCGTGGCGTCGTGGGGTGCGGGCCTCGGTGTACTGCACCACCAGTTGGACCTCTGGTGGGGGCCGTCGTGGCACGCGACGCGCAGTCGCTGCGCCGACTCGACCTGCGCCCTGAGGCCGGCGTGCGCAGCGTTGTGCGGGTCTCGGGGCGTCGACAAGGCAATTCTAAGAATCTGACTAAGCTTTCCCGCAAATAGATCCGTTGCAGATAACGGCACTATAACGCCGGAGTGTGATATATGTAGCAAACTACATTGGCGGCCAGGGCGACGACCGGCCAGGGCGGGGGGTGGGTCGCCCCTGGTCGCGCCTGGGTGGAACCGCAAGGGCGGCAATGAAATTCACTGATCGCCCGGCCGATCGACTTGTGCGCCCGGGAGAGGCCGATCAAGCCTAGTTAGGTTCGGCTTAGTTGGCATCTGGCACGGTTTTTGCCTTATCGTTTTCTTCACTTATGGCGTGTGGAACATAGCCGTCGTCCAGTGCTGCACGGAGGCCACCAACGCCGAGCCGGCTGATTGTCAGCCAGAGACTGCCTGTCAGGCAGCCGGCACGGTAAAGCTTCGTAGAAGCGTGTTGAAGGGCAAGGTGGGAATGGCGCCCAGCAAGGTCGGGCTGTACAACCCCGCATACGAGCATGATGCGTGTGGCGTGGCAATGGTGGCGGACATCCAAGGTCGTCGCAGCCGGGACATCGTGGACAAGGCGATCACAGCTCTGGTGAACCTGGAGCACCGCGGTGCCCAGGGCGCAGAACCGAACACCGGCGACGGCGCAGGAATCCTGCTGCAGGTCCCCGATTCGTTCCTGCGCGAGGTGGTCGAGTTCACCCTGCCGGAGGCTGGAAGCTATGCCACGGGCATCGCCTTCCTGCCGCAGTCCTCGCGCGACGCTTCCGCGGCAGCCGAAGCCGTGGAGAAGATCGTCGAGGCCGAGGGCCTGACGGTGCTGGGCTGGCGTCAGGTGCCGATCGACGACTCCTCGCTCGGTGCCCTGGCGCGCGACGCGATGCCGAGTTTCCGGCAGCTGTTCATCGGTGGCGCCTCCGGCATGGACCTGGAGCGCAAGGCGTACGTCGTGCGCAAGCGTGCCGAACACGAACTGGGCACCAAGGGACCCGGCCAGGACGGCCCCGGTCGCGAGACGGTGTACTTCCCGAGCCTGTCCGGTCAGACCTTCGTCTACAAGGGCATGCTGACCACCCCGCAGCTCAAGGCGTTCTACCTGGACCTGCAGGACGAACGGATGACCAGCGCGCTGGGCATCGTGCACTCCCGCTTCTCCACCAACACCTTCCCGTCGTGGCCGCTGGCCCATCCTTTCCGGCGGATCGCCCACAACGGCGAGATCAACACCGTCACCGGTAACGAGAACTGGATGCGCGCCCGTGAGGCGCTGATCCGCACCGACGTGTTCGGCACCGACGGGCTCGACAAGATCGTGCCGGTCTGCACGCCGGGCGCCTCGGACACCGCGCGCTTCGACGAGGTGCTCGAGCTGCTGCACCTCGGTGGCCGCAGCCTGCCGCACGCCGTGCTGATGATGATCCCCGAGGCGTGGGAACGCGCCGAGTCGATGGATCCCGCCCGCCGGGCCTTTTACGAGTTCCACGACTCGCTGATGGAGCCGTGGGACGGCCCGGCCTCGGTGTGCTTCACCGACGGCACCGTCATCGGCGCCGTGCTGGACCGCAACGGTCTGCGCCCGTCGCGCATCTGGGTGACCGACGACGGCCTGGTCGTGATGGCGTCGGAGGCCGGCGTGCTGCCGCTCGACCCGTCCACCGTCGTCAAGAAGATGCGCCTGCAGCCCGGCCGGATGTTCCTGGTGGACACCGCCCAGGGCCGCATCGTCTCCGACGAGGAGATCAAGGCGGAACTGGCTGCCGAGTTGCCCTACCAGGAGTGGGTCGAGGCCGGCCTGTTCCCGCTCGACGAGCTGCCGCCCGGCGACTACGTCCGGATGCCCCACCACCGCGTGGTGCTACGCCAACAGATCTTCGGCTACACCTACGAGGAGCTGAACCTGCTGGTGGCGCCGATGGCGCGCACCGGCGCCGAGGCGCTGGGCTCGATGGGCACCGACACCCCGGTCGCCATCCTCTCGGCGCGGCCGCGGATGCTGTTCGACTACTTCCAGCAGCTGTTCGCCCAGGTCACCAACCCGCCGCTGGACGCCATCCGCGAAGAGGTGGTCACCAGCCTGCAGGGCGTGATCGGGCCCGAAGGCGACCTGCTCAACCCGGGTCCCGAATCGTGCCGCCAGATCGTGCTCTCGCAGCCGATCCTGCGCAACGCCGACCTGTCCAAGCTGGTCTGCGTCGACCCCGACCACGAAGTCCGGGGCCACAAGCACGGCATGCGCGCCGCGGTGGTCCGCTGCCTGTACCCGGTCAACCGGGGCGGCCAGGGACTCAAAGAGGCGCTGGACAACGTCCGCGCCAAGGTCTCGGAGGCGATCCGCGAGGGCGCCCGCATCATCGTGCTGTCCGACCGCGAATCCAACGAGACGATGGCGCCGATCCCGTCGTTGCTGTCCGTGGCCGCGGTGCACCACCACCTGGTCCGCGAGCGCACCCGTACCAAGGTCGGCCTGGTGGCCGAGGCCGGTGACGCCCGCGAGGTGCACCACATGGCCATGCTGTGCGGCTTCGGTGCGGCCGCGGTCAATCCGTACATGGCCTTCGAGTCGATCGAGGACATGGTCGACCGGGGTCTGATCGCCGGAATCAGCAGCGATAAGGCCAAGGCCAACTACGTCAAGGCCGCAGGCAAGGGCGTGCTGAAGGTGATGTCCAAGATGGGCATCTCCACCCTGGCCTCCTACACCGGCGCCCAGCTGTTCCAGGCGATCGGCATCTCCCAGGGGGTGCTCGACCAGTACTTCACCGGGCTGAGCTGCCCGGTCGGCGGTATCGACCTCGACGACATCGCCGCCGACGTCGCCACCCGCCATGCACTGGCGTTCTTGGACCGCCCCGACGAGCGCGCCCACCGCGAGCTCGAGGTCGGCGGCGAATACCAGTGGCGCCGCGAGGGCGAGTACCACCTGTTCAACCCGGACACGGTGTTCAAGCTCCAACATTCGACTCGGACCGGGCAGTACTCGATCTTCAAGGAGTACACCGCCCTGGTCGACGACCAGAGCGAGCGGATGGCCTCGCTACGCGGCCTGTTGAAGTTCAAGGACCTCAACGACACCGGGCGTCAGGCGATACCGCTCGACGAGGTCGAGCCGGCCTCCGAGATCGTCAAGCGCTTCTCGACGGGCGCCATGAGCTACGGCTCGATCTCGGCCGAGGCGCACGAGACCCTGGCCATCGCGATGAACCGCCTCGGCGCCCGGTCGAACTCGGGTGAGGGCGGCGAAAGCGTGCACCGCTTCGAGCCCGAGGCCAACGGTGACTGGCGTCGCAGCGCAATCAAGCAGGTGGCCTCCGGCCGGTTCGGGGTGACCAGCCACTACCTGACCAACTGCTCCGACATCCAGATCAAGATGGCCCAGGGTGCGAAGCCTGGTGAGGGTGGGCAGCTTCCGGGGCACAAGGTGTACCCGTGGGTGGCCGAGGTTCGGCACTCGACCCCGGGTGTCGGCCTGATCTCCCCGCCGCCGCACCACGACATCTACTCGATCGAGGATCTGGCACAGCTGATCCACGATCTGAAGAACGCCAACCCGGTCGCACGTGTGCACGTGAAGCTGGTTTCGGAAAACGGTGTCGGAACCGTCGCCGCGGGTGTCTCGAAGGCACACGCCGACGTGGTGCTGATCTCCGGCCACGACGGCGGAACCGGCGCCACCCCGCTCACCTCGATGAAGCACGCCGGCGCCCCGTGGGAGCTGGGCCTGGCCGAGACGCAGCAGACCCTGCTACTCAACGGACTGCGTGACCGCATCGTGGTCCAGGTCGACGGTCAGCTCAAGACCGGTCGCGATGTCGTGGTCGCCGCGCTGCTGGGCGCCGAGGAATTCGGTTTCGCCACTGCGCCGCTGGTGGTCTCGGGCTGCATCATGATGCGCGTCTGCCACCTCGACACCTGCCCGGTGGGTGTGGCCACCCAGAACCCCTTGCTGCGTGAGCGGTTCAACGGCAAGCCCGAGTTCGTCGAGAACTTCTTCATGTTCATCGCCGAAGAAGTCCGGGAACTCATGGCGCAGTTGGGCTTCCGTACGGTCAACGAGATGGTCGGCCAGGTCGGCGCGCTGGACACCACCCAGGCCGCCGAGCACTGGAAGGCCCACAAGCTGGATCTGACGCCGGTGTTGTACGAGCCAGAGTCGGCGTTCATGAACCAGGACCTGTACTGCAGCTCGCGTCAGGACCACGGTCTGGACAAGGCGCTGGATCAGCAGCTGATCACCCAGAGCCGCGAAGCCCTGGATTCCGCTTCGCCCGTCCGATTCTCGACCAAGATCACCAACGTCAACCGCACGGTGGGCACCATGCTCGGCCACGAGGTCACCAAGGCCTATGGCGGACAAGGGCTTCCGGACGGCACCATCGACATCACGTTCGACGGGTCGGCGGGCAACAGCTTCGGTGCGTTCGTGCCCAAGGGCATCACGCTGCGGGTCTACGGCGACGCCAACGACTACGTCGGCAAGGGCCTGTCGGGTGGCCGGATCGTGGTCCGCCCGGACGACGCGGCACCGGCCGACTTCGCCGCCGAGGACAACATCATCGCCGGCAACGTGGCGCTGTTCGGTGCTACCAGCGGCGAGGCGTTCCTGCGCGGTCAGGTCGGCGAGCGGTTCGCGGTCCGTAACTCCGGCGCCCACGCGGTCGTCGAGGGTGTGGGCGACCACGGCTGCGAGTACATGACCGGCGGAAAGGTCGTCATCCTCGGACCCACCGGCCGTAACTTCGCGGCGGGCATGTCCGGTGGTGTCGCCTACGTCTACGACCCGGCCGGCGTGCTGGGCCAGAACCTGAACACCGAGATGGTGGAGCTGGAAGCTTTGGAGGCCTCGGACGCCGAATGGCTGCAGGGCATTCTCACCGCCCACGTCGACGCGACCGATTCTGCTGTGGGGCAACGGATCCTGGACTCCTGGGATGGAACGGATGGGGCGTTGAAGCACTTTGTGAAGGTCATGCCGCGCGACTACAAGCGTGTGCTGGCCGCGATCGCCGCGGCCGAAAAGGCCGGCGAGAACGTGAACGAAGCGATCATGGCGGCCGCAAATGGCTGATCCGCGCGGTTTCCTCAAGCACACCTCGAAGGAACTCCCGACCCGCAGGCCGGTTCCGCTGCGGCTGAAGGACTGGAAAGAGGTCTACGAGGACTTCTCCCACGAAAAGCTGCAGGACCAGGCATCACGGTGCATGGACTGCGGTATCCCGTTCTGCCACAACGGCTGTCCCCTGGGGAACCTGATCCCCGAGTGGAACGACCTGGTGTACAAGGACCGGTGGCGCGACGCGATCGAGCGGCTGCACGCCACCAACAACTTCCCGGAGTTCACCGGACGGCTCTGCCCCGCCCCGTGTGAGGCGTCGTGCGTCCTGGGCATCAACCAGGACCCGGTGACCATCAAGCAGGTCGAGGTCGAGCTCATCGACAACGCCTACGACCAGGGCTGGGTTGTTCCGAAGATGCCCGACGTGCAGACCGGCAAGAAGGTCGCCGTCGTCGGGTCCGGACCGGCCGGACTGGCCGCCGCCCAGCAGCTCACCCGCGCCGGCCACACCGTCACCGTGTTCGAGCGTGCCGACCGCATCGGCGGCCTGCTGCGCTACGGCATCCCCGAGTTCAAGATGGAAAAGCGCCACATCGACCGGCGTCTGGAGCAGATGGCGGCCGAAGGTACCCAGTTCCGCCCCGGCGTCAACGTCGGCGTCGACATCACCGTGGCGCAGCTGCGGCTGAACTATGACGCGGTCGTGCTGGCCGGCGGTGCCACCGCATGGCGCGACCTGCCGGTCCCGGGCCGCGAGCTCGACGGCATCCACCAGGCGATGGAGTTCCTGCCCTGGGCCAACCGCGTGCAGCTCGGCGATGACGTCCTCGACGAGAACGGCCAGCCGCCGATCACCGCCAAGGACAAGCACGTCATCATCATCGGCGGTGGCGACACCGGCGCGGACTGCCTCGGCACCTCGCACCGTCAGGGTGCGGCCAGCATCCACCAGTTCGAGATCATGCCGCGCCCGCCGGAGACCCGTGCCGACTCGACCCCGTGGCCGACCTACCCGCTGATGTTCCGGGTGTCCTCGGCCCACGAAGAGGGCGGCGATCGCGTGTTCTCGGTCAACACCGAGGAATTCACCGGCGCCGACGGTCATGTGACCGGCCTGCGTGCGCACGAGGTCAAGATGAACGGCGGCAAGTTCGAGAAGGTCGAAGGGAGCGACTTCGAGCTCAAGGCCGACCTGGTGCTGCTCGCCATGGGATTCGTCGGCCCGGAGAAGGAAGGGCTGCTGACCAAGCTCGGCGTCGAGCTGACCGACCGCGGAAATGTCTCCCGCGACAACAACTTCCAGACCTCGGTGCCCGGCGTGTTCGTTGCCGGCGACATGGGTCGCGGACAGTCGTTGATCGTGTGGGCGATCGCGGAAGGCCGGGCCGCCGCCGCGGGTGTGGACCGCTTCCTGATGGGCAAGACCGCCCTGCCGGCCGTGATCAAGCCGACTGCTGCACCGCAGCGCTGATTTTGGTGAATCGGCCTGCTATCAGGGTCGATTGAGATTGCTGAGTGCCACCGACGCTTCGAGTGAATCCACCGGTGCTGACCCATGTCCGTGGGCCAGCCGCTGGCATCGAGTGGCACGGCCCTCGCAGGTCTGCATTGGGCAAGTTCGCCGGACCCGTCCAGTACTACACCGTCTGAGCCTCGTGCCCGCACGTCGAACACGTACCACCGGCTTAGCGAGGAAGGATGGGGAGCATGACGTTGAGTTTCATCGGCTCCTGGGGTGAGCGGCTCGAGTCCGAGTCAGAATCGGCCGAGCGTATGCAGCGGTCGTGGGAGGCGTTCCCTCAGGAGTGCGGCGTCTACACGCCGTGGTCGTTGCAGTTGTACCCAGAAGGCGAGTTGCGGCTGCAACCCGTGCCCGCAGACGACCTCGGCGCGATCGTCGACGCCGTCCGGTTGGTCACTGAGAGGATCAACGAGGGTCCACGAACCGCGCCCGGATTTTATCTCCAATTCGTGCGGGAACAGCTGGATGCGCCTGTTGTTACCGCGGGTGGGCCGCTCTTCTCGTACGACGTGCGGTGCGGCTTCGAGGGCCCGCGTGCGCCGCGCAACCATGTACTTTTTCAGCTGGACCCCGCCGCAAGCGGTCCTTCCGATGAGCACCAGGTGGTGCGCGACTATCTCAGTGCCCTAGTGCGGGCGTGGGAGGCAGACCATGTCTCGGTGTCCCCGCTCACTTTTCTCAAGGCGCAGCGCCACAAAACTCCGCAGGTACGTGTCGGTTGGATGACGTACATCCGAGACAACGTCACATTGGATACCTCCCTCGTGCCGGAGGAAGTGCACATCGAGGCGGGTGACGGTGGGCGGTACCTGACGCTCTCGGGGACCCCGCAAGAGCCTTCGCTCGACCAGGCGTTGGCGATCCGAGGGGCACTCGGCTACGCCACCTGATCCAACATTGACCGTGTAGGTAGAGCTGCTCCCACTTCGTCACGTCAGAGTGGCTCTCGTTGTCGGGCGTTGCGCTGGCGTGGCATTGGGCGGGAAAAGTCGTCACTCTAGACACATCCGCCCCACAAAAAACATCTGATCTTTGCCCGGCGTGCCTCGCGCGGTTTGCCGGATGTCGGGTATCTAATGACGTGGTGAGAACGCTGCGGTAACGTACAACCACGGGTACAGCAACTAGTAATTCGCAGGAGTGATCGCCGTGTACATCAACCCGATCAATCGGTCACGGATGAGTCGTATTGCCTGGTCATTGTTCCGTCATCCAATGAAATGCCGTGAATTCCCGGCCAAGAACGAGCGCCTGGTCACGGCCGACGAGCTACTTCGCTTCGGGTTCTGACGGGTATCCGTCCCCTCGGGTCCGGTGGACCCGCACCCCGTTGCTGTTCGCTGGTCAGTGGGTCAGCTGACCAGAATCCCTGATCGCCTCCGCCAACGGTTCCAGCACGGCCGGATCGTAGGGCAACGGCAGGTAGATGATCGCCAGATCCAGGCCCTCGGCGCCGAGGGCCGCGGCCTCGGCAACCACCTTCGCGTAATCGCGATCCGCACCGAGGCGCACGTGCGCCGACAGGGTGATCTCCTTGGGATCGCGGCCGATATCGGCGCAGTGCGCGGCAAGCACATCGCGCTTGCGGGCGAACTCCTCAGGCGGACCGCCGACGAAGTTCCAGTGATCGGCGTACTTCGCGGTGATCCGCAGCGTCCGCTTCTCACCGCTACCGCCGATACAGAACGGCGGATGCGGTTGCTGGGGGCCCTTGGGCTCGTTGCGGGCATCCTTGAGTTGATAGAACTTGCCGTCGAACGTCGTCGTCTCCTGCGTCAGCAGTCCCTTGAGAACCTCGCAGGCCTCCTCGAACCGGTCGAAGCGCTCCTTGATCGAGCCCAGTTCGATTCCGTAAGCGTCCGACTCCTCCTCGTTCCAGCCGGCGCCGATGCCGAACTCGAGGCGACCGCCCGAGACAATGTCGAGTGCCGAAGCCATATTCGCCAGCACGGCGGGATGGCGGTAGTGAATACCGGTGACGAGCACGCCGACGCGCAACCGCTCGGTGGCCTGGGCCAGCGCGGTCAGCGTCGTCCAGCCTTCCAGGCAGGGGCCGGCGGGGTCGGAGAAGATCGGATAGAAGTGGTCGAACGTCCAGCCGGATTCGAAGACCTCGATCGGATCGGCTGCTTTCCAGATGGCCAGCATGTCGGCCCAGGTGGTGTTCTGCGGGGAGGTTTTGAAGGCGAAGCGCACGTCTTCACAAACTAGTCGCCCCGAAGAATTCATTCCGGACAATCCGCACTGCACTGATTACACATCTTCGGAGCCGCCTGGCCACTGCAATCGGTAGTGTCGGGCAGGGAACGATGCGGAATCCGCGATCCATCTGGGAGTGAACATGAGCGAATACGCTGTCACCGATCCGGCGACCGCAAAGGTAGTCGCCACCTACCCGACCTCGACCGACGCCGAGATCCAGGCCGCGATCGAGGCTGCCGCCAAGACCGGCCGCACCTGGGCGCGCACGACCACGGTGGCCGAGCGGGCCGCGCTGATCGGGAAGGTCGCCGCCCTGCACGAGCAGCGCCGCGAACAACTCGCCGACGTCATCGTCCGCGAAATGGGCAAGCCGCGCGACCAGGCACTGGGCGAGGTCGAATTCAGCGCCGCCATCTACCAGTACTACGCCGACAACGCGGAGACGTTCCTCGCCGACGAGGAGATCACCCTGCTCGACGGCGAAGGCACCGCAGTGGTCAAGCGAGGCCCGGTCGGTGTGCTGCTCGGCATCATGCCGTGGAACTATCCCTACTACCAGGTCGCCCGCTTCGCCGGTCCAAACCTGATCGTGGGCAACACAATTCTGCTCAAGCATGCCCCGCAGTGCCCCGAATCCGCCGAGCTGCTGCAGCTGATCTTCCTGGAGGCCGGATTGCCGCAAGGCGCCTATGTCGACATCCGTGCCACCAACGACCAGGTCGCCGAGATCATCGCCGACCCCCGGGTGGCGGCGGTGTCCCTGACGGGTTCCGAGCGGGCGGGCGCCGCGGTGGCCGAGATCGCCGGCCGCAACCTCAAGAAGTGCGTGCTGGAACTCGGCGGCTCCGATCCGTTCATCCTGCTGTCCACCGACGATCTCGACGCGACCGTGCAATCTGCGGTCGAGGGACGGATGGAGAACACCGGACAGGCCTGCAACGCCGCCAAGCGGTTCATCGTCGCGGAGGACATCTACGACGACTTCCTGACCAAGTTCACCGACAAGCTGCTGGCCGCCGCCGACGGAATTGCGCCGCTCTCTTCGGAGTTGGCCGCCGACAGGCTTGAGCAGCAGGTCAGGGCCGCCGTCGAGCAGGGAGCGAAGCTGACCTCGGCGGGTGAGCGTCGCGGTGCCTTCTACCCGCCGGCCGTGCTCACCGGAGTCACCGAGGACAATGATGCCTACCGTCAGGAACTGTTCGGTCCGGTGGCCGTCGTGTACAAGGCGGGTTCCGAAGATGAGGCCATCGCCATCGCCAACGACACCCCGTTCGGGTTGGGGTCCTACGTCTTCACCACCGACGCGGATCAGGCCGCCCGGGTGGCCGATCGGATCGATGCGGGCATGGTGTTCGTCAACGCCGTCGGCGCCGAAGGGGTCGAGTTGCCGTTCGGCGGTATCAAGCGGTCCGGCTTCGGGCGGGAGCTGGGCAAGTTCGGCATGGACGAGTTCGTGAACAAGAAGCTGATCCGCACGGTCAGCTGACGTGTGAGCGGGCATGCTCGATCGCTTCATCGAGCGAATCGAGCAGATGGTTTTCGTGTCGCAGTGACTCGAACACGCCGACGTTGGTCAGCAACTCGGCGTGTTCGGGGCGAACACCCTTGATGATCACCGTGATACCGCGCGACTCCAGTTCGGTCGCGATCTCGGCGAGGGTGTGCGCACCGGTGGCGTCGAGCATGCCCAGCTGTGACATCCGGATGATGACGACCGAGGTCTGCGGATGCTCGGTATCCGTGATTGTATTCGAAATGCGTTCGGCCGCACCGAAGAACATCGCACCGTCAAGTCGTAGCAGTGCGATCTGATCATCACCGGGCAGCCTCGGGCCGGGTAGCTGCTCGCGCACGACGCTGCTGCGCCGAGCCACCGTGCGCAACGCGAAGAACGCGGCCACCACGATGCCGATCTCGACGGCCTCGATCAGGTCGAAGCACACGGTCACCGCGGCGGTCAGCACGAAGATCAGGGCGTCGGATCGAGTGGAGTGCAGGATCTTCCGGATCGTGGTGGCCGAGATCATCCGGAACGACGTCACCATCAGCACGCCGGACAGCGCGGCGAGCGGGATGGTCGAAACCGGTCCGGTCGCCAGATACACCACGGCCAGCAGCACCAGCGAGTGCACGATGGCCGCGAGCCGGGTCTTCGCACCGGACCGCACGTTGACCGCGGTTCTGGCGATCGCGCCGGTCGCGGGCATGCCGCCGAACACCCCTGAGGCCACCGAAGCCAGCCCCTGCCCGACCAACTCGCGGTCGGGATCGTACGGCCCGGTCGGCGACATCGTTGCCGCGACCCGCGCCGAGAGCAGCGATTCGATGGCCGCCAGGGCGGCAATGGCCAGCGCGGCGCCGAGCAGGGTGCGCACCGCGCTCAGGTCGGCGTGGGGGAGCACCGGGGTGGGCAGATGCGACGGCAACTCACCGATCGCGACGACGGGGAGGTGCAGCACGCTGACCGCGACCGTGGCGACGATCACCGCCGTCAACGACTCGGGGATCGAGCGGTGCAACCGGGGAAGCATCACCATGAGCAGCGCGACAACAGCCACCACGCCAAGGGTTTTCGCGGCGGCGGACCAGTCGGCGTGGACGACGACGTTGATCGCGGCGGGTAGCGTGCGTTCACCGGCCGGCGCCTGCTGTGCGAAGGCTGCGGGCACCTGCTGCAGGAAGATGATGGTCGCGATACCGAGGGTGAACCCCTCGATCACCGGCCACGGGATGAACGTCACCGCCCGGCCCAGTCCGGTGACGCCGGCGGCCAACACGATCAGGCCTGCGACCACCGTCACCACTGCGATGCTGCCGAGTCCGTGTTGCGCAACGATCGGGGCAAGCACCACCGCCATGGCGCCCGTTGGCCCCGATACCTGCACACGCGAGCCGCCGAACACGGCTGCCACCAACCCGGCCACCACGGCCGTGACCAACCCTGCCGCGGCCCCGACCCCCGAGCTGATGCCGAACGCCAACGCCAACGGCAGAGCCACCACCCCGACCGTCACGCCGGCGAGGACGTCGCGGCGCCAGGAGCGCGGCAGGTCCGCATAGTCGTCGCGCTGCGGCAGCAACCGAGCGATCGTCCCGGTGGTTATCACGATTGTTGCCTGATCGGAGGCAGGGTCTGCAGCGTCTCCAACTGATCACGCTGCGCACCGAGGGTATCGGCCAGGAAGGTCCGGGCGATCACCAGCAACTCGGAGATCTTGGGGTGTGCGAGTTCGTAGAACACCGCGTTACCGATGCGCCGGCCGTTGACCACATGGTGCCGCTTGAGGACCGCCAGGTGCTGGGACAGCAGCGTCGGCTCGATCCCCGTCTCGGCGAGGATCTCGCTGACCGGAGTGGGGTCATTAGTGGCCGAAAGGATTTCGAGGACCCTGATCCGCGCCGGATGGGCCAGCGCTTTGAACAGGTTGGCCTTGATCTCATACAGGGGTTGTTCGGGGCTGCCGAGGAAACTGGGCACGATTCCACCTGATGGCTTGATGGATTGAAGAAATATTCAAACCACTGTAGCCGGATGCCCGGGCATGCTGCAACCGGCACACTGGACCCATGGATCCGGTGACCGCGCTACGCCAGATCGCGTACTACAAGGACCGTGCCCGCGAAGATCCGCGACGGGTGATGGCCTACCGCAATGCCGCCGACGTCGTCGAAGCGCTGACCGATGCGCAACGGGAGCGGCTGGGGGCGTCGAACGGTTGGCAGTCGCTGCCGAGGGTGGGACCCAAGACCGCGAAGGTGATCGCTCAGGCCTGGGCCGGCCGGGAGCCCGACACGCTCGTCGAATTACGTTCGGCGGCCGAGGATCTCGGTGGCGGCGAGGTGCGTGCCGCGCTGCGTGGCGACTTGCATGTGCACTCGAACTGGTCGGACGGATCCGCCCCGATCGAGGAAATGATGCTGGCCGCGCGCGATCTCGGCCATGAGTACTGTGCGCTGACCGACCACTCACCGCGGCTCCGAGTGGCCAACGGGTTGTCCCCGGAACGGTTGCGCGAGCAACTCGACGTCATCGACGAGCTGCGCGAACTCGTGGCACCGATGCACATTCTCACCGGGATCGAGGTCGACATCCTCGAAGACGGGGCTCTGGACCAGGAACCCGAGCTGCTGGAGCGGCTCGACGTCGTGGTGGCCAGTGTGCACTCCAAACTCGCCATGGATTCGGCGGCCATGACCCGGCGCATGGTCAAGGCCGTCTCGAACCCGCACACCGATGTTCTCGGGCACTGCACCGGACGCCTGGTCACCGGTGGGCGCGGGGTGCGGCCCGAATCGAAGTTCGACGCCGAGAAGGTCTTCACCGCCTGCCTCGACCACGGCACCGCCGTCGAGATCAATTCACGACCGGAGCGGCGTGACCCACCGACCCGGCTGCTGAAGCTGGCGCTGGAGATCGGCTGCCTGTTCAGCATCGCCACCGATTCCCACGCGCCCGGCCAGCTGGAGTTCCTCGGCTACGGAGCCCAGCGGGCCCTGGACGCGGAGGTGCCGATCGAACGGATCGTCAACACCTGGCCGGCCACGCGGCTGTCTGAGTGGGCTGCCGGCTGAGGCTCAGGTTCCCGAGGTGAACGGATCATGCTCGGCAAGAAGCCTTTCCATGCGTGCCTCGTCCAGTCGAACCCGAACGGTGGTCGCCTCCTGCTGATCGCGGATCACCTTCGCCAGGGTGAAGCTGCTGGTGACGAGGAACAGGACCGACATTCCCAGGAACATCCGCTGCCAGGTGTCGATCGGTAGGAAGAAGATTCCGCCGAGCGCGCCGAGGAAACTCACTCCGAAGGCGATGGCGGCCTGAAGAGAGAATGCCGCGGTGACTTTCGAGCTGTCGTTGAGTGCGATCATGTGCGAAAGCCTGGCGGACAACGGGATTCCCCGGATGCGTGAGACTACTCAGATCTCGCGCTCAATTGCGCTGCCACGGCCGCAACGCGATCGCGATGGCCCGCTGCAAGGCGAGGGCGCGGGCCTCGTGGGCCGCAGGTATGCCGCTGTCGACCATCGCCTGGACGGCGCCGGTTACCGCGCCGACGAAGGCCCCGACGATGGCACCCGCGGCGACGGTGTCCAGCTCGTCCGCGTACGCCGCCTGCAGGTGCTGCGCGATCTCCCGCTGAGCGTCGAGCTGGTACTGCAGTGCGCGGCCCCGAATCGACGGAATGGTTTGAATCAGCCTGAATTGCAGCGCGCCCTGCTTGTCGGCGAAGTCGTGGCCACCTTCGATCACCGAGCCGAGGGCCCGCAGCAGCACATCGGCCGGACGATCCTCGGGGCTGCGCCCGGCGATGGCGTCGATGGCAGCCTGCACCCGGGCATCGGCACCGGGCAACAACACATCGTCCTTGCTGGCGAAATAGCTGAAGAACGTGCGTGGCGCGATATCGGCGGCCGCCGCGATATCCGCCACCGTCGTGCCGTCGTATCCGTTGGCGGCGAACAGCGTGAGCGCGGCGTCGACGATGGCGGCACGGGTGCGCTCACGCTTGCGCTCGCGTAGCGAGGCGGCGGCGGTATCGGCGGGCATGAATCGAGTGTATAACTGCAATCAGTGCAATATTGCACTGACTGCAAGAAAGGCGCTGAGATGAAGACAGTGCTCATCGTGGGTGCAGGGGTGGCCGGCTCGTCGGCAGCGTACTGGCTGGCCCGCCTCGGAATGACCGTCACCGTCGTCGAACGCGCCGGTCAGGACCGCTCCAGCGGTAGTCCGGTCGACGTGCGGGGCGCGGCCTACAGCGTCGCGGAGCGGATGGGAGTGCTGCCTGCGCTGAGGTCTGCGTCGACCCGGGTCACCGGGCTCAGTGCCGTAGACCGGCGCGACCGGCGCATCGGGTGGGCGCCGATGCAGCTGGGGAACGCAATCGAGATTCCCCGTAGCGATCTGGCCGCCATCCTCGCCGACGCCGGGCGCGACGCCGCCGAATACCGGTACGGCGACACCGTCACCTCACTGCACCAGGGCGGAGCCGGGGTCGAGGTCACCTTCGAGCATGCCGGCCCGCAGGAATTCGACCTGGTGGTGGGCGCCGACGGGTTGCATTCGCGGGTAAGGGAATTGGTGTTCGGGACGGGCTTCATCGAGCACCTCGGCATGTACGTCGCCACCGTCGACCTGGCCGAGGCGGCGGACGGCGACACCGTCCTGATGTACAACGAGCCCGGACGCCTGGCCGCGGTGCATCCGGCCACCGGTCGCGGCATCGCCGCGTTCATCTTCCGTCACCCGGGCCTGCCGGACTTCGACCATCGCGACTCGTCGGCGCACAAGGACGTCGTCGCCGACACATACGCGGACATGGGGTGGCGGGTGCCCGACCTGCTGCGGCAGATGCGGGCAGCCACCGACATCTACTTCGACTCGGTCAGTCGTGTCCGCATGGATACCTGGTCGTGTGGGCGGATCGGTCTGCTCGGTGACGCCGCCTCCTGCGTATCGCTGCTCGGGGACGGATCAAGCCTGGCAATCGCCGGTGCGGCAACACTTTCCCAGTGTGTGGCGGCCAGCCGTGATGACCCCGCGACGGCACTGCGCGAATATGAGCGGCGACACCGCCGCCTCGTCATGCCGCGGCAGCGCTGGATGGGTCCGGGTTCCCGCATGCTCGTCCCGGCCACCGCGTCCGGTGTGCTGGCGCGCAATACCGCACTGCGGGTGACTGGCGGTATTCGACAAGCTCGTACACTCACGCGATGCATGCGGAACTCGGCATCGACACCGTCATCACCCTCCTCTCCGCCGGCCTGATCTTCCTGCTGGCCCTGGTGCTCGGGGTATGGAAGTACCGGCAGATGGCGACCAGCGAGAACCACCTGGCCCACCCGTACGTCGACATCGCCCACCGGGCCGCCCTGCTGTACTCCTTCGCAACACTGCTGATCGCGGTGTTCGTCGAACTCAGCGCCTGGCCCACCTGGGTGAACCTCACCGCCGCGATGGTGCTCGTGTTCTTCTTCGTCGTCGCGATCGGAAGCTACATCGAGCACGGCGCCAAGCGAGACACCACGAACCAGTTCGAACACCCCACCGGGGCCCTGCACGCCGGCATGGTGGCGCTGATCGTGGGTGAGGTCGGCGGATTCGCGGTCCTGCTGGCCGGATTCGTTGCCGGGCAACTCGTTTAGCAGGGCAGCTGCTCTAGTAGGGCAGCTGTTCTAGTAAGGCAATGTCGGCATCTCCACACCTGGATCGCGGCCGACCAGCACGCCACGGGTCAACATCGCATTGCCGAACCGCTGACGTATCTGGTCGATCGCGCCGTCGACGGCCACCGGATCCGGTTCTGACTCGAAGGGCAACTCCAACTGCTGACTGCCCTGGTGGTCGATATTCGAGACCGCGAAACCGATCAGCGTCAGTCCGCGTTCGGCGATCAAGGGCGCCGCGGCTGTCACCAGCGCTCGGGCCGCGGCCAGGACCGCGTCAGTCGAGGCGGTGGCCCGGGGCATGGTGTGCGACCGACTCGCCCGGCCGAAATCATCGAAGCGCAAGCGCAATACGACGGTCCGCCCGGTCCGTCCGACCGCACGCAATCGGCGGGTGATGCGGTCGACGAGGTTGATCACCACGACATCCACCTCCGCAGCCGACATGGTGTTGCCGCGCCGCCCCAGCGCACGTTGGGCTCCGATCGAACTGCGCCGCACTCCCGTCGTCACCCGCCGTCGATCGATGTTGCGCGACAACGCATACAGCTGCCGTGCCATCGCGCTGCCGACCATGGAACGCAGGGCCGACTCGGGCAGCTCGGCCACATCGGCGACGGTCTCGATCCCGTGGGCGTGGAGCTTCTCGGCGGTCTTGGCGCCCACGCCCCACAGCCGGCGCACCGGCAGCGGATGCAGGAAAGCCAACTCGCGATCGGGTGGCACCAGCAGCAGGCCGTCCGGCTTGGCGACCTGGCTGGCCACCTTGGCCAGGAACTTGGTGCGTGCGATGCCGACAGTGATGGGCAGGCCCACCTGCTCGCTGACCTGCTCGCGTAGCCGTCGGGCGATCTCCACCGGCGTGCCCGACACCCGGCCCAACCCGGACACGTCGAGAAACGCCTCGTCCACCGACAGGGGCTCCACCACCGGCGTGGTGTCGTGGAAGACCTCGAACACGTGCCCGCTGGCCTCCGAATACGCCGACATCCGTGGCGGCACGACGATGGCCTGCGGGCACAGCGCCCGGGCCTGGCCACCGCTCATCGCCGTACGAACCCCGAAGGCCTTGGCCTCGTAACTGGCCGCCAGCACCACACCGCCGCC
Organism: Mycolicibacterium alvei; assembly: GCF_010727325.1. Classification (NCBI taxonomy): domain Bacteria; kingdom Bacillati; phylum Actinomycetota; class Actinomycetes; order Mycobacteriales; family Mycobacteriaceae; genus Mycobacterium; species Mycolicibacterium alvei. The sequence goes on from NZ_AP022565.1 coordinate 3,958,527, forward strand.
GACGATCACCGGGCGGCCGCGCAGCTTCGGATCGTCGCGCTGCTCGACCGATGCGTAGAACGAATCGAGATCGGCGTGCAGGATAGCGGCCGACACGGTGTGAGAACCCGACACGAACATATGTTCGCATAGTCGGCGGACGGGTCAGCGGGCCTCGCCGTAGATACTGGTCAGCCAGATGTGGGCGAGGGTGTCGACCACCTTGTCGGACGCGACCCCGGGTTGTTCGGCGCTCAGGGCCGCCATCATCGTCCGCTCGTTCATCAGGTTGAGTGACGTCGCGAGGTCCATCGCCGGAATGGTCTCCGGGGCGGCACCGCGTTCCCGTTCGGCGGCGATCAGGGCTGCGGTCAGGTTGATCCACTTCTGCATGAGCCCGGCCCAGAACGCACGGACCTCCGGGATGCTGTTGAGTGCCTCGGTGCCGGCGCGGGCGGTGGCCGGATCCGACCCGAACGAGCTGAAAAAGATCTCGATGCCCCGGCGGATCGCCCGCTCGGGATCGGCGGGCATGGCCTCCAGCGCGCTGTCGAAGCCGGTGTCCGCGCGCTTGATCAATGGATCGAGCAACGACAGCACGACCGCATCCTTGGACGGGAAGTAGAAATAGAACGTCGGCCGCGAGATTCCGGCGCCTTTGGCCAGGTCGTCGACCGAGATGTCGGCGAACTTCTTGGTCTCCAGCAGCTGCCTGGCGGTCGCGAGGATCGCCGCCTCGCGGTCGTCGCCCGACGGACGGGCGGCACGTCGACCGCGCGGGGCGCGGGTCGTGCTGGAGCTGGTCACAAGCAAGAAGCCTAACACTGCGTTGAGTTTCTCAACGTACTGTTGACCGACTCAACACCGTGTTGATACCGTCGGTCCCATGACCGAACATTTCGATGTTGTGATCGTCGGCGCCGGTATCTCCGGCATCAGCACGGCCTGGCACCTGCAGGACCGTTGCCCCACCAAGAGCTACGTGATCCTTGAGCGCCGGGAGAACATCGGCGGCACCTGGGACCTGTTCAAATACCCGGGTATCCGCTCCGACTCGGACATGTTCACGCTCGGGTTCCGGTTCAAGCCGTGGGAGTCGGCCAAGTCGATTGCCGACGGCCAGTCGATCTGGAACTACATCAACGAGGCCGCCGACGAGAACGGCATCCGCAACCACATCCGCACGGGCCACCGCGTCGTGTCGGTGGATTGGTCCGACACTGACAATCGCTGGACCATCAATGCCGAGGTGGACGGCGAAGCCAAGCAGATCACCGCGTCGTTCCTGTCGGTGTGCAGCGGCTACTACAACTACGACGAGGGGTACTCGCCCGAGTTCCCGGGGTCCGAGAACTTCAAGGGCCAGATCATCCACCCGCAGCACTGGCCCGAGGACCTGGACTACGCGGGCAAGAACGTCGTGGTCATCGGCTCCGGTGCCACCGCCATCACGCTCATCCCGTCGCTGGTCGACGGCGGCGTCGGGCACGTCACGATGCTGCAGCGGTCACCCACCTACGTCGGATCCCTGCCACTGGTCGATCCGGTGGCCGTGAAGACCAACAAATACCTGCCGAAGAATCTGGCGCACTTCGTCAACCGTTGGAAGCAGATCGGTTACAGCACCGGCCAGTACCAGGTCGCGCGCCGTTTCCCGTCGATCTTCAAGCAGTTCCTGCGCAAGATGGGAACCCGCCGCCTGCCGGAGGGCTTCGACTACGACACGCACTTCAGCCCCAGCTACGCCCCGTGGGACGAGCGAGTCTGTCTGGCCCCCAACGGTGATCTGTTCAAGGCCATCCGCTCGGGCAAGGCCGGCGTCGTGACCGACACCATCGACACCTTCACCGAGACCGGCATCAAACTCACCTCCGGTGAGGAACTGCAGGCCGACATCATCGTCACCGCGACCGGTTTGAACATGCAGTTGTTCGGTGGCGCGGTCGCGTACCGCAACGGCGAGCCGATCGACCTGACCGGGTCCATGACCTACAAGGGCCTCATGCTCTCGGGCGTGCCGAACATGGCTATCACCTTCGGGTACACCAACGCGTCCTGGACCCTCAAGGCCGACCTGGTGTCCGAGTTCATCTGCCGTGTGCTGAACTACATGGACGCCAACGGTTTCGACCGCGTCGAGCCGCAACACCCCGGTGGCAGTGTCGACGAGCTGCCGTTCATGGACTTCACCCCGGGCTACTTCCGGCGGGCCATGGACACGCTGCCCAAGTCGGGCTCGGCAGCCCCGTGGAAGCTCAAGCAGAACTACTTCTTCGACATGCGCACGATCCGGTACGGCAAGGTCGACGAGGAGTCGCTGCTGTTCACCAAACACCGTGCCGCCGTAACGGTTTAACTCGCGCTAAGGGGTGACCACCACGATGCCGTCGGCGTCGCCGTAGGCGATCTCGCCCGGGACGAAGGTCACGCCGCCGAACTCCACGGGCACGTCGCGTTCACCCTCGCCGGTCTTGGTGCCCTTGCGCGGGTTGGTGCCCAACGCCTTGATCCCGACGTCGATGGTGCGCAGCGCGGCGGCATCGCGTACCGCACCGTGCACGATCACTCCGGACCAGCCGTTGTCGGCGGCCAACCCGGCGATGATGTCACCGACCAGCGCGGTGTGCAGCGAGCCGCTGCCGTCGACCACCAGCACCCCGCCGTTACCCGGGGTGGACAGGATCGACTTGAGCAGCGCGTTGTCCTGGAAGCAGCGCACCGTGGTGATCGGCCCGGCGAACATGGTCTTGCCGCCGTAGTTCTGCAACTGCAGATCACAGCTACGGACGTCCGGGTAGATCTCGTCGACCAGATCAGCGGTGGCGCGCGGTTCGATACTCACCCGGCGATTATCGCAGCCTCAGCTGTCCTCGGAATTTCGGCGGCTGAGCAAAACCAGAATCAGGGCCAAGACGCCGACGGACACCGCCACCACCAGTGGCAGTTTGGACGATGGGCTGTCGGCCAGCGGGGTCGGCACCGGACCCGACACCGGGTTTGCGGCCGATGTGACGGTCGACTTGGCTTGCGCGGCAGTCTCTTTGGCTGCCTTGGCGACGTCCGGCAACGGGATGACAGGAGCAGGTGCCGACTCGGTGGTCTGCGCGGCGGCAGGCGGGGCGGGTGGGGCTTTCTTGGCCGGAGCTTTCTTGGCCGGGGCCTTCTTGGTGGCCTTAGCGGGAGCCTTCTTCGCCGCTGCCTTCTTGGCGGGTGCCTTCTTCGCAGGAGTTTTCTTGGCCGGCGGAGGGCCGGGCTTGGGCGGAGCAGGATCCGCGCCGGCCGCTGACACGTCGGCCGCAGCCGGCTGAGCTGCGAGTTCGGGCTTGTCGGCGGGTTGGTCCTGCTGCTCTGCCATCAAGCTGCTCCTTTGCAGTATCTGGTGTTCCACGCCAGCGCGCTGGTCGGGGGCCGGCAGTGTTTCCCATCATGCCAGGCGCCGCGGAGGTCAACCCGTGACGGCCAAAGTCGCGGCCAGGGTGACCGCCACGGCCATGATCCCCAACTCTGCCAACGACCGGTTCTGCGACAGCGCGGCGCTACTGCGGTGCGCCCGCGCCGCGGGCAGCCACTGTGCCCGGTTGTGCCAGGCCAACACCAACAGGGCCGCGGTCACGACGACCTTGGCCGTCAATACCCGGCCGTAGCCGGTCGCCCACAGATCGGCCGCCGAGTCCAACTTGATCGCCGCTCCGGCCACGCCGGCGACCAACAGCACCCCCACGCACGACAGTGACAACTGCGAGAACCGGGGCAATACCCTGGCCCAATGACCGCGGTGCGTCACCGTGAGCACCAGCGCGGCCAGCACGCCGCACCACACTGCGGCGGCCAGTGCGTGCACCGCCACGGCCATGCCCCCGACCGGGCTCTCCGAGAGATGACCGGCCAGCGTCCTGGCCGCCATACCGACCGCGGCGAGACCGACCGACGCAACGGTGGTGGTCGCGCCCCGTGGGGCCAGGATTGCCACGCTGACCACGATCAGCGCGGCCGCGATACCGACCAGCCCCGAACGACCCGCGGTGGTAAGGAGAGCGAAGTCAGTCAGGGTGTGGATGCCGACCTGCCAGAACCCGACACCCGCGGTCTGCGCCGCCTCCGCCGTCAGTCGCACGACCTCGGTGAGCAGCCAGATCGTCGCGACCAATCCGAGCGGCCCGGCGGCCCGGCGGCGCAACTCGGCGCGGTAGCGGTCTGATTCGAGCAGTGGCACGGCGGCCAGCCCGAGGGTGACGATGGCGGCGCAGTCGGCCAGTGCCCGGACCAGTGCTCCGATCACCGTTGACGCCGGACCGCCCACCAGGCTCCGCCGCCGATGAGCACCACGGCGACCACCACGAACGGCCACACCATGATGCCGCCGTCGGACCGCGCCGGCTCCGACACGGCTGCTCCCGGTGTGCCGGGGCCGGCGACCGTCAGGTTGAACGACCACGATCCCGACACCACGTGCCCGTCGGCCGAGGTCGCCCGGTAGTTGACCGTGTATGTGCCGGCCGGGCCCAGCGGACGGACCCCGACGCTGAGCACTGCGCCGGCCACCGAAGGATCGCCCTCGGACCACAGGTTGTTATCCGGCCCGACCACCGTCATGTTGGCGAAGGCGGGCTGCATTGCCTCGTTGAACGTGGCGCTCACCCGCGGCGGGGAGCTGGTCAACTCGGAATGTTCGGCCGGATCGGCGGCGACCCGGGCCGCATGCGCGGACGCCGCAGGCGCCCCGAGCAAGGCGGAGGCGGCCAGGATCAGCCCGGTCAGCGTGGCAGCCAACAGCCGACTCATGATCGGCGCCGGTTCAGCAGGCTTACGACCACAGCGACGGCTGCCAGGACCAGCGCCCCGCCGGCCAGCCACCGGGCCGAGTTATCCGCGCCGGCCGCGGACTCCGCGGCGGCCGCGGTGGGCGCAGCGGTGGGCGCAGGGGGCACGTCGGTGCCGTGCTCGGTGGCGCCCGCTGCGGGAGGCGCGCCGGTCAGCGTCACCTGCGGAGCCGGATGCTCAGGCTCGCTGCCGTCGGGCAGAGGCGGCTGATCCCAGCGGACCACTGAACCGTCGGAGTCGGTCTGGGTGACCGGAAAGCTCACCGTCGCGGCGTCGGGAAGCTTGACCGACACCCGGAACAGGGCGAACTGTTCGGGCGAGATGCCGACCCCGGGTGCCGCGGTCCACGTCACCGACCGGACTGTGCCCGCCGAGGTGTCGCGGTCCAGCTTGGCGGTCCAGCCGGGCATCAGCTCGGCGCGGGCCGAGGCCACGTCGGGCAGGTCGACCGTCAACTGTGTTGTCAGCGCGCCGGTTTCGGACTCGCCAGGCACCCGGAAGGTGAGTACCGAGGTGGTCCCCGGAGTCGGATTATCGGCGTCGACGTGGACATGGGCCCAGGCCGGCGCGGCGGTGAGCAGACCGGTGGCGGCTACCGCGGCGGTCGCGAAGAGGGCGCGCGACGACGCCCCGTTGAAGGGTTGCATTCGGGAGTGTCTTTCTGGAGTTGGTCGGGTCGGATGGTCAGGCTGCGACGCGGACCGGCGGTCCTCGATGAGACACCGAAACGGCCAGGAGAAGGGCTGAGTGCAACGGCTGATCAGCGCTGCGTGCCGTGACGCAGGCCGTCGATCCCGGCGCGACCCGGCACACCCTGGCCATTACCCGCACTACCCGGGAGACCGCTGCCGAGAGGCGGGTGCCGCATGCGATCAGACCCGCGCCGAGCGATACCGCCGCCACATGCGCGCCGAACATCGCCAGACCGGGCGCGCCGTGCGCGTGACCGGCCGTGGACAACACCCCGTGCGCCAGCAGCTGGCCGGTGCTCAGCAGGCCCCACAACACCGGCACGCGGTGTGCGCCGGTCAGGGTTGCAGCCACCGTTCCCAACGTCGCCGCAAGGACCACGAGTTGGACGGCGACGGCCCCGCCCGGCACTGCACCGCCGGCGACGCCGTGAGCGGCGATGGCCAATGCGGCCGTGAGTGAGCCGACGGCCGTACCACGCAGCGAGGCTGCGGAGTCGATACGGTCGACGGTCATGGAACTGAGCTAGACCAACCCGAGCCGAGCCATCAGATCGGCATCGATGCCGTCGAGTTGGGCGGCGATCGCCGCGTGGGCACCTCGGCGACGTGGGGTCGGCATGTTCTCGGCGGCAGTCACTGCTGCGGCCAGATCGGTGAGCCGCTCGCTGATCGCCGAGACGAACTGCTTGGTCTCAGCGTCCTTGGGCTTCTTCTCGGCCACCTGTCGCAGCGTCTGCTCGGCCCCGGAAATCCGTGCGGACAGCTCAGCGCCGTGCCCGGAGAACTGACCCAGCTGGGCCAGCGGGACGCCGAGACGATCGGCACGACGCTCGTCCAGCGCGCCCCGGGCGGCCGTGGCGGCACGGTAGATCAACGGCACGAGCACTGGCGCCAGCAAACGTGTGACGGTGAGCAGGCGGCGGATCCGAGCGGGGGCGAGCAGACGCCCCTCTCGGGCTGCCTTCAACTCGGTTTCGGCCACTTTGAGGGTGTTGCGGTCGGTGTCCCGCTGCGCTTTGACCTGAGCTTTGAGGGCCCGCTGCGCTGATTTTTGATCAGCCTTGATGCGACGGGCATCGTTCTTTGCGGTGAGCCGGGCTTCCAGCTTGGCCTTGGCCTTGATGGCGCGAGCTTCGGCGCGGCGGGTGGCGCGGCTTTTTCGTCGCGTGAACAGGCCCATTCCGGTTGCCTCCCGGTCAATTCGTCGTGTGTTCGTGGTCACCGCAGAACTGCTGCAGACCCACAGTATCGTCCGGCGGATTTGCTCCGCTGCGGCTCCCCGCGATGAGCACGGGCAATCGGGCCAGCTAGCAAATTTGAACTGACCGGTTGTGTAAGAATTAGATTCATCAGTTGGAGCTGTTGGGCGGTGCGCGAAAGGGTGGTGAAAACGTGCGTTCGCGGTTGCGCGTCGCCGCCTCGACCGGTTTGGTGTTAACGGGCCTGATCATCGCCGGTGTCGGAGGGGCATTGGCATTTGCCGACCCCGATCGGGGTCGGCCTGACACCGGTCAGGGATCGTCGAGCAGTGTCGGCAGCGGCCACGATGGGCGCGACGGCAAGGACCACGGTCAAGGCCATTCCCAGGATGGCGACGACCAAGGCGAAAATGGGGACGGCAGCGGCTCGACGGGCACGCGGACGTCCCGTAAGACCACCGACCGTCCGACCACCAAGCCGACCAAGACCACGGGCCAGCCGACCAAGACAACCGGCAAACCTTCTGGAACCGGAGAACCGACCCACACCGGGCAACCGTCGGGCTCTCAGACGCCGTCGCCGACCAGGTCCGAAACGACCAGGCCGACGAAGCCGACTGAGACGACCAAGCCCACAGAGACGACCAAGCCGACCGAGACCACGAAGCCGACCGAGACCACGAAGCCGACCGAGACCACGAAGCCGACCGAGACGACCAAGCCGACCGAGACGACCGAGACCACCACCGAGACGACCTCTGGAACGTCCGAGACCATCGGGCCCTTCGTCGGCGACGCTGCCGGCGGTGGTGGCGGGGGAGGCGGAGCCCGGGGCATGTTCAACTCCCCGCGCCCACCGGACATGCAGTTGCCCGACGAGGCCGTACCACCTCCACCGGGCCTGGCCGCAGCGGCCGGGGTGCCGCCGATCGCACTTCCGGTCGTCGCCCTGCCGGTGATCGTGCCGCCGGTCGCGGTGCCATTGAGCGCTCCAGGCTCTGACGACCACGGGCCGCAGTACGGGCCACGGTCGGGACCTGACGTGCAACCCAATACCAAGATGCGCACCGAGTCGCGGCCTCCGGCCGCTGTCGGCTTGGACGCGTCGACGTCGGTGGACTTCAGGGCCGGATACGCGGACTACCTGCGTGTGGCGAGCATAAAGGAGCTCGTGGCCGTGACGCTGCCCGGCGTCACCGGGATGATGGCCCTGACCGGCCTGGGTGGGCTCGTCGGTTTCCGGCAGGCGAAAGCCGGCCGTACGGTCCCAATCGACGCCACCAGGTTCATGCGTTAGGGGTGGCCTGGGAGAATCCAGATGGCTGGAGTTGTCCAGCGTGGCTAGGAAAGGGTGAAGGGGGGACATGTCCGCCAGTCGAAGCGTCACGCGTGCTGTCAACGAGGTGCTCGACCTCGCTCCGCGAAGGGGTGAAATCACGTTGACCTGCCTGGTCGACGCGGTGGCCGAGGACCGCGGCAGGCCGATCGAGTTGAGCATGGCCGAGCTTCCGACAGGTGTCTGCGGCCAGTGGCGCCAATACACCGACCGCGACGTGTTCCTCATCCAGCAGGGGTTACCGGCCTGGGATCGCACGCTGGCCCACGAGCTCGGTCATCTGGTCCTTGGCCACGAGGGCATATCGATCGTCGACGCGGCCGCGGCAACAGCCGAGGTGGCGACCTCCGACCTGATCAGCTACATGCTCAATCAGCGCACCGGTTGCATGGGACCCAACGGTGAGGACATCGAGCAGGAAGCCGAGGACTTCGCCGCGCTGCTGCTGTACCGCCTCGGCCGGCTGCCCTCCGACCGGTCGTCGATCGTCCAGGTTCGCCTCGGAGAGGCATTTGGTTGATCGTCTGGGTGATCGCCGGCCTGCTCGGCCTGGCTACCGGCGTGCGTATCGGTTGGGCTCTGGTCAACAAACAATCCCTGGTGAGCTCCGCGATGATCCTGTCATTGGGCAGCCTCGGCGTGGTGGCCGCGCTGAACTGGCAACCGCTCGCCCTGTTGATCGACACGGTGGTGCACTGGCCCAACATCGCGGCCGGCCTGAGCCAGGTGGCGCTGATCGCCTGTGCGGCAGGCAGTTGCGTCATGATCACGACCGCGTCCTCGGGCCATTCGGCCGCCCTCACCCGGCGTATCGCGCTGATCCAATACGGCATCGCGGGTGTCGTCATCGTCGTCAGCCTGGTGATCTTCTTCCGCGCCGGGCGGCAACCGGAGATGGCGCCCGCTGAGTATCTGAGGCGGGGTCTGGGACCGCACGGTGGCTCGTGGCTGCTCCCACTGCTCTACGTGTTTCTGGCGCTCACCTTGGTGGTCTGGGCCGGCCTGCGCTATTCGAACCGCAGTCGGCGGGGGCGGGCGCTGTTCCTGTTCACCACCGGCATGGTGCTGATCGTGGCTGCCACCGGCTTCGTCCTGCTCCGGGCAGCGGGACAGACCGAACCCGCCGGCGTCGGCGCCGCGGCCACCCTCCTCGGTTGCGCGATGGTGGTCGTTGCCGCCGGATCGCTGCTGCCGAGTGTCGAAGACTGGTTCGGTGCGCACCACGAGCTGCGGACCATCAAACCGCTTCTGGGCGAATTGGCCCAGCGTCAACCCGACGTGGGGATCGGTGTGCGTCCGCGCGGACCATTGGTGTTCCGCGTCGCCGAACGGATGTCGCTGATTTCCGATGCACTGTATCTGGAGGCCACGGCTGCCGATGCGCGTCACAGATCCGGAGGATCAAGCGACACAACACAATCGGGGGATACCGAGCGACCTCAGGTACCACCCCGGGACCAGGCCCAGGCGGTCGCTGAGTGGATCTACGACACCCGCGAGGGTGACAAGAATTCGGCGTTCCCGGGGTTGGCCTGGTTGAGTCAACCCGAGTCGTATTCCGACCGGGAATGGATTCTGGCGATTGCCGAGCAGTACCGGGAATTGGACCGCGCGGCGACGCGCAACTGAAGCCCGCGCGAGTGGGCTTCAGCGCGCGAAGGTGCCGGCCGAAACCGACGACTTATCCGTCGAGGTGTTCCCGGCGGCGCAGTTCATCGACCTTCTGCACCAGATCCTGCTGAGCTTCGTTGGACAGTCCGACGGTGCGGGCGGCGATCCGGCGGATTCCCTCGTCGCGCATGCTGGCGAGCCAGGGGGTAAGTCCCCTGGGGTGGTGGGGTTTCGGGCCTGAGGCTGACCCGGCCGGACTCTGTTCGGTGTGTCGTTGAGGGCTTTGGGGTGGGGCATCGCGTAGTGGTCATTGAGTTACCGACCAAAGTGACTCAAGCAAAGGACGCACCACGCGATGACCCAGGACCATTCTGCCTTGCTCGCCCAGCTCGATGCGCTCAAGTCCGCTGATGCCGGGGCGGTGTTCGCCGAGCTGATCCGCGCCGGGCTGCAGGCGTTGATCGAGGCCGAGGCCACCGAGGCGATCGGCGCCGGCCGCTACGAACGCAGCGGCGATCGCAGTACGCATCGCAACGGGCACCGTCCCAAGACGGTGTCGACCACCGCCGGGGATATCGAAGTCCAGATCCCCAAACTGCGGGCCGGATCGTTCTTCCCGTCGCTGCTCGAGCGGCGACGCCGTATCGACAAGGCCTTGCACGCGGTGATCATGGAGGCCTACGTGCACGGGGTGTCGACCCGCAACGTCGATGACCTCGTCGCAGCGCTCGGTGTCGGTTCGGGGTCTCGAAGTCGGAGGTCTCACGCATCTGCGCCGGCCTGACAAGGAGATCGAGGCCTTTCGCACCCGCAACCTGACCCACACCCAGTTCCCGTACGTCTTCTGCGACGCGACGTTCTGCAAGGTCCGTATCGGGGCTCATGTGGTATCCCACGCTTTGGTGGTGGCCACCGGGGTGTCCATCGACGGCACCCGCGAGGTGCTGGGCACCGCCGTTGGTGACAGCGAGTCCTTCGAGTTCTGGCGGGAGTTCCTGGCTTCCCTCAAGGCCCGCGGGTTGGCCGGGGTGCACCTGGTGATCTCCGATGCCCACGCCGGGCTCAAGGCCGCCGTCGCCCAGCAGTTCGCCGGATCCTCCTGGCAGCGGTGCCGGGTCCATTTCATGCGCAACCTGCACGGCGCGGTGGCCGCCAAACACGCCCGGCGGTGACCGCGGCGGTCAAGACCATCTTCGCCCACACCGACCCGCCGACGTCGCCGCCCAATGGGACCAGGTCGCCGACACGCTGTCGTCGAGCTTCCCGAAAGTGGCCACAATGATGGACGAAGCGAAAACTGACGTGCTGGCGTTCACGGCGTTCCCACGCGGACACTGGCAAAGATCTGGTCGAACAACCCCATCGAACGCCTCAACAAGGAGATCAAACGCCGCGCCGATGTCGTGGAAATCTTCCCCAACCCCGCAGCATTCCTGCGGTTGGCCACCGCCGTGGTCATCGAAGCCCACGACGAATGGCAAGTCACCCGCCGCTACCTATCCGAGGTCTCCATGGCTGAACTGCGCAAAGTCATCGCCGCCAAACACGCCGCCGCCCAAACAGAGACCGAACCGGTTCCCGAACAACGCCAAATCGCCTAGCATTCACCACGACTCGTTGATCACCACGCGTGAACCCACGCCGATCCGAAGTCCACCACCCCAAGGGGCACTATCGAGCCAGGTCAGTTCCTTGTCGAGCTTCTCGTAGTACTCATCGTCGGTGAAGTACGCCGGCTTGATCCGGAAGAAGTTGGCAAGTGCGGTCATGGTTGCCGCTGACGGATTGGTCCGGTTGCCCGAACGGAGCTGGGACAGGTACGGGGCCGACATGGTGACGCCCTCGGACTTCAGCGCTGCGATCACCTCGGCAGAGGTGTGGGGTCCCCGGCCGGGTGGATAAACCGTATCGAACAGGCGGTTTAGGCGGGCGGCGAACGTCTTGCTCATGGATTTGACCTCCACATGATCTTGAGCGGTACGAATAGGCGGCGTATTTGCTGACTATCGTAGCGAGTGTTGTGACGACAACCAAGTGCAAACGCCACAAAAGTTAAACGGGCTTTGCGTTTAGAGCGCTCCGGCTGCGGATGCAGCAGCCTTCGCCGTAGGGGGGTGGCGGGATTGTGCCGTCCGACAATGCAAAAGGTGACGCCTGCGTTGTATTGGAGGCGATGAGCTGCGGGCACAGGTGCGCTCGATTGTGAGTAACGTCTTGACCGGCAACTGAGACGGTGCCGTGACTAGCAGAATCAGGCATTTGCTAGGGTGCGGAATCCGGGTCGCGCAGGATGGCGCGCGACGCCGTCGTCGGAGTACGTTGGAACACGTTACAGGTGGGGCGGGGGAATGCCCGTCGACCCCCTCGACCGCGATAGCCAGACGGGCCTGGGTGGGATCTGACTCCGATTCCGGACGGCGACTACGGGGTGGAAACGGGTGGAGTCTTTCGGAGCCGCCGGACAATCGCCGGTACAAATGCAGCGACGGCGACGGTTGCGGCGGGCTGTCACGGCAATCTGGAGCCCACATCGGGTCGCCGATCTCGGCGATCCTGCTGAGACGCTGATGTCTGCGTCTGCGGACATGGCGACCTTTCGACACACCGCGATACCTGCCGCTTGCGCGGCTTACTTACATACGGTCGAAGGTGTCGCCCACCGCATCGCAGGCTGTCGGCCGGGCTCAAAGCCAGCGTGTCGACGCGACGATTGCGGGCTTCCGCCCTCCGCTGATCAAGAGCACACTAACCGTTGTCCGCCCGGTGCGCTAGGTTTCTTCCCCTTTTCCGGTAGCCGTATTCTCCGTGCCGGAGAGGGCGGCCGCTGCTGGTGCGCTCACGCCGCCAACAGCATCGCCAGGATCGCGGTGTCGGGATGACTGATCGGGTCGACGCCCACCCTGCTGACCATCGACGTGACGGTGCCGTCGGATTCGGCTTCCACCCAGGCCGCGCGGTGTTCCAATCCGAGATGTGGAAGTCCGGGCAGCAACACGCAGCCCGAAGCGGCGCCGGTGCATTCGGGAAGTGACGGAGTTGTCTCCGAGGGCGGATGCAGCATCAGTAGTGCCGGGGGTTGATGGTCGGCGAAATACCCGGGCGGAACCGCAGACTCGCCGACCACCGGTCCCTCTGCGATGACGATGCCGACCGTGCCGGGGCGGGGCGTCTCGGGCAATTCCTCGCGGACACCGAAAATGGTTGTGGTGGAGAGCAATCCAGGTAACGAGGCGACTCTGACGGTGACCATGAGCAGCTGCGCCCATTCTTTGGTGGAGTCGGGCCATCGGCCGAGCACCACGAACCCTTTGAGTGCACCGCCGGAATGGAAGGGGGCGATCTCTATGGCCCGGCCGGACCCCGTCGTATCCATATCGCCTCCGGGACATCGATGTTGGCTCGCCGGCTGGCCGGCAACTCCGACACGTCTGTGGGTCGATCAGTTCAGAATGCGGCAGCAGCGGGGGAGGTGCAAGGCGACACGGGGCTCCGACCCGATAACGAGTCGGCCAAGAAACGAGGGCGGGGCGTCACGCAGTGTGCGCGACGCCCCTTGATGAGAGATCAGAAACCGATCCAGCCCTCGAACTCGGATCGAGACCAGAGCTAGCCGAAGATCAGGCCGTTGGTCTTGGAGGTGGCCGCCGCGTAGCGGTTCTGCACGTCCTCCCAATTCACGACATTCCAGAACGCCTTGACATAGTCGGCCTTGACGTTCTTGTACTGCAGGTAGAAGGCGTGCTCCCACATGTCGACCTGCAGCAGCGGGATGATGCCCAGCGGCACGTTGGCCTGCTGGTCGTAGAGCTGGAAGGTCAGCAACCGGTCGCCGAGGCTGTCGTAGCCGAGCACGGCCCAACCTGAACCCTGCAGCCCGTTGGCTGCGGCGGTGAACTGCGCCCGGAACTTGTCGAACGAGCCGAACTGGTCATCGATCGCCGCTGCGAGGTCGCCGGTCGGCTTGTCGCCGCCGTTGGGGGACAGGTTCTTCCACCAGATCGAGTGGTTCACGTGGCCGCCGAGGTGGAAGGCCAGGTTCTTCTCGTTGAGGAAGATCGCCGCGTGGTCACCGTTGGCCCGCGCCTCGTCGAGCTTGCCGACGGCGTCGTTGACACCCTTGACGTACGCCGCGTGGTGCTTGCTGTGGTGGAGTTCGTTGATCTGCCCGGAGATGTGGGGCTCCAGCGCTCCGTAGTCGTAATCCAGGTCCGGCAAGGTGTATTCAGCCACGAGATTCCTTCCTCATTATCGATCGTTGGAGCAAAGCGTGATCTTCGGATCGTGTAGTTCGACGCTCAAGATCGCTGCCAACATTGCTCCATCGCAAGGCGCACCGCAAGGACGCGCGCGCCGACCTCACGTATACCCGATCGGGCGTTGGTCAGAACAAGACGATCACGGCCAGGACGCCGAGTAGCAGCAGGGCGATCACGCCGGCGCGAAGGAAGGACATCGACTGATTGCGGGTGTGCAGATATCCCGATGACTGCCATTCGGGCTGCGGAAAGGCTGATCCCGATCCGATCGGATGTGACGCCATCAAACCCTCCTGACCTGCACGATCAATGTTCCCCGCAGTGAGATCTGTCACAACAGCTGGTGTGACGCCGATCATAGCCCGTGTAATGGCCGGGGGAAAATTGGGGCCGGCCCGCGCAGCGCTCGGAATCGGGCTGATCCCAACCGGTCCGATCGGTCCCGGTGGCCGCGGTTTAGCCGAGTGCTTAATTTCGCTCCGCGTAGGTGGCAGCTGTTGATCGCTGCCGTGAAAGCCCCAGGTTTATCCACAGTGATGGACAGCTACCGCACAGTAACGTGCATCTCGGAGGCTTTTCCGCAGGTGCCGGGCCTGTGGATGAACCTGTGGAAACTGTGGATAGCTTTGCGTTGCTGAGTCAGCATGCGAGCATTGATCGCATGGACGATGTGGAAGTCGGGCAGGCAGATATCGCCGCGGTACCCGCCGCGTTCGATGGGGCTGTCGTGCTGCTCGACGTCCGCGAGGACGACGAATGGCAACGCGGTCATGCCGAAGGAGCCCAGCACATCCCGATGGGTGATGTGCCGACGCGAATCGCCGAGATCGACCCCGACGCCGAGCTGTACGTGATCTGCCACTCGGGTGGGCGTTCCCTGCGGGTGGCGAACTATCTGGCCCGTAATGGATACACCCCGACCAATGTCGAAGGCGGAATGTTGGCCTGGGCCGGAGCCGGGCGCCCGGTCATCACCGACACCGGCGGCCCGGGAACCGTCTGAGCGCGGGTACCTGTCCGGAGATCGTGACTAGGCTGGTCGGATGATCCAGGTGTGTTCGCAGTGCGAGACGCGCTGGAATGTGCGCGACCGGCAGCGGTCGTGGTGTCCCCGGTGCGGCGGTTCTTTGTTGGCGCCCGCAGTACCCGCGGTGTCTCAGCCCCAGTGGGGACCCACTGCCCGGCCTTCGGCGCCGGGTTCGGCGGCGGCGCAGCGCACTCCACCGCATCGCGCCCCCGGCTATCGCTGGGTCGCCCTGCGCCCCGGCCCTCCGCCACACCAGCGCCGGCAGCGACATCCGCTCGGCCCGACCCCGCACTACCGCTCGATTCCGAGTTGGGGGCTGCACCAGCAGTTCGATCTCGAGGAGCAGCCTCAGAAAACCGACCGCGAGACCGATGTCGGCAACGTGCGCGCCATGCTCGTCGTGGCCATGGTGGTGCTGGGAATCGCCGCCTTCGCCCACGTGATTCGTTATGTGCTGCTGCTGATAAACCGCAGCGTGCTGCTGCATCCGCTGATCGCGACCGGTGGTGTGGTTATCGGGCTGCTGGCCAGCGTGGTGGCGATGGGCGTCGTAGTCGTCGCGGTGGTGACGTTGGTTCGGTGGCTCATCACGCGGCGGGCCGCCGGTTACGCCGTCCACGGCGAGGTGGATCCGCGCAGCACCAGGACACTGTGGCTGTGCTGCCTGCTGCCCGGGGTGAACGTCGTGATGGCGCCGGTGTTCGTGTGGGAACTGGCCGCTCTGGAAGGGCGCCTCTCGCACCTGCGTCGCCAGATCGTGGTGTGGTGGATCGTCTGGGTGTTCAGCGCAGTGGTCGCGTTCGCGTCGATGGTGAGCACCGTGTACGTGACGTTCTTCAACGGCGCCCCGCAGAACATCGCGAACAACACCGTGACCGTGATCGTCGGATACCTGCTGGCGCTGGCGGCATTCCTGTTGACCGCCAAGGTGTTCGTCGGGTTCGAGGGCAGCGGTGCGACGGCTGAGCGCAGTGTCCGGCGCTGGGTGGTGATCGAGCCCGAGCAGTCCGGTCCAACCGGAACCGACGCGGCCGATACGTCGCAGAATCGTGAGGATTCCGCTGAATCCGCCGTTCCGGTTGAGCCCCAAGGGCAGAACCCGGCAGCATAGGCCGTATGGAAACGGGCGACGGCGGCGCTGCTGCGCAGGCGACACCGGGGCCGGGGCATCCGTTCGTGGTGGCCCACCGGGGAGCATCCGCCGCGAAGCCCGAACACACGCTCGCCGCATACGACCTGGCGCTCCGTGAGGGTGCCGACGGCGTGGAATGCGATGTGCGGCTGACCCGCGACGGACACCTGGTGTGCGTGCACGATCGCCGGGTGGACCGGACCTCGACGGGCAGCGGTCTCGTCAGTGAGATGACGCTGGCCGAGTTGCGCAGGCTGGACTATGGGTCGTGGCATGCCGGTGGACGCTCCGACGATGACGACGCAGACGAAGCCGCCCCAGATGTCGAGGGCGCCGTCGGCGACACCGGGCTGCTGACGCTCGACGATCTCGTCTCGCTGGTGCTGGATTGGAACCGGCCGGTCAAGTTGTTCATCGAGACCAAACATCCCGTGCGCTACGGCGCGCTGGTGGAGAACAAGGTGCTGGCACTGCTGCACCGGTACGGAATCGCGGCCCCGGCCTCGGCCGATCTGTCACGCGCGGTGGTGATGTCCTTTTCGGCGGCAGCCGTGTGGCGGATTCGGCGGGCCGCCCCGATGCTTCCGACGGTGCTGCTCGGGGAGACGTCGCGTTACCTGGGCGGCAGTGCCGCCACGACGGTCGGGGCCACCGCGGTCGGTCCGTCCATTGCAACCCTGCGTGAGCACCCAGAGTTGGTGGACCGAGCCGCCGCGCAGGGACGCGCCCTGTACTGCTGGACGGTGGACCACTACGAGGACGTCCAGTTCTGCCGCGACATCGGCGTGGGGTGGGTGGCCACGAATCATCCCGGCCGCACCAAGAGTTGGCTGCAGAACGGCCTGACCGGTGCGGGCCGGGACTGAGGGCTAGAGGTTGCCGCCCGCGGCCTTCGGTGCCGCGGCGTCGACGCCGGCGCTACCGGCCAGTTCCCGCGCCACGAAGTCCTCGATGTGAAACAGGTTGGTACCGGCGCGGTCGGCGATGCGCACCAGCGTCGCCATCGACGCGACCTCTTCGATCTGCTCCTTGAGGAACCACTGCATGAACTGCTCGCCGAGGTAGTCGCCCTCCTCGCGGGCGACGCTGGCGAGCCGGCTGATCTGTTCGGTCACGGTGCGTTCCTGGTTCAGAGCCAGCGCCAGTGCGTCACGGGGCGCTTCGAAACGGTTGCACACCGCGTCGACCCCCGGGATCTCGGCGTCGATATCCCGATCGAGCAGGTACTGGACCAGCATCATGGCGTGGTTGCGCTCTTCGACCGCCTGCGCATAGAAGTGCTTGGCGAGTTGCGGGAGATCGGCACCGTCGAAATAAACCGCAATGGCGACGTATTGCTGTGACGCGGTGAACTCGCTGCGAATCTGATCCTGAACGAGTGCATGGAATTTGGTGTCGTGCTCACCGGTCATGGTCATGATCGCGAGGATATAGCAGGTCAGAGTGCATTGTCATCGAAGGTAGACCTCATTGAGGCCAGCTTTACCTTAGTCGTGTGGCGGGCATTACATTTGCCATCCGTAATTTGCTATTGCTTTGTTTAGCGTCGCCTGAGTTCAAGGTTCGGGCTGTTCGATGACATCGTCCGGAACGGCTGTGTCGTTGGCCAGGGCGCTGAACAACCGGCTGGCCGCGTCGCTGTCCCACACCACCACCGCACCCGAATCGCTTCCGGTGAACTCGCCGATCGGCACCGTCGTGGTCACCATGTCGCCGTGCATCGCCCAGGCCAGTCGACCCAGGTCCCAGACGTGGGCGTCCTGGTCGACGGCCACCGAGTTGGTGGCCGCGCGGGCCATCGGCTGCCACCGCAGCGGGTTGAGGAGCACCGCCGGGCTGGTGGCCCGGTGCAGCAGTGCGGACATGAACGCCCGTTGGTTGATCATCCGGTCCAGATCGGCACGTGGCGTGGCGCGGCTGCGGACGTATCCGAGCGCGTTGCGGCCGTCGAACTCCTGGCAACCGGCCGGCAGGTCGATCCCGGCCAACGGGTCGCTGATCGGCTCGGCCGGGCACATCGTCACCCCGCCGACGGCGTCGACGAGCGCGGCGAAACCGTCGAAACCGATCTCGGCGTAGTGGTCGAGTCGCAGGCCGGTGGCCAGCTCGACGGTCTGCGCCAGCAACGGCGCCCCGCCCAGTGAGAACGCGGCGTTGACCTTGTCCTCGCCGTAGCCCGGAATCGGCAGGTAGGAATCCCGGGGGATGGAGACCATGGTGGCCGGTGCGCCTGAGCCGATCCCGGGGATGTGCACCAACAGGATCGTGTCGGTGCGGCCGGTGCCGATGTCCCCGCCGGTGGCCAGCTCGGCCTGCTGCTCCGGGCTGAGATGCTGGCGACTGTCCGATCCGACCAGCAGCCAGGTGGTGCCGTGTGCCACCCCGGGCCGCTCGGGATAGTCGGCCAGCGCCGGAATCCGGTGCAGCGACGAGTCGACCCACGCACCGCCGCCGATCAGGGCCAGGACACCTACCAGCAGCACCACCAACACCAGACGTCCCCAGTGGCGTCGTCGGCGCGGCATGCGCACCGGCGCGGGTGCAGGTGCCGACGGACGGGTCGCGGCGGGCCTGGGCGGGTGCGACACCCGGCGGGAACGCGGTGCAGGTGGCGGTGGCGGTGGGGCGGATCTGGGCGGCGGCTGCCTGGGTGGCGGGGGTTGTCTCGGGGGTTGTCGTGGCGGCGTGGGCGGATTCG
Organism: Mycolicibacterium alvei; assembly: GCF_010727325.1. Classification (NCBI taxonomy): domain Bacteria; kingdom Bacillati; phylum Actinomycetota; class Actinomycetes; order Mycobacteriales; family Mycobacteriaceae; genus Mycobacterium; species Mycolicibacterium alvei. The sequence goes on from NZ_AP022565.1 coordinate 3,977,278, forward strand.
GCGGCCAGGCCGGACGGTAGTTCGGGTCGCGTCGGATCACCTGCGACGGCTCGGCGTCACGGCGGCGCGGTCCCGGACGCCGCGAGCGCGGGTCGCGCGATCCGCCGGAACCGGTGATGTCGTCCACAGCAGAAATGTACGTGCCGGAGGCGTTATCGCAGCCAACCGAGATGATCTGCCACCAGCGCGTAGCCGACGAACGCCACCGCGTCGATCAGGGTGTGGGCGATGATCAGCGGCCACAACCGCCCGGTGCGCTGCCATGCGTAGCCGAACACCAGGCCCATCACCACATTGCCCAGACCCGCGCTGTAGCCCTGGTACAGGTGATAGGCGCCGCGCAGCAGACTGGAGATGACCAGGGCCCGTCCGGGACTGACGTCGAGTTGACGCAGCCGGGTCAGCAGGAACCCCACCACGATGATCTCCTCGGCCCATCCGTTGGCGAACGCCACGCCGAGCAGCATCGGGATGCGCCACCAGGTGTCGTACAGCTCGGCCGGTTCCACGTCGGCGCTCAGGCCGAGCACCCGGGCCAGCAGGTAGAACCCCAGCCCGGGCAGGCCGATGAGCAGGGCCAGGCCGAGCCCGCCCACACCGTCGGTGCGCCACTGCGGGCGGGACAGCCCGATCGCGGATGGTCCGAAACCGCTGCGCCACAACAGGTACAGGGCCAGTGCGCCCCACGCCAGCAGCTGCAGGACGACGGCCAGATGCAAGCCGAGGTCGATCAGGTCGAACGGGGAGCGTTTCGGGTTGAGAGCGACGGTCTGTCCGGACAGACCGAGCAGCACCGCCTCGACGAGCCGCAGCCCCGCGGTGTAGGCGCTGAGCCCGAAGGTCACCGCGAGCACGACGGCGATCTCGATCTTGAGCGTCCGGCGTTGCGGCTCGAGTTGGTCGTGGGGCCCGTTCACCGAAGCTACGGTAGCGGCGCCCGGTCGGCGTGGCCGATCGTGCGGTTCAGATCCTGCGCGCGCGCAGGCCGTTGAGGAACGGGCAGCCCATCAGTATCCGGATCGCCTGGCTCAGGCCGGTGATGTCGTCGACCGGCTTGGGGAACGGCAACCGTACGTCGTGGTCGCCGTGTTCATTCTCCACGCGCAGCTGCACGCCGTAGCGGTCCAGTCCCAGCGGCCGTACCCGCCCCTGGCGCAGCGTCATCGGCAACCGGGTGGCCAGGCGTTCCACCACGTCGCGGTGCGCGGACTCCATGTGCTGCAGCCAACCGGATTCCAGCGCGCAGAACGGATCGGGGCGAGCCTGCAGTAGAGCCCCGAGGCCGACCGACTCGGCGCCGGTGGCGTCGGCCACCACGACGGACTCGATCTCCAAGCGCATCAGGGTGTGGTTGTCGTCGTTCTGGTCGTGGGTACTGGAATTCACCTGCAGTAGAGCCGGATCCGGGTTCTCGGAGGCGATCACGTCGAGCAGCGCCGGAACCTCGTCGCTCGGCACGTGCTGCAGGCGGCCCCGGATCCACACCAGGGAGCGCACCGGTTCGCGCAGTGGGAGCGGGGCGTAATCGGTCATCTCCAACACTGCCTGCACGCCGGCCGAACCGGCGGTCACCGCGATGCCGGCCAACGGCCCCGCCTCGGGGACGGTGATCGCGAACGACCCGTCGTCGAGCAGGTGATGAACGGGGGACACGACGGGTTCGATGCCCTCGACCGCGACCATGGCGCCGCCGCCTCGTGCGCATGCGCTACGGATCCGCTCGGCTGTCGTCGGTGTCGTTATGGCCATCTCGCCGCCTTCGAAACTAGGGGAGCTGATTAAGTGAGGTAAGCCTAACTTAACTGGAAGGTATCCGGTGGGCAAGACGTCCGATGGCGCCGCCACCGACCCGATAGTGTTGGTATGTGCCGCGCATCGCCTACCTCGGGCCCGAGGGAACCTTTACCGAAGTGGCGTTACTGCAGATGGTGGCCCATGAGTTGGTGCCCGGACTGTCTTCGGCGCCCGGCGACGGCCACGCTCGGTTCACCCCGGTTCTGACCGACAGCACCCCGGGCGCGTTGACCGCCGTGCGCGACGGCCGGGCCGATTACGCGTGCGTGCCGATCGAGAATTCGATCGAGGGATCGGTGCTGCCGACGCTGGACAGCCTGGCCGTCGGGAAGCCACTACAGATCTATGCCGAACTGACCCTCGATGTCGCCTTCACCATCGTGACCCGGCCCGGACACACCGGGCCCGTGCGGACCGTCGCCGCTTTCCCGGTCGCACTAGCGCAGGTGCGCCAGTGGCTGGCCGCCAACCTGCCTGACGCGGACATCGTCCCGGCCACGTCCAATGCCGCCGCCGCCCACGAGGTGGCCGAGGGCCGCGCCGATGCCGGGGTGAGCACGCGACTGGCCGCCGAGCGTTGCGGCTTGGACATCCTTGCCGCCGACGTGGTCGACGAGGCCAACGCCCGCACCCGCTTCGTCCTGGCCGGGCCGGCCGGCGCACCGCCGGCAGCCACCGGCGCCGATCGCACCTCGGTGGTGCTGCGGCTGGACAACACCCCGGGCGCCCTGGTCGCGGCGATGACCGAATTCTCGATCCGCGACATCGACCTCACCCGGATCGAATCCCGGCCCACCCGAACCGAGCTGGGCACCTACATGTTCTTCCTGGACTGTGTCGGCCACATCGACGACGATCCGGTGGCCGAGGCACTCAAAGCGCTATATCGACGTTGTACCGATGTGCGATATCTAGGTTCCTGGCCGACCGGATCGAGCGCGGGTGCACCACCGCCCCGCCTCGATGAGGCCTCACGGTGGTTGGCGGGCTTGCGCGTGGGAACGGACGACTCATGAGCGGTCGGCTGGTCCTCGTCCGGCACGGGCAGTCCCACGGCAACGTCGCCCGGCGCCTGGACACCCTGCCTCCCGGCGCCGAGCTGACCGACCTCGGCCACGACCAGGCCCGGAGGTTCGCCGGAACACTTCGCCAGCGTCCGTCGATCCTTGCGCACTCGGTGGCCCGGCGCGCGGCGCAGACCGCCGCCGGTATCGGTGTCGAAACCGGCCTTGTCCCATTCGAATTCGAAGGGATCCACGAAGTCCAGGTCGGTGAACTCGAAGACCGCAGCGACGATGACGCCGTCGCAGAGTTCAACCGGATCTACGAACGCTGGCATCGGGGCGAACTGGACGTGCCGATGCCCGGTGGCGAAAGCGCCGAGGCGGTACTGGACCGATACGTGCCGGTGCTCACCGACCTGCGGCTCCGCTACCTGGACGACCACGACTTCGACAGCGACATCGTGCTGGTGAGCCATGGCGCAGCGATCCGGCTGGTGGGTGCCGTACTGGGCGGCGTCGACGGCAGTTTCGCCCTTGACCATCACCTGGCCAACACCGAATCGGTGGTACTGGCGCCGATTACCGACGGGCGCTGGAGCTGTGTGCAATGGGCGGCGGCGGCACCGCCCTTCTACCCGGAGCCCGGTGCCACACCGGTCGTCGACGCGGTGGAGTCCGAGACCGACCCGATGGGTTAACCGGCCCGCTGGATCGAGAGCGCACCGTCCTGCGCACACGGGCAGCCCACGGCCTCACAATCGAGGCTGAACGTATGCGCGGCTTCCGGAGTGGTGCAGGTGTCGTCGGTGCATTCCGTGCGGAACCGGACGTGGTGGATCACGGTGCCGTGGCAATGCTCCAGACCGGCTGCGCACTCCCGGCACTGGATGGTCATAACCCGTTGATAGCACTGCGGGCCGACAAAACCCGGTTGCCGCGCGGCTCATCCCCAGCCAAGCTCGTGCAGCCGCTCATCATCAATCCCGAAATGGTGCGCGATCTCGTGGATCACGGTGATCGCCACCTCGTCGACCACCTCGGCGTCGCTGTTGCAGAAATCCAGCAGGGCCCCGCGGTAGATCGTGATGGTGTCCGGCAATGAGCCGGCGTACCAGGAATCCCGCTCGGTCAGCGCGATGCCCCGGTAGAGGCCCAGGATCTCGGGTTCGTCGGGATCACGGTCCTCCACCAGGATCACGACGTTGTCGAGCGCGGCCGCCAACCGCGGGGGGATCAGGTCGAGCGCATCGGATACCAACTCGTCGAAACGCTGCGAGCTCATCCGCACCGGCACGGTTACGGCGCCGGCGGTATGGGGGCCGGCTCACCCGGCGGCGGCCCGGCCGGTGGCGCCGCGCCGTCGGGGGCCGGAGCCGGACCAGGAGCCTGCTCGGGCGCCGGGGCCGGGGCCTGCTCGGGCGGCGGCGGGTTGAAGGTATTGGACTGCGCGGGAGCCGGCGCCTCGGTGGTCGAGGCCTGCGGCAGGTGCTGACCGTTCGACGAGGACCCGGAGGACCCGGAGGACCCCGAGGAACCGGAGGATCCGGACCCCGACGAACTCGAGGAGCCCGATCCGGACGAACCGGATCCCGACGACGAGGACGAGGACGAACCAGACGACGAGGACTCGTCGACGTCGGGCATCGGGATGGGCGGCATGTTCAGCCGCTCCTCCGGGATGTCGGGCGGTGCGACCGGGGGCTGACCGTTGATCATCAGCGGTCCCTTGGCGCTGTCGACCAACGTCGACCAGCCGCCGTTGCCCAGTGTGGCACCGATGCTGCACGACACCTGGCGGCTGCCGGCCGACCAGCTCGGCAGTGAGATCGTGCTGTAGCTCAGCGCCAGTGTGGTGGTGCGCAACTGGACGGGGGCCAGGTAGGCGTCGGTCTGCGCAGTGCACGCATCCTTGATGAAGTTGTCCTGATCGCCTTCCGACGGCAGCCCGCCGGGGAACTTCTCGGCGAGGTTGACCGCTCCGGTGACCTCCATGGCGTGCGGCGCCGCGCAATCGACCGGGACATCGGTGGGCTGGTTGGTGGCGGCGTCGATACCGAGGCAGGTGCCCGCGGCCCAGACCTTCGATTGGTCGACATCGGCCACCTTGCCCGCCGACTCCAACTGGCTGTCGCCTGGGCCGAGGAGTTGCAGCCCGCACAGCATGCGTCGCTCACCGGACTGCTTCCAGGCCTTCTCACCGGACCACAGCAGACCGATGGTGTATTTACCGTTCGGGTCGTACTTGGGGCCCAGGTAGCCGCGGGCCGAGGGCGTGCACTGCTCCTGGCTGATCTGCTTGATGCGCTCCACCGACGGCGGCGGCGCGCCCGGTCCGTACTCGCTGCCGGGGAAGGTGCGCATGTCGACGGCCTGGGCGACCTCGAAGCGATGGTTGTCCTTGCAGTCCACGATGCGTGCGGCGTCGGGGTTGCGCCCGGGCCAGTTCAGGCAGTCGCCACGTTTGACGTGGTTGAAGGTGTCGTTGCCGCGGGGACCGAGGGCGATCGCGCCCGGCGCGGAGCTGGATCCCTCGCTCCGGGGCAAGGCGGTGATCAGGCCGGCAATGAGCAGCGCACCGAGCGCGGTCAGCAGCAGCGCGCGCCGCGTCGACGCGGCCGCCAGACTCTGCCACCACCGTTCCTGCCCGGGTTGTTCGTCGGGCAGAGGCTCGGCGAGCAGGCCCCCGTGTTCGGGGTCTTCGGGGTGCTCGGGTGCTTCCAACATTGCCCTCCATTGTGACAGGCGTGTCAGGCTCTGTGACAAGTGATGCAGTTGTAAAGTTGCGAGGTTGTGCCCGACGGCTGTCGTCCTCGGTCGGCACCACCTGATCGACCACCTCAGATGTACGTCGCCGCACTTCAAAAAGTAGGGTTGCGCCCGTGATCGACCTCAAGCTGCTGCGTGAGAATCCCGACTCCGTCCGTGCGTCGCAATGGGCCCGCGGAGAGGACCCGGCGCGCGTCGATGCCCTGTTGCAGGCCGATACGGCGCGGCGGGCCGCGATCTCGACGGCCGACAACCTGCGTGCCGACCAGAAGTCCGCCAGCAAGCTTGTGGGCAAGGCGACCCCCGAGGAACGTCCGGCGCTGCTGCAACAGGCGAAGGACCTGGCCGAACAGGTCAAGTCCGCCGAGGCGGCCCAGACCGAGGCCGAGAGTGCCTTCGTCGCTGCCCACATGGCGATCGGCAACGTGATCATCGACGGTGTGCCGGCCGGCGGCGAGGACGACTTCGTGGTGCTCGACACCGTCGGGACGCCGCCGGCGATCGAGGACCCCAAGGACCACCTCGAGCTGGGCGAGGCGCTCGGGCTGATCGACATGGAGCGCGGCGCCAAGGTGTCGGGTTCGCGCTTCTACTTCCTCACCGGCGCCGGGGCCCTGCTGCAGCTGGGCCTGCTGCAGCTGGCCACCCAGGTGGCCGTCCGAAACGGATTCACGCTGATGATCCCGCCGGTGCTGGTGCGCCCGGAAGTCATGGCGGGCACCGGATTCCTCGGTACGCACGCCGACGAGATCTACCGACTGGAAGCCGATGACCTGTACCTGGTCGGCACCTCGGAAGTGCCGCTGGCGGGCTACCACTCCGACGAGATCCTGGACCTGTCCGCGGGTCCGAAGCGGTATGCGGGCTGGTCGTCGTGCTTCCGGCGCGAGGCAGGCAGCTACGGCAAGGACACCCGCGGCATCATTCGGGTGCATCAGTTCGACAAGGTCGAGGGGTTCATCTACTGCAAACCCGAGGACGCCGAGTCCGAGCACCAGAAGCTGCTCGGCTGGCAGCGCGAGATGCTGGCGGCGATCGACGTGCCCTACCGGGTGATCGACGTCGCCGCAGGCGATCTCGGTTCCTCGGCGGCGCGCAAGTACGACTGCGAGGCGTGGGTGCCCACCCAGCAGACCTACCGGGAACTCACCTCCACCTCCAACTGCACGACGTTCCAGGCGCGGCGGTTGTCCACCCGCTATCGCGACGAGAACGGCAAGCCGCAGATCGCGGCCACGCTCAACGGCACGCTGGCCACGACCCGCTGGCTGGTCGCGATTCTCGAGAACCATCAGCAACCCGACGGCAGTGTGCGGGTTCCCGAAGCGCTGGTGCCGTTCGTCGGCACCCCGGTGCTGGAACCCCGGTAAGTAACGCCCGCGGCCATGACTGCGGATGACCCGGTACGGGTGAGGGTGCTCGGCCCGGTACAGGCGTGGATCGGTGACGATCCGGTGGATCTGGGTGCGCGGCTGCAGCGCGCCCTGCTGGCGCGTCTGGTTGCCGCACATGGCCATACGGTGTCGGTCGACCGACTCATCGACGATCTGTGGGAGGGCGAGCCACCGCCCAAGGCGCTGTCGGCCCTGCAGGTCTACGTCTCGCATCTGCGTCGGGCGCTGGAGCCGGGGCGGCAGCGTCGGGCCCCGGCGCGGATCCTGGTCAGTGCGGCACCCGGATATTGTCTGCGACTACCGGTGGATGCCGTCGATTCCTGGCGGTTCGATGCGAAAGTCACTGCAGCGTACGAGGAATCGGATCCACAGCGGCGCGTGTTTCTGCTCGACGAGGCGCTGGCCGACTGGTCGGGAGATCCGTTCGCCGGGGCGGGCGATGTGTTGTGGGCGGCACCGGAGGTCGCCCGGCTGACCGAATTACGTTTGGCTGCCGTGGAAGCGCGGGCGGCGGCGCTGGTGGAGCTGGGGCGGTACAGCACCGCCATCGCCTCGCTGGAACGACACGTCGGTGGGCGTCCGGACCGGGAGGGCGCCGCCGCGGTACTGGCGACGGCGCTGTATCGGACCGGACGCCAGACCGACGCGCTGGAGGTGTTGCGCCGCACCCGGGATCATCTCGTCGACGAGCTTGGTCTGGAGCCGGGCCGGGCGCTGCGCGACCTCGAACGCGACATCCTGCGTCAGGCTGACCATCTGGAGCCGTCCCGACCGCTGCAGCCGGTGATACCGGAGGTGGCCGGGCCCGACGGTGCTGAATTGGCCATCCGCGACCGGGGCGCGACGGCGGCCCACGGCCGGGCCGAGGAACTTGCCGAAATCGACCTTGCGGCAAGCACTGTCGCATCGGTCGGCGGCAGCGCGGTGCTGTGGATCGGCGGAGAAGCGGGATCTGGCAAGTCCACCCTGGCTGCTGCCGCGACGGCGCGCTTGCGCGCCGCGGGCTGGCGCACCGTGCTCGGCCGTTGCCCGGAGGTCCACGGTGCGCCGGCGGGGTGGGCGTGGACCGAGGTGCTGCGCGAGTTGCTGGACGCCGGAGCCACGGTGGACGACGACGGCAGGCAGGCGCTGGCGCCGCTGCTGCACGACGTCGCCGCGGTCGAGCCGGGGACGTTCTGGTTGGGGCATGCGGTGGCCGACGTATTGAGCGCGGTCGCCGGCAGTCAACCGCTGGCCGTCGTCCTCGACGACCTGCACCGCACCGACGGCCTGACGTTGGAGCTCCTGCGACTGGTCGCCGACCGGATCAAGGATCTTCCGGTGTTGGTCATCGGCACCTATCGCCCGTCGGAGGACCGCGGCGAACTCGAGGTGGCCCGGGCGGCGCTGACGGTGCACACCGCGGCCCATCTCATCCTCGACGGTCTCGACGCGGCGGCCACGACCGCACTGGCGGCCGACTGCGGACTGACTGCCGCCAGCGGCGAGGCGCTGCGGCTGCTGCGTGAGCGGACTGGCGGCAACCCCTTGTTCGTCCGCGAACTGGCCCGGCTGATGGTCGCCGAGGGGTCGGATGCGGTGTGGGCATCGGTACCGGTTGGGGTTCGAGATGTATTGCGCCGCAGGGTAGCCCGGTTGCCCGGCCCGACGGTTACCGCGTTGCGTCAAGCCGCCGTGCTGGGCCGTGACATCGACGTCGACCTGCTGGCAGAACTGGGGCGCAACGACCCCGAGGATTTGCTCGACGCGCTGGAACCGGCCGTCCTGCTCGGTCTGCTCGACGAGCCCGCGCCGGGCCGTTTGAGGTTCGCCCATTCGCTGGTTCGCGACACCCTCTACGAGGACATCTCAAAGCTGCGGCGGTCCCGGTTGCACGGCGCCGCGTTGGAACTGCTGAGCGCACCCGGTCGGTCGGTCGACCCGGCCGCCCTTGCGCACCATGCAGTCGCGTCGGCGACGGCAGAAACTGCCTTGGCCGCAGCGGATTTCGCGACAGTGGCGGCTCGCGACGCGGACTCGGTGGGTGCTTACACCGAAGCCGCCAGGCAATGGCGTGCCGCCGTGCAGATGCTGGAGTTGGCGGCCAGTCGCCGATTGCGGTCCAGTGCCGGGAACCTGGAACGCGAGATCGACGCCCGGTGCGGGCTGATCTCAGCACTGGCCCAGTCCGGAGACGCCGTCGCCGCGCGCATCGAGTTGAAGGCTGCGCTGCAGTTGCCGCCCGGGACGTCGCGGGACGATCTGCTGGTTCAGGTGCTCACGGCGTGGGACACACCGCTGGTGTGGCGGGACCGTGAGTACGACGAATCCGATGCGCAGATGATCGGCCTGCTGCGCCGGTTGCTGGACGGCAGTTCGGTGAACGTCTCTGTGGCCGAACGGATCAGGCTGCTCAAGGCGCTGTATGTGGAGTTGGAGGGCACCGATCCGGAAGGGGCACTGACCGCCAGTACGGAACTGCTCGAATTGGCGCGACGCGCCTACGCCGAGGACCCGGCATCGTCGGGCCGGTTGCTGTGTACCGCGCTCAATGTGCGGGCCTACTGCGCACTGGGACCGGACCTCGACGCCGAACGGGACGCAACCGCCGCCGAACTGCTGCAGACCGCGGAGGCCACCGAGCAGGCCGACTATCAGGCGGTGGCGCACTGGATGCTGTCGCTGGCGGCCGGTCACCGGTCTGATCTGGCCACCGCGAAACGGCACGTCGACATCGCGGTGGCCCGGGCCGGAACCGGGCAGCTCGTCCACCTTCTCGGGGTGCTGGGATTGTTCCGGGCCCGGATGTATCTGCTGGCCGCGCGATTGGACGAGGCGGTGGGCGCCTACACCGACCTGGCGGCGCGGATGGTCGAGAACGGGGCCGCCAATGGGGCCAAGCTGGCGATGGTGGGCCGGGTGACTGGCGAGTTCTGCCTCGGAGACCTCGGCGTCCTGGCCGACGAGCTGGTGTTCTTCTACCGGGAGGTGTCGGTGGCCGCACTCGACGCCGCAGTGCTCGCGCTGATCGCGCGGGGCCGCGAGGCCGAAGCCCGCGAACTGTGGCGGGATCGGCAGCCGATCGAGCGGGCGTACTTCTGGCTGCCGTTCACCGTGCTGCGCGTCAACGCGGCCGTGGCGCTCGGGGATGTCGCGGAGGCCGAGGCGCGGGCGGCCGACCTGTATCCGTATTCCGGGCGTATCGCCGGGCTCGGTGTCGACGGGCTGATGATGGGCCCGGTCGACGAGGCGCTGGCCGCCGCTGCCGACGTGCTGGGCCGGCCGGACCAGGCGCGTGATTACCGGGAGGCCGCCGCGGTGTTGCGGGACCGACTGGCGGACGAAGCGCAGCGCTTCATCGACTGACACCGCGCCTACCGAACACCGCCCGCTCCCGGCGCCGGTGCAGCAGCGTCAACCCGGCCAGCAGGACCCGCTGTCCGATTCCGGTGTGCTGTGCCGACACTGCTCGCTCGTCGTCGGTCATCACCGCCACCACGCGCGGAGCGTCGAACGACATCCGGCCGGCCCGGGCGGCTTTCTCCACCGTCGCCCAGTCGGCCACCGACACGTGTTCGGTGATCAGCGGGAACACCTCCATCTCCTCGTCGTTGATGTGCTCGGTCACCCAGGCCGCCAGTTCGGTCAGTTCGACGGCCATCAGGCCGGCGATATGACGGTCACCCATCGACAGCCGGAACGCCGCGGCGCGGGCCCGCAGCTGATCCAACCGGGGGGCCAGCGCAGCGTGGTCCTCGATCAGCTCGCTCAGATCCACATGGTCGCCGGCGGCGGCCAGGATCACCGGCCACAGCACCGCGTCCTCGATGGTGTGGTGATGGTGGATGGAATCGCACAACAACTCGACGTATCGGGAGATGGCCCGGGCCCGGCCGGGTGTGCAGATCACATCCCGGTCGCGCACCGCGGCGGCCAGGTCACTCAGGCGGAGCAAGTCGGCCAGCATCACGCGGTGTGCCGAGGTGATGCCCAGCAGGTCCGGGGCGGGATCGCCCGCACGACGAGGTGAGGCGTTGGTGGTTGAAGTGGTTGTCGGCACGGGATACTCCTCGGGTTCGGCCGATCCGGCGGGATCGGCACTCGCGGAGCACAGCTTGGTCCTGGCGACTTAAGCGCGACTTGTCACCGGCTTGTCGCGGCCACAGTAGGGTTGCAGCCATGATCGACATCGACCTTGCCGAATTGCGCAACTGGTTCGGCTTCGGCGTGGCCGGTAACTTCGCGGGGCACCTCGAACAGGCCGGTGAGGCCGGAGATTTCGTCAAGGTCGTGACCGAAGGTTATGCGCCCAAAGGTATCTTCCCGTGGTACGCCCCCGGTCGGGACGATTTTCTGGGCGAGTTCCCGCTGTCCAGCGATGCCCTCGTGCTGCCGGAGGCCGGCGCGGTTGACGGCCCGCTCAACCTCCAGATCGAGCCCGAGGTCGGCGTGGCCTGCCGGGTGGTGTGGAACGGCGACACCGTGGTACGGCTCGAACCGTTCGCCCTCGGTGCCTTCAACGACTGCTCGATCCGCAGGCCGGGCGCACCCAAGATCAGCTACAAGAAGAACTGGGGCCCGGCCTCCAAAGGTGTTGCACCGCAATTCTTCGAGATCAGTGACCTCACCCCGGACGGTCCGACCGCCAGCATGCGGCTGGTCTGCTACCTGAGGGAGGACGGCGGTCAGCAGCACGCTTACGGGGTGGATTCACCCCTGGTCGGCTATTCGTACTACGGCGAGGTGCTGCTGGACTGGATCGTCGAACGGCTGGCCAACCAGAAGGGCTCGTCCGATACGCCGCTGGAGGACGTCGGCGCGCTGATGGTGGCCAGCGGTCATCCCGAGAACGTGCTGATCGGCATCGGTGCCACCCGGTACACGCCGCTGGGTGAGTCCACCTACCTCAAGCCCGGGGACGAGGCCATCGTGCGTGTGTACGACAGCGCCTCCAGCGCGGCTTCCGAACTGCGGCAGGTGGTCTCGGCGCGCTAGCCGCCGAGCAGCTCGTCGAGTCGGGCGACGAACTCCTCCGGGCGGGCGGGGGTGAACGCCGGCTTCGGGTAGGTTCCGTGCACCTCCAGGGTGATCAGCGTCGAGCGCAGCGGACGGTGCACATCCAACGGAAGCCAGCGACGCAGGTCGGTGCTACCCCACAGTCGGAAGCGCTGCATCCACAGGCCCAGCGGGGTGGCCTCATAGCCGGAAATCGACCGCAACGGGATCACTTTTGAGGTGCCCGACGGGAAGTGGTAGCGGCGCAACGTGATCGCCTCGCGATCCAGCTGGACCAGGCCGTCGTCGTAGTACTGGCGGGGTGCGTTCATGCCTTCTCACACCTCAACTCGTGCCCCTTGGTGGTCAGGCACTTGCCGTTCTCCAGGTTCCACTGCCAGCCGTGCAGGTTGCAGGTCAGGGTGTTGCCCTCCACCACACCGAATTTCGACAGATCAGCCTTCAGGTGGGGGCAGCGGCGCTGGATCTCCCAGCCGTCCAGGGTGATCGACGAGGTGTCGTCGTGGGCTTCGGCGAACCAACCGTCGGCATAGGCGATGCGCTCATCAGTGAGGCATTTGAAGAACGTGTACAGGTATTCGTTGTAGCCGCCCACGCGCCACGCCTTGAAGCGTGTGGACAGGAAGATGGTGTTCACCCAGTCCGGTTCGTTGTCGCGTAGCACGGTCCGCACCAACTCGGGCGGGATCGCGAAGCCGTAGCGGAACTTCTCATCTGCGATCGGTTCGCGGACAAGGCGTTTCGGGAAGTCCAGGACCACGGTCTCGCTGTGGTCGGGGCCGGACAGCTGCAATTCCACCGGGTAGCCGATGCCGTCGCAGATCTGGTCGCTCTGGCCCATGATCGGCTCGAACAGCGCTCGTAGTCCGGGGAGCAGCGCTACGCCCGCCGCAGGCGCCCACGAGGCCTTCTCCGCGGCCAGCACCGGAGCCATGCGCCGCGCGAAATCCTCGATGTAGGCGGCCTTGCCGGTGGTGAAGATCGTCTCGGGGTCCTCGACCGGGTGGGCCAGTGAATTGAGTTGGGAGCCGGTGAAATCGGCGGTGCTGCCGGGGATCATCAGCAGCCCGCCGTCGTGGCCGTGGCTCTGCATCTGGTGCAGGAACACCACCTGATCAGGGAAGATGTTGGCCGGATCGCCGTGGTCGTCGTTGAGATCACGCAGTTCGGGGTCCAGGAAGCACGGGGGGCCGGCCGACGGGATCACCCAGGTCGCGCCGACCTGGGCGATGTACTGGCGGCAGCGGTCCATCTGGCGCTGCCGCTTCTGGATGCCGAAGGCCTCCTTGGCCCGGGCCGGCATGTCGTAGACCATCGGGTACCAGATGGCCCCGGAGTACTGCAGCATGTGCACGTCGATCTGGCCGAAATCTGAATCCAGGACCTCTAGATCTACGGGGCGCGCGTCGTTCATGTTGAAGGCGACGGTCTCACCGTCGTCGACGACCAGGCCGGAGTCGCCGATCGGGCCGTCGGCCGGTGCGCGCAGCGCGATGATCATCACATCGAGATCGCCCTTGGGGCCGCTGACGGTGTGTTTCACCGAATCGGTGGTCTCGAAGAAACGGTGGAAGCCCAGCGCCTCGAGTTCACGCTGCAGATCGGGCACCGGGAAGTCGGGCAGCAGCACCACGGCGTCCTTGTTGACGTGGCGGCGCAGGTTCTCCGGGTCGAAGTGGTCCTTGTGCAGGTGTGAGACGTAAAGGTAGTCGACATTTCCGAGAGCCGCCCAGTCCAACTGCGTGTTATCGGGGAACGGGAACCACGAGGCGAAGTACGCGGGGTTGACCCAGGGGTCGCACAGAATGCTGCCGGACTTGGTCTCGATCAGGAAGCCGGCATGCCCGACACTGGTGACCTGCACAAACGGCCTTTCGACGGAGTGCTTTGATGCCCGCCCAGCCTAGCCCGAGTTGGGTGACGTGCTGATCGGGGCTGGGATTAGGCTGGCCACGTGGAACCGGTGTACGGGACTGTCATACAACTCGCTCGGCTGACCTGGCGTCTTCAGGGGCTGAAGTTCACCGTGACCGGGGTGGAGAACATCCCCGTCACCGGCGGTGCGGTGGTGGCCATCAACCACACCGGCTACTTCGACTTCACCTTTGCCGGCCTACCTGCCTACCTGCAGAAGCGGGGCCGCAAGGTGCGGTTCATGGCAAAGAAGGAGGTCTTCGACAACAAGTTCGGCGGGCCGATCATGCGCAGCCTGCGCCACATCGAGGTGGACCGGGGCAGCGGGGCGGCCTCGTTCGAGGCGGCAGTCGACTACCTCAAGGCCGGTGAACTGGTCGGGGTGTACCCCGAGGCGACGATCAGCCGCAGCTTCGAGATCAAGGACTTCAAGTCCGGCGCGGCGCGGATGGCGATCGAGGCCGGCGTGCCGATCGTGCCGCACATCGTGTGGGGTGCGCAGCGCATCTGGACCAAGGGGCACCCGAAGACGCTGTACCGGCCCAAGGTGCCGATCACGATCGCGGTGGGCGAGCCGATCCAGCCGACGCTGCCCGCACCCGAGCTCACGGCGCTGCTGCATTCCCGCATGCAGCATCTGCTGGCGGAGGTGCAGGACGCCTATGGGCCGTACCCGCCCGGTGAGTTCTGGGTGCCGCACCGGCTCGGTGGTTCGGCTCCGACACTGGCCGAGGCCAACCGGATGGATGCCGAGGAGGCCGCGGAGAAGGCGGCCAGGCGAGCTGAGGCGGGACCCGCCGGGCCTTCTGAGTCTTCTGACCCCACCGGGGCACCGGGGTAAGCCGTCGGATGGAACCGGTTTTCCGAAGTTTGGAGATTGCCGCAGGGCTCGCGGTCAGGGTCACCGGAACCCGGATCACCTTTCGTGGGTTGGACAACATTCCGGCCACGGGCGGCGCCGTCGTCGCCATCAATCACACCGGCTACGTCGACTTCCTGCCCGCCGCGCTGGCTGCGACCGAACGTGGCCGTCGGATGCGCTTCATGTTGAAGGCCGAGATGGGGCGGGTGAAGATCGTCAACTACCTGATCAAGCACACCGGTGCGATTCCGGTGGACCGCAAAGCCGGAGCCGGCGCCTACTCCGTGGCGGTGGACTCGTTGCGCCACGGCGAGCTGGTCGGGGTGTATCCGGAGGCCACGATCAGTCGTAGCTTCGAGCTCAAGGAGTTCAAGACCGGTGCGGCGCGCATGGCGCAGGAGGCCGGGGTGCCGATCGTCCCGCTGATCGTCTGGGGCGCCCAGCGCATCTGGACCAAGGATCATCCGAAGTCGCTGGGGCACAAGAAAATTCCGGTGACGGTGGTGGTGGGCGAGCCGCTGGTGGCGACCGGTTCGGTGGTCGAGGTCGATGCCTTGTTGCGGGCCCGGATGTCGACGATGCTGGACCGGGCTCAGCGGGACTACCCCGCGCCGGCCGGGGCGTACTGGGTTCCCCAGCGACTGGGTGGAAGCGCGCCGACGCCGGCGCAGGCCAAGCAACTCGACGAGGCCGAACTGGCCGAACGTGCGCGCAAGCGTGCCGAGCGTGAAGCGACGGGGAGAACGTGACGGGTACCGAGCGGACGCCGGGGCTGATCGCCACCGACGTGGACGGAACGCTGCTCGACGACGACGAGAAGGTCACGCCGCGCACGCGGGCGGCGGTACGGGCCGCGGTGGAGGCAGGGGCGACGTTCGTCCTGGCCACCGGACGGCCGCCCCGGTGGATCGCGCCGGTAGTCGACGGACTGGGCATGGCGCCGATGGCGGTGTGCGCCAACGGCGCGGTGATCTACGACCCGGCCACCGACCGCATCGTGTCGACGCGCACGCTCTCACCCGAGGCGCTCGGTGAGCTCGCCGAGATCGCCACGCGGGTGATCCCGGGCGCGGGGCTGGCAGTGGAACGGGTGGGCGCCTCGGCGCACGACGCGGCGACCCCGCAGTTCGTCAGCTCGCCGGGCTACGAGCACGCCTGGCTCAACCCGGACAACACCGAGGTGTCGGTCGAGGATCTCCTGAGCGCTCCTGCGGTCAAGCTGCTCATCCGAATGCCCGGTGCGCGCAGCGCCGATATGGCTGTGGAGTTGCTCAAACATGTTGGTTTGCAAGGTGATATCACCTATTCGACCAACAATGGCCTGCTCGAGGTGCTGCCGCTGGGAATCAGCAAGGCCACCGGTGTGCAGGAACTGGCCGCCCCGCTGGGGCTCACCGCGGCCGACGTCGTCACGTTCGGCGACATGCCCAATGACGTACCGATGCTGAGCTGGGCCGGGCGCGGTGTGGCGATGGGCAATGCCCACGACGAGGCGTTGGCCGCCGCCGACGAGGTCACCGTGACCAACGCCGAGGACGGGGTGGCCCGGGTGCTCGAACGCTGGTGGTCCTGACCGATCAGGTGATCGGGGTGAAACGCTCCAATTGCACCGGCTGCTGTTCGGGTGACGGCGGGGCCAGTTCCACCGGCACGCCGTCGACGACGCGGGTGACGGTGCCCTTCTCGCGGTCGAAATTCAATGTTCCGTGCTGGAAGTTCTGCACGATCCACTGGGGCTCGGGGATCTCCGAACTGGTCGGCAGGCCCAGGACTCCGCGCTCGAAGCCCAGGGTTCCCCAGGCCTCGTAGATGGCGCCGGTGACCGGTTGTGCACCGCTGACCGGTGACCAGTACACGGCGCCGCGTTCGAAGGTGGCGTAGCGGGCGGCCCCTTCGCCGGGGGTCTCGGGTGAGGTCGGGTTTCCGAGCAGCCCGGCCGGTCCGCCCGCCGCCTGCCAGCGGGCATAGATCGCGCCGCCGCGCATCTGGTCGGCCAGATCCTCGGGGCCGGGGGGCCGGTTGAAACGCGCGGCGATGTCGCGGATGCGGTCCATCTGGGCGTAGGCCGCGTTGCCGGGACAGTCGGTGATGCCGACATCGCGGTGGGTGAAGATCGCAGGCAGCGTCGGGGTGGCGCCGCGGGGGAAATGGGTGAACGACCCGCCGGCGGAGGTGAGTACGACGGTGCCGTGCGGGTCGATGTGATCGAGTCCGAGGCGCCACCCCAGCAGGCGTGCGGTGTTGCGCACCTGGATCTCGGTGGGTGGCACGACGTCGAAGTCGCCCAGCATCGCCACACCCCAGGTGTCGATGTTGAAGCCGCCGGTGTGCGATCCCTCGACGGGCTTGTCCATGCCTCCGGCTCGGCCCTCGAACACCTGGCCGTATTTGTCGACCAGGGCGTTGTAGGCGATGTCGCACCAGCCCAGCTCGCGGGTGTGGTACTCGTAGATCGACCGGATGATGCCGGCCGAGTCCTCGGGGGCGTAGTCGTTGCTACCTGCCGTGTGGTGCACGATGCCGGCCCGGATGCCTCTGTCGTACACGGTGTTTCCGCATCGCATCGATTCGTCGGCACCCCACTGTGCACGGCCGATGATGGTCGGTGGTTGGCCGGGGTTGATCGCGGCCGTCGGCAGCGGTCCGACGTCGACGGGGGATTGGGGCGGACTGATCAGCACCGCGGTGACGTTCTGGCCGATGGGTGCTTCGACGTTCGCCGGCAGGTAGCCGAGGTCCGGTTTGGGCGGACCGGTTTTCCCGCGCGGTGGCGGGGCGGGCGTCTGGGGTGCACGGGTGACGGCGATCTGCACGGTGGTGGTGCGGCCGACGAACACCGGTTCGGTGCCTCGCGGGCCGGGAGTGTCGGCGCCGACCCCGTCGAGGTTCTCGGCCTGGTACCAGGGACCCCAGGTGCCGTCGTCCTGGCGCGCGCGGACCCGGGCGGAGGTGCCGCGCAGGTCGGGTGAGGTGAGCGCGACCATCGAGAACGGGCTGTCCTGGTGGATCTCGCGGATGCTCTCACCGACCGCGAGCTTGTCGAGTGGTTGCTGTGTCAGCTTCGGTGCAGTGTCGGCTGGGTCATGTTGTTCGCCCGAGTCGGATCCGGAGATGGCCCACGGCACGATCATGACCGTCGCCGCGAGTGCGGTGAAGAGAATCGACGGCGCGGAACGGCGGGACTGCACGGACTGATGTTACGTATGGGTCTGGTGTTACGAATGATTCGACACGGCGCGTGCGCCTTCTTTTGCGCAACTCGGATTCACGCAACGGCACCGCAGAGCCGTGGGCTTCTGCGGTGCCGTTCTTCTCAGCAGGTCTGTACTTATGCGGGCGGCGGCACCGGGAGCGGGGCCGGCGCGGGCACCGGAGGCTTCATCGCCGAGGTGATCGCCGGCATGACCATGCCCTTGAGCAGGTCGATGGCCTGGCCGGCACCGAGCTGCTGAGCTGCGCTGGACAGGTCGCCGAACAGTCCACCGCCACCGCTGCTGGTGGCCGGCATCGCGGCCAGCGACGGGTCGGCGCCCAGGAGCGGATAGGTGCCTGCGCTGGGATCCAGTCCGATCGGAGCCGAGATGGGCACCTCACCCGGAGCCGGCAGCCCACCGGACAGTGCCGGGTCGAGGCCCACCGGTGAGGTGGTCAGGCCCGTGCCGCCCAAGGCGGTGGGCGACGTGGTCAACCCGCCCGGCGTCAGCGCCGGGTTGGTGAGCGAGCCGGCTGTCGGCGGCGTGAGCGCCGGGTTGGTCAGCCCGTCGGGTGCAGCCGGCAGCCCGGCCGTCGGCGAGGTCAAGCTGGGTGACAGGCCATTGGGGCTGGTCAGCGCGGCGTCAGGGGACGTGAGCCCCGGAGCCGTGAGCCCGGGCGATGTCAGACCAGGATCGGTCAGGCCTGGCGCGGTCAATCCCGGCGATGTCAACCCCGGCGACATCAGTCCCGGCGAGGTCAGGGTCGGCGAGCCGAGCGTCGGCGTCGGCGAGGTGCCGCCCAGCATGGGCATCGGCGGCAGGTTGACGCCGAACTGGGACAGGCCCTGCGACAGTGCGGACATCAGTTCACCGGGCAGGTCGGTGACCAGCGCGGCCTGGGTGAACTCGCGCTCCTGCGGTGCGGGGGAAAGCTGCGACACGGCAACTAGGGCGACTGGACTTGCGACTGCCACTGCGGCGACTGCGCTCATGGCTGTCGAGAGCTTGCGTCGACGGCGGTTCGGCACGGAAGTCTCCTCAATATGTTTGCAGCCAAGGACTGCACTGCGGATTGCAGGTGGTTGCTCTCCTCTTGCTTCATCGGTGTTCCGGGCCAGTTGATGTGAAGCCCATGAATACCGACGAGATCGATGTTAAAGCTGTTACTGGTGTGTCTGAAGTGACGATATTGAATCGTGAGCGAATTGCGACCTGGGCCCTTGCCGAATTCGGGGCACAGGGGCGCGGTCGGATACCCTGGCTGCCGATGACGTCCTTATCTCCTCGGGTCGCTACCGACCAGTCCAGCGGCCATTTCGACTTATTCATCGTGGGTTCCGGGTTCTTCGGACTGACGATCGCTGAGCGCGCGGCAACACAGCTGGGCAAGCGAGTCCTTGTTATCGAACGGCGCTCCCATTTGGGCGGCAACGCCTACTCGGAAGCTGAACCCCAGACCGGTATCGAGGTCCACAAGTACGGGGCCCACCTGTTCCACACGTCCAACCGGCGGGTGTGGGACTACGTGCGGCAGTTCACCGACTTCACCGGCTACCAGCACCGCGTCTTTGCGATGCATGAGGGGCAGGCCTACCAGTTCCCGATGGGGCTGGGCCTGGTCTCGCAGTTCTTCGGCCGGTACTTCACCCCGGACGAGGCGCGCGCCCTGATCAAGGAGCAGGCCAGTGAGATCGCCGGGCATGAGGCGGCCAACTTCGAGGAGAAGGCCATCTCGCTGATCGGGCGCCCGCTGTACGAGGCGTTCGTGAAGGCCTACACCGCCAAGCAGTGGCAGACCGACCCGAAGGAACTGCCGGCGGCCAACATCACCCGGCTGCCGGTGCGCTACACCTTCGACAACCGGTATTTCAATGACGCCTACGAGGGCCTGCCGGTCGACGGGTACACCGCCTGGCTGGAGAACATGGCCGCCGATGACCGCATCGAGGTGCGGCTGGACACCGACTGGTTCGACGTCCGCGAAGAACTGCGCGCCGCCAGCCCCGACGCCCCGGTGGTGTACACCGGCCCGCTGGATCGCTACTTCGACTATTCCGAGGGTCGGCTGGGCTGGCGCACACTGGATTTCGATCTTGAGGTGCTCGATACGGGGGACTTTCAAGGCACCGCCGTCATGAACTACAACGACGCCGACGTGGACTACACACGAATCCACGAGTTCCGGCATTTCCACCCCGAGCGGGACTATCCGGCCGACAAGACGGTGATCATGCGCGAGTACTCGCGATTCGCTGAAGAGGACGACGAGCCGTACTACCCGATCAACACCGAGGCCGACCGCGCCCTGCTGGCCTCCTACCGGGCCCGGGCCAAGGCCGAAACCGCCTCGGCGAAGGTGCTTTTCGGTGGCAGGCTGGGCACCTACCAGTACCTCGACATGCATATGGCGATCGCCAGTGCGCTCAACATGTACGACAACACCCTGGCGCCGCACCTGGCTGACGGTGCGCCGCTGGTGACCGAGCAGACCGACAAGGAAAGCAGCAACGCATGAGTGACATCCCGTCCGGCGCACTTGCCGCCGGAGAATCCAGGGCGGTCAGTCTGCTGGCCCGGGTGATCCTGCCGCGACCAGGTGAGCCACTGGACGTCCGCAAGCTCTATCTCGTCGAAGACGCCACGAACGCCCGCCGGGCGCATGCGCCGACCCGCACAACCCTGGAGATCGCCGCAGAATCCGGCATCTCGTTCGCGACCTACTTCAACGCGTTCCCGGCCAGCTACTGGCGGCGCTGGTCCACGTGCAAGTCGGTAGTCCTGCGCGTCGAGCTGACCGGCACCGCCCGCATCGACGTGTACCGGTCCAAGGCGACCGGTGCGCGGATCAGCGTCGGTGGCGCCCCGGTCTCCAGCGGAACTGGCGGAACCGCCACTGGGCCTGATGGCGGCGCCAGCGCCACAGTCGAGTTCGAGATCGACCTGACCCCCTTCGAGGACGGCGGCTGGATCTGGTTCGACATCACCACCGACACCGCGGTGCGGGTGCACAGTGCCGGTTGGTATGCCCCGTCGCCCGCGCCCGGCCGGGCCAACGTCGCCGTGGGTATCCCGACCTTCAACCGGCCCGCGGACTGTGTCAACGCACTGGCCGCCCTGACCTCGGATCCGTTGGTGGACGAGGTGGTCAGCGCGGTCATCGTGTCCGACCAGGGCAACAACAAGGCCAAGGACCACCCCGGGTTCGAGGCTGCGGCCGCCGCGCTGGGCAAGCGGTTGTCGATCCACAACCAGCCCAACCTCGGCGGGTCCGGCGGCTACAGCCGGGTGATGTACGAGGCGCTGAAGAACACCGACTGTGAGCAGATCCTGTTCATGGACGACGACATCCGCATCGAACCCGATTCGATCCTGCGCGCCCTGGCCATGAACCGGTTCGCCAAGGAACCCATCCTGGTGGGCGGCCAGATGCTCAACCTGCAGGAGCCCTCACACCTGCACATCATGGGCGAGATGGTGGACCGGACGAACTTCATGTGGTCGGCGGCCCCCAACACCGAGTACGACCACGACTTCGCCAAGTACCCGCTGGACGACACCGAATCCGACCGGAGCAAGCTGCTGCACCGCCGGATCGACGTGGACTTCAACGGCTGGTGGATGTGCATGATCCCGCGGCAGGTGGCCGAAGAACTCGGGCAACCGCTGCCGCTGTTCATCAAGTGGGACGACTGCGAATACGGCTTGCGCGCGGCCGAGCACGGATACCGCACGGTCACCCTGCCGGGCGCGGCGATCTGGCACATGGCCTGGAGCGACAAGGACGACGCCATCGACTGGCAGGCGTACTTCCATCTGCGCAACCGGTTGGTGGTGTCCGCACTGCACTGGGACGGCGACGTGCGGGGATTGATGGCCAGCCACCTCAAGGCCACGTTCAAACACCTGCTGTGCCTTGAGTATTCGACGGTCGCGATCCAGAACCAGGCCATGGAGGACTTCCTGGCCGGCCCGGAGCACATCTTCTCCATCCTGGAATCGGCCCTGCCCGACGTACACAAGATGCGTAAGCAGTTCCCCGACGCCGTCGTATTGCCCGGCGCCACCGAACTGCCGCCGGCTTCGGATCTCAAGCGCCGCAGGATCGGCATCCCGACCTCCAAGCCGGCAATCATGGTGCACCTGGCCCGCGGCGTAGTCCACCAACTGCGTCAGCACGACCCGGAAACCCACATCCGGCCGCAGATCAACGTGGCAACCCAGGACGCCCGCTGGTTCTCCCTGTCCCGGGCCGACGGGGTCACCGTCACCACCGCCGATGGGCGTGGTGTGGTGTACCGGCAGCGGGACCGGGCCAAGATGTTCGCGTTGCTGCGCACCTCGCTGCGCCAGCAGATGCGTGTGGTCCGTCAGTTCGATCGGATGCGCAAGGTCTATCGTGAGGCGCTGCCGGTGCTGACCAGCACCCAGAAGTGGGAGACGGTGTTGCTGACCGAGTCGGCGGAGAAAAACTGACATGACCGATGCCCCGCGCGGCGAGGACGCCGTGTTGGTTGCCGTGCAGTCTGCCCTGGCCACCCGGCCGGGCGTACTGACCGGCGCCCGTGCGCTGTCGCATTTCGGCGAGCACAGCCTGGGTTGGCTCGCGGTCTCGGCCGCGGGTGCGCTGGCCCAACCGGCCAAGCGCAGGTCCTGGCTCGCGGTGGGCTTCGGGGCCTTTGCCGCCCACGCCGCCGCCGTATTGATCAAGCGGGTGGTACGCCGTGAGCGGCCGCACCACCCGGACATCGCCGTGAACGTCGGGACGCCGAGCCGGTTGAGTTTCCCCTCGGCACATGCCACCTCGACGGCCGCGGCCGCGGTGCTGCTGGCCCGGACGACGGGTCTGCCGGTGCGCGCGGCGTTGGTGGTGCCCATGGCACTGTCACGTCTGGTGTTGGGTGTGCACTACCCCAGCGACGTGGTCACCGGCGTGGCTGTCGGGACGCTCGTGGGTTCTGTGGTCGGAAAAACTGCCGGTGTCGGGCCGAAGGAGACGGTGGCCAAATGAGTGAGGAAGCGCCCCCGGAGCTCGGGCCGCCCAAGAATCTGGCCGCCGGGCTGATCAAGGCGATCCGTCCGCGCCAGTGGATCAAGAACCTGCTCGTACTGGCCGCGCCGCTGGCTGCGGTCGGCAGCGGCATCGAGTACAACTACGCCGACCTTGCCTACAAGGTGTCGATCGCGTTCGTGGTGTTCTGTCTGGCGGCATCGTCGATCTATCTGGTCAACGACGCCCGCGACGTCGAGGCCGACCGCGCCCATCCCACGAAACGGTTCCGGCCGATCGCTGCCGGCGTGGTGCCGGAGTCGCTGGCCTACGTGCTGGCAATCGTGCTCGCGCTGGCCTCGCTGGGCATCTCGTGGCTGTTGACACCGAATCTGGCACTGGTGATGGCGGTGTACATCGCCATCCAGCTCGCCTACTGCTTCGGGCTCAAACACCAGGCCGTGCTCGACATCTGCATCGTGTCCTCGGGCTTCCTGCTCCGCGCCATCGCCGGTGGCGTGGCCGCTGACATCCCGCTGTCGCAATGGTTCCTGTTGGTGATGGCCTTCGGCTCGCTGTTCATGGCGGCCGGAAAGCGGTTCGCCGAACTGCAACTGGCCGAGCGCACGGGTGCCAAGATCCGCAAGTCGCTGGAGAGCTACACGAGCAGCTACCTGCGTTTCGTGTGGACGTTGTCGGCCACCGCGATGGTGCTCTGCTACGGCCTGTGGGCGTTCGGGCGCGACAGCGCCAACGACGCGCTGGGGCTCGACGGCCAGGACGCATCGTGGTACGCGATCACGATGGTTCCGTTCACCATCGCGATCCTGCGCTATGCGGTGGACATCGATGGTGGCATCGCCGGTGAGCCTGAGGAGATTGCGCTGAAAGACAGAGTTCTGCAGATCCTGTTCCTGGCCTGGATCGGAACCATCGGTGCAGCCATCTACTTCAGCTGATCGGATTATTCTGCGCCGCCTGGCGGGCGGCGTGGGTGCGCGGTTGGCGCGGTGGCCGGTGTTTCCGTACCACGTCACGGTGCGGATCAGCCTGTGGGTGAGCGTCGTCGTGGTGGCCGGGCTGTTCGGCTGGGGTGCCTGGCAGCGCCGCTGGATCGCCGACGACGGCCTGATCGTGTTGCGTACGGTGCGGAACCTGTTGGCGGGCAACGGTCCGGTCTTCAATGCCGGCGAACGGATCGAGGCCAACACCTCCACTGCGTGGACCTATCTGGTCACGCTGGGCGCGTGGCTCGGTGGTCCGGTCCGGATGGAGTACGTGGTGCTGGCCCTTGCACTGACGCTGAGCGTGCTCGGCGTCGTGCTGGCGATGCTCGGCACCGGCCGGTTGTACGCCCCCAGCCTGCAGGGTCGTCGGGCGCTGCTGCTGCCCGCAGGCGCGCTGGTCTACATCGCCATCCCGCCGGCCCGCGACTTCGCCACTTCCGGGCTCGAAAACGGTTTGGTCCTGGCCTATCTGGGCCTGCTGTGGTGGATGTTGGTGTGTTGGTCGCAGGCCTTGCGCGCGACACCGAAAGGCCGGCTCTTCGACGGGACGCTGGCCGCCGTCGCCGGGTTGAGCGTGCTGATCCGCCCCGAGTTGGCGTTGATCGGCGGCGGCGCGCTGGTCATGATGCTAATCGCGGCCCGCGGTTGGCGGCGCCGGGTCCTCATCGTGGTGGCCGGCGGTCTTCTACCGGTCGCCTACCAGATCTTCCGGATGGGTTACTACGCGCTGATCGTGCCGGGCACCGCGGTGGCCAAGGACGCGTCGGGCGCCAAATGGTCACAGGGCTTCACCTATCTGAGCAATTTCAACAATCCGTACCTGCTGTGGGTGCCGGTACTGCTGCTCGCCGCGCTCGGGGTGGTCCTGCTGGCCACGAGGACCCGGCCGTGGTGGGTACGCCATCAGGTGCCCCGCGGGTACGGCTGGCTGGCCCGCACCGTCCAAAGTCCGGCTGCGGTAGTGCTTTTCATGTTCGCCAGCGGGTTGCTGCAGGGCATCTACTGGGTGCGGCAGGGCGGCGACTTCATGCACGGCCGAGTGTTGCTGGCGCCGCTGTTCTGCATGCTGATGCCGGTTTCGGTCATTCCGGTCGTGCTGCCCGACGGCGCCAGGTTCACCCGGGAGACGGGGTACCTGCTGGCCGCGGCCACCAGCGTGTTGTGGGCCTCGGTGGTGGGCTGGTCGATCTGGGCTGCGAACTCTCCGGGTCTGGGGGCCGACGGCACCCGCGTCACCTACACCGGCATCGTCGACGAGCGCCGGTTCTACTCGCAGGCCACCGGCCATGCGCACCCGCTGACCGCCGCCGACTACCTGGACTATCCGCGCATGCGTGCGGTGCTGACCGCGATCAACAACACTCCCGACGGGGCGTTGTTGTTGCCGTCCGGCAACTATGACCAATGGGACGTCGTGCCCGCCTATCCGCCGCCGCCCGATCTCACTCCGGAGGCCCGTCGGGCGTTGGAAACCCCGCACACCGTGTTCTTCACAAACATGGGCATGCTGGGCATGAACGTCGGGCTCGACGTACGGGTCATCGATCAGATCGGCCTGACGAATCCGCTGGCGATGCACACCCAACGGCTGACCGACGGCCGCATCGGCCACGACAAGAACCTGTTCCCGGACTGGGCCGTCGCCGAAGGACCGTTCCTCAAGACCAGGCCGTACATCCCGGCCTACCTGGACGAGGAATGGATCTCGCAGGCCGAGGTCGCGATCGACTGCCCGGCCACCGAGTCGATGCTGAACTCGGTGCGCGGGGAGATGAGCCCGCGGCGGTTCCTGTCCAACCTGGCGCACGCGTACGAGTTCACCAAGTACCGGATCGACCGCGTGCCGCTCTACGAGTTGAAGCGGTGCGGCCTGCCGGTCCCCGAACCGAAGAACCCGCCGTATACGGGGATGCCCGCCACCGGACCCTAACGGGGGCGAGATAGCAGGAACCGAATTCTATGTATTCGGTAACGCCCGGGCGGGCGGCGCCGATACCCAGACGAGCCTGCGTGATCGATCTTGAACGGACGGTACGAGAAACCATGCTGACCTCCTCCCGTGCGGGGCTGCCGGTCGAGCCGACCGGCGCCTATATATGGGAGACGTTCCTCACAGCGGAAGTCTCGGCGTGCGCTGCGTCACTGTCGGTGTGCTACGGGCCGGGCGGTGGTACCGGCCTCGACGAGGGGCCCGGCCCCAACCCCGCGAGGAGCACCGGCAGCCTGGAGATCTGGCCCTACCGGGCGGCTCAGATGCGGGCGCGAGAACCAGACCTGATCGCGACCATCGACGGCTGAGGAGTGATCAGGGACGACAACTACTGAAGAGAAGCATCGCGTAATCGTGTGGTTGACTACACGGGCACGTGAGCCGCTTACGTCGGTCCTGACATCGATGTGCGGAATACGAAGAAGAGATTCAGATAGGGAGCGGTATGAAGTTCGTTGAAAAGATGCGCGGCCTGTCGCGCCGGCTGACGGTCGCGGTTGCGGCAGCGGCCGTGCTGCCGGGCTTGGTGAGCGTCGCAGGCGGCTCGGCGACAGCGGGAGCTTGGTCTCGGCCCGGGTTGCCGGTCGAGTACCTCGAGGTTCCGTCGGCAGCGATGGGACGCGATATCCGGGTGGAGTTCCAGAGCGGTGGCCCGGGTTCGCCCGCGCTGTACATGCTCGATGGTATGCGCGCCCGTGAGGACAACAGCGGTTGGGACATCGAACTGCCCACGTTCGAGTGGTTCCTGAACTCGGGCATCTCGGTTGTGATGCCGGTCGGTGGCCAGTCCAGCTTCTACACCGACTGGTACAAGCCGGCCTGTGGCAGCAAGGACGGCGGCTGCAAGACCTACAAGTGGGAGACCTTCCTGACGAGCGAGCTGCCGTCCTGGTTGGCAGCCAACCGTGACGTGAAGCCGACCGGCAGCGCGGTGGTCGGTCTGTCGATGGCCGGTTCGTCGGCGCTGATGCTGGCGGCTCGCCACCCGGATCAGTTCATCTACGCCTCCTCGCTGTCGGGCACGTTGAACCCGTCCGAGGGCTGGTGGCCGATGCTGATCGGTATCTCGATGGGTGACGCCGGCGGCTACAAGGCCGATGACATGTGGGGCAAGACCGGCGATCCGGGCAACGCCTGGAAGGCCAACGACCCGACCGAGAACGTCGCGACGCTGGCGAACAACGGCACCCGTCTCTGGGTCTACTGCGGTAACGGCAAGCCCGGCGAGCTGGGTGGCGCCGACATGCCCGCCAAGTTCCTCGAGGGCTTCGTGTGCCGCACGAACTCGACCTTCCAGGAGAAGTACATCGCGGCCGGTGGCAAGAACGCCGTGTTCAACTTCCCGCAGAGCGGTACGCACAACTGGGCGTACTGGGGCCAGCAGGTGCAGGCCATGAAGCCCGACCTGCAGCGGGTCCTGGGCGCCACCCCGACCGCCTGATCCGGCGACGGGTAGCGACCTAACGCGAACGACGCCTGACGGCGGCGATCCTCACGGATCGCCGCCGTCAGCCGTTTCGGCGGCCGCTGATTGCCGCCCCAGCTGTGAGGTCGATGTGGTTCACTACAACCCGGGTTACGTGTGCGGGGGCACTTTCGAGTCCGGCAGGCAGCGGGAGAGGTTGATGATGAGACGTGCGTTGAATCTGACGCGAGCGATGCTGCTGGCGCTGCTGGCTCCGGTGCTCGGTGCCGGACTGTGGGCCGTGTCCACGACGGCCGCGCCGGCCCGGGCTGACGGTGTCGAGTACCTGATGGTCCCGTCGGCGGCGATGGGGCGCGACATCCCCGTGGCATTCCAGGGCGGTGGTCCGCATGCGGTCTTCCTGCTCGACGCGTTCAACGCGGCTCCTGACGTCAGCAACTGGGTCAACGCCGGTCATGCGATGTCGACCCTGGGCGGCCGCGGTATCTCGGTGGCGGCACCGGCCGGCGGCGCGTTCAGCCTGTACACGAACTGGGAGCAGGACGGCAGCAAGCAGTGGGACACCTTCCTGTCTGCCGAGCTGCCGGACTGGCTGGCCGCCAACAAGGGCCTGGCCCCGGGCGGGCACGGGGTCGTCGGGGCCGCGCAAGGCGGCACCGCCGCTCTGACGCTGGCCGCGTTCCACCCGGACCGATTCCGCTTCGCCGGATCGTTGTCGGGCTTCCTGACCCCGTCGGCCACCACCCTCAACGGTGCGATCACCGCCGGCATGGCGCAGTTCGGCGGGGTGGACAGCTACGGGATGTGGGGCGCCCCACAGCTGGGCCGCTGGAAGTGGCATGACCCCGACGTGCACGTGCAGTTGCTGGCCGATGCCAACACCCGCCTCTGGGTGTACAGCCCCGCGACCCTGACGTGCAGTGATCCGGCCGCGATGATCGGTGTCTGCGATCTGGCGCAGGGCAGCAACCGTTCCTTCTACCAGCACTACCGCTCCGTCGGCGGCAGCAACGGGCACTTCGACATTCCGGCCGGAGGCCAGCACGACTGGGGCAGCTGGGCCCCGCAGCTTGCATATTTGTCGGGCGAACTGGTCGCGACCATCAAGTAGCAGTCCGAGCCGCCAGCCGGAATGATCAGAATCAGCTGCGCCGGGACACTTTTCACCAGCCGGTACGGTGGAGGCGTGCAGCACACGGTACGGTCGGCCGCCCTGGTGGTAGCGGTGTCCGCTGCGTCGTTGCTGACGGCGTGCGATGCGAGCGGTGACATCATGGCGCCCCTGGCACAGCCTGCGTCGCTGGTGAACGGGGCGCAGCCGCAGGCGGCATCCGCGCCGCCCGAGGAGGGTCGCCCCGGCGAGCTGGCCATCACCTCGCAGCAGCACACCTATCTCGATGAGCTCAAGGGGACCGGGATCGACCCGTCCAGCGAGCTGTTGGCGCTGTCGATCGGGTCGTATGTGTGCCAGGCCCACGCCGCCAGGCTCAGCGACCAGGCCGTGCGGGATTTGGTCCTGCCGTTGGTACGCAACGATGTCCGGGCTGCCCATTCCTCGGAGAGCCCGACGCCCGATGAGATCGACGCCGCCGCCACCGATTACATCCGTATCGCCACCGAACATCTCTGCTGACGCAGATCACCGCACCGCACGCGAGGAGCCCGAGTAACCCATGGCAAAAAATGCCGGCCGCAGGAAGCGGCACCGCATCCTGGCCCTGATCGCGGCCGCGGCGATGGCACTCGTGGTGGTGCTGGTGGCCGCCATGATCGTGATCTACATGCGTCGCCCCGAGAGCCCGTCGGGACCGCCGACGGCCCAGCCCCCGGCCGGGGTGCCGGGCCCGTCGGCGACGCGTAAGCCGCGTCCGGAGTTCCAGTCCGCCGACTGTCCCGACGTCATGTTGCTCTCGATCCCCGGTACCTGGGAGTCCTCACCGGTGGACGACCCGTTCAACCCGACACAGTTCCCGCTGTCGCTGATGAGCAATATCAGTCGGCCGATGGCCGAGCAGTTCGGAAGGGACCGCCTCGAGGTCTACACGGTGCCCTACACCGCGCAGTTCCATAATCCGTTCTCCGCCGACAATCAGATGTCCTACGACGACAGTCGCGCCGAGGGGAAGCGCGCCGCGGTGAAGGCGATGACGGAGATGAACGACCGCTGCCCGCTGACCAGCTATGTGATCGCCGGGTTTTCGCAGGGCGCGGTGATCGGTGGGGACCTGGCCAGCGACATCGGCAACGGGCGCGGCCCGGTGGACGAGGATCTGGTGCTGGGTGCGACGTTGATCGCCGATGGCCGCCGCCAGCTCGGCGTCGGTCAGGACGTGGGCCCGAACCCACCCGGCCAAGGCGCCGAGATCACGTTGCACGACTTGTCAGTGCTGTCCGGGATGGGCCTGACCATGACGGGTCCGCGGCAGGGCGGCTTCGGGGCGCTCGACGACCGGACCAACCAGATCTGCGGCAAGGGCGATCTCATCTGCTCGGCGCCCGAGGAGGCGTTCTCGATCTTCAACCTGCCCAAGACCCTGGAGACACTGACCGGCAGCGCGGCCGGTCCCGTGCACGCCCTGTACAACACCCCGCAGTTCTGGGTGGAGAACGGGGAGACCGCCACGCAATGGACACTGGGCTGGGCCAGGGGCCTGGTGGAGAACGCGCCTCATCCGAAGCACGGGTGACACGAACACGCCCCGGGACACGACTCGCGCACCGGATTTGGCCGGGACCGTCACGGTCCCCTAACATTAAGAGAAAAATAAGAGCTTCGTGCGCGGGTTGTGGGTTGAATAGACCCGTCAACTGATTCGTGGCATGGATCTGCAAGCCCGGTACGATCGTCGGGTTTGGGTATGTGCCGGCCGCCGAGTGGCTGCGACGCACCACCAGTGACGTGCGACAAAGCGACGAGTGCGGCTCTGACAGGAGAGTTAAATGCCGTTCATCAATCCGTTCATCAAGGACGGTCAGATCAAGTTCCCTGACGGCGCCAGCATCGTCGAACACGTCGAGCGTTGGGCCAGGGTTCGTAGCGACAAGCTGGCATACCGCTTCCTGGACTTCTCGACCGAGCGCGACGGCGTCGCCCGTGACCTGACCTGGGCCCAGTTCAGTGCGCGCAACAAGGCGGTGGCCGCCCGCCTTCAGCAGGTCACCCAGCCTGGTGACCGTGTGGCCATTCTCTGCCCGCAGAACCTCGACTACCTCGTCGCCTTCTTCGGTGCGCTCTACGCCGGCCGCGTCGCGGTGCCGCTGTTCGATCCGTCCGAGCCCGGACACGTCGGCCGCCTGCACGCGGTGCTGGACGACTGCCACCCGTCGGCGATCCTGACCACCACCGACGCCGCCGAGGGCGTCCGCAAGTTCTTCCGCAGCCGGCCGGCCAACCAGCGTCCCCGGGTCATCGCCGTGGACGCCGTGCCCGATGACGTCGCCGCCACCTGGGTCCACTTCAAGGACGTCGACGAGAGCACCATCGCCTACCTCCAGTACACCTCCGGATCGACCCGGATCCCGACCGGTGTCCAGATCACCCACCTGAACATGGCCACCAACGTGGTGCAGATCGTCGAGGCGCTCGAAGGCGAGGAGGGCGACCGCGGCCTGTCCTGGCTGCCGTTCTTCCACGACATGGGTCTGGTCACCGGGTTGATCGCGCCGATGATCGGCCACTACTTCACCTTCATGACCCCGGCCGCCTTCGTGCGCCGGCCGGAGCGCTGGATCCGGGAGATGGCCCGCAAAGAAGGCGACACCGGCGGTGTCATCTCGGTGGCCCCGAACTTCGCGTTCGACCACGCTGCCGCCCGGGGTGTGCCCAAAGATGGCGCGCCGCTCGACCTGTCCAACGTCAAGGCCGTGCTCAACGGCAGCGAGCCGATCTCGGCAGCCACCGTGCGCCGGTTCAACGAGGCGTTCAGCCCGTTCGGCTTCCCCGCCAAGGCGATCAAACCGTCCTACGGCCTGGCCGAGGCGACGTTGATGGTGTCGACCACCCCGGCCGCCGAAGAGCCCAAGATCATCTACGTCGACCGCGACGCGCTCAACAGCGGCCGCATCGTCGAGGTCGACGGCGACTCGCCAAAGGCGGTCGCCCAGGCCTCGGCCGGCAAGGTCGGCGTCTCGGAGTGGGCCGTCATCGTGGACGCCGAGAGCGCGACCGAGCTGCCCGACGGACAGGTCGGCGAGATCTGGATGAGCGGCCAGAACATGGGCACCGGGTACTGGGGTAAGCCCGAAGAGACTGTCCAGGTTTTCCAGAACACCCTCAAATCGCGGACCAGCCCGTCACACGCCGAGGGCGCTGAAGACGACGCCGCCTGGGTCCGTACCGGTGATTTCGGCGCCTTCTACGACGGTGATCTCTACATCACCGGCCGCGTGAAGGACCTGGTGATCATCGACGGCCGCAACCACTACCCGCAGGACCTGGAGTACTCGGCGCAGGAAGCCAGCAAGGCGCTGCGCACCGGCTACGTGGCGGCCTTCTCGGTGCCGGCCAACCAGCTGCCCGACGAGGTGTTCGAAAACGCACACGCCGGCCTGCACCGTGACGAGGACGACAGCTCCGAGCAGCTGGTCATCGTCGCCGAGCGGGCACCCGGCTCGCACAAGCTCGAAGTCGGTCCGATCACCGATGACATCCGCGCGGCGATCGCCGTGCGGCACGGCGTCACCGTGCGCGACGTGTTGCTGACCGCCGCCGGCGCCGTCCCGCGTACCTCCAGCGGCAAGATCGGTCGCCGGGCCTGCCGTTCGGCGTACCTGGACGGCTCTCTGCGCAGCGGCAAGATCGCCAACGCGTTCCCGGACGAGACGGACGACTGACTGAGCTAGGCGCCACGCCGCCCAGCGCCCGATGCACGACGAAGGTGACTTGAACATGGATGAAACCCAAAGCGATTCGAATCTTCCAGCGACCACCGAGTCTGCAGGCCAGCCGGCCTCGCGTCCCGACCTGACCGTCGCGGAGATGCGGGAGTGGCTGCGCAAGGCGGTGGCCACCGCTACGAGCCAGTCGCCCGATGCGATCGACGAGACCACCCCGCTGATCGAACTGGGTCTGTCCTCGCGTGACGCGGTGGCCATGGCCAGCGACATCGAGGACCTCACCGGGGTCACGCTGACCGCCACGGTGCTCTTCCGGCACCCGACCATCGAGTCGCTCGCGACGGTGATCATCGAGGGCGAGCCCGAGCCCGAGGACACCGGTGACGAGGACTGGTCGCGCGCCGCCGATGTCGAGGACATCGCGATCGTCGGTGTCGCAACCCGCTTCCCGGGGGACATGAACTCCCCCGACGAGATGTGGGACGCGCTGCTTGCCGGCAAGGACGCCATCACCGATCTGCCCGAGGGCCGCTGGGAGGAGTTCCTCGCTGAGCCGCGGATCGCCGAACGCGTGGGCAAGGCCAGCATTCGCGGCGGCTATCTCTCGGACATCAAGGGTTTCGACTCCGAGTTCTTCGCACTGTCGAAGATGGAGGCCGACAACATCGATCCGCAACAGCGGATGGCGCTCGAACTGACCTGGCAGGCCCTTGAGCACGCCCGCATCCCGGCCTCGAGCCTGCGCGGCACCAATGTCGCTGTGTACGTAGGTAGTTCCAACAACGACTACCAGTTCCTCGCGCTGATGGACCCGACGGCGGCGCACCCCTACGCGATCACCGGCACCGCCACCTCGATCATCGCCAACCGGGTGTCCTACTTCTACGATTTCCGCGGACCGTCGGTGTCGGTCGACACCGCCTGCTCCAGCTCGCTGGTCGCCGCGCACCAGGGTGTGCAGGCACTGCGCTCCGGCGAGGCCGACGTGGCGATCGTCGGCGGCGTCAACGCCATGATCACCCCGATCGTCACCATCGGTTTCGACGAGGTCGGCGGAGTGCTGGCCCCGGACGGCCGGATCAAGTCGTTCTCGTCGGACGCCAACGGATATGCGCGCTCCGAGGGCGGCGGCATGCTGGTGTTCAAGCGGGTCTCCGACGCCCGCCGCGACGGGGACACCATTCTCGCGGTGATCGCCGGCAGTGCGGTCAACCATGACGGCCGTTCCAACGGCATGCTCGCGCCCAACCCGGACGCGCAGGAAGACGTGCTGCGCAAGGCTTACAAGGACGCCGGGATCAACCCGCGCGACGTCGACTACATCGAGGCGCACGGCACCGGCACCATCCTCGGTGACCCGATCGAGGCCGACGCGCTGGGCCGGGTGGTCGGCCGCGGCCGCGATGCCGACAAGCCCGCTCTGCTCGGTGCGGTGAAATCCAATGTGGGACACCTGGAGTCGGCCGCAGGCGCGGCCAGCCTGGCCAAGATGACGCTGGCGCTGCAGCGCGACAAGCTGCCCCCCTCGATCAACTACGCAGGCCCCAACCCCTACATCGACTTCGACAAGGAACACCTCAAGGTCAACGACACACTCTCGGAGTGGCCGCGCTACAGCGGGCACGCCATCACGGGTGTCTCGGGCTTCGGCTTCGGTGGCGCCAACGCCCACCTGGTGCTGCGCGAGGTCTTGCCGTCGGATCTGGTCGAGCCGCAGCCGGAACCTGAAGTGGTCGAGGACAAGTCGACCGCCGACGAGGCGAACGCCACCTATGTCGGCGGCGTGCGGATGGACGAGTACGGCGAGTTCGTTCACGACGAGCCCGAGGCTGACGAATACCCGGCCTACGACGAGGCGCACCACGAGCTGCCCGGCCTGACCGACGAGGCGCTGCGGCTGATCGAGGCGGCCCGCGAGGAGCTGGCGGCGGCAGAGGCTGCTGAGCCGACGAAGAAGCTTGTCCCGCTGGCGCTCTCGGCCTTCCTGACCTCGCGCAAGAAGGTCGCCGCTGCCGAGTTGGCGGACTGGATCGACAGCGAAGAGGGGCGGGCGTCGTCGCTGGAATCCATCGGTCGCTCGCTGTCGCGCCGCAGCCACGGCCGTTCCCGCGCCGTGGTGCTGGCCCACGACCACGACGAGGCGATCAAGGGCCTGCGGGCGATTGCCGAGGGCAAGCAGCATCCGACGGTGATCTCGGCCGACGGCCCGGTGACCAACGGGCCGGTGTGGGTGCTTGCCGGTTTCGGTGCGCAACACCGCAAGATGGGCAAGAGCCTGTATCTGCGCGAACCGGTCTTCGCCGAATGGATCAACAAGGTCGACGCGCACATCCAGGATGAGCGCGGGTACTCGGTCGTCGAGCTGATTCTCGACGACGCGATCGACTACACCAACGACACCTGCGAATACCCCATCGAAGTGGTCCAGACGGTGATCTTCGCCCTCCAGATCGCGCTCGGTGAGTTCCTCAAGGCCCACGGCGCGAAACCCGGTGCGGTGGTGGGACAGTCGCTCGGTGAAGCGGCCGCCGCCTACTTCGCCGGCGGCCTGTCACTGGCCGACGCCACCAGGACCATCTGCTCGCGCGCCCACCTGATGGGTGAGGGCGAGGCGATGCTGTTCGGTGAGTACATCCGGTTGATGGCCCTGGTCGAGTACTCGGCCGACGAGATCAAGACCGTCTTCGCGGACTACCCGGGCCTCGAGGTGTGCGTCTACGCCGCCCCGACCCAGACCGTCATCGGCGGCCCGCCCGAGCAGATCGACGCGATCATCGCCCGGGCCGAAGCCGAGGGCAAGTTCGCCCGCAAGCTCCAGACCAAGGGCGCCAGCCACACCCAGCAGATGGATCCGCTGCTCGGTGAGCTCTCCGCGGAAATCCAAGGTATCGAACCGCATCCGCTGACCACGGGCTACTTCTCGACCGTGCACGAGGGCAAGTTCATTCGGGCCGGCGCCGAGCCGATCCACGACGTGGACTACTGGAAGAAGGGGCTGCGTCACAGCGTCTACTTCACCCACGGCATCCGCAACGCGGTGGACAACGGTCACACCACGTTCCTTGAGCTGGCGCCGAACCCGGTGGCACTCATGCAGGTCGGGTTGACCACGGCCTCAGCTGGACTTCATGATGCACAGCTGATCGCGACCCTGGCCCGCAAGCAGGACGAGGTCGAGTCGATGGTCACGGCCATGGCGCACCTGTTCGTGCACGGTCACAGCCTGGACTTCCGGACCCTGTTCCCGCGCAAGTCCAGCGGCCTGGCCGGTGCGCTGGACTTCGCCAACATCCCGCCGACCCGGTTCAAGCGCAAGCAGCACTGGCTGGACGCCCAGTTCACCGCGGACAGCTCGGCCGTGATGCCCGGCAACCACGTCGCGACACCCGACGGCAAGCATGTCTGGGAGTTCGTGTCGAAGGGCGCCGCCGACCTCGCCGCACTGGTGAAAGCGGCTGCCGCGCAGGTGCTTCCGGATGCCAAGCTGACCGCCTCCGAGCAGCGCGCGGTGCCCGCCGAGGGCTCGCGTCTGGTCACCACGCTGACCCGGCACCCGGGCGGTGCCTCGGTGCAGGTGCATGCCCGCTTGGATAATGGGGGCGAATCTTCCTTCTGTTTGGTGTACGACGCGATCGTGACCCGTGGGGGAGCCGCGGCCGCGTTGCCGACCGCAGTGGGTGCCGGTGTTGTCGCCGAGCAGGTTTCGGCTGCGCCAGAACCGGTGGCTGAGCCCGAGGTCGAGGACGATGCGGCGATTCTGTCCGACAACCTGACCAAGGGCGCCAATCTCGGTGCGGGCTTTGCCAAGTGGTCACCCGACTCGGGCGAGACCATCGCAGAGCGCCTCGGCACCATCGTCGGTGGCGCCATGGGTTACGAGCCCGAGGACCTGCCGTGGGAGGTGCCACTGATCGAGCTGGGCCTGGACTCCCTGATGGCGGTGCGGATCAAGAACCGGGTCGAGTACGACTTCGACCTGCCGCCGATCCAGCTGACCGCGGTCCGCGACGCCAACCTGTACAACGTCGAGGACTTGATCAAGTACGCGATCGAGCACCGCGACGAGGTCGAGGAGATCGCCGAGTCGCAGAAGGGCAAGACGGCCGAGGAGATCGCCGCCGAGCAGTCTGAGCTGCTGGGTGGGGCGTCCACGGTCGCCGAACTGGAGGCCAAGCTGGCAGAGGCCGGGCACCCGTTGGCGGAGAAGGAATCCGAAGCCCCCGAAGCTACGGAAGCCGCATCCGGACTGGACATTCCGGCCCCGCCGAGCGACCCGAGTGGACCCTCCATCCCGGCCCCGCCGAGTGATCCGTCGGGACCGAGCAAGGCCACGGCAGCCGCCGCAGCCGCCAAGGTGCTGACCCAGGAGGCCGTCACCGAGGCGCTCGGCGCCGACGTGCCCCCGCGTGACGCCGCGGAGCGGGTCACCTTCGCCACCTGGGCGATCGTCACCGGCAAGTCGCCGGGCGGCATCTTCAACGAGCTGCCGTTCGTCGATGTCGAGACGGCGACCAAATTGTCCGAGCGGCTCTCCGAGCGCGCCGAGGGCACCGTCACCGTCGAGCAGGTTCGTTCGGCCAAGACCATCGAAGAGCTGTCCACGATCGTGCGCGATCAGCTCGAAGAGGGCGTGGTCGACGGGTTCGTGCGTACCCTGCGTCCCGCGAAAGAGGGTGGCCCGAAGGTTCCGCTGTTCGTGTTCCATCCCGCGGGCGGCTCGACCGTGGTCTACGAGCCGCTGATGAAGCGGCTGCCGGCCGACACCCCGGTGTACGGCATCGAGCGGGTGGAAGGCTCCATCGAGGAGCGCGCCGCCGAGTACGTGCCCAAGCTGCTGGAGATGCATCAGGGACCGTTCATCCTGGCCGGCTGGTCGCTGGGTGGAGCTCTGGCCTACGCGTGTGCGATCGGCCTCAAGCGCGCCGGTGCCGATGTCCGGTTCGTCGGGCTGATCGACCTCGCGCTTCCCGGTGAGCCGATCGACCAGAGCAAGGAAGGGATGCGCGCCCGCTGGGACCGTTACGCACGGTTCGCCGAGCGCACCTTCAACGTCGAGGTCCCGGCCATCCCCTACGAGGAGTTGGAGAAGCTCGACGACGAGGGCCAGGTCAAG
This sequence comes from Mycolicibacterium alvei, assembly GCF_010727325.1. Classification (NCBI taxonomy): domain Bacteria; kingdom Bacillati; phylum Actinomycetota; class Actinomycetes; order Mycobacteriales; family Mycobacteriaceae; genus Mycobacterium; species Mycolicibacterium alvei. The sequence continues at coordinate 4,014,560 of NZ_AP022565.1, forward strand.
TTCGTGCTGGAGATCGTCGCGCAGAGCGGCGTGCAGATCCCGGGCGGGATCATCGAGCACCAGCGCACGTCGTACCTGGACAACCGGGCGCTGGACACCATCGAGATCCAGCCGTACGACGGGCACGTCACCCTCTACCTGGCCGACCGGTACCACGATGACGCCATCGTCTTCGAGCCCGCGTACGCGACCCGCAAGCCCGACGGCGGCTGGGGCGAGTTCGTCAAGGATCTTGAGGTGTTGCCCATCGGGGGCGAGCACATTCAGGCCATCGATGAGCCGTACATTGCCAAAGTGGGTGCTCACCTGAGCGAGGCGATCAGCCGGATCCAGAGCGAAGCGACAATGTCGACTGTGGAGAGCGAGAGCAAGTGACGAACAAGACCACGGCCGAACTCCTGGCCGAGCTCCGCGAGAAGCTGGAACTGGCCAAGGAGCCCGGCGATCCCAAGGCGATCGCCCGGCGGGACAAGAAGGGCATTCCGAGCGCCCGCGCGCGGATCCACGCGCTGGTCGATCCGGGCAGCTTCCTGGAGATCGGTGCCCTGGCCAAAACTCCGGGTGACCCCAACGCGCTCTTCGGCGACGGTGTGGTGACCGGGCACGGCACCATCAACGGCCGCCCGGTCGGGGTGTTCAGCCACGACCAGACGGTGTTCCAGGGTTCGGTCGGCGAGATGTTCGGCCGCAAGGTCGCCAAGCTGATGGAGTGGGTGGCCATGGTCGGCTGCCCGATCATCGGCATCAACGACTCGGCCGGCGCCCGCATCCAGGACGCGGCGACCTCGCTGGCCTGGTACGCCGAACTCGGCCGCAGGCACGAGATGCTGCGCGGTCTGGTCCCGGAGATCTCCATCATTCTGGGCAAATGTGCCGGCGGCGCGGTCTATTCGCCGATCCAGACCGATCTGCTGGTGGCGGTGCGCGACCAGGGCTACATGTTCATCACCGGCCCCGACGTGATCAAAGACGTCACCGGTGAGGATGTGACGTTCGACGAGCTCGGCGGCGCCGACGTGCAGGCCCAGCGGGGCAATATCCACAAGGTTGTGGAGGACGAGGCGGCCGCGTTCCAGTACGTGCGTGACTACCTTTCGTTCCTGCCCGCCAATCACTTCGACGATGCCCCCATCGTCAACCCGGGTCTGGAGCCCGAGATCACCCCGCACGATCTGGAGCTCGATTCGATCGTGCCGGACGCCGACAACACGGCCTACGACATGCACGAGATTCTGCTGCGGATCTTCGACGACGGTGACGTCTTCGAGATTGCCGAGCAGCGTGGCCCCGCGATGATCACCGCGTTCGCGCGGGTGGACGGCCAGCCGGTCGGCGTGATCGCCAACCAGCCGATGTTCCTGTCCGGTGTGGTGGACACGGATGCCTCCGACAAGGCCGCCAGCTTCATCCGGTTCTGCGACTCCTTCAACCTGCCTTTGGTTTTCGTGGTCGACACCCCGGGCGCCATGCCGGGCGTGCAGCAGGAGAAGGACGGCATCATCAAGCGTGGTGGCCGGTTCTTCAACGCGATCGTCGAGGCCGACGTGCCGAAGGTGACCATCGTCGTCCGCAAGGCCTATGGCGGCGGGTATGCGGTGATGGGTTCCAAGCAGTTGTCGGCGGATCTGAACTTCGCCTGGCCGACCGCGCGCATCGCGGTGATCGGCGCCGAGGGCGCCGCGCAGTTGTTGGTGAAGCGGTTCCCGGATCCGACCGCACCCGAGGTGCAGAAGATCCGCGCCGACTTCATCGAGGGCTACAACCTCAACCTGGCCACGCCGTGGATCGCGGCCGAGCGGGGTTACATCGACGGCGTGATCCAACCGCACGAGACCCGACTGTTGCTGCGCAAGTCGCTGAAGCTGCTGCGCGACAAGCAGAACGGTCCCAAGACGCTGCGCAAGCACGGACTGACGCCGATCTAATTTCTCTCCACCTGGGCACCGCGAGCGTGCACTGCCTGTCATGGTTCGCGGTGTGCGGTCGACACACAGTCTTACTCACATGCGTGTAATTCGAAATCGACCATTGTGAGCAGCGGTGAATGCGGACCCGGCAAAAACCATCCACAAGTTATCCACAGACCACTCGTGTTTGCTGGATGCTCGGCTGGTTAGTCTGAAGGCGAAAGGGGATCGCCTATGAGCACCGCCGTCGTGGTGGGCAGCGGGCCCAACGGGCTCGCGGCCGCCATCGTGTTGGCCCGGGCCGGGCACGAGGTCACCGTGCTGGAGTCGGCCGAGGAGATCGGCGGCGGCGTGCGCTCCGGGACCGTTGACGGAGTCCTCGTCGACCACTGCTCGGCGATCCACCCGATGGCGGTCGGATCGGCCTTTCTCGCCGGCCTGGATCTCGAGCGACACGGATTGCGCTGGCGCTGGCCCGAAATCGACTGTGCTCACCCGCTCGACGACGGTGATGCGGGCCTGCTGTACCGCAGCGTCGAGCAGACTGCGGCCGGGCTCGGCGCCGACGGTGCCCGCTGGCGAGCCGTGTTCGGTGGCCCCGCAGCCCGTTTCGACACGCTGGCTGATGACATCATGGGACCGCTACTGCGGATCCCGGCACATCCGTTGACGCTGGCCCGGTTCGGGGCGCCCACGGTGCTGCCCGCCTCGTTATTCGCCCGTATCTTCCGCACACCGGCCGCTCGGGCGTTGTTCGGAGGCGTTGCGGCCCACACCTTCCGGCCGTTGCACTATCCGATGACCTCGGCGATCGGGCTGGGCATCCTCACCGCCGGACACCGGCATGGGTGGGCTGTGGCGGAGGGAGGATCGCAGGCGATCACCGACGCGCTGGCCTCGGTGCTGGCCGAACTCGGCGGCAAGGTGCGTACGGGAACCCGAATCGCCAGGGCCGATCAACTGCCGCCCGCCGACATCACCATGTTCGACCTGACGCCCACCGCCGTCGCCGAAATCCTGGGCGACCGGTTGCCGCGCCGGGTGGCCCGCAGTTACCGCCGATTCCGTTACGGTCCAGGCGCATTCAAGGTCGATTTCGCGGTCCGCGGCCCGGTGCCGTGGGCCAATGCCGAGGTGGGTCGGGCCGGAACGGTCCATCTGGGTGGGGACTTCGACGAGATCGCGGCCACCGAGCGTGAGATCCATGCCGGGCGCATGCCACGCCGGCCGTTCGTCCTGGTGGGGCAGCAGTACCTGGCAGATCCGGGCCGTAGCGCCGGAGATGTCAATCCGATCTACGCGTATGCCCATGTGCCGCACGGGTATACCGGTGACGCAACCGATGCGATCGTAGAGCAGTTCGAGCGGTTCGCACCGGGCTTCGCCGACCGGATCGTCGCGACCGCCGTGCGTTCGACCACCGAGATGTCGGTGTACAACCCGAACTACGTCGGCGGGGATATCTGTACCGGCGCCAAGGACATCGGGCAGTTGGTGTTCGGACCGCGGCCCACGCTGGCACCCTATGACGTCGGTATCCCCGGTATGTACATCTGTTCGGCTGCCACACCGCCGGGGCCCGGCGCGCACGGCATGTGCGGCGCCAACGCGGCGACCCGAGCCTTGGCGCATCTGCGCCGCGAACCGTAGCGCCGCGAACCGTAGCGCTGCGCCGCGAACCGTAGCGCCGCGCCGCGAACCGTAGCGCCGATTTCTACACCTGGGCCGTAATTTTCGCGATTCGCGACCCTGGTGCAGAAACCGGCGAGCGGCGGTGCGGGAGAAGCTACGGCTTGATGCGGATCCGGCCCGGTTTGTAGAGCCCGGAGTGCGTCGCCGTCCCGAGTTCGACCTCCGCCGGAACCGCATCGACGATGGTGTCGAACTTGCGCAGCGAGCCCCAGTCCCGGCCCCAGTCCTTGTTCAGGTAGGTGGCCATCACATGCTGGCGCAGCAGCAGATCGCTGATGCCCAGCAGGCCGCCGTTGATGCCGTCCTCCCAGGTGTCGGTGTCCTTCATCTTGGCGTTGTAGTCCGGGGTGATCCGGAACTTGGGCACCTCGGTGACACCGTTGGCGTGCAGCATCGGCTGCTGGCACGGGAAGGCCAGGCCCACAGCCCAGTCCATCAGCACCGGCTGCTCCGAGCCGATGTACTCCTGCACGGTCTTGACCTCGGGCACCCGGGGTGGGGTCACCGCGATCCAGTCTCCGAGGGACAACGACTCATCCTCGGCGATGACCCGGACGAACGTTGCGTCGGAGGGAATCTCGCTGCGGTCGAAGCGCAGGTTGCGCCAGGACGGGATCGGTCCCAGGTCGTACGGCACCACCCGGCCGGCCGGCACTGCGGCGCCGTCGGGTCCGGGGCGGCCGTATTCCAGTTCGACCGCCTGGCCCTCGGTGAGTCCATTGAAAATGCTGTTGCCGGTGATGGTTCCGGCCGCGGTGACGACGACCAGCGGGTGGGCCGCATCGGGTGCGGGTAGCTGATACCAGGCCGAGGCCAGCTTGCTCACCTGCTGGGCCGGTCCCTCGACGTAGCTGCCGGCCAGGGGTACCCGGGCCGGATCGAGCCCGTAGGGCAGTGGCACGGTCGACCCGTTGATGCCCGGGGTCTTCAGCTCGGCGTCGGCATTCCAGTCGGCGTCGATACCCGGCATCGGCACGGTGATCCGAATTGCTTCGGCGACAATGTGATCCGGTACGCCATTCGGTGCGAACCCGCTCGATGCGGTCCCGCCCAGCGGCCCCAGCGGACCGTACTCACCCGGCACGGGGGTCAGGAACCCGTCGTTGGTGTCGGGTTCGACCAGCACGTCGTCGGCCAGGCCGCAACCGCCGGCGAAAGCTCGCAGGTTCGCGGATGCGTTGGAGTAGGTGCCGTCCTGGCGCACCACCCCGTAGAGCATCGAACCGACGAACACCACGACCATGAACCCGGCCGCCAGCGGCACGGGTGCGGCGGTCAGCGCCCGTGCCAACCGGCCCTCGGCCGACGGTCTCAGGTGCAGCCAGTACGCCCACAGCGCGGTGATGGCGAACAGCGCAAAGAAGATGGCGCTCACCGTGACTCCACCGATGTTGGGCTTGTCGTTGTTGAACGGCACGCCGTAACTGGACACATACCACCAGCCGTTGGTGGTGGCGAAGCACAGCGCCAGCACGAACAGCACGGCCGCGGTGAACGCCATGCGGTTACGCGCCGAGCGCAGAATCGCCGGCCCGGCCAGCACCGTGACCACCGCCGCCATCGCTGCGCCCACGGCGGCGAACAGGCCGAAGTGGTGCACCCACTTGGTGGGGGTGAACATCAGGCAGAACATGGTGGCGAAGATGATGCCCATCAGTCGCCAGACCGGCCCGCGGGCCACACCGGGAACCCGCTTGCGCCGCAACATGATGAACAGCGAGGTGAACAGGCTCAGCGCGGTGATGATGAAGCCGAACCGGCGGGACAGTGAGCCGTCCACGGTGGGCAGGATCAGGTAGTAGTAGCGCAGGTTCTCGGTGTACCACTCCTGGCTCGGGCCGATCGCGGTACGAATCCTGGTGGCCTCCAGCACCGTTGCCAGCGTCTGGTCGGCGAACACCACGGTCAGGATCACCGTGCCCGCGGCCAGCAGTGGCAGCACCAGCGGCCACAGGCCCAGGACGCGACGGCGACGCACCAGGATGCGCAGCAGCGGGCGACCACCGGCGAGCAGTGCTGCGACGGCGATCAGACCGGTCGGCTGGATGCCGAGGGTGAAGGCCGCCGCGATGATCGCCATGGCGGCCGGGGTCAGGCGTCCGGAGATGATGGCGCGTTCGATCAGCACATAGGTGATCAGTGCGCCGGTGGCGATCTGGCCTTCGGGGCGCAGGCCATTGTTGAACGGCATCCAGGCGGCCATCAGCACCAGGCCGGCCGCCCACAGCGCGGGTTTGGAGGCGATCACCGCGGGCCCGAGGCGCGGCAGCACCTCACGCGACAGCAGCAGCCAGCAGACCAGCGCGCAGATCAGATCGGGCAGACGCATCCAGATGCTGGCGTCGCTGACATGGGTCATCAGGGCCAGCAGGTTGTAGAACCAGCCGAACGGATCCTCGGGGCTGCCGAACCAGCGGAAGTAGTTCGACATGTAGCCGGCGTGGTCGGCCACCCGTGCCATCTGCAGGATGTAGCCGTCGTCGGACGAGTTGGCGCCGATCACGTGCCAGCTCAGGAACCCACCGATCACCGCCACGTCGACGGCACTGAACGTGCGCCAGCGTGAGGGGATCAGGTGGTGCATCCGTCGGCCGTCGAGCCGGTCGAGGCGCCACAGGGCCAGCAGCGCAACCACTGTGGCGGCGATCCCGAGCAGCATCGCCACCAGCTTGAGCGTGGTGGGCGTGGACGTGAAGCGCGTATCGATCGTGGCTGAGAACGAGAGGCCTTGCGGCGCGGCTCCGCTCAGCTCGGTGAAGACACCGACGATCTGGGGTCGCAGGTTCGGGTCGGGGAAGCCGGTGTGCAGCTCCTTACCGTCCTTGCCGGTGAGCCCGACGAACGTGGCGAAGGTTCCGGCCTCCGACGAGGTGATCTCGATGCGTTCACAGGCAGGCGAATTGACCTTCTCCCGTTCCACACTGGCGATCACCACGTTGCGGTCGGTGATGTCGACGCGCTTGGCGTTGACGTTGACGAACAACGCGTTGAGCGCGGCCTGCCTGCCCTCCTTGGGCGCGGTGCCCAGCACCATCGCGCCCTCGGGCGGTACCGAGCGGAGCACCTCGCACGGCACTGTCACCGACATGGTGACCGGGGTCTGAGTGATCAAAGGTGCTGTGACGCTGCCCAACTGGCCGGCCTGAGGCCAGTTCAGCGTGGCGGTGGTCTGGACCACCGGCAGCAGCGGTGTGGCCACTGCACACAGGAAGCCGATGAGCCCGGCGATCATCGCGACCCAGCGGGTCAGCTGAACGCCCTTGTCAGCGCTATGTTCGCGCACCGTGGTGCTCATGGCAGGGCCCGGATCGGCCCGGGCCGGCTGAAGCCGAACACTCGTTGGGTCCCCTGTTCGATCGTGGCGACGGGCGCCTGGCCGGCCGGCACCACCGGGTCGTATTTCTCGATCGAGCCCCAGTCCCGGTACCAGTCGTCACGCAGATACGTCGGAATGGTCGACGTGCGCAGCAGCGCCTGGATGAAGAGGAAGGGACCACCCTTTTGGGCGGACTGCCACATGTTCGACGACACCACCACTTGCTTGACGTTGGGGAGGATGCGGTATTCCGGCAGCTCGGCGACACCGAGATGTTCGGAGAATGGGCGCTGGCAGGGGAAATTCGCGGCGGTCGCGATGTCCATCAGCACCGGGGTCTGCGTGCCGAGGAAATCCTGTGCGGTCTGCAGGGTTGGCACCCGAGGCGGGGTGAAACCGAACCACTGGTCGTCGGACAGGTTCGGATCGTCGGCGACGATCCGGGCCACGTTGGCCTCCGGCGGTGCCCAGGCCAACGGGAAACGCAGGTTGCGCCAGGCGTATTGGGCGAACACGTCGATCGGTTGGACGGCGTCGAGGGCTGCGAAGCTGCCGTCGGGACGGTGCACGCCCCACTGCAGTTTCAGTGATTGGCCGTAGTGGAACTCGTGTTCCTCGTCGTAGTACCAGATGGCGCCCGCGGCGGCGACGGTCACCAATGGTCGGTCTGCGGTACGCGGCGGCAGTTGGTACCAGGCCGAGGTGGCCTTGGCCGCGAGGGTGTTCTCCTTGTAGCTGCCCATCACCGGGGTACGCGCCGGGTCCAGGCCGAAGGGCAGGTACACCCGGGAACCGTTGACACCGACGGGTCCATAGCCGCCGCCGGTGCCCGCTGCGTAGGCGATGCCGACGTTGGGTTTGTTGGGTGAGCCGTCGGAGTTCACCGTGCCGGGGTTGGCGACGACGGGTTTCGGCGGCTCCAGGGTGTCACTGATCCCGTTGGGGGTGAAGCCAACCGGGTTCTCGCCGCCCAGTGGCCCGTACTCGCCGTAGGTCTGGCCTTCCACCGGTTGCAGCATGCCTGCGTTGGTGTCGGCCTCGACCAGGACGTCGTCGGCCATGGCGCAACTGTCCGCCGACAGCCCCGAGGTCAGCGCCGAGACGTTGGCCTTGGCGGTGGTGTAGACGGGGTAGCGCTGGACGAAACCCTTGGCCATCGAGCCGACTTCGAGCACCACCATGATGGTTGCGACCACCAGCAGCGGGGTCGACGCCAGCGCCCGGTTGCGCCGGGTGTCGGCCACCTCGGTGTGCCCGGCGTAGTCGATCCGGAAGTGCAGCCAGCCGGCCAGCACCGCGGTGATGATGGCCAGCGCCAGGAAGATGGTGGTCACCGGGAATCCGGCGAGCACCGGCTGGCGGTCGAACCAGGGCACACCGTAGTTGCCGACGTAGAACCAGCCGTTGGTGCCGGACGTGGCCCAGGCGAGCACGAACAGCAGCGCAGTGACGTAGAGGGCGAGGTTGCGTCGGCTGTGCAGGCCCACCCGGGCGAAGGCAAACGCCGTCACCGCCCCGAGCGCGGCTGCCAGCCCGGCGAACGCACCGAACTGCACGGCCCACTTGGTCGGGGTGAAATGCAGGAGCAACAGGCCGACGGCGGTGGTGCCGATCAGTCGCCAGACCGGGCCGCTGGCCAGGCCGGGCACGCCGCCCTTGCGCAGCAGGACGGCGATCATGCCGAACAGGCACAGCATCATGGCCAGGACCGCGAACCGCCGGGTCAAGGAGCTGTCGACCGAGTCTTCGACGGTCAGGAAGTAGTAGCGCAGGAATTCCTGGTACCACGAGATGGTCGGGCCGACGGTGTATTTGATGCGGGCCGATTCGGCGACGCTGGCCAGGGTCTGGTCGCGGAACACCACGACGAAGATCAGTGCCGCCGACCCGGCGAGCGCGGCCAGTGCGGGCAGGGCGATGCGTCGGGCCTTGATGATCCTGATGACGGCGCGCGCGCCGACCAGTAGCGGGGCCAGCGCGATGAGGCCCTGCGGGGCCAGGGTCACGCTGAACGCCGCCACGATGATCGCCAGGCAGGTCGCCCACAAAACGCGTGTACCGATTGTGTATTCCACGAGCGCCCAGACCGCGAGGACGCCGAAGGCGATCAGCGGTTCGGGGCGCAGTCCGTTGTTGAACGGCATCCAGGCGGCGAGGAACACCGCGCCTGCGGTCCACATGGTGACGCGGTTGAGCGCGACGCGCCGGCCGAGCCGCGGCAGGACCCAGCGGCTCAGCAGCAGCCAGGTGCCGATGCCGGCCAGGGTGGCGGGCAGCCGCATCCACACACCGGCGGTGCTGATCGTGGCGAGGTGGCCCAGCACCGACTGGTACCAGTCGAACGGGGCCTCGGTGGTGCCGAAGTAGCGGAAGTAGTTGGCGGTGTACCCGGCGTCGGCCGATACCCGCGCGATGGTCAGGTTGTAGCCGTCATCCGACGAGATGGCGCCGATGACGTGCCACACCAGCAGGCCGCCGATGACGCCGATGTCGGCGATCCAGGTGCCGAGCGGGACCTTGACGAAGCGGCGCCAGGCCCCGCGGACCCGATGGCTTCCACGGCGGTCAAGAACGGCCAGCGCGATGATCGAGGCCACCACGCACAGCACCCCGAGCGCCATCACCAGCAGCTTCAGTGCGGTCGGGGAGGTGATGAACCGGGTGTCGATGTCGACGCGGGCGCTCAACCCGGGCTGCGGTGCCATCTTCAGGTCGGTGAACAGGCCGGCGACCTGAGGCTTCTTCTCGACGGCCGCGGTGCCGGTGGCACCGGGGATGCCGACGAAGTCCGCACCGACACCGCCCAGGTTCGCCCACAGGTGCAGCGCGCTGCAGCCGCCGGCGTTGATCGCCGCGCGGGGTGCGACGGCGGCCACCGAGTCACGGAACGCCACCACCACGGTCTCGGTGTTGGCCCGGACGAACAGCCCGTTGCGGCTGGCGTCGATCCCGTCGGACGGAATGGTGGAGAACACCAGGCCGCCCGTGGCGGGCAGCGTCGCGATCGCCGTGCACGGAATGGACACATCGAGGGTCTGCGGGGCACCCGACACCAGCGGGGCGGTCACCGAGGTGACGTTGCCCCCGGCGTCGGTGCCCTGCGGCCACAGGACGGTCGCGGTGGTCTGTTTGACGGGCAGCAGCGGCACCAGCGCGCACAGCACCACACCCGCGATGCCCGCGATGATGGCGATCAGGCGTGCGACGCCCACCACACGGTCGGTTGGCTCATCGGAAGGCACGAGGCTCGATGTTATGCGACCCGGATATGAGGCCCGGTCTGCCCTGCCGCACTTGTCCGAGCTGTGTCCTAACTATGTCGCAGCGGTGCCGGGCTCCACAATCCGCTGCGGATCGCGGTACCCAGGTCCAGGCGGGCCGTAGTGGCCTCCGGGTACCAGGGCGTGAGCCGTTGCAGCGAGCCCCAGTCCCGGAACCAGTCGTCCTTGAGATATGTCGGCACGCTCGACGGCCGCACCAGCAGTTCGGAGATGCCCAGCGGGCCGCCGCCCAGGTAGTCCATCACCGGCGAGTTGGCCTCGGCGCCGAAGCGGTCGGGAAGGATCCGCCACTTGGGCACCTCGGTGACGCCGTACTGATGGCCGAACGGCCGCTGGCACGGGAACGCCAGGCCCACCAGCCAGTCCAGCAGCACCGGGTCCTGCGAGCCGACCACTTCCTGCAGGGTGCGCAGCTGCGGAATTCGCGGCGGGGTCACCGCGATCCAGTGCTGCGGGGCCAGGTCGTCGTCGGAGGCGACCAATCGGATCTGGGTGGCTTCGCGCGGGATCGCGGCCATCGGGGCCCGCAGGTTGCGCCAGGCCGGGGCGGCACCCACATCGGCGAATCCGATGCCGCCGCCGGGCTTGTTCTCCGCGGCCTGTGCGTCGGTGGCCCACTGCACCACGACCTCACCCGGATCGAAGCGGCCTGCGGCGGAGACGACCAGCAGCGGGCCTGCCGTGTCGCGATCGGGCAGCCGGTACCAGGCCGAGCGCATGATCGCGGGCTGCTGGGTGCCGGCCCGCCAACTGCCGAGCACCGGAGTGGTGGCCGGGTCGAGCCCGTAGGGGAGCCGGGCGCGGGATCCGTTGACCCCGGCGGCCGTGGTGGTGCCACCCTCGGTGCCCACCTCGCTGCCCGTCACGGTGCCCGAGTCGGTGTCGGCGAAGTTGCCCGCGCCGGGCTGTTCCATCACCGGGTCCGCCGAGACGTCCGACGGGATGCCGTTGGGACTGAAGCCCTGTGAGGTGACCGCGCCGAGCGCCTGGCCGGGCGGCTCGCTGATCGATGCCAGCAGGCCGGCGTTGGCGTTCTCCTCGACCATCACGTCGCTGGCCAGTCCGCAGGTCTTGCCGGCGAGCGCCTCCAGGTTGGAGCGCCCGACGGACCAGGCCGGGTACTGGTCGGTCATCGCCAGGGTCAGCGACAGCACCTCGAACATCACCAGCACCCAGGCGGCGATGGCCAGCGGGGCCTGCACGATCCGCTGCCAGGGGCGCTGTGGTCCGTCCGGGGACTGGTCGCGGCCGCTGAAGTGGAACCAGGCCGCCAACAGCAGGGTCAGCACCGACAAGCCCAGCAGGATGGTGGTGAATCCGAAATGCCACTCGGGGAATGAGTTCGACCACGGCACCCCGAAGTTGGAGACATACCACCAGCCGTTGACCGTCGCGAACGACAGTGCCACCACGAACAGCACCAGGGCGGCGAACATCGATCGGTTGCGCCGCGACTTCATGGCTGCGGCGGTCACCGCGACCGCGGCCAGTGCGCCGAGGGATCCGGCCAGCCCGGCGAACACGCCGAAGTGATGGGTCCACTTGGTCGGGGTGAACATCATCGCCAGGAACGAGATGATCGTGATGCCGATGATGCGTCGGCTCGGGCCGGCCGCGGTGCCGGGGATGCGACCCTTGCGCAGCGTCATCGCGACCGAGACCGCCAGTGCCACCAGCAGGGTCAGTACCGCGAATCGCCGCGCCACCGAGCCGTCGGGGCTCGACGTGAACAACCGTGAGTAGCGGATGTGCTCGTCGAACCAGGCCAGGCTGGGGCCCACCGTGGACTTGAAGCTGCTGGCCTGGATCTCGGCGGCCAGGGTCTGATCGCGGAAGATCAGGATGATCGTCACGGTGCACGCGGCCAGGATCGGCGCCAGCAGGGCCATGTACCCGAAGCGTGAGGTATGCCGGGCGACAATGGTTTTCAGCGGTCCCACGGCGACCAGCAGGGCGCCGACGGCGGCGATACCGGTAGGTCCGGAGAACAGGGTCAGCGCGCCGATGATGATCGCGATCGCCACCGGCAACATGCGGTTGGTGGCCACCCCGCGTTCCACCGAACACCAGGTCAGCAGGATGCCGAGGGCGATGATCGGTTCGGGCCGCAGGCCGTTGTTGAGTGGCAGCCAGAACGCCAGGAACATGCCCGCGGCGGTCCAGGCCGCAGCGCGGTTGGTCTTGACGGCGCGACCGAGTCGGGGGAGCACCTCGCGGCTGATCACCCACCAGCAGGCGAGTGCCATGACGAGAGTGGGCAGCCGCATCCAGACGCTGTTGGTGGAGACGTGGGCCCACAGTGCCAGCAGGTCGTAGTACCAGCCGAACGGCGCCTCGGGGGTGCCGAACCAGCGGTAGTAGTTGGCCATGTAGCCGGCGTGTTCGGACACCCGGGCCATGGTCAGGATGTAGCCGTCGTCGGAGGTGTTGGCCCCGACGAAGTGCCACCACACCAGCACCGCGGTGACCAGCCCGTCCAACGGTGTCATCGACCACCAGCGGGGCGGCAGGAAGTGCCGGTGCCGGACGCCGTCGGCGCTGTCGAGACGATGCAGCGCGCCCAGCGCGATCACGGTCATGGCGACGCCGATGATCATCGCCAGCATCTTGAGCAGCGTCGGGGCGCTGCTGTAGCGCGAGTCGATGGTGGCCGAGAACTTCAGACCCTCGGGCGTAGGCCCGGACAGGTCGGTGAAGACGCCGACGATCTGGGGCCGGAAGTCGTATCCGCCGCGCTCACCGCGCAGGGGCGCGTCGGGATGGTCGGCGGTGGCGCTGGCGTCGCCCTGGGTCAGCCCGACGAATTCGCCGGTCACCTTGTCGGCGTGCGCGGTGAAGGTCAGCGACTGGCAGGCCGGGCTGAGCACGGCATCCAACGGTGCGCTGACCACCGGGGTGTTGCGCACGATGACCAGCAGGTCGTTGTTGACCCGTTCGATCAGCAGGCCGCGGTCGATGGCCTTGGGTGCCTGCCTGGGGACGGTGGACAGCAGGACCGTGCGGCCCTGGTTGTCCGGCCCGGCCAGGCCGGCGGCGGCCTGGCATGGCACGGTGATGGTCAGGTCGGTGGCGACATACCCGATCAGCGGCGCGTTGATGCTCTGCCACGTGCCGTCCTGCGGCCAGTTCAGCTGGGCGGTGGTCTGTTTGACCGGAAGCAGTGGCGTTGCCACCGCCATCAGTACGCCGAGCAGACCGGCGATGATCGCGATGAGCCGCACTGTCCGGTGGTTGCTGCCGGAGGTTCCCCGCGGTCCCGTCACGGGCTCTGATGCTATCGGCGTGTCAGCGCCGGAACTAATGGTCATCGGGAGTGGGCTTTCTGATCACCAGGACAAACGGACCGATGTCGGTCACCTCGAAACGAGGATCCTCGAACAGCGCCGCGTCGAGCGCCACGTGGTAGCGGCGCACGTTCGGCTGGTTGGGGTAGACGTCGGAGGCCAGGCGCAGCGTGTAGGTGTCGTTCGCGCCGTGGCGCATCAGGAACACGGTCGGTGCCTTCCAGGGCATCTCGTCCAGTGCGTCCACGAGTTGGTCGGGCTTGCTCATGGTGGCCCAGCCCTCGATGGCCTTGGCACGTTTGTCGAATTCGGCCAGCGGGTTGGCGTAGTGCGACGTCAAGCCCTGGAACCCGTAGTACGGGTAGAACGACAGGAAGCTGTAGTCGGCGGTCAGCACCACGGTCTGGTTCCGCGGCACCCCGGTGACCTCGGCGATCTTGGCGTCGATCTCGCGGTAGTAGCGCTCGGCTCCGGGGGGTCGGCGGTCTGCTCGCTGGCCGGTGCCGTCGGTGTCGGTGTAGGCCACGTTGATGTCGGGGCGCAGTACGTCGGGGATGTCCTGGCTGAAGGTGACGGCGCCGATTGCGCCGACGGCAGCGGCCGCGGCGACAACGCGACGACCCGTCTCCGGTTGATAGCGCCGTGCGATCGCCTGGGTCGCCTCGATGAACCCGAACGCGCCTGCGGTGGTGAGCAGTACGGTCAGCGCGGGCTGGAGCCGGAACGACAGCAGCGTGGTGCCGACCAGGGTGGTCAGCATCGACAGCAGTGACCAGGCGTAGACGGCGAGGACTGCGACGGCCAACGCTGCAGCCGTCGTCGAACTGCGGGCCCGGACCACCAGCCACAGCGTGCCGAGCATGCACAGCGCGCCGAGCAGGGTGAAGCTCAGCATCGGGAAGGTCAGTTGGGCGCCGGCATCGGGCAGGTAGTGCTGGGCGGTGCCCTTCTCGGCGGGCTCGCCGCGCAGCGAGGCCAGGAGGTAGGGGGCCCAGGTGATCAGGGCGATCGCCCCGGAGATGACGGCGATGACCGTCAGGCGCAGGAGCGGTTCGATGCTGCTCGACCGGATGTCGCCGCCGCGGCGGCTCCAGCGGGCCACGGTGGCTACAAGCGCCATGATCGCGAGGGTGAAGGCGCAGTAGGCCAGCAGCAGGGTGTAGAACAGGGCGGCGAAGCCGAGGAAGATCCCGACGCCGATGACGGCGGCCCAGCCGCCGTTTCTGGTTTTGCCTCGCAGCCCCGACCAGGCGAGCACGAACACCGGCGGCAGCAGCACGGTGATGATCGCGGCATACGGCTCGGTGGAGGAGTAGGCCAGCATGGCGGCGGTGCTCGCGGTGGTCACAACCAGCGCATTCTCGAAGCGAATCATGTTCGCCCACAACACAAATGCCAGCGCCACGGCAATGGTGATCGAGACGATCGACCACGGTTTGAACATCTCCCAGGCCGGGGTGTCGGTGGCCGCGGCGATGCGCCCGCCCATCCAGAACCAGCCGGCCGGGTAGTAGGGCGGTAACCCGAAGTAGGTCATGTCGTGCAGGCCGGGGGCATCGGCCAGCCGGGTGAGGTATTCGGTGCGGAACTGCTGGTCGACCGACACCCCGAACAGGTACAGCTTGGTCGCGCCCAGCGGCATCGCCAGGGTGACCACCGAGAACGCGGACAGGAAGATCAGCCCGGTCAGCCGGGCCAGGGTGCGCCTGCCGCGGCGCCAGATCAGGCCTGCCGCGAAGATTCCGGCCAGCGCGCCGACCTGGCCCACCGTGGTGAGCGCGTGCAGCTGGTTGGAAGTGTTGTAGGCCGGCCACTGGACCTGGGCGACCGCCGCGATCGACACCCCGGCCACCGCCGAGGCGAGCATCAGGGCGATCACCATTTGTCCGGCCACTCTGGCCGGACTGGCCAGTCCGGCCTGCATCAGATGGGAAGCTTGCGGAAGATGGACCGCGGGACGTGCCGCAAGACCATCATCACGTAGCGGAACGCGCCCGGCGCCCAGACCAGCTCCTTGCCCTTGGCCGATGCGGTGACGGCCAGATTGGCGACGTATTCCTTGTCGACGGTCAGCGGGGCTTCCTTGACGTGGGCGCTCATCCGGGTGCGGACCTGTCCGGGCCGGATCACCAGCACCCGCGGGCCATATTCGCGCAGTGCCTCACCGAGGCCGAGGTAGAACCCGTCGAGACCGGCCTTGGTGGAGCCGTAGACGAAGTTGGACCGGCGCACCCGCTCGCCCGCGGCCGAGCTCATCGCGATGATCTGACCGTAGCCTTGGGCGCGCATCTTCTCGCCGACCAGGACGCCGACGGAAACCGCTGCGGTGTAGTTGATTTCGGCGATCTGCACGGCCTTGCGCTGGTTCTGCCACAACTCCTCGGCATCACCGAGCAGGCCGAAGGCGACGATCGCGACATCCACGTCGCCAGAGGCGAACGCCTTGTCGATCACGTCGGGGTGGCTGGCGGTGTCGACTGCGTCGAAGTCGATGACCTCGACCGAACTGGCGCCGGCGTTGCGCAGCTGGGCCACCGCGTCGTCGCGGCCCGGATCTCCGGGCAGGGCGGCCAGCACGATACGGGCCGACGCGTCGCGCAGATAGCGCTCACAGATCGCCAGCCCGATCTCTGAGGTGCCGCCGAGCAGCAGAATCGTCTGGGGGTTACCTACGGCGTCGAACACCATCTAGCGCAGCTCCAAGCCTCGGGGGACATCGTGACGAGGGTACCGTGCGGTTTCCTTCGAAAATTCGAGCAATCCGAGCGCAGGGTCTTGACCCTCTTTCCTACACGACGTAGCTTTTTTCTACATCGTGTAGGAAAAAGGGGAGATCATGACGATTCGTGACTGGCTGACGTTGCCCGCGACCGAACCGGGGGAGGACTACGGGTTCTTCGGCCCGGATTCGGTGACCTGGAAGGTGTGGAGCTACCCGACCTCGCTGTCGATCGGGTTCCAGCGGGCCGTCGTCATCGAGGAACTTGACCCGGCTCTCGTCGCGGCGGTGGACAAGACCCATGAGATCTACTCGCGGCCGCGCACCCGGTATGACCGGACGCTGCGGTACTTCGCGATGGTGGCGTTCGACGACAGTCGTTCGACCACGAAGGCCGCCGATGTCCTGGTCAAGATCCACTCGAAGGCCATCGGCACCGACCCGGTCACCGGAAAGGCCTACGACGCCAACGATCCCGGTTCGCAGTTGTGGATCCACCTGACTGCCTGGCATTCCATCCTGGTGGCCTACGAGAAGTACGGTCCGGGCCCGCTGCCGCCCGAAGAGGAGTTGCAGTACTGGCGGGAATGCGCGATCGCCGCCGAACTGCAGACCTGCGACCCCTCTGACGTCCCACTGACCCGCGAGGGAATCCGGGAGTACTTCGAGCAGATGCGGCCCCAGTTGATCGGCTCGGATATCGCCCGCCAAGCCATGCATCATCTGCTGGGTGCGGAGGTGATGTTGCCCAAGATGCCGCTGCTGCTGCGCCCGGGCACCACCGTGGTCACCGCGTTCCTGCGCCGCGGCACCCTGGCAACGATGCCGCGCTGGATGCGAAAGATGGCTGGGCTCAGCACATCCCGGGTTCTCGATGCATTGGTGGTGCCACCGCTGAGCGCCTCATTCACGATCATCGCGATGAGTAAGCGGCTCGAGTTGATCCTGCTGCGGTTGCTCTCGCCTGCGACCCTGCCCATCGGCGCTCGGGTCCTGCTGTCGGTTCCGCCGAAGGATCCGGTCACCACGACACCGCGCGAGGCACAGCGTCGTTACGGCTACGCCGCCCCGAGCCAGGCCCACTTCGAGTTGCGCGAGCGCCAGCAGGTCCGGGTGTTCGGTGACGGTCTCGCACCGAGTGACGAGGGCATCGTCGAGTCCCAGCCGATTCTCGGTGGGATCGGCTGACTCGTGATCAAGAACCTCCTCGACTACCGGCTGAGCATCCGGCAACTGGTCTACCTCGCGATCGTGGTGGGAGCCCCGTACTTCGTGATCGGTATGGTCTGGGCGCTTACCCACAGCGACCACATCGTCGGACTCACCGGCCTGGACAAGGTGTTTTCGCTATTGGGCGAGATCGTCGCGTGGCCCGTGTTGATCATCGCGGACGTCACCCTGATATGAGTGAAGCGAAATGAACGACGCCGCACTCGCCAACCGGGGTCGCGCCGAGCACCTGGGCCCGGACCGCCGTCGGCCCCAGGTGCTCGACACCGCGTTGGACATCGCCGCCCACCAGGGCCTGGCGGAGGTGACGATGGGAACCATCGCCCGACGTCTCGGCGTCACCCGGCCGGTGGTCTACGCGTGCTATCCCGGCCGCGGGGAAGTGCTTGCCGCACTGCTGGATCGGGAAACCGACGAGGTGCTGTCGAGCCTGCTCGAGCTGTTGCCACCGGAGCGCACCGGCTCCATCGAGCAACTGTTCGTCGACGGGTTCCGCGCGCTGCACAGCACGGTGCGCGAGCGGCCCGCCTCGTGGCGCATCATCTTCGCCGCCGACCCAGACCCAGTGCTGACCGCCGCGATCGTTGCCGGCCGTGAGCGCATCCGAGGACAGCTCGCCACGGCGATACGACCGCTGCTGCAACGGTGGCAGGTCGCCGATCTCGACGCCACGCTGCCCATCCTGGTCGAGGTGTTCCTGGCGATCTGCGAAGCGGCCGTCCGCAAGATGCTCGACGTCGATGGTGACTCGGAGTTGGTGGCGGAAACCTTCGGTAAGGCGGCGTATCGGGCCGTGCGGGCAAAAGGGCAGTGAGACAACAACACCCCGCGAGCTTCGAGCCCGCGGGGTGTTGCGCTACTTATCAGTCAGGCGATCAGGCCAGATCGAACCGGTCGTTGTCCATGACCTTGGCCCAGGCGGCGACGAAGTCCTTGACGAACTTCTCCTTGGAATCATCCTCGGCGTACACCTCGGCCAGTGCCCGCAGCTGCGAGTTCGAGCCGAACAGCAGATCGACGCGGCTGGCGGTGAACTTCTGCGCACCGCTGGCCCGGTCGGACCCGACGTAGGTGCCGTCGTCGGCCGACGACGGTGCCCACTTGATGCCCATGTCGGTGAGGTTGACGAAATAGTCGTTCGTCAGCTTGCCCTTGTTGGCAGTCAGCACACCGAGGTCCGAACCACCGTGGTTGGCGCCGAGCACGCGCAGGCCACCGACCAGCACGGTCATCTCCGGAGCCGACAGGCCCAGCAGGTTGGCGCGGTCGATCAGCCGGTACTCGGCCGGCAGGGTGTCGCCCTTGCCCGCATAGTTGCGGAAACCGTCACCCTTGGGCTCCAGGTAGGCGAACGACTCGACGTCGGTCTGGTCCTGGGTGGCGTCGCCACGACCCGAGGTGAACGGCACGGTGACGTCGAATCCGGCTGCCTTGGCGGCGGTTTCGACACCCACGTTGCCGGCCAGCACGACCAGATCCGCGAAGGACGCCCCGGTACCGGAGGCAACCTGGATCTCCTCGAGCTTGCGGATCACCTGGGCGAGCTCGTCGGGCTCGTTGACCTCCCAGCCGAGCTGCGGCTGCAGCCGGATCCGGCCGCCGTTGGCGCCGCCACGCATGTCGCTGGAGCGGTACGAGGCCGCCGCCTTCCACGCGGTGTCCACCAGCTGCTGGACCGTCAGACCGGAATCGGCGATGGCGGCCTTGAGCGTGGCGACATCGGCTTCACTGAGCTGCTTGCCGGCCGGGATGATGTCCTGCCACAGCCAGGTCTGCTTGGGCACCAGTGGTCCGAGGTAGCGGGCTACCGGACCCATGTCGCGGTGGATCAGCTTGAACCATGCCTTGGCGTACTCCTCGGCCAGTTCCTCGGGGTGATCCAGCCAACGGCGGGTGATCTCGCCGTAGATCGGATCGAACCGCAGCGACAGGTCCGTGGTCAGCATCGCCGGGTGGGTCTTGCCGTTGCCTTGCGCCATCGGCACCGAGTTCGCCCAGCCGTTGTCCTTCGGCCGCCACTGGTTGGCACCCGCGGCGCTCTTGAACAGTTCCCACTCGTTGCTGTAGAGGATCTCCAGGAACGAGTTGTCCCACTTGGTGGGGGTGTGGGTCCAGGTCACCTCGATACCGCTGCTGACGGTTTCGTTGCCGCGGCCCGGGTTGGCCCAGCCCAGACCCATCTCCTCGAGCGGGGCTGCTTCGGGCTCGACGCCGTTCTCGATATCGGTGGCCCCGTGGGTCTTGCCGAAGGTGTGGCCGCCCACGATCAGCGCCGCGGTCTCGATGTCGTTCATCGCCATGCGGGCGAAGGTCTCGCGGATGTCGATGGCGGCTGCCATGTAGTCCGGATTTCCTTCGGGGCCTTCGGGGTTGACGTAGATCAGACCCATGTGGCTGGCGGCCAGCGGATTCTCCAGCTTGGTGCGGTCCCCGGCGCCGGCGTACCGGTCCTGCGAACCGAGCCACTCATGCTCGGAGCCCCAGTAGATGTCCTCTTCGGGCTCCCAGAAGTCGGGGCGACCGAAGGCGAAGCCCGCGGTCTTGAAGCCCATCTGCTCCATGGCCCGGTTACCTGCGTAGGCGATCAGGTCGGACCAGGACAGCTTCTTGCCGTACTTCTTCTTCAGCGGCCACAGCAGACGGCGGGCCTTGTCCAGGCTGACGTTGTCGGGCCAGCTGTTCAACGGGGCGAAGCGCTGCATACCGCGTCCGGCGCCACCTCGGCCGTCCTCGACCCGGTAGGTGCCGGCGGCGTGCCAGGTCATCCGGACGAACAGCGGGCCGTAGTGGCCGAAGTCGGCGGGCCACCAGTCCTGCGAATCGGTGAGCAGCGCGTCGAAGTCGCGGGCCAGCTCATCGGTGTCGATGGTCTGGACGGCTTCGCGGTAGTCGAAGCCCTCGTCATTCGGGTCGATGGCGGGCGGATTCTTCTGCAGGATCTTGAGGTTGACCGCGTTGGGCCACCAATCGCGGTTGCTACCGCCCTCGACGGGCGGCTTGATCTGCATCGGGCAACCGCTTTCGGCGGGTTCGGTTTGTGCCTCACCAATGGGGGGGTGAGTTTCGGCGTCGGCCATGACGAATCCTTCCGGGGCTGGCGGGTTAGGGATATTTAGTTGGGGCAGTGGAACATTCGGGGCACGTGCCCCAATAGATGACCTCGGCTTCGTCGATATCGAAACCGTGGTCGTGTGACGCGGTCAGGCATGGGGCGAACCCGGCCGCGCAGTCCACGTCGGCGATTGCGCCACACGATCGGCACACGACGTGGTGGTGGTTGTCGCCGATACGTGATTCGTATCGCGCGACGGAACCGGAGGGTTGGATGCGCCGCACCAGTGCGGCTGCAGTCAGCGCATGCAGTGAGTCGTACACGGCTTGGTGGGAGACGTCGGGAAGGTTTTCACGTACCGACCGGATGATCGTGTCGGTGTCGGCGTGCGGATGCGCATGGACAGCGTGCAGTACCGCCACTCGGGGGCGGGTCACGCGCATGTCGGCACTTCTCAGCATCTGCTGGAAGTCCGAGGTCGTCGCCATGTGACCGAGTCTCACCCCTTTTCTGGAATTAGTCAAGAATAAAGTTCTCGCCAACTCCTGGGGAACGGTGAGCGGCTAAACGAGCTCCAGCCGGCGTGCCATGTCCGAGACGAACACCCCGTCCGGATCGACCTTGCGGCGAACCGCCAGCCACTCTTCGATGCGCGGATACATGGCGTGGAACGCCTGCGCGGTGGTCCGCGAGTCCTTGGCGGTGTAGAGGCGTCCACCGAATTCCAGCACGCGCCGGTCGAGTTCGGTGAGGAACTCGCTCAGGCCGGCCTTGATCTGGAAGTCGACGCACACGTTCCAGCCGGGTATCGGGAAGCTCAGCGGAGCCTGGTTGCCCGGTCCGAACAGCTTGAACACGTTGAGGAACGAGTAGTGCCCCGAGCGCTGGATGTCGACCATGATCCGCTTGAACTCGTCGACGGCCTCGGTGGGCACCACGAACTGGTACTGGGTGAATCCGCTCGAACCGTACGCGCGGTTCCACTCCCCGACCATGTCGAGTGGGTGGTAGAACTGCGTCAGGTTCTGGGCCTTGCCCCGGTAGGTCTTGCCCATCCGGTACCACACCTCGGTCATCGCGCCGAAGATCAACTTGTTGCCCAGGCCGTTGGGGAAGACGTCCGGCGCGGTGAAGTACTGCGGCGCATCGAATTTCAGAGGATCGCGCTGCAGGTTCGCGGGCAGCTGGTCCAGTTTGGCCAGCGAGCCGCGGGAGATCACGGCGCGCCCCAGCTTGGGGGGCGCGCTCATCGCGTCGAACCACGCCGATGAATACGTGTAGTTGTCCTCGGTGCCGTCGCTGTGGAACTCGATGGTCTCGTCGAGGCCGTGAGTGACATCGCCGTCGGCGATGAAGTATGCGGTCTCCGTCGGCGTCATCTCGATGGTGGCCCGCAGGACGATGCCGGTCAGCCCGTTGCCGCCGACCGTGGCCCAGAACAATTCGGCCTCGGGGCCGTCCGGGGTGAGCTTGCGGATCTCGCCGCTCGCGGACAGTAGGTCGATCGAGCGCACGTGGTTGCCGAAACTGCCTGCGCTGTGGTGGTTCTTGCCGTGGATGTCACACCCGATGGCCCCGCCGATGGTCACCTGCCGGGTGCCCGGCAGCACCGGGGCCCAGAGTCCGTGAGGCAGCGCGGCCCGCATCAGCTGGTCGAGGTTCACCCCGCCGTCCACATCGACCAGCTTGGTGCCCGGGTCGATCGAGTGAATCTGGTTGAGCGCCGACATGTCGATGACGAGCCCGCCGCCGTTCTGCGCGTTGTCGCCGTAGGAGCGGCCCAGACCGCGGGCGATCACGCCCCGGCCCTTCTGCTCGGCGGCCCGCGTAACGGCCTGGACGATGACCTCGGGATCGCTGGTTGAGAGCACCTGTGCCACGGTCGGTGCGGTCCGGCCCCAGCCTGTCAGGCGCTTGGGAGTGGTCGGCAAATCGGTAGTCGACATCGCTAAGGAGAATACCCGGCAGTAGCCGGCGCCGACCTCAGTGCAGTTTGAAGATCACTGCCCGCTGCACGATGAAGTTGATCACCGTGGCGGTGCCCTGGGCGATGACGAATGCCACCGGCACCCGCCAGGGCTGGCTCTCGAACTGCATGTAGAACACGAAGTTGATGCCCACCTGCACCGCATAGGTGAGTGCGTAGAGAACGCAGACCCCGATGAACCGGGCCTTGCTGGGCGGTGCCTGGAAGGTCCAGCGCCGGTTGATCAGGTACGCGGTGGTGGTGCCGGCGATGAAGCTGATGGTCTTGGCGACGTTGACCCGGATGTCCTCGTCGACGTGCCAGACCGTGGCGAAAAGCCGAAGGAGGGTGATGTACAGACCGAAGTCCACGATCGCAGCCAGTCCGCCGGTGACAAGGAACCGGAAAGCCTGCGTTTTGAGGTCAAGGGTCGGCGACATAACGGGCTCAGCCACCCCGGCAGCTTAGCGAGGGCCTGCGGTTCAGTCGTGCTGCAGTCGGCGCTCAACGACCTGGGGATCGCCACCGGACCGTCGGACCTGATCGCGGGTGAGGACCACTAGCGCAACGTGGCAGCTAGAACCCGGCAGAGCGCGTCGACCGCCGCCCCGAAGGCGTGCTCGGCGGGCGCCCCGAAACCGATGATCACCCCGTCGGGGTCGGCGGTATCCGGTCCGGCCAGGGGATGACGCATGATCGACAGCCCGGACAAGGCGATCCCGGCTTCGCCGGCCCGGCGCAGCACCTCCGGTTCGGTGCCGTCGGGCAGCGTGAGCAGCATATTCACCCCGGCTGCCAGGCCGCCGATATCGAGGTCGAACCCGGCCAGTGCGGCGACCAGGGCGTCGCGTCGTCGCCGGTAGCGGTTGCGCATCCGCCGGATGTGCCGGTCGTAGCCGCCGGTGCGGATGAAGTCGGCGAGGGTCAGTGCTGTGAGTGCGTCGACGTGATACTGGGCCCCGCCGGCCGCCGCGACGACCGGATCGATCAACGCCTCGGGCAGCACCAGCCAACCGACCCGCATCACCTGCGCCATGCTCTTACTGGCCGAGCCCAGGTAGACGACCCGTTCGGGGTTCAGTGACTGCAGGGCGCCGACGGGCTGGCGGTCGTAGCGGAACTCGCCGTCGTAGTCGTCGTCCAACACATATCTGTTGGCGCGTTGTGCCCAGTCGATGACCGCGGTGCGCCGGGCCGGGTGCAGCGCCATGCCGAACGGGCTCTGATGCGCGGGAGTAAGTAGTACCGCCGAGGCGTCGAGGCGCTCCAGATCGCTGATCACCGCCCCGTGTTCGTCGACACCGATCGGTGTCGTCGGTACTCCCAGGGCCGCGAGCGCATCGCGAAAAATGAACAGCCCGTGAGCCTCTACCGCGACGGGGCCCCCGGTGCCCAGGACACGTCCGATCAGGTCGACGCCGTCGCGTACCCCGGAGCAGATCACGACCGACTCCGGCGTCGTCCGCACGCCGCGCACCCGGCCCAGGTACTCGGTGAGTGCCTCGCGCAGCACCAACGGTCCGCGCGGATCGCCCATGCGCAGCGCCGAGACGGGTGCGTCGGTGATGGCCCGGCGCGCCGATGCCAACCAGGCCGACCGAGGGAACTCGGACACATCAGGGGAGCCAGGCATCAGATTGTGCTGCGGGACAGAGGGAATGCGGCGCGGTCGCGGTGCGGGCAGCGGGGCGGTGGTCCGCGCGACCCAGGTGCCCGCGCCTTGGCGGGATGCCAGCCAGCCCTCGGCGACCAACTCGGCGTAGGCCTCGGCGACGGTGTTGCGGGCCAGACCCAGATCGGCGGCGAGTGTGCGTGACGGTGGCAGTCGCGTCTCGGTGCTCAGTCTGCCGGTTCGGATTCCGTCTCGAAGTGCGGTGATCAGCTGTTCGCGGGCGGTCCGGCTGCCGGGCTCGATCCCTGTGCGTAGCTCAAGGTGTAGGTCGCGACCGAAATTGGCCCGTGAAGTCACTGTCATATTGAACCATCTAGACGGTACTATCACGCCTAGCGTTGATGGCATGACACAGACACTCGAGCCCGTAGCAACCGTTGACCGTCTCAAGATCTACAAGGCCTCGCCCGAGCTCTACGACGCGATGATGACGCTGTCGAACGCCGCCGCCAAAGACCTCGACCCGACCATCGGCGAGCTGATCAAGATCCGTGCATCTCAGATGAACCGCTGCGCCTTCTGCCTCGACATGCACACCCACGACGCCCGCCAATACGGCGAGACCGAGCAGCGGCTATCTCTGATCGCCGCCTGGGAAGAGGCCGGCGATCTGTTCACCGAGCAGGAGCAGGCGGCGTTGGCGCTGACCGAGGCCGTCACCGATGTGAACCACGGACCGGTCTCCGATGCGGTCTATGCCCGTGCGGCGGCAGCCTTCACCGACCGTGAGTTGGGTCAGGTCATCTCCATGGCGGTGACGATCAATGCGTGGAACCGGATCAACGCGGTGGTGAAGGCGGCTCCGCCGCGGCGGAGCTGACCCTGGGTGGGTGAACGGGGCCCCGGCGTCCACTGCGATTGTGATTTAGGTCACAATTTGGAATAACGGCTGCGGGCATCGCTGAAGGATCTTCGGCGGTTCAGTTAATCGGGGCTTGTGTGGCGCGTAACGGGCCGTTTACACAGCAAGCGCAAACCCGGAGTGGGCGGCCGGGGCGTCCGCGATATTGACGCCCGTGACGGCAATGGTTCCGCTCAAGGCGATTGCCTGTCGTACCTTCGGTGGGAATGGCGAAATAGCAGTTCCGGCGCCATGGCGGGGCTTTGCGTCGCCATCCCGGGTCTCCGGTCGGGGCCTGTGACGGTCCACGTTCACAGGTAACGGACAGTGATGGTGTGACGCGGTCCGGTGTGGACTCAGCAAATTTTGTACCAAGGTTTGTATGTGCGACGGCCGGAATCCGTAGCCGTTGCTGCCCAGGCTTTGCCCGGTTAGATTTCGTCTGCCAATCTTGAGCAAGGCATGAGAATCGAATGTGACCTCCCTAATCGGGGCGCGGATCGCCGAACATGTTCTCTGGGGGTGGGGATCCCGGGTTGGTGGAAGATGATCGGATCATCGGTATAGCTAGGGAGAACATGAAGGCATTCCGTCGGGTGCTGGTCGTGATGGTCGCAGCCATCGCGGCGCTGTTTGCGAGCACGGGCATTTCTCATGCGGGTCTGGACAATGAACTGAGCCTGGTCGACGGCCAGGATCGGACCTTGACCGTTCAGCAGTGGGACACCTTCCTCAACGGGGTGTTCCCCCTGGACCGCAACCGGCTGACCCGTGAGTGGTTCCACTCCGGCCGGGCCAAGTACCACGTCGAGGGCCCGGGCGCCGATGAGTTCGAGGGCACCCTGGAGCTGGGTTACCAGATCGGCTTCCCCTGGTCGCTGGGTGTGGGCATCAACTTCTCCTACACCACCCCCAACATCCTGATCGACGACGGTGACATCACCGGACCGCCCTTCGGCCTGGACTCGGTGATCACGCCGAACCTGTTCCCGGGTGTGTCGATCAGCGCCGACCTGGGCAACGGCCCCGGTATCCAGGAGGTGGCCACCTTCTCGGTGGACGTCAAGGGTCCGGCCGGTGGTGTGGCGGTGTCCAACGCGCACGGCACGGTGACCGGTGCGGCCGGTGGCGTGCTGCTGCGTCCGTTCGCCCGCCTGATCGCCTCGACCGGTGACAGCGTCACCACCTACGGCGAGCCCTGGAACATGAACTGAGGGCATGAAGCTGTAGCCATCCCGTCGATCGGCGCTACGGTGGCCTCATGACGCCACAGGGCCCCGTTTCGGTGGTCGGCGAGGACGAGTGCTGGCAACTGCTGTCCGGAGTGTCCCTGGGCCGTCTGGTCACGACGGTGGGCACCCGGCTGGAGATCTTCCCGGTCAACTTCGTCGTCCAAGGCCGCACTGTGTTGTTCCGGACGGCCGAGGGCACCAAGCTCATCAGCGCACTGTGGAACGACCGGGTGCTGTTCGAAGCCGACGATCACAATGTCGCCGGCGGGTGGAGTGTGATTGTGCGGGGCGAACCGCGACTGCTTGAGACGCCCGATGAGATCGACGAAGCCGAGAATGCCCAACTGCTCTCGTGGATCGACACCACGAAACGCCGCTACGTGCGGATCGTTCCGGAGGAGGTCTCGGGTCGAAGGTTCCTGTTCGGCGGTGAATTTCGTTCTGCAACAACGCTTTAACTTTGGAACATGACAGAACCGGCCCCGCCCTGGTGGGGGCGGGGCCGGATCAGGTCAGGCGGCGTTGCCGCTGTCGCTCTTGTCGGAGCTGCTATCGCCGGCCTTGTCCGCGGCCGGTGACTTCGTCGCGGCCTTCTTGGGCGACTTGATTTTCAGCTTCTTTCCGATGTCGGAGCGGATGTTCTCCGCCCGATCGCCGGCCTTGTCGAGGGCGGTCTGGACCCGGCTGAGCGGGTTCTGCCGAAGCGTGGGCTTCTTCACCTTCTGCGCCACGGGGGCCTCGGCCGTCGTCCCCTTGTCGGAAACCTCTTCCGAGGTGGCGCCGGTCGCGGTGACCTCCGGGCCAGCCTTATCGTCCAATTTGATTGTGACAGTGGGCTTCTCATTCGCCGTCGGATCTGAGGTGATGTCATCCACCGCGGGCGGCGCTGCCTTCACCTGAATCTCCTTGGGAGCAACTCTCGCCCCCGCTGGTGCGGCAGGCGAGTCGATCGACGGGAAGGTCAACTTGGTCAGCGGGTTGCCCGTACCATCCCAGCCGATCGCCTTGGCGATCATCTGCGACAGGTTCACCATGGCGCCGATCGGACCGACCGGATTCCCCACAATCTCCATCCCGAGCGCGCCGACGCCGAGGGAGTTGATGATCGAGCCGCCGGTGCCTCCTTCTGGTATCCAGAGCCCACCTGTGTTTCCGGGGGTGAGCAGCCCACCGAAGGCCATGCTGAGTGAGGTGACTGGGAACTCTGGCGGGGTAACCTGAGAAACCAGCGGCAGCAGCACATCGAGGTTGAGGGTGGCGCCGTTGAAGACCGAGCCGACGACATTGGCGGGCATGGCGACCAGCGCCTGCAGTGCATCTTCGAAGTTCCCGGCGCCTAGGGCGCCGGAGATTTCCAAGACACTGTTGAGGGTCGCCACTGCGGGGCTGATGACGGGGCCGACCATACCG
Source organism: Mycolicibacterium alvei (assembly GCF_010727325.1). NCBI lineage: Bacteria > Bacillati > Actinomycetota > Actinomycetes > Mycobacteriales > Mycobacteriaceae > Mycobacterium > Mycolicibacterium alvei. Next base: position 4,042,162 of record NZ_AP022565.1, read on the forward strand.
ATGAGGATGCCGCTGGCAGGTGACGCCAAGAACCGGACTACCTCGGTGAGGATGGCCGCACCCTGCTCGCCGAGGGTTGGCTCAAACAAGACTGGAATCGCTGACGCGATGAGCACGTGCATGAAGTCGTTGCTCTGGATCAACAGCTGCGTGGCGTCCCCTTGCTCCTTGACGCCCAGGAGGGTGGCGGCTTGGAACGCTTTTTGCAGGTTGGCGCCGAACTGCTCGAGGACGGGCCCGATGCTGCCCGGATTGTTGAGTAGCTGGTCCAGGAAGCCGAACTGGTTGACGATGGCCTGCTGCAATGCCGCACCGGGAGCCTCGGCGGCGACCTGGGTGACTGTGGTGGCGTTGGCTGAAGTTTCGTTGAATGCATCCACCCACGGGGCGATGGGGTTGACGGAGGCGGCGAGGTTAACGGCGGGATTGGCGACTTGTACATCGGTTGGCGGTGGCGCGATCGGGGTGATGGCGATGACGCCGGCACCTACCAGTGCGATTCCGGCGGTCGCGTAAGGACGAAGGCTCATGTCCACTCAGGTCTCCTTGACGGTGAGGTTGGTACCTACAGGCTGGACCGTAGCTGAGGAAAACCTGAGAAAAGCCTGAATGTGGAAAGTTTGCATATAGAAATACCGACTTCAGAAACGGTCGGTGGGCAAACAGGCAGAATTCCGCGCAAGCTACCGGCGGGTAGCAATCTGAAACGTGTTCCGCAGCTAGCTGCACACGGTTACTGATACCGGCCTTGGTTGGGGAATTATCCGGTTGAACTGAGGATTTCCATCTAGGTGAAAATTTGCTGCGGCTGCTGGCAGCTGAATACCCTTCGCCTCCGCGCCCGACGGGTAGCGGCTACACCCAGTACGGGACGCGAGCCCGATACTGGCGCATGGCCAGTGCCGCGAACGTCCAGCCGATCACCGTGAGCGCGAGCACCACGATCCAGTGCCGCAGCTCCTGGTCGGCGCCCAGCAGCGGCGCCCGCACGATGTCGAGGTAGTGCAGCAGCGGGTTGATCTCGACGATCTTGGCCCACGATCCGGCGCCCTGCTGCTGCAGCGTCGACTCGTTCCAGATGATCGGGGTCATGAAGAACAGCAGCTGTACCACTGAGGCCAGCAGCGGGCCGATGTCGCGGTAGCGGGTGGCCAGGATGCCGAAACAGATCGACACCCAGATGCAGTTCAGCACGATCAGCGCGAGGGCCGGGATGACGGCGAGGTCGGTCCACGTCCACGGTTTGGGAAAGACGATGGCGATGATCACGAAGATGACGATGTTGTGGCCGAACAGGATCATCTGCCGCCAGACCAGCCGGTAGACGTGCACCGACAGCGGCGTCGGAAGTTGTTTGATCAGGCCCTCGTTGGCGATGAACACCTCGGAGCCTTCGAGAATCGACGCGTTGATCAGATTCCAGATGATCAGGCCGAGCGTGACGTAGGGCAGGTGCTCCTCGAGCGGGAGCTTGAACAGTTTCGAGTAGAGCAGGCCCATCGCCACCGCGGTGGTGCCGGTGGCGATGGTGATCCAGAACGGGCCGAGCACACTGCGCCGGTAACGCTGCTTGATGTCCTGCCAGCCCAGGTGCAGCCACAGTTCACGCTTGCGGAAACCCTCGGAGAGATCGCGCACGGCCCGGGCCATGGTCTTGGAATCGGACGCTGCATCGGTGAATGTCACCTGCTGCTCCTCCCGTCGCTTCGCTCGCCCCGAAAAAATCTCTCGCTCCTGCCCAACCGCCGCAGGCGAATCCATTCGCGCAGACCCGCCGGGTCGCGGCGGGACACCAGGAAGTACCAGCCGAACCGCACCCACTCCTGCGGCAGGAGTTTGCGTAAACCCGGCTGGGAGAGCAGGTAGCCGCGGTTGCGGTAGGTATAAAAACGTTTGGTCTCGTCGTCGGGGTACTGCGTGTGCATCCGGCCACCGAGGATCGGTTTGAACTCATCGGTCCCGCACGGGTGCAGATAGCTTGCGGTCAAACATGTTCCGAACGGCAGGCCGGAGCGCACCAGGCGCCGGTGCAGTTCGACCTCGTCGCCGCGGACGAACAGGCGCAGATCGGGGACACCGACGGCCTCCACCGTGGCGGCCCGGAACAGGGCGCCGTTGAACAGTGAGGCGATGCCGGGCAACAGATCACCGTCACCCTCGGTGCGTAACTCACTGACCAGCCGTCGCCACGCCAGTCCGCGGCGCAGTGGGAACGCCAGGCGCTGCGGATCGTCGAGGTTGCACACCATGGGTGAGACCTCGGCCAGGCCGTACTGCTCGGCGCAAGCCAGCAGGGTGGACAGAACGGTGTCGTCGGCAGGGCGGCCGTCGTCGTCGGCCAGCCAGATCCAGTCGGCCCCCTGGGCCAGGGCGTGCAGCATCCCCAGCGCGAAACCGCCTGCGCCGCCGAGGTTTCGGCGGGATCCGAGATAGGTTGCCGGCACCGGCTGGCCGAGAACCAGCTCGCGTACGGCCTCGTCGTCGTCGTTGTCGACCACGATCAGGTGATCGGGTGTGCGGTCCTGGTTCGCCACTGCGGCCAGGGATTTGGTCAGCAGCTCACGACGCCGGTGCGTGACGATCACCGCACAGACCGTGTCCTCAGGCCTCACGAGCCGTTTCCTCCAACACCTCGCGCACATGCCGGGCCGCATCCGGCCCCTCGTAGGCGCCGACGACCTCCTCGATACCGCCGGTCATCCGGATGGCGCCGTGGTCGATCCACATCGCGGTTTTGCAGAGCCGGGCCAGGAACTCGTTGGAATGGCTTGCGAACACCAGGATTCCGGACCGCTCCACCAGGCTCTGCAGCCGTGACTGCGCCTTTTTCAGGAACTCTGCGTCGACGGCCCCGATGCCCTCGTCGAGCAGCAGGATCTCGGGATCGATGCTGGTGACCACGCCCATCGCCAGGCGCACCCGCATGCCGGTCGAATACGTGCGCAGGGGCATCGACAGGTACTCGCCCAGTTCGGTGAACTCGGCGATCTCGTCGACCTTGGCCATCATTTGCTTGCGGGTCTGTCCGAGGAACAGGCCGCGGATGATGATGTTCTCGAAACCTGAGATCTCGGGGTCCATCCCGACGCCGAGGTCGAATACCGGAGCCACCCGGCCACTCACCGTGGCCGAGCCTCGCGTCGGCTCGTAGATACCCGAAAGCAGCCGCAGCAGTGTGGATTTACCCGCACCGTTATGGCCGACCAGCCCGACGCGGTCACCCATTTTCAGCGACATGGTGATGTCGCGCAGCGCTTCGATGACGACGACGTTGGACTCGTTTCGCCCGATGGCGCCGCCGGCCTTGCCGAGGAAAGCTTTCTTCAGCGAGCGTGTCTTGGCATCGAAGATGGGGAACTCCACCCACGCTTCGCGCGTCGAGATGTACGGATCGGACAACGCGACCTACAGGTACTGGCCGGTGCCGGGGTGACCCGAACCGCCGCGTTGTCCGCCGGGGCCCTGCAGCCCCGGTGGGAGAGCGCCCTGGCGCATCGACTCGAGCTGCGCGCGGGCGGCCATCTGCTGGGCGAACAACGCCGTCTGGATGCCGTGGAACAGGCCTTCGAGCCAGCCCACCAGCTGCGCCTGCGCGATGCGGAGTTCGGCATCGGACGGCACGTTGTCCTCGGTGAAGGGAAGCGTCAGCCGCTCGAGCTCGTCACGCAGTTCGGGGGCCAGGCCCTCCTCGAGTTCGTGGATGCTGGTGCGGTGGATGTCGCGCAGCCGCTCCCGGCTGGCGTCGTCGAGCGGAGCCGCCCGCACCTCTTCGAGCAGCTGCTTGATCATGGTGCCGATGCGCATGACCTTCGCCGGTTGTTCGACGAGGTCGGTCAACGCCTTGCCGTCGGCGTCGCCATCTGGCTCATCGGCGGTGCTGGCCAGGATCTCGATGTTGTCATCGTCGGGGTTGATGGTCATGGCCTTCCCTTGCAACAGTTCTGTCTCGTGTCAGTTCGTCTTGGTCGCCGCGTTCTCTCCGAGCCAGCGGTAGATGCGGTCCTCACCGTTGTCGTAGATCTTCTCCCACGACCGTGAGCGCTCTAGCGACACTAGTCCGTCGGGCATGGCGAACCCGCGGACCACCGGGGTGCTGGTGATCACGTAGCGAATGTTGAGCGCCTCCGCCGCCTCGGCAACCCGGGGATCGGTGTCCGCGTCGTCGGCGTAGGCCCAGAAGATGAACCGGTGGTACCCGGGGCCCTGTTGCACCGGGTAGTCGTAGTGCGTCCACAGCGGATGCAGCCCCGACACCGCATACATCCAGGCGGTGCCGTCGGTGTTGGCGTTGCCGATCAGCGTGGTGTGGGCATCGGGAAGCCCGGCCAGGTAGGCGAAAGCCTCCAGATCTTTGGCGTCGATCATCACCGAGTCGTACTTGTTGCCGAACAGGAGCTTGTGCCGGGGGAAGTAGTGCCAGGCCAGGCCCACGGTGGTGGCGACCAGCGCGACGGCGGCCGTCGCGCGGATCCAGGTCGGGCGGGCGCCGGCCCGCCGCAGCACGGCGGCGCCGAGCAGCACCAGTGCGCACAGGCCGATCGCCGCCATCGGTGCGTAGAGCATGGTGACGACCGCCGACAGTCGGCGCGGATCGCTGTAGAACAGGTCGCTGAACGCGCCGGTGATGGCTCCGATCGGCCCGCCGAACGGGGCGCCGGAATGCACGATCGACGCGATCAGGATCAGCCACACCGCCAGCGGCCACCAGATCTTCTTCACCAGCAGGACCAGGCCGCCGACGGCGGCCATGGCGATGAGTGCGCTCTGGACCGGGAAGTCGTTGAGGTGGCGGGTGTGCTGGAGGACCGCGGCGACCAGCGAGTACTTCTTGCCGAGGTGGTTGACGAAGGCGTGGCCGACGATGATCTCGGCCTGCTGAAGGACCCCGAGAAACTGGGGGAGCAGGATCAGCAGGGCCGGCACCGCGACGGCGGCCAGTGCCAGGAAGTCGGACAGTCGGCCGCGTACCGGCCGCCACAGCGCATCCACCAGCCACCAGACGCCCACCAGCAGGGCAATCACCACGCCGCCGGTGAGGTGTACCGAGAAGACGCCGACTGTGGCGAGCACGGCAAGGCCGATGCGGTCGCGGTGTGCCGGCGTCGAGGCGATCAGGGCGAACACGGGTACCGCGAGACCGTAGGCAGCCAGGTTGGGCATCGCCGCGACATCGAATTCGACGTAGGGCACCGCGGTGAACGACGCGGCGAGCGCCGCGGCTGTGCCCGCAGCGACCGCGGTGCGCATCTCGCAGGTGTGCGGGCGGACCATCTTCCACGTCAGCACCGCGGCGCTGACCGGGAACAGCCACACCGCCGCGACGACCGAACTCACGGTGTACGCCGTGGTCGCGGCGGCGCCGGTGAGCTGGCAGTAGACGGCGGCCAGGGCGTGGAACGCCGACGGGTAGTAGAGCGCCTCGTGGGTCTCGACGTTGCGTAGCTCGCCCATGTGGGTCGGAGAGGCCTGGCCGGTATCGAGGATCCACCGGATGGTGTTGGCGTGCCACACCGAGTCCCAGGTGCTGGGGATGGATTGCCAGTGCACGAGCCCGGCTAATGCGGCGGCAGCGATCAATGCGGCACCCAGCAGCACACCGGCGGCAACCAGCATCGCGGGCCGCGTGGTGATGCCGGAGGCGTCGGCGTCGGCGTCGCGATAGCGGTCCAGCGCCCGCCGCAAACCGGCCGCCAAGGCGGCGGTGAAGGCTACAGCAAACAAAGCCGTCCACGTGTTCCACGGTATGCCGATGGCCCCCAGTGGGACGATCGCCAACGCGACGGTGCCGTAGGTCAAGGCTGGACCCACTGCGACCGCAGTCGGCACGGTCAGCCCACCTGCCCTGGCGATCAACGCCCCGGGGATCACCAGCAACAACAGTGCGATTAGCACTCCGAACCCGAAGCCCACTGGACTAGTATGGCTGCCCAGGGTGACCCGGTCCGAGCATGGTCTCTTCAAGTGCGAACATGCGATCGGCGCTCACCAAATCGTGTCGGTTTGTGATATCCGCGGAAGCTCTAAGGTGGCTGGCATGGCATACGACGTCGCCCGGGTGCGGGGCTTGCACCCGTCTCTGGGCGATGGGTGGGTCCACTTCGATGCCCAGAACGGCATGCTGGTGCCCGATTCCGTCGCGACGACGGTGTCCACTGCGTTCCGAGGCTCGATGCCCACGGCGGTGGGCCCGCATCCATCGGCACGCCGCAGTGCGGCTGTCCTCATCGCTGCCCGCCAGGCCGTCGCTGACCTGGTCAATGCGGATCCGCGGGGCGTGGTACTCGGCGCGGACCGGGCTCAGCTGCTGACCGCGCTGGCCGAGGCGTCCTCGAGCCGGGTCGGGCTCGGCTACGAGGTGGTGGTCACCCGACTGGATGACGAGGCGAACATCGCGCCGTGGTTGCGGGCCGCGAATCGTTACGGCGCCAAGGTGAAGTGGGCCGAGGTCGACATCGAGACGGGCGAGCTGCCGTCCTGGCAGTGGGAAGGGTTGATCGACAAGCCGACCCGCCTGGTGGCGATCGCGTCAGCGTCGTCGACGCTGGGAACCGTCACCGATCTGGGTGAGGTGACCAAGCTCACGCATGAGGTCGGCGGCATGGTGGTGGTCGACCACTCGGCCGCGGCCCCGTACCGGCTGATGGACATCAACGAGGTCGAGGCCGATGTCGTCGCCCTCAACGCGGTGCCCTGGGGTGGCCCGCCGATCGGCGCCCTGGTGTTCCGTGACCCGTCGGTGATCGACTCGCTGGCCTCGGTCTCGTTGAATCCCCGGGCGACCGGTCCGGCCCGCCTTGAGGTGGGCATGCACCAGTACGGCCTGTTGGGTGGCGTGGTGGCCAGCATCGAGTACCTGTCGAACCTCGATGATTCGGCCAGCGGCTCGCGGCGCGAACGCCTGGCCGTGTCGATGCAGTCGGCCGGCGCGTATCTGGACCGCCTGTTCGAGTACCTGGTGGTCTCGCTGCGCTCGTTGCCGTTGGTGATGGTGATCGGCAGGCCGGAGTCACAGATCCCGGTGCTCAGCTTCGTGGTGCGGGACGTCCCGGCCGAGCGGGTGGTGCAACGGTTGGCCGACAACGGCATCTTGGCGATGTCGAATGCCAGCTCGCGCGTGCTCGACGTGATCGGCGTGAACGACATCGGTGGCGCGGTGACCGTCGGGCTGTCGCACTACTCGACGGGTGCCGAGGTCGATCAGCTCGTGCGGGCCCTGGCCTCACTCGGCTAATCCCGATGCCGTTGACTGCGTCCACGGCGCAAAAGTGCGAGTGGGGTGCGCCGTAGCCGCAGTATCAACCGACGGTCAGCACGATCTTTCCCGACACCTCGCCGGAAGCCAGCAGTTCGTGGGCCCGCTGGGCCTGCTGGATGGGCAGTTCGGCGCCGATGATCGGCCGAACCCGCCCGTCGGCGATCATCGGCCAGACGTTGTCGCGCACCGCCCGCACGATTTCTCCCTTGCCGCCGGGCCCGTCGACCGGGCGCGGGCGCAGCGAGGTCGCGATGACCCCGGCCCGCTTGCCGAGCAGCTTGGCGATGTTCAGTTCGGCCTTGATACCGCCCTGCATGCCGATGATCACCAGACGTCCGCCGGTGGCCAGGGCATCGACATTGCGGTCCAGGTAGGCCGCGCCCATGATGTCGAGGATCACGTCGGCCCCCGCGCCGCCGGTCTCGGCCCGGACTCGCTCGGCGAAGTCCTCGTCGCGGTAGTTGATGGCGATGTCGGCGCCGAGGTCGCGGCACAGCGCGAGCTTGTCCGCCGACCCTGCAGTTACTGCGACGCGCGCGCCGAGCGCATGGGCCACCTGGGTGGCGTGGGTGCCGATGCCGCTGCCGCCGCCATGTAGCAGGACGACCTGGCCCGCCGTCAGACCCGCCGTCATCACGAGGTTCGACCACACCGTGCAGGCCACTTCGGGTAGACCTGCGGCGTCACCCAGGGCAACGCCATCGGGCAATGGCAGCACCTGGGCGGCCGGTACGGCAACGTACTCGGCGTAACCGCCACCTGCGAGCAACGCGCACACCGGTTGCCCAACTGACCGGTCGGTAATATCTGCACCGACGGCCGCGACGGTCCCGGAAACCTCCAGCCCGATGACCTCACTGGCGCCTGGCGGGGGCGGATACTTACCCGCCGCTTGCAGGAGGTCGGCCCGGTTGACGCCGGCGGCGTGAACCCGGATCAGGATCTCATCGTTTGCTGGCGCGATATCAGCGACGTTTTCCCAGGTCAGGTGGCCATCGACGGAGGCGACAATTGCATACATTTTTTCCAGGCTACAAGCCTTCTATTTCCTCAGCGCAGCAATACTGACGTCCCTTACGATTGCGCCATGGCGGGGATGATTGCGGGGCGCACGGCGGGTGACATGCCGGGCTTGGATATCGCCGAGCAGAGGTCATGGCAGAACTACCTCGACTCGGCGCTCAGAATGTATGCGACCTTGAACCGGTCGTTGGTGGATGCGCATCACCTCACGCTGAATGATGTGCGCCTGCTCGACATCTTGGACAAGTCGTCGACCGGGTCGGCGCGGATGGGTGACTTGGCCGAGCGGCTGATGTCACTGCCCAGCCGGGTGACCCGGCAGATCCGGCGACTGGAAGTGCAGAACCTGGTGACCAGGTGTGCCAGTCCGGACGACGGGCGCGGCGTGGTGGCCACGATCACCGAGGAAGGCAGGGCCGCCGTCCGCGAGGCGATGGTCACCTACGGGCAGGGCGTCCGCTCGCACTTCCTCGGCAGGCTTTCGCGTCCGCAGATCGCGGCGATGGGGGAGAACTGCCGCCGCATCAGCGTCGCGCTGAAGAACGGATCGCCGCCCGCGCACATCGGCCGGGTGTGAAACCCGTACTCTTGTCGGCGGTGGCGTGGCAGAGCGGCCTAATGCACTCGCCTTGAAAGCGAGAGACGGCTAACACCGTCCGGGGGTTCAAATCCCTCCGCCACCGCAGTTCAGAGGTGGTTTCCGAGTTTCGCGCGCGGAGCTCGGAACCATCTCGATGACCCAAAGTGACCCAATCTGCGGGAATTGACCCGCCGGATCGGTCGGCGTGTCGTTGGCCTGCGCTGGTCTCACCGAATTTCTACGGTGGGCAGCTCAACTCGGTCTGGAAAGCCCAGCGGAGCAGCGGCCTCAGGCCTCCACCCCGTCGCTGGCCCAGGTCCACCTGTACGTTTCCCCAAGTCGAATCGTCTTGCGCGGCAGCGGGGTACAGTCACATCCGGTTTTTGTGCGGTGACAATGGCCCGGACTACAAGAACGCGTCGTGCAGGGTGATCACCGAGACGACCGTGAAGGGGCGGTGCCGGACTGTATGGGAATCTAGGGCCGGATCAGGCTCGTGACGGCGGTGTCGGCTCCGGCCAGGAGGCGTTCGCGTGGGTAGTTGTCGGGGTCGGTCAGCAGTAGCCTTCCCGACTCCAGGATCAGCGACAGCATCATGCGGGCCAGTAGTTCGACATCGGTGTCAGGGGGCAGGCTGTCACCGTCGGCCTGGGCGGTGAGCAACGCCTCAATGCTGTTCGCGGCGAGTTCGCGGCCTTGCTCGAGGCGGGTTCGGAACACCGACGTGGTGCTATCGGCCAGCACAAGGATCGCCCGCCACAAGTCGGGGGAGGCCTCGAACATCTTCAGCAGGTTCGCGTAGAGCGTCCGTAGCCGCTCGGTGAGGGCCATCTGCGACGACGCCGGGGGAAAGGCGTCCCGGTACTGGGCCACGGCACGCTGCTCTTCGCGGACCAGTGACGCGCGCAGGAGTGCGTTCGTATCGTCGAAATGCTTGTAGACGACCGGGCGCGTGACGCCTGCCTGCTTGGCGACCGAGTCCATCGATACCTTGCCCACGCCGTGTTCGGCGATCACGCGGAGCGCGGCGTCGAGCAGGTGTTCGCGCCGCTGCGCCGGTGCCATGCGCGGGGCGTAGGGACGCCGAGCCGCCTGTGGGGTTGTGTCTATCGTCACGCCTCTATCCGATCGTGTTGACGGGAGCGCTCTCGTCCGGCATGTTACATCGACTGTAGCTACAGCGTGTGTAACAAACTGTGGCCGTGGAGAGCCGAGACGGGGTGAGTGTGAGCATCGAAGACCGACGGGACCGTGTGTGTTTGATCGGCGCGGGATACGCAGGAAACGGTCTGGCGTTCGCGCTCCAGCGCGCGGGAATCGCCTATGACCAGCTGGAGGCTACCGACCGGGTGGGCGGCAACTGGTCGCACGGGGTGTATGACTCCACCCACCTGATCAGTTCGAAGAAGTCCACGCAGTATGTGGAGTTTCCGATGCCGGAGGCCTATCCGACGTTCCCGAGCGGCGCGCAGATGCTGGCCTACCTGCAGTCCTACGTCGAGTATTTCGGGTTGGCCGACAACATCGAGTTCGACAGCGAAGTCGTGCGCGTTCGGCCTGTCGACGCGAACGGGTCAAACGGTTGGTATGTCGAGCTGGCGTCAGGTGAGGTCCGACGGTATCGCGCCGTGGTGATCGCGAACGGCCACTACTGGCAACGCAACATCCCCGACTATCCGGGCGAGTTCACCGGGATGGTGTTGCACTCCAAGGACTACAAGCGCCCCGAAGACTTCGGCCCAGGGAGCAGGGTGCTGGTCGTCGGCGCCGGAAACTCCGCAAGCGACATTGCCGTCGAGGCCTCTGCCACCTTCGGGACCGCTGACATCTCGATGCGGCGCGGCTACTGGTTCCTTCCGAAGACGATTTTCGGGATTCCGCCGCCGCGGCCACGACCTCGTCACCATGCGCGGCACCCTCGGTGAACAGCTCCCCGACGCACCGCCGATCCTCGGGCGGCCGCACCGCAACGTGACCGGCACCCTCGGGCTCGCCCTGCCACGGATCGTCGGATTCACCCCCGGCGAGCATCCGATCGAAACGCGACGGGTGCATCTCGACGAGTTCTCGCTCGCCGGATCCGATCGCGACCCGATCCACCTGATGGGCCTCGGCCCTGTCCTCGAGGCCCGACTGCACCGCGTCAACCTCTCCGCCGGCAGGCCACCGATCCCGCGCCGCCCGTTGACCCCGCTGTTCTCCCTGACCCGACTTCGACCGAGAGTGCTGTGATCATGACCGAATCCGTTCTCACCGAACCCTTCGAGCTGCCCTGCGGCCAGATCCTGCCCAACCGGATCGCCAAGGCCGCGATGAGCGAACAGCTCGCATACCGCGACGGCACCGCCAGCGACAAACTCCGCCGCCTCTACGCGGTGTGGGCCAGCGGCGGAGCTGGGCTGCTGCTGTCGGGCAACGTGATGATCGACCGGGACGCCCTCACCGAGCCCGGCAACGTGATCCTCGACGACGCCCGCGGCCTCGACGCCATCCGCGCCTGGACCGGTGCGACGGCGGGTACTGACGCCAAGATGTGGGCGCAGATCAATCATCCCGGCAAGGTCGCGGTCTCACCGTTCAACCGTCGACCGGTGGCGCCGTCGGCACGCCGTAGCCCTGTGCCCGGCTACAACATCCGCAAACCACGCGAGTTGAGCGGCGCCGACATCGACCGGCTGATCCTCAAGTTCGCGCGCACCGCAGGACTCGCCGTCGCCGGCGGCTTCGACGGGGTTCAGGTTCACGCCGCGCACGGATACCTTCTCTCGCAGTTCCTCTCGCCGCTGTCAAACCTCCGCGACGACGAATGGGGAGGCGACGAACAACGGCGAATGAAGTTCCTGCTCGAGACGGTCGCGGCGGTCCGTGAGACCGTCGGCGACGAGGTCCCCGTCGCTGTCAAACTGAATTCCACGGACTTCCTGCGTGGTGGATTCACCAACGAGCAGGCACTCAACGTCGCCCTGGCCCTCGCCGCTGCCGGAATCGACCTGCTCGAGATCAGCGGCGGTGGCTACGAACAGCCCGCCATGACCGGCGTCGCCGCAGGTCAAGACTCCGACCAGTCGGGCCACGGCTACTTCATCGACTTCGCCCGCCAGATCCGCGCACACTCCACCGTTCCGCTCATGCTCACCGGAGGATTGCGTGCACCCCGCGCGATGGAAACGATCGTCGAGGACGGCACCGTTGACGTGATCGGGATCGGGCGCCCGCTGACTTTCGTGCCGGACTACCCGCGGCAGATCCTCGCCGGGCACACCCCCACGTTGCCCAAGAGCGCGCCACGCCTCAGATACCGCCCTGCCGACGGGTACCTCGAACTCGCCTGGCACAACAACCAATTGCACCGAATCGCCGCGGGCAAGACACCCCAACGCACCCCCGGCCTGCACACCATCGGCCGCGCCATCACGCGCATCTCCATCGCAGCTGGAAAGCAGGCGGTCATTCCCCGCTGACCTTGGGGCTCTCGCTAGCCGGGCGGTAACACTGACCTACGGGGCGGGCCTGGCCGCTTGTCCCGGAGCGGGGTCCGGGGCCGGGCGCGTGGCGGGATGGACGTCGGTGACGGGGCCGGTCTCCCGGCACCACTGCAAGTTGCGCCGACTACTGCGCTCTGGCTTCGCCAATCGATGTGACCGTCGCGTCCAGCTACTCGCCGCTCAGTGGCAGTAGTCCGACCCGAAGCGCGACATCGACACTGTGGTTTGGCTGCCGCACTGCCGCTGGTCGTCATCGCCTTGCTCGCCGCCGGCATTGGTCACCTCACCGGCGATCAGCCCGTGTCTGAGCCGACCACTTCGCGTCGCGCGGTCATTCGTGGCGGCGGTAGGCGCTCGATGACATACCGACGCGGTTCTTGAAGGTCGTGGCGAAGTGGCTGGGTGTGGAGAATCCTACGTTCATGCCGATATCCGTAATCGACATCGCCGTTGTGGCCAGTAGTTTCTTCGCACGGTGTATTCGGCGGTCTAGGACGAACTGATACGCCGTGGTGCCAAAGTAGCGGTGAAGGCGGCCGAAAACTCGGCAATAGTCATCTCGGTGAGGCTGGCGAGGGCAAGGGAGATGTCCGAATCGAGGCTGTGCTCCAGGTATTCCATCAACTTGGCACGGGTGAGCCTGCCGAAGCCGCGGCTACGCGGGGCGCGGGCAGCGCCATCGCCGAACTGATCGACGAGGTGCAGACGCACCGTTTCGGCCAGCGACTCGGTGAGCAGTCGCGCTGCTTTAGGGCTCGAGCGCATCGACCCTCACCTCGTTGTGGGGCAGGTGAAGCAGAAGGTGGGTTCACGAAGTCTGGTCTGAGCCGAGTGATCCCGCGCTTCGAAATCGGTGGCCCGAGCGCGGATGTGGTGAGGACGCCTTCCCGACGGAAGACGTCGGTGGGCAGCCCCGGACCCCCCAGGCCGGGGCTGCTTCATGGGGTTGCGCCGTCCGCGGTCGTGAGGGCCAGGGCGGCGTCTTGCTCCGGTGCGCCGCCGGAGACACCCAGCCCGCCGATCAGTTCGCCGGTCCCGTCAAACAGAGGTACACCGCCGCCGACCAGCAGCAGCCCTCCGTGGTGGATATGGTCGAAGTGCAGATGCGGCACTCCGAGTTGCAGTGGGGCGTTGAGGGTGTCGGTGGGTGCCTGGAACATCACCGCGGTACGTGCCTTGGCGATGGCCAGCTCGTTGGACGCCAGCCACGCGCCGTCCATCCGGGAGAAGGCCACCAGGTTCGCTCCCTTGTCGAGGACGGCGAACACCGCCTGCATGCCTTCGGACTGCGCGGCGCTGCCGCCCCGGGCGATGAGTCGATGCGCATATTCGAGTGTGAGCTCAGGCATTCTGGGTCCACTCCGACTCCTGCCAGTGCTTCGCGGTGTCGATCGTGGCCAGTGGACGCATGGTGCGGTACAGGTGGTCCTCGGCGGGGATGATCTCGACCATCGCGTCGATCATTTCCTGCGGGTCGTACTGGTCGGCGAGACTGTCACTGAAGTCCGGTATCGGAACCACGGCCTTCTCAGGGTCGTACCACTGCACGTGACTTTCGGCGCCGGTGTCGTTGAACCCGGTGCCGAACACCCCGGGGTTGACCGTGGCCACCTTGACGCCGTGGGGCGCCAACTCCGCACGCATGGAACCGGCGATCCCCTCGACGGCGTGCTTGGTGGCGCAGTACACCCCGACGAAGGGGATCACCAGGATCCCGCCCATCGATGAGGTCCACACCACCTTGCCGGACCTGCGCGCGACCATCTTTGGCACGATCTTCTGCGCCAGCGCGATGTGCCCGAAGACGTTGATCTCGAACGACTCCCGTACCCGCTGCAGCGGAATGTCGACGACCGATCCACTTTCCATCACCCCGGCGTTGAGGACGAGCACGTCGGGATCCAAGGTGCCTGCGTGCTCGATGTCGGTCTCATCGAGCAGGTTGAGCTTGATCACCTCAAGCTCAACCCCGGCGGCGGCAGCATCGGCCCGAAGGCTACGGACCAGTGGCCATGCCTCGGCGGTCGCGACGACTTCGTGGCCGCGGCGGGCGAGTTCGATCGCCGCTCCGCGACCGAATCCCGAACTTGCCCCGGTGATCAGAATCTTCTTCGACATCATTTCCTAAAGGTGTTGGTAGTGGACGCGTGTGGTTGTTGCGGGCGTTCGTGCGCCGAACCTGCCTGCGCACGAACGGAACTGCGCTTGATCAGCGTTACCCGACCCGTTCGGTCGAGCTGTCCGTGTTGTGCAGGTACCGCAGGCCGTCATCGTGCTTCAGGCAGTACCAGTACTTGAGGAAGGAGTCGTCATCGCTGTTCTGGAGGTGCTGGTCGGGTCCGTCCTTGATGCAGGACGCTTCGGTCGGCCAGCTCCACGGGACGCCGTTGGTGTCTCGGACGACGACGTCATCGGCGTCTGCCACACCGATGCCATAGGTGAGCGCGGAACCGAATATGACAACCCCAACGATGCGCGCCGAGCGTTTGCTCACGAAGCCCTCTTCCAAGCGAGTGATGGACCCGGTCCAGCGGTATCCGACCGGTCGAAATGCTAGGCGCGCTCCCGGGGGACCGTCACTAACAGAACACGTCAAATCGGTAGCTGATCACGCCATATCGAAGCGGTGAGACCTCTCGTACACTCGCCGGGATGGAAGCCAGTTCGGGCATGTTCGTGTTGACCCCGGCGGTGCGGTCACTGCTGACCGACCTAGATGTCTCGGTCGATGCGGTCCTGCGGCGCGCCCAACTCCCGACCGATTTCTTCTCCCGCGGAACCGGACAACTCAGCAGCGCACAGTACTTCGCCTTCTGGAGTGCCCTCGAACGGGAGAGCGACCGGGATGCGCTACCTGTGGCCGTGGCGGGGGCGTTGAGCGCCGAGAGCTTCGACCCGCCGATCTTCGCCGCCCTGTGTAGCCCGAACCTGATGACCGCCGCCCAGCGCATCGCGCAGTTCAAACCCCTGATCGGCCCGATCGCCATCACTGTCGGCCGAACTGGTGACGGCACGGCGGTGAGCTACACGTGGCAGACGGAGACGAAGCCCCCAGCCGTGCTTACCGCCGTCGAGTTGCTGTTCTGGGTAGCTCTGACCCGGCTGGGCACCCGCCGACCCGTGGAACCGCTGCGGGTTCAGGCCACTCAACCCCCACCGTCGAGCGCGACGATTCGCGGCTACCTCGGTGTGGACATCGAGGCCGGCCCAACCGATGCGGTCGTGTTCAGCAACGAGGACGCCGACCTTCCATTCGTCACCGAGAACGCTCAGATGTGGTCCTACTTCTCGCCGCAACTGCACGCCCGGCTATCCGAGCTACCCCGGTCCTCGTCGATGGCCCAACGCGTGCGCACGGTGCTCCTCGAAGCCCTGCCGGCCGGGCAGGCAGACATCGACAGCGTGTCCCGCAGGCTGGCGGTGAGTCCACGCACGCTGCAGCGCCAACTTCAAGCAGAGGGCGCCAGCTTCCAAGCCGCACTGAGCCGCACCCGGGAAAGCCTCGCCCGTCATTACCTGACCACCGGAGACACCAGCGTCGCCCAGATCGCCCTGCTGCTCGGCTACAAGGACACCAGCTCCTTCTACCGCGCCTACCGCGGATGGACCGGTACCACACCCGACGCAACCCGCCTCGGCACGAAGGCGGCCGCCGCATCGGAGGGTTGACACAGTTCTGACACAACCCCGCGGTGGTCGTGGTCGTCGGCGATGTGCCCGGCCGGGTCATTCGTGCTGTGGGCGGCGTCGCGCGCGGGGACCTGTTCTCCTCGCAGCGGCTGGACTCGGAACTGGACTTGGTGCGCACGCGGCTCGGCGACCTGGCGTTACGACGCGTGATGGTGACCTCCAATCTGGTCTCGGTCGAGGCAGTCTCCGCCGACGGTCAGCTGCACGACTACTGGGTGCGCGACGGCGAGGTGGAGGACATGGACTCGATTGCCGACCTGCACACGGGCGAGACGGCGTTCACCGCGGCGGATCTGTCGGGGCAGCGGGTACGGGCGGTGGTCTCCGATGTGCGTGGCCTCGGGAAGCCCGGTGAAATCGAACTGGTCTCCTACGAGATCGAGCAGGGGCATCCGTTGTCGGTGGCCGTGTGGATCCGGCCCGACCCGGTGAGCTCGGTGTTGCACTTCGATCCGCGGAGCGGCTCCACGGCGGTGCGTGAGGAATCGATCGAGACCGACGAACACACCTCGGTGTTCGGCGGCTTCTGGTGCTGAGGAGACGGACGAAACATGTTGCCGCACCGGCACTTTCTTCCCCAAACGGACACAAGGCAGGTCAGCCCGCGGTGTGCGGCAGATCGCGGGGTTTGACTCTCACACCGTGTTAGACGGCAGGCTCTTGTCCGTGACCGACACCCCGTCCCTGATATCGATCGGCAGGTTCTCCTCGCTGAGCCGTATCTCCGTTCGCATGCTGCGCCACTACGACAAGCACGGTGTCCTGGTGCCCGCGCGGGTGGACGCGGCCAGCGGCTACCGCAGGTACGCCGCGGCGCAGCTGGCCGACGCCGCCGCGATCCGGCGGCTTCGCGACATCGGATTCGGCGTGTCCGCCATCGGAGCCCTGCTCGCTGTCCGAGGCACCCCGGCGTTCGATGCAGCCCTCGCGGCCCAACGCATCGAGCTCATCGCGGCGGCGGAAGAGGCGAACGCGCGGCTCCAGCTCATCGACCACCTACTTGCCGAGAAGGAGCTCACCATGACTGACACTGTCACCGAAGAGACTGTCCCCGCCCTGACCGCCGTCTACCTGCGCGACACCATGCCGAATTACGCCGCCGAGGGGCAGCTGTGGGAGCGGTTCATGCCCGCCCTGCAGGAGCAGGGCATCACGCCCGGGCAGTTCGGCGGCTGCATCGAACACGATGACGAGTTCCGCGAATCCGATGTCGACGAGTCGGTGTTCCTCGAGGTTCCCGCCGACTGCACCGCCCGGGCTCCGCTCGGAGTGCTCGTCGCGCCTGCTCGACGGGCCGTGGTGGCCACCGTCACCGGCCCTTACGCCGAGGCGATCCCGCGGGCGCACGAACTCATCGGCGCCTACGTGACCGAGCGCGGGCTGACCCTGACGCGCACCGTCGACGATGTCACGACGCACCACTTCAACGTGTACCTCGACGACCCGCGTGAGGTGCCCGAGGACCGGCTGCGGACGAAGGTCTACATGCCGGTGGCCTGACCCTTCTCGGCTGCCTCCAGGGCCGCCATGATCTTCATGGACAGAAAGGTCATGGGGCCCTTGTCCTCGAACTTGTCGGCCACGTTGCCGGCGATTCCGCCCTGCACCGCGAGCTCGCCGATCAGGTCGAGCTTGAGCTGCGGACTGCCCTCGGAGAAGTCGAGATCCGCGAGGTCGACCCAGACGATGTTGGGGCGGGTCGTCGACTCGTAGACGTAGCGCTTGTTGGTGAGGTCGAGCACCGACTGCCAGATGGTCTGCGAGGCATCGGGTTTGCCCGGGTCGGGGATGCGGAAGGGCTGCGCGGCGTTGCGGATCACCGAGAACATGCTCGCGATGGCCTCGACCTGGCTGGACGGCTTGGGCAGTCGGCCGGCGTAGTAGGAGGCGCGGGCGAAACGGTCACTGGCCAGGGTGGAGCCCGGGATCGGCTGGTCGCCACCGAGACCGGTGAACGACTTCACCAACTCCAGCTGCTGATCGTAGGTCGGTGAATTGGTCATCACCGTGTAGTCCTTCGAGTGGTAGACCCGGGCCTTGCCGTCGACATACTCGACGATCGCCGAGTCCCCGGTCGCGTCGTCGAGGGCCAGGTGTAGTCCGGGGCGGACCCCGCCGGTGGGATCGTCCATCTGCACCACCTGCACATCGGTCTGCGCGATCCAGGCGACTGCCTCGGCGACAGTGGCGAAGTTGTCCAGGAAGTACTGCAGCCAGATCCCCTGGCCGAGTTGGGTGCGCGAGTCGTCGGGCTCACCGTAGGTCGACTCGGCCAGCCACAGGATGTGCCCCGCCAGACCGGCCTCGTTCATACCGTCCACCGAGGTGAGATCGAAGGCGGTCGCGACCACGCTGCCGTACTTCGAGGTCCAGGTGAGCTTGCCCGACACCGCGTCGTCACGCTCGACTCCGCGCGGCTGCTTCCACAGGTTCGTCATCAGGTCCTTGTGGAAGTCCATGTTCCTGCCGACCAGAACCGCATCGCCCGCGTCGGGCCAGATGACTCGTGTGCACATGCGAGCGAGCTTAGGTTATTTCACCCAAAAGTAACCTACGGTACCGTAACTTACGGTACCGTAGGTTGTGGCCGTCGCACTGACACCGACGCGCCGCCACACACGTTGGGAGGATGGGAAT
Organism: Mycolicibacterium alvei; assembly: GCF_010727325.1. Classification (NCBI taxonomy): domain Bacteria; kingdom Bacillati; phylum Actinomycetota; class Actinomycetes; order Mycobacteriales; family Mycobacteriaceae; genus Mycobacterium; species Mycolicibacterium alvei. The sequence continues at coordinate 4,060,832 of NZ_AP022565.1, forward strand.
GGACGCCCAGAGCGGAGTGCTCCACGAACTGGAGCCGGTTGTCGCGACCAACCTTGACCGGCATCTTTCGATGGCGCGGGAGTGGTTTCCACACGACTACGTTCCGTGGAGCCGCGGACGCGACTTCGCCTTCCTGGGCGGTGAGGACTGGCGGCCGGAGGATTCGCCGTTGGACCCCGTCGCCAAGGTGGCCATGACGGTCAACCTGCTCACCGAGGACAACCTGCCCTCCTATCACCGCGAGATCGCCACGCGGTTCTCCCGCGACGGCGCGTGGGGCACCTGGGTCGGGCAGTGGACGGCCGAGGAAGGCCGCCACAGCATTGCCCTTCGTGACTACCTCGTCGTCACGCGCGGAGTGGATCCCGTTGAGTTGGAACGTCTTCGAATGCGGCACACGGTCGCCGGGTACGACTCGGGGGACAAGACGCCGCTGGCTGCGATGGCGTATGTGTCGTTCCAGGAACTCGCCACGCGGGTGTCGCACCGCAACACCGGGCGGGCATCCGGTTGCCCGATCGCCGATCAGATGCTCGCGCGGATCGCGGCCGACGAGAACCTGCACATGGTGTTCTACCGCAATCTCATGGCCGCGGCACTGGACATCGCGCCCGACGATTCGATGAAGGCCATCCGCGATGAGGTGGTGAACTTCGCGATGCCTGGTCTCGGGATGGCCGACTTCGCGCAGAACGCGATCATCATCGCCAAGGCCGGGATCTACGACCTGCGTGTCCATCACGACGACGTGGTGCAACCGGTGCTCCGCTTCTGGCGGATCTTCGATCGAACCGATTTCGGGCCCGAAGGGGAGAAGGCTCGCGAGGAGCTGGCCCAGTTCCTCGAGGTGGTCGACGAACGGGCCCGGTTCTACGAGGAGAAGCGCGAGCGCCAGAGAGTCGGGGCGGCCTCGTAGCGACTCAGCGCGCAATCTCGCCGAGTAGCTGCACGCCGGTGGCGATCTGCGACTCGGTCAGATTGGCGTAGCCCAGAATCAGCCCGGGCGGAGCGGTGTCGGCATCGGCGTAACACGGTGCCAACGGCTCCAGCCGGATGCGTAACTCGGCGGCCCGGCGGGTCAGCTCGGCTATGGGGAAGCCGGCCGGGAACCGCACGGTCAGGTGTACGCCTGCGGCTGCACCCAGAACCTCGGCCTGCGGCAGATGACGCGAGAGCGCGGCCAGCAGGGCCGTGCGCCGGGTCGGGTAGCGCCGACGCATCTGCCGTAGGTGTCGGTCGTAGCCCCCGGAGGTCAGGAACTGGCTGAACGCGATCTGATCCATTACCGAACTCCCGGTGTCGGCTAGGCTTTTCGCGGTCCGGACCGGCTCGACCAGGTGCGCGGGCACCACCATCCAGCCGATCCGCAGTCCCGGTGCCAGCGTCTTGCTGGTCGAGCCGAGGTACACCACCCGATCCGGCGCGACCCCTTGCAGCGCGCCCACCGGAGCCCGGTCGTAGCGGTACTCGGCGTCGTAGTCGTCCTCGATGATCAACCGTCCGGGTTGGGCCCATTCCAGTAGTTCGGTGCGCCGGGCAGCCGAAAGCACCACCCCGGTCGGCGATTGGTGCGCCGGGGTGGTCAGCACTGCGGCCGCGTCACTGTCGGCGAGCGCAGCGACGTCGACGCCATTGTCATCCACCGGGATCGGCTGCGGATCGATACCGTTGTGCCGCAGGACCATACGGTGTAACCAGAAACCCGGATCCTCCATGGCCACCGGGCCGTCCAGACACCGGGCCAGCAGCGCGATGGCTTGCGTTGCGCCCGAACACAACACGATGAGACGTGGATCGGCGACGACACCGCGGGTGCGCCGCAGATAGTCGGCCACCGCGGTCCGGGCAGCCGGCAGTCCGTGCGGTGCCGCGTAACCGAAGGCGCTGGATTCGATCTCGGCCAGGCCCTGACGCATGGCCCGGAGCCAGGCCTGACGCGGGAAGCTTGCGAGATCCGGTGAGCCCGGGGCGAAGTCGATGTCGAAGCGGGGGCGGGCGCGAACAGAGTCGGAGTTGCCCGAGGGGACGGGGTCGACGGCCGCGACACGGGTACTGGTGCCCTGGCTGCTGTGCAGGAACCCCTCGGCCGTGAGTTGCCCGTAGGCCTCGACCACGAGTCGGCGCGACACCTCGAGGTCGGCGGACAGTACGCGGGTGGACGGCATGCGGGAACCAGGGGTGATCCGTCCGGACCGGATGGCGTCGCGCAGTCCGTCGGCGAGTTGACGATGCAGCGGCTGCTTGCTGTTCCGGTCCAGTTCGACCAGCAGCTCCGGACCGGAACTGGTACCCGAATCTGCCATGAAATTGGAGCCTACTCGGAGACCACTGCGGCGTTAGCGTGAAGACATGAATGCTGCGGGTCCGGTGACGCAGACCCGGCGCTACCCCGACGTCGTCCTGGTCGTATTCGGTGTCTACTCGGTGACGCTCGGTCTGTTCATGCTGCTGGCGCCGGGCGCGTTCCACGACACGATCGGCGCATTCGGCCCGCGCAACGATCACTACATCTTCGACAACGCGTCCTTCGAGTTACCGCTCGGGTTGATGATGTTGGCCGCCCTCAAATGGCCGCATTGGCGGGTGCCCACCCTGGCCTTTGCCACTGTGCATTGGGCCCTTCACGCGCTGAGCCATCTGGTCGATACCCACCACGCGGCGGGCAACTGGATCGGCTGGCTGGAAGCCGGGGGCCTGGTGGTGACCACGGTCCTGTTGGCAATTGCATTGCGGATCAGCATGTCCGACAACAAGGTAGGAGAACCATAGATGCGTGTCCTGGTGGCCGGAGCAACCAGTGTCCCCGGAATCCCGCTGCTGCATGAGCTCAACCGGCGCGGCCACTACGTTATCGGGGTGACGCGTTCACCGGGCAAGACCGCCCAGATCTCGGCGGCCGGGGCCAAGCCCGTGGTGGCCGACGTCCTCGACAGGGGCCAGATCGACTCCGTGATGGCTGAATTCGCACCTGATGCGGTGGTCAGCCTACTGACGACGTTGCCCAAATGGGGACCCAAGCGGCCCAAGGACTTTCGTCCCGCCACACAGCTGTGGAGCCGCGGGGCCCCCAACCTGGTGGCAGCGGCCCAACGCGCCGGTGTGCGACGGGTGGTGGCGGAATCCGTCGTCTTCGCCTACGGCTACGGTGCGAGCGGACCGGAGCGGATCGACGAGAGTGATCCCTACCCCGGACCGCCACCTCCGCACGGGGCCGACTTCCTGGAGGCAATGCGGGGTATGGAACGCACCGTGCTGAACTCCGGTGAACACAGCGATACCGAGGGAATCGTGTTGCGCTACGGGGTCTTCTACGGTCCCGGTGTGATCCATGACGAATTGTTCACCCGGCTCGCGAAATGGTGGGCGCTGCCCGCGATAACCGGCCCCGGAATTCTGTCCTGGGTGCATATCGATGACGTCGCCCGGGCCACGGCCGACGCACTCGACAAAGGCCGGGGTGGGCAGATCTACAACATCGTCGACGACCGGCCGCAGTCCTTCGGCGATTACGTCAGAGAGCTGAGTCGAAAGCTGCACCGGCCGCGACCGGTGCCGATCTCGCATCGGCTGGTCGGACTGCTGGCCTCGTATCCGGCGACCGCCTTCGGGCAGGCTTGGCTTCCGCTGTCGAATGCCAAGGCCAAAGCCGAGCTCGGCTGGACGCCTATTCCCCGGTGAACTGGGGCGGGCGCTTCTGGAACATCGCGGTGACTGCCTCGGCCAGATCCTTCGACGGCAGGAAGGCCGAATTCCACGCCGCTACGTAGCGCAGGCTCTCGGCGACCCTGGCGGTGCGCTGCTGGTCGAGAACGTCCTTCACGCCGGCGACGGTCAGCGGCGGGTTGGCCGCAATCTCAGCTGCCGTGGCGTGCGCGGCTGCCAGTGATGCGTCGGCGTCGGCGTACACGTCGTTGACCAGACCGATCTTCTCGGCGCGTGATGCGTCGATGTCCTTTCCGGTCAGGACCAGCTCCCGCAGGTGCCCGTCAGACAGGATCAGCGGCAGCCGGGCCAGGCTGCCCACGTCGGCGACGATGGCCAGCTTGGTCTCGCGTACCGAGAACTTGGCGTCGGTGCTGGCGTAACGGATGTCCACCGCACTGATCAGGTCGACGCCGCCGCCGATGCACCAGCCGTGGATCGAGGCGATGGTGGGGGTGCGGCAGTCGGCGACCGCGGTGATGGCGCCCTGCATGCCCCGCAGCGTGGTGTGGAAGTCGGCCCTGGCCTTCGCGCCGGCATCCAGGCCGGGCAGCGTCGCGCCCATGGCCGGCAGGTCGAGGCCGTAGCTGAAGTTCTTGCCCGAGCCGGTCAGCACGATCGCGCGAACCTCAGGGTCGGCATCGAGGGTGCCGAACACCCCGGGCAGCTCGGCCCAGAACGCGGGGCCCATCGCGTTGCCCTTGCCGGGACCCAGCAGCGTCACCTGGGCGACGTGGTCCTTGGTCTCGACCGAAACGGATTCGTATGTGTCAGCCATTGGGCTCTCCCTAGACGCGCTGCAGATAGAAGTACAGGTAACGGCCGTCAGCCACCGCGCCCTTGCCGTTCATGATGCCCATGACGGTGTTGTCGTCGACCACCTTGAAGTGGTCGTGCACGGGGCGGCCGTCGTAGACCATGGTCGCGGTCACCTCGCCGCGGAACTCCTCCAGCCACAGGCTGGCCTCGCCGTTCATGGCCTCGGTGTTGGAGAACTTGTTGCCGTCGGCGTCCAGGCACACGAGCGGCTGGGCCTCGGCGGCCGAGTGGAACGTCTTGCCGAACCAGTTGAGCCGGTTCATGAACCCGTTGGCCTTGTGCCCGGTCTGGAATTCGCCGCCCTTCCACTCACCGAGCATGAAGTCGATGCCTGCGGGCCGCAGCAGCGCCCAGAACGCGTCGAGTTCGGCATCGGGGATCTGCCCCTCGCGGCTGACGAATCCGTCGAACGTGCCGCGTGCACCGTTCACTTGGTCTCTCCTGTCCGAGGCCCGGCGTCACCCGCGATCCAGCGCCGGGCGAACTCCAGGAAGGCGTCGTTTTCGTGCGGCGCCCCGATGGTGACCCGCACGCCGTCCTCACCGTACGGGCGCACGATGATGCGGTTGTCGGCGGCCCTGGCCACGAAGTCCCGGGTTCGTTCGGCCAGTGGCAGCCAGACGAAGTTGGCCTGCGACGGTGGTAATTCGTAGCCCGCCTCGAGCAGCGCGGCGCTGACACGGGTGCGTTCGGCGACGACGGCGTCGGTGCGGGCCATCAGTTCGTCGGCGGCTTCCAGGCTGGCGATGGCCGCGGCCTGGGACACGGTGGTCGCGCTGAACGGCACGTAGACCTTGCCCAGCGCGGTGACGATCTCCGGGTCGGCGACCGCGTAGCCGATGCGCATGCCGGCCAGTCCGTAGGCCTTCGAGAAGGTCCGCAGCACCACCACATTGCGGTGCGAGCGGGCCAGCCCGAGGCTGTCGGGTGCGAGCCCGTCGCGGATGTACTCCACGTACGCCTCGTCGAGCACGATGACGATGTGCGGGGGCACCGCCGTCACGAACCGGGCCAGTGCCTCGGGGTCGACCACGGTGGAAGTCGGGTTGTTCGGGTTGCAGACGAAGATCAGCCGGGTGCGGTCGGTGATCGCTGCGAGCATGGCGTCGAGATCGTGAGTCTGGTCACGAAGCGGGACCTGGATACAGGTCGCCCCGGCGGTGCGCACCTGCATCGGGTAGATCTCGAAACTGCGCCAACCGATGACCACTTCGTCGCCGACCGAGGACGTGATCTGTATCAGTTGCTGGCACAGGCTGACCGAACCGCAACCGACGGCGATGTTCTCGGGCGCGAATCCGACGTGCTTGGCCAGATGTTCACGCAGGTCAAGATAGTTGTTGTCGGGGTACCGATTGACGGTCTCGGCTGCTTTGGCGATCGCCTTGAGCACGCTGGGCAACGGCGGATCCACGGTTTCGTTGCTCGCGATCTTGATTGCGCCCAGGACAGTTTTGCCTGCTGTGTAGGCCGGAAGTTCGGCCATCTCCGGGCGCAAGCGGATACTCATTTGGTCAGCATAGGTGAGCTTGTGTACTGTGTGCCCTCGGCGGTTTCGGACGACAGGACGGAGTCCGGTACCCTCACAGAAGTTCAAGGGAGGCGTGCCAGAGCGGCCGAATGGGACTCACTGCTAATGAGTTGTCCCCCTTACAGGGGACCGGAGGTTCAAATCCTCTCGCCTCCGCCACGGTTGACTTGTCAACCGCACAACTGGATAACGGCAAGCGCCCGTAGCTCAACGGATAGAGCATCTGACTACGGATCAGAAGGTTAGGGGTTCGAATCCCTTCGGGCGCACCACAATAAGCGAGGCGCGGTCTACGGACCGCGCCTCGCTTTTGTTGTCGATTTGCTCGTCGAGATCGACGCCAGGGCTGTGATTCTGCGAAACAACAACCATGGTGTCGATTTCGGCGACGGGCGACGGGCGACGGGCGTGCAGGCCGCTACTCGGAGGCGACGGCGGCCGCGATGTCGACGGCTATTTCGCGCAGTACGTCGTCGGTGACGAACTGACGGGCGGCCTGACGGTCCAGCCGAAGCACGCAGACCAGGAGTTCGATGTGGCCGGCCACCTGGACCCGGGCCAGCTCCGGCGGAAGCTGCAGCCCGTGCAGGTCGGCGAGGAAGCCGCGAAGTACGGTGACGCGATCTTTCATCCACGGTGACCGGTCGGCCACCGTGGATGTCGATGTTTTCAGCTGCCCGATGTAGCGGCGTTGCCGCGGCTGCTCGAACGCGCCGTGGTGGGCTTGACGTGTGGGATCCGAAGGACGCGGACGGGTTCGGACCCGGTATTCACCGTGTGGTGAAGCGCATCCGGTGAATGCCGCCGTGCGCATGACCCTGGCTGTTGCCATGGCGTGTCTGTGACCCATCGTTCCCGTACCTGCCGACAATTGTGGTTTGCCAGTTAACTTTACGGGAACTTCTCAGGTTCAGCTCAGATTCATCCCGAGCGTCAGTTCCAGAGCACTGCGATCGCCGACGCGAGCAGGGGCAGTATGCCGGCGGCGATGAACAGACCCATGACTGGTTGCCCACCCGCGCGACGCTGGCGGGCCGTACCGATTCCGAGCACCGCTCCGAGCGCCACCAGGATGACCAGCTTGGTGCCGATCTTGGGGTAGTTCAGGACGATGCCGGCCGGCCAGGGGGCGGCCAGGGCGATTCCGGTGACCAGCGACAGCACCATGCCGTAGGTCATCACGGGGGTGATGAGAAAGCGCCGTGCCGCGGCCTCGGCGATCCAGGCGCCGACCATCACCGCGAAACCGATCAGATGTGCGTAAACGACTACGCTGCGTAGTAGCTCCATGGCCGGAGTGTAATGGCTCCCCTGACGTAGGCTCGGCTGACATGCGGCTGCTGCTGATCGCCGATACCCATGTACCCAAGCGCGCCAAGGATCTGCCGGCCCAGGTGTGGGACGAGGTGGACCGGGCGGATGTCGTTGTCCACGCCGGTGATTGGGTCGATTCCGCACTGCTGGATGTGCTCAGCTCGCGTGCTGCCCATCTGATCGGGTGCTGGGGCAACAACGACGGGGCCGAGCTGCGCAGGCGGCTGCCCGAGCGCGCCGACGTGACCCTGGACGGTCTGCGCCTCACCGTCCTACACGAGACCGGCGCGGCCACGGGTCGGGAGGCCCGGATGGCGCGGGACTATCCCGGCACCGACGTCCTGGTCTTCGGGCACAGCCACATCCCGTGGGACACCACCGCGAAAACCGGGCTGCGCCTGTTGAATCCGGGCTCGCCGACGGACCGCCGGCGCCAGCCGTACTGCACGTATATGACGGCGCGCATCACCACCGGGGTGCTGTCCGACGTCAGCCTGCACACGCTGGACCGTTAGGGCCAATGCCGCGCAGTTAAGGTCCGCGCCCTGTTGTCAACCGTCGAGGATTTCGATGGTGATGGCGGTTGTGTAGTTGGTGCGGTCGATGGCGCCTTTAGCCCGGTGCTTGGAAATGGCGCGTTTGACCACTCGGGGACTCGAGCGTGATCGCCGCGCTGGTAGCGGCTGGTTGAGGGCGGCGGCTCCGATGCAGCCGATCAGGTCGATGGTGGCGTCGGCGATCGTTGCGGCGGCGTGAATGACTTGGTCGCGGGCGGTGTTCAGGGCGACGGTGAGGCTCAGCCGGTCGGGGCCGATGTCGGGACGGGCCAGTGCGGTATCGGCCAGGGCGGTGCGCAGGGCCTGGTAGGTGATCAGCAGTGCGTAGACCTCTTGGGTGATGCCGGCGGGGGTACCCGCGCGCAGCACTCGTCCGCCCAGAATGGTCGATTTCAATTCCAGGTAGCTGGTTTCAATCTCCCACCGTTGATGGTAGAGCTCGACCAGTTCGTCTGCGGGATATTGCTTTTCGTCTAGCAGGGTGGTGACCAGGCGGTAGTGACCGTAGCGGGTCGCCCCGTCGAGCCGCACGCTGATGCGGGCGTCGATCACCCGCACGGTCACCGCGCCCATCCGTGCCAGCCACGTCCGGTCCGCCAGCGTCTTGATCGGGGGCAGCACACGGGCGTCTTTGCAGCGGATCAGCAACTCGGCATGGGTCGAGGCGATCTTTCCACGAGAGCTGTGACGGCGAAGTTGCGGTCAGCCAACAGCAGCATGTCTGGTTTCAGGCACCGCAGCAGCGTTGGTGCATAGGTGGTTTCGCCTACTCCGTAGGCGCCGAACACGGCATCGACGACGGTGCGGGTGCCACACGCCACGACCGTCAGCATGCGCAGCATCGGATACCGGACTCGGCGTCGGGGCGGCCGGTTTGGCGGCCGAACGCTGCGGCGTTGGCTGCACTGTTGGGCACGAACATCGAGGTGCCGTCGATCGCGCAGACCAACAGCCCATGCCAGCGCGTCGCGCCGACAGCCGGGCCGCGTACCAGGGTGAACAATTCGCGCAGCGGGGCAACTCCGACACGTCGCAATGCTTGTGACAGTGCCGAAGAACCCGGTGCGGCCACGGTGACCGGATCCAGGCGGCGACCAGCCGCGCCCAGACCTGCTGGTATCCGATCTCGGCGAACAACGCCCCGGCCAGCAGCAGGTAGACCACGACCCGCGAGGGCAGCACCCGAACACGGCGCTGTACGCGGCCGGTGTTCTCCAAGGCGGCATCTACAAGATCGGCGGACACGATCCGGGTCAACTCGCCCAGATGGCCCGGCGCGAACCGGCCCTGACGACCCGGTGGCCCAGGACAGATGACAGACTGAACAGACAGCGGAACTCCCTGGTGAGATGGTGTCTTTGGACGGACAATCCATCGATACCGGGAGTTCCGCTGTCCTACCGGCATCCCACACGGCGTGTCACAATTGCCACACCAGTCACACGCTTAACTGCGCGGCATTGCCGTTAGGGCTCCCGATCCCCGTTGAAGTGGCAGGCTCGTCAACATGGAGCAAAAGCCGCCCGCCGCCGTCATCGAGGCCGCCCACCGCACACACCTGACGAACCTGCCGTTGGCGGACACCCGAGATTTCGAGGACGCCGACCGCGGCTTCATCGCCGCGCTCGAACCGTGTGTGGTGAAGGCCGCCGACGGAAGGGTCGTCTGGGACAACGACGCCTATGCGTTCCTCGAGGGAGATGCGCCGACGTCGGTGCATCCCAGCCTGTGGCGCCAATCGCAGCTGTGCGCCAAACAGGGCCTCTATGAGGTGGTCGAGGGCATCTACCAGGTGCGCGGCCTGGACCTGTCGAACATCAGCTTCATCGAGGGCGATACCGGCGTCATCGTGATCGATCCGCTGATCTCCACCGAGACCGCTGCCGCCGCGATGGCGTTGTACCGGGCGCACCGGGGAAACCGTGCGGTCAGCGCCGTTATTTATACCCACAGCCACGCCGACCATTTCGGCGGTGTGCTGGGGGTGACGAATCAGGCCGATGTCGATGCGGGCAAGGTCGCCGTCATCGCGCCGGAACACTTCACCGAGCACGCGGTGCAGGAGAACGTCTACGCGGGCACCGCGATGGCGCGGAGGGCCGGCTACATGTACGGCGCGGCGCTGGCCCGCGGCCCGCAGGGTCAGGTCGGTTGCGGGCTGGGTCAGGTCGGCTCGACGGGGGAGGTGGCGCTGATCGTCCCGACCCTCGATATCCGCGAAACCGGGGAGACCCACACCATCGACGGCATCGAGATCGAATTCCAGATGGCGCCGGGCACCGAGGCGCCCGCCGAGATGCACTTCTACTTCCCGAAGTTCCGCGCACTGTGCATGGCCGAGAACGCCACCCACAATCTGCACAACCTGCTGACCCTTCGTGGTGCGCTGGTGCGTGATCCGCACGGCTGGGCGGGCTATCTGACCGAGGCCATCGACACCTTCTCCGACCGCGCCGACGTGGTGTTCGCCTCCCACCACTGGCCCACCTGGGGTCGCGAGCGGATCGTCGAATTCCTCTCGCTGCAACGGGATCTGTACGCCTACCTGCATGATCAGACGCTGCGCCAGCTCAACCAGGGCCATACGGGGATCGAGATCGCCGAGCAGTTCCAGTTGCCGCCGGCCCTGGAGACGGCCTGGCACGCCCACGGTTACTACGGTTCGGTGAGCCACAACGTCAAGGCGGTCTATCAGCGGTACATGGGTTGGTTCGACGGCAATCCAGGCCGGCTGTGGCCGCATCCGCCCGAGGCGCTCGGCCCCCGCTACGTGGAGGCCATGGGCGGTGCCGACCGGGTCGTCGAGCTGGCCAGCAAAGCCTTTGTTGACGGAGATTTCCGCTGGGCGGCAACGCTTCTCGACCACGTGATCTTCACCGATGAAAACCACGCGCGGGCCCGCGAACTGTACGCCGACGTGCTCGAGCAGCTGGCCTACGGTGCGGAGAACGCCACGTGGCGCAATTTCTTCCTGAGCGGTGCCACCGAACTGCGGGACGGAAACTTCGGAACCCCGACCACCTCGGCATCCCCGTCGCTGCTCGGGCAGCTCACTCCCGAGCAGATCTTCGACACCTTCGCGATCAACGTGAACGGGCCGCGGGCCTGGGATCTGGACCTGGCTGTGGATGTGACCTTCCTCGATGCGGCGGTCAACTACCGGCTCACCCTGCGTAACGGGGTGCTGGTCTACCGCAAGGCCGATGCCGATGCGGCGAGCGCGCAGGCCACCGTGAAGCTTGCGAACAAGCTGCGGCTGCTGGCCTTCGCGGCGGGCGATGCGACCTCACCCGGCCTGGAGGTCACCGGTGACGCCGACGCGTTGCCGTCACTGGTGGCGGCGCTGGATCGGCCCGATCCCGGATTCAACATCGTCACACCGTGAGGTGGACGGGGCATGGGCGTGCCTGCCTCAGGGCAGCCCGCCATCGACCCGCACGATGGATCCGGTGGTGAAGCTCGACGCATCCGACATCAGAAACAGTGCGGCGCCGACGATCTCGGGCGGGTTGCCGGCCCGCTGCAGGGCCAGGTGGCCGAACGGGTCGCCGGCCATGTCCCAGGCCTTGCTGACATCGGTGAGAAAGGGCCCGGCCATCAGGGTGTTGACCCGCACGGTCGGCCCGAACGCCTTCGCCAGTCCTTCCGTCATCGCGTTGAGCCCGGCCTTGGCCGCGGCGTAGGGCAGCATGTACTGGTCCGGCCGCAGCGATCCGGATGAGCTGACGTTGACGATCGTGCCGCCGCCGTCGGCCGCCATGCGCTCACCGAGCAGGGCCGAAAGCCGGAACGGACCTTTGAGATTCAGGTTGAAGACCGAGTCGAACAGTTTCTCGGTGACCGAGCCCAGCGATTCGTACAGCGGTGACATACCGGCGTTGTTGACCAACACATCGACCTTGCCGAACCGCTCGTAGGTCGCGTCGACCAGACCGTCGAGCTGATCCCACCGGCCCACGTGCACCTGATAGGGCAGGGCGGCACGGCCGGTGGCCGCGGAGATCTCGTCGGCGGCGGCCACGCAGGAGTCCAGGTTGCGGCTGGCGATCACCACGTCGGCCCCACACCGTGCCGCTCCCATCGCGATCTCGCGGCCCAGCCCGCGGCTGCCGCCGGTGACCAGCACCACCCGGTCGGTGAGGTCGAACAACTCGTCGGCATATCCCATGTGATGACCCTCTCCGGCCCTCGGACACCGCGGCCCTATGGTGGCACGGTGCAACTGCTTCTGGTCCGACATGCTTTACCGCTGCGTAGCGAGCCCGGTCAAGGGTCTGATCCCGACCTGTCCGCCGAGGGCATTGCCCAGGCGGAGCGGCTGCCGGCCGCCCTGTCCCGGTTCCCCGTCCGCCGGCTCGTCAGCAGCCCTCAGCGGCGCGCGATCCAGACCGCGGGACCGGTCGCCAAGGAGCTGGGTCTGCAGGTCGACGTCGACGAGCGGCTCGCCGAGTACGACCGTGACATGTCGCACTACGTGCCGATCGAGGAGATCGCCAAGGAGAACCCCGAGGAGCTGGCGCGGCTGGTGAGCGGTCACCTGCCCAGCAGCGTGGACGAGGACGCGTTCATGGCGCGGATCAGCGCCGCGGTCGAGGACCTGGTGGCGGCCGGTGACCATGACGGCACCGTCGTGGTGTTCAGCCACGGCGGGGTGATCAACGTGCTGCTGCACCAGATCCTGCAGACCCAGCGGCTGCTGTCCTTTCATGTCGACTACGCCTCGGTCACCCGGTTGCTGTCGTCCCGTTCGGGCAAGCTGGCCGTCGCCTCGGTCAACGGCACCGAACATGTATGGGACCTGCTGCCGCGAAATGTCCGGTGGTAAACAGTGACGGTGACAAATCTGGAGGGTCTCGATCTGACCGCCCTGGACCGGCATCTGCGTTCGGAGGGCATCGCCCGCAGCGGTGAGCTCCGCGCCGAGCTGATCGCCGGTGGCCGCTCCAACCTGACTTTCCGGGTCTGCGACGACGCTTCGGCATGGGTACTGCGCCGCCCGCCGCTGCACGGTCTGACCCCGTCCGCGCACGACATGGCCCGCGAGTACAAGGTGGTGGCCGCGCTGGCCGGCACCGCGGTGCCCGTCGCCCGGGCGGTCACGATGAGCAACGACGACTCCGTGCTGGGCGCGCCGTTCCAGATGGTCGAGAACGTCACGGGCCAGGTGGTGCGCAGCGCTGACGAGTTGGCTGCGATCGGCGACGAGCAGGTGATCAGCGACAGCGTCGACGCGCTGATCCGGGTGCTGGCCGACCTGCACGCGGTCGATTACGAGGCGGTCGGACTCGGCGACTTCGGCAAGCCCGCGGGCTATCTGGAACGTCAGGTGCGCCGCTGGGGTTCGCAGTGGGACCTGGTCCGCCTGCCCGACGATCCCCGCGACGACGACGTCAAGCGTCTGCACCAGGCCCTCGCGGATTCGGTTCCGGCCCAGAGCCGCAACTCGATCGTCCACGGTGACTACCGCATCGACAACACGATCCTGGACGCGCAGGATCCGACGAAGGTCCTCGCGGTGCTGGACTGGGAACTCTCGACGCTGGGAGACCCGCTGAGCGATGCCGCGCTGATGTGTGTGTACCGCGACCCGATGTTCAACCTGATCCTGAGCATGGAAGCGGCGTGGAGCTCACCGCAGATGCCTTCGGCCGACGAGTTGGCCAACCGCTATTCGTTGCAGTCCGGCCAGGACCTGGCGCACTGGGACTTCTACATGGCGCTGGCCTACTTCAAGGCAGCGATCATCGCCGCGGGTATCGACTTCCGTGCCCGCCAGGGCTCTGAGTCGCCGGGTGGCTCGAGTGTCGGCGCCGCGGTGGCCCCGGCGATTGCCTCGGGTCTGCGCGCCTTGAGCTGACCGTCAGTCGCGTTGAGCGGCCTTGTAGTTCTTCTTGGCCGCGCGGCGCAACTGGAAGATCCGCGCCGATCCGGCAGCGACGGTCAGCAATCCGCCGGCCACCGCGGCGCCCAGGATGGCCACGCCCGTCGGCAAGGACCAGTGCCAGGCCAGGAACGTCATCGGTACCGGTTCGGTGTTCTGTGCGATGAAGATCAGCAGCACGATCAACACCAGAAAACCCAGGATCAATGCTGACCAGAGCGCCCCGGCGCGGGTGAGCTTGGGCTCGGTGGCCTTGTCTGGTTTGGTGCCGGACTTGTCCGCCTTGGCAGGGGCCTTGCCGGCATCGCTGGCATTGCCTGGGTCGGGCGACGGCGGCACCGGCACATTCGGCGTCGGCTCAGGCACGTCGGGCGATGCAGACGGATCGCTGGTCATGCTGACATCTTTGCCCGTTGAGCCGTCAAAGCAAACACCATGGGGTAAATCGCGGCGGCATGTCGGCTCTGCCATTAGGGTCGGGGCAGGCTGAACGCGTCGAAAGGACGTGCGGATGCAGCGCAAAACCCCGGCCGTACTGGCCATATTGCTTGCGCTGTTGTTGTCTGCCTGCGGTAGTGCCAACCCGCTGGGTGGCGGACCGGTCTCGGGCGACCTGAAGTCGATCACCGTCGGATCGGCTGACTTCCCGGAGTCCAAGATTCTCGCCGAGATCTATGCCCAGGTGCTGGAGGTCAATGGCTTTCAGATCAGGAGGCAGTTCGGTATCGGTAGCCGTGAAACGTATGTACCTGCGGTGCAGGATCATTCGATCGATCTGATCCCCGAGTACACCGGAAACCTCTTGCAGTATTTCGACGCGGAGGCGACTGCCACCACCCCGGATGAGGTATTGATCGCGCTGCTGAAGGCCATGCCGGGTGACCTGTCGATCCTGTATCCCTCTCCGGCCGAGGACAAGGACACCCTCGCCGTCGCCGCCGAGACCGCCCGACGTTGGAACCTCAAGACCATCGCGGATCTGGCCGTGCATTCGGCAGAGGTGAAAGTCGGTGGACCGTCGGAGTTTCAGACCAGGCAGACCGGGCTGGTGGGTCTGAAGTCCCGCTATGGGCTGGACATTGCGCCGGTCAATTTCGTCGCGATCAGCGACGGTGGCGGGCCGGCCACCGTTCAGGCCCTCAACAGCGGTGCCGTCACCGCCGCGAACATCTTCAGCACCTCACCGGCGATCGAGCAGTACCACCTGGTGCCGCTGGAGGATCCCGAGAACGTCTTCCTGGCCGCCAATGTCGTTCCGCTGGTGGCTTCGCAGAAGATGTCGAATGAACTCAAGACCGTGCTCGACGCGGTGTCGGCCAAGCTCACCACCGAGGCCCTGATCGAGTTGAACACGGCGGTAGAGGGCAATGCCGGTGTCGACCCGGACGAGGCCGCCGGAAAGTGGATCAGGGACAACGGATTCGACAAGCGGGTGACCAAATGATCACCTTCGAGAACGTCACCAAGCAGTACCCCGACGGCACGGTCGCCGTCGACAATCTCAATCTGGAAGTGCCAGAGGGCACGCTGACGGTGTTCGTCGGCCCGTCGGGCTGCGGCAAGACCACCTCGATGCGGATGATCAACCGGATGATCGACCCCACCTCGGGCACTCTCACCGTCAACGGGGAGGACGTCAGCAAGGTCGATCCGGTCAAGCTGCGGCTCGGTATCGGGTACGTCATCCAGAGTGCCGGGCTGATGCCGCATCTACGGGTCGTCGACAACGTCGCGACCGTTCCGGTGTTGCGCGGGGAGTCCCGGCGCAGCGCCCGCAAGGCCGCGATCGGGGTGATGGAACGGGTGGGGCTCGACCCGAAACTGGCCGACCGTTATCCGGCACAGCTGTCGGGTGGGCAGCAGCAGCGGGTCGGGGTGGCCCGCGCGTTGGCCGCCGACCCGCCGATCCTGCTGATGGATGAGCCGTTCAGTGCCGTCGACCCGGTAGTGCGCGAGGACCTGCAGGCCGAAATCCTGCGCTTGCAAAGCGAATTGCGTAAGACCATCGTCTTCGTCACGCACGACATCGACGAGGCGGTCAAGCTCGCCGACCTGGTCGCGGTGTTCGGCCGCGGCGGGGCGCTACTGCAATACGCCGATCCGGCCTTTGTCCTGTCGAATCCGGCCGACGGACTCGTCTCGGAGTTCGTCGGGGCCGACCGGGGATACCGCGGGCTGCAGTTCCTGCATGCGAGCGGGCTGCCCCTGCACGAGATCAAGCATGTCGACGAGGACGACATCGACGCGCTGAATCTGGCGCCGGGAGAGTGGCGGCTGGTCATCGCATCCGGCTCGCCGTTCGCGTGGATCAACGCCGAGGGTGTCGAGGTGCATCGCAGAGGAAAAGCGCTCTATGACAGCACCATCGGTGGTGGTTCGTTCTTTCCGCCGGACGGCAACCTACGGCAGGCGCTGGACTCGGCGCTGTCGTCGCCGAGCGGGCTCGGGGTGGCGGTCGGCGAGGATGGGAAGCTGGTCGGGGGTGTGCGCGCCGACGACGTACTCGAGGCACTCAAGGAGCAGCGTCGCGTTCCGGAGCTGGGATAGCTCATGCGCTATCTGCAGAACCATCTCGACGACCTGTGGGTGCTGACCGTCGTGCACCTGCGGTTGTCGTTGGTGCCGATCGTGCTGGGGTTGTTGATCGCCGTTCCGTTGGGTGCGGCGGTTCAACGCACCACCGCACTGCGGCGGCTGACGACTCTCACGGCGAGCATCATTTTCACCATCCCGTCGCTCGCGCTGTTCGTGGTGCTGCCGCTGATCATCCCGACCCGCATCCTGGATGAGGCCAATGTCATTGTGGCGCTGACGCTTTACACCACAGCGCTGTTGGTGCGGGCGGTGCCTGAGGCGCTCGATGCGGTGCCCGGGCAGGTGCGTGACGCGGCGACGGCGATCGGGTACCGGCCGCTGGTGCGGATGCTCAAGGTGGAACTTCCGCTGGCCATCCCGGTGTTGGTGGCGGGGCTGCGGGTCGTCGCGGTCACCAATATCTCGATGGTGTCGGTGGGTTCGGTGATCGGCATCGGCGGTCTTGGCACCTGGTTCACCGAGGGCTATCAGTCCAACAAGAGTGACCAGATCATTGCCGGGATCATCGCGATCTTCGTGCTGGCCGTCGTCATCGACACCCTGATCCTGCTGGCCGGCAAGGCCATCACCCCCTGGACCAGGGCCTCCCGCACGTCCCGCCGAGTGAAGGCGGCCGGATGAATTTCCTGCAGCAGGCACTGGACTTCATTTTCACCGCCGCCAACTGGGCCGGGCCCGCCGGCCTGACCGCCCGCACCGTCGAGCACATGGAGTACACCGTCATCGCGGTGGTGGCCTCTGCGGTGATCGCGATCCCGATCGGCCTGCTGATCGGGCACACCGGACGCGGCACCTTCCTCGTCGTCACCGGGGTCAACGCGCTGCGGGCCCTGCCCACGCTCGGCGTGCTGCTACTCGGCGTGCTGTTGTGGGGACTGGGGTTGGTGCCACCGACGGTCGCCCTGATGCTGCTGGGGATCCCGCCGCTGTTGGCGGGCACCTATGCCGGGATCGCGAACGTCGATCCCGCCGTGGTGGACGCGGCCCGGTCGATGGGCATGACCGAGCGGCGGGTGCTGTTGCGGGTCGAGGTGCCCAACGCGTTGCCGTTGATCGTGGGCGGTCTGCGCACCGCGACGCTGCAGATCGTGGCCACGGCGACGGTGGCCGCGTACGCGAGCCTCGGCGGGCTGGGTCGGTATCTGATCGACGGCATCAAGGTGCGGCAGTTCCACATCGCATTGGTGGGTGCGCTGATGGTCACCGCGCTGGCGCTGATCCTCGATGCCGCGCTGGCGTTCGCCGTGTGGCTTTCGGTACCCGGTAGTGGCCGGTTGGGCGGTCGGCGCCGGATCCCGCAGCCGTTGCTCGGTGACGAGGTGGCGCTCGAGTCACGCTCGGCGGCCAGTTCCGGACTCGGCTACGAAGGCCGAGCGTCGTCGCATACGGTAGACGGGTGAGTGACCAGAAGGACGGTGCCTGGCCAGCAGTGTTGACGTGGCGGGCGCACGACGAACCCCGGATGGAGTCGGCTCGGGTTCAAGTGTCGGGCAACCGGATCAAGGCCTACGGCCGGATCGTGGCCGCCAGCACCGAGTCTCACCCGGCGTTCTCGGCCTCTTATGACCTGGTCACCGACGAGACCGGCGCCACCAAGCGGTTGTCTCTCACGGTCACCCTCGCCGAGCGGGAACGCCAGCTCTCCATCGCCCGCGACGAAGAGAACATGTGGTTGGTGCAGGACCACACACAGACCAAGCGCTCGGACTTCGGCGGCGCGCTCGATGTCGACGTGGTGTTCAGCCCGTTCTTCAATGCTCTGCCGATCCGGCGGACCGGCCTGCATCAGCGGGCCGAGGCGGTGACCTTGCCGGTGGTCTACGTACGGTTGCCGGACTTCTCGGTGGAGACCGCCAACATCAGCTACACCAGTTCCGGCCCCGGGTCCCCGGTGAAGCTGCGCTCACCGGTCGCCGACACCACCATCACGGTGGATTCCGAGGGCTTCATCCTTGACTACCCAGGACTGGCAGAGCGGATCTGATCACCCCGCCGGCACGTCCGGCCGCGGCGAGCTCGGCCCGCCAGTTGCCCGTGCCCACCACCGTGGTGATGATCTCCGGGCGGGCGAAGCTGTCGTAGCGCATCCGCGCGGCGTGGCCCGTCTCGACCAGTTCTGCCGCTGATCCCGTGGCCGCCAGGGTTTCCTTGGCACGGCTCAGCAGTTCGATGCCGTGCTCGAGCGCGGGCAGCAGTTGTTCGGCGTTGGCCTCGCACATGGCCCGCACCAGGTCCGGTGCCGTGGCCGCCACCCGGGTGCCGTCGCGGAACGATCCGGCGGCCAGGGCGAAGGCCAGCGGAACCTCACCGGCGATCACTGCCAGGGTTTCGGCGAACAGGTGCGGTAGGTGCGAGATCGTGGCCGCGGCGGCGTCGTGCTCATCGGAGCGGGCCGGCACCACGACGGCGCGGCAGTCCAGGGCCAGTTGGGCCACCTGGGACCAGATCTGCGGGTCGACGTGGTCGTCCACACTGACCACCCACGCAGCCCCGGTGAACAGGGCGGCGTCCCCCGCAGACCAGCCGGAATGCGCCGTACCGGCCATCGGATGCCCGCCCACGAAGTTCTGCACGAGGCCGGCCCGCTGCACCTCGGCGAGCACCGCGCCCTTGACGCTGGTGACGTCGGTCAGCGGGCACCGGGGTGCGGAGTTGCGGATATGGTCGAGCATCTGCGGCAGGGCCGGCATCGGCACCGCGAGCACGATCAGCGCGTCGCGGTCCGCGGCCCGGCGCAGGGCCTCGTCAAGGTTCTCGGTGGCGTCGAACCCGTCGACCTTGGCGGCCGCGACGGCCTCCATCGACCGGTTGTAGCCGAAGACCTCACGGCCGGCCCCCGCGGCGGCGCGCATCAGCGAGCCACCGATCAGGCCGAGGCCCACCACGCAGACGGGTGTGTTCGTCACGCATCAAGGTTGGCATACCGACCCGGCCGGGGCCGAGGGCGATCCCTGTCAAAATTGCTGGTCGGCGACTACCGTAGGCGGGCATGGGAGCACAGCGTGCGCCGGCAGACCAGCCCGATGGCTTCGGGGTGGCCGTTGTCCGGGAGGACGGCAAGTGGCGATGTGCGCCCATGCGCTCCTCATCGTTGAAGAGTCTGACCGCGGCCGAGACCGAGCTTCGTGAGTTGCGCAGCGCCGGGGCGGTCTTCGGGCTGCTCGATGTGGACGACGAGTTTTTCGTGATCGTGCGGCCCGCCCCCGCGGGTACCCGGTTGCTGCTGTCGGACGCGACCGCGGCCCTGGACTACGACATCGCTGCCGAGGCGCTGGAGACTCTGGACGCTGACCTCGAAGCCGAGGACCTTGAGGACACGGACCCGTTCGAGGAGGGTGACCTGTCGGTGTTGTCCGATATCGGTCTGCACGAGGACGTGCTCGGCGTGATCCTGTCCGAAACCGATCTGTACGCCGACGAGCAGATCGGGCGGATCGCCCGCGAGATGGGCTTCGCCGATGAGTTGTCGGCGGTGCTCGACCGGCTCGGACGGTGAGTTCTTCCGACGAACAGCTGATCCGCGCTGCGCTCGATGCTGCCCGGACGGCCGGTCCGCGCGACGTGCCGATCGGCGCGGTGGTGTTTGCCGCGGACGGCACCGAGTTGGCCCGTGCTGCCAACGTCCGCGAGGCCACCGGGGACCCGGCCGGGCATGCCGAGATCGTCGCGATGCGCGAGGCGGCCCGGGTGCTCGGCGACGGGTGGCGACTGGAAGGTGCGACGCTGGCCGTGACCGTCGAGCCGTGCACGATGTGCGCGGGTGCGCTGGTGCTGGCCCGGGTGGCCCGGGTGGTGTTCGGGGCGTGGGAACCCAAGACCGGGGCGGTCGGCTCGCTGTGGGACGTGGTGCGCGATCGCCGGCTCAATCACCGGCCCGAGGTCCTCGGCGGGGTTCTGGCCGACGAGTGCGCGGGTCTGCTCGAGGAGTTCTTCGCGGCCCAACGGTGAGACCGGCACGATTAGGGCCTGCGGCGCTCGCCCGGTAAGCTGCCACACGGTGGCGTGTCCGAGCGGCCTAAGGAGCACGCCTCGAAAGCGTGTGACGGGTAACCCCCGTCCGAGGGTTCAAATCCCTCCGCCACCGCCACAAAATCTCCCCATCCGGTTGTCCAGGTGGGGAGTTTTTTTATGCCCGCCCATCGGCTGACAACCGCAGCACCGGGATGGTCCTGACCCCGTCGGTGCGCTGCTCATAGGTGTGCCAGCCCTTGTTGAGCCGCTCGGCGGCCAGGGCGTAGAGCCGGTCGCGATCTGCCCCGGTGGCCTGACGGGCCACGAACCGTCCACCGCGCGGTCCGATGTGCAGCTCGCATTCGGGATGCGCGAGCAGGTTGTGGTACCAGCCGGGGTGACGTTCGAGCCCGTAGTTGGAGGCGATCAACACCACGTCGTCACCGTCGGTGAAGTAGGCCAGCGGGCTCTCGTACTGCTTGCCGCTGCGCGCGCCGGTCGAGGTCAGGACGAGCACCGGGATGCCCTGACTCAACCGGATCCGCCCGTGGGTTGCGCGCATCACCGGGGCTTCGCGCGGTACGACGAACCGGCGCCAGAACGCCGCGGCGCGCTCGGTGGTGAACAGCTTGCCCCCGGCCAACCAGGCCAGCTCGCGCTTCCACAATGGGCGAGCTTCCAGATCGACTCGGGGGATGCCGTTGAGCGTGGCGGACATGGTGTGGCCTTTCAGATCCGCGTCCACGGGGCGAACGCGGGATGGTGACGCAGCAAGTCGTTGTAGCGCGGACCCTTCGTTCCCGGGACCGCAGGATGACGGTGGCGACCAGATCGAGCGCGTGTTCGTCTGCGCGTTCGCTTCGGCATGTCTCGATCCTGGATGTTCGCGGGGACCGGTGCATGAGTAGTCGGCTACTTGTTTTGCCGACTTTCGCCGGGGCCTGCCTTCTCCGCGTTGAATGGGTTCATGGAGCTGATGTCGCCGACCGATTCGATGTTTCTGATCGCCGAGACGCGGGAGCACCCGTTCCACGTCGGCGGCCTCGCGCTCTACCGGCCACCGGCGGGTGCGGGCCCCGAATTCGTGCGCGAGTTGTACGACGAGATGGTCGCCCACACAGTGTTTGAACCGCTGTTCCGTAAGCACCCGGCGACGATTCTGGGCGGCATCGCGAATGTCGCCTGGAGCTATGACGACGACGTCGACCTGGACTACCACCTCCGCCGCTCGGGTCTGCCGGCCCCGGGTCGGGTGCGTGATCTGCTGGAGCTGACCTCGCGCCTGCACGGCACCCTGCTCGACCGGCACCGTCCGCTGTGGGAGGCCCAGCTGATCGAGGGGCTGGCCGACGGGCGGTTCGCGGTGTACACGAAGATGCACCATTCGCTGATCGACGGGGTTTCGGCGATCAAGCTGTTGATGCGCACGCTGTCGGAGGATCCCGACGACACCGAGGTGCGGGTGCCGTGGTCGCTGCCGCGCCGTAAGCGGCCGCACCAGAGCGCGTCGATGAGGCGGACAGTCACCGACACCGTCGGCTCGGTTGCCGGGCTGGGGCCGTCGACGGTCAAGCTGGCCCGTTCGGCGCTGCTCGAACAGCAGCTCACCCTTCCGTTCGCGGCACCCAAGACGATGTTCAACGTGAAGATCGGTGGTGCTCGTCGGGTCGCGGCACAGTCATGGCCGTTGGAGCGGTTCCAGCGGATCTCGCGGGCGGCCGGGTTCACCGTCAACGACGTGGTGCTCGCGGTCTGCGCCGGAGCATTGCGCGCCTACCTGGTAGAGCGGAATGCACTGCCCGACCGCCCGTTGATCGCGATGGTTCCCGTGAGTCTGCGCGACGAACACGAGGCCGACGCCGGGGGCAATCTGGTCGGCACGGTGCTGTGCAATTTGGCCACGGATCTGGAAGACCCGGTGGACCGGCTCGGTGTGATCGGTGAGTCGATGCGGGGCAACAAGAAGGTGTTCTCCGAGTTACCGCGGGTTCAGGCCCTGGCGCTGTCGGCGATGATGATCGCCCCGCTCGGCCTGGCCGCGGTTCCCGGTTTCGTCAGGGCCACGGCGCCGCCGTTCAACCTGGTGATCTCCAACGTGCCCGGGCCGCGAAATCCGTTGTACTGGAAGGGTGCTCAGCTGGACGGCAACTATCCGCTGTCGATCGCACTGGACGGGCAGGCGATGAACATCACCCTGGCCAACAATGCCGACAACCTGGATTTCGGTCTGGTCGGTTGCCGGCGCAGTGTGCCTCATCTGCAGCGGATGCTCAGCCATCTGGAGGACTCGCTCAAGGCACTGGAGGTCGCGTCGGGCGCCTGAAGGTTGACCTAGGCAGCCTTGTCGGTGTCTGACGCCCGTTGCAGCTTGGCCAGGTGCTTCGGTTCGGACTTGGGCTTCGGTTTGACGGCGTCCCTGACGTTCTTCGCGACGTCCGACATGGCGTTGCGCACATCGTCGCGCCGTTGGGTGGGGGTGCGCTTGACGGGCTTTTTCGGGGCTTCGTTCTTGGCCGCGATGCGGTCGGTGGTTGCCGAAGTCACCGACGGCGGGGTCACCGAAGGCGATGTGGTGGAAGACAATCCGCCCTTGAAGTTGTCGGCACCTTCCTGGATGGCACCCGGGAGGGCGGTCACGGTGTCGACGATGCGTTTCGGCGGGGTGATCAACGAGAAGCGGGTCGGTGTCGCGGGATCGGAGTAGTCCCGGTCGGTGTAGCCCATGTCGACGCCCAGCTTGAGCGTCGGCTCGATCGCGCCGAGTACCGGTTCGGTGAAGGCCGTGGCGTTGAGGGTGGTCGACACGTCGCGGATCGGCTGCAGCAGCGGCAGATGTTCGGTCTTGACCAGGACGTAGGTGTCGGTGCCGCCCCCGGGCTTCGTGACGGGCTTCACGATGACCGCGTCCGGATCGTTGAGGTCGGCGGCATCGGGGGTCGGGTCACCGTGCAGATACAAGAACCCGGCCGCGGCGTTGGCCAGCGAGAGCGGGTTGGCGTAGGCCGGGAAGTCACCGACGGGGTCGTACTCGATGGTGAGGAAGGTCTGGTCGTACGACGTCGGCGCGGACGCTCCGGTGCTGGTGAATCCGAGGAGGCTGAGCGGACCCAGGTTCGGGAAGCGGGCATAGATGCCGCCGTTGGGAACCGTGGGCGACGCGATGAACACGAATTCGATGTTTCCGCCGGGGTCGACGGGGTCTGCATTGAGTTCGCGTTTGTACTTCTCGGCGACGATGGTTCCCTCGGAGTAACTGACGATGTAGATCGTGCCGTCGGCGCCGACCGCCGTCCGGGCTTCGGCGACTGTGTCGATCAACGGCTGGCGTCCCTCGGCCACACTCTCATCGATCGGCAACGTGGCCGGATAGTTGACGCCATAGAAGCGATCGTCGGCCGGTCCGGCGTACCCGCCGTTGTACGGGACGTACTGACCGTCGAACTTCTTCTGGACCCGGTCGCTGGTCGGATTGTCCTTCCCGCCCACACCGACCACGGCAGCGTTGCCGGGCA
This sequence comes from Mycolicibacterium alvei, assembly GCF_010727325.1. NCBI lineage: Bacteria > Bacillati > Actinomycetota > Actinomycetes > Mycobacteriales > Mycobacteriaceae > Mycobacterium > Mycolicibacterium alvei. Next base: position 4,084,694 of record NZ_AP022565.1, read on the forward strand.
GAGTGGCCGCGAACGCGTCGGCGACGTGGCCGAAGGCGAGCACCGCGGTCATGCCCGCGGTGGCACCGGCCAGCGCGACAGCGGATGAAGGCCGGCGGGTCCGGTGATCGGCCACGGTGCTCCTCGGATCGAATGGGCAAGACGGCTGAGAACAGAGCGTGGGCCCGGGATCAGTCCGGGCCCACCCTATGTCAGATATTTGCTAGATATGAGATTTCGGTTACGGGCAGGCCACTTCGAGCTCGAAAGGCTTGGTCACCGGGTTCATTCCGTCCACACCGGTCGCGTCGCCCTTGATCATGTACTTGTTGCCGTCCTTGGTGGCTGCGGCGCTTCCGCCGGGCACACCGGGCGTGTATCCGAGGCTGACGCCGTCGATGTTGCCCAGCGCCAGAGCGGTCACTGACGGCTGGTCGCCCTCACTGAGTGTGGCGCTGACTCCGGATGTGCCCTGCCCGACAGTGAGGCTCACGTTGCCTGCGACCGTGGCGCATACGACTGTGCCCTCGAGCTGGTGCTCCTTGCCGTCGATGGTGACCCGGGCCGTGCCCGTGCCGGTTGTCGCAGTGGCGTCGCCGGCCTCGACCGAGGCTGTCGTCGACGCCGTTGCGGGGGACGTCGTTTCGGCGCTGTCTTTCTTGTCGCCCGAAGAACAGCCGGACAAGCCTGCGACAACGATCGCAGCGCCACCGACGGCTACCAGGAACTCACGCTTCACAACTGCTCTCCTCACGGTTGTGCAGCCCGTCTCCAGTGGCGGACTGTCAGGCAGAAGTATTCGGGTTTGTGCAGGTCGTGGGCGTGGATTTGGACGAATTGTTCATAGTGGCCGCGGGCGGCCGTAAGTTCAGCGCCGTGCGGATATTGCGCACTCCCGATGCCTGCTTCGGTGAGCTGCCCGAATTTCCTTACCCGCCAGAGTATTCCGAGATCGATGACGAGACGGTGGCCGCTTGCGGGTGGCTGGGTGCAGGCCGGTCCGCCAGACGCCGATCCGATCATGTTGTTGCATGGGGAACCATCTTGGTGGTTTCACCATCGGTGGATGATCCCGCATCGAGGACGCGGCGATCGTGAACTTTCCTCAGGGACAGGTGACGGCAATGTCGAACGGCATGTCCACCGGTGAGCCCGGCTGGTTGGGATCGATGCCCATGCCGGTACCGGTGATCGTGTAGCCCTTACCGTCGCGTGCGGCAACCACCGGAGCACCGGACAGGCCGGACAGGTAGGTCAGCGATGCTCCCTCGCCGTTCACGTCGCCGATGTTGACCGATTGGACCACCGGGGCCTCGCCGTCGGTCAGCACCACGGAGGCCGGCATCTTGCCCTTGATGCCGATCGTGGTCAACCCGTTCTGGCTCTCACAATCGACGCTGGTGACGGGACCGGCGTCGTTGGGGCCAAAGGTGACCCGGCCCTGGCCGGTATTCCCCGAAGACTGCGAGTCCTGAGAGGAGCATCCGGCGACTGCGGCCAGAAACACAGCACATCCGGTGGCGACGACGATTCCGCGGTTCTTGACCAAGTTCACGCCCGCAGTATGGCCGCGTCCGCCCCCATGACGGAAATCGGACGCGCATCCGGTTGAATACCAGGTGTGGACCAGCCGTATTTCACCGTGGAGGCCGAGTTGCCCGGCCGACTCGGCCGGGTCGGGACCATTCACACTCCGCACGGCGATATCCGCACTCCGGCGTTCATCGCGGTAGGGACTGCGGCCACCGTCAAATCGGTGCTCCCCGAGACCATGAAACAGCTTGGTGCCCAAGCGATCCTGGCCAATGCCTACCACCTCTACCTGCAACCGGGCCCGGATGTCGTGGCCGAGGCCGGCGGGCTCGGGGCGTTCATGAACTGGCCCGGCCCGACGTTCACCGACAGCGGCGGCTTCCAGGTGATGTCGCTGGGTGTCGGGTTCAAGAAGGTTCTGGCGATGGACACCGAGCGGCTGCAGGCCGACGACATCATCGCCAAGGGCAAGGAACGGTTGGCGCACGTCGACGACGACGGTGTCACGTTCCGCTCGCATCTGGACGGCTCGAAACACCGGTTGACCCCGGAGGTCTCGATCGGCATCCAGAACCAGCTCGGCGCCGACATCATCTTCGCGTTCGACGAGCTCACCACGCTCGTCAACACCCGCGCCTACCAGGAAAGCTCGGTGCAGCGCACCCATGCGTGGGCGGTGCGATGCCTGGCCGAGCATCACCGGTTGCAGGCCCTGGCGCCGGAGCGGCCGCGGCAGGCGCTGTTCGGGGTGGTGCAGGGTGCTCAGTACGAGGATCTGCGTCGGCAGGCCGCGCGTGGGCTGGCCTCGATCGGGCAGGAAGACGGCGCCGCCGAGGGGCTGAGCTTCGACGGCTACGGCATCGGTGGCGCGTTGGAGAAACAGAACCTGGCCACCATCGTCGGCTGGGTCAGCAGTGAACTGCCCGCGGACAAACCCCGGCACCTGCTGGGGATCAGCGAGCCCGACGACCTGTTCGACGCGGTGGCCGCCGGGGCAGACACCTTCGACTGTGTGTCCCCGTCGCGGGTGGCCCGCAATGCGGCGGTGTACTCGGCAACCGGGCGGTTCAACATCACCGGGGCCCGGTACAAGCGGGACTTCACCCCGATCGACGCCGAATGTGATTGCTACACCTGCGCCAACTATTCGCGCGCCTATATCCGGCACCTGTTCAAGGCCAAGGAGATGCTGTCGGCGACGCTGTGCACGATCCACAACGAGCGGTTCGTGATCCGGCTCGTCGACCAGATCAGGGCATCGATCCTCGCCGGTGAGTTCGATGAGCTCCGGTCGCATGTGTTGGGACGGTATTACGGTGCCTCCGTGCGCTGAGCGGCGCTCGTGCCTCACTTCGTCACGCTGGCGTGGCACTCGGCGACGGCAGCTGCGCTAGCGTGACGGTCGGTGGCGGTGAGGAGTATCGCGAGAGCGATCGCCGCGGCGGTGACACCCGCGGTCGCCGGCCAGCCCAGCCACCCGACGGCGGCCGCGCCGAATGCGGTGCCCAGGCTGCCGCCCACGAAGTACACGACCATGTAGGCGCTGTTGAACCGTGCCGGCGCGGCCGGTTCGATGGCCAGAATTGTGCTCTGGTTGGCCACTTGGGCGGCGAACAGTCCGGCGTCGAACACGGCCAGGAAGACGAGGGTGGCCGCGGGATTCGACAGACTCCCGCCGAGGGTGACCGCGCCGAAGGCCGCGACGACCAGGCCGATCATGATGACTCGTCGTGCGCCCACGCGGTCGGTCCACACCCCTGCGATGCGGGTGGCGACGATGCCCAGTAGCCCGGCGAGGGCGTACAGACCGATCCGTTCGGCTGAATAGGAGTACGGAGGCTGCGCCAGGGCGACGGCGAGGCCGGCCCATACCGCGCAGAACGCGAAGAACCAGAGCGCGCCGCGGACCGCGGCGATGCGTAACGTCGGGAATCGCAGGTACAGGCCGGGCAGACCGCGAAGGGTCGCCAGATAGCTGCCCGTGGCGGAACCGGCCGTGGCGGGCAGGGTCCGCCGCGAGACGAGTGCGGCGATGACGCACGCGAGGGCGAAGGCGAGCAGGCCGCCCCGCCATCCCGCCACGTCCGTCAGCCAGCCACCGGCGATCCGGCCGCCGATGATCCCGGCCGAAATGCCCGCTGTCACAATTCCCAGCGCGGTTGCCCGGTGGCCCTCCGGGACGAAGCGCGCGATGATCGAACTCAACTGCGCGCCGACGGTGGAACAGGCGCCGATCACTCCGACGGTGAGCCCCAGGACCCACAGGGAGCCGGCGGCGGCATTGGCCGCCAGGACCACGGCCAACGCGCCGAACTGCGTTGCGAGGACATGACTTGGCGGAAATCGGTCGACGAGCGGTACCAGTATCGCGAGCCCCAACAGGTAGCCGACCGGACCGGACGCCAGCGCGATTCCGACGTGGGCAACCGAGATGTCAAGACTGTCAGCGACATCGGATATCGCCGGTTGGAGTGGATAGATCGCTGCCGTGCCAAGCGCTGCGGCAATCGCAATGAACCACACGGTGATTCGGTCTATTTCTGGCTGCGGTGTCATGCCGGAGACGTTATGAGTGCCCGCGCCGAGGTGCTGGCGGAAATCGGACCGTGCGGTGTGGAAGAGTGACGCCATGCCCGAAGAGCTCACCGCTGAACAGGCCGCTGCGCGCCTGGCGACCGCTGACACGCTCGGGATACCGCTGGGGCCAGGCCAGCCGCCGGCGTTTCTCCGTGCGCTCGGGGAGCGCACGGACTGGACGGACCTGCGCGTCTACGGCGCATTGCTCGGGGTGGGGACCGAACTGTTCACCCGGCCCGGGGTTCGTTACCTGTCCGGTTTCTTCGGGCCCTTCGAGCGGATGTTGCGGGAGATGGGCGCCGACGTGGAATTCGCGCCCGCGGATTTCCGTCGGTTCGCGCCGCTGCTCGAACGTCAGGCACCGCGCGTGATGACGACCGTTGCGGCGCCGCCGGACGCCGACGGTTGGTGCTCCCTGTCCTTGCATGCCGGTGCCACGGCGGGCGAATTGCGCCGCGCCGGCGCCGATCAGCAGCGGTTGCTTGTCGTCGAGGTATCCGATGCGTATCCGCGTACGTTCGGGCTCGACGGGTATCGGCATGCTCTGCACGTCGACGAGATCGACGTCCTCGTGCATTCGACCGACGCGCCGCTCGCGCTGCCGTCAGCGTCGCCCACCGACGTCGACCGGGCGATCGCGAAGCACGCCGTCGGGTTCATCCCGTCCGGCGCGACACTGCAGACGGGCATCGGCTCGATTCCCAGCCAGATCGCCACCCTGCTCGCCGAGAGTGACGGGGGCGATTACGGGCTGCACAGCGAGATGTTCACCGATGGGTGTATGCAGCTGCACCGTGCAGGCAAGGTCACCAACGTCGGGAAAGGTCTGTACGACGGGGTGAGCGTGACGACCTTCGCGTTCGGCTCGGCCGAGCTCTATGCGTGGCTGGACGGCAACGCCGACGTCGCGTTCCTGCCGGTCGAGATCGTCAACGCTCCGGAGGTGATCGGCGCCAACAACGACATGGTGACGATCAACGGCGCGCTCGGGGTCGACGTCCACGGCCAGGTCGTCGCCGACACGATCGCCGGCGACCAGTTCAGCGGGATCGGCGGGGCCGAGGACTTCGTCGCCGGCGTCGGGCTGGAGCTGTCGGACCGCTCGTTGATCTGCCTGCCCTCGACGTTCGAGAAGGACGGCGTGGTTCAGTCGCGGATCGTGCCGTGGTTCGGTCCCGGCGCGGTGATCACGACGCCACGGCACCAGGTCGATGTGATCGTCACCGAGTACGGCGCAGCCGAATTGGAGGGGCGGACGGTCCGTGAGCGCGGCGAGGCACTGGCCGCGATCGCGCATCCGCAGTTCCGCGACGAGCTGCTGGCGGCGGCACAGCGTGCGGCGCAGGGGCGCTCGCCGGTCGCTTAGAGCGGGTTGAGGATCCGCTGCAGGAACTGACGGGTGCGCTCTTCTTTCGGGTCGCCGATCACCGCGGCGGGCGGCCCCTGTTCCAGGATCACCCCGCGGTCGGTGAACAGCACCTGATCGGAAACCTGTTTGGCGAACTGGATTTCGTGCGTGACGATCACCAGGGTCCAGCCTTCGACAGCCAGGTCCCGGATCACCGCGAGCACCTCGCCGACCAGTTCCGGATCGAGTGCCGAGGTCGGCTCGTCGAACAGCACCACTTTCGGTTTCAACGCGAGCGCTCGTGCGATCCCGACCCGCTGCTGCTGGCCACCGGAGAGCTGGTACGGATACTTGGCCTGTTGGTCGGCCAGCCCGACCTGACCCAGAAGCTCGGAAGCCTCGGCCAGCACCTCGTCACGGGGTCGCTTCTGTACCACCAGCGGGCCCTCGGTGACGTTCTGCAACACGGTCTTGTGTGGAAACAGGTTGTGGGACTGGAACACAAAGCCACTCTGCGCGCGGTAGCGGCGCAGCTGGTCCTTGGGTGCGGGCTTGGAGAAATCCAGTTGGGTGTCGCCGACCCGGATCACCCCCGCGTCGGCGACATCGAGGGCGTTCAGCGTGCGCAGCAGGGTGGTCTTCCCGGATCCCGACGGGCCGATGACGGTTGTCGCGGTGCCCTGCGCAACGGTGAACGAGACACCCTTGAGTACCTCGAAGTCGCCGAAGGCCTTGTGCACATCGGTGGCGACGATCCGGTCTTCGCGTTCTGTGGTCATCGCGCGACATGCCTTTCCAGTCGGCGTTCCAGGCGACTCTGGCCGAACGACAGGACCAGGCAGATCACCCAGTAGTAGATCGCGGCGGTGCCGTAGAGAGCGAAGAACTCGAACGTCGGCGCCGCGATGATCTGGGCCTGTCGCAGCAGTTCGGTCACCAGGATCGTCGAGGCCAGTGACGTGTCTTTGACCAGTGAGATCAAGGTGTTCGACAGCGGCGGCACCGCGACCCGGGCGGCCTGCGGCAGGATGATGCGCCGCAGCGTGCCGGCGTAATTCAGTCCGATCGTCTCGGCGGCCTCCCACTGCCCCTTCGGGATGCTCTGGATCGCCGAACGGATGATCTCGGCCGCATAACCGCCGACGTTGAGGCTGAATGCGATCACCGCGGCCGGGAAGGGGTCGATCTTCACCCCGAACTCGGGCAGCGCGAAGAATACGATGAACAACTGCACCAGCAGCGGTGTACCGCGGATGACCGAGATGTAGAACCGGGCGATGTTGCTCAGCACCACATTCGGCGAAAGCCTGGCCAGCGCTACGCCCAGCGCGATCACGAGCCCGATGGCGAAGCTGATGATCGTCAGCGGAATGGTCATGGTCAGTGCGGCTTTGGCCAACGGCCACAGGTTGTCGGCGATGAGTTGCCAGGTAGATCGTGCGGTGGCCGCACGGTCGGCGGGAGCCCCGGACGCGTTGGTCTTGAGGTATTTCTGTGAGATGGCGGCCAGTGTGCCGTCGGCCCGCAACTCGTCGAGTGCGGTGTTCAGTTCGGGCAGCAGGCCGCTGTCCTTGCGCGCGGCGAAGCCCTGTTCGCTCTTCTCGCCCACCGTGCCAGCGATCTTCACCGACGTGTCGTCGGTCTCGGCCAGATAGGCGTAGACGGCGATGCTGTCGTTGACCACGACGTCGACCCGCCCCTGGTTGAGGAGCTTGATCGCCTGGGTGAACCCCTCGACCGCTTCGACACGGGCGCCAGCCGCCCGCGCGATCTCCGACCAGTTGCTGGTGGCGTTCTCGGCGGCGACCTTGCCCTTCAGATCCGCGAGTGTCGTGATGGACGTGTCGCCAGCGCGGGTGACGATCACCCCCTCGCCGACCGAGTAAGGCTGGGAGAGATCGTATTTGGCTTGCCGTTCGGGCGTGATCGTGACCTCGTTGGCCACCACGTCGAACTGGTTGGCCTCGAGTGCGGCGAAGATCGAATCCCACGGTGTTTCGACGAATTCGACTCGGACGCCGAGTTTGTCGCCGACCGCGCGGGCGATGTCGACGTCGTAGCCGACGAGTTGGCCCGTGGCGGGGTCGTGGTAGCTGAAAGGGGAGTACACACCTTCGGTGCCGACCCGCAGCACACCGGCCGAACTCAGCGGTTCGTCGGTATTGCCGGTCTTCGACCCGCACGCGGCCAGCAGCACCGCGACGATCAGCAGGAGCCCCAGCAGTGGAATTCGTCGGGAGCGCACTGCCGGACGCTAACAGGGGCGCGAGAGGTTCTGCAGGCTTCTGCTCAGCCCGGCTGATATATCCACGGCCGGCGCGGCAGGTGTGCCGGATCGAACCGGTCCAGCATTCCGGCAACGCTGAGCGGCGGCCACCCCAACGACACGCTGATCTGCTCCAGTGCCCGGTCGACGCCGATTTCGGCCAGGGTAACCGCCCCGTCGCGTTTGGCGAGCCGGGCGCCGTCTTGGTTGAGCACCAGCGGAACGTGGGCGTAGATCGGCTCCGGGTGGCCGAGCAGGCGGGCCAGATAGGCCTGACGGGGTGAGGACGGCAGCAGGTCGTCCCCGCGAACCACCTGGTCGACACCGCCGGCGGCGTCATCGACCACCACGGCCAGGTTGTAGGCGGGCACGCCGTCGCCGCGGCGCACCACGAAGTCGTCGATGATCCCGGTGTAGCTGCCGTGCAGTAGGTCGGTGACGGTGCCGACGAAGGTGTCGGTGCGCAGCCGCAACGCGGGTGGACGGCCGGTTTCGGCGCGCCGCTGGTCGCGTTCGGCGTCGGTGAGACCCCGGCAGGTGCCCGGGTACGCGCCTTCGGGGGCGTGCGGGGCACGCGGAGCCTGGGCGATATCTCTTCGGCTGCAATAGCATTCGTACAGGAGTCCATGCTCGAACAACCCGCTGATCACGGCGTCGTAGCGGTCCTGGTGTCCCGTCTGCCACTGCGCCGGCTCATCCCAGGTCAATCCGATCGCGGCCAGATCCGCCACCTGACGGTGCCCGATCTCGGGAAACGTCCGGTCGTCCAGATCCTCGACCCGCAGCAGGAACCGCCGCCCGGTGGACCGGGCGAACAACCACGCCAGCACCGCGGTGCGCAGGTTGCCGATGTGCAGGTCGGCCGACGGGCTCGGCGCGAACCGCCCGGCGGGGGTCAGGCTCACGCCCCGCAATCTATCGGTACGTTGGGCGGGTGCGGGATCGACACATCACCGGCGGCACGATCCAGGTCGAGAACCAAGACGGGCTGGTGCGTGCCCGAGGCGTGCGGTACGGCACCGCCAAACGATTCGCCGTCGCCGAACCGGCCGCGGGCTGGTCGGGGGTTCGGGATGCGACGCAGCCGGGTCCGGCCTGTCCGCAACGGCCGTCGCGGCTGGGCTGGGTGACCGGGGACGTGCTCGACGGCCTGTCGACGAGTGAGAACTGTCTGGTGTTGTCGGTCACCGCTCCGGCCGATGCGCACCGGCTGCCGGTCATGGTGTGGTTCCACGGCGGCGCCTACGTGGCGGGCAGTGGTGAATCCGCCAAGTACGACACCGCCTCGCTGGCTCGCTCCGGCAACGTCGTGGTGGTCAACGTGAGCTACCGGCTCGGCATCTTCGGTTATCTGGCGCCACCCGGGGCGGGCGAGGACAACCTGGGTCTGCGCGATCAGATCCTGGCGCTGCGCTGGGTACACGACAACATCGCCGCATTCGGGGGCGATCCGGCCAACGTCACTGCGTTCGGGCAGTCGGCGGGCGCGCATTCGGTCATGTCGCTCATGTTGTGCCGGGACGCGGTCGGGCTGTTCCACCGCGCGATCCTGCAGAGCGCTCCGCTCGAGTTGGATGCCGGGCGTGACGAGATGGCGCAGGCCATGGGGGTGGCGATGACCACCTCGCTGGCCGGTGCGGATCCGGCCGAGGCGAGCCTGGACCAGTTGCTCGCCGCGGAAGGCGCCGCGGTCGCTGCCGCGCAGGGCTTCGGTCTGCTCGGCGCGTTGGCGTTCGCGCCGAGACTCGGCCGCACACCGCTACCGGCACCGGCCGATGTTTCGGCGGCCGTCGCGGACGCCGCAGGTCGTATCGAGCTGCTCATCGGCTACACCAAGGACGACGCCGCGCCGTTCGTGGCAATGGACCGCAGGGGGGCCAGGCTCAACCGGGTGCCCGTCCTCGGACGTCTCGCGGTACGGGCGGGTTCGTCGATGCTGACCAGGCGGGCTTTCAGTGGCCCCGCCGCGCGGCTGGCCGAAGCCTGGCGGACCCACGGTGGCCGGGTCGGCACCTTTCGTTTCGACTGGGCACCCGACCATGCCCCGCTGGGCGCCTGTCATTGCATGGAGCTGCCGTTCCTGCTCGGCTCACCCCGAGCCTGGGCCGATGCCCCGATGCTCGGCCCGCAGCGAGCGATCGACAACCAGCTCTCCACCGAGATACGCACTCGCTGGGCACAATTCGCCCATCACGGCATCGACTCGCTGCCCGCACCGGCGCTGCGGCTCGGCTAGGTGATCGCGGATATGGGCGCAGGTTCACCGCTACGCGGCCGAGCCGGCGAATGTGCGGCACTTCGATCCCTGGTATCCGGTGGGCGGTCGGGCGGCAGCGCGGTGCTGGTGGTGCGCGGTGAGGCGGGTGTCGGTAAGACGGCGCTGCTCGATTACCTCATCGGACAGGCACCGGGGTTCCGGGTGACCCAGGTGGCCGGGGTCGAGTCCGACATGGAACTCGCGTTCGCCGGGCTGCATCAGCTGTGCGCACCGCTCCTGGATCACCTCGACAAGCTGCCCGAGCCGCAGCGCGACGCGCTCTCGGTGGCCTTCGGCCGGGGCGTCGGCCCGGTGCCGGACCGATTTCTGGTCGGCCTTGCGGTGCTGAGTCTGCTGGCCTCCGCCGCCGATGACAAGCCGCTGCTGTGTGTGGTCGACGATGCGCAATGGCTCGATCAGGTGTCGGTGCAGACCCTCGGCTTCGTCGCACGGCGGTTGTTGGCCGAACCGGTGGTTGTGGTGTTCGCCGTCCGCGACGGTCACCATGGCGCCGACGTCCTGCCCGGCCTGCCCGAGCTGCAAGTCGAGGGCCTCGCGGACAGCGACGCCAGGGACCTGTTGGATTCGGTGATGCTGGGCCGGGTCGACGCACGGGTCCGCGACCGCGTGATCGCCGAAACCCGCGGAAACCCACTGGCACTGCTGGAGGTGCCGCGTAATGTGCCTGCGGCAGAGCTGGCCGGGGGTTTCTGGCTCGGCTCGGCGCGACTGTCGGTGGGGCAGGTCGAGGAAGGGTTCGTCCGCCGGATCCGGTCGCTGCCGGACGATACCCGGCTGCTGGTGTTGCTCGCCGCGGCCGACCCGCTCGGCGACCCGATGCTGTTCTCCCGTGCGGCAGGGCATTTGGGGATACAGGTGGACGCGCTGGCACCGGCCGAGACCGCCGGGGTGATCGAGTACGGGGTGCGCATGCGCTTTCACCACCCCCTGGTTCGGTCGGCTGCCTACCGGGCAGCTGACGCGGCCGACCGCCGGGAGGTGCACCGAGCGTTGGCTGCGGTCACCGATCCCGAGCTCGATCCGGATCGCCGGGCCTGGCACGCCGCCAACGCCGCGGTCGGTCCCGACGATGCGGTGGCCGCCGAACTGGAAGCCTCGGCATGGCGTGCCCAGGGTCGAGGTGGAATCGCCGCCGGGGCGACCTTCCTCGAGCGGTCGGCGATCCTGTCCGCCGATCCGGCCCTGCGCGGTTCCCGGGCGATCGCCGCCGCCGGGGCCAAACGTGAGGCGGCGGCGCCCGAGGCCGCCTACGAGCTGCTCTCCCTGGCTGAACTGAGCCCATTGACCGAACTGCAGCACGCCCGGGTGGAGCGGCTGCGCGCGCAGATGGAGTTCACCCGCAGCCGCGGTGGTCTGCCGGGCGCGCCTCCGGTCCGGAACGCCGCCGCGCTGTTGTTGGAGGCGGCCAAGCGACTAGAGAATCTCGACGACGAGCTGGCCCGGGAGACCTACATCGAGGCGATGGCCGCCGCGGTGTTCGCTTCACGCAACCAGCCGGAGGCGCTGGTGGAGGCCGCGGAGGCGGCGCGTGCTGCGGTGGCGGGTGTCGCGGAGCCGTCGCGGCCCATCGACTTCCTGCTCATCGGCGTGACGAAGTTGGTCACCGAGGGACTGTCCGCCGCGGTCGATCACCTGCGTGCTGCGCTCGACCTGTGGTGTGAGCACGCCCGACACCGTGACGCCACGGCGTTGCACTGGCTGGGATTGGCGTTCCCCGTCGTGCAGGAATCCGTCGCAGGCGAGCTGTGGGACGACGTCCTGATGGAAGGTCTGGCCACCGCCATGATCGGCTACGCCCGCGCCACCGGTGCGCTGGCGCTGCTGCCGCCGGCGATCGCCTACCAGGCCGGGGTGCATGTGCAGGACGGCGAGTTCGTCACGGCAGCAAGGCTTATGGAAGAGGCCGATGCGATCTCGGCGGCCATCGGTCACCACCCGATGAAGTACCACAAGGTGGAACTTGCCGCCTGGCGCGGCGACCTGGCCGAAGCGAGCGACCTGATCGAGGCCGGTATGGCCGAGGGAACGGCCAAGGGCGAGGGCCGGTTGCTGGGTGTCTCCGGGTATGCCGCCGCAGTGCTCTACAACGGTCTGGGCCGGTACGAGGAGGCGTTGGCGGCAGCCCGGAAGGCTTGCGAATACCACGATCTCGGGTTCTACGGTTGGTGTCTGCTCGAGTTGACCGAGTCCGCTGCGCACGTCGGTGAGCGGGACGTGGCCGAGGATGCCGTGCGCCGGCTGGAGGCGGGCGCGGGTGCCAGCGGAACCGATTGGGGACTGGGCACATTCGCCGGCGCGCGGGCCATGCTGGCCGACGGTACCGAGGCCGATGCGCTGTACAACGAGTCCATCGAGCGACTGGGGCGCACCCGGGTCGGGGTGCAGCTGGCGCGGACCCATCTGCGCTACGGGGAATGGTTGCGTCGCCAGAAACAACGCGCGAGCGCGCGTGAACACCTCGGCACGGCCTACGAGATGTTCACCGAAATGGGGGCGCAGGCCTTCGCCGAACGTGCCCGGCGTGAGCTGACCGCGACGGGTGAGAAGGTACGCAAGCAGCGGTTGACCTCCGGCGACGAGCTGACGGCGCAGGAAGCTCAGATCGCTCAACTGGCCCGCGACGGACTGACCAATCAGGAGATCGGCGCACAGCTCTTCATCAGCACCCACACCGTGGAATGGCACCTGCGCAAGGTGTTCGTCAAGCTCGGAGTCCGGTCCCGTCGCCAGCTGCGGTCAGTTTCCTGGACCGGCTGAACCACGGGTTTTCAAGGGTCCCGAATGAGGTTGCGGCGGCCACGCTGAATTGCATGGCGACGATCCTGTTGCAGACGACGATCCCGGCGAATCCCGACGACTGGGATGTCAGCCGGTTCTCGATGCTGGCCGCCGAACTGGGCGCGGCCGGGCACGAGGTGCTGGCTCGTAACCGGGTCGATCATGCCGGGCAGGATCCGGTGCTCAGCCATGTCGACGACCTCGGGTTCGACCAGGTGTGGCTGATGGCCGTCGACATGGGCAATGGGCTGACTCCCGAGGAGTGCGCGGCGATCGGGCGGTTCCGGGCACTCGGCGGCGGGATGCTGACCGCGCGCGATCACCAGCACCTGGGCAGCTGTCTGCGGGGGCTCGGGTCGTTGGCGCAGGTCAACGAGTTTCCCGACCTCGGCCCGGCGCCGAATTCCGGCGCCAACGGCGACTATCAGCCGGTGCTGGCGGCGCAACCGGTGCACGAGCTGTTGCGCACCACTGGGTCCGCCAGCGGTTGCGTCGAATGGTTCCCGGCACACCCCCATGAGGGATCGGTCTCGGCCAGGGTCCCGTTCGCCAGGGTGGTGGCGCAGGGGCGCAGCACCGCGACGACCCGGCGGTTCAACCTCGCGGTGGCTCTCGACGGCGAACGCACCCGCGACGGCAGGCCGCTGGGCCGGGCCGTGGCCGAGTCCACCTTTCACCACTTCGCCGATTACAACTGGGATCTCGACTGTGGGGCGCCGTCGTTCGTCACCGACCGACCCGGGACGCAGATCAAGGCCGACCCGTCGCGGCTGGCGGTGTTCAAGGATTACGTCCGCAACATCGCCACCTGGCTGCAGCCGCCGGATCAGCCCGAGAGGTGAACCAGGCCCGGGACGATGTCGTCCTAGTTCATCTGGGCGGCGCGGAAGTCTAGATCCGTGACGCCCAGATGAACCAGGATGGAGCCCGTGGACCTACCCGTAGTGCCGCCGATCGAACCGATGCTCGCCAAAGCCCAGGTGAAAGTGCCCGATGAGGCCGGTGTCTGGTCGTATGAACCGAAATGGGACGGCTTCCGGGCGTTGGTGTTCCGCGACGGTGATGAGGTGACGCTGCAATCGCGCAGCGGAAAGGAACTCGGGCGCTACTTCCCCGAACTGCTCGCTGCGCTGCGCGACGAACTCGCCGACCGCTGCGTCCTCGATGGTGAAGTGGTGGTGCCCCGCGAGATCGACGGCCGGGTCCGGCTGAACTGGGAGTCGTTGTCGCAGCGCATCCATCCTGCCGAGTCGCGGGTACGGATGCTGGCCGAGCAGACCCCGGCACACTTCATCGGATTCGATGCCCTGGCCGACGGTGACCGGTCGCTGCTCGCCGAGCCGTTCCGGATGCGTCGGGAGGCGCTGATCGAGGCCGTCAAGGCCACGCAGTGGTGCCACGTCACGCGAACCACCACCGATCCCCAACTGGGTGCCCAGTGGTTGCAGACCTTCGAGGGGGCCGGGCTCGACGGCGTGATCGCCAAGAAGCTCGACGGGCACTACCTGCCCGGCAAGCGGGAGATGGTCAAGGTCAAACACCACCGCGATGCCGACTGCGTGGCCATCGGCTACCGCATCCACAAGAGCGGGGAGGGCATCGGCTCGATCCTGCTCGGCCTCTACCGCCCCGACGGTGAGCTGCAGATGGTGGGTGGTGCAGCCTCGTTCAGCGTGAAGGACCGGCTCAAGCTGCTGGCCGACCTGGAGCCGCTGCGCGTGGGCGATGAAGTCCGCGACGGCGACCCGAGCCGCTGGAACTCGGCCGCCGACAAGCGCTGGATCCCGGTGCGCCCGGAGCTCGTGTGTGAGGTGGCGTATGACCAGATGGAGGGCAACACCGTGCAGGGTCAGCGCTTCCGGCATGCGGTGAAGTTCATGCGCTGGCGCCCGGACCGGGAACCGGACAGCTGCACGTTCGACCAGCTCGACGTGCCGTTGAACTACGACCTGTACGACGTCCTTGAGGGAGACAGCTGACATGCCAACGCCCGCAACCGAACTCGACGTCGACGGGATCAAGGTCCGCTTCACCAACCCGGACAAGGTGTACTACCCGAAGCTCGGCGCGGCCGGGACCAAGGGCAAGTTGATGGAGTACTACCTGCACGTCGCCGATCGCATGGTGACGCTGTTGAAGGACCGGCCCACACATTTGCAGCGCTTCCCCGACGGCATCGAGGGTGAGGAGATCTACCAGAAGCGGGTACCGCAGAAGCATCCCGACTACCTGGAGACCTGCGTCGTCACCTTCCCGTCCGGCCGAACCGCCGACGCGCTCAAGGTGACCCACCCGGCGTCGATCGCATGGGCCGCGCAGATGGGCACGATCACGTTGCATCCCTGGCAGGTTCGCTGCCCGGACACCGAACATCCCGATGAGCTGCGCATCGATCTGGACCCGCAACCGGGCACGGGTTTCGCCGAGGCTGCCGCGGTGGCCTGCGATGTGCTCAAGCCACTGCTCGACGAGCTCGGCCTGGTCGGCTATCCCAAGACCTCCGGGGGCCGCGGTGTGCACATCTTTCTGCGGATCGCGACCGACTGGGACTTCATCGCGGTGCGCCGGGCCGGGATCGCGCTGGCCCGGGAAGTCGAACGCCGTGCCCCCGACGCGGTGACCACGTCGTGGTGGAAGGAAGAGCGGGGCGAGCGGTTGTTCATCGACTACAACCAGAACGCCCGTGACCGCACGTTCGCCTCGGCGTATTCGGCGCGCAAAACCCCGATTGCCACCGTCTCGACGCCGTTGAGCTGGGCGGAGCTGCGCGACGCCAACCCTGACGACTACACGATCGTCACCGTGCCGGATTTCCTTGCCGGACGGGAGGATCCGTGGGCGGACATCGACTCGAAGAAGCAGTCGCTGCAACCACTGCTGGATCTGGTGGCCGCCGACGAGGAACGTGGCCTCGGAGACCTGCCCTATCCGCCCAACTATCCCAAGATGCCGGGTGAGCCGCCGCGGGTGCAGCCCAGCAAGAAGGTCGCGGAGAACTGGGACGAGTACGGCAACCCGAAGTAGTTGCCTCAGCTCCCCAGCATCAGATCCAGAAAACGCTCGTAGCGGTCGGCGGTGGTCAGGGTCTCGGCAGAATCCATCAGGTGAAGCATGCCGATGCCCGCTGCGAAGGTGGCCTGGCCGCGTAGCGCGGCGTCCTCCGGGCTGAACCCGTAGTCGAGATACGCCTTGGTGACCGCGACCTGAACGCGATGGTCGGCCGCACGCACATTGGCTGCGGCGACGTCGTCGGAGCGTGCCCACTCCCGCATGGCCCGCTCCAACGTCCAGTGCCGCGGGCTGAGCAGCTGCTGCATCATCTGCGACAGTCGCTCGCGCGGCGGCAGGTGCTCGACTTGGGCCAGTGAGCGGCGGTCCTGCTCCAGGAACGCATTCCACGACGCGACCAGGGCAGCCCGATAGCCCTTCATGTCGGTGAAGTGCCAGTAGAAGCTGCCCCGGGTCGCGCCGATCTGCTCGCAGAGGCGCTCGATCTTCAGCGCCCGCATCCCGTCGGAAGCCAGCAGGGCATACCCGGCCTGCACCCAGTCGTCTGCGGTCAAGCTGCCGGGCGTGCCCTTGCGTTCGGCCATCCGAACAGAGTAGGGCTTACCCCGCGGTTGGCACGTGCATCCCGAACGGCACCGCGCTGATCAGGGTGACCGGCACAGCCTCGCCGCTGGGCACCGGGTAGCTGCGGTGCTCGCCGGGACGCGCGCCGACGATGGCCTCGCCCAACGGTGAGTTCACCGAATAGACCTCCAGATCACCGTATTCGGCGCCGCGGACCCCCAACAGGAAGGTCTCGATCTCGCCGGACTGGTCATAGCGCACGGTGAGCACCATGCCCGGCTCGGCCACCCCGTCGTCGGCCGGATTCTCGCCGACCACGGCGTACAGCAGTATGTCGTGGATGTGCTGGATGCGGGCCTGGCGGGCGCGCTGGACGGCCACCTCGTTCTCGTCGGAGTCGGACGCTGCTTCGGTCGCGATCAGATCACGCAGCGTCGACAACTCGACCTGCAGGCGCTCGTAGGCCTGTGGCGATAACCAAATACGTTGGCTGACAGTCATTGTGGTTTCCTTCCGATGATGCGGAGATGCCGTCAGGGGCGGGTTGCACGCCGCCCCTGACGGCCTTGTGTGCCCGTCAGGGCGAAGTCGTGAATTCAGCGCCGGGGATCGAATTCCCGCAGTGCCTCGGGTTGCTTTCCGGTGGTCATGTACTCGGCGAGCAACCGGCCGGTGACGGGTCCGTGGGCCAGCCCCCACATGCCGTGACCGCCGGCCACGTAGATGCCCTGTGCCACTTCACCGATGAGCGGGCGGCCGTCGGAGCTGACCGGGCGCGGGCCCACCCACACATCGGTGCGGGCATCCCAGTCCACCCCGTCGAGCAGCGGGGCGGCGGAGGAGATGATCGCGTCGACCCGCGGCGGTTGCAGCGGATCGTCGGGGGAACGGAACTCCATGGTTCCGGCCACCCGCAGCTTGCCGTGATACGGCGTGCAGGCGACGCGAGCGTCGGGCAGGTAGATGGGCCCGAGAAGCGGGCGGTCCACCGGCACGGTGAACGAGTAACCGCGGCCGGCCTGCACGGGCGTCCGGACCCAGGGTTTTGCGAGCTTCGACAGCCACGCCCCCGTGGCGATCACCGCGGTCTCGGCGCTCAGGGAACGGTCCGCCAGGTCCACGATGACGTTGGCGCCCGCGGCGCGTACATCGGTGACCTCGCCGATCACCAGCTCCGCGCCCCGTTCGATGACGGCATCGCCGAGCGCGTGAACGAATCGGCCCGGGTCCACGAAGCGCTGGCCCTCCACGCTGATGCCCGCCGTGATCGCCGACGAGGCCAGCGGCACATGGTCGCGCAGCATCTCACCGGACAGGCTGGTGACCGTGACCGTCTGTCCGATGCCGGCCATCCGGCGGAGTTCGGTCATCAGATGCTCGGCCTGCCGGGTGGTTTCGAACAGCGCGGTGATCGGCCCGTCGGTGGTGGGCACTGCCACGCCGTTGGAGGTCAGTACGTCGTAGACCTCGAGGCACTCCTCGTTGAGCGGCACGTTGGCTTTCGCGACCCTGGTCCAGGTCGACTGCCGGCAGTTCATGGCAAACCGGCCCAGAAACGCCAGCAACCGGGGACCCGATGTCAGGGGGATGTGCAGGGGAGCGGCCGGGTTGAAAAGTGACCGGACGCCATAGCGCAACAGGGCCGGGTCGTTGAGTGGGATGGTCAGCGTCGGCGAAACCCAGCCGGCGTTACCCCATGACGCACCTGCACCGATCCCGGTGCGGTCGACCACGGTGACCTCGACTCCGTGCTCCTGGAGAAACCATGCGGTGGACAGGCCGACGATGCCTGCACCCACGACGACCGCCGACCGCGGTGCGCCGTCAATGCGCTCGACCCCATACATGCACCCATGGTGAGGGAAAACACACGCGTTGTGTTTGCGCTATCTCGACAAAAAGAACGGGGGTTATTGTCGGGTCACGACAGATCTTCGGTCGCCGCCAGCTCGATCATCATCGCCAGGCGCTTGCGCGCGTCGGTCAGGTCCAACTGGGTGAGTTCGGCCATCTTGCGCATCCGGTAGCGCACGGTGTTCTCGTGCACACCGAGCGTCCGCCCGGCCCCGGCCAGATCGCCCTGGGCCTCCAACCAGGCCCGCAGCGTGACCGCATAGTGCGTGCCGCTGGCCTGATCGTGGGCCCGTAGCTCGGCGACCGGGCCGCGTTGCGGCGCGCGACCGGCGCGGGCTGCGATCCGCAGGCGCTGCAGCAGGATCTCATCCCAGGCCTCGTCATAGACCGGCACGTTCTCATCGGGGTCCACAGCGTCTCCGTGCGGCACCTCGTGCAGGACTTCGTGCAGGGCCAGGCACTCGTCGGCTTCACTGCGGGCCAGCGCCAGCTCGGCGGCGGCGGCCGGGCCGCTGATGCCGGCCAGCACGGTCACCGGCTCGGGCAACGCGGCGCGCAGACCCGCCACCCACCGGCTCGCGGTCTCGGCTTCGGCACCGGGCAACACGGTGTAGACGGTGTTGCCGGCCAGGGCGCTGCGCCCGGGACGTGACCAGCCGAAACCCGCGGTCGCCCGCTCGAACGCCAGGAGTAGCGGGGCATGCCGCTCGTCGCCCGTCCGGGCACGCAACGCGATCACCCGCAGGGGGGTCTGCGGCAAGCCGAGCCGACTGGCAGCCGTGGTGGCATCGGCGGCGCCTTCGAGGAGACGGATGACCAGCTCCGACTCCACCTGGCGTTCCAGGTCGGCGCTGGCGCGGGAGCGCAACAGATGCAGGGCGACCATGCGAGCGCCGTCGGCCAGCGCGGCGCGGCGCGCGTCGGGCAACGGAGCGGTACAGGCCACCCAGATCGAACCGAGCAGTTCGCGCCCGGCCCGCGCGGCCACCACCATCCGCCCGGTCAGACCGACCTCACCATCGCCGTCGACGAACATCGGCTCGTCCGATGCGGCCAGGTGCCGGAACACCCCGCGGGCCTCGAACAGGGCGCGTAACGGTTCAGGGGCCCCACGGCTCAGGATCGTCGCGGCGCGGGCCGGATCGGCTTGCTGCTGCAGCCGCGAGTACGCCAGCACCGCGCTACGCCGGTCCTCGATGGTGACCGCGCCGCCCACGGCATCGGCGAGGCTGTCGGCCAGCGCGAACAAATCGGTTGGGCCGCGCCCGGATTCGGTCTCTCGACCCTCCAGCACCACGCCGTAGATCACGGCCGCCAGCTCGCTCCAGGAGACTTCGGGCTCGACCGTCATCACCGCAATGCGGTTGTCGGCCGCCAGTTCGTCGTCGTCGGCGGGGCTGTGCGGGCCGCGGACCAGAACCACCACGGCGCGCGCTGCCTCCGCCCACTGCATCGCCTCGGCTATCGACGCGGCCCCGACCGCCAGCAGGACATCACCGACGACCTGACCGGGTTCGTGCATCACCACGCTGCGCAACTCGGTCGAGCGCGTCGCCGGACCGATTCCATGTGGGGCGCGCAGTCGCACTCCGTAGCCGCCCAGGACGTTGATCAGGCGGTCCAGCGTGACCATGGACTACGGCCCGGCAGCCAGCGTGGCCTTGCCGGTGTGTTGCTGACCGCCCTGGTCCAACCAGGTCAGGCCGATCACGTCGCCCGGGTAGTGCTGATCGAGGATCAGCGTGAGGGTACGCGCCGAATCCAGCGGGGTGCTGTCGATGCCGGTGAGTATGTCGCCCGGGATCAGGCCGGCCGCGGCGGCCGGGCCGCCGGGAATGACGTCCTGGACGATCACGCCGCCGCTGCGCCGCTGCGCGGTGCGGACACCGACGCCGAGCAGGGTCGGCGGCCCGATGTGCACCGAGGCCGACGGGATGCGGGCGCGGATCTGTCCGGCGACGGCCATTGCGTCGTTGATCGGGATTGCGAACCCCTTGCCACCGGGGCCCATGCGGAAGTTCACCGACGCGGCGGTCGTCATCCCCACGACCTGCCCGGCGTCGTTGACCACGGGACCGCCGGAATCGCCGGCACGTACCGGTGCGGCGAACTCGAACAGGCCGTCGATCTCATCACTGGTACCGGTCAGCTCGTCTTCGGCGTTGACGGTGCGGTTGAACGCGCTGACGGTGCCCACCTCGTGAGTCAGGGGCGAACCGGTGCCCCCGGCATTGCCGAGCGCGACGACGGGATGGCCCGGTGCCAGCGCGGCCGAATCGCCGATCGATGCCGGTGGCAGGCCGGCCGCACCGTGCAGTTGCAGTACCGCGATGTCGTTCTGGCGGTCGTAGCCGACCAGGTCCGCGGGGAATCGCTGACCACCGACCGTGGCACTGATCGAGTTGGCGCCCTGGACGACGTGGTAGTTGGTCAGCACCTCACCGCTCGGCGACAGCACGATGCCGGTGCCGATGCCGTAGGCCTGTTGGTAGTCCACGACGGTGTCGATGCGGGCTACCGACGGTTCGACCTGCGCAGCCGCCATCTCCGGGTCGCCGGGTGCGGCACCGGCAGGGGCAATCGGGGCGATAACGGCGGCCGCGGTGGCCACTGCCACCGCGACGATCGTTCTGAACGGATGTGAGCTCACTTTGCCCATATACCCATCTTCGCTGGATAAGCACCCGATGTCGACGCGGGTGACGCGTGTCAGTCCTCGGTGGTGACTTCGCCACGCGTGCGCAGGCCGCGCCGCTTGGTGCCGTTCTTGCTTGACGGCCGGCGGTTGCGCAGGGTCTTGCCCTCGCCGTCGTCGGTCTCGTCGTCCGAAGGCTCTTTCGTCAGGTTCACCTTCGCCGGTTCTTCAGCGTCTTCGGCCTCGGCCTCGGTTTCGCCGGCGTCTTCCGTCTCTTCCGGTTCTTCGGTCTCCGGTTCGTCCGCCTCGGCGATCGCGTTCTTGCGGCCGCGGCGCTGGGCCTTCTCCCGGGTCTTGACCGGCTTCGGCGGCGGGGGCGGCAGTTCGGCGACGAACGCCAGATAGAAGGCGAAGATGCCGAGCAGCGCGATCGCGGCGGCGGCGCCGTAGATCCCGAACAGCCACGGACCGAAGCCGTCCAGCGACAGCCAGATCTCGGAGACCGCGGTGCCGACGATCAGTACCGCCGCCAGCACGTGCAGGGCGATCGACGCGGTCCGCAACCGGAGCGCCAACTCGGGGGTGGCCAGCTCCGGACGCTTGGTCCGCTGCAGCGTGAACACGACCGGCAGAGAGGCCAGGCCGATCAGCACACCGGTGACGATGCGTAGGACCAGCCCGAGCGTCGGCGGGGTGTCACCCATGAGCTCAGGCCATCGTGGGAGGACGAAGAAAAAGTAGAGGCCAGCGGCCACGATCGAAAACGACACGTGCCAGATCACCGCGACGGTGCGGCCCATACTCCTCCTCGGGTACTGAAATTGGGCCGGGGTGCGAGATGCTGATCTAGGTTGATTCAGCAGGTCGCACCCCGGACCCGAGCGCGGAGGATAGGGGATTTGAACCCCTGAGGGCTATTAACCCAACCCGCGTTCCAGGCGAGCGCCATAGGCCACTAGGCGAATCCTCCGTCGACGATCCTAACTGACGTTCCAACCAGTCCCGTAAACGCCGGGGACAGGGGTGGGTATTACACTCGCCTTGGACCCCGCGCGGCGTCCATCCTGTGAACTCCCCCAGGGCCGGAAGGCAGCAAGGGTCAACGGGCTCTGGCGGGTGCGCGGGGTCCCCTTACGTCCAGCTCATTCCGCTTCTGTGAAAGGCGCGCGGTGTCGTTCCAGTCTCTTGGCCGCGACGAGCTGCTCGCGCAGCACGAAATCCAACAGCGCAACTACGCGGAGTTGCAGGCGAAGAAGCTGAGCCTGGATCTGACCCGAGGCAAGCCGGCGCCCGAGCAGTTGGATCTGTCCAACGCGCTGCTGTCGCTGCCCGGCTCGGAAGAAGATTCCTTCCGCGACCGTACGGGTACCGATACCCGTAACTACGGCGGTCTGCACGGGCTGCCCGAACTCCGGGAGATCTTCGGCGAACTGCTCGGTATCCCGGTGCAGAACCTGATCGCGGGGAACAACGCGAGCCTGGAGATGATGCACGACGTCATCGTCTTCTCGCTGCTGCACGGCGGGGTGGACTCGGTGCGACCCTGGGCGGCGGAGGGGACGGTCAAGTTCCTGTGCCCCTCGCCCGGATACGACCGCCACTTCGCGATCACCGAGTCCTTCGGGATCGAGATGATCGCGGTGCCGATGCGCGAGGACGGGCCCGACGTCGACCTGATCGAGGAACTCGTCGCGGCTGATCCGGCGATCAAGGGCATGTGGTGCGTACCGGTGTTCGGCAACCCGACCGGCGTCACCTATTCCTGGGAAGTTGTCCGGCGTCTCGTCCAAATGCGCACGGCGGCAAATGATTTCCGGTTGATGTGGGACAACGCGTATGCGGTCCACACGTTGACCGGCGAGTTCGTCCGCCAGGTCGACGTGCTGGGGCTGGCCGAGGCGGCCGGCAACCCCAACCGTCCGCTGGTGTTCGCCTCGACCTCCAAGATCACCTTCGCCGGGGCCGGGGTGAGCTTCCTGGGCGGTTCGTTGGGCAACATCGCCTGGTACCTGCAGCACGCGGGGAAGAAGACGATCGGTCCGGACAAGATCAACCAGCTGCGGCACAGCCGCTTCTTCGGCGACGCCGACGGCGTGCGGTTGCAGATGCAGCGTCACCGCGAGCTGATCGCTCCCAAGTTCGCCCTGGTCGCCGAGATCCTCGAGGACCGGTTGGGTGAGTCGAAGATCGCGTCGTGGACCGATCCCAAGGGCGGCTACTTCGTCAGCCTCGACGTGTGGCCCGGCACGGCCAAGCGCACCGTCGCGTTGGCCAAGGACGCCGGGATCGCGGTGACCGAGGCGGGTGCGTCCTTCCCGTATCGCAAGGACCCCGAGGACAAGAACATCCGCATCGCGCCGACGTTCCCGTCGCCGTCCGATGTGCGCGATGCGATCGACGGCCTGGCCACCTGCGCCCTGCTCGCGGCGACCGAGCAGCTTCTGCGTTGACTTAGAACTGACGCTGCTTTTGTGCGAGTAGCGGTGTGCGTGGAATCAAAGTCAGCAGCCGAGTTCCAATGGGGGACCGGCCAGCGGCGTCCGGCGCGGCGTGATCCCGAGTTCTGGTCGCCAAAGTCGATCCCATTCGCGTTCCACCCGGGCGATGATGGCGGGCCGTCGGTGCCCCGCGGCCACTCTCACGTGGGTCCAGCCGGCTCGCGTGATGTAGTCGGCACGCACGATGTCATAGCCGAGCTGATCGGCGTGCTGCACGCCCTCGTATTCGACCGCCAGCTTCAGTTCCTCCCAACCCATGTCGAGGAAGTACCTCGGGTAGCCGTCGGGCCCGAGCACCGGTATCTGTGTCTGCGGCCGCGGAAAACCTGCGTCGATGAGCATCAGCCGCAGCCAGGTTTCTTTCGGGACTGGCCGCCGGGGTCGAATAGATCCAGCGCCCATTCGAGTTGTCGCAGGCCACGGGCGTGGCGGTGGTGTGCGGCCAGCGTCAGCACGTCGTCCGCCTTTAGTCCGGTGGCTCGAGCAAGTGCGTCGAGCCGCGCGACGGCCGCACCGACCAACCCGCGGCGTCCAAGGTCGAAAGCAGTGCGCTCGACGCTCGTGACCGACAGACCGTCGATCATCGTGACCTCCCCGTCGCAGATCAGGTCCTGGCGCGTGATCACCTGCTCGGGTGGCTTGGTTTTGGTGCTAATCAACTCGATCGGAACGTCGTCGGCCACCCACTTCGAGCCATGGAGCGCCGATGCGGCGGCACCCGCGATCACCGCGTTACGGCCCGACCACAACCATGCCGCCGTACTACGTTGCCGCAGCGACACGGCAGTTTGCTTGTCCACGTATATGTTCGGCAGGATCGTGCGGTGGTAGCGGCTGAGCTGGTAGCGGTTGACGACGCCGGCTGACAGGGCTTCGGTGCCGATGAAGGGCTCGCTCATCAGGCGAGAGTCGCCGGTGACGAGGACAGGCATGGGTGGGTGCCGGTCTCGACGTAGCCACCTGTGGATGAATCGCGCTCTGTGCAGATCTCTGTGTTGATCTCTGTGTTGACTTTGAGCTGACGCTGCATTTGTACGGGCAACGGTGTGCGTGGTGTCAAAGTCAACGGGCACCCGCGCGGCGTCAGATCCAGTCGGTAGCCTTCTCCCGTGGCTCTATACCGCAAATACCGGCCGGCAAGCTTCGCGGAAGTCGTTGGGCAGGAACATGTCACCGAGCCGCTATCTACCGCGCTGACCGCGGGCCGGATCAACCACGCCTATCTGTTCTCCGGACCACGGGGTTGCGGCAAGACATCGTCGGCGCGCATCCTGGCCCGCTCGCTCAACTGTGCCGACGGCCCCACTCCTACACCGTGCGGCTCATGCGATTCGTGCGTGGCGCTGGCGCCGAACGGTTCGGGCAATGTCGACGTCGTCGAACTCGACGCCGCCAGCCACGGTGGTGTGGAAGACACCCGCGAACTGCGTGACCGGGCGTTCTACGCGCCGGCCCAGTCGCGGTACCGCATCTTCATCATCGACGAAGCGCACATGGTCACCACGGCTGGTTTCAACGCGCTGCTCAAGATCGTCGAAGAGCCACCCGAGCACCTGATCTTCGTGTTCGCCACCACCGAACCGGAGAAGGTGCTGCCGACCATCCGGTCGCGTACGCATCACTACCCGTTCCGGCTGCTGGCTCCGCGGACCATGCGTCCGCTGCTGGAGCGCATCTGCGCCGAGGAGAACGTTCACGTCGACGATGCGGTGTACCCATTGGTCATCCGGGCGGGCGGCGGTTCACCCCGTGACACGCTCTCGGTGCTCGATCAGCTGCTGGCGGGCTCCGAGCAGGGTGCCGACGGCAACCACATCACCTATCAGCGGGCGTTGGCCCTGCTCGGCGCCACCGACATGGCACTCATCGACGACGCGGTCGAGGCGCTGGCGGCGGGGGATGCTGCTGCGCTGTTCGGCGCCGTCGAAGCCGTAATCGACGCCGGCCATGATCCGCGACGGTTCGCCACCGATCTGCTGGAGCGCTTCCGCGATCTGATCGTGCTGCAGGCCGTGCCCGACGCGGTCACCCGCGGCGTGGTGGACGCGCCGACCGATGTGCTCGAGCGGATGCGTGAGCAGGCGGCCAAGGTGGGTTCGGCCACGCTGGCCCGCTACGCCGAGGTGGTGCACGCCGGGTTGGGCGAGATGCGCGGTGCCACCGCACCGCGGCTACTGCTGGAAGTGGTGTGCGCCCGGCTGCTGCTGCCCTCGGCCCATGACACCGAGTCGGCGCTGCTGCAGCGCATCGAACGTATCGAGACCCGGCTGGACATGTCACTCCCGGCCGGTGAGGCGTCGTCGTCATCGGCGGCCCGGTCTGTCGAATCCACCGCCGAGCCCACCAAGACGTTCGCCCGCCGCAGCCAGGCTGCCCCGAAGGCCGCCCCCGCTGAGCCTCCTGCGTCGCCCCCGGCGCCTCCGCCTCCTGTTCCGGAACCGGAGCCCGAGCCACCGCTCCCGCCGGAGCCCGACTTCGAGCCCGAGCCCGCCGCAGAACCTGAGCCGGAACCCCAACCGGCGCAGGCGTCGGTGGCCCCGGGCGGCGAGCCCAACGCCGCTGCGGTGCGCTCGATGTGGACCACGGTGCGGGAGAAGGTGCGCGAGCGCAGCCGTACCACCGAGGTCATGCTCGCGGGCGCCATCGTGCGGGCAGTCGAGGACAGAACCCTTGTGCTGTCCCATGACTCACCACCGCTGGCCAAGCGGCTCACCGAGTCGCGCAATGCCGACGTGATCCGCGACGCATTGAAGGATGCGCTCGGGGTGGACTGGCAGATCCGATGTGAGGTCGGCACTGCGGAGGCGGCCCCACCGCCCCCGCCAAAGGCTGCGAAGGCCCCGCCACGGGTGCCCACCCGGCCGGGCCGCGTCATTCCCGAACCGAAGCCGGTCCCCGATCCGGAACCGCCGCCGTCCCCGGAGCAGGAAGAGGCAGAGATGCTCGCCGAGGCTTCGCAGAGCGAGGCCGGGCCGCGTCGCGACCCCGAAGAGGTAGCCCTCGAGCTGCTGCAGAACGAACTGGGTGCGCGGAAGATCGAGAGCTGACAGGCCTCGCCGTCCGCCCAGGGTTGCAGACCTAGGCCGTCCACCACGGCCGCAGCGGCAGACCGCCGTCATTGCCGCTCTCGTCGAGTTTGACGGCCAGAACCTGGTGTAGCTGAACGATATTCGTCTCGAAGCCGAGCCGGGACCCGGCCATGTACAGGCCCCACACCTTTGCGGTGGGCAGCCCGACCTCGGCGACGGCGGCGTCCCAGTGCTCGACGAGGTTGGCGC
The DNA here is from genome assembly GCF_010727325.1 of Mycolicibacterium alvei. Classification (NCBI taxonomy): domain Bacteria; kingdom Bacillati; phylum Actinomycetota; class Actinomycetes; order Mycobacteriales; family Mycobacteriaceae; genus Mycobacterium; species Mycolicibacterium alvei. The sequence continues at coordinate 4,111,291 of NZ_AP022565.1, forward strand.
ACCAGTCGCGCAGCGTCATGGCGTAATGGTGGCGCAGGTTCTCCTCGTGCATGACCTCAAGACCGACGTCCTGCACTTCGGTGATGATGCGCCCGGAGCCGGTCAGCTCCCCGTCCGGGAACACGTAGCGGTCGATGAACCCCCCGGCGGCCGCTCCGCTGCGGTTGTCGTGACGGGTGATGCAGTGGTTGAGCAACAGCGCGCCGGGGCGCATCTTCGACTGCAGGAAACCGAAGTACGACGGGTAGTTGTGCACTCCGATGTGCTCGGTCAGGCCGATCGAGGACACCGCGTCGAAACCGGTCTCGGCGATGTCGCGGTAGTCGCCGTGCCGCACCTCGGCCAGGTCTTCGAGCCCTTCGCTGACGATGGCCTGTTGTGCCCAGCGGGCCTGCTCCCGCGACAGCGTCACCCCGAGCGCGTTGACGCCGTGGCGTGCCGCGTAACGCACCATGCCGCCCCACCCGCAGCCGACGTCGAGCAACCGGTCGCCCGGCTGTAGCCGCAGCTTCTCGAACACCAGTCGGTACTTGTTGTCCTGTGCCTCTTCCAGGCTGGCGTCGGTGTCCGGGTAGCACGCGCAGGTGTAGGTCATCGACGGCCCGAGCACCCATTCGTAGAAGGTGTTCGACACGTCGTAGTGATGGTGGATCGCGTCGGCATCACGGGTCTTGCTGTGCCGCAGGCCTTCCACCACTCGCCGCCATCGCGGCAGGGCTTCCTGGGGCGGTGGTGCGATGGGTTTGAGGTGCTCGATGCCGATGGAGCGGACGATGTTGGCCAGCACCCGGGCGGACGGACGCTTGAACGCCATCTTCTCGGCCAGCGCGCACAGCAGCGGATACGGGTCGCCCGGATGTACCCCGTACATGTCGAGGTCGCCGGACACATATGCGCGGGCCAGGCCCAGATCACCTGGGGCAGTCGCCAGATACGTGGTGCCGCGCGGGGTCTTGAGGTCCAGTCCGAGGGTGGCATCGACCGGGCCGGAGGCGCTGCCGTCGTACGCGGTGAATTTCAGGGGTTGGGACCCTGACGCGAAGATCTCCAGGATCTCGGCGAGGTTGAGTTTGCGATCGCCTGCGTGCGTCGAGTGTTCCTTGAAGGTGGTCATCGCTGTTCTCCGTTCATCGGCGCAGCACGGCTTTCGAGTACAGGTCAAACAGTCGCGAATCGGGATCGTAGGACTTCTTGAGGGTCTGGTAGGCCTCGCCACCGTAGAGGTTGTCGAAATCCTCACGCGAATAATAGGAATCCGAATACAGGGACTTGTGTCCGTCGAGTTCGCTGACCTTGGCCTCGATCAGCTTGTTGGTGTGTGCTTCGACCGGGCCGACCGGAACCGAGGACCAGAATCCGACGTTGACGTACGTGTGATGGGGCCGCAGTGGATAGAGCGGCCAGCGGGATTCCTCGCGTAAGCGCAGGGGGCACAGCCAGATCGGTTCGATCGGCACGTTCTCCAGGAACCACGAGAGGAACCGTTCACAGTTTTCTATGGGCACCTCGATGTCCTGCACCACCCGCTCGCGGGGCGGGCGGCCGTGCCGTTTCTCGATCCGGTCGGCGATGCCGAACCGCTGGTCGTAGCCGATGAGCTTCCAGTAGAAGCTGCTGCGGCGCAGCTTGCGGGGCCAGAGCCGCCGGATCGTCGGGTTCTGCGCGCCGAATGCCCGTGAACACCAGAACCAGTCGGTGTCCCATCGCCACAGGTAGTCGTGAATCGTCAGCCGGTCGTGCTTTTCACCGTGCGCATGCTGGATCGAGCGGTAGTAGATGTTCTGGCCGGTGTAGTCGCTGACCGGGCCCGGTGTCGTCGTCTTGAAGCCGACACACAGGTAGCTTTCGTCGGCGCTGAACACGACGCCGTCGAGGTAATCGACCGGCTCGCCGTCGAGTCCGCCGGTCTCGATGATCCGGTCCATCGCCGAGACGAGCTCGGCCAGTGAGTGAAAGCGCAGGTGGCGCAGGCTGACAAATGGTGTGACCGGCTCGAGTTCGATCCGAAGTCGGGTCGAATACCCCAGCGTGCCATAAGAATTGGGAAATGTTCGAAACAAGTCGCCATGCTGGTCCGGCGATGCGGTGACGATTTCGCCTGCCCCGGTGAGGATGTCCATCTCCAGCACCGATTCGTGCGGCAGACCGTTGCGGAACGACGTCGACTCGATACCGAGCCCGGTGACCGCACCACCCAGCGTGATGGTCTTGAGTTGCGGCACCACCAGTGGGGCCAGACCGTGCGGCAGCGTCGCCGCCACCAAGTCCTCGTAGGTGCACATGCCGGCCACGTCGGCCGTGCGGGCTTGGACGTCGACCGCAATCACATTGGTCAGACCCGTTACGTCCAAACCGCTGACGCCACTGCGATCGCGCACGCGAAACAGGTTCGACGTGGGCTTGGCAAGCCGCACCGTCGAATTGGGCGGCATGGCACGGTAACTGTCCAGGAGGCGCTGCACACCCAGGGCATGGACAGCTTGTGCGTCAGTCGTAGCAACGGACACACATATACGCTAGTCGGAGGTTGCCGACCTTGCGACCGCAGACACGAGTTGAAGGAGTTTCAGTCATGGGACAGGTCAGTGCGGTCAGCACGGTTCTGATCAACGCCGAGCCGGCCGCTGTGTTCGCCGCCATCGCGGACTACCAGACCGTGCGCCCGAAGATCCTTTCCTCGCACTACCGCGATTACCAGGTGCTCGAGGGTGGTCAGGGTGCAGGCACCGTGGCGAGTTGGAAGCTGCAGGCCACCGAGTCGCGGGTGCGTGACATCAAGGCCTCGGTGGATGCGGCCGGTCACACGGTGATCGAGAAGGACGCCAACTCCAGCCTGGTGACCAACTGGACCGTCGCCCCCGCGGGCAACGGATCGTCGGTCAACCTCAAGACCAGCTGGACCGGTGCCGGCGGCGTCAAGGGGTTCTTCGAGAAGACGTTCGCACCGCTGGGGCTGCGCAAGATCCAGGACGAGGTGCTGGCGAACCTGAAGAGAGAAGTCGAAAGCTAGCCCGCCGGGGTCGCGGCCTGGGTGCCCAGGAAGGCCACGACGCCCCGAGCGATGGCCTCGGCGTACTTCTGCTGACCCTCCGGGGTCTTCATCAGGCTGGAGTCGACCGGGTTCTTCATGTTGCCGCACTCGACGAGGATCGACGGGAACTGCGCCAGGTTGAGCCCGGCGATGTCCGAGCGGGCGTCCAGGCCGCCCGAACCGATGTAGGTGGCGGGCGGGATACCCGACGCGGACAGTTGATCGCGCATGGTCTTGGCGAACTGCACTGACGGTCCGGCCTGCGCATTGTTCAGTGGCGGCGACGAGTAGAGCACGTGGAAGCCGCGACCGTTGGCCGGGCCGCCGTCGGCGTGGATGGACACGATGGCGTTGGGGCGCAGTGCGTTGGCCATCGATGCGCGTTCGTCGACGCACGGTCCCAGCGCGTTGTCGTTGCCGCGCGACATCGCGGTGCGCACCCCCAGCTGGTTCAGGATGGCGCGCACCCGCAGGGTCGTGTCCCAGGTGAAGGTGTGTTCGGGGTACCCGTCCTCGGTGGAGGTGCCGCTGGCCTGGCAGTCCTTGGTGCCGCCGCGGCCCGTCGGCACCTGGCGGCTGATCGATCCGTCGTTGGCGCCGTTGTGGCCGGGATCGAGGAAGACGATCTTCCCGGCGACGTTCGATGGGGCGGCGGTGGCGTGAGGTGTGTCGACGACCGCGGTCGCGGTCGCGGCAAGAAGGACGCAGCTGATCGCCCTGGTCGCTTTGACGGTGCCGACACGCACGCAGGCTGGGACTCGCACGGGCGCCACGCTAGCCCGCACGCCGTCTAGGCTGAAAGCTCGAATCGCCGCCGACAGGCGAGAGCAACCAAGTCGAGACCAAGACGCAATCAACACGGCAAGGGGATCCAGTCAATGCAACCCGGAGGCACACCCGACATGTCGGCGCTGCTGGCGCAGGCGCAGCAGGTACAGCAGCAGCTCATGGAGGCGCAGGAGGCGCTCGCCAATTCCGAGGTGCACGGCCAGGCCGGTGGCGGACTGGTGCAGGTCACGGTCAAGGGCAGCGGTGAGGTGATCGCGGTGGCCATCGATCCCAAGGTGATCGATCCGTCCGACCCCGAGACCCTGCAGGACCTCATCGTCGGCGCCCTCGCCGATGCCTCCAATCAGGTGAACACCCTGGCCCAGAGTCGGCTGGGTCCGCTGGCCGGCGGTCTGGGTGGGTTCGGACTTCCGGGGCAGTGAGTGTTTGAAGGCCCGGTCCAGGATCTGATCGACGAACTCGGCAAGCTGCCGGGGATCGGGCCCAAGAGCGCGCAGCGGATCGCCTTTCACCTGCTGAGCGTCGAACCGCCCGACATCGACCGGCTGACCGCGGTGTTGGGCCGCGTCCGTGACGGCGTCACCTTCTGCGCGGTGTGCGGCAACGTCTCCGATGAGGAACGATGCCGAATCTGCAAGGATTCGCGCCGCGATGCCTCGCTGATCTGCGTCGTCGAGGAACCCAAGGATGTGCAGGCTGTCGAGCGCACCCGTGAGTTCCGCGGCCGCTATCACGTCCTGGGTGGGGCACTGGATCCGTTGTCAGGTATCGGGCCCGATCAGTTGCGCATCCGGGAGCTGCTCAACCGGATCGGTGAACGGGTCGACGGCGTCGACGTGGCCGAGGTGATCATCGCCACCGACCCGAACACCGAGGGTGAGGCCACCGCGACCTATCTGGTCCGGATGCTGCGCGACATCCCCGGCCTGAGTGTCACCCGCATCGCCTCGGGCCTGCCGATGGGTGGTGACCTGGAGTTCGCCGACGAGCTCACCCTGAGCCGGGCATTGGCCGGCCGCCGCGCTCTCACCTAATTTCGCCGAAACGGTATTTCAGCAGAAAATGTGCGAGTGGGGGAGGTACACGTCGGCACTGAAGCCATCGCGAAAGGTCTCGTGACCCGATATGAGCTGTCCACATTCCCCGAAATCATGTGCCTTCCCTGCGCGACCGGACTGTGGGCGCATGGCTGTGGACGCACCGCGAAGGCTCGTGTCCGGGGTCGCGGCTTCGGCTCTGCACGGAGCTGAGTGGATTGACGACGATGTCGCGATCGAGCTCGTCTGGGGCATTGACGGCCCGTGGTTGGGACGGCGCCCTCCGCGAAACTGCATTCCGGCCGCGGAAGTACGGGTAGCAGCCTGCTGGAATGCAGTTTCGGCGAGAGCCACTACCGTCGAATCATGCCTGACCTACTCCAGATGTCGGCCTCGCTCTATCGATTGCGCATCCCCGGTGAACGCGCACACCTGCTCAACAGCTACCTGTGGACCGAGTCCGACGGGGTCACGTTGATCGACACCGGTTGGCCGGACAGCGCCGGGTTGATTACCGACGCGCTCACCACGCTGGGTATGCGGCGCATCCACGTCAAGCGCATCGTGCTCACCCACTTCCACGAGGACCATTGCGGCTCGGCCGCAGAGATCGCCGCATGGTCTGACGTGGAGGTCATCGCCGGTGCGGGCGACGCCGGGTACGTGCGCGGCGAGCCGGGTCCGCTGCCGGTGTTGACCGACTCGGAGCGGACACTTCGCCCAGATATCGACGAACCTCCGAACGGTCCGGCCTGCCGGGTGGATCGGGTGGTGAGCGACGGTGACGTACTCGAATTCGCCGGCGGTGCCCGGGTGATCGAGATTCCTGGCCACACCCCGGGCAGCATCGCGCTGTACCTGCCGGATGCCGACGCCGTGCTTACGGGTGATGCGATCGCCGAGTTCAACGGCCGGCTGATCCTCGGGGTGTTCAACACCGACCGGGCGGCAGCCTCCCGTGCGGTGGGGATTCTCGCCGCCACCGGGGCGCAGCGTGCCGGATTCGGCCATGGGGAGCCGATTCTCGTCGATGCCGCTGCACGGATCGCCAAGGCGGTCGACGCTTTCGCATAACTGCCGCGAAACGGTATTCCGGCAGGAAAAGTTCGGGTAACGGTCTGTGCTGGAATACCGTTTCGGCGCAAGAGTCGCGAAAGCGCGAGCTACGCCCGGCGCGGGGCGGCCAGGCGTTCGCGGCGCAGCAGATCGACCTCGGGCAGCTGAAGAGGCGGCAGTTCACCGACGACTTGCGAAAGCAGGTGATCGGCCAGCTCCGGATTGCGCGCCAGGCATGGCCCATGGAGATAGGTGGCTATCACGCTGCCCTGCACGGCCCCGTCGAATCCATCGCCCAACCGGTTTCCCGCACCCTTGGTGACTGCGGCCAGCGGCCGGGCATCGGGGCCCAGAACCGTTCCGCCACGGTGGTTTTCGAATCCGGTCAACGGCTGCGAAAGTCCATCCAGGAGTGGCTTCGAGGCTACCTCGCCGATGGTCCGGGTCTCCTGCGGTGAGGTGGTGACGTCGAGCAGTCCGACGCCCTCGACCCGTTCACCGGCGGAGGTCTCGTACCAGTGTCCGAGCACCTGGATGGCCGCGCAGATGGCAAGCACCGGGGCGCCTCGCGAAACCGCCTGTTGCAGACCGGGATACCGGGTCAGGTGTTTGGTGGCCAGCCGCTGCGCATAGTCCTCGGCGCCGCCGAGGGTGTACAGATCCAGGGAGTCGGGTACGGCGTCATCCAGCGTGATCTCCACGATCTCGGCGTCGATGCCGCGCAGCCGCAACCGTTGCCGCAGTACCACCGCATTGCCGCTGTCGCCGTAGGTGCCCATCACGTCGGGCAGGACCAGCCCGATCTGCACAGCACTCATGAGATCCGCCGATTCAGTTGCAGGAACGCGGTGTAGTTGGCGATCACCTCGACGTGCCCTGGTGGGCAGGAGCCGATCGCGGCGACGGTGTCGTGCACCAGCGAGTGTTCGACGCCGGCGTACCCGAGCCGCACCGCCAGGTCGGTGCCGCGCTCACCGGCAGCGACCACGACCGTGTCATCAAAATGTTCGAACCGGACATCCCACAACCACGACAGGTCCTCGCCGTCGGGCACCTGCCCGTTGACGGAGATGACGACGCCGGCTCCGTGCTTGTCCACCATGGACAGCGCTTCCTGCCAGCCGGCCGGGTTCTTGGCGAGCAGGATCCGGGCGGTGTGCGCGCCGATCTGCACGATGCGGTATCGACCGGCCACTTCGTCGACGGTCGATACCGCCGCGACTGCGGCAGCCGGATCCGCGCCGAGTGCCACCGCGGCGGCGACGGCCTGGGTGGCGTTGCCGCGGTTGACGGCGCCGGGCAGGGCCAGTGTCATCGGTAGGACGAGACCGTCCGGACCGTAGATGTGGGTGTCGTCGAACCACCACTGCGGGCTGGGCCGCTTGAAGTCGGTGCCCGTGGAGCGCCAGTCCCGCCCGTCGCGCACGATGATCTCGCCGGACCGCGGGCAGCTCACCGAGTCACCCGACCAGCTGCCGCCGGCGGCCACCCACACCACGTTGGGGCTGTCATAGGCGGCCGAGGTCATCAGCACGTCGTCGCAGTTGGCCACGATCACCGCGTCGCGGTGGCGCGCCAGCCCGCCGCGCAGGGTGCGTTCGATGTGGTTGATCTCACCGACCCGGTCGAGCTGATCGCGGGACAGGTTCAGCAGGACGATCACCGACGGTTCCACGGCGTCCGACACGTGCGGGACGTGCATCTCGTCGACTTCCAGGGCCGCCAGCTCGGCGTCGCGCGCCGCGGCCAGTGCCGCGACCAGGCCGGCGTCCATGTTGGCGCCCTCGGAGTTGCTGGCCACGGGACCAAGCGTGGCCAGCGCGGCCGCGGCCATCCGGGTGGTGGTCGATTTGCCGTTCGTACCGGTCACGACGATGCTGCGGCGTCCCTGTCCCAGCTGTTCAAGGATCGAGCGGTCCAGCGTCATAGCGACCAGTCCGCCGATCATCGCGCCCGCGCCGCGGCCGGTAACGCGCGACGCCCAGCGTGCGGTTGCTCCCGCGGCCAGTGCGGCGCGCCCTCGGATGGTCAGCATTCCGGCGATTTTAGGGGCACGACACGCAAGCGCGCCGGGCGACTCTGTCGGGCCTGCGTGCCATCCTGACGAATATGAGCAGCGCGTGGGGCAGGCCGGCGGAGGAGCCGGGAGCGGGCTGGGCGGTCGTCGACGTGGAGACCACCGGCTTCCGGCCGGGTCAGGCGCGCATCGTCAGCGTCGCCGCACTGGCGGTCGGGGACGACGGCAATGTCGAGCGCAGCGTCGCCTCCCTGTTGAACCCGGGCGTGGATCCCGGGCCGACGCATGTGCACGGGCTGACCACCGAGATGCTGGAAGGCCAGCCGACCTTCGGTGACGTCGTCGACGAGCTGAGCGATGTGCTGAGCGGACGCACTCTGGTGGCCCACAACGTCGGTTTCGACTACAGCTTCCTGACGGCCGAGGCCGAGCTGGTCGGAGCTGAGCTGCCCATCGACAGCGTGATGTGCACGGTGGAACTGGCCCGTCGGCTGGCGCTGGGCACCGAGAACCTGCGCCTGGAGACGTTGGCGGCGCACTGGGGTGTGAGTCAGATGAAGCCCCACGATGCGCTTGACGACGCGCTGGTCCTGGCGCAGATCCTGAAACCCACCCTGGCCAGGGCCCGCGACCGCAAGGTGTGGCTGCCGCTGCGGGAGGTGAGTCGCCGGAGGTGGCCCAACGGCCACATCACCCACGAAGAGCTGCGGCCGTTGAAAGTGCTGGCGTCGCGGCTGCCGTGTGAGTACGCCAACCCGGGCGTCTACGTGCCAGGGCGGCCGCTCGTGCAGGGTATGCGGGTGGCGCTGTCGGCGGAGGTGGTGCGCACCCACGAAGAGCTGGTGGAGCGCATCCTGCACGCCGGGCTGTCCTACACCGACCTGGTGGACCAGCAGACGTCCCTGGTCATCTGTAACGAGCCGACACCCGATCAGGGCAAGGGCTATCAGGCTGCCGAGCTGGGGGTGCCGCTACTCGACGACGAGACGTTCATGGGACTGCTGACCCACGTCGTCGGTGGCGCCGATATCGAGGAGTTCTGCGACACCCCCGCAGAGAGCGATCAGTACACGCTCTTCTGAGGCGTAGTTAGGGGCCGCGCGACCGTGCGGCGCAGTGACAACACTGCTCAACGAAAGATTGCTGGACCAGTCGAATGCAGTCACCGCGCATGACTTCGCCGCCCAGGCCGTCACCTGGTGCACCCGAATTCTCGGGACCGGTACCGGCCTGGGCGGCTCAGCGGTCTAGCTCAGCGCCTTGGCCTTCAGCCCGTCGAACTCGGCCTGGCTGATTGTGCCTGCGTCCAGCAAAGCCTTGGCGTCGGCGATTTCCTGAGCCGGGGACCGGCCCGCTGCCTCACGGATGTAGTTGTCCGTATCCTGCTTGGCCGCCAGCGCCGCCGCCTGCGCCCGCTCGGACATGCCCTTACCGCGGGCGATCAGGTAGACCAGCGCGGTCAGCCACGGCAGCGCGATCAGGAAGATCACCCACACGGCCTTGACCCAGCCCGAGGTCTTGTGGTCACGCCAGAACAGGTCGGTGAGGATCTGGAACAGGACCAGCAGGTAGGCGATCCAGGCGAAGATGATCAGGAAATGCCAGAGGAAATCCCACGTCGAGCCCCAGTCCATGGACTGCTCCTTGCAGTTGAGGGTGACGCAGTGATCTACGTCAGCTTCAGCTAAGCACGCGCGGCCCGATTGACGGCAGATACGACTGCTCGAAGTGATGCAGTTGTGATCGAGGTGGCGATGCCTACGCCCCAGACGGTCCTACCGCCGATCGACGCCTCGACGTAGGCCGCGGCCTGGGCCTCTTCACCCGAGGACATGGCGTGCTCGGAGTAGTCCAGCACGTTGATGTCGTAGCCGATCGCCCCCAACGCATCGACGAACGCCGCCAGCGGGCCGTTGCCGGCACCGACGATTTCGCGCTCGACCCCGTCGATCTTCACGATCGCGGTGATCGAGTCCGTCCCGCCGTCTTCTTCGGAAGCATCCACCTTCTGACGCATCCGCTCCAGCGGGGTGATCGGGGCCAGGTACTCCTCGGAGAACGCGTCCCAGATCTCCTTGGGCGACACCTCGCCGCCTTCACCGTCGGTGATCGCCTGGATGGCCTGGCTGAACTCGATCTGCAGCCGGCGCGGCAGCGCCAGACCGTGGTCGGCCTTCATGATGTAGGCGACGCCGCCCTTGCCGGACTGCGAATTTACCCGGATCACGGCCTCGTAGGTGCGCCCGACGTCCTTGGGGTCGATCGGCAGGTAGGGAACTTGCCACAGCAGATCATCAACATCGACGTCAGCCTCGTCGGCATCGAACTTCATCTGGTCCAGGCCCTTGTTGATGGCGTCCTGGTGGCTGCCGGAGAAGGCTGTGTAGACCAGATCGCCGCCGTAGGGGTGGCGTTCGTGGACCGGCAGCTGGTTGCAGTACTCGACCGTGCGCCGGATCTCGTCGATGTTGGAGAAGTCGATCTGCGGATCGATGCCGCGGCTGAACATGTTCAGGCCCAGCGTCACCAGGCAGACATTGCCGGTGCGCTCGCCGTTGCCGAACAAGCAGCCCTCGATCCGGTCGGCACCGGCCTGGTAGCCCAATTCGGCTGCGGCAACACCGGTTCCGCGATCGTTGTGCGGATGCAGGCTCAGGATGACCGAGTCCCGACGCGCCAGGTTGCGGCTCATCCACTCGATCGAGTCCGCGTACACGTTGGGGGTGGCCATCTCGACGGTGGCCGGCAGGTTCAGGATCACCGGGTTCTGCGGGGTGGCGCCCAGGGTTTCGGTGACCGCGTCGCAGACGTCCTTGGCGTAGGACAGTTCGGTGCCGGTGTAGGACTCGGGGGAGTACTCCCAGCGCCAGTTGGTGCCCGGGTACTTCTCGGACTCCCGCAGTACCAGTTCCGCGGCGTCGGTCGCGATCTTCTTGATCGCGTCCTTGTCGGCGCGGAACACCACCCGGCGCTGCAGGATCGAGGTGGAGTTGTAGAAGTGCACGATCACGTTCTTCGCACCCCGGCAGGCCTCGAAGGTGCGGGTGATCAGCTCGGGGCGTGACTGGGTCAGAACCTGGATCGTCACGTCGTCAGGGATCGCGCCCTGTTCGATGATGTCGCGGACGAAGTCGAAGTCGGTCTGGCTGGCCGACGGGAAACCGACCTCGATCTCCTTGTAACCCATCCGGACCAGCAGGTCGAACATGCGGCGCTTCCGCGCGGGGCTCATCGGATCGATCAGGGCCTGGTTGCCGTCACGCAGGTCGACGGCGCACCACATCGGCGCCTTGTCGATCACCGTGTCGGGCCAGGTGCGGTCGGGCAGCCGGATCTCTTCGACTTCCTCGGCGAAGCTGCGGTAGCGGCTCACCGGCATGGACGAGCCGCGCTGGGTGTTCCAGGCGGGCTGACCGGGGTTGGGGACGCCGGCCGGTGTGTTGATCGTGCGGACCGAACTGTAAGCATCGGGCGAGATGTCGGGGGTGGTCATGAGATTTGCTCCGGGAGTTGAGTTGGGGGACTCGACCGGCGCATCGCAAAAACCCGCGACGGGAAGCCGGTCTGGTCAGACCCCGTCGCGGCGTCCGAGAAGGAGCACCCGCTGCACGCGGTCAACTGTACTCCGCGTCAAACCCAGGCCAAAACCCGCGGAGGCCATGAGCTTCCCTCACAAGCCCGCCAACTGCGGCAGGGTCAGATGCGCGATCCCGAAGTAGATCATCAGTCCGGTGCCGTCAACGATGGTCGCGATCATCGGCGCGGACACCACGGCCGGGTCGACCTTCACCTTCTTCAAGGCCAGCGGTAGCACCGACGACACCAGCGACGCCCACATCACGATGGCCGCGACGGTCAGGCACACGGTCAGCGTGACCTCCGGCCCGACGCCCAACGTCCAGGCCCGCACCATCGCCGCGGCTGCCATGGCGACGGCGATCAGCACGCTCGTCGACATCTCCTTGGTGACGATCGCCGGCACGTCGCGGAACCGGATCTGGCCGGTGCCCATCGCGCGAACCAGGGTGGTGGTGATCTGGGTGCCGGTATTGCCGCCTGTTCCGATCAGCAGCGGAATGAAGAAGGCAAGGGCGACAACGGCTTCCATCTCCTGCTCGAAGGCCCGCAGCACCGTTCCGGTGTAGGCCTCGGCGGCGAAGAGAACCAACAGCCACACGATGCGTTTACGCCACAGCAGCCACGGTGAGGCGCGGAGATAGGGCACCTCCAGAGGCTCCGAACCGCCCTGCCGCTCGGCATCCTCGGTCGCCTCCTCCTCGGCGATCTCCACGGCGTCATCCTCGGTGAGGATGCCCAGCAGTCGTCCTTCGGCGTCGATGACCGGCAGTTCGTCGAGCTTGTGATCGATGAGTGTCATGGCCGCCTCCTCGACATCGGTCAGCGGCGCGACGGTGCGGACCTCATCGAGCAAGTCGGCCACCGGCCGATCAGCGGCAGTCAGGACGAGATCGCGTAGCCGCACCGCGCCGAGGAGGACCTTGCCTCCTTCGACGACGTAGACATTCGCCCCGGCCGAGCAGTGCGGCCGGCTCACGGCGTGCTCCCGGATCTGGTCCACCGCCTGAGCCACGGTTGCCGTCGGCGCCACAGTGACCACGTCCGGTTGCATATGAGCCGCGACCGAATCTTCGGGCCAGATCAGCAGGCTGCGCAATACCTTGGCGAGGTCGACAGCCATGGTGCCCAACAGCGAGTCGCGCCGGGAGTCGTCGAGCCGCCGCAGGATTTCGGCGGCGCGCGGAGCGTCGAGCACGCTGAGTAGATCCGCCCCGGTCTGGTTCGGTATCGCCTTGACCACCCTGGCGGCCAGGTCGTCGTCGACGGCCGCGAGTAGTTCGGTGCCGTCACCGTGATCGAGCAATTCACCTAGCCGGCGGCGGTCGGCGGCCGACAGCCCGGTGATCTGACGCAGGTTGATGGAGTCTCGGCCGATCTCGGTGCTGCTCATGTGCCTCCTCGATATCCCCGCACGGCGTTCCGGGTAAGCGTCAGCGCGCACCGCCGGAACGGCCGTTGCCGAACTTGACCTTGGGGGTGGCGGTGCCGGTGTTGTTCCGGGACCCGGTACTTGTGCTCGTGTTGGTGGAGCCCGAGCGCGTATCCGAGGATCCCGGCCGGGGTGTCGCTGAACCGGTGTCCCCGTCGCCGTCTCGACGCACCGCCTTGTCCGGCGTGGCGGTTTGAGCCGGTCCGTCGCCCGATGCGGCGGGGCCGTCGACCGCGCGGACAGCGACGCTCGACGTCGGCGGCGCGGTGAGCGGCGGCAGGTTCGCCGGAGCCACACCGGTGGCGTAGGCCTGCGCCCAGCCCAGCACGTTGGCGACGTAGGCCATGGAGTGGTTGTAGCGCAGCACCGCGGCGGTCCGCTGCAGCTGGTCGCGCAGGTCGGCACCATCGCTGCAGAGGTAGCGGGCCGCGGCCAGGGTGGAATCGAACAGGTTGTGCGGATCGGCCTGACCGTCGCCGTCACCGTCGGCGCCGTGCAGCAGCCACGTGCTCGGCAGGAACTGCATGGGTCCCAGCGCGCGGGCATAGGTCGTGCCGCCGCCAAAGCTGCCGGCGACGATGATCTCGTTGCCCGGCAGTGAGCCGTCGAGGGCGGGGCCATAGATGGGACTGCCGGGGTCACCGCGTTCGTCGGCGGCGCCGCCGAACGCATGCGTGGACTCGACGTATCCGATCCCGGCGAGCAGGTTCCAGGTCACACCGCAGTCGGGTTGGCTCTGCGCCATCATGGCGTCTGCATGCTGATAGGCCGCCAGTGCGATCGCGGGGATGTGCACCGCGCCCAGTGCCTGAACATCCGGGGGTGGCGGTGGCCCCGTCGTGGCCGGCGCCACGGCAGTGGGACGCGCCGACGGCGCCGCCGAGGCCTGGCCGGTGAGGTCGGGCAACGGCAGAACCGCGGCCACCGGCCGTACCCGGTGCTCCTGGACCAGGCCGACCAGGCTGGGCGCGACGGCGACCGCGCTGGTCAACGCCATCCGAACGATCACGGCGAGGCAGGTGGAGGCGTCGCGGAGCGCTTGACGGGCACGGTGGCGCATGGCACCACAGTGACACCCGCGTGGCAGCCTGCCAACTCCCGACGCAACCGGGCCCAATCGCCGCACTTCCCCCGATCGGGGGAATGCGACTTCACCCCGTTGATCGACTGATCATCGGACAGACCCGGGGTCGTCCGGGTCGCATTCTTGTCTCAGTGGCGAAACAAACCGCCAAGAAAATCGAAAAGGCATCTGAGACAGAAGGATTCACGATCATGACCAAGTTCACCAAGGCCCTGGCCCTGCCCATCCTCTCCGCGGGCGTCTTCGGCGCCGTCACACTCGGCCTGGCCGGCACTGCCGCCGCGCAGGAACCGCACGGCGCGGGCAACCTCTACAGCCCCGACACCTACGCCACCCCGGCCCCGGGCATGAAGCCTGGCTGGCACAACCACCACGGCCCGCAGCGGATCACCAGCATCTACGGGTAGGGACAGCAGCGCTGACTCACAGCTTGCGAATCAGGGAGGGCGATCACCTGTTGGTGGGCGCCTTCCCTGCTCACCTTGGCAATCCGGGGAGATCCACGATGGCCTGCGATTGGATTACGACGACACTCCCTTCGCGCCGCATGATCCTGGTACGCACATCATCCGATTCCAAGCAGACCAAGAGGCCCCAGGCTCGTACGAAGTACCGCGAAACTCCGACATGGGTGGAAACGGTCGCTACGACTCGTGGAACGATCCCTTCACAGGTAACGGCTTCACCAAGTCGGGCGATGACGTGATTCCCGAGTACATCGCGAAAGATGTCACCATGCGGGACGGTGCCGAGATGTGGGAGGTCCTTGATGATGGAACACAACGCTTGGTAGCGGTACTGAAGAACAGAGAATGGGTTCCACAGGGAAACTAATGGTAAATATGCTGGTTTCGGGTCCGTACGCCGAGTATTGCGGCAAGCGATTTCTCATCCTGTTCAGTGGTGACGACTGGGTCGCGTTGAGAACCGGGCCGGACATGGAAGTCCCGAACGCGCTCGAGCGCGGCGAATCGCGTCCGGGGACCTTGTACGCCGCGACGTGGGCAAAGGTGGCGACTTCGGCGCTCGATGGGATCGTCGATGTTGAGGTCACCGGAACCCTTGCAGGGCACCGTGTTTCACTGCGGAATCTGTTGTCCGACGGAAGAATTCGAGTGTGGTTCATCGGGGATCCCGCCGTCGCCGAAGTACTCGGGTTGACGGGTGACCGACACGATGGCTGGACCGGCTTCTTCAGCCAGACTGACTTCCATGACATCCAAGTAGAGGAGACCCGCCGTGGCTGACGTCTTGGTTTTGCAGAAGCTGCTCAATGCCTCGGCCGCGTCGGCCATCGTGCAGAACGGTTCCGACCAGGTGGGTGGTTACGTGAGCGCCGCCTCGGCGGTGGCAGTTCTGCGCACCCCGGCGGATGTGTTGGCCGCGCACGGCGTCGAGGGGGCGCCCGAGTTCGTCGATGTTGTGCGGTTCGAACAGCCACGGCTGACGACGTTCGGTGCGCCGACGGCAGAGCAGCGACCGTGGCCGACGTTTCCGAACGGTTTCCTGCGGGGCGACTCGCTGGCGCAGGTCTGGATGATGAGTCGGACGCGTTATTCCTATGGTGCCGAGTATTGGCGTATCCGCTATGACGGTGAGCAGAAGCGGCTTTCACGTTACGAAGGCGCCGCTCGAGGTTGGGTCGGGGCGCAGCGGTGGCGGCCGCCCAGCCCGATAGTCGGGACTTTGGCACGGTGGCGAGGCGGCGAATTCTTCGCCGATGTTGTTGGCGGGGATGTGCTGCTGACGAGCATTGCTGATCAGGCCCCATCCGGATTCGAGCTCGTTCACCCGCGAGTCTGGTCGGCGACCGCCCCGCTGTCGGAGTGTGACGTCTTCGAGCGAGTGTTCACCGCCGAACTCGATGGTGTTCCAGTTCGCTTGCTACGCAACGCTGGTGGTCGAGCTGAAGTCCTTTTGCTCACCGACGACCCGGCCGCGGCGGAGCGGGTCGGCGCAGGCCTTGTCGAGTCTGCGGTCTATGAGGTGGATGTAAACGCGAATCGGCTGGTCCACATGCAGGGTGTCGAGAACCAGTTCGTGCCGACGCGAGGCTGAGTCCCGACGCGAGTGAAACCGGGACCTCGACAGAGTGGTGCGCCAGCGGGTGTTCAACACCTGAACACCCCTGACGGGGAACCATGCAATTGGTCACAGGGGCTGCGACCTGAGCCGATCACTGGGGGTTGACGACGCCGGGCCGGCTCGTGGTGGTGTTGCGGTGACGTAAACCTCGGCGCCGAACGGCCGTGAGCATCCCGTTACGGAACGTTCACCGATAGAAACGCCGGAGAAATCCGTATACCGGACTGTATACAGCCATGGATACAGCGCACGCCGAACATCATTCGGCGCTTGGTGAGGAGTACGAGAACCAGCCGGTCCCGGTGACCGCCCGCAAATCGCTTTTCGCGGTGTCGGCGGTGTGGGTGGGGTTCCCGATGATCATGACCTCGGCGGTGTTCGCCGGCATCGTCGTCTACAACCTCGGCTTCGTCACCGGGATGGCGGCGATCCTCGTCGGCGACCTCATCCTGATGGGTTACGTGGGCACGCTGAGCTACCTGGCCGGGCGCTCCGGCAAGAACTTCGCGCTCACCGCGGCGGACACCTTCGGCGCCAAGGGTTTCCGCATCGTGTCGGCGTTCCTGTCCGCGCTGGTGATCGGCTGGTTCGCATTCCAGACCGGCATGGTGGGCTCGACCCTCAACTTGTCCATGGGGTGGAGCGCGCCGTGGATCACGCTGCTGGCCGGGGCGCTTTTCGTGGCGCTGACGTTCGTCGGCATCCGGGCCATCTCGTGGATCGGGGTGGTGGCATCGGCGCTGTTCATCCCGCTCGGCGCGGTCGCCGTGGTGCTGGCCGCGGGGAACGAGGGCATCGGATCGGCCCTGAGCTATGGCGGCGGAGCCGGGGCGAGTGCGTTCAGCTTCGGTGTCGCGGTGACGATGGTCTTCGCGTGTTTCGCCGATTCGGGCACCATGACAGCCGATTTCACGCGATGGGCCCGCAATGGCAAGGAAGGTGCGCTGGCGGCGTTCGCCGCATTCCCGGTCGCCTACTTCATCGCACAACTGGCCGGCGCGCTCGTGGTCGCTCTCGGCGCCGCCGCAGCGCCGGGCACCGCCGGCGGCGATTTCCTGCACGTACTGGTCAGCGTCGGGGGAGTCCTGGTGCCGCTGGCGATCGTGTTCGTCTTCGTCAACCTGGGCAGCGCATGTGCGCATTGCCTGTACAACGGTGCCGTCGGCTTCGGCAACATCACCAGAAAGAGCATGCGCCAGTTGACGATCGTGCTCGGAATCGTCGGCACCGTCGCCGCCGTCGCCGGCATCTGGTCTTACTTCGCGACCTGGCTCAACATCCTCGGAGTGCTGGTACCCCCGATCGGCATCGTGCTCATCCTCGACCAGCTGGTGTTCTCCACCAGGCGCACGTCGTCGATCGCCGGGCTCTATTGGAAGCCGTTCGCCGCGTGGGCGACCGGGGCCGGGGGAGCGCTCCTGACGCACTTCTACGCACCTCAGCTGTCCGATGCGGTGGTGGCGCTGGTGATCGGCGGACTGGCCTTCACCGCGCTGACCTACCTTCCGGTGCGCGCCGCGCAACCTGTCCTGGCGGGAGAAACCGCGTGACAGTCACGATCGAGGCGAATCCGTACGTCTGGCCCTATGACGGTGCCATCCCCGCTCGTCGAACGGCGTTGATCAACATCGACTGGCAGGTCGACTTCTGCGGCAAGGGCGGATACGTCGACACCATGGGCTACGACCTGTCCCTGGTACGTACCCCGCTCGGCCCGGCTCAGGAGGTGCTCGCCGCGGCCCGCGCCGCCGGGCTGTTCATCGTCCACACCCGTGAGGGCCACCGCCCCGACCTGTCGGACCTGCCCGCCAACAAGCGCTGGCGCTCGGCCCAGATCGGCGCCGAAATCGGCTCGGCCGGTCCATGCGGAAGGATCCTCACCCAAGGCGAGCCGGGCTGGCAGCTGGTACCCGAGATGGCAGCTTTGCCAGGCGAACCCGTCATCGACAAGCCGGGCAAGGGCAGCTTCTACGCGACGGATCTCGACCTGGTGCTACGCAGTCGCGGCATCACACACATCATCTTGACCGGCATCACCACCGACGTGTGCGTGCACACCACCATGCGCGACGCCAACGACCGTGGCTACGAATGTCTCGTCGTCTCCGATGCCACCGGAGCCACCGACCACGACAATCACGTTGCGGCGCTGAACATGATCACCATGCAGGGCGGGGTGTTCGGGGCGCACGCCACCAGCTCCGATGTGGTGGCCGCACTCAAGGAGCTGCAATGACCACGGCCCGGGTCACCGAACAGGTCTCCCTACGCGACCGCGTCTACCTCGATCTCGGCAAGAAGCTCATGGTCGGCGAGATCGACCATCGCACCCGGCTGGTCGAGTCCCAGCTGTGCGAGACGCTCAACGTCAGCCGGACCCCGCTGCGAGAGGCGATTGTCCGCCTGCACGCGGACGGCATCCTCGAACGCAGGCCCGACGGGTACTACCCGGTCGCACTGGACATCCCGGGTGTCCGCGACCTCTACGAGCTGCGGATCACCATCGAACTGCGCGGCATCACCAGGATCCTGGAAACCGATGAGCTGCACTACGACAAGGATCGGCTCTCGGTATTGCGCACGGCGTGGCTGGCGTTGAAAGCCAACCCGCCCCCGTCGGACGGCGACATGGTGCTGCGCGACGAGTCGTTCCACGTCGAACTGTGCGCGGCGTCTGGGAACAACGCGATGGTCGCCACGCTCGATAACCTCAACCGGCGCATCCGGCTGATCCGCATGTACGACTTCGTCACCGAGGAGCGGGTGATCGCCACCATCGACGAGCACCTCCAGATCGTCGACCTCCTCCTCGACGATGAGCTCGACGCCGGCCGCACCGCGCTGCACGAACACGTCGGGGCGAGTTTCGACGTGGTCGAGCGGCGTGCGCTGCGAGCGCTGAGCGCCCGAGCGCTCGGCCAGTCGGTCAGCTCGCTCGAAGCGCTGTGGCGGTAGCGGATATGGGTGACAGGTTCATCTGGGTCAGCCCTCCCCGGTCTCCCGTGAAAGCTTGTGCAGCAGCGGATCTGGCTCATCGGCCAACTGCCGTAACGCGGGGCCGTATTCGGGATGGGCCAACGCGAAGGCGAACTGTGCGACCAGATAGTCGGCCGGATTGCCGGTGTCGTACCAGTGACCTTGGATCACCTGGCCGTAGACGGCGTGATCCCTGGCGTAGGAATTGATCGCGTCGGTCAGGTAGATCTCACCGGTCTGGGTGCCCTCGTACCAACGTTTCGTCTGCTCGCGCAGCTCGTCGATGACACCCGGGGTGATGACGTATCCGCCGATGGCCGCATAGCCGGACGGCGCCTCCACAGGCCGGGGCTTCTCGACGATTCCGGTGATCCGCAGGAGCCCGTCGGCCAGATCTTCCTTCACGATCGGTACGCCGTAGCGGTACGACTGCTCGGGAGCCATCGGCATCAACGCCAGCACCGGCGAAGACGTCTGCTCGTAGGCCCGGATCAGCTGCTGGGCGCGCGGTACCTCGGCGACGAATACGTCGTCGGGCCACAGCACCAGCACCGGCTCGTCACCGAACGAGCGAGACGCATTGAGTACCGGGGTGCCGTTGCCGTACGGCCCGTGCTGATGGAGGTAGGTGATGTGGCCACGGGCAGACAGCTCGCCGACCTCCTCGACCGCGTCGGCATAGGCGTCCTTGCCGTCCGCGCGCAGCTGATCAGCCAGTGTCGTATTCGGTCGAAAATGCTCCTCTATCAAGGTCTTTCCACCGGACACCACAATCGTGATGTCGGTGATGCCGGAGTTGACCAGCTCGCGCACGGTGTGTTCGATGACCGGCTTGTCGCCGACCGGCAGCATCTCCTTCGGGATTGCCTTGGTCAGCGGTAGCAGGCGTGAACCGATCCCGGCGGCGGGGATGACGGCTTTGCGAATGGCCTGTCCTGCCATGTGTTCCTCCCGCAGTGCTTCACCAAAACTAGCCGGTGCGCCCGTCAGCCGAGCGGAATTCCCCAGCGTCCGCCGAATGCAATTTGCTCCAGCGGCCGCCGTTCCCTGGGCCTGCTGTCGCGTTCGACGATCGCCGGGTCGGCCGTCGAGTAGTCCCCCAGCGTGCCCACCGCGATGACGGCCAACGGCCGCACGCCCTCGGGAACCCCGAAGGCTGCCCGCACGCCGTCGACGTCGAAGCCCGCCATCGGATGCGCGATCAGCCCGCGGGACACCGCCTCGACCGTCAGCTGGGCGATCGCCGCCCCGGCGTCGACAGCCGCGTACACCGCCGTCCTCTCATCCTCTCCCTGGTCCGCGCACACCAGAATCAGGGCCGAGGCCGCATGCGCGTAGCTGTTGCCGCGTTTGAGCAGGCCGGTCAATGTAACGAAGGTCTCATCGCCCCGCCGGCCCACGACAAACCGCACCGGCTGCCGGTGACCCCAGCTGGCGGCCCACCGCGCGGCCTCCAGCAGTGCGGTGAGCTGGTCAGCGGCGATAGCGGCGTCGGGGTCGAAGGCCCGAGGGCTCCAGCGGGCCGCGAGATCGGGGTGGATCGGCACGCTGGTGCCGGCCAGGCGGCCGTTCGGCGTGGCAGACACGTCAGCCAAGCTACCGGCGGGGAAAACCGCGTGCGTGTCTCCCTTATCCTGTGTGGGACTCAATCCAGCGTTCTGAAGGGTTTGACAGTGGCGCTCGTCGTACAGAAGTACGGCGGATCCTCGGTATCGGATGCCGATCGGATCCGTCGCGTGGCCGAGCGCATCGTCGAGACGAAGAAGGCCGGCAACGACGTCGTCGTCGTGGTCTCCGCGATGGGCGATACCACCGACGACCTGCTTGACCTGGCCCGTCAGGTCTCCCCGGCCCCGCCGGCGCGCGAGATGGACATGCTGCTGACCGCCGGTGAGCGCATCTCCAACGCCCTGGTCGCGATGGCCATCGAGTCCCTCGGTGCCCAGGCGCGCTCGTTCACCGGCTCGCAGGCCGGCATCGTCACCACCGGCACCCACGGCAACGCCAAGATCATCGACGTCAGCCCCGGCCGCCTGCGCGATGCGCTGGACGAGGGCGTCATCGTGCTGGTCGCCGGGTTCCAGGGCGTCAGCCAGGACAGCAAGGACGTCACCACCATGGGCCGCGGCGGCTCCGACACCACCGCCGTCGCGCTGGCCGCCGCCCTGAAAGCCGACGTCTGCGAGATCTACACCGACGTCGACGGCATCTTCACCGCCGACCCGCGCATCGTGCCCAACGCCCGCCACCTCGACACCGTCTCTTTCGAGGAGATGCTTGAGATGGCCGCGTGCGGCGCCAAGGTGCTGATGCTGCGCTGCGTGGAATACGCCCGCCGATACAACGTTCCGATTCACGTGCGCTCGTCGTACACGGACAAGCCCGGCACCATCGTCAAAGGATCGATCGAGGACATCCCCATGGAAGACGCCCTTCTGACCGGAGTAGCCCACGACCGCGGGGAGGCCAAGGTCACCGTCGTCGGTGTCCCGGACGTACCCGGCTATGCCGCCCGGGTGTTCCGCGCGATCGCCGACGCCGACGTGAACATCGACATGGTGCTGCAGAACATCTCCAAGGTCGAGGACGGCAAGACCGACATCACCTTCACCTGCCCGATGGACAACGGTCCCGGCGCGGTGCAGAAGCTGACCTCGCTGCAGGACGAGATCGGGTTCAGCCAGGTGCTGTACGACGACCACATCGGCAAGGTGTCGCTGGTCGGCGCGGGTATGCGCAGCCATCCCGGCGTCACCGCGAAGTTCTGTGAGGCGCTGGCCGAGGTCGGTGTCAACATCGACCTGATCTCCACGTCGGAGATCCGCATCTCGGTGCTGGTGAAGGACACGGATCTGGATACCGCCGTCGCCGCGCTGCACGAGGCCTTCGACCTCGGCGGCGAGGAAGCGGCCGTGGTCCACGGCGGAACGGGGCGCTGACATGGTTTCGATCGGTGTCATCGGTGCG
This sequence comes from Mycolicibacterium alvei, assembly GCF_010727325.1. NCBI lineage: Bacteria > Bacillati > Actinomycetota > Actinomycetes > Mycobacteriales > Mycobacteriaceae > Mycobacterium > Mycolicibacterium alvei. The sequence goes on from NZ_AP022565.1 coordinate 4,133,341, forward strand.
ACGGGCCAGGTCGGCCAGGTCATGCGCGCCCTGCTCGAGCAGCGGAACTTCCCGGCCAGCTCGGTCCGGTTCTTCGCCTCGGCCCGTTCCGAGGGCAGGAAGCTGACCTACCGCGGCCAGGAGATCGAGGTCGAGAACAGCGAGACCGCCGACCCGTCGGGTCTGGACATCGCGCTGTTCTCCGCCGGTGCGACGATGTCGCGCGTGCAGGCCCCGCGGTTCGCCGCAGCCGGTGCCGTCGTCGTCGACAACTCCTCGGCGTGGCGTAAGGACCCGGACGTGCCGCTGGTGGTCTCGGAGGTCAACTTCTCCCGCGACGCCGGATTGCGTCCCAAGGGCATCATCGCCAACCCGAACTGCACCACCATGGCCGCGATGCCGGTGCTCAAGCCGCTGCACGAGGAGGCCGGGCTGATCCGGTTGATCGTGTCGAGCTATCAGGCGGTGTCGGGCAGTGGGCTGGCCGGTGTCGAGGAGCTCGCCTCGCAGACCCGCGCGGTGATCGACGGGGCCGAGCAGCTGGTCCACGACGGCTCGGCGCTGACGTACCCGGCGCCGGTGAATTATGTTGCGCCTATTGCGTTCAACGTTATTCCGCTGGCCGGCGCACTCGTTGATGACGGCTCCGGCGAGACCGACGAGGATCAGAAGCTGCGCAACGAGAGCCGCAAGATTCTGGGCATTCCTGACCTCCTGGTCAGCGGGACCTGCGTGCGGGTTCCGGTGTTCACCGGGCACTCGCTGTCGATCAACGCCGAGTTCGCGCAACCGCTTTCAGTCGAGCGCGCCAAGGAACTGCTGGCCGCTGCGCCGGGTGTGAAGCTGGTCGACGTGCCGAACCCGCTGGCCGCCGCCGGTGCCGACGAGTCCCTGGTCGGCCGGATCCGCCAGGATCCGGGTGTGCCCGACGCGCGTGGCCTTGCTTTGTTCGTGTCCGGTGACAACCTGCGAAAAGGTGCGGCGCTGAACACTATTCAAATCGCCGAGCTGCTGGCCGCCGAGCTCTAAACACACCTTGCGCCGAAACCGCATTCCAGCAGGCGTTCTCTCGGCTTTTCTCTGCTGGAATGCCGTTTCGGCGATACCGGTGGCGGGGGCCGATCCGTGGTTCGGCGATCCGGTGGTGCCGGCACTGGCTCCCGGCCAGGTGCTGCGAATCGGGCCGAGCGCCGGAACCGGCACCCCCACCCGTGATTACGGTATCGGTGCCACCGATCTGTGCGAGTTCATGGAGTTCCCCAGCCGGGTTCTCCAGGTGTGCGGTGACAGCTTCGCCGGGCAGGCCGTAGGCTTCGGCGGCTGGCATTCGCCGGTTGCCCTGCACGTCGATGCCGACTCGATCGAGGACGCGGGCGGTGTGCGCTACCGAGGCGTGACCGGGGTGGACAAACCATTGCTGGCCGACTCTGCACCGCCCGGTTCATCGCAGTTGCCCGCCGGCGTCATCTCGATCAACCGCGAGAACTACATGCTGGTGACCACCACCTACAACCTCAAGCCGTACAGTTCCCGGTTGGTGAAAGCCGATGCAGCCCAGCCGAATTGGCCGACAGTACCCGGTTCGGTGCGCGAAGCGGGGTATCGGGGCGGCGCGCAGTCGCAGATCACGGGTTACTACGACCCCGTCCCGGCACCCGACTCTCCGACTGGGTGGGTGTACATCCTGGCCAACAATTTCGACCGCAGCAGCCCGGCGTTCCTGTACCGGGCCAACCCGAAGACCTTCACCGACCGGGCCGGCTGGCAGGGCTGGTCGTCAACGGGTGGCTGGGGTAAGGCACCGACCGCGTTGTTCTCCGACCGGGTAGGGGAGATGAGCATCCGGCAGATCGATGGCAAGCCGGTGCTGTCGTACTTCAACGCCACCAACGGAAACATGGAGATGCGGGTCGCCTACGACCCCACGGGTTTGGGTGTCGCGCCGGTGACCACGGTGGTGTTCGCCAGCGCCTGGCCCGACCCGGTCGACTCGTTGCCGCCGCCGGAGGTCAACCAGTTGGCTCAGCCCTACGGCGGCTACATCTCACCGGGATCCACGCTCGATCAGGTTCGCGTTTTCATCAGCCAGTGGAACACCATGGCCCGCGGCGGCACCCCGTACCGGGTCATCCAGTACGCGGTGAACCCGTTCACGCCCTGGGAGCAGTAGCTCCCGGCGCTTTCACAGCTGATTCATAGCCAATTCTTGATCGGTACCTTGACAGCGCTCGCATGCTCGATGTCATGACTCAAACCTCACCCGATCCCGATCCTGCGACCGAACCGGTGGTCGCCCGGCCCGCCGAGCGCACGCCGAGCCGTCTGCTGCAGGCGCTTGCGTGGGTGGGCATCGCCGCCGGCAGCATTTTCATCGTCGCCATGGTCTTCGGCGCCGGATTCTTTCTCGGAGCGCATTCCGATGGCGGTGGCCATCACCATCGTGGCGGGCATGACCGCGGCGGCATGATGATGCACCATCCCGGCGGGATGGGCGGACCCGGCGGGATGGAACACGGTCGCGGCATGATGCCGCCGTGGGGCCCCGGTGGCCCGGGCAGCGGCTCTGACCGCCCTGAGACCCCGCCGACACCGGCACCGCCTGCGCGACCATAATCACAGCCCACTCTTTTGGATTGACTCCAAAGAGTGCGCATACTGGAGCCGTGACCACGGTGCATGACCACGATCCCAAGGCCCTGTTGCGGGCTGCCGGGCTGCGCGTGACTGCACCGCGGGTCGCGGTTCTTCAGGCATTGGCCGACCATCCGCATTCCACTGCAGACGATGTGGCCGGTCTGGCCCGCGCAAACCTCGGTTCGGTGTCGACCCAGGCGGTCTACGACGTCCTGCGGGCCTGCGTCAACGCCGGCCTGGTCCGTCGGATCGAACCGGCGGGTTCCTCGGCGCGCTACGAGACCCGCGCCGGCGACAACCACCATCACCTGGTCTGCCGGGTGTGCGGTGTGGTCGCCGATGTCGATTGCGCTGTGGGGGAGACCCCCTGCCTGGAGCCCTCTGACCTGGCCGGCTTCGCCGTCGACGAGGCCGAGGTCGTGTTCTGGGGAATCTGCGCTGATTGCCAGAAAGCCGGCGTCACCGCATAACGCCACTCTCGGGGCTGGTTGGTATTCGGCCAACCGCTGCGCAGAGCTCCGGGAATCGTGAGATTCTCGCTAACCATGACCCGCCATCGGTTCGCGGTCGCCGCACTGTTCGCGGTGCCGGTGCTGGCCGCCGGGTGCGGTGCGGGCGCCGACCCGGAGCGCGGCGCAGCCATGGTCTTCGCGGTCGGTGATTGCGTGACTGTCCCCGCCACGTCACCGGCTGCCCCCGGCGCGGCCCGCGCCGCCAAGGTGTCCTGCGACGCCGACCCGAGCTACACCGTCGGGGCCATCGCCGACGGCGCCGGGACCTGCCCGAGTACCGAGTACCAGCATCTGCCCGCCGAACTCGCCGACCCGTCGACCGCACGGCTGTGTCTGGTCCCCAATCTGGTCGCCGATCACTGCTACGAGTTGGGTATGCCCGCGGGCATGGTGGAGCTGGCCGATTGCACCTCGCGGACGGATCGCGGCCCGGGCGTGATGGTTCAGGTGACCCAGCGCCTCGACGTGCGGGACGGGTCCGCCTGCTCAGCTGAAACGGGGCACTACGCCTGGCCTTACCCATCGCCGGCCCGAACCTACTGCACGCGGACGGTGTACTGACTGGCATGATCGAGGGCATGCGTGCCCTGACTGTCGGTTTCGGGCTGGCCGGTCTCGCACTGGCTTTGGCTGCACCTGCCGGTGCGCGCCCCTCGGATCCCGGTGTCGTGTCCTATGCCGTGATGCCCAAGGGTTCGGTGGGCAATATCATCGGTGCCCCGATGACCTGGGAGTCCCAGTTCACGGCTCCGTTCCAGGGTTTCGCGGTGGACAACCCGGTGTGCAACAACTGGGCTGATATCGGCCTGCCCGAGGTCTTCAACGACCCGGACCTCGCCTCGTTCAACGGCGCCACCACCCAGACGGCGGCCGGTGACGACAACCATTTCGTCAAGCAGGCGATCGGGGTGTTCGCCACTGCTGAGGCAGCCGATCGTGCGTTCCACCGGGTGGTGGACCGCACCACCGGATGTTCGGGCCAGACCACCGCGATGCACCTGGACAACTTCGTGACCCAGGTGTGGACGTTCACCGGCGGCCCGGCGAGCGCCACCGACGCCGAGTGGGTGAAACAGGAGGCCGGCACCGACCGTCGCTGTTTCAACACCACCCGCAAACGGGAAAACGTACTGCTACAAGCGAAGGTGTGTCAGTCCGGCAACGCCGGCCCCGCGGTCAACGTGCTGGCGGGCGCCATGCAGAACACGCTCGGGCAGTAGAAAATGTCAGTGCTATCTGGATGATGGAACCTAGCCGAGCCGTTTGATTGCGGTGAGGACCGGGAGGGGGATTGCGATGGCAGTACCCGTCACGTCTGATCCAGCTCGCCCACTTCCGGTCGAATTTCTCAGTGCCGAGCATGCGGCGTCGTGCATCGAAGCGCACTGCCTGCGTGACGGGCCGGTCGGGCAGGTGGGCCTGGAGATCGAGGCGCACTGTTTCGACGTCGACGATGCGCTGCGGCGTCCGGGCTGGGATGAGCTCTCCGAGGTGATCGCCTCGGTGCCCGCGTTGCCCGGAGGCAGCCGGATCACCGTCGAACCCGGGGGTGCGGTCGAATTGTCCGGCCCCCCGGCAACCGGACCTTGGGCGGCCATCACCGCACTACAGGCCGATCGGGCCGTACTGCGTGCGGTGTTCGAACGCCGCGGTCTGAGGCTGGTGCTGTTGGGCGCCGATCCGGTGCGGCCCACGCAACGGGTCAACCCGGGCCTGCGCTATCAGGCGATGGAGGCGTTCTTCGCAGCCAGCGGGTCGGCAGCGGCGGGGGCGGCGATGATGACGTCGACGGCCTCGGTTCAGGTCAACCTCGACGCAGGCCCGCGGGATGGCTGGGCACAGCGGGTTCGTCTGGCCCATGCGCTGGGTCCGACGATGATCGCGATCACCGCGAATTCGCCGATGCTCGGCGGGCAGTTCACCGGGTGGAAGTCGTCGCGGCAGCGGGTGTGGAGCCAGTTGGATTCCGCCCGGTGCGGCCCGATTCTGGGCGCCGACGGCAAGGATCCGGCCAGTGACTGGGCGCGGTACGCACTGCGGGCGCCGGTGATGCTGATCAACCCACCGGAAGCGGTCCCGGTGACCAACTGGGTCCCGTTCGCCGACTGGGCCGACGGCCGCGCGGTGCTCGGCGGCCGCCGCCCCACCGAAACAGACCTCGAATACCACCTGACGACGCTGTTCCCGCCGGTGCGGCCACGGCGCTGGCTGGAGATCCGCTATCTCGACAGCGTGCCGGATGCCCTCTGGCCCGCGGTGGTGTTCATGACGACGACTCTCCTGGATGATCCGGGGGCCGCCGCGATCGCCACCGAGGCGACGGCCCCGGTGGCCACGGCATGGGACCGGGCGGCCCGGATCGGGCTGACCGATCGACGCCTCCGGGAAGCGGCGCTCGTGTGTGTTTCGGCCGCGGCGGAGCGGGCGCCGGCGGAGCTGACGGAATCGATGGAGCTGTTGACGCGTTCGGTTCAGGAGGGACGCTGCCCGGCCGACGATTTCGCCGACCAGGTGGTGGGCCATGGAATCGCTTCTGCGATGAGCCAACTGGTGAAGGGCGAGCTTTGACCACACGTGAGACGCTGGCGCAGCAGCTCACCCGGGCGCGGGACCGCACCTTGGGCCTGGTCGACTTCGACGATGCCGAACTGGACCGCCAGTACAGCCCGCTGATGAGCCCGCTGGTCTGGGACCTCGCCCATATCGGTCAGCAGGAGGAGCTGTGGCTGCTGCGCGGCGGCGACCTCGACCGCCCGGGCCTGCTCGATCCCGAGGTGGACCGGCTCTACGACGCCTTCGTGCACTCCCGGGCCCGCCGCGTCGACCTGCCACTGCTGCCTCCGGCGGACGCGCGAACCTATTGTGCGACGGTGCGATCCAAGGCACTGGATGCCCTGGACGTCCTCGATGCCGACGATTCCGCGTTCAACTTCGGCCTGGTGATCAGCCACGAGAACCAGCACGACGAGACGATGTTGCAGGCGCTGAACCTGCGGTCCGGACCGCCGCTGCTCGGCACCGGAACCGCCTTGCCTGCCGCGCGATCCGGCGTGGCCGGTACCTCGGTTCTGATTCCGGGCGGGCCGTTTGTGCTCGGGGTCGACGAACTCACCGAACCGCATTCGCTCGACAACGAGCGTCCGGCGCACGAGGTGGACGTCGCGGACTTTCGCATCGGGCGGGTGCCGGTCACCAATGCCGAGTGGCGCGAGTTCATCGACGACGGCGGCTATCGGCAGTCTCGTTGGTGGTCTTCGCGCGGCTGGGCCCACCGCCAGGAGGCGGGTCTGACGGCGCCCGAGTTCTGGGGCCGGGACGGCACCCGCACCCGGTTCGGCCACGTCGAGACCATCCCGGCAGACGAACCGGTCCAGCACGTCACGTTCTTCGAAGCCGAGGCCTACGCGGCGTGGTCAGGAGCCCGGCTGCCCACCGAGATCGAGTGGGAGAAGGCCTGCGCGTGGGATCCGGTGGCCGGGGCCCGTCGTCGATTCCCCTGGGGTGCTTGCGAACCCACCGAAGTGCTGGCCAACCTCGGAGGCGAGGCACGTCGGCCCGCACCGGTGGGTGCCTACCCGGCCGGCGCATCGGCCTATGGCGTCGAGCAGATGTTGGGTGATGTCTGGGAATGGACCACGTCGACGCTGCGGCCCTGGCCCGGCTTCACCCCGATGGTCTACGACCGTTACACCGAGCCCTTCTTCGAAGGCGACTATCGGGTCTTGCGCGGTGGGTCGTGGGCAGTGTCCGCCGATATCCTGCGGCCGAGCTTCCGCAACTGGGACCATCCGATCCGGCGCCAGATCTTCTCGGGTGTGCGCCTGGCCTGGGATGCCCCCTGATGTGCCGGCACATCGGGTGGTTGGGCGCGCCGCGGTCGGTGGCCGCGCTGGTGTTGGATCCGCCGCAGGGGCTGCTGGTGCAGTCGTATGCGCCACGGCGCCAGAAGCACGGGTTGATGAATGCCGACGGTTGGGGCGCAGGATTTTTCGACGACGGAGTGCCCCGCCGGTGGCGCAGCGACAAGCCGTTGTGGGGTGATGCCTCCTTCGCCTCGGTCGCACCGGCGTTGAGCAGTGGGTGCGTGATCGCTGCGGTGCGCTCGGCGACCATCGGCATGCCGATCGAACCCTCGGCGTCGGCGCCGTTCACCGACGGTCGGTGGCTGCTGTCGCACAACGGGGTGGTGGATCGCGCGGTGCTGCCGTTGACCGGGGTCGCTGAGTCCACCGTGGACAGCGCGCAGTTGGCCGCGTTGATCTTCGAGCGGGGTCTGGATGCTCTGGGGCAGACGGTGGCCGCGGTCGGCGCGCTGGATCCGAATGCCCGGCTGAACATCTTGGCTGCCAACGGTTCTCGTATGGTCGCCACGACCTGGGGAGACACCTTGTCGATGCTGCGGTTGCCGGATGGCGTCGTGCTCGCCAGTGAACCCTACGACGACGATCCCGGCTGGTCCGACATCCCGGACCGCCATCTGGTGCACGTCTCTGACTCTCATGTCGAGCTCACCCCACTGAAAGGTTCGGTATGACGCTCACCCTGTCGAACTATCTGGCGGCCGATTCCGCCGCCACCGCACTGCGTCGCGATGTACGTGGGGGACTGGCTGAGTCTCCGAAGATGCTGCCGCCCAAGTGGTTTTACGATTCCGTCGGCAGCGATCTGTTCGACCAGATCACCCGGCTACCCGAGTACTATCCGACCCGGACCGAGGCGCAGATCCTGCGGGACCGCTCGCCGGAGATCGCTGCGGCCGCCGGTGCCGACACCCTCGTCGAGCTGGGCAGCGGCACGTCGGAGAAGACGCGGATGTTGCTCGACGCTATGCGCGACGGCGGACGGTTGCGGCGGTTCATTCCGTTCGACGTCGACGCCGGAGTGCTGCGCGCCGCGGGTGATGCCATCGGCCAGGAGTATCCGGGCGTCGAGATCGAGGCGGTCTGTGGTGATTTCGAGGAGCATCTGGGCAAGATCCCGGCGGTGGGGCGACGCCTGGTGGCGTTCCTCGGTTCGACGATCGGCAATCTGACGCCAGGTCCGCGGGCGGAGTTCCTGGCGTCCCTGGCCGATACCCTGCAGCCCGGCGACAGCGTGCTGTTGGGTACCGATCTGGTCAAGGACCCCGACCGGCTGGTCCGCGCCTACGACGACAGTGCCGGTGTCACCGCGGCGTTCAACCGCAATGTGCTGTCGGTGGTGAACCGTGAACTCGACGCCGACTTCGATCTCGATGCCTTCGAGCATGTGGCGAAATGGAATGCCGATGAGGAGCGCATCGAGATGTGGCTGCGGGCGAAGGCGCCGCAGCAGGTGCGTGTGGCTGCGCTGGGTCTCGACGTGGAGTTCGACGCCGGTGAGGAGATGCTGACCGAGGTGTCCTGCAAGTTCCGGGCTGACGGGGTGGCTGGTGAACTGGCGAACGCCGGTCTGCAGCAGACCCATTGGTGGACCGATGACGCCGGTGACTTCGGCCTGTCTCTGGCGGTGAAATGAGCCTCGCGCAGCAGTGGGCCGACGCCCGCCCCAAAGTCGCCGGCCTGCACTTCGACAGTGGCGCGTGTTCGCGGCAGAGCCTCGCGGTGATCGACGCCGTCGCCGCACACGCGCGTCACGAGGCCGAAGTGGGCGGCTACGTGGCCGCCGAGGCAGCCGCACCTGTGCTCGCAGCGGGCCGGGCCGCGATCGGCGTGCTGACCGGACTCGACGCCGGCGATGTGGTCTACACGTCAGGCTCCAACCATTCCCTGGATCTGTTGCTGGGTAGTTGGACCGGGGAACGCACACTCGCGTGCCTGCCCGGCGAATTCGGGCCGAATCTCGCGGTCATGGCCGCCAACGGTTTTCAGGTGCGCGCTCTACCCGTCGATGGGGATGGCCGGGTCGCCGTCGAGGAGGCCGCCCGCGTGTTGGCCGCCGATCCACCGGCGCTGGTGCACTTCACGGCGCTGGCGAGCCATCGCGGGGTGGCCCAGCCGCTGGCCGAGATGGTTGGGGTGTGTCGCGCGGCGGGCGTCCCGATCGTGGTGGATGCCGCGCAGGCGTTCGGGCATCTGGACTGCAACGTCGGTACCGATGCGATCTACTCGTCGTCGCGCAAATGGCTGGCCGGGCCCCGCGGGGTCGGGTTCCTCGCAGTGGCGCCGGCACTGGCCTCCCGGCTGCAGCGACGTTTCCCGCCCGCGTCCTGGGATGTGCCCATGACGGTGCTGCAGAGCTTCGAACACGGTGAGCACAACGCCGCGACGCGCATCGGATACTCGGTTGCTCTGGGAGAACACCTGGCGGCCGGACCGGAGATCGTCCGGGGCCGCCTTGCCGAGATGGGTCGCACGGCGCGGCAGGTGTTGGCCGGGGTGCCGGGATGGCGGGTGGTGGAACCCGTCGATGAACCCACCGCGATCACCACGCTCGAACCGACCGATGGGGCCGATCCGACCGCGGTGCGGGCCTGGTTGATCGCCGAACGCGGAATCGTCACCACTGCATGCGAACTCGCGCGGGCTCCGTTCGAGATGACCAAGCCGGTGCTGCGGGTCTCGCCGCATGTCGACACGACAGCCGAGGATCTGGAGCAGTTCGCCTCGGTGTTGCGGGACGTGCCCTAGCTGTCGTGCCGAGTCGATTCCCCGCGGCTCCTCGACCTACGTGTTCGACGCCGCTCATCGAGACCACTGACGCCGTGCGCCGTGCTCAGAATTCTGCGGCCAGGGTGTCCAATTGCCGTGCGGTTCCCTGCTCACGCCAAGCGGGTTGTTCCTGGCCGGGGAGATACATGCCGTGCTCGGTCAACACCAGCAGGGTGCCTGCATCCTCGGCTTGGAATTCGACACTGGTGACCGAGACAGTCGACAACTGTTCTCCGGTGCGCAAAGTGGACGTCATGAGGATTCTTTCGTTGGTGACGATCTCGGCATACTGCGCCTCGTAGGTCAGCGGGCGGCCCTGTCCATCGACCCCTTTGACCGTCTCGTGGCCGCCCACCACGAAGTCCTGAGAGTGCTCTGCTCCCTGAGCCATCCATCGCCGGCGTGCCTCCGGATCTGCCCATGCTTCGAATACTCGCTCGACCGAGACCGGATAGTGGCGTTCCAGGGTGAACGTCGAGTGCGTTACCGCCATGATCATGTTCCCTTCAGGTAGTCGTCGAGTTGATCAAGCTGCCGTTCCCAAACCGTCCGTTGACCGCTGAGCCAGCGTTCGGCGTCCCGCAGCGCCTTAGGTTCGATCCGACAGCTGCGGACTCGGCCGACCTTCTCGGTGACGATGACGCCCGCCTCTTCCAGCACTTTCAGGTGCTGCATCACGGCAGGCAGGGACATCGCGAGCGGTTCGGCCAGCGCCTTGACCGGAGCCGGGCCGCGGACCAGCCGTTCCACGATCGCGCGACGGGTCGGGTCGGCGAGGGCGTGAAAGACGTGACCGGCGTCGGACTCCGAATGGTTAAGCACATGATTAACCATTCACCTCAGTGACGGGATAGTCAAGCATTTGTTTAACTATTGCGGGCTGCGTGTTGGGTGGCCAACGTGATTCCGCCATCATCTGTCGGTGCCCCATGGCATAATCGAACACATGTTCGACATCGAGTTCGATCCGGCAGCACCGGCCCGACTCGTTGATGCCCTCACCGACGGCTCCCGTGTCGAGGCCCGGCTGATCGCCGCTCGGATGGCAGCGGTGGCGGCCTTGCTGGCGCAGCGGACGGCTGAACTCAATGTCGAGGGGGTTCACCCGAACTACATGATCGTCACGGGGTTCGCCCGGGCCAGTGCTGAGGTGGGTGCGTCGTTGAACCTGACCGCAGCTGCGGCCAGCAGGCTGGTCACCCAAGCCGAGGCGCTGCGGGATTCGCTGCCTCGATTGGGCGCGCTGCTGGCCGAGGGCCGGACCGACTGGCGCACAGTGCAAATCGTGATCGCACGCACCCGGTTCGTCACGGCGAAGGCGATGGCCCAGATCGATGCGGAGCTGGCTGAGCAAGTCGGTGGGTGGCAGTGCTGGTCCGACGGTCGTATCACCACCACGGTTGACGCCAAGGTGAAGCTGTTGGATCCGGCCGCGATCGCTGAACGGGAACGTGCGACCGACCGCCGCCGGGTCAAGGTCAAGCCGCTAGGTGATGGCACCGCCAAGATCGAGGCCGTCGTCACGACTCGCGCCGGATTGACCTTTGACGTAAAGCTTTCCGAAATGTCGGCCAGGCCATGCGCGAAAGATCCGCGCAGCACCGACCAACGTCGCTCGGATGCAATCGAAGCCCTGGCCGAGGGCCGAGAGCTGTTGTGCGAATGCGGCCACGCCGAGTGCCCTACCCGCTCGGCCACGCCATCAGAATCGTCAACGCTGCCGGTGGTGGTCAACGTGATCGCCGAGCGTGACACGGTGGTGGGCGCCGGGACGACGCCGGGTTATGTCTTTGGCTACGGAGTGGTCGATGCCGAGCAGATCCGTGAACTGGCGGCCGAGGCCACGATGCGGCTGGTGACCGAACCGGAGGTGGATGCTGCCGCCGCGCTCCGTTACCAACCGACGGTGTCGGTTCAGCGCTGGGTCCGGTGCCGCGACCTGACTTGCCGGTTCCCGGGCTGCGAGCATCCGGCTGAAGACTGCGACATCGACCATACGGTCCCGTTCGACCACAACAATCCGGCCCGCGGAGGGCTGACGGTATCGGCCAACCTGAAGTGCTTGTGCCGTTTCCATCACCGGCTCAAGACCTTTGGCGACTGGCACGATGAGCAGCACCCCGACGGCAGCGTGGTGTGGACGTCTCCGACGGGCAAGACCTATCGCACCACCCCGGGTGGGGCCGATCTGTTCAACAGCTTCGCCCCGGCTCCGTGCGCGCAGCCCGCCCCGGTGCGCCCGCCGAAGCTGAGCCGGGCGGCGCGCGTCGAGCGGGCCCGGGCCAAGAACCGGCGGCTGCGGCCGGTCAATGAGAGCTACCGCTACACCCAGAAGGCCCGGCGTAAAGAGCTTGGCCGGCGCCGCAACCGGAATCGGATGCGGGCCACCCTGAAGCTGTTCAAGGGCAATGAGCTCAGCGTCAGTCCGTACTGCGCCTCGATCAACGACCCCTTCGAACCCGAAGAGCTACCCCCGGATTGGGAACCGCCACCACCACCGCCGCCGGAACCGGACGACCCACCGTTTTAGACGGGTAGGTCAGGCCTTGTGCGCAGTCAGCAGGAAGGCCGGGAACTTGATCCGGCCCTTCTCGTCACGGTCGTGCGGCGGCAATTCGAACGGAGCGTCGGTGGGCAGCGCCATGCCGTTGGCATGGATGAAGGCCGGCCGGATCTCGTCGACCACCCAGTACTTCGACACTGCATCGCGCAGCTCGTCTTCGGACACCTCGTTGGGTTTGGTCTCCACCTCGGCGGGGAACGCACCCTTGGCGAACACCAACACGTACAGGTGTGCCCCCGGCGCCGAGGCGCGGTGGATGGATTGCAGGTACCCGTCGCGTCCTTCGACCGGCAGCGAGTGGAACAGGGTCGAATCGACCACGGTGTTGAACCGGCTGTCGTAGCCCGTGAACGACGTGATGTCCGCCTGGGCGAAACTGGCCGTCGACAACCCGCGTACCTGCGCGGCGCTGTTGGCCGCGGCGATCGCTGTCGGGCTCAGATCCAGCCCGACGACGGTATAGCCGTCGGACGCCAGCGTCAGTGACAACTCGGCATGGCCGCAGCCCGCATCGAGGACATCGCTCTCGAACTTCCCGGCCCGGTGCAGCGCGGCGAGCTCGGGTTGTGGCTCACCGATGTTCCACGGCGGCGTGGCCTCGAAACCTGCTTCGCCCCTGTAAGCGCCATCCCAGTCCAAGACCTGATCAGATGTCATGATCCCAACGTACGCGTCTCAATCCCAGGTGTGGACCGGCTCGTTGCTGTGCATCCGCTGCACATATCGCCGTAGCATCTCGGCCAGCGCCTCGGGCCGGTTCAACCCCTGTGACTGAAGTTTCTGCACCGTCGCGACCTGCCAGGTCGACCCGGTCCGGCCGGTCTTGGCACGGCCTTCGATGACCCCGAGATAGCGATCGCACACCTCCCCGGCCACACCCCAACGGCGCAGCCCGTCGTGGGCCATCGGCAGCAGCCTGCGCAGCACCAACTCATCGGGCGTCACCTCGCCCAGACCGGGCCAGTACAACCTGGCGTCGAGCCCGTGCTTGGCACCCTCGACGAAGTTGTGGTGGGCCGCGGCGAAGGTCATCTTGGTCCACAACGGCCGGTCCTCCTCGGACAGCGTCCGCAGCAGACCGTAGTAGAACGCCGCATTGGCCAGCATGTCGACGACGCTCGGGCCGGCAGGCAGGACGCGGTTCTCGACGCGCAGGTGGGGGACACCGTTCAGCACGTCGTAGACCGGGCGGTTCCACCGGTAGATGGTTCCGTTGTGCAGCCGCAGCTCGGCCAGTTGAGGAGCCCGGCCCGCGGCGAGTTCGGCCACCGGGTCCTCGTCGGACAGCTCGGGCAGCAGCGACGGGAAGTAGCGCACGTTCTCTTCGAACAGGTCGAAGATCGAGGTGATCCACCGTTCGCCGAACCAGACCCGCGGCCGTACGCCCTGCGCCTTGAGCTCGTCGGGACGGGTGTCGGTGGACTGGGTGAACAGCTCGATGCGGGTCTCGGCCCACAGTTGATGGCCGAAGAAATACGGCGAGTTGGCGCCCACCGCGAGCTGGGGCCCGGCGAGTATCTGGGCGGCATTCCAGTTGCGGGCGAAATCGGCCGGGGACACCTGCAGGTGCAGTTGCATGCTGGTGCACGCGGACTCCGGTGCGATGGATGCCGATTGCAGGCTGAGCCGTTCCGGTCCGGAGATGTCGATGGGCATGTCCTCGCCGCGGGCCGTGAAGATCGATTCGTTGAGGGCCTGATATCGCGTCGACTTGCTCATCCAGCCGTCCGAAAGGTGCTCGGGCATCAGGGTCGGCAGGATGCCCACCATCACGATGTGCGCACCGTCCTCGTTGGCCTTGATCTCCGCGGCATTGAGGCTGCGCCGCACCTCGTGCTCCAGATCCAGTGCGGCCCGGCCGGGCAGCGCGCGTGGTGGGACATTGAATTCGATGTTGTAGGCGCCCAATTCGGTCTGGTAGGCCGGGTCGGCGATGGAGGCGAGCACCTCCTGGTTGGTCATTGCCGGCTGGTACTCGTTGTCGACGAGGTTGCACTCGATCTCCATGCCGGTGAGCGGACGCTCGAACTCGAAACTGGACTGCGCCAGCATGGTTTCGAATACGTCCAGGCACAGCTGTACCTTGCGTCGGTACTCCTGCCGGTGCGCGCGGCTGAACTCGGTACTGCTGACCTCATCACCCACCCCGCGATGCAACAACGCGAACAGCGGTGCGCGCAGCAGAATGGCCAAATGACCTCACCGGGCGACGACGATCAGGGCGGGCTCGAACAGGTCTCGCATGCGGATCGCGTCGCCGCGTTGACCGGGGTGCGCGCGGTGGCCGCGCTGACCGTCATGGGAACCCACGCGGCGTACGGCACCGGCCTGCTGTCGCAGGGATATCTGGGTCTGATCGGCGCCCGCCTCGAGGTCGGGGTGGCGATTTTCTTCGTGCTCTCGGGGTTGCTGTTGTTCCGTCCGTGGGTGCAGGCCGCCGCCGCAGCGGCCGATGCGCCGAGCACCCGTCGCTATGCGCGAAATCGGTTCCGCCGCATCATGCCCGCGTATGTCGTCACCGTCCTGATCGTCTACGGCATCTACGAACTTCGGCCCGTGCAACCGAATCCCGGGCACACCTGGGCGGGCCTGTTACGCAATCTGACGCTGACCCAGATCTACAGCGACGACTACTTCACCACCTATCTGCACCAGGGCCTGAGCCAGATGTGGAGCCTGGCGGTCGAGGTTGCGTTCTACGCGGTGTTGCCGCTGCTGGCGTATCTGTTGCTGGTGGTTTTATGTCGCAAGCGGTTTCGGCCGGTGCTGCTGCTGGTCGGGTTGGCGGTGCTGGGTGCGCTGAGCCCGCTCTGGCTGGTGTTGCTGCACAACACCGACTGGCTGCCGGTGGGCGGCGGGGCGTGGCTGCCGCACTACCTGGTGTGGTTCGTCGGGGGGATGATGCTGGCGGTGCTGGCGACGATGGGTGTGCGCTGCTACGCGATGGCGACGTTGCCCCTGGCGCTGGCCTGCTATCTGGTGGTCTCGACCCCGATCGCGGGCACGACGACGGCGCTCACCCTCGGCCTGAGTGAGGACGTGGCCAAGACGATG
The DNA here is from genome assembly GCF_010727325.1 of Mycolicibacterium alvei. Lineage (NCBI taxonomy): Bacteria > Bacillati > Actinomycetota > Actinomycetes > Mycobacteriales > Mycobacteriaceae > Mycobacterium > Mycolicibacterium alvei. Next base: position 4,148,712 of record NZ_AP022565.1, read on the forward strand.
TTCTACGTGCTCATCGCGACACTCGTGGTGGCTCCGCTGGCACTGGGCGACGACGGGCGCTACGCGCGGGTGATGGGCAGCCGGCCCATGGTGTGGTTGGGCGAGATCTCCTACGAGATATTCCTGTTGCACGTGGTCGCTATGGACCTGGTCATGGAGTTCGTACTGGGCTGGCACGTGTACACCGGTTCGGCGACCGTGTTGTTCCTCGTGACGTTGGTGGCCACGCTGCCGTTCGCCTGGGTGCTACACGTTACGACGAGGCCGCGCGGGCGACGACGATCTGCGGGCTGAGCAGGCCACCGCTCAACTCCACCGAGACATCGGCTTGCGCGGCCAGCGCACGCAGCGCCGAGGGACTGTAGCTGTGCAGCGAGCTGATGATCCCGTCGTGCACGAACGGCAGCACTGCGGCCAGGGGCAGCATCGTCGCCAGGCGCAACACGTGCAGCGGGGCGGGCGGTCGCGGCAGATCGATGATCAGCAGCGTCTTGGCAACGCGGGTGCCCTCGGCGAACACCCGCGCGGCCTGCGACGGGGGCAGATGGTGGAACGACAAGGCGAACACGGCGAGGTCGTAACTGCCGTCGGTGGCGTCGATCTCGGTGGCGTCCATCTGGCGGACCTCGGCGCGGGGATGACTGCCGAGGTCACTCGCGGCGATGCGGTCGACCGATTCCGGGTGGAGGTCGGTGACGGTGACATGCGCGGAAGGATGGTCGGTCAGCAGCTGGAGCGACACTCCGCCCTGCCCGGCGCCCAATTCGAGAATCCGCGGATCGGGCACGTCGGCAACCAGATCGAGCGCGATCGCGGCAAACCGCTGATGGCTCTTGAAGAACCGGCCGGCCCAGTCCAGCGCGCCGTCGCGGTCCAGGTATTCCTGCCGATCTGTTTCCAGCAGTCGGTCCAGACACGATGCGTTCGGTCCGCCGCGGGGCATCCGATCGATACTCATGTACGCCATGATGTATCAATGCCGGCCGACTTCGTAGCTGCAATCGACCAGGGCACCACCAGCACCCGATGCATGATTTTCGATCACGGTGGCACCGAAGTGGGGCGCCACCAGCTCGAACATCAGCAGATCCTGCCCAAAGCGGGGTGGGTGGAACACAATCCGGTCGAGATCTGGGAACGTACCTCCGCGGCCGTCATGACCGCCTTGAACAAGACCGACCTGGTGGCCGGAGACCTTGCCGCGCTGGGTATCACCAACCAGCGGGAGACCACGCTGGTCTGGAACCGCCACACGGGCCGTCCGTACCACAACGCCATCGTCTGGCAGGACACCCGCACCGACCGCATCGCCGCCGCGCTGGACCGTGACGGCCGTGGCGACGTGATTCGCCGTAAGGCCGGGCTGCCGCCCGCGACCTACTTCTCGGGCGGCAAGATCCAGTGGATCCTCGACAACGTCGACGGAGTCCGACGCGATGCGGAGAACGGTGACGCGATCTTCGGCACGCCCGACACCTGGGTGACCTGGAACCTCACCGGTGGTTATCGCGGCGGTGTGCACGTCACCGACGTCACCAACGCCAGCCGCACCATGCTGATGAACCTGGAAACGCTGGACTGGGACGACGAGCTGCTGTCGTTCTTCTCGATTCCACGGCAGATGCTGCCCGAGATCAAGCCGTCGTCCTATCCGGCCTCGTTCGGCATCACCCGCGACGACGGGCCGCTGGCCGGGCAGGTGCCGGTGACCGGAATCCTCGGTGACCAGCAGGCCGCCATGGTGGGCCAGGTGTGCCTGGAACCCGGCGAGGCCAAGAATACCTACGGCACAGGCAATTTCCTCCTGCTCAACACCGGCGAGAAGATCGTGCGCTCGGACAACGGACTGCTCACCACGGTGTGCTACCAGTTCGGCGACTCGAACCCCGTTTATGCCCTTGAAGGCTCGATCGCCGTGACCGGTTCGGCGGTGCAGTGGCTGCGCGATCAGCTGGGCATCATCAGCGGTGCGGCCCAGAGCGAGGCACTGGCCCGGCAGGTGGCCGACAACGGCGGCGTCTACTTCGTGCCCGCGTTCTCCGGGCTGTTCGCACCCTACTGGCGTTCGGACGCCCGGGGTGTCATCGTCGGGCTGTCCCGCTTCAATACCAATGCACATCTGGCTCGGGCCACCCTGGAGGCGATCTGTTACCAGAGCCGCGACGTGGTGGAGGCCATGGAAGCCGATTCCGGTGTGCACCTTGAGGTTCTGAAGGTGGACGGCGGAATCACCGCCAATGGGCTGTGCATGCAGATCCAGGCCGACGTGCTGGGGGTCGATGTGGTCAAACCCGTGGTGGCCGAGACCACGGCGCTGGGTGCGGCATATGCGGCGGGGCTCGCGGTGGGGTTCTGGGAGAGCCCCGACGACCTCCGGGCCAACTGGCAGGAAGGCCAGCGCTGGAGCCCGCAGTGGGATGACGAGCAGCGCTCAGGGGGTTACGCCGGGTGGCGCAAAGCAGTTTCGCGCACCCTGGACTGGGTCGAGATCGACTGACCTACTACCGCTGGCACTTCGCGACGATCGCGTTGAACTCGTCGTAGTACTGCGCGCCGAGAACTGCGTGCGTGGCCTTGTCTTTCTTGCGGACTGCGTCGGTGATCTGCCCGGCCAGCTCGCCCATCCGATGGGCGTGCGGCGCGGTCTTGCCGTCGGTCACCTGGTCGGCCGCCTCGCGGATGAGTTTCGACCAGTTCTCGAAGTCCGCCACCGTCGGCCCCTGATTGGCGTCGAACGCGGGCATTACCGCGCCGGTGCTCGCGCGGGTGTAGTCCACCAGTAGTTGGGCCTGCCGGCAGCCCTTGTTCCCGGTGTAGGTCAGTGCGGTCACTCCCACGATCACCAGGACCGCGCACGCGGCGGCAGCCGTCGCGATCGCAATGTTGCGGGGCTCGGCATCGGGGACGCGTCGCCGCCACATCACATGGGCGACGATGACGGCAGCCACGCCGACCACCGCCATGATGAGGGCTTCCCACCGGTCCCCGGAACCGACACCGGATGCCGAGCCGACGGCCCCCATCGTCGCGGCGGCGGCGAGCAGGACCAGAAGCCACTGCCAGATCCCGCGCCGGCGCTCATAGGCGTCGACATCTCGGAACTGGATTCCGATGACCGCAGCGGCCGCAGTCAGGACGGCGACGACCGCCGGCGCGAGCATCGTGACGAAGCTGTTCACAACGGCAGCCTACGGGCTGTTACTCCTCGCCCAGGACCTGGTAGATCTCGCGGCGGGCGTTGTTGACGATGTCGAGGATGCGCTGTTGTTGCGCCTCGTCGGCGGCGAAGGCTGACTGACCGACGGCGGCCATCAGCTGGGCGGCTGCGCCGTGCAGGTTCTGGTGACCCGGAGTCTCGTCTTCCTGGTCTGCGATGATCTGCGCCCACGGCGGGGTGTCGATCTGAGCGGCGGCCTCCCGACCTTCCTTGGTCAGCTCGAAAGTCTTTTTGCTGCCTTCGGTTTCGGTTGGAGTGATCAGCCCTTCGTCGACCAGCAGTTGCAGGGTCGGATATACCGAGCCCGGGCTGGGCTTCCACAGGTTGTTGCTGCGGGTGGCGATCTCCTGTGTCATCTCGTAGCCGTGCATGGGGCGTTCGGCCAGCAGCGTCAGGATGGCGGCGCGCACATCACCGCGGCGGCCGCGTCGTCCGCCGCGAGCCCGGGGGCCGCCGAGGTTTCCGAAGCCGAAACCCATTCCTCGCCCAGGGCGGAAATTGGGGCCGAATCCTGGGCCGAAGCCCGGTCCGCCGAACCCGGTCTGGCAGGTCGGGTCGACGCCCTGTTCACACGCGGACTGGGCCTGGGCTCGCATCTGATCGCGCAGGTCGCGACGGGCGGTGCGGGCTTGCCGGAACATCTCGCGGGCCTCGTGCGGACCGAACGGGACGAAGCCGAAGCCGGGCGGGGTGAATTGATTGGTCATGAGAGGAGTCCTTCGTTGTCGGTGGGGAAGCGACATGCTTCCGATGCGTCAACGATATATCGACATCTATCGGTTGTCGATAGTTTTCCCGAGCCAGTGCGCCCACTCGGCACGCATGGCGTTGGCGCGCAGGCCGTACTCCAGGGCGGCGTGCGCGTAGAGGTCCTCGTCGGTGTCGCCCCAGCGGATCGATGCCTCCAGCTCTTTGAGCCGCGCCACCTCCGATTCGGCGTCGGCGGCCAGCGTCGCAAGATGCTCGCGGGCCTGGTCGCGGGGTACTTCGCCGAGCAGGAACACGCGGAGTAGCTCGGCACTGCGGTCGGGTGGATCGTCCTGCGGGTTGGCGATCCAGCGCACCAACTCGGCGCGACCATCCGGGGTGACGCGGTACTCCTTGCGCCCGCGCGGGCCGATCGCCGTTACCTCGATCAGGTGGGCGGCGGCCAGTTTGTTGAGCTCGCCGTACAACTGGCTCTGGGTGGCGGGCCAGACGTTGGCCATCGACTTCTCGAAGCGTTTGAGCAGGTCATACCCGCTGCCGGGGTGTTGTGCCAACAGGCCAAGTGCCGCCATGCGCAGACTCATGGCGTCATCTTAACCTCCACTATTGACATGTCACTTGTGGAATGTCACCGTGGGTTATGACTTCAGCCCTGCCGATCGGCGAAACGGACTTCTTCCGACGCGGAAACTATTCGCCCGTCGCCGACGAACTCACCGCATCCGACCTGCCCGTCGAGGGCGCCATTCCCGCCGAACTCGACGGCTGGTACCTGCGCAACGGGCCCAACCCACGCCAGGCAGGAGCGCACTGGTTCACCGGCGACGGCATGATCCACGGCGTGCGCATCGAAGGCGGTGCGGCCAAGTGGTACCGCAATCGCTGGGTGCGTACCGACAGCTTCATCGAGGACTTCCCGCTCTACAACGCCGACGGCACCCGCAACCTGCGCGCGGCCGTCGCCAACACACATGTGGTCAATCACGCGGGCAAGACCCTTGCGCTGGTGGAATCCTCACTGCCCTACGAGATCACCAACGATCTGGAAACCGTGGGCGCCTATGACTTCGGCGGCAAGCTGGTCGACTCGATGACCGCGCATCCCAAGATCTGCCCGACCACCGGCGAGTTGCACTTCTTCGGGTACGGCAGCATCTTCGAGCCCTACGTGACCTACCACCGCGCCGATGCCGGCGGCGATCTGATCATCAACCGTTCAGTAGATGTCAAGGCGCACACCATGATGCATGACTTCGCGATGACCGCGGGTCATGTCATCTTCATGGATCTGCCGGTGGTGTTCGACCTCGACGTGGCGATCAAGGGCGATGGAGACATGCCCTACCGCTGGAGCGACACGTATGGCGCCCGGTTCGGCGTGCTGCGTCGTGACCATCCCGACGCACCGATCCGCTGGTTCGACGTCGACCCGTGCTACGTGTTCCACGTGGCCAACGCGCACGAAGACGGTGATTCGATTGTGCTGCAGGCGGTTCGCTATCCCGAGCTGTGGCGCAACGACGGTGGGTTCGACGTCGACGGCGTGCTGTGGGAATGGCGCATCGACCTGGCGGCCGGGACTGTCCGCGAACGCCAGCTCGACGACGCCGGAGTGGAGTTCCCGCGCATCGATGACCGCTTGGCCGGCCTGCCCGCCCGGTATTCGGTGTCCGTGGCGGGTAATGCCTGGATCCGCTACGACCTGACCACCGGTGCCGGTGTACGCCACGAACTCGAGTCCGGCGGACCTGGCGAAGCGGTGTTCGTCCCAGGGGCGGGGCCGGCCGACGAGAGCAACGGGTGGTACCTCGGCTACGTCTATGACCCCGAGCGCGACGGCAGTGACCTGGTGATCCTGGACGCGTCGGACTTCGGCGGAAAACCCGTCGCCACCGTCAAACTGCCGCAACGCGTGCCCTACGGGTTCCACGGGAATTGGATCAGCGCTTAATCTGTGCCGATGGCCGGGTTCGGGTTCGACACGCTGGCCCTGATCGCGGTCATCGGCCTGACCGGACCGGCGCTGGCCGCCGTGCCGCGACTGCGCATCCCGGTGGTCATCGGCCAGCTGCTCGCGGGGATCGTGGTCGGCAGAACCGGATTCGGCATCGTCGATCACAACGACCCGATATTCACGCTGCTGGCCAACATCGGTTTCGCGTTGGTGATGTTCGTCGTCGGCACCCACGTCCCGGTGCGCGACACCGCGCTGCATACCGCCATCCCCAAGGCGCTGTTGCGGGCGGTCTTCGTGGGTGCGGTGGCCGCGGTGCTCGGCGTCGTGATCGCGCACGTGTTCGGGACCGGGCATGCGGCGCTGTACGCCGTGGTGATGGCATCGTCGTCGGCTGCGCTGGCCCTACCTGTGCTCGACGGCCTGCGCCTGCAAGGCCCGCACGTGCTGTCCGTCACCGCCCAGATCGCCATCGCCGATACCGCATCGATCGTGTTGCTGCCCTTGGTGATCGACATCCAGCGGGCTCCGCGCGCGGCCCTGGGGGCGCTGGCCATCGCGGGCTGCGCGGGCGTGCTGTTCCTCGTGCTGCGCGCCGGGTATGCACGGGGCATGCGCCGACGCGTGCACCACTACTCCGCGAGGCACGAGTTGGCGCTCGAACTTCGGTTCAGCCTGATCTTCCTGTTCGGACTGTCGGCACTGGCGATCGCCACGCACGTCTCGATCATGCTGGCCGGCTTCGCCCTCGGACTGACGGTGTCGGCGATCGGTGAACCGCGCCGGTTGGCCAGGCAGCTGTTCGGCATCACCGACGGCTTCTTCGGCCCGTTGTTCTTCGTCTGGTTGGGCGCCTCGTTGCAGGTCCGTGAACTGGCCGATCATCCCGAATTCGTCCTGCTCGGTGTGGCTTTGGGCCTTGGCGCGGTACTGGCCCACGCGGTGGGCCGGCTGCGGGGACAGCCGATGGCGTTCGCGGTGCTCTCCGCGGCCCAACTCGGCGTGCCGGTCGCGGCGGCGACACTGGGCACCGAGCAGCACCTACTTGCGCCTGGTGAGTCTGCGGCGCTGATGCTCGGCGCGCTCGTCACCATTGCCACAACCTCGATCGCCGGGGTGTTCGCGGCGCGGGTGGCCGGCGAACCCTCGGAACGTCAGGGCTGAGCCGGCCTGCGGAACGCCGTCGCCACGATGCCCGCCGCGGCCAGCGCCAGTGCCGCCGCGATCAGCGCGGTCGGGGCGATACCGGAATCGAAGGCGATGCGGGCCGTTTCGAGTAGCGGGTCCCCGATCTTGGCGGGCAGATCGGCCGCCACCGAGGTGGCCCCGCCGATACTTTCACCGGCGTCGGTGGCCTGCGCCGGGGTAAGCCCGGCCGGCACCTGGATGTTGTTGCGGTAGAACGCTGTGAAGATGGTCCCCAGCGTCGCGGTGCCCACCACCGCGCCCAGCTCATAGGCGGTCTCCGAGACTGCCGATGCCGCACCGGCTTTGGCGGCCGGCACCGAGGCCACGATGGTGTCGTTCGACACCGTTTGGGAAATTCCGACGCCGAGCTCGAGCACGATGAAGGACACGATCACCGCGACCACCGACAGATCGTGGCGGAACGCCAGGATCATCAGGAAACCGAGTGCGACAAAGATCAGCCCGGTGATCATCAACGTCTGCGGGGCGAAGCGTTTCGCCAGCTGGACCACACCGATTCCGGCGATCATCGACACCACCGCGCCGGGCAGCGTCACCAGACCCGCCGCCAGTGGGGACAGGCCGAGCACCAGCTGCAGGTGCTGTGAGATGAAGAAGATGAACCCGATCAACCCCACGATCGACAGGAAGTTCGCCAGGATCGACGCGCTGAACGGGGCGTAGGAGAACAACCCCATGTCGAGCATCGGTGTGGCACTGCGCTTCTGGCGGCGCACGAACAGCACCGCCGACGTGATACCGACGACGAAGGCCAGCCCGGCGAAACCTGACAACCCATCGTGGGCGGCGGTTTTGATCGCCCACACGAACGGCAGCATCGCCGTGAACGACAGCACCACGCTGACCAGATCCAGCGGGCCCGGGTTCGGGTCACGCGATTCGGGCACCAGCCGGGGCCCCAGCACCAGCAATGGCAGCAGGATCGGCACCGCCACGAGGAACACCGAGCCCCAGTGGAAGTGCTGTAGCAGCGCGCCGCCGACGATCGGGCCCAGCGTCGAGCCCGCCGTGAAGCACGACGCCCAGATGGCGATCGCGAGTCGCCGCGACGAGGCCTCGGTGAAGATGTTGCGGATCAGCGACAGCGTCGACGGCATCAGCATCGCGCCGAACACGCCGAGGGCAGCACGTGCGGCAACCAGGTAGGCCGCGCTGGGCGCAAACGCCGCTGCGACCGAGACGATCGCGAAACCGGTGGCGCCGATGAGCAGCAGGCGGCGCCGGCCGAACCGGTCACCGAGCCCGCCCATGGCGACCAGCAGTGCGGCCAGCACCAGGGAGTAGACGTCGACGATCCACAGCTGGGTGGACGCCGTGGGCCGGAAATCTTCGGCGATCGCAGGCAGTGCGAACGCCAGCACCGTGTTGTCGATGGCGATCAGCAACACCGGCAGCATCAGTACCGCCAGCGCCGCCCAGGTGCGGGTGGGGGTGGTGACCGTCGGCGAAGCGTCGAGACGGGTGGACATCGGGGGAGCTCCAGAAAAGTGTGGTCAGCCGCGCGGGATCTGAATGGTGCCCGCGGTCAGGCTGGTCATGATGGCGTCGACGATTTGGTGGCGCGGTGTGCCGTCCTGCTTGGCGGCTTCGTAGCCGGCGTCGAGCAGGGCCCAGAACACGCGTCGGGCCCACCCCGGGGGGTATTCGGGCCGCTCCACCGAGGCTCGGGTGAGCACTTCGACGATCGCCTCGTCGCCGGTGTCCAGGTGGGTTGCCAACTCGCGATCGGCCAAGATCGTCGGCTCGCTGTAGACGAACAGCACGATCGGACCCAGGTCGAGCTGGCTTTCGACGACGCGTCGCAATGCGGCGTCGGCCGGTCCGTGGGTGGGATCGGCGCGGTCGATGGCCGCGTTGCTGAGTTCGTGCACGTGCAGGGCAAGGGCCCGCAGTAGATCGGAACGCTCGGGGTAGTACCGGTGCACGGTGCTGCGGCCGACGTCGGCGGCGGCGGCGATGTCGCTGAGCGCGGCGGACGGGTTGTCGGCCAGGACCGTCATGGCGGCATCGAGAATCGCCCGGCGGGTGCGCTCACGCGGCCCGCTGTGCGTCGATACCGAACTGGTCATGAATCAAAATCTAGCATGACATATCCAAAATGAGACAGTGATGTCCCACACGTTAGCTGGGTGGGGTGAACCCGCTGGTCGGAGGCGGTAGGGGAGGGCGGGCATAGGGCGCCGGATGCGCCGCAACGGGAGCCTGCGGCAACAACCGGGCCAGTGCACGTCGGTGCCGTTCGGCCAACACTGCGGCCAGCACGTACTCGACCGGCGCGCCCGGCGGCGGCGGGGGTGAGATGCGCGAGGCCACTTCGCCGAAGATCCGATGCCCCATCTCCTGGCGTATGGGCGGATCGAGCTGGGCCGAGCGGGACAGGAATTGCCGGGCCAGTTCGGCCTGAGCGGGTCCCAGCCCCGACAGTTCCAGCGAGCCGGCCCACCAGGCCAACGCCGGTGGCATGACCGGCGGCGGGTTCAGCCTGGGTCCCCGCTCACTGATCACCACGGTGCCGGCGAAGATGTCGCCCAGCCGTTTGCCCTTGGCCGAAACCAGGCTGCTGATCACCGCGGGCCCGCCGGTCAGCATCCAGATTTCGACAAACCCGGCCAATCCGCGGAACAGGGCCTGGCGGAAGCGTTCCGGACCGCCGTCCTCGGCCACCACCCGTAGCCCCACCGCCATCTTGCCCAGCGACCGGCCGCGGGTCGCGGTCTCCATCGCCACCGGATAACCCACCAGGGTCAGCACGGTGAAGATGATCAGGATCGCCGCCGACAACGCGTCGTCGAGCTGGCTCAGCGTCAGCGACCACAAAACCAACCCGACCACGTACCCGATCGCGATCACCACGATGTCGATCAATGCGGCCAACGTGCGTACCGGCAACTGGGCGATCGCCACGTCGAGGACGACGGCGTCCCCGGTCACCACCGGCGCGGGCTGCCAGACCATACCGACACACGCTACCGACTACGCTTTGTCGGGTGGATGTCGATGCGTTCGTCGTGGCCCATCGCCCCACCTGGGACCGGTTGGAACAGTTGGTAAAACGGCGCAGGCGGCTGACCGGTGCCGAGGTAGACGAGCTCGTCGACCTCTATCAACGGGTCTCCACGCACCTGTCGATGGTGCGATCGGCCGCCCACGATTCGGTTCTGGTGGGGCAACTGTCGGGTCTGGTGGCTCGGGCACGTGCCGCGGTGACCGGTGCGCACGCCCCGCTCTGGCGCGAATTCGTCCGGTTCTGGACCGTGTCCTTCCCGGTGGTGGCCTACCGGTCCTGGCGCTGGTGGCTGGGATCGGCAGTGGCGTTCTTCATCGTGACCGTGGCGCTGGCGCTGTGGGTGGCCGGCAACCCGGATGTGCACGCAGCCATCGGAACCCCGAGCGAGATCGAGGAATTGGTCCACCACGACTTCGAGTCGTACTACAGCGAGCACCCGGCCGGCTCGTTCGCCTTACAGGTCTGGGTGAACAACTCCTGGGTGGCCGCGCAGTGCATCGCCTTCGCGATCCTGCTCGGCCTGCCCATCCCGTACGTGTTGTTCCAGAACGCAGCGAACCTCGGGGTGATCGCCGGGTTGATGTTCGGTACGGGCAAGGGAGATCTGTTCCTCGGCCTGATCACCCCGCACGGGCTGCTGGAGATGACGGCGGTGTTCCTGGCCGCCGCCGTCGGAATGCGGTTGGGCTGGACGGTGATCGCGCCCGGCGACCGGCCCCGCACACAAGTGCTGGCCGAACAGGGCCGCGCGGTGGTCGCCGCGGCGATCGGACTGGCCGTCGTGCTTCTGTTGTCCGGTCTGATCGAAGCTTTGGTGACCCCGTCGCCGCTGCCCACCTGGATGCGGATCGGCATCGGCATCGTTGCCGAATTGGCCTTCCTCGGTTACGTATTCCACTTCGGGCGCAAGGCCGTCCGGGCCGGGGAGAGCGGCGACCTCGAAGACGCCCCCGACGTGGTACCGACGGGTTAGAGCTTGCCCGCGGCCTTCATCGCCAGGTAGCGGTCGGCCAGGGCCGGCGCCAGATCCTCCGGCCGGGCATCGACGACGTCGACGCCGTGGGCCCGCAGCCGTGACGCAATGGCCCGACGGTCGTTGCGGGCCCGCTCGGCCGCCGCCGCGTCGTACACCGCAGCGGCATCGGAGCGACCGGCCGCCAAGTGGTCCACCCGTGGATCGGACACAGCGGCCAGCAGAACCTGATGCCGCGCTGACAGGAGCGGCAGCACCGTCATCAGCCCCTCGTCGAGCGCAGAGGCGTTCAGATCGGTCAGCAGCACCACCAACGCCCGGCCCCGCACCCGGCGTGACATGGCCGAAACCATCGCGGTCGCATCGGATTCCACCAGTGCAGGCTGCAATGGCGACATCGCCGTGACGAGCGCGGCCAGCAGTTCGGTGCGCGAGGCGCCCCACACCCCGGCGCGGGCCACCCGGTCGATGGCCAGGAAATCGACATGATCCCCGGCGCGGGCGGCCAGCGCCGCCAGCAGCAGCGCCGCGTCCATCGACCAGTCCAGCCGCGGCCACCCGACCGGATCGAGTGAGGTCGGGTCCACGCCGACCCGACCTGCCGAGGTGCGTCCGGTGTCGAGGACGATCACCACCCGCCGGTCGCGTTCCGGACGCCAGGTGCGCACCACCACGTCGGCCCGCCGGGCGGTGGCGCGCCAATCGATCGAACGGACGTCGTCGCCGACCACATACTCACGCAGCGAGTCGAATTCGGTGCCCTGACCGCGGATCAGCACCGGGATCGCGCCATCCAACTGCCGCAGCCTGGCCAGTCGGGACGGCAGGTGCTTGCGGGACAGGAACGGCGGCAGGACCCGCACCTGGCCGGGCAGCCGCTGCGAGCGTTGCCGCCCGGCCAGTCCCAGCGGGCCGATCGAGCGCACCGTGACCAGCTCGCACCGCTGATCGCCACGGCGCACCGGGTGCAGTCGGGTGGACAGGGGAACCTGTTGTCCGGCATCGATATTGACCGGGTGTGCCCGCGGCTGTGCCGACGCACTGGGCGGCCAGGCGTCGCGGATCGCGCCGCGTACCCGCCGACGGCCGGTATTGGTCACGGTGAGCATCGCGTCGACGGTCTGGCCCAGTCGGGCGGTGGATTCACCGCCGCGAGCCAACGCAAGCCCACCGATCCGCCCCGCCAGTGCGACGTCAGCGACGACGGCGATTCCCAACAGCACTACCAACACTGCGAAAGCCGTTTCCGGCCAGGGGGCCAACGCGATCGGCAGCACGCAGACCAGTGCCGCCAGACCCGCGCGGCCGGTGAGAACCATCAGCGCGGCACCGGGACTGCGGCCAGGATGCCGTCCAGTACTCCGTCGGGGGTCGCGCCTTCGAGCTCGGCCTCGGGACGCAGCGCCACCCGGTGGCGCAGCGTGGACCGGGCCATCGCCTTGACGTCGTCGGGGGTGACGTAGTTGCGGCCGGACAGCCAGGCCCAGGACCGTGCCGTGGCCAGCAACGCCGTCGCTCCGCGCGGTGACACCCCGAGCTGCAGCGAAGGGGAATGCCTGGTAGCCCCGACGATATCGACGATGTAGCCCAGCACCTCGTCACCGGCCAGCACCCGACGGACCGCGTCGCGCCCGGCGGCGAGTTCGGTCGCCCCGGCCACCGGCCGCACGGCCGACAGGTCTCCCGGATCGAACCCCTGGGCGTGCCGGCTCAAGATCGTGATCTCCTGATCCCGCGGCGGCAGCGGCACCGTGAGCTTCAGCAGGAAGCGGTCCAGCTGAGCCTCGGGCAGCTGATAGGTGCCCTCGTACTCGATCGGGTTCTGGGTGGCCGCCACGATGAACGGATCGGGCAGTGGCCTCGGCGTCCCGTCGACGCTGACCTGGCGCTCCTCCATAGCCTCCAGAAGTGCCGCCTGCGTTTTCGGTGGGGTCCGGTTGATCTCATCGGCCAGCAGTAGGTTGGTGAATACCGGGCCGGCACGGAACTCGAACTCGGCGGTGCGCGCGTCGTACACCAGGGAACCGGTGACGTCGCCGGGCATCAGGTCCGGCGTGAACTGCACGCGCTTGAATTCCAACTGCAGGGCCGCCGCCAAGGTGCGCACCAGCAGCGTCTTGGCCACCCCGGGCACCCCCTCCAGCAGCACGTGCCCACGGCACAACAGCGCGACCACCAGGCCGCTGATCACCGCATCCTGACCGACCACCACCTTGGCGATCTCATTGCGCAGGGCCAGCAGGGCTTCACGGGCCGAATCCGATTCGGGGTGGGGCTGAGTCACGACTGCGCGACCTGCCTTTCGATGTCGTCGAGTTGATGGGCGAGGTGGACGAGTTCGGCGTCAGTGGTAGGCGGTGGGCCGAACAGGATGTGGCCGGCCGAGTTCGAGTCGGTGCCGCAGCGGGCGGCGACGGCGGCGGCGACGGCCTGCGGTGCGGCAGTGGAGTTCGCGCCGAGCCTGGGCAACATGCGGCCCAGTGCGGCGGTGCGCAACGCGTCAGCGGCCCGGTCACGCGCCCGGCGGGAGCGGTACAACCGGCCCCGCCCCTCGACGGTTTCCGAGGCGCGGACCACCACCGGCAGGGATTCGGCGACCAGCGGACCGAGACGCCGCCCCTGTGCCAACGCGGCCAGCGCGACCACCAGGCACAGCTGCAGGACGATCCACCGGACCTGCGGTGGCATCAGCTCCGACAGCGTGCCGTCTCCGGTCGACTCGGCCTCGAAATGCTGTGGTGCATACCAGATCACCCGTGGTGCCGCGCCGGCCAGATTCATCGCCAGCGCCGCATTGCCCGCTTTGAGCAGGCCCGAGTTCGTCATGAAGGAGCCATTGCCGACCACCGTGACGGTGCGTTGCCCGTCGTGGTAGCGGATCAGCGCGCCGTCGTAGCACGATGTCAGGGGCGCACCGTCGGCTGCAGTGTAGGTATCGGTGGTGCCCAGCTGTATCGATCCGGCCTGGTTCGCCTCGGGCAGTTCGCAGTCCGGCTCGGCACCGACGAACTCCGTGGGCTTGCCGAGCCGGATCTTGGGGGCCAGCTTCTCCCGGGTGAGGCCGGACGGCGCGATCAGCAACAGGTCTCCGGGGGCATCGGCAAGCCGGTCGACGGTCTCGTCGCTGGACAGAAACATCGTCTGTGCCACCACCAACAGGGTGCCGGGCCGGGCGGCCCGCTTCACTTCGTCGACATCGGCGGCGGTGATCACCTCGACACCCCGATCCCGCCACAGGCTGACCAGCGCGTGCGTCCCGGCCGGCGAGGTCGACTCGGGATCCATCGCCCCACCCGGGCGCGGTGCGGTCAGATACACCGTCACGACGGCCACCGCGACGACGAGGACCAACGCCAGCAGTACCCAGCGTGCCGTGCGGAACCGCTCTCTCATCGCGCCCCGGCAGTGTCGAGGGCCGCGATCTGCCGGTAGGCCGATTCGGTACCCGGTTGCTCGCCATAGGCAACGTCGTTGAATATGGTTGCCGCACTGAACAGTTCGGCAGACAGGCCCGGAAGTGCCGCCGCGGCGTCGCGGGCGAGTTCGGTGGCGGTGCGGCCCGGGACCGCGTCGAGAACCCCGGTTTCCTCCAGGTGACGGGCCAGCGCACGCACCCGGTGACGAATCGCAGCCGACCAATCACCTTGCGCGGCATATTGTTCGGCGATCGAACGGTGTTGTGCGGCGGTGAGCTCCTCGGCGCTGAACAGGGTATGGTCCGTGCCGCGCGCCGTACGCATGGTGCGCCGAGCGATTCGTACCGTCACCACGACGGCCACCACGAGCAGGATGGCCAGCACCGAGATGGTGAACCAGCCACCGGGGATCTCCGAGCCTGCGGCGGTGATCCGGTACAGCAGGTCCCTGAGCCATTCGCCGATCTGATCGGCCGGTGAGGCCCGCGGGTAGATCGGCTTGCTCAGCTCGTTCTGGGCGGCGTCGTGTGCGGCGTCACGGTCGATGTCGATGCCTGTCACCTCAGACGTACCGCGGCAGCCATAGTTGGTCGGTCGTTTCCACCGGTGCACCCGCCCCCGTCTGCAGCATCAGGTCGAACGCCTCGGCCCGGAATCGCCGGTCGGCGTAGAGCAGGACGACCACGCCCGCATTGAACGGTGCGGTGACGATCTGCCCGATCGCGGCGCCGACGGCGCTGAGGATCAGCGCAGGCACCGTGGGAGCCTCGGCGATCATCGACATGGTCTGCCCGGCCACGTTGAACGGCGCACCCACACCCCAGGCCATCACCGCGGCCACGATCGTGGCGAGGATCCAGATGCCGAATACGCGCCAGAAGTCCTTGTTCACCAAGGCGAATGACCGCTTGACCGCACCGACGATGCCGCGGTGTTCCAGCACGATCACCGCGGGAGCGAACAGCAGAACCGTCGACGCGTAGAGCACCCCGACCAGCGCGAGCAGCACCAGTGGCATACCGACCGCGAACGCCGCGAGCCCGCCGCCGAGTGCGCCTGCACCGACAACCACGATCGCCACGCCGCCGGAGACGACGATCAGAGCCAGGGCCTGCAACGCCGTCAACCCGATCAGCGCCGGTAACCGTCCGCGCAGCCGCCGCCAGGCTTCGCCGATGGTGATGGCTCCGCCGAACACCGAGCGGCCGATCACCACCGTGAGCATCCCGCTGAGCAGAAGCGAGGTGAGCGTCGTGACGACGAAGCCGACGAACGCACCGGTGGCGAACGCCGTGAGCGTCCCGGCCGACGGACCCTCACCCTGCAGCGTCGAGTCGAATCCTCGGAGTGCCGACAGCGGTCCGACTTGCAGTGCGAGCGTGATGATCTGCGACGCGAGAATAACCACGGTCGCCAGGCCCAGCGTCGCCTTCGGGTTGGTACGGACGTAGGCGACCGCGCCGTTGAAGATGTTGGTCAGGCTCAACGGGCGAAGCGGGATGACGTTCCCTGCCGAAAAGTGAGGGAGATACGGCCGACCCGTCGTCATAGTTTCACCGTAGTTGCCGGTCAGAAACTACGGTGAGGGGATGTCGACCGAGATCATCGTGCGCGGGTCGTTTTCCGCCTTTCACCCGCCCGAACGTGCGACGGCCCATGCCACGCTCGGCTACGAGGGGCCGGCGATCGAGCCGGTGTACGAGCGGGTCGTCCGCGCTCTGGACACGGTGAAATCCACCATCACTCCGTTGCACCACCCCGACACCGGCCCGGTCACCTGGTGGTCCACCGGCCAGGTTCGCACCTGGGCCAACCGGCCCTGGAACAACGAGGGCAAGCAGTTGCCGCTCGTGCACCACGCCAGCGTCGACATCGAGGTCAAGTTCAGCGATTTCACCGCGCTGTCGCGATGGGTCGGCGGTCATGTCACCGACACCGGCGGGTTTTCGCTGTCGCGCATCGAATGGGCGTTGACCGCCAAGCATCGCGATGAGTTGGTGGAACAGGTGCACACCCGCGCCGTGCAGGACGCCGTCACCCGAGCTCAGCGCTACGCCGATGCGATCGGCCTCGGCCCGGTGCGGCCGGTGGCGATCGCCGACGCCGGCATGCTGGGGCGGGCGCCCGAGGTTTCGTCGTCCCCGCGGATGATGCGCGCCATGGCGGCCCCCGGCGGCGGGGCGCCCGAAATGGAGTTCGCACCCGCCGATATCGAGGTCTCCGCCTCGGTCGACGCGAAATTCGTGGCGGGCGAGAACTGAACGCGGCGTAGGTTGACCTCATGGCCGAGCTCAAGGACACGCTGCGCGCAGATCTCACCGGCGCGATGAAGTCGCAGGACAAACTACGCACCGCCACTCTGCGCATGATGCTGGCCGCGATCCAGAGCGAGGAGGTCTCGGGCAAACAGGCCCGGGAACTGTCCGACGCCGAGGTGATCGCGGTGCTGGCCCGCGAATCCAAGAAGCGCGGCGAGGCCGCCGAGATCTACACCCAGAACGGCCGGGGCGAGCTGGCGGCCAACGAGCACGCCGAGGCCAGGGTCATCGACGAGTACCTGCCGACGCCGCTGACCGACGCCGAGTTGGCCGACGTCGCCGACACCGCCATCGCGCAGGTCGCCGAGCAGATCGGCGAACGCCCCGGTGTGCGTCAGATGGGTCAGGTGATGAAGGCCGCCACCGCGATCGCCGCGGGCAAGGCCGACGGCAAGCGGTTGTCGGCGGCGGTCAAGTCGCGGCTTTGACTCACGTGGGGATGCGCCACAGCGCTTCCTGGCTGACGCTGGCGATCAACGCGCCCGCGGCGTCGTAGAGCGAGCCGCGGGCCAGGCCACGGGAATCGTTGTGGTTCGCCGACTGCAGTTCGTAGCGGTGCCAGCCGTGGGGCAGAAATGGGCGGTGGAACCAGACGGAGTGGTCCAGGCTGGCCGCGAAGCCGAGGTCGGACCGCAGCGGGACCGTCGGCGGTAGCGCTGAGGGGACCGGGCCGAGATCGGACATGAAGGTCAGCGTGCAGGCCCGGATCAGGGCGTCGTCTTCGATCTCGGATTGCGCGCGGATCCAGAACGGCGAGATCGCGAACTCGGAATCGTCGGACGGCATGGTGCGCAGATCGAACTTGTCGCCGAAATCCAGGACGTTGTGCTTCGGCGCGGCCGCATCGAACTCCAGCTTGGGCGGAGCGTCGGGGGACCACTCGAGGCCGGGCTCGGGATGGTGGAACGACGCGATCATCTCCAGGATCACCTTCCCGCCCTGACTGGCGGTGACGTGCCGGGTGGCGAATGCGCGTCCGTCACGGATGCGGTCGACGTGGAACTCGACGTCGGCGTCGTAACGTCCCCCGCGGACGAAATAGGCGTGCAACGACTGCGGAAGCTTGCCGTCATCCACGGTGGCGCCCGCCGCGCCCAGCGATTGGGCGGCGATCAGCCCGCCGAACAGTCGCTCGGTACCGCCTCGCCGCGGTTCGCGAATACAGAAGTCATCACCACTGCGGTCGAACTGCAACAGTTCGGCGATCCAGCTCAGCGCGGCCATCGGCCGAGGCTATCAACCGCTTGGTTGGGGTCTCGGTCACACCTGGTCGGTGAAATACCCAGAACCGGGGCATGGTGCCGGCATGCCGCACACCGGCATTGCGGAATACTCGGAGACAAGCGCAAACCGGAGAGGGGACCTATGACGGCGGCGCTCGCCGACCGCTACGAGCTACGTGGCGTGCTCGGCCGCGGCGGCATGGCCGAGGTGCAGGACGGTTGGGACACCCGGCTGTCCCGCCCGGTCGCGATCAAGCTGCTCTATCCGGCCCTGGCCGCCGACGAGTTCACGCGTCGTCGATTCGAGGACGAAGCGCGCGCCGCTGCCGCACTCAACCACCCCAACATCGTCGCGGTCCACGACAGCGGTGACGACAACGGAACGCCGTACATCGTGATGGAACGGCTGCCCGGGCCCACCCTGGCCGAGGAGATCGCGGCCGGGCCGCTGTCTACCGACCGTGTGCGCTGGGTACTGACCGACCTGCTGGGTGCGCTGGCCGCCGCCCACAGCGCAGGCATCCTGCACCGCGACATCAAGCCGGGCAACGTCCTGATCGCCACGTCCGGCATCGCCAAGCTCGCCGACTTCGGTATCGCCAAGACCGCCGGAACCGCCCACACTCACGCCGGGACCGTGTTCGGCACACCGGATTACCTCAGCCCGCAACGGATTACCGGCCAGCCGGCGTCGGTCTCGGACGACCTTTATGCCGTGGGAGTCATCGGCTATGAGGCGCTGACCGGGCGGCGGCCCTTCGACCGGGGCAACCCGATCGCCACCATGCGCGCAGTCGTCGACGAAGCCCCCATGCCGATCGCGATGCTGCGTCCCGACGTGGACCCGGCGCTGGTTCACGTCCTGGAGCGCGCGATGGCCAAGGATCCGGCCTACCGCTTCGCCGACGCCGACGAGATGCGGGTTGCCCTGCGGGCAGCCTCGCCGGCCCGGCCGGCCACGCTGCTCCTGCCGACACCGCTGCCACCGCGACGCTCGCGGGTCAAGATTGTGCTGGCGGGCCTGGCGGTCGTCGCTGCCGCGATCCTCGGCGCCATCCTGCTGATCGCCGACCCGCCACCGCAGCGCTCGCCCGTCACCCCGGTGACCTCTGTCGCACCGACGCCGACCCCGGACCAGTGGGAACGGGGCCCCGGCATCGGCAATGGGAACGGCCATGGCAATGGCAATGGCAAAGGCAATGGCAAGGGGCATGGCAAGAAGGGCCACCCGCACGACTGACGCCTTCTGGCCTGCTATTGGGTTCCGAAAGCGACGCGAATCTGTTGCGCGCGTTGACGTGCCTGGTGTTCGGGGTCGAGGTCGCCGGCGTCGATCTGCACCCACGAGATGCCGCCGGTGAAGCGATTCTTGCCGGCCGGGTACTCCTCCGAAACGGGCGAGCCGGGGTCGGCGCCCACCGTGCACGTTTCGCTGGCCGAAAATGCCGCTGGCACTGTGCGTTCGACGTGACCGGAACCGACGGCCGCATTGTCGACGAAAAGCGTTGCCGTACCGCCGAGGCCGACACCTCCACCGTCGTAAGCGAACTCCATGCGTACCTCGTGCTCACCTGGAGACAACACATCGGCGCTACGCACAGTTGTGTATTTCAGCGTGAGGAAGTTGTAGCAGAAGGTCAGTTTGCCTTCGTGAAGGTAGAGCGCCCAGCCGCCGGTATGCCCGCCGAGCGCGACGATCACGCCGTCGGCGCCAGTGTCAGGCACGGTGATCGGCGCGGTGAGGGCAAAGGACCGGTTCTTGGTGTTGACGGTGGTGGCTTCGGCGAAACTCATCCCCGGGTACATCCGCTGACTGGTGCCGATGTGCAGCTCAGGGCGGCCTGCTTCCTGGGGTATGCCACGCACGGCGCCGCGGTCATCGATGGGTACAGCGTTGTACTTGACTGCCTCGATCAGCCAGAGACGTTGCAGTTCGGCGAGTTTGTCAGGCTGCTCGGCGGCGAGGTCGTGAGCTTGGCTCCAGTCGGTGCTGGTGTCATAGAGCTCCCAGCGGTCGTCGTCGAGCGCTGCGAGCTCGACATCGCCGGTCTCCCAGGGGGTTCGGTGCTTCGTGACCGCGGTCCAGCCTTGGTGATAGATGGCTCTGTTGCCGAACATCTCGAAGTACTGGATGTCGTGGCGCTCCTTGGCTTCCGGCTCATCGATTGTGTAGAGCAGGCTGGTGCCCTCGTAGGGGCGCTGTTGTACGCCGTTGACCATCGTCGGCTCGGGCAGGCCCGCCGCCTCCAGGATGGTGGCGGCGATGTCGTTGACATGGCCGAACTGGTGACGGATTCCGTCGCTCTTGATTCGGGCGGGCCAGTGCATCACCATCGGATTTCGGGTGCCCCCGAAGTGAGACGCGACCTGTTTGGTCCATTGGAACGGGGCATTGAGGGCGTGAGCCCAGGACGCCGCGTAGTGGTTGGCGGTGCCGGGTAACCCGAACCGGTCTTTGGCGGCGATGATCATTTCTGGTGTTTCGAGTTCGGGCATGCCGTTGAGGGTGATCATCTCGTTGAGTGAGCCCTGGAGTGTTCCCTCGGCGCTGGCACCGTTGTCACCCCAGATCAGGATGATCAGGGTGTCATCGAGGATCCCTTGAGCTTCCAGTTCGTCGACGACGCGGCCGATGTGGAAATCCGTCTGCTCCATGAACCCGGCATAGACCTCGGCCTGGCGGACGAGTGCGGGCTTGAGCGCATCGTCCATGTCGTCCCACGCGGGTAGGCCCTCACTTCGTGCGGTGAGGTCGGTGCCGGCCGGGATGGTGCCACGCTCGATCTGGCGGGCCAGGGTGCGCTCGCGCAAGGAGTCCCAGCCGTCGTCGAACACTCCGCGGTAGCGGTCGGCCCACTCGGCGGGCACGTGGTGGGGTGCATGGGTTGCGCCGGGTGCGTAGTACATGAAGAACGGACGGTCGGGTGTAAGTGCGGCGCGCCGGCGCAGGTAGGCGATGGCTTTGTCGGCCAACTCCTCGTTGAGGGTGTAGCCCTCCTCGGGCGTTCCGGATGGCTCGACCGGTGTGGTGTTCTCGTACAACGACGGGTAGTACTGGTCCGTCTCGCCACCGACGAACCCGAAGAAGTACTCGAACCCGCCACCTGGGGTGGGCCAATGGTCGAATGGGCCCATTGGGCTGGTCTCCCAGACGGGGACTTCGTGGCACTTGCCGATCTGCGCGGTGGAGTAGCCGTTGAGTTTCAGAATCTCCGGCAGTGCAGCGCAGGTGTTGGGCCGCACGGACGTCATTCCGGGCGCCGAGGTGGCGATTTCGGTGATCGCGCCCATGTTCACGGAATGGTGGTTGCGTCCCGACAGCAGTGACGCTCGAGTCGGCGAACACAGCGCAGCGGTGTGGAACTTGGTGTAGCGCAGACCTTTGGCCGCCAGCCGTTCCAGGGTTGGCGTGTTGCACGGACCGCCGAATGCGCTGGATGCGCCATAGCCGGCATCGTCGATCATCACCAAGAGGACGTTCGGTGCCCCTTCGGGCGGCCGCAACGGTTCGATCGGCGCGAACTTCGCATTCGGGTCTTTGGCGTCGTACGGGGTGTACCCGGGACGGGTGATATCGGCGATGGGCAGCACATGGCGCGAAGGCATAGTCGACACGGCGTCAGCTTCTCACGCAATGACGGACTGAAAAGGAAGAAGGCCCTGAACCGGATAACCAGTCAGGGCCTTGTACCTATAGTCACACGAGTCGGGGTGGCGGGATTCGAACCCACGACCTCTTCGTCCCGAACCACGCCACCTGGGGTTTTGATGACGTTGGGTACGTTGGCCCGCGTAAGTTTTCCCAGCTCAGCTGCATTGGGTGGGTTGGCGCGCGCAGGAGTCGCGAAAATCTACTGCGGACTGCCTGCGGACTGAGACACCTTGGTGGTCAAGGCCGCCTTTGATTTACCGAGAGCGGGAACCTTGAAATCAGGATGTCAGTTTGGACGCTTACTCGACGGGCTTGCAACACCAGATCACGACGGATCCGCAACCAAAGATCACGTCTGCGAATGGACCTCGCGTTCCTCGCATTCCTCGCTTCCACTAGTAGTGCGTTGCTCCTTATTTCTGCGTGGCGGTGTCAGCTACTGGGGTCCGCGTTGCTTTGGAAGGCCACCAGCTGGCTTCGCGTAGAAGTGTGGCGATGGCGGGCACGGTGAGGGTGCGCACGAGGAAGGTATCGAGCAGCAATCCGAAGCCGATGATGAGGCCGGCTTGGATCATGATTGCGACTGAGCCGACCATGAGGCCGAACATGCTGGCGGCGAATATCAGACCAGCTGAGGTGATGACGGCTCCGGTGTTTGCCACGGTGCGCAGGACGCCGACGCGGATGTTGGTCCCGGATTCTTCGCGGAGCCGTGAGACGAGCAGCATGTTGTAGTCGGCGCCGACGGCGACGAGGATGATGAATGCCAGTAATGGTACGGGCCAAGCGATTTCGTAGCCCAGTCCCCATTGGAATACCACAACGCCGATGCCGAGCGAGGCGAGGTAGTTGAGCACGACGGTGCCTAAGAGGTAGAGCGGTGCCAGGAGTGCGCGCAGCAGTAGGACCAGGATGACGCCGACGATGATTATGGTGGCGACGGCCAGTTGTGCGAAGTCGGCCCATAGGAATCGTTGGATATCGGAGTTGACGGCGGGGAAGCCGGCGACGGATACGGTGGCGTCGGCGAGCGACGTGTTGGGTCGTGCGGTGTTGGCGGTGTCGGTGATGCGGCTGGCGAGCTCCATGGCTTCGACGCTGTAAGGGTCGTGGCTGCTTTCGATCATGAACCGCGCGGTCTTGCCGTCCGGTGAGAGGAATTGCTTGGCAACATCGGTGAATTGCCGGTTCTCGAATGCATTAGCGGGCAAGTAGAAACCGCTCGAGGAGTCGGAGTCCGCCGCTGCGCGTGAGGAATTCTGTAGTTGGGTGGCGATCTGGCTCATACCGGACAGCATTTCGATGTTGCTGTCGGCGAGGGTGCGGACACCGGTCGCGAGTGCTTGAGCGCCGGAGGCGAGCTGTCCGATTCCCTCCTGCAATCGGCGGAGATTGGTGGCTAGGTCGGCGGGGTCACCGAGGGCTCCGAATGCCTTGTCCAGCGAGGCGACTGCGTTCTGGACGTTGGAGAGGGTGCCACCAACGGTGGCATTGGTCGCGGGATCGTAGCGGTCCCCGAGGTCGGCGATCTGGTCGAAGAATCCGCTGTCGCGCAGGCTGACCAAAATCTTCACCTGGTCACGAATTTGGGCGCACTGCGGGGTGGCGGCACACCACGGTGAGGTGTTGAGCGCGCCCACGAGTGGATCGAGCTGGGTGATCGCGTTCTGCGCCTGGTTGGCCAGCGGTCGCAGTCCTGGGCCGGATTGGATGGCTTGGTCGACGGCGGGGGCGGTGGCGGAAAGTTGTTGCAGCAGTGGGCGGAACTGGTTGACCTGAGTTCCCGCGGATTGAGCTTGGGTGAGGATTCCGGCCAGTGGCGCGAGGGCGGTGCGCACCGTGCCATCGAGTTGGGCGAGGCCGTCGGCGAGCTGGTCGGCGCCGCCGGTGAGTTTGGCGAGGTCGTCCTTGCGTGAGTTGCCCTCGGCGACCGCGCCGGCCATTTTCTCGCCGATCTGGCCGTTCTGCCAGGCCAGTTCTGCTTGGTCGAGGCGCTCCCCGGTGGGGCGGGTGACTCCGGACACCCTGGTGACGCCGGGGATCTGGGAGACGCGAGAGGCCATCTCGTCGAGATCGGCCAGCCCCCTCCCGGTCCGCATGTCGGTCGGGTTCTCTACGACGAGGAACTCGCTGATGACGACGTCCTTGCGGAAGTGGCGGTCCAGAAGTTGGTAGCCCTGGTTGCTGGCCGTGGTGTCTGGTTGTCCCTTGCGGTCGTCGTAGCTGATTTTGATGGTCGCAGCGGCTGCCGACAGGGCGAGCAGGATGGCCAGGCTGACGATCAGCAGTGGCACCGGACGGCGGACCACGGCGACGGCGACGCTGTTCCAGTAGCGGCGGGTGCGATCGGATTTGGGTTCACCGATGCCGCGTTTGGCGGCTAGCGACAGCACGGGTGGCAGCAGGGTGACGGTCGCCAGAAATCCGAACAGCACGGCGATGGCACACGCGGGGCCCAGGGCGGCGAAGACGCTGAGCCGCGCGAAGACCATGGCCAAGAACGCGAGTGCCACGGTGGCGGCGGACGCCAGGATGACGCGCCCGATGCTGGCGGTGGCGTGGATGATCGCCTGATCGGCGGGTACTTGGGCGCGGCGCTGCTCGTGGTACCGGCTGATCAGAAAAACTGTGTAATCAGTTCCGGCGCCGAGCAGGATCGCCGTCATGAATGCGACGGTGAACTGGGAGACCGGCATGCCCATCTCGCCGAGGGCGGATAGCACGCCGCGCCCAACCGCCAGGCTCAACCCGATTACCAGCAGTGGCAACAGCGCGGTGAACACTGACCGGTAGACGATCAGCAAGATCAGGGCGATCACGCCGGCGGTAGCGATCGAGATCAACAGCAGGTCGTGCTCGGCGGAGGCGATCATGTCGCTGAAGGTCGCCGGTGGTCCCGTCACTTGGACGGTCGTGGTCGATCCGGTGAACACCTCCGCGGCGATGTCGCGCACCGCGTTCAAGGATTCGGCTGCCGTGGGGTCTCCGAGGGTGCCGGTGACACCGACGGGCAGATACCAGGCTTTGCGGTCGGCGCTGACTGCCTGAGCTTCGGTAATCGGATCGGCCAGCAGGTCCTGCACCAGCAGGACGTGGTCGCCCTCGGCCTGCAACCGGCGCACGAGTTCGCCGTAGCGCTGCCGTGCAGTTGGAGTCAAGCCAGTGGGGTCTTCCATGGCGACGAACACCATGGTTTTCGAGCCTTCTTCGCCGAACGCGGCGCTCATGCGGTCAACCGTCTGCAAGGACGGGGCGTCGCGAGGAATGAGGTCCACCGACTGTTGGCGCACCACGGTTTCCAGCTGTGGGAACAGCAGCGCGAGAACCACCGCGGCGCCTAGCCATACCCCGATGACGAGCGCTTTGTGTCGGAGGGTGAACCGGGCCAGGGTCGCCAACCGTTCGCTGTACTCGCGAGTGTCGGCCGGGTCGGTGGATCCGTTGGCGCGCCGACCAGGCCGCTTGGCCTGGCTTGGGGCATCTGCACTGCCGTCGGTCACTTGGCCTCCACTGGTAGCGATACTGCCGGTATCGGTACGCTACCGCACGTAGTGCAAGTGGTGACGGCGACCGGTGGGGGCCTCGCTCAAGAGCGTCATGAGTCGACTCCCTACGGGATTGCGGCGGGCCAGTCGGCCGCGAATACCTGCACGGCGTGCAGGGCGCCTCCTACCGCCACCGTCGCCAGTGCCGCACGATCACTGCTGGGGGCGGGAATGACGACAGCCGCTGCCACGTCTCTGAGAACTCGAAGTTTGAGCGTTCTGATCGTCAATCGCTGCCCTCCGCGGAGTCCTATGGTGGCACGCGCCCCCATTGGGGGCGGATGCTACCAAAGTGTTGCGACCTACTGTGGCTTGCCAAGATGGACATGTGCGGACGCGGTCGAAGAGATGGGGCGGGCGTACCGGTGCTGAACGCCGGGCGGAGCGCCGTCAGCGCCTCATTGATGCCGCGACGGAAATCTGGAGTGAAAGCGGTTGGGCAGCAGTCACGATGAGAGGAGTGTGCGCCAAAACCGGCCTGAACGACCGTTACTTCTACGAAGACTTCAAGACCCGCGACGAGTTACTTGTCGCTGCATGGGACGGCGTGCGCAACGAGATGCTCGGTGAGGTTTCTGCGACGCTCGCAGAACGCATCGGGCAGCCGCCGATGGAGACCATCCGCGTGACCATCGCCGCGGTGGTCGACCGGATTGCAGAGGATCCGGGCAGGGCGAAGATTCTACTGGCTCAACACGTGGGCAGTTCCCCGCTTCAGGATCGGCGCGCTGTCGCACTGCAGGAGGCGACACACCTGGTGATCGCAGCCAGTGAGCCACACCTGAGGCCGGAAGCCGATGAAACCGCCCTTCGGATGGACACACTGGTGGCCGTTGGTGGCTTCGTCGAATTGATCACCGCATGGCATGCAGGTTTGCTTGACGTCATCCAGGGGGAGATCGTGGAGCACACGAGTCGGCTTGCCGAGACGCTCGCCGAACGTTATTTGGTCGACGACGCTGGCCTCTAATGTTGTACAGCGGCGTTCATGTGTTCAGTCCGGAATGAAGCAAGCGGAGGCACCTCGACATTCGCGAAGCGCGGCCGGGAGGCGCCAGAAGCTAACTCTGAGGTTTGGCTTTGGTCGTGGCCGACTCGACTGCGTTCTGCAGCAGCACATAGCTGCCGAGGCTGCCCAGGAAACCTGCGCAGTGCTGAACGAGTTCATCGGTGGTGAACTCGAGTTCTCCGTCGAGCCAGCGGCGCAAGACTTCGAATAACCCACCCACACCCAATGTCGAGGCCAAATGGGCAACGCCCACTGCGGAGTCGGCGATGTCAAGGTGAAGTCTGGCCTCACGCAATACGAGGTCGGTGAAACCGGTCATCATGTCGCTGCGTAACTCCCGAAGCAGCGGCTCCGTTGCAGATTCCACGAACAAGATCCGACCCAGTCGAGGATCATTGTTGATCATGCTGACCAGCCCGCGGATCGGCGCGTACGCGAGCACCTCGGGTGGGGCGCCGGCATCGGGGATCGCGTCAACTATCACCTCCTGGAAGGTTGCGTAGAGCTGCTGGTAGACAGCTCGCAAGAGGGCGTCTCTGTCAGGGAAATGCTGATAGAAGTAGCGTGACGTCACGCCGGACTCAGCGCATACGGCAGTCACCGTGGCGGCGGCAACGCCGTGCGTGCCGATCAACTCCATCGCGGCCTCGATGAGACGCGTGCGCCTGTTCCGGTGACGCTCCTCGGCGGACATCCCGCTGTACACCCGCACCGATCGCACAACGCATAGCTTGCCATCTAATTCTGACTAGGCGTAAAGTCAGATCATCAGTGCCCATGACAACAGGAGAACAACATGAGCGACGATTCGTCCACACGGCCCACCACGCGGGTCGTCCCGAAGCCCCGCCGTGTCCGATTCGACATGCCTGCTGAGACCAGTCGGCAGCACTTCGTCGATGGCGACTTGGTGATGAGCCACTTTGTGTCCACCTTGTCGGCCACGTTCCCCGAAGGCGAAGACTTCTTCATCCGGTCAGTCCGCGAGTACCGGGACCACATCAGCGACGCTGACCTGAAGGAGGCGGTCAAGGGATTCATCGCTCAAGAGGCCACCCACCGGCACCAGCATCGGCTGCTCAACGATCGCCTTCAAGCGATGGGCTATCCCACCGAGGGGATCGATCGGCATATCAAGAAGTTGGTTGGCCGACTCGAGAAGCGTTTTTCTCCCAAGATGCGCCTGGCTGTGACGGCAGCCCTCGAGCACTACACGGCGACATTCGCCGAGATCATTCTCACCAGCGACGAAGCTCAAGAACTGATCGGCTACACCGAGGTGCGGCCGATTCTGCTTTGGCACGCACTGGAGGAATGCGAGCACAAGGCCGTCGCTTTCGATGTCTACGAGACGGTCGGTGGAAGCGAACGCACCAGGGTCTGGGGAATGCGGATCGCCAGTCTCCTATTGTTCACCGAGTTGGTCATCCAGACCACCCGCTCTCTGGCCGGCGATCGTGCCGCCTACAACCCGGTGCGGTTGCTGCGCAGCCTTCGAGCCTTCCGTCATAACCCGCTGTTCAGCCGAGCAGCGATTGAGCGCTTCCGTTCCTACACCCACGCCGGGTTCCATCCCGACGACTGGGATAGCGCAGAAATCCTCGAACGTTGGACCAAGGAACTCTTCGACGCCGATGGCGGCCAACAGCTACGGAGTAACGTGTAGGTCGACAAGTACTTTTGTGGTGAAAGCCGCCATATGGAACGACCTCTTCACGAAGAAGTGCGTTGCGCCGTGGCCGCATCGCGCGTTCAGGCATTCCGCTGATGCGGGCGGAAGGGCCATTACCGCCGTCCCGTCAGCGTCCGAAGACGTCCCGGCAAATCTGCACACAAGTTGGCGCCGTGTCAGCGAGCGCGCATGTCTTCTACGAATTGCTGTCCGGAGTTGCGATGCCGTTCGCGTCGGTGATTGGTCCGGTGCCGGCAGCGACGGGTTGGGGCATGAGCACCGCAGTAGTACTTCGCATGGCGGAACGTGCCGATAAGCGTCACGAGGCTGTCCTCGGTGTTGTGAACGGCCTGTTCCTGACGACCGTGTTGGCTCACTTCATACACTGGCCGAAGCGCTGGAGATTTGGTGTGCCAAGCCTGTCCGAGTGCGAAGGACTATGCGGCCCAATCCTGGTGCCTTACAACGGTATTCTTTACATTTCGGGGCTCAGTGCTGTAGCCGGATTGCTGGAGAATGGTCGCCGAGGTGCGGTCCGTGGTGCGATCGTCCCGCTGCTGGGTGTTCCAGTTCTCCTTCGACTGCAGCGGATGGAATTCCGTCGGCTCAGTCTTCAGGCCCGGCGCAATCCTCGGTGGTGGAATCGCCGTCTGCAGATGCAACCGCCCGACCGTTCGACATCGTCAGATCCCGACCAACAGGTGCTAGGGGCAGAGTCATAGCACGGAGTCGACATGGCGAGCCGATCACCCTTCAGTCAACGGAGGGTCGAACTCCGTCAGGGGGCCATCCTTCGAGGCCGTCTTCTAGCGGCACGTGCAAGGACCGCAGCAGCGCTGAGAACAATCTCCAATTCCCGATCGCGGCGACGAGTTCGACGAGGACGGCCGGGTCCCCGTGCAACGCGCGCTGACACTCAGCCCAGGTTTCATCCGAGATGGTGCCGTCACGCAACGTCTCGTCTGTCGCCGCCAGTACCGCCCGCTCGGCTTCGCCGAAGTGGCCGGCGTTCTGCCAGTCGCGCACCCCGAGCAG
This sequence comes from Mycolicibacterium alvei, assembly GCF_010727325.1. NCBI lineage: Bacteria > Bacillati > Actinomycetota > Actinomycetes > Mycobacteriales > Mycobacteriaceae > Mycobacterium > Mycolicibacterium alvei. Next base: position 4,177,650 of record NZ_AP022565.1, read on the forward strand.
GTCGCGTTCGGGCACATCGAGCAAGCGGGCAACCCTCCAGTGTTGCGTCCACTCATAGACCGAATCAGTGACCCAGCCGATTCGCATGATGATCAGCTCCCGTAGCCGCGCATCCAGCGCGCCTTTCCACAGCAACGCCTCCAGCATTCCATGCAATGCGACGGCTACAGGGGGCTGATGAAGCGCGATCCTGAAAACAGACAGTTCAGCCATGGCGTCCGGAATCCCGCATTGAGCGGCGCGCTCGCGGGCATCTGTCAGGGCAAGCATGTCAACCCGGCTTTGGCTGCTCACGGTGGATCCTTCCGGTTGGGCGCTAGTTGGCGCTGTCAGGCGATCGGCACAAAGACGTTGTGCAGAGCGGGGACCCGGTCCGGCTCGTTGCCGGCCAGAAGGTCGAGCAGCCCGGGCAGGCCGGCGAAACCGGTGATCTCGCGGTGCAATTCTTCGAAGGGCCAACGCCTAGAGACCAGCAGCTCGATGGCGCTCTGGTAGGCGGGGTAGTCGACCCCCAACGAACCGAAGATGCGTAGTTCCTTGAATACGAGCAGGTCTGGCTCGAAGCCCGGCGCTCCGCCGCCGCCGCGTGTGCCCGCGACCACCACGCGTCCGCCGGGCTGCGCGAGTGCGACGGCGTCCGCGAATGCGGCTGGCGCCTTCGCGGTGACGTCGACGACGACATCTGCGAGCCGGCCGGTCGCCATTTGCAGGGCCTGCGCCGGGTCGTCTTCGGTGACGTCGATGGTCAGGTCCACGCCGAACTGGTGGGCTGCGGCTAGCCGAGTTCGGTCGCGAGGGCCGACCCCGGTCATCGCGACGAATGCCGCTCCGGCCTCCTTGGCGGCTACGGCAGCACAAATCCCGCGGATCCCTGGTCCGAGGACCGCGACGACGTCGCCCGGGCTTGTCTCGGGCAACATGGCAGCCCATTTGATCCCTGCCCCAAGCGGATTGAACAACGTCGCGACGATCGGGTCGAGTCCGTCCGGGACCGGCAACGGCATGGAATCGAACGGCAGATGCAGGTGGGTTGCATAGCCTCCCCACAGGCCGGGCGGGATGTTCACGTCGACGAAGCCGAACATGGTGGCGAGGCCGTTGCTCGAGCACCTGCGATACTCGCCGCGGCCGCACGAGTCGCACTCCCGACACGATCGGAACACCTCGACGGCGACTCGCTGACCCACCGAGACGCCCCAACGCTCGCGCGCGGCGTCACCGATTCCCTCGATGACGCCGATGATCTCGTGTCCGGGGATGAAGGCGAACCCCGTCGGCAGGTGTCCGCTGAACTGCTCGTGGTCGGTTCCGCAGAGCCCGCACGCCTCGATCCGCAGGAGACCGGACTCGTCGTCGATGCGCGGCACCGGAAGATGCCGCCGTTCAAGGGTGCGCGGCTTGGTCAGCACGAGCGCGTCGGCGTTCACGACAGTTCGAATTCGACGTGTCCGTCCGCCTGCCGCACGGCGACTTGGTGTCCGACGCACATGTCTCGTGACATTGCCACCGCCACCTCGGCATCGTCACTGCGCGCCGCGACGCGGCGGCCGTCGGTCATGCGCGCGAAAATCGGCACCCAGGAGGGGCCTTGGTCACGGTCGTGCACGACCGTGTATCCATCTATGGTCGCCTCTCCGGATGCGTCGGCGGGAGAAGCGACCGGGAGGGAGGTGCCGTCGATCGCAGACTGCGCATCGGCCATGTCCGGAGTCTGCCATCCCGTTGGCGGTGGAGTCGCCGACCACAGACCCAGCGAGTGCTTTGTGATGTACCAGCCCAGTCCGGACACGAGCCCGACGGCGTCCGGGTCGCTCCTGCAGCGTCGCACCATCTCGACGATCGAATGGCTGACATAGTTGTTACCCGGCCCTCCGTGGTAGGGCAGTCCGCCGGTCACCGTGAACCCGCGGTCATCCGCCGGGTCGAGATCCAAGGCGTCGATCGCCGCCTCGACCGCGGAAGGAAAGCAAGAGTAGAAATCAAACCATCTAATGTCGTCGATGTGAAGTCCACTGGCCGCCAATACCGCCTTGCCGGCGGCCCTTATTCCGGCGGAACGACCCAGATCAGGCCGCTGAACCGGGAAATACACGTCGTTGCATGTGGCCGACGACCACGGGAAGACCCAACGATCACTGGGCACTCCGAGTTCCTCGGCGACTTCGGCGGCCATGATCACGAAAGCGGCAGCCATATCCACGGCGATGATGCTGTTGAGCAGCTTCGGATACGGCTCGCACACCATCCGGTTAGCCGGGGAGACCGTGCTGAGCTCGTCTGCGCTACGGGCACGCGGAAACCAGGCCTGCTCGAGATGTCGGGACGCCTCAACCGTGAACGGAGCCATCAAGTCACCCAGCCAGCGGCGCTGTTCGTCGAATGTGCGGCCTGATCGGGCCGCGATCGCGGATTCGAAGATCGGGTACACCTCGTGCGGCCAATGTAACCCGGCGCCCACCTCGGCTTCGCTCAGTCCCGGGCGGGTGTCACCGAGTGACTCGTCCTGTGCTGCGATGGGTTTGGGCTCCAAAAGTGCGCTACCGGATGCGACTTTGCGTGCTGACGCGCCGCTTTCCGCTCCGACGATCAGAGCCCCGTCGCTGACGCCGCGCCAAATGCGGCGGCCGAGGACCTCGACCAGATACTGGGGGGTGTTGCCGCCGACCGGACAACTGATGCGATGATCCGGCGTCAGCCCAGTCGCTTCGGCAATCCTCGACGCGGGGTTGTCGCGTGGGATCATCAAGATTCCGGGCGTCGCCACGGTATCGATGCGATGCCCGATCGCGGCCGAAGCATCATGCAGCGCTCGACGCGCGGCCTCGGCGGCCAAATCGATGGGATCGACGGTGCCTTCACCGCGATGTGTCAGTTCACCGACGCCGACGACAACCGGAGTGCGTGGTGGGATGGCCAACGGTCAGATCACGCTCATCGTCGAGGTCTTCTATGCGACACGACTGCGATATTGTCACATCCGTTTCCATGCGACAACCGCGGGTGTTCGACAGAGCGGGTCCCTTGACAGGGCATACTCGTACCCGTGACGAAGAGATCGTTGCGGCGGGGCGACGCGACTCCTGGGCGAAACCGCGATATGGCGCGCGATCGCCTACTCGACGCCGCCGAAACGTGCCTGCAAGGCAAGGGGCTGTCGGGCACCACGATGGAGGATATCGCCAGGCATGCGGGCGTATCGCGCGCCACGGTCTATCGCTACTTCGCTAGTCGCGAATCCGTCGTATCCGGTGTCATCGTCCGCGCAGCGGAACGCTACCTGCACCGCACCAGCGGACGGATCTTGGCGCACACCGACTTGGGCTCTGCCATATTGGACTTCGTTGCAGTCACGGTGCGCGCGGCACGCCGCGAACCGATAATCGGCATGCTCTTCGCCAGCGACGATGAACTCGCCGGCGTGGGACTGGCCGAGGGAACGTCGGTGGCGCTGTTCGAACTCGTCGCCGAGTTTCTGCGACCCGTGTTCGCCGCACACTGGCATCAACTCGAAGCCGGCGTTTCGGTCGATGACGCCGCCGAATGGATTTTGCGCATCATCCTCAGCTTGCTCGCGGTTCGCGGCCCCCGGCACCGCAGCCCCGAAGGAATCGATGCTTTCTTGCGCCGATTCCTGCTTCCCGCGCTACTGGCCGACACTCACAGTTGCATTGCTGCGACAACTGCGGAGTAGTGTCTCAGCGATGGCATCGGTATCGCTGAACGAAACGAGGCGCTGACCATGGACTTCCCCCAGTTCAACAAGCAAATAGCCGAGGAGCTCCAGCACGCGGGGGGAACCTCGGGAGGGCTCGCCAAGTACTTGGACTTCCGCCACATCGAGTTCTCCGCCGGGAGACTGGTAGTGGAAATGGACGCCCGAGCCGATTTGTTGACTCCTTTCGGCACTCTGCATGGCGGATGCCTGTCAGCGATGGTCGACCACTGCTTGGGCGTGGTGTTCTATCCGGTGATCCCACCTGGGTCATGGGTGGCCACAACCGAATTCAAACTGAACCTCCTACGTCCGGTGTCCAGTGGAGTCTGCGTTGCGGTCGCCGACATCATCGCGCTGGGGAAGCGTAGCGGCGTCGCCAGGATCGACATCACCAATACGGGACGCCCGGTATGCGCCGCACAGGGAACAGTGACCGTCGTCGCCCAGAGCGCCTCGTGATCCGGTCGCGGAACGAGAACGCTGCCCAAGGCGACCATCGAGGACACAGCAAATGACCTCAACGTTCGAGCGCGTCCGCAACGAAGACGGAACCGCCCTTGCAGCCGATGTCTACCGACACGAATCCGCCCGCGCGGTCGTCATACTGCTGCACGGCGGTGGACAGAACCGCCATGCCTGGGCGACTACCGCGCGCCGCTTACACGCGCGCGGGTATACCGTCGTCGCTTACGACGCCCGCGGTCACGGCGACAGCGAGTGGGACCCCGATGGTCGATACGATCTCGACCGACTTGCATCCGACCTGCTGTCGATTCGCCGATATGCCAGCGATGGCCGCCCGCCAGCTGTCGTTGGCGCATCCTTGGGCGGCATGACGGTGTTGGGAACGCATTTGGTGGCGCCTGCCGATCTGTGGGGAGCCGTCGTACTGGTCGACATAACTCCGCGAATGGAGTTTCACGGAGCACGCCGCGTCGTGTCTTTCATGGGCGCCCATCCCGACGGATTCGATACGCTCGACGCGGCCGCGGACGTCATTGCCCAGTACAACCGGCATCGCGCTCGGCCCAAGAACTTGGACGGTCTCCGAAAGGTCTTGCAGCAGCGCGACGACGGTCGGTGGATCTGGCGATGGGATCCGGCGTTCATAGCTTCCAACTTCGAGTTCCTGCAGGGCGACCCAGCAACTGGTGCCAAAGAATTCGGCGCCATAAGCGACCTTCTCATCGAAGGGGCCCGCCGCGTGCGAGCACCAACGCTTCTCATTCGCGGCGTTCACTCCGACGTGACGTCGCAGCAGTCGGTCGAGGAGTTCCTCGAAGTCGTACCGCACGCCGAGGCTGTCGACGTTTCGGGCACGGGCCACATGGTTGCGGGCGACGACAACGACGCCTTCACTTCGGCAGTCGCAGATTTTCTCGACCGCACGCTGAACGACTCGTCGGACTGAGCGTCTTTCAGGGCCCTGCGATGGCCGCGGCCCGGCCACTCTGGTTCGTTGTCGAGGTGTCAGAACTACCTCCATGAACGGAACCCCGGCGGCGCAGTATCGGCGCATCCGAAGGCAGCGATGCCAAACCGTATGGTTCGACCATCGCCTGGGCCGAATTATCATTCGAACCGAAGCATTTTGCTGGTGGGCGCTGTCCAGGTCGGATCGAGCGGTCGGAGTTCTCCGAACCAGTGCCCGCACACCTTGACGAACACACCCGCCGCCGGGGCGACCCGGATCAGATCGGCGCTGCTGTTGGGATCTTGGAGTCAGTCGACGGCCGGGGGCGAGTCCAGAGGACAGCCTACTGCTATCCAGGCTTCAGCTTCGGTATGCGGGAGGCGGGCGGGCATATCCGGCGCCCGATTCGACCACCTCGTCAGAGCGGCGGGCGTTCCTTCGCATGAGCAGTTCCGGAAACTTCGTGGCCGAAACGATCGAGAAAGTCGTCTATTGCGGCCAGGGCGGTGCTGATCGTTCCTCGCAATGGGGCTGCTCCGGCCGCGAAGGCCGCAAACAAGGTTATTGCGAGCAGACAACTCATGCCTCCGCCTTCCTCTTCACGCGCATCCGTTCGCCGTGGCCCACAGCAATGCCTCGTTCGGCTGCTGAAATGGTAAAACGTGGCTCACCGCTCCTTAACAGCGTAGATACCCGGATCCGCGATCGGTATGTCTCGAAGGGTCGAACCTGCGGGCGTCTGTTGTCTCGCAAAGACAAGTAATCGAGTACGGTCGCAGCTGTGCTTGATTCATCCGAAGTTCAAGACACCCCCGGTCACGCGGTTCATCACCTATTCCGAGACCTCGGCGACCTCGTCAGAGAATTGCCCGAGTCCATACATGGCCTTCTGATTGAGCAAGTTGCCGAACTCGCTGCCGATCAACAGCTCAAAGAGCTACTGAGTGACACCGTCGCCGCGAACGTAGACACTTGGTTCTCCGTCGTCCGTCACTCGATCCCGTTCGACCGCATGGAGTCACCGACGGCCGCCCTTGAACACGCCCGGAGGATGGCGCAACGCGAGGTACCCGTCAACGCGCTGCTGCGGGCATACAGGCTCGGGCACCAGTATGGATTGAACCTCATCATCGCTGGCCTTCGGAGCGCGGACCTACCGCCCGAGGAGAAATTGGCGCTCATTGAACACATCACCCGTGTGTCTTTCCGCTACATCGACTGGATGTCTGAGCAGGTCTTGGAGACATATCAGACTGAACGCGCGGAGTGGGACGAGCGCCGACGAAGTTTGCGTGCACAAGCCATTCGAGACATCCTCAACGGACGCGACGTAGACCTGACCGAAGCGTCGTCGGCTATGAGGTACTTCTTGGGCGCAACGCATGTGGCTCTCATGGTATGGCTCGACCGAGATGCGGGCGCCGACACCGACGAGTTCATCGCCATGGAGCGCTTCATGCAACACGCGGTCTCCGCCACTGGAGCGAAGCAATCGGTCTACTTCTCCATCGACCGCCTCGTCGGATGCGCATGGATGACGGTTCACCGCCCGTCGGACTATTTATCGCAGCTGCGCGACTTCGTCCGGGCTCAACCTGACGGCCCAAGACTTTCCGTCGGTGAACCACTTCCGGGGATTGAAGGCTTCCGCCGCACCTACCGACAGGCTGAGCAGGCCCGTGTGGTCGCGGTGGCAGCCGACGGCTCCTCACGGCACCGGATCGTCGCTGCACGAGATCCCGGTGTGGCCCTGGCCTCGATGCTGATGACCGATGACGCGACTCTGAAGGAATGGATTTACGATGTGCTGGGCCCGTTGGCTCAGAACACTGCATCGGACCAGCGTCTACGAGACACGTTGAGGGTGTTCTTGCGTGCCGGTTCCAGCTTCAAAGCCGCCGCCAACGAATTGCAGATACACGCCAATACCGTCAAGTATCGCGTAAATCGAGCACTCGAGCGCCGCGGTCGCCCGATCGCCGCGGAACGATTAGACGTCGAGGTCGCCCTACTGATGTGCTATTGGCTCGGCGAAGTAGCACTGAACCCAACACAAGCCTTGGGGCGGTCCTAGTCGTTCGTGTCCCGCGAACGCCCTTGCTGCGTAACTGTGCCGTCTACTGACGAACACGCCGAATCTGAGGATGGTCAGCGCGACGATCCGGCGCCGCCCGGCCTGATAATCCGAGTTCGATTCATGTTTCGACGCTGCCGCGGGGCTCTGCTGCGGGCAGGCTGATCGAGTGGAGTCGTCGATCGCCGCCGTACGGAGCTGAAGCAACCCATTCACCGAAGCTCATCGACGTCAGACACGCTCAAGCACCCATCGCGCAAGGCGACAGGCGAGTCGTGGCGCAGGTTGCGACTTGTCGGCCCAGACAACCAGGAGGCATAAGCCTTGATCCACCGATGAGCTGTCGTGGCTGAGGCTGGAATGGTTTGGTGGTCGCTTGCTGGCTGTGAGCAGGGGGTATCGGCTGGTCTGTCCAGCTTTTTCCTGTGTGCTCCGGTCGTGGCCTTTCGGCGGATTGGTCAGGTGGGGGCGGTTGCTGGCGGGCTGTGGCCGATGGTGTTGCGCCACAATCGGAGCCAGTGCGTCGCCCACGGCCAGTGGGCTGGTAGGTGCAGGATGGGTCGGCGTTGGGGGCGGGCCAGTCGGGCCGGGATGGTGATGAGGCGTCGGCGCAGGGTGGCGCCGCGAGCCACCGCGTGTGCACCGCCGGCCAGGATGCCGGCGGCGCGCTGCAGGTTGTGGGCGATGGCCGCGCACAGTATCCAGGCAGAGTTCGCCCCGAAACGTCCCGAGGGCATGTGGGCCAGGGGTCCGTCGATGAGGTCGGCGAACACGGTTTCGATGATCGCGTGGCGGCGGTGAGTGATGTCAGCGACGTCGACGGGTTCGTCGGTGTCGGTGAAGAACGGGTGATATCGCCAGACCGGGAACAGGGCGTCGGGGTATCGGGCGTCTTTGACCCGGCGCACGATCAACCGTGCCGTGATCGGAGTCTTCGTGGAACTGAAAGCGGTGCAGGTGGTTTCGGCGACTTCGGCATCGGAGATCCAGGCACCGGTGTCGGGATCGCGGCGGGATAGCACACCGGGATCCACGCGGTGTCATTGATGTCGGCGATGGCCGCGACGACTGCGGCGGTCTTGGTCAGCACCAGCGAGAACCGGGCACCGGCGCGGCGGCAGGCGGTGACCACGCTGCTGTTGCCGTAGGCCGAGTCGCCGCGCACCAGGATGCGCCCGGTGACACCGGCGCCGCGGGCGGTGGCGACGGCTTGGGCGATCATGCGGGCCGCGCCTTTGCCCGAGTTGGTCTTGCCCGCCCGCAGTCGTGCTCCGGTGATCACCGGAGCGCAGTGTTCGGTGCTGATGGTGGTCACCAACGGGGAAAGACCCTTGCGCAGGATCTGCTTGCCGGCGATTTTGGTGTGGCCGTAGCTCGCACCTTGTTTGGCCTGGCCGTAGACCGGGCGCAGCAGTGAGTCGATGTCGATGAACACCCGCCCGTCGGCGCCGGGCAACAGATCGACACGCTCGCACAGAGCGCCCACGTGCTCACTGAGCACCGACTCCAGTTGCCGGGCATGGCCGAAGGTGAACTCCCGCAACAAGGTTCCGATGGTCGACGGGGCGTACACCTCGCCGAACAGGGTCTTCATCCCGCCGCTACGAACTACGTCGAGGTCGTCGATGCTGTCCGCGCCGGTGCACATCCCGGCGATCAGCGTGGTCAGCTTCGGCGACGGATTGGCCGCACCGGACTTGACCCGCTCGCAGCTGAACCGAACTTTGTCGGCCAATGACGATGACAGTCCGGTCTGCTCGGCAAGGGCCATCACCGGTACCAGGCCTGCGCACGACACCAGACGCTCATCATCGAAGACCGCCGACGATGCGGCGAACCTATGGGACACTTGCACCGGAAGTGCCTTTCCGAGTTGTGCCGATAAGTGCGTAGAGAACACTCATCATCGCAGCTCAGAGGGCACTTTCCTCATTCCGACACCCCACGACCAGCCAATTCATCGGTGGATCGAGGATAAGAACATCCGACAAGTGGCGCGCGTGGTCTTGCCACGCGCTAGACGTTAGCGACGATTAACATCTTCAGCTATTTGCAGCGGCGACCGTGGCTACTCGTCGTGACAACACTTCCCAAACCCGCGCTCCGCCTCCGGTGTCGTGCCTCAGCGCTGGACGACGCCGCCCTCGACGCCGGTGAATCGCTTGCGCAGCTCGGTCTTGAGGAGCTTGCCGGTGGCGTTGCGGGGCAGCTCGGGAAGGAGGTGCACTTCGCGGGGGCACTTGAAATGCGCCAGCCGTTCGCGGCACCAGGCGATCAGTTCGTCGGCGCTGGGTTCCTGCTCGGCGGCTGGGTCGGCCACCACCACCGCGACGACGCGCTCACCCCACTTGTCGTCCGGACCGCCGACCACCGCGGCGTCGAGCACACCGGGGTGACGGAACAGCACCTGCTCGACCTCGATGGGGTAGACATTTTCCCCGCCCGAGATGATCATGTCCTTCTTGCGGTCGACGAGCGTGATGTAGCCGTCGGCGTCGATCCGGCCGAGGTCGCCGGTGTGGAACCAGCCGCCCCGGAAGGCCTCGGCGGTGGTCGCCGGCTTCATCCAGTACCCGACGAACACGTTGGGTCCGCGCACCAGGAGTTCGCCGACGGTGTCGGCCGGGACGTCCCGGTCGTCGGCGTCCACGATGCGGGCATCGACGTGCATGGCGACCCGGCCGATTGATCCGGCCCGCGTCGTGATGTTGGCGGCGTCCAAGACCGAGACCATGGGTGCAGTCTCGGTCATCCCAAATCCCTCGGTGAAGGGGACGCCACGTTGCTGCATGAAGTCGATGACAGTCAGCGGCATCGGTGCGCCGCCGCCCATGGCCAGACGCAACGCGGAGAGATCGTAGGAGTCGAAGTCGGGCACCTGGGTCAGCGCCGACCACATCGCCGGCACCATGAACTGGACGGTGGCGCGGCTTTCGGCCATCGCCTTGAGCGTGCTCACCGGGTTGAACGACGGGAGGATCACGCTGGTCCCGCCGACGTAGAGCAATGGCAGCGTATGTACCCCGAGCCCGCCGATGTGGAACATGGGGGCGACTGCAACAGTCACGTCGCTGCCGGTCAGGCCTTGTTCGGCGCCCAGCACGTTGATGGCGTTCCACAGTAGGTTGTCGTGGGTGAGGATGGCGCCCTTCGGGCGGCCGGTGGTGCCCGAGGTGTACATGATGAACGCGGCGTCGCGGCCCTCGACGTCGCTGTCGAGAGGCTCGGGGGCGCCGCCGGAGAGCAGGTCTGGGTAGGCGATCTCGCCGTCGGCCGGGGCGCCCCCGGCCCGGACCGTGTGGCGGACCCGGACCCCCGGCTCGGCCAGCGCGCTGACCGCCGCCGCCGCGAGCGGCTCGTGGAACACGAACACGTCGGCGCCGGAGTCGGCGAGGATGTAGCCGATCTCCGGGCCTGCGAGTCGGACGTTGATCGGGATGGTGATGGCGCCGATCTTCGCGCAGCCGAGGAGGACCTCCATGAACTCGACCGAGTTCACCAGCAGTATGGCCACCCGGTCCCCCTTGCGGACGCCGAGACGCAACAGGTTCGAAGCGACCTGGTTGGTGCGCCGATCGAAGTCGGAGTACGTGAAGCTGGTGTCACCGCAGACGAACGCCGTGCGCTGCCCGTTGAGGAAGGCCCGTTTGGTGACCCACTGACCGATACCGCGATCCATGTTGATTTGCCTCCTCGGCAGTTTTGGTTGACAAATGCTCGGTAAGGCAGGACCCGGCCCCGGCGGGCGACCGATCACCACCGTCCGTCTTGTAGACCGAAGCGGACACGAACGGATGAAGGATGCTCAGTATGAGCGGGGCAGGTTCAGGCTGTGCTGAGCCACATAGTTGAGGATCATCTCTCGGCTGATCGGCGCGGTGCGCATCAGCCGCACCGGGCCCCAGAGAGTGGCCAGCCCGTACTCGGTGGCCAACCCGTTGCCGCCGTGGGTCTGGATCGCCTGGTCGAGGGCCAGGATGCCGGCCTCCGCCGCAGCGTATTTGGCCATGTTCGACGCCTCCGCGGAACCGGGGTCGCCGGCGTCGTGCAGTGAGGCCGCCCGCTGGGTCATCAGCCGGGCCAGCTCCAGCTGGATCTTGGCGTGCGCAAGCGGGTGGGACAGGCCCTGGTGGGCTCCGATCGGCACGTCCCAGACCTTGCGCTCGCGCGCGTAGGCCGACGCCTTGTCCAGCGCGTAGCGGCCGATGCCGTTGCCCAGGGCGGCGCCCATGATGCGTTCGGGGTTGAGGCCCATGAACACCTGACGCAGACCGTCGTTTTCCGCGCCGATCAGGTTCTCGGCCGGCACCCGCACGTCGTCGAAGAACAGCGTGAACTGCTTCTCCGGTGTCACCGCCTGCACCGGGATGAGGGTCTTGGTCAACCCGGGCGCGTCGGTCGGGACCACCAGCAGGCTCAGCCGTCCGCGGCCGCGGTCGTCGGTCGCGGTGCGGGTGACGACCAGGATGGCCTCCGCCTCGTCGACGCCGGAAATGTAGTACTTGGTGCCGTTGAGCACCCAATCCCCACCGACGCGCTTGGCGTGGGTGGAGATGTTGTGAGAGTTCGAGCCCGCATCCGGCTCGGTGATCGCGAACGCCATGATGATCTCGCCGCTGGCGATGCCCGGCAGCCAGCGCGCCTTTAGCTCGTCGCTGCCGAAAGCCTCGATGATCGTGCCGCAGATGGTGGGGGAGACCACCGTCATCAGCAGCGGGCAGCCGGCCGCGGCCAGTTCCTCACCGACGATCTGCATGTCGTAGATGCCGCCGCCACCGCCGCCGTACTGCTCGGCGATGTTGACCCCGAGGAACCCCTGCTTGCCCACGGCCTGCCAGAGTTCCGAACTCTTCTCCCCGCCGAGCGACTTGGCCACGTAGTAGTCGTGCCCGAAGTCCTTGGCGATCTCGGACACGGCCTTGCGCAGCGCTCGCCGTTCCTCGGTCTCGTGCAGTTCCATACCGCTCTCCTACTTCGAAGTCACCCGCCACCGGGGCCGGTGACGGGTCTGATGGTGCTCAATCCTCGTCTGCACTGTCGGCCGCTCCGACCACCGCGAGGGCATCGCCGGTGGACACCTGCTGACCCACCTCGACCGAGAGTTCGGCGACGATCCCGTCGATCGGGCTGGCGATGGTGTGTTCCATCTTCATCGCCTCCACCACGACCAAGGCCTGCCCGGCCGTCACGACGTCGCCCGCGGCGACGGGCAGCCGGATCACCGAACCCGGCATAGGCGCCGTCAGCGAGCCCGCCGGCTTGAGCGTGCTGGGGTCCAGGAACCGCGGTACCTGGGTGAACGCAGTGGACCCGGCAGGGCTGTCAACGTAGGCGATGTCGCCGTCGAGGACGACGTCGTAGCCGCGCCGTACCCCGCCGGTCTCCAGGACCACCCGGTCCGGCCGCTGCACGAGCACCCTGACGTCCTCGACCGGTTTGCCGTCGACTTCGACCTCGACGCCGTCGCGGAGCAGCGCATAGCCCACCCGACGCTCGCGGCCGTCGGCGGTCAGCCATCCGGTGGACTGCAGTTGGGACGGGTTGTTGCGCCACCCGGCAGGCAGCGTCGGCTGGACGGGGGCCGCCGCGCGGCGTCCCGCGACCTGGGCGAGTGTGGCCGCGATGGCGTGCAAGCCCTCCCCGTCGCGGTCGATGAGGGCTGCGCCGAGGTCGGCCACGTCGTGGCGGTCGAGGAACCCGGTGTCGGTGCCGCGTCCGGCGAACTCGTCGTGGCGCAGAACGCGAACCAGCAGATCCCGGTTGGTGGTGAGTCCGTGGATCCGGGCGCCGGCGAGCGCGGCGGACAGCGCGCCGAGCGCCTCGGCGCGGGTGGGCGCCCAGGCGATCACCTTGGCCAGCATGGCGTCATAGTGGTGGCTGACCACCGAGCCGTCGCGCACGCCGGAGTCCACCCGGACCCCGACGTGGTCGGGGATCTGCATCGTGCGCAGCGTTCCGGTCTGCGGCAGGTAGCCCTTCGTGGGGTCCTCGGCGTAGAGCCGGGCCTCGACCGCGTGGCCGGTGATCCGCGGCTTGCTCACCTCGGCAGGCAGTGGCCGACCCATCGCCACCAGCAACTGCAGGCGCACGAGGTCGAGCCCGGTGACGAGTTCGGTGACCGGGTGCTCGACCTGCAGCCGGGTGTTCATCTCCAGGAAGGCGAACGTCCCGTCGTCATCGCCGCCGTTCGCGTCGAGGACGAACTCGACCGTTCCGGCCCCGACGTAACCCACGGCCTGTGCCGCCGCGACCGCCGCCGCGCCCATCCGGGCGCGCAGGTCGTCGTCGACGACGGGCGAGGGCGCCTCCTCGATGACCTTTTGGTGGCGGCGCTGCACCGAGCACTCCCGCTCGAACAGCGAGACAACCGTGCCGTGCATGTCGGCCAACAGCTGGATCTCAACGTGGCGGGGACGCTGCACGTACCGCTCGAGGAACACCGTGCCGTCCGAGAACGCCGACATCGCCTCGCGCGAGGCCGAGGCCACGGCTCCGTCGAGGTCGTCGGCCGACTCGACAACCCGCATGCCGCGCCCGCCGCCACCCGCGCTCGCCTTGACCAGCAGCGGGTAGCCGATCTCGGCGCCGAGCTTGCGCAGCTTGTCGGGGTCCAGGCCGGTCGCGTCGCCGCCCGGGAGAACCGGCACGCCCGCATCGGCCATCATCGCCTTGGCCGTCAGCTTGGAACCCATCGCGTCGATGGCATCCGGCGGCGGGCCGACGAACACGAGCCCGGCGTCGGCGCAGGCCCGCGCGAAGCCGGCGTTCTCCGACATGAAGCCGTAGCCGGGATGCACGGCGTCGGCGCCGGTGAGGAGGGCGGCGGCGATCACCCGGTCACCGTCGAGGTAGGTCTCCGCCGGCGAGGAACCCGGTAGCCGGACGGCCTCGTCGGCATCGTCCACGTGCCAGGCGTCGGCGTCGGCGTCGGAGTACACGGCGACGGTCGCGATGCCGAGTTCGCGACAGGTGCGAAACACGCGTCGGGCGATCTCTCCCCGGTTGGCCACCAGCAGCTTCTTGATCACGGGCATCGCCATCACATCCGGAACACGCCGTAGCCACGCTGGCCACGGATCTCGCTGTTGTGGACCACGGAAAGGCAGAACCCGAGAACGGTACGGGTGTCGCGCGGGTCGATGATCCCGTCGTCGTAGAGCCTGCCGCTGTTGGCCAGCGCCAACGACTCACGCTCGATCTGGCCCTCGACGGCAGCGCGCATCTGGGCGTCGGCCTCCTCGTCGAACGGGAGCCCCCGGTCGGCGGCCGACTCGCGGGCCACGATCGACAGCACGCCCGCGAGCTGGGCCGGGCCCATGACGGCCGAACGCGAGTTGGGCCAGGTGAACAGGAAGCGGGGAAAGTAGGACCGCCCGCACATCCCGTAATTGCCCGCACCGTAGGACGCGCCCATCACGATCGTCAGGTGTGGGACAGCGCTGTTGGAGACGGCGTTGATCATCTTCGCGCCGTCCTTGATGATGCCACCCTGCTCGTACTCCGCGCCGACCATGTAGCCGGTGGTGTTCTGCAGAAACACCAGTGGCGTGTCGATCTGGTTCGCCAGCTGAATAAACTGGGCGGCCTTCTCCGCCTCCTCGCTGAACAGGATTCCGCGCGCGTTGGCAAGGATCCCTACCGGGTATCCGTGGATCGAGGCCCAACCGGTGACCAGCGAGGTGCCGTATAGCGGCTTGAACTCGTCGAAGGCGGACCCGTCCACGATTCGGGCGATGACATCACGTGGGTCGAAGGGAACCTTCGGGTCCACCGAAGCGATCCCGAGGAGTTGGTCGGGGTCTCGCAGCGGGGGGGTCGGTGGCTGTGTCGGGCCGGGCCCGAGCTTGCGCCAGTTCAGTCTGGCCATGATGCGCCGCCCGATCCGGATGGCGTCCTGCTCGTCCTCGGCCATGTAGTCGGCCAGCCCGGAGGTGCGGGCGTGCATGTCGGCGCCGCCGAGCGACTCGTCGTCGGACACTTCGCCGGTCGCCATCTTCACCAGCGGCGGACCACCGAGGAAGACCTTGGACCGGTTGCGGACCATCACCACGTAATCACACATGCCGGGGATGTACGCGCCGCCTGCCGTCGAGTTACCGAATACCAGCGCCAGTGTCGGCAGGCCCTGCGCGCTGTGCTGGGTGAGGTCGTTGAATAGCTGGCCCCCGGGCACGAAGATCTCGGCCTGCGTGGGCAGGTCCGCCCCGCCCGACTCGACGACGTTGATGATGGGCAGCCGGTTCTCGCGGGCGACTGCCATGCCCCGGAACACTTTTCGGAAGGTGTAGGGGTTCGAGGCTCCGCCGCGCACGGTCGGGTCGTGCGCGATGATCATCGACTCGACGCCTTCGACGATGCCGATGCCGACCACAACGCTGCCGCCCACCGGAAACTTCGTGCCCCACGCCGCGAACGGACAGAGTTCCAGGAAGGCCGTGTCGGGGTCGATGAGCAGCTCGACGCGCTCCCGAGCCAGCATCTTGCCGCGGCTACGGTGCCGGGCGACGTACTTCTCGCCGCCGCCACCGTTGGCCAGCGCCAGCTGTTCGGCGAGCGCATGGAGCTGCGCGATGAGTCCCTCGCGATTCTCGAGGTATACCGGCGCGCGGGTGTCGACCCGGTCGGGCAGGACGTCAATCAACTTTCCTCCAGGTGACATCAACGTCGATCTCCTGACACGCTACGTTATCGGTCATTAACATTCGACGACAATGGGGTCGACGTGGCAATCGTGCCGTCCCCGAGTGATCACAGCAGGAGCAACTCACATGAAACAGCCGGATCAGCGGGAAGCGGAGGCGGCCGCAGCCGACCCGTGGATGACGCCCGAGCGCATCTCGTTGCGCAACCTCGCGATGTCGTTCACCCAGAAGGAGATCGTTCCTCACCTGCAAGACTGGGAGGACGCCGGAGAGCTCCCTAGAGAACTCCACCGCCGCGCAGCCGCAGCGGGGTTGCTGGGCATCGGGTTCGCCGAAGAGATCGGTGGCTCCGGCGGTGACCTGCGCGACCTGGTGCTGCTCACCGAGGCCGTGATGGAGGCCGGCGGCTCGTCGGGCTTACTGGCCAGCCTACTTACGCATCACATCGCAGTGCCCCATATGGCCGCGCAGGGCGATCCCGAGCAGATCCGCAGCTTCGTGGCGCCGACCCTGGCCGGGGAGAAGATCGGCAGCCTTGGCATCACCGAACCCGACACCGGTTCTGACGTCGCCGGCATCCGCACTACCGCACGGCGCGACGGCGACCACTACGTGGTCAACGGTGCGAAGCTGTTCATCACCTCGGGTGTCCGCGCCGATTTCGTGACCACCGCCGTGCGTACCGGCGGCCCGGGCCCGTCGGGGATTTCTCTGCTCGTGGTGGAGCGTGGCGCCACGGGTTTCTTGGTCTCGCGGGCACTGAAGAAGATGGGCTGGCTGTGCTCCGATACCGCCGAACTCGGATTCACCGACGTGCGCGTGCCGGTGGTCAATCTGGTTGGCCCCGAAGGCAGCGGATTCCTGCAGATCATGCAACAGTTCCAGGTCGAACGTGCTTTCATCGCCGTCCAGTGCTACGCCACGGCCCAGCGCTGCCTCGACCTGACGCTGGATTGGGTGAAGAAGCGCGAAACCTTCGGTCGACCGCTATCCACCCGACAGGTGGTGCGGCACAAGATCGTCGATATCGCGACGGCCGTCGACGTCGCCCGTACGTACACCCGTGCCGCTGTGGACCGCATCGTCGCCGGAGACACCGACGTGCGGATGGTCTCGATGGCCAAGAACCAAGCCGTAGAGGCCTGCGCGCTCGCCGTTGACACGGCCGTCCAACTATACGGTGGCATGGGCTACCTACGCGAGACCGAGGTCGAAAGGCACTATCGCGATTCGCGCATCCTGGGTATCGGGGGCGGCACCACCGAAATCATGAAGGAGATCATCGCCAAGCAGATTGGCCTCTGAGTGAAGCCGCCATTCGACAGCAGGAGCGTCGGCTTGGCAGGTCGACGAGACGGACCTTCCACCGTTTCTAAGGTAAGTCAACGGTGTGTCACGACCCCTGCGGCCAATGCAGCCTCCGCCACCGGGAAATTGCCTCCGGAGTACCAGCTAGCCAAACTTATCAACCACGTAGCGGCGAGCCAGCGTCTCAGCAAGTCTACTCGTATGTTCGACGATGTCGACCTGACTTACATCGACCAGTAGTCCTGCGTGCCAAGCGCTGATCAGTTCGACGAAGCCGCCGACCGCTACAAACGTGTCCATACGCAGAGCCATTTCGTCTGCGTCAGGCTTCAGATGCGGCTTGCTGGCGGCCATGACGAGCTGGGTTGCTTCCTGCAAGGCCACCGCTCGGCGATCTTGCAATGTTGAACTGCCGACGTGCTGTGTCAGCAGGATCTGTGCTCGCCCGGCATCCTGCGCGATGCGGAGAACAACGATCGAGATTGCGGCGCGAATGGTTTCGATCGGTGGTTGACCGACGCGTTCGGCAAATGTTGCCGAAACCTCGCCGAGCATCTCGTCCCGCACGTTGTCCCACGCTGCTACGAGCAACTCATCGCGCGTCTTGAACTCCTCGTAGAAATATCGGTCGTTCAGCGCGGCTCTGGAGCAGACCCCACGCATTGTCACGGCAGCCCATCCGCTTTCCGTCCAGATCTCCGTCGCCGCGTTCACTAGGCGCCGCCGCCGGTCAGCCCGTCGTTCGGCGCCAGTACGCCCGCCCCACCTTGCTGCCTTTGTCCGCACGAATACATCTTGACAAAGGCAGGAGCGCCGCATCAAACTGGTGGCAGGCGACCACAATTGTGTTCGCCGCCACCAGATGGCTGCAGGCCGGCTTGTCTCACAGGTCAGGCGTCGCCGTAATCTGCAAAGGATTCAGTAGTGATGGATATCTTGAGGTGGGACAGACCGCCTCGCCTGAGCCGCCGCGCCAACGCGGTCGTAACGGGAGCGGGCAGCGGAATTGGCCGTGCCTTCGCGGTGGAGCTCGCCCGTAGAGGTGGACGAGTGGTGTGTGCCGACATCGACCCGGTGCGTGCCAAGGAGACGGTCGGGCTCGTCGTCCAAGCCGGCGGCGAGGGGCTCGACATCGCATGCGATGTCACGGACGAAGAGCAGGTCCGCGAACTCGCCGACAGCGCCGAGAAGTGGTTCGGCGCGGCAGCCAGCCTGGTGATCAACAACGCGGGCATCGGAATCGGTGGCAATGTCATCGGCGCGACGCCCAAGCGGGACTGGGAAGCGACACTTTCAGTCAACTTGTGGGGAGTGATTTACGGCTGCGAGATCTTCGTACCGCGACTTCGTGCGAAGGGCAGCGGGGGAATTATCAACGTCGCATCGGCTGCAAGTTTTGGAGCAGCGCCCCGGATGGGTGCCTATAACGTCAGCAAGGCCGGCGTGCTCTCGCTATCCGAGACTTTGGCGGCCGAGCTGAGTGGTACTGGTGTGGCGGTGACTGTACTGTGCCCGACATTTGTCAAGACCAACATCGTCGATAACCCTGGTATTGAGGAGTCGGCCGCCAAGCTGGCAACGAATTTGATGAAGTGGACCGGCGTGTCGGCGGAATCGGTGGCGCGCAAAACGTTGGACGCGAACGATCGCGGTCAGTTGCACGTCCTACCCCAAGTCGACGCGAAGATTCTCTGGTTATTTAAGCGGGCAGTGCCTGCCACGTATACCCGTGCGCTCGGTTTGGTTGAGCGAATCGCGCGCTAAGTCATTCCAGACAAAGACAAAGGAGACTCCAATGGCATTCAAATACAGCGATATGCTCGAGACGATCAAGAATCGGCAGTGGGCGCTGGCCGACATCGATTGGGATGCGCCGGGCGCCGATAAAATCACTGATGAGCAGCGGCCCGAACTGAAGCAGTTCATGGCTGACGTGGTGTGGATAGAACACGTCGGTGCACGCGCGTTCGCCGCCATGGCGCCGAAAGCGCCGTTCGAGGCTCTAGGTGACATCTACCGGTATTTCCATGCCGAGGAGCAGCGGCACGCCAACGCGGAGCTGGCGCTCATGCAGCGGTGGGGGATGCTCGAGGAAGGGGAAATCCCGGTGCCGAACAAGAATATTCGACTGGTCATCGAGTGGATCGACCGATACGCCGAGGCCCTCCCGCTGACGGTGATCGGAGCGGCGATCCCAGCCTTGGAGACTGCGCTCGACGGAGCATTGCTCAAGTTCCTTCTCGACGAGGTGCAGGATCCGCTCTGCGCCGAGGTCTTCAACAAGGTCAACAACGACGAATCGCGGCACTTGGCAGTGGGATTCCAGGTTCTGAACGACCTCGGCGCCAGCCCCATGCGCATTCATGCGACTCAGACGATGGGGGCGCTCATCGACCCGAGAATCCTTCTCGGCGGCGTCCTCTACGTGCCGTTGCTCACCAGGATGTTGACCAATCTCAACGCCATGGGATTGTCGGAGGAGAAGCTCTACAACGCGGTGATGCGGTACGAGAACGTCGGAGATCGTAGTGAGTTCACGCGCCGCGTTCCGGGCTACCACATCTTGAAGGCTCACATGTCCGCCAGCATCAAGCGTTCTCAGCCATTGCATTTCATTTCGCAGCGGCTGGGTACCGCGATCGACCACTTCCCCACCGAGGTGCTCGGTAAGTCACCGACGTGGACAGAAGAGCTGACCTACGAACCGGTGGCCAGATGAGCGACACCACGACCGTCTTGATCGTCGGTGCGGGTTTCGCCGGCCTGGGAACCGCAATCCGGTTGCTACAACAGGGTATCGACGATTTCGTTGTCCTTGAACGTGCCGACGAGGTGGGTGGTACCTGGCGGGACAACACCTATCCCGGCGCGGCGTGCGACATCCCGTCGCTGCTCTATTCCTACGGGTTCGAGCAAAATCCGGACTGGTCCCGCGCGTATTCGGGCAGCGCCGAGATCCTCGGCTACATCAAGACGATGGTCGACAAGTACTCGCTGTCGCGTTTCATCCGGTTCGGAGTGAACGTCACCGGTCTGGAGTTCGACGAGGAAAGCGCACTGTGGACGGCGCAGACAGCTGACGGCTCGCAGTTCACGGCGCGCACCGCAGTGATGGCCAGTGGGCCGCTGGCGAATGCGAGCCTGCCGGACATCCGCGGACTGGACACCTTCGATGGTCACAAGATCCACAGTGCGCGTTGGGATCACGACTACGACATGAGCGACAAACGTGTCGCCGTGATCGGCACCGGAGCCAGCGCTGTTCAGATCATTCCCGAACTGGTGAAGACTGCGCGGTCGGTCAAGGTCTTCCAACGCACCCCCGGCTGGGTCCTCCCTCGGCCCGACTTCTCCCATCCGCAGTGGGTGCGGACGGCGTTTCGTCGCTTGCCTCGCGTGCAGAACGTCGGACGGCAGGCGTGGTTTTGGGGCCACGAGCTCATGGCCGTCGGCATGGTCTGGGATACCCCGGTCACCACTGGCATCCAGCTACTGGCGAAGGCGAATTTGCGGAGGCAGGTATCGGATACTTGGCTCAGGCGCCAGCTGACGCCGAACTTCCGTGCCGGCTGCAAACGGATGCTGATGAGCAGCGATTACTACCCCGCTCTTCAGCGCGACAACTGCAAGCTCGTCTCATGGCCGATCGCGACCCTGTCGCCGAATGGCATACGGACCGCAGATGGCATCGAACACGAACTGGACTGCATCGTCTTCGCCACCGGCTTCGATGTATGCAAGGCTGGCACACCTTTTCCCATCCGAGGCGCGCATGGTCGTGAGCTCTCCGACGAGTGGTCCCAGGGCGCCTATGCGTACCGGAGCGTCACCGTCGCAGGCTATCCCAATCTTTTCTTCACCTTCGGACCAAATTCAGGGCCCGGCCATAACTCGGCCCTCGTGTACATGGAGGCCGAGATCAACTACATCGTCAAAGCCATCGGCGCGATCATCGCGAATGATCTCAGTACGCTCGAGGTCCGCGAAGATCGGCAAAATAATTACCACGGCGAGGTACAGCAGCGGTTGGGAAGTACGACTTGGAATTCGGGTTGCAAGAGCTGGTACCTCACGAATGACGGATACAACGGCACCATGTACCCCGGTTTCGCCACCCAGTTCAAGCGCGCACTGTCCAAGGTCGACATGGGTGATTATGTAACGACCCCGACAACCGCACGAACTGAGCACCACCCAACCGAACACGCCCAAAACGGCTCGAATGTGGCCAAGGTTGCCCAGGGCCGCAAGGCCAAGGTAGCCCAGGGCCGAAAAAGCGCAGGCGCCCTGCCAACGCGGTCTGACGTCAAAGCCGACATCCTGGACGTGGGCGTCGGGAAGGTACCGCCTAAGCGCGCAGCCTCGAGAGTGAGGAAAGACGCTTGAGTGTCCATGTTGCGGGCGACGAGAATGCCCCCACCTCCGGAGCCCCTACGTACGAGGTCCCCACCCACGAGATATTGGTCATCGGAGCTGGATTCTCCGGGATCGGAGTGGGCATCAAGCTGCTGAAGGAAGGTTTCTCGGACTTCCTCATCGTTGATGAGGCCCAAGGGGTGGGTGGAACCTGGTACTGGAATACCTACCCGGGGATTGCAGTAGACATTCCGTCATATAGTTACCAATTCTCCTTTGAGAAACGCCCGTCGTGGTCCCGTACCTATGCGCCGGGGATCGAACTGAAGAACTACGCGAAGCATTGCGTGAAAAAATATGGCCTCGCGTCGCGCATCCGCTTCGGAGTCACGGTTGTGAGGGCTGAGTTCGACGAAGAATCGACATTGTGGCGTTTGTTTACCTCGACGGACGAGGAACTGACAGCGAGGTTCGTCATCAATGCCTCCGGGGTTCTCACGCGACCAAAATCGCCGGACATACCGGGGGTCGGGGACTTCGGCGGGGTCACGATGCACACGTCGCGCTGGGACCACCAGCAGACCCTCACCGGAAAGAGGGTCGCCGTCATCGGGACGGGCGCCTCGGCGGTGCAACTGATCCCCTCGATAGCCAAGGACGTGGACACACTCACCGTCTTTCAGCGCACCCCGATATGGTGTCTGCCGAAATTCGACTTCGCGGTGCCCCGCCCGCTGAGTGCTCTTCTCCGGCTCGCACCCGGAGCGCAGATCGCCGCGCGGGGAGCCAGCCAGGCCTTTGTCGAACTCACCTTTCCCGTCGCAGCGCACTTCCATACCGCCATACCGCTGGCGTCGGCGATCGAGCGTGCAGCGATCAGCTATATGCGTCGGCAGGTCACCGACCCGGTCGTTCGGGAGAAGCTGACGCCGCGTTACGCGCTGGGCTGCAAGCGACCAAGCTTTCACAACGAATATTTGAAGACGTTCAACCGCGAGAACGTCCTTCTTGAAACCAACCCCATCACCCGGGTGGATGAGACCGCGGTAATTACGGCCGATGGCGTCAGACACGAGATCGACGTGCTCGTCCTGGCAACGGGATTCAAGGTCATGGAATCGGACAGCATGCCCACCTACTCGCTCAGAGGTGTCGCCGGCCGAGACCAGGCACAGTGGTGGGACGAGAACCGACTCCAGGCATATGAGGGAGTCAGCGTGCCAGGATTCCCGAACCATTTCTCAGTGTTTGGCCCGTACGGATACAACGGGTCGTCCTACTTCGCACTCATCGAGGCACAGGCGGGTCACATTCTCCGTTGCCTCCGGCATGCCAGGACGGCCGACTCGAACTACGTCGAGGTACGCGAGGAGGCGAATCAACGCTTCTTCGCGGAGATGCTGGCACGGCGGCATACGCAGGTCTTCTGGCAGGACAGCTGCGCGGGCGCGAACAGCTATTACTTCGACAAGCATGGGGACGTGCCTCTGCGTCCCACGACGACGGTCGAGTCGATCTGGCGCAGTCGACGATTCGACTTGGCCGACTACCGTTTCGAACGGCGACCGGCGAAAAAGGCGGACACTGCCCCACAGAAGGTGGACACCGCCGGATGAGTTCACCTGCCAGGCCGAATCCGAGCATGGCGAGCCACCTGGTCGCGGCAACGGCGCGAGGCGTTCTTCGACCTCTCACGCAAGTGATTCCGGCCAACGACCATGGCTTCGCGGTCATGGACCGCGTGCTACGGGGAACACTCGTGGTGTCGCGGCCAAGGCGCGCAATCAGTGTCGAGAAGGTAGACACGCCCTTCGCCGGTGAACGTGTGCGAGGCGACTGGGTCAAGGCGGCCAACGTGGCCTCGGATGCTCCGCCGATTCTTTATATACACGGCGGCGCATTTTCTATGTGCTCTCCCGAGACCCACCGTGGCCTCATCAGCGAACTGTCCGCGGCCGCCCGCAGGCCGGTATTTGCCGTGCGCTATCGATTGGTCCCGAAATATCCCTTCCCGGCGGCCGCAGATGATGCACTGATCGCCTATCGATGGTTGACAGAGGGAAGCGCGATCACCGCGTCTTCTGGCACGGTGGCGCTCGCCGGCGATTCCGCAGGCGGCCAGCTTGCTGCGGCGACGGCGCTTGGCGCTCGGGAACATCGACTGCCGACGCCGGATGCCATGCTGCTGATGTCGCCGGTGCTGGATTTGACATGCCAACTCGCGATGGACCGTGATCTGCGCAGACGGGACCCCTTTGCGTCCGCCATCTCTGCGTCGAGAACAATTGGTCTGTACGTGGCGGGCGCCGATCCAGCCGACCCGAGGATAAGCGTGCTCGATGCTGATCTCACGGACATGCCACCAACTTTGATTCAGGTCGGCGGACGAGAGATGTTGCTCGACGACTCCAGAGTCTTTGCCAAACGTCTGCAAACTGCAGGGGTCTCCTCGCAGTTGCAAGTTTTCCGCGGCCAGATCCATGTCTTCCAGGCGATGTTTCGCCTACTGCCAGAAGCACGTGAGGCCCTCAGGCTCGGTGGCGAGTTCTTGGCTACTTCGGCCACCGTCCGTTGACAGCGTCCCTGCGCACGCCTTGACCACGAGGCGCCCCAGCACGAAGGTTGTATGAGCTAACGATGAAACCCGTGAAACGTGAACCAACCCAGGACAATCCCCCTGGTAACCCCTCGATCGTCATCATCGGCGCTGGCTTCGCCGGAATTACCCTTGCACTTCGCCTCAAACGCGCAGGGTTCGACAGGGTCCTCATTGTCGAAAAGGGCGATGGTGTCGGGGGAGTCTGGCGGGAGAACACCTACCCAGGGGCGGCCTGTGACGTCCCGTCGCAGTTGTACTCGATCTCCTCGGCGCCGAATCCCAGGTGGGGTCGGCGTTACGCAGAACAAGGCGATATCCTCGCCTACCTTCGCCGCGTCGCCGACGAAAGTGGTTTGCTGTCCCTCCTTCGGACCAAAACCGAAATCGCTAAGGCGGCCTTCGATGAGCGCACGAACACATGGCGTCTGACCACGACTACCAGTCAGGAATTGGAGTGCGATGTCGTCATTTCGGCCGTGGGCCAGCTGTCCCGACCCTCAGTTCCTGATATTCCTGGAATCTCGGGCTTCGCGGGCCCGTCGTTTCATTCCGCGAATTGGGACCACGATCTGAATCTCAGCGGCAAGCGGCTTGCGGTCGTCGGCACCGGCGCTAGTTCGGTGCAGTTCGTCCCGGTGGTCGCCGCAGGCGCTGAGCACTTGGACGTTTTCCAACGGTCAGCCCCATGGGTGCTGCCCAAATTCGACCGTCAGTACGGTGGGCGGCATCACCAACTGCTGCGCAAGTTGCCCATTCTGCGGCTCAGCGAACGTCTGATGATTTGGACGATATTCGAGTTCTTGGCGTTGGCACTCGTCGACGCGAAGCCAGTAGCGCGAGTCTTGGGAGTCATCGCCCTCCGGCACCTAGGTCGCCAGGTGTCGGATGCCCGGCTGCGTTCCCACCTGACGCCGGACTATGCGCCCGGGTGCAAGAGGATTCTGTTCTCCAGCGACTATTACCCCGCGCTCGCACGTCCCAACGTTTCATTGGTCACCGACGATATCCGGGCAGTAGAACCTGGCGGAATCCGCACGGTGAACGGCGACTTCCACGCCGCCGACGTGATCATCTACGGCACTGGCTTCAGTGCCACCGAGTTTCTTTCCCCGATGGAGGTCTACGGCCGCTCGGACCGGAAATTGTCGGACGTGTGGGCGGATGGCGCGCACGCCTACTACGGCCTATCGGTGCCAGAGTTTCCGAATTTCCTCATGATGTACGGGCCCAACACCAACGTGGGATCCGGGTCCATCGTCTACATGCTCGAATCGCAGGCCCGACACATCGTCAGGTTGATGAAGGTTCTCCGTGCCCATCCAGGAAGTGTTATCGAGGTCCGTGCCGATGTGGAGAAGCGCTTCAACGACCGGTTGAGTCGCCGCCTGGACAGATCCGTGTGGACTATGTGCACGAGCTGGTATCGCTCGGCGCGGGGGTCGATCTCTACCAACTGGCCCAGCCCGACCTTCTTGTATCGCCTTCGTGCGCGCAGGCCGAAGCGGCGCGCTTACGTCCTGTCGCGTCCCGCGCCCGCGAACTCGTCGCGCAGGGGGACACCCGAGCCGGCCAACACCCATCTGGCCGACATGCCCTATGCCCCAAGCGGGGCCGATAGCGTCGACTAGTGGCGGCTCTGTTCAGTGACGGGTATCCGAGGACGGCGGGGAGTCGCTGACATTCGAGCGGCAACTGTGACCGCCGTTGACAGGGTGGTCACCGGTGTAAACGATGGGTGAAATCCTTCCGATAATGCGAGAAACAACATCAAGGGGGCACTCGATGACCAAATCGCCGTCCGGTTCGGCAAGCAAGTCCCGTGACCGGCTGTTGTCGGTACTACTGAATCCCCTCCCGCAGCGCGTCGAGCGCGCTATCCAGGAGTGAGTCGACGATGGCCGGTTCGCGAACTTGCCGCGCCGCCGACCGGTAGCGGATTGAAGCCAGTTATCGGCGATCAGGGATTGCCTCTCGTTGGCCTTCGCCCGGAACTTACCGGCGGCACGCTCGGGGCAGAATGGTGATTTACTCGCCGCGCTATGTGAGGCGCGCGCCAGGACGGCGAACGCTTCACTGATGCGGACAGCATAAATCAAATGATCTTTCTGATGATGGCCGCTCATGACACGTCAACGATCACCACTGCCGCTGTGGCGTACTTCTTGGCGAAGAATCCTGAATGGCAGGATCGACTTCGTGCTGAGTCTGACCGTCTAGGCGACGATCTGTCGGACATTGAGGACCTGGAGGGGCTTACGGCGATGGACTTGGTCATCAAGGAGTCGCTCAGACTAGTTGCACCGGTACCGTTGGTTATGCGTAAGACGGTGACCGACACCCTAATTGATGGCTACTACGTCCCCTCCGGAGTGCTCGTCGTCATCACGCCTGCGGTCAACCACTTTGCGCCCACAGTGTCGACCGAGCCGGACCGGTTTGACCCAACGCGACTCGAGCCGCCACGGCGCGAGGATCAGGCCCACCGCTTCGCCTGGCTTCCGTTCGGAGGAGGCGCGCACAAGCGCATCGGGATGCACTTCGGCACCTTGGAGGTGAAGGCAATACTGCACGAGATGCTGCGGGAATTCACCTGGAGTCTGGATGACGGCTACCGCGTTCGGTGGGACAATACGTCCCTGCCTGTTCCCTGTCGACGGCCTACCTATTACGTTGTGTCGCCGATGATATCTAGGTCATTCCACGAGACTTTTGAGTGCTTAGCCGAGCACATCGCCCTTACAGGGCGCCGGCGGAATCGACGCAGTCCTCCAAGTGGCCTCGGAGATCCTCAACAAACCCCGGCGAACCGTAGTCGGCAAACCTACGCAAACTGCCGGAAAGGATGGTCATGCTAGAACCATCAACAGCCGTCGTCACAGGAGCAGGTCGAGGGATTGGTCTGGAGATCGCGAGACAACTCGCCGCTGCCGGTCACAAGGTTTTGCTCACGGATGTGGATGGCGACGCAGCGGAGCGCGCTGCCACCGAGGTCGGCGGTGGCGCTTGGAGCGCCACGCACGACGTACGAGATCCGTCGGGTCATCGGGAAGTCGCTGCTCAGGCTTTAGCCGCTGGCCCTCTGGCGGTGTGGGTAAACAACGCTGGGATCCTACTCGCGGGTAACAGCTGGAGTCACAGCGATGCCGAGATTGCGTCGATCCTCGATGTCAATGTACGAGGTGTCGTTGCCGGCTCACACGCGGCAGTTGTCGCTATGGGCGCGGGTGGGGGCGCGATCCTCAACATCGCGTCCCTCTCGGCTCTGGCGCCCATCCCTGGATTAGCGATGTACGCAGCAACCAAAGCGGCCGTATTGTCGTTCACCACATCGCTGCAGGGCGACCTTGACCATGCGGGATTGCCAATCCACGCACGGGCGCTATGCCCTGACGTGGTAAGTACGAAAATGGTCACCGACCGGGTTGCCGACCCTGGGGCGGCGCTTCTGTTCGCCGGACCGCGTCCAATGGATGCTGCGGCCGTGGCCCGCGCGGGACTCGAGTTGCTGGAGAGTCGCCAGATATTCCGGGTAGTTCCTCGGTGGCGTGGCGTAGTTGCGCGCACTAGCGATGCTGCGCCGTCGCTTGGATTGAAAGCTTTCGCGTTGATGCGCGGCGTCGGTGAGCGGCGCCAACGCAATCATCGTTGATGGCGGTGTCGAAGACGGAGGGTTTAGCGTGGGGAGGCTCGAATTGTACCTGGTCAGGTTTTCGGTTCGCAGAGTGGTAAGTGGGGATCAAGCTGGAATCCCAGTTCCTGCAGCCTGTCATTGATTATCAACCAGGTTTGCCGTGTCAACCGAATGACGAGTTCGTCACGAGTGGAGTCGCGATGGTCCAGCCACCATAGGACCGAAGCGTCCATCAAGCCCATGATGGCGGCGACATTGCGGTCTGCCGCCTCTGAGTCCTCGCCGTAGCGAGGAAAGTAACGGGCACCCGCGACGGCGAGTTCAGAGGCGAATGCGCTGCTGCCGGGCGCGGTCTTCTCGGTGCTGCGCCGATAGTGTCGGTTCACCAGGAACCGATAGAGGTTGGGGTGTTCGTCAGCCCACATGACGTGCTGAGTGACCGGCGCGCGTATCACGTCTAGCGGCGATCCCTGGACATCCAGAGTTAGGCGAATCTTCGCAGTGAGTTCGCGGTGGACGTGACGAGCCACGGCAAGATCGAGTTCTTCTTTACTTGCGAAGTGGCGGTAGAAGTGTGTGCGTCCCAAACCGGCCTTGTCTGCGATTTGGCCCGTGAGTGCGTGGGGCCCGTTCTCTTCGATTGCGCTGAGCGCCGCTTCGATGATCTGTTCACGACGTAGTTCACGGCCCGGCAACCTACTGGCCGCGCGGCGTACCGCTGTGGTGTCCACCCAGTGCTGTCGCTCCACGATGTCACCGTAACGCCCCGCGCTCTGGAAAGTTCTGGGTACGTGTTGTACCCGGCGTGCGATTCGTGGTACACCATGTACCCACAGGCGAAGCGAGACCATTGCGGGATCGGTGCGCAAGCAAACACAGTGAGGACTTTGTAATGGCAGCCAACCGCTCTAGCTGGATGGACGACGACCTCGACGCACTGCGGGATTTGGCACGTACGTTCTGTGAGAAGGAGGTCGCGCCGCACAGTGCCCGCTTCATCGAGCAGCACCACGTGGATCGGGACCTGTGGACCCGGGCGGGTGATCTTGGGTTGCTGTGCATGTCAATCCCCGAGCAGTACGGCGGAGGTGGGGGAACGTTCGCTCACGAAGCAGTCTTGATTGAGGAACAGGCCCGCATCGGCGATTCGGCATGGGGCGCGCCGCTTCATAGTGGAATCGTCGCCCACTACCTGCTCGAGTACGGCACCGATGAGCAGAAGGAACGCTTTCTTCCCAGACTGGCAACTGGTGAGATGGTTGGCGCGATTGCGATGACGGAGCCGGGCACTGGCTCCGATCTCCAATCTGTCACGACCAAGGCATCGCGCGTTGGAGACGAATACGTTGTCAACGGTTCCAAAACGTTCATCACCAACGGCGCTCAGGCCGACCTCATCATCGTCGTTGCGAAGACCGACCCCAGTGCCGGAGCGAACGGAATCTCGTTGGTTTTGGTCGAAGGCGATCGACCGGGCTTTCGGCGGGGTCGGGTGTTGGACAAGGTCGGTCAGCGCGGACAGGACACCTCCGAGCTCTATTTCGAAGATGTGCACATTCCGGTTGAGAACCTCCTGGGTACGACTGAAGGCCAGGGGTTCATTCAGTTGATGCAGCAACTTCCCCAAGAGCGATTGATCCTTGCGCTTGGTGCAGTGACAGTACTAGAAACAGCGCTCGAGTTCACTGTGGAATACACCAAAGATCGGCATGCCTTCGGCAAGCCCGTCTTCGCCTTCCAAAACACCAAGTTCAAGCTCGCCGAGGTCGCCACCGACGCCCACATCAGCCGCGTTTTCATCGACGACTGCGTCGCCCGCCATCTGCGCGGTGAACTCGACATCCCCACCGTCGCGATGGCGAAATGGTGGACTACTGAGCGTGCGATGGTCGCCCTTGATGACTGCTTGCAGCTCCACGGCGGCTACGGCTATATGACCGAGTATCCCATCGGCAGGATGTGGGCCGATGCTCGCGTTCAGAAGATCTACGGTGGGACAAACGAGATTATGAAGGAGATCATTGCTCGGTCGCTTTAGATCGAATTCGACCGCTAGATTGGTTACGAGGGGCCGCGATAGCGAGGTGGCGTTCGCTTATCAAGTCGGTGGTGACTGTTCATTAGGCGGTCACTGTTCACTAGGCGGATACCCGGCGAGCTCGCTTCAAACGGGGGCCTTACTCGGCCGGCCTGGGCGCGCCGCGCCCGAGACAGGTTGACCTTGCTGCTGACGCCCTTCAGACGATATGCGCCGGCGGACGACCACCGGAGGCCTGCGTCGTCGACGATCACCCGCGTGGAGTCCCACCAACACTGCGCCTGGCCGCGCCGCCGCGCTCACTCGGCTGGCCAGGTTCACGGGGTTGCCGAACCAGTCGCCCGCGCGCGAGACCGCTGACCCGGACGCCACGCCAATCCTCAAGGAAGGCAGGTCATTTGCTGACGCGCTGTCGATCAGGTCCAGCATCGTCGTCACCAGCGGCGTCGGTCGTGATGAGACCAGCATGACCGCGCCCCGAGGGTTTCACGAATCTCAACCGGTGGGTTGGCAGCCTCGCGCGCAGCAGTCGCGAGTCGATTCGCGAGCCTCTCCAAATCGTCGGGCTGAAGCTTTCAACATGTTCAGCGCGCGAAGCCACGCATCATCTCCGTGGCCTGCCCGATGCCTTCCGTGAGGGCCCGCAATATGGCGACTGTTTCGTCTGGATTCCGGTTTCCGTGCTCAGCTCGCGCAGAGAGACGTACCGTCCCTCATCACCCAGTACGCGGCTTGTAGGAAGAAGGAGAGGGGTTGGGGCCACCAGTCGGCTTTGATCAATCGTGAAGCCCTGGGCATGCAGCCAGGCAATTAGATGAGTCCTTTCCTGGCGGCTGTCGCCCTCAAGACCGTCGTGCAGACATACTGAGCGAGGTCGTCTTCGTGTGTTGCTGACACCCTGGACCTGCTTAGTGCTGCGGCGTACCGGGACGCGGACAGGATGGTTCAGTGTTCACGCCGCGCACCTGGTGACTCGACGCGGGGACGCCGAGCACGGCGTGACCCATCGCAACGAGCAGCGCAGAGGTCTGTTCGGGAGCCAGGCCAGTGCCGCGGTAGTGCAAGATCGATTGAATGGCTCCGATCGCTCCATGAACCATCGCCCGAAGTTCAATCTCATCGACCGCGGGCCGCAATTCTCCGACGAGGTGTACCCACTCTTCTAGATAGAGTCGCTGCTTTCGGCGCAACCGGCTCTGGTGCTGATCCGACAGATTGTGCACTTCGCGGTAATACACCATTGCCAGCTCGCGTTGATCCATTACCAAGGCGACTTGGTCTGACACCAGCAGGGTCAGCGCCTCCGCCTCGTCGCGGGACTGCTCGACGATCGCCGTCGCACGCTTAAGGAGTTTGTCCACCACTCGCTCGAAGAGGGCCGCCAGTAGATCGCTCTTACTGTTGAAATGGCGATAGATGGCCGGCCCGACAACCCCTGATGCAACGCCGATGTCGGCCATGGAGACAGCGTGGTAGCCCCGCTCGGCAATCAACTCGGTGGCAGAGGCGAGAATCCGTTCCCGACGTTCGCCGCCGACCCGGGTACGTCCGGCAACGACCACCTTGTTCACTACTACCTTCCTTCGCTCGCAACCAGGGCTCGCGCAGCACTGCAGCGCCGGGAGCTACACTACGAACGTTAACACCTGCTCACAATCCCAGGTTGAGTTGAAATGTAGACGCCCAGTGGCAGGTGGCTGGCGCCTGCGCGTGTGATCCCCATTCGTGGATGTGCCCGCTCATTGGCCAAGATCGGCAACCGCGTGGGCAGATCGCTGCGCCCTCTTTGGATGTCCAGTTCGGCAAGGAACTGGACAAAGCCATCTCTCCGTCTGCCGGACGCTGTTGGCGTCATCCGATCGTCATCACATCGTTCGGCAACACGGCTTTGGCAAAGGGGCTACGTCAAGCAGCAGGCAGAGGACGGCGACTTGATTGGCGATACGTCGACAGAGTGGCCCGGCTACTCCAAATTCGGGATTTGTCAGGTCGCGCCGACAAGGGATTGCGGTATGTCCACGATGCGGGAGCGCAGGTACTCGCACAAGCCCTTCGCCTGGGCATCCGGCCGGGTCGAGGATGCCACGCCTTCCCCCAGCAGCCCGTGCACCACAACGTTGAGCGCACGCAGGTTGGGCAGCTCGAATCGCTCTATGCGCAGCTGCGCAGCCTCCGGGCCGAGCAGCCCGCGCAGTCGCTCGACGGTTAAGTGCTCGCGCACCCAGGCATAGCCGGCGTCGTCGCGGGCCCAGAGACCAATATTGGCGTTGCCGCCCTTGTCGCCGGACCGCGCGCCCAGAACCGCGCCCAGCGGCGCGCGGCATGTCGGCTCGGTCGGCGGCGCGGCTGCCGCGCTGCCCCGGACCTTCGCGGCCGGCACGCTACCGGTCGGCGGATCGGCGATCCTCCGGCGCTCACCGTTGGGCAGCACCACGACCTGCGTCACGCTCGACCGGGGCACGGTCGCTGGGCGATACACGCCGAACACTGACTCCGACGTGGGTGGCGTGGTGGTGTGGAAGCCGGCATACCCGGCCAGAGCGATCTCCATGATTGCGCTCGAGAACGCCCGGCCGACCTTGCGCGGGTCGGTGTCCTTGACCGTGATCCGCAAGTGCGCGCACGCCTGGTCGTTGGTGGGGGCGTCCGGTGTGTCGAAACGCAGAAACCGGACGTCGACCTCGGCGAAGGATCCCCGGCCGCCGAGGATGTCGAACAGCTGCTGCTGCGCGAACGCGGCTTTCGCCTCCAGGTCCAAGCCGGTGAGCACCATCGTCATGGTGTTCCGGTAGCCCCCGACCTCGTTCAGCGCCACCTTGAGCGTCTCCGGTGGCGGGCTGCCGGTGACACCCGTGATCGCCACCCGGTGCTCGGCCTGCTGGGCCAGCGAGATCGTGTCGAAGTGAGTCACCACGTCGGGCCCCAGATAGGCCGGCTCGGCGATCTCGTAGAGCAGCTGGGAGGTGACCGTACCGACCGACACCAGCCCCCCGGTGTCGGCGTGCTTGGTGATCACCGACGAGCCGTCGGCCGCCACCTCCGCGATCGGGAAGCCCGGGTAGCGACGGTCGGTGATCTCGTCGAGGAAGGCGTAGTTGCCGCCCGTGGCCTGTGGTCCGCATTCGATGACGTGGCCGGCCACGACGGCACCGGCGAGCCGGTCCCAGTCGGTGCGCTCCCACCCGTGCCACCAGGCGGCCGGGCCGACGACCAGCGAGGCGTCTGTCACCCGTCCGGTGACGACGACGTCGGCGCCCGCACCCAGCGCTTCGGCGATACCCCAACCCCCGAGGTAGGCGTTGGCCGAGACCGGCTTGACCTCACCGACCGCAGGGGTGATCGCGGAGAGGTTCCCGCGCAAGTCGTCACCTTCGATGTGGGCGATCCGGACGGTGATACCGAGCCGGTCCGCAAGCTCGCGCAATCTGACGGCCAGCCCGGCCGGGTTGAGCCCACCGGCGTTGGCCACGATCTTGATACCGCGGTCGGAACAGGTGCCCAACACCTGCTCCATCTGGGTCAGGAACGTGCGCGCGTAACCGCCCGCCGGATCCTTCGCCTGGGCCTTCGCCAGGATGAGCATCGTCAGTTCAGCGAGGTAGTCCCCGCACAGCACGTCGATGCTCTGCTCGCCCGTCCCGCCCTCGACCATCTCCCGCGCCGCGGCGATCCGGTCGCCGTAGAAGCCCGAGCAATTTCCGATGCGTACCGGGTCCCTCACGACACACCTCCGTCGAACTGTCCTGCGGTGCGCCCGCCACCGGGAGGTCCGGCGAAGGCCTGCGCGATGGAGAGCCACTGGTCGGCGAGCGGACCGGTGACGTGCAGTGCGGTGTCGTCGCGATGCCTGCGCTGGGTGACGAGCAGGCAGAAGTCGTGCGCAGTGCCGGTGACCCGGTTGGGCACGCCGTCGGGGCCCCAGGTCCACAGCGTGCCCCCCGGTGCGGTGAGCTCGACACGGACGGGTTCCTCGGGCACCTCCAGGCCGTTGGCCATGTAGCTGAACGCCCGCGCTCCCACGCCGATGTGGGCGACGTGGCGCAACCGGGCCGAGGGCACACGGGTCACTCCCAGCGCGTCGGCGATGTCCTGACCGTGCGCCCAGGTCTCCATGATCCGCGCGGTCAGCGAGGAAGCCGCGCTCATGGGGAGGCCGAACCACGGCACCCGCATCGAGGGGTCGATCGCTGCGAAGGCAGCGACGAGGGCGCGGCGCGCGCCGTCGAACCAGGACAGCAGCTCCGCTGTCGGCATCGGCCGGTAGCGCTCGGCGATGGTGTCCGGGGAGATCCGGCCGTCGGCGAGCATGGGCAGCACCTCGGCCGTGAACCCTTCGGGGTCGGTGGCTGAGCGCACCGCGGCGTCGTCGAAGAACGCAAGATGGCTGATCTGATCGCGGACCGCCCAGCCTGCCGCGGGGGTGGGCGCGTCCCACCCGGCTTGCCCCTCGGGCAGCTCGGCGATCAGTGACCACAGCTCGGCCGTTTCCGCCCCGATGTCGGTGATCAAGGACTCCATCGGCACGGCCACGTCTAACGTCCCTTCCAAACCGGTGTGCGCTTCTCGCGGAACGCGGCGGGACCCTCTAGCGCGTCGGCGCTGAGGTACACCGGCTCCCATATCTGGTCGGCGTGGGCGTAGGCCTCCGTCAGGTGGTGCGCTGCGGAGAGGTATACGGTCTTTTTTGCCGCGAGTACGGACAGCGGTGCGTTGGAAGCGATCCGCAGGGCGATCTCCTGAACTCGTACCCGCAGCTCCGCTGCGGGCACGACCTCGTTCACCATGCCTACCTCGCGGGCGCGCTCGGCAGTGATCGGGTCGCCGGTCATCAAAATCTGCAGCGCAATCCGCGGCGGCAGCAGCCACGACAGCGGGACAGCCCATGGCGAGCCGCGGCCTACCTTGACCTCGCTGACCGCGAACCTGGCGTGCTCGGCTGCGATGACGAGGTCGCACTGCTGGGCCAGTAGGAATCCGCCGGCGAAGGCGACGCCGTTCACCGCGGCGATGGTCGGCTTGGCGACCTGGATGTTGCGCCCGAATTGCGGCGCGAAGTCTGGCGGCGGAACCGTGAGCGCCGTCTCCGCCATCTCTTTAAGGTCCCCTCCGGCGCAGAACGCCTTATCGCCTGCCCCGGTCAGCACCAGAACCTTGGCGGAGTCGTCGGCGTTGAAGCGGTGAACGCTGTGGAACAGTCCCTGCCGGACCGCCCCGTTGAGCGCGTTCCGTGCCTCGGGGCGATTGATCGTCAACCAGGCCACCCCGTCGACGACCTCGTAGGTGATCGCTTCCTCGCTCATCAATCCCCGTCCTGATCGGCACCCGCCCTCCCGATGTGAGGGCTCGTTCACTCGCAGTACGTTACCCGGCAGAATGTCGCGAGGACCAGTTGGTGAGCGAACGCGTTGCGTCCGGCGGCGCAACCCGACCGGCGTGGCCAGCTCCGTAAATGTTGGGTTCGCCACCTCGTCGGCCGCATTCGGTTCGAGCGATTGACGAGATCGGATCCCAAGGCCGCAACACGGGGTTGCATTCGTACGTCAAGTCCTCGGCAAGAATGTGGCCCTCTTCGGCCTTTTGGGATTGGCACGCCGGAGGTGCTCCTTGCCACCGTTTCACCCTTGGCTCCCAGAAACAATCGGTGCCAAATGCTGTGAACGCATGCGTCGCCGCGGGGAACCGCTCGTCAGCGTCCGAGGACTTGAAAACCTTCCCATGCTTTCCGGCGGTCGGCGTGGGGGTCGTTGTCCACTCGCGAAGCGCGATCGAAGACGAGGACCGGACGGGCGTCGCTGGTGTAGCGCGGCCAGCCGTCTCCTGGAACTCCGGTGCGTGCGAAAGCATCCCAGCGCCCTTGCATGTCGTCGCTCACGCGTAGGGCCGAGCGGCGATCGGCTCCGGCGCTGAGTAGCCGACCGAGCGGCGTGCGGTAGGCGTCGAACACCGCAAGAAGCTCCGTCGCATGGGTGGCACCCAGCCCGGCCCATTGCAGAGTTCGCGGGGCGAAGTCATAGCGGTACAGATATGTGGGGGCGTGCCGACTGTGGGAATCCGCGAGCTGCCACAGTGTCGATCCGAATGTGAAGTCGGCCCCCAGTCGGATACAGGCATCGGGGGCCGGATATTCGGGATAGGCAGCAGTAATTCGCTCGCGACAGGTGGGTTCCGCTCCCGCTAGTAACGCTTCGATCTTGGCTTCGTTCGTCGGGAGGAGTTTGAGGAAGCGAGTGAACAACCGGCCCTCGTCGGCGTTCGTACCGACGATCAGCGGCACACGGTACGCCTTGCCGTCGCGCATCGCTTGAATGGGCTCGGACGGTAGATAGTCGGTTCCGAATGTGCATCCCACCGGGTAACCGCCAGCAAGGTCCGATGCACTCGTGGTGAGCAAGCGATCGAATGCATTCACCAGTTGAGCCGGACGCGCCGCCAACAGGAGGCGGGCGGGCTCCCGCTCGTCGGCGCAGAGAATGGATGCGAACTTGGCGGCGAACTCCGCGGCCAGCTCCTGGGAGCGGGATAGCGCGCCGGCCGGACTTTGTGAGATAGCCTGTGCGAAAAGCCCTTTCGCCGCTGGCACGGCCAGCAAAGTGGTAACGGCGTGCGCGCCCGCGCTCTCTCCGAAGATCGTCACGTTATCGGGATCGCCGCCGAATGCCGCGATGTTCTCGCGTACCCACCTGAGCGCCGACACGAGGTCACGCAAGTAGAGGTTGTCGTCAATATGGATGTCTGCGGTGGACAGCGACGACAGGTCGACAGCCCCTAGCGCGCCGAGGCGGTAGTTTGCCGATACGTACACGCAACCGCTGCGGGCAAGCGACGCGCCATCATAGATCGGTGTCGCGGAACTGCCCAGGAAGTACGCCCCGCCGTGAATGAAGAACATCACGGGCAGAGGTCGGTCCGAGCCGCCGTCGGGTGCAACGACATTGAGGGTGAGGCAGTCCTCGCTCATGGGCTGGAACTTGCCCGGACCGACGATGGTGTATCGGCGGGGCTGTGGAGCGCAGTAGCGGAATCGGTGGCAGGGTCGGACGCCGTCCCACGCTTCGACCGGCTGGGGAGCCTTGAACCGCAGCGCGCCGACTGGTGGCTTGGCGTAGGGAATGGAACGCCAGCGATTGACGCCGTCCCGCGTGAATCCTTCGATGGCGCCCGAGGTGAGTTCGGTGCGGACTGTCTTCGCTGGCATGTATCGACAATAGCGAATGACTATTCACACCAGCGCCCGGCTCTGCCGTTCAGTCGCCGTGTCGGGCACGGTTTGGCCTGCTACTGATGACTCACTCGACTTCGGTCAGCGGCCTCCACGGCCGTTCGGTGACGTCGTGGCTGATTCTTAAGCACCGGTTACTTCTTTTCAGAAGAAGAAGCTACCCATGACCGGCTATCTCCGGGCGTGCGGGGACATCCTCAGCGTTGTGAGCGTCGGTACTCGCTCGGAGAGCGGCCGGTCCATCGCTTGAAGGCGTGTGAGAAGTTAGCAAGATCGCCGTATCCGAGCTCGGTCGCGATCTGGCTTGCCGACATTGATCGGGTGATTAACAGCATCATCGCGCTCTCCCGCAGACACGACTGGCGCAACTCGCGAAACGTGGTGCCCTCTTCGGCGAGCCGGCGTTTGAGTGTGCTGGTGGATACCGAGAGTTCGTCTGCGACCCGCTGGCAACTTCGCTGTCCGGGATCCTCGTCCAACAACCGTCTCACCTTCTTGGAGAAGGACGTGGCTCCGCTCTGCTCGTCGAGGGTCCGCCTCAGCTCGGCGACGGCGAGTCGATACGCAAGGGGATCGGAGAACCGGCACACTTCATTGAGCGCGTTGACGGGAACATGAAGGTAGGACATCGGTGCGTCAAAGAACAGGCGCCCGGCTAGTACCATCTCTGCCGCGAGTTTGTTCAGGGAGACCGGCGCTGACCAACTCAAGTGGAGCGTGACGGTCAGCGCGTCACTGACGAGCATGTCCAGCAGTCGTAACAACGCCGAGCCGGTATATGTGACTGCTAAGCAGTCCAGGGCCCGATCGCCTGTGTGCCCCCAGAGCCCGACGGTGAGACCTTGGTCGTTTGGACGGAATTGTGCATTGATCGCCGTGGTGATCAACGGTAGATAGGTGAGCAGCTCGACGATCTCGGCTACCGAGCCTGCGCTGACCAGCGGGACGCTCAACGGGC
Organism: Mycolicibacterium alvei; assembly: GCF_010727325.1. NCBI lineage: Bacteria > Bacillati > Actinomycetota > Actinomycetes > Mycobacteriales > Mycobacteriaceae > Mycobacterium > Mycolicibacterium alvei. The sequence goes on from NZ_AP022565.1 coordinate 4,215,604, forward strand.
CGAAAGATGTCAACTGTGCCTGTCCTGCAAACGAGAAGCCGAGCAGGGTTGCCCGGTCGACGTCTAGATCGGGGTACAGATCGCGAAACCACCGCAGTGGCGCCTGGACATCGTGCTGCATCAGCGTCGCCTCGTCGGTTCCCTCGCGCGCCATGATGGTGCGAAGCCGCGCGACGGCGTCCGGGTCGAGTGCCTGGCTCTCCAGCATTTGCACGAACGCGACCGGAGGCACACCGGCGTTGCTGAACTTCACCGATCGTGCCCCCTGAGCCCAATCCACAAGTTCCTGATCCGCGCAAACATAGCGGAAGCGCTCGGATTGGACAATCCTGTTAACAAGTATTCACATTCAGGGCAACTTAAGAGGAGTCGGTAATGGCCGTTGTCACTTTTGTCTCCCACGACGGCGACAAGCACCAGGTGCCTCTCGATGAAGGCCAGTCACTCATGCAGGTCGCGACCAACAATGCAGTGCCTGGCATCGACGGCGACTGCGGAGGCGAAGCGGCGTGCGGTACCTGCCACGTCGTCGTCGATCCGCAGTGGTCCGATCAGGTCGGCTCCTCCGGCGTCGGCGAAGAGGAGATGCTCGCGATGAACCCCGAGCGTCAGCCGACCTCTCGGCTGTCCTGCCAGATGACGGCCTCCGAGGCATGGGACGGCTTGATCGTCCATCTGCCGGAGTTCCAGATGTGACGACGAAGGGAAGTGGTCAAACATGGTAAAAATCTCTGAAAAGGTCGCCGAGAAAGTTCAGGCGACCATCCCGATCGACCTGCAGATTCAAGGTGCACACGCCTACGACAAAACTCGGCGTTGGGTGACCGGTACGAACGGGAAGAAACTCTTTGTAGAGCGTCCTATTCCGCCGGCCGAGGAGGTCGAACTCGCCGACATCGATCTCAGCAATCCTTTTCTCTATCGCCAGGGGCGCTGGCAGTCATACTACGAGCGCCTGCGTAACGAAGCTCCGGTCCATTATCAGCGGCACAGTGCCTTCGGCCCGTTTTGGTCCGTCACCCGGCATGCCGACATCGTGGCCGTCGACAAGAATCATGAGGTCTTCTCCGCTGAGCCATTGATCGTCATCGGGGTGCCGCCCCGCTTCCTGGATATCAAGATGTTCATCGCGATGGATCCACCACGCCACGACCTGCAGCGGGCGGCTGTCCAAGGGGTGGTCGCACCCAAGAACCTACGGGAAATGGAGGGTCTGATTCGCTCGCGCGTAAGGGAGGTGCTGGATAACCTCCCCGTGGATCAGCCGTTCGACTGGGTTCACGACGTCTCGATCGAGCTGACCGCTCGAATGCTTGCGACCCTGCTGGACTTTCCGTACGAGCAGCGTCGCAAGCTTGTCGAGTGGTCGGATCTGGCAACCTCGATGGAGCAAACCAACGGCGGTCCCTCGGACCTTGACGAGACGTTCGTCGGCATGCGCGCCATGGCCCGAGATCTCAGCCGGCACTGGCACGACAAGGCGGCCCGGACCGGTGCCGGAGAAGAGCCTGGGTTCGATCTGATCACCATGCTGCAGAGCAATGAAAGCACCAAAGACCTGATCGACCGGCCGATGGAGTTCTTGGGCAACCTTCTGCTGCTGATCGTCGGAGGCAACGACACGACCCGGAACTCGATGAGCGGCGGCGTTCTCGCGTTGAACCGCTACCCGGACCAGTTCGAGAAGCTGAAAGCAAATCCCGACCTGATCCCCAACATGAACTCCGAGATTATCCGATGGCAGACGCCACTCGCCTACATGCGCCGGATCGCCAAGGCCGACACCATGCTGAATGGTCAGTTCATTCGCAAGGGTGACAAGGTCGTGATGTGGTACGCATCGGGAAACCGCGATGAGCGCGTATTCGATCGGCCCGACGACTTCATCATCGACCGGGACAACGCCCGCAACCACATCTCTTTCGGGTTCGGCGTCCACCGCTGTATGGGCAACCGGTTGGCCGAGATGCAGTTGCGGATCCTGTGGGAGGAGCTGCTTCCTCGTTTCGAGAAGATCGAGGTCATTGGTGAGCCCGAATACGTGCAATCCAACTTCGTCAGGGGAATCAGCAAGCTGATGGTCCGCCTCACCCCGAAAGCCGGCGCATGACTTTGCATCGAGCGGTCATCGTGGGCGCCAGCCACGCGGGCGCCCAACTGGCGGCCAGCCTTCGTCAAGAAGGATGGGACGGCGAGATCGTCCTCGTCGGCAATGAATCGGCAGCGCCCTACCAACGCCCTCCGCTGTCGAAGGCATATCTGGCCGGGAACTGCACAGTCGACAAGCTCGCGATCCGCAGCGCCGAGTTTTACACAAAGCTGCGAATCGAAGTTCTGGATGCGACGGTGGAGGCAATCGATCGCGCAGCGGGTCACCTCTCGCTGAGCACCGGCGAGGTGCTGCCCTACGACAGGCTCGCGCTGTGCACGGGCGCGCGCCCCCGTCGGCTCTCCACCCCAGGCGCCGACCTGGCCGGAGTCTTCTACCTACGCACCGCGGCGGACGTCGAGATGATCCGAGACGCCACCAGACCGGGGCGTCGAGCCGTGATCATCGGCGGCGGTTACATCGGATTGGAGACGGCTGCCTCCTTGCGTGCGTTGGGTCTAGAGGTCACCGTGCTCGAGGCGACGGAGCGCGTCCTCGAACGGGTGACCGCCCCGGAGGTATCGGCGTTCTTCGACCGGATCCACCGGGAGGCGGGCGTCAACATCCAGACGGGCGCGCGGGTCGAGGCTCTGTCTGGCGACGGCAAAGTCGGCGAAGTAGTCCTGGCCGGTGGCGAATCGATTTCCGCCGACCTCGTCATTGTCGGCATCGGCGTTGAGCCGAACACCGAGCTCGCCGCTGCCGCGGGCTTGGTCGTCGACAACGGCGTCGTGATCGACGACCAAGCCCAGACCAGCGACTCCGCCATCATGGCCGCCGGGGACTGCGTCAGCCACGACATGGCTCGTTACGGCCGCCGTATACGTCTGGAGTCCGTGCCCAGTGCGGCCGAGCAGGCCAAAGTCGCGGCGGCGACTTTGTGCGGGAAGTCCAAGAAGATATCAGCGCTGCCTTGGTTTTGGTCAGATCAATACGACCTCAAGCTCCAGATCGCGGGTCTCAACACCGGGTACGACGAGGTGGTCCTCAGCGGCGACCCGACCCGCGACCGCGACTTCACCTGCTTCTACCTGCGTGCCGGCGAGCTCATCGCCGCCGACTGCATCAATCGCCCCCGCGACTTCATGTTCAGCAAGCGGGTCATTACGCAGCAGGTCCCCGTCGAACGGGCCGAACTCATGCTCGCCGGCTCGGTCTGAGGTCATGGCTGCATGGGCGATGGGACGGCGACTGCGATTGCGACGCGTGTGTCGGAGACGAACGTCAGCGAGAACCGCCATCCAACTCCGCTGGCCGCGGGGACTGGCTAGCGGATGCCGCCGGGCACCTCGGCGGTGTTACCGCAGCGCATCAGAAGCTAGTGGAGGTCGCCAACAGGCGTGACGATTTTTGCGGGGGGAGCATCGTCTTGAGTCGATGCTCGCGACTGTTCTGTTCTGACAACGAGATTGGTGGAGATTGACGGTGGCGGTATTCAAGGACGAGGACGAGGTCTATGCCTTCTTGGGTGGGATCTTTCAACGGGGCTTGGAGAAGGAGGGACTGGCGGACAAGCTCGCAAATTCGGGTGTGGTGTTACGGGTGCACTACACCGATCCGGACGCGGTGGTAACGGTGGACATGCCGAAGAAGGTGGTGGAGACCGGAGCGGCCAGTACCGCGGTGCCCAACGTGGAGTTGTTCATGTCGGCGGACACTGGAAACAAGTTCTGGCTGGGCAAGGTGAACCTGACGATGGCGATGGCCAAGGGGACGGTGCGCGCAAAGGGCCCGGTGCCGAAGTTGATCAAGTTGATTCCGCAGGCCAAGAATCTGTTCCCCGAGTACCGGTTGATGCTGCAGAGTCAGGATCGGCAGGACCTCATCGATGCGTGACCGTCGCCTCATCAAGGGTTGTCGGGCGGGCTCTCGATGAGGAGCACGATGCAGGACGTTGCGTTGACGGTGCCCGCGATCGTGGCCCATGCTGCGGCAGTCCATGGCGATCGCGAGGTGTTGACCGCACGCGGACCCCAACAGATCTCTGGGGTGTCGTATCATGAGTTGGGGCAGCGTGCGGCGCGGTTGGCGAATGCGTTGCGCGAGATAGGCATTTGTGGAGACGAGCGTGTCGCGACGCTGCAGTGGAGCAACCAGGAGCACCTGGACTGTTACGCGGCGGTGCCGTCGATGGGTGCGGTGCTACATACGTTGAATCTGCGGCTGCCACCTGAACAGCTGACGTGGATCGCCAATCATGCCGAAGATCAGGTGATCATCGTCGACGGTACGGTGCTGAACCTGTTGGCGGCGGCGTTGCCGTCGATGACCTCGGTGCGCACGGTGCTGGTGACCGGCACGGGTGATCTTACCGCAGTGCAGGGCTGCGGAAAGGACGTCCTTCGCTACGACGATGTGGTGGCAGCCCAGCCGAGCACGTTCGACTGGCCCGACGTCGACGAGCAGTCGGCCGCAGCGATGTGCTACACGAGCGGTACTACCGGGCACCCGAAAGGCGTTGTCTACAGCCACCGTTCGACGTGGTTGCACTCTCAATCGGCGTGCACCTCGAACGCCTTGGGCATCGGTCATGACGACACGGTGTTGGCGATCGTTCCGATGTTCCACGCTAATGCCTGGGGGTTGCCGTATGCGGCGATGATGGCGGGGGCGCAGCTTCTGCTGCCTGACCGTTTCCTGCAGGCGGGGCCATTGGTGGAGATGATCGAGGCGGCCCGGCCCACGATGGCGGGCGCTGTGCCGACGATCTGGACCGATGTCTTGCACTACCTGCGCGACAATCCCGGCCACGACGTGAGTTCGCTGGAGATGGTGGCGTGCGGTGGTTCGGCGGTTCCGAGGTCGTTGATGACTGCCTATGACGAACTGGGCATCCGAATCGTGCAGGCCTGGGGGATGACTGAGACCTCCCCGCTGGCTGCGGTCGCTCTGCCGCGGAACACCGACACCCCGGAGAGGTCCCTTTACCTGCGGGGAACCCAAGGCAGGGTAGTGGCCGGTGTGCAGGCGCGCATCGTTGATGACAGCGGTGCAGAACAACCTTGGGACGGACTGTCGGTGGGGGAGATTCAGATCCGCGGCCCGTGGATCACTCAGTCCTATTACGAGCATGACAGTCCGGCGGTGTCGCCGGACGGTTGGTTATGCACCGGGGATGTCGGGACCATCAGCGCCGATGCGTTCATCACTCTCACCGACCGCGCCAAAGACGTGATCAAGTCTGGAGGGGAGTGGATCTCCTCGGTGGAATTGGAGAACGAGTTGGCCGCTCACCCTGCAGTACGCACCGCCACGGTGATTGGAGTGCCCGACGACAAGTGGCAGGAACGGCCGCTGGCAGTGGTGGTCCTGGCCGCTGACTGCACCGCCACCGCTGCGGAGTTGACTGAGTTCCTGCGTGCACGGGTGGCCAAGTGGTGGCTACCGGAACGGTGGGCGTTCGTCGCCGACGTTCCGTTGACGTCTACTGGCAAGTTCGACAAGAAGAAGCTGCGCCGCCAGCATGCCGACGGTGAGCTCGCCGTCGAGACGCTGGCGTGAACCATCCACTGCTACGGAAGCACCGACGTTGAGGAGAGGACACACATGAAAACACGCGCTGCCGTGCTCTGGGGCTTGGGAGAGAAGTGGGAGGTTGATGAGATCGAGCTGGATCCGCCCGGTGCGGATGAAGTGCTGGTCCGGTTGACCGCCAGCGGGTTGTGCCATTCAGACGAACACCTGGTGACCGGTGATCTGCCGTTTCCGCTGCCCGTCGTCGGTGGTCATGAAGGCGCCGGCACCGTGGTCGAGGTGGGTGCAGGTGTCGAGGACCTGGCCGAGGGCGATTCGGTCATCCTGACGTTCCTGCCGTCTTGCGGGCACTGCTCTTACTGCGCGCGCGGGATGGGAAACCTGTGCGACATGGGTGCGGCGATCATGATGGGACCCCAGATCGACGGCACCTACCGCTTCCATGCCCGCGGCGAGGATGTCGGCCAGATGTGCTTGCTGGGCACGTTCTCGGAATACACCGTGGTGCCGAAGGCCTCCTTGGTCAAGGTTGACCACGGGACACCGTTGGACAAGGCGGCCTTGATCGGTTGCGGTGTCACGACCGGTTACGGCTCGGCGGTACGCACCGGTGACGTGCGCGCCGGGGATACCGTGGTCGTGATCGGCGCCGGCGGCATCGGCATGAATGCGATCCAAGGCGCCCGCATCGCTGGCGCGTTGACCATCGTGGCTGTCGACCCAGTGGAGTTCAAGCGCGAACAAGCTGGCGGTTTCGGCGCGACGCATGCCGTTGCCACCATCGATGAGGCCTGGTCACTGATCAGCGACATCACCCGTGGCAAACTCGCCGACGTCTGCGTCTTGACCACCGACGTCGCCGAAGGGGCCTACACCGCTGAGGCGCTATCACTGGTCGGTAAACGCGGCCGTGTGGTCATTACCGCGATCGGACACCCCGAAGACACGTCGATGTCGGGCTCGCTGCTGGAATTAACGCTGTATGAAAAGCAGATCCGCGGTGCCCTCTACGGCTCGTCCAACGCCGCCCACGACATCCCGCGGCTCGTCGAACTCTACAACTCCGGACAACTCAAACTCGACGAGCTGATCACCCGTGAGTACACCCTCGATGAGATCAATGAGGGCTACGACGACATGCGGTCAGGCCGCAACATCCGAGGACTCATCCGATTCTGACAGAGCACCGAAAGCAGGGAAGCGCAAAACGGCACCAAGCGAGCTCAGTACAACGATGGCGATGCTGCGGGTCAGGGGCTCTCACCGTTGACGCTTTGATGCGGATAGCGATCGAAAGCAATGTTTCCCATAGTCATAGGCGGTCGAGCTGCGCGGGTGAGATTGGCTGCGGTCGACCAGTTCTGGCACCTACCGCCAGCCGCGACGCCTTGATGGAACGTAGCTTTCGATGAGTCTTAACAGTGCTATTGGACAAGAGAGGAAGCGGCGATGGCGAGGATTGAAATTCCCTATCCCCACAGGAGAGGAGGGCACTGTGGTTCCGGTGCGCTGCGTGACCTTACTGAATGGGCACAACTAGGATGGGGGACAGAAACACTCAGTGAAGGATTGGTCTTCACCCTCGGCGGAGCCTTGGACTTCTCGTACGTCCGCTCTACGCAATTGTTTCCCCAGATCTACCTGGTAGGACGAGGAAGCGACCTGGAAAAAGACTACCTCTCCCGAGTTGGTGCAAACTGCGTAGTGCGATCGACCGATGACGCAGACGTGGGATGGTCATTTGTTACCGACGAAGTCGACAAGGGCCGACCCGTCATGGTCTGGGCTGACATCGGCGAACTTCCTTACCTGCGCGTCCGATTGCACATGAGCCGTCACGACATCGTCATCACCGGATATGATGACGAACAAGGGGTTGCCTATGTGGTCGATAATGACCGCGAGACCACCCAAACGGTGGCTTATGACGACCTGCGCCGGGCGCGGTCCTCGGTAGGGTTCCCTACACCGACCCGGCACACCACATATCACGTCGACTGGCCGGAGCGAGTGCCCGACCTTGGGCCGATTGCCGCCACTGCATTAGCCGCGAGCGCAGCTTTCATGCGCGGCGGTGCCGTAGGTGCGCCGCTACTGCGCATCGAGGCAGCTGAAGTCGAGGCCTCCGGTTTGAAGGGTGTGCAGGAGTTCGCCGATGACGTACGGCATTGGCCAACGGTGTTTGATGACGACGCCCTGACCGCGGCATTGTTCGGGCTCGGGGCGTTCATCGAGAAAGCCGGAACCGGTGGCGGGCTCTTTCGTATGCTGCAAGCACAAGGTTGCCAGAATATCGCCGATCTCCTCGGGGACGCCGCCGCAGCCGAAGCGGCGGCCGCGGCCCGACACGCTTCCCAAGCGTGGTCTGAGCTTGCGGCCGCAGCCACCGATGCCGGCACATCGCTACGGAGTCGTAGTCTCGCTGCGGCCAAAATCGCCGCGACGATCCCGGACTCCGAAACACGCCTCGTCGAAGCCCTCGAAACGGCCAGTCGATCCGTTGGCACTGTCGATACCGGCCTCGAGGCTTATCTGAAAGGCTATCTGTGAGCGACACTTCAAACGAATCGAGTTTCCTGGAGACAACTGGGTTCCTCGATTGGCAGCACGACGATGTACAGCGCTTCACCGAGGACGCGGTCGGTGACGTTCGTGACCCTGTGCAGAAGGCGAGGTTGATCTTCACCGCTGTGCGGGACAGGATTTGGTACGATCCCTATAGCACCGACGACGATCCCGAGCATTATCGGGCGAGCTATGTAGCGACAGCGTCGAGGGCGTATTGCATACCGAAGGCGGTGCTGCTGACCGCGGCAGCTCGTGCGGCGGGCATTCCGGCCCGGCTCGGATTCGCGGACGTGCGCAACCATCTGCAGACCACCACATTGCGTGCCCGGATGGGAGGTACCGACGTGTTCGTCTACCACGGATATAGCGAATTACAACTCAACAACCGCTGGGTGAAGGCCACTCCGGCGTTCAATGCCGAGCTCTGCGCGCGATTCGGTGTACCTCCGATCGACTTCGACGGCCACACCGATGCGCTCCTCCATGCCTACGACGGTGGGGGAAGCCAACACATGGAGTACCTCAACGACCGCGGTTGGTACCACGATCTCCCCTTCACCGACATCGTTACAGAGTTGCATCACCGGTACGGCCCGCTCATGGCTGGCGCTGGAGCCCAGCGTGACGCCTTCTCCCAGGAGTTGTGAGGCGCTGCGGACTGTGTGCCAGTTCATTGTGACGCGATCTGGCCGGCTATGAATACACTGCAGTCCAAGGGATTACGGGCAGGACCAGATAGCCGACAGTGTCCTAATCGGAAGGTGTGTCGCAGCGATGATCTCGGCGGGCTAACGAGTCCTACATACATATCTACCGGCGATCAGCCCAGTCGACGCCGGCGCAATTCTTCAGTCGTGTGGTGAACCACGCGCTACGAGGGTCTATTTAGGAGGGTTTCGTCATCGAAGAGCAAGCGGAAGAAGATTCGGCCATCGCATGGTGGCATAGCTTTCAGGATCGTGCTGTCGCCGCCGACGGCGACTACCTTGATGCGCACCACCCGTGGTGCCTTGGTTGCGGCACAGACAATCCGCACGGTCATCGCCTGCGAGCGCGTCGGCATGGCGACGGGGTGGGTGCCAGGCATATCTTCGACGGCAGACATCGCGGCGCACCCGGTATCGCACATGGCGGCGCAGTCATGACCGTACTCGACGACATGGTGGGCATGTTGCTGTACGTCGTCGGTGAGATGGCCGTCACCCGCAGGTTCGATACCGAGTTCTACGCGCCGGTGTTGCTGGGGGTCCCCTACGAGGTCAGCGCGGAGCTGGTGTCCAAGACCGGCCGGAAACTCGAAGTCCGGACAGAATTGCGCGAGGAGACTACCGGTCAGCTAGTCGCGTCCGCCTCAGGGTTATTCGTCGTCGTCACGATGGCGCACTTCACTAGTTCCATACAGAAGGCGACTTCGACACCCTGCATTGTGCGGTCACCCAGGGAGGGAAGATGCTGAGCACCAGCCTTGGAGGTGGCGCACGGCTGGCCGCGCGCGTTCCACGTCTCTTACCCCGCTCGACGCAAACATCATCAACGCACTCATGTACCTGGTCGCCGAGGATCACCTCCACCAGACGGCGGCCACGGGTCAGCGCCGTCGTATTCGACGGCCCGCGCCCGCGCACAGGAGACCGGTCATGAGCACCTACGGCCTGTCGGTTCTCGGCGCGGATTTGAAGTCACTGGCCCAGACCGCACACGCCGCCGATGCGGCCGGGTTCGACGCCGTATGGGCCTCGGAGTTCTACTCCCGGTCGGGTTCGATCTCCATGGCCGCGATGGCCAACTGCACACAGAACTGCCGGATCGGTTCCTCCATTCTCTACGGCGTCGGCCGAAGCCCCCTGGTGCTGGCCACCGAGGCGCGTGATCTCGACGAACTCTCCAACGGACGGCTGGTGCTGGGCATCGGCAACGGCACCAAGCGGATGATGAGCGACTGGCACGGCGTGCCCGACACCTCCGCGCCCGCGCTGCGGATGGAAGAACTCGTGATGCTGCTGCGCCGGATATGGAACCTGCATGAAGGCCCGATCCATCACGAGGGTCGTTTTTACAGAATGAATCTCACGCCGACCGGCGACGTGGGACCCTCCAGCCGGCCGATCCCGATCGTCACCGCCGGTGTCCGGCCTCGGATGTGCGAGGCGGCCGGGCGGGTGGCCGACGGGCTGGCCGGACATCCCCTGTTCACCACCACCTACGTCGAGGAGATCGTCCGGCCCGCTATCGCCAGGGGTGCCGCGCACACCGGCCGCGACCCCAATGACGTGGAAATCATTTCCATGGTGATGTGCGCCATCCACGACGACGCCGAGGTCGCCAGGCGCGAACTGGCGCAGCAGATTGCGTTCTACTCCTCGGTCAAATCCTACGAGACGGTACTTGATGTGAACGGCTTCGCCAGCGAAGGCCGAACCATCCGGGAAGCATTCGCCCAGCGCGATTTCCCGGCGATGTTCGCCGCGGTGTCCGAGGAGATGATCGACACCATGGGCGTCGCGGGGACGGCACACGAGGTCCGTGAACAGCTGAGACGCTACGACGGCGTCCTCGACCACATCATGCTGTATTCACCATCGGTTGGCATCGCTCCCGAGCGCGTGCAGCAAAACCTCGACAGCATCATTCGGGAATGCTCGCCCGCCTCGATGTCGCCAGGGCAGTCCGGTCCACGTTCAATCTGATCCACGCATTGCCGCCGAAGTTGACCCGTCCCCGTCCGCGGTCGCATTTAGTGCGTCTGTCGCGCCGACCCCGCCGACGGTTGTGCGGCGTTGTTGAGGATGTTGGCGTCGTCGCTGTCGGGGAGGTCGTGGCGGACCACGCGTACCCGCCCCCGGGGTAGGCATGCCATGTAGCCGTGGCGCTTGCCGTACAACTCCCATGCCGTTTCCTCGGAATCGGGGTCGACGTCGATGCTGTGTCCACGCGAGAACCTCAGGTGTAGCCCTCCATCGTCGCCGGACCAGGCCTGAGTGCACACCGCGCCGGCGAGGTTCAACAACGGGCGTTCGTCAGTCGCGATCTTGAGTGGATCGATGCGTACCGCTTCTGCGGGATACGGGTCGACCGCAGGCAGTGTCAGCAGCAAGGGGCACGAGATGACAATCTCGTTGTAGTCGTCCAGGTCCAGGACCAGGCCGTCGCGCACGGAGACGCGTTGCACGACACAATTTTCGATCCATTGGGTATACATGGCACTCTCCTTCGCCGCGTCATCGAGCCTCGCCCTAAGGGTACTTCAGGTAGCGCTGCGATACTACTAGTATCGTTATGCGGTTTCCGCGGGTCGTGCGCGGCTGGTCACCACGCGCCGAGTGGCCAGGTCGATGCGTTCGCGAGTATCGGCGGCCGACGCTCGGTGGCCACAAAAGGCCACGAGGTTGGCCAGCCACACGTCGGAGATGATCGCGGCGATGTGTAAATCGGCTGGAGTCGGTTCGCCGCCCCTGAGCGTGCGGGCCAGCAGGGTCTGAATTTCGGCGGCGGCGCAGTCTAGTTCTGCGGCTGCCCGGGTGTCTGCAACGGCGAACGCTCGTGTCATGGCTGATGTCAGCCAGGGATCGCGCTGCCAGCGGTCATGTAGGTGTGTGGTGAGACGTTCGAGCCGTTCCAATGGCGTGCCGTCACCGCTAGCCCAGTCGTCAGCCGAGTCGAGTCGGCGAAACTCGCGCGATAGCGCCGCCACCAACAAGTTGGTCTTCGCCGGGAAGTGGCGGTAGAGCGTGCCGACGGCGATACCGGCCCGCTCGGCGACCGACCGCATCTGAACCGCCTCATAGCCACCTGACGTGGCCACGAGCAGGGCCGCGTCCAGAATCGCTTCCCGGCGCTGGGTGGATGAATGCGAGGCGGGCGCTACAGCGGTCCGCGTCCGGCCGCCGGCTGATTTTGCCTCCAGCGGTCGGGTTTTGCCATGGCTGCGAGAAAGGGGGAGCGTCATGGTCGCCCGTCGTCGAGGCCGCCGTGACGTGAGAACTGTTCGAGAAGGCCGCCAAAAGCACTGACGTCGCCGTGCGCAGCGAAGTGATCCTGGCTGACCGCGACAAATACCGCAGTGGCGGTGAAGCGGTTGGCCCCATCGGAATCAGTGCCCGTCGCCATGACGTGCAGAGCCCGTCCTTCGCGGCACCGGATGTGGGCGGTGATCCTGTGGGGTTGATGCAGAGGTACCGGCCGCAGATACTCCACTGTCAGGCTGCGAGTCACCGCTGGTGTGCCGGCGATCCACAATGTGAATCCCAAGACGTCATCGCACGCCGCCGCAACTGCTCCGCCATGGGCCAGCCCAGGAGCCCCGATGTGGCGCTCGTCGAAAATCACGTCGGAGTACACCGCGTCGCCGCGGCGGTGCACCACCAACTGCAGTCCGTGGGGATTGTCGGGGCCGCAACCCATGCACGTTGTCGTGTGCGAAGGTAACCGCTTCGGCAGCGACGCGCTTTCCGGCACAATCACGCTCCAATACTATCGGTTTCGCTTCGATACCGTTAGTACCACACTGCTAGACTGCCAGGACAGCATCGCGTGAAATCGACCGCCGAGGTGAATGAGTGAGCGACAGTCAGCCAGCGCCGGTCCCTGACGATGACGTGGACCCGCGGCGAATCCGGTCTCGAAATCGACTGCTGGATGCAGCCGCGACCCTTCTGAGCACTGGCGGCGTGGAAGCCGTCACGATCGATGCCGTCACCAAAGCGTCCAAAGTGGCCAGAACCACGCTTTACCGCCATTTCCAAAGTTCGTCGCACCTGCTCGCAGCCACGTTCGAACGCTTGCTTCCCCAGGTGGCGACTCCGGTACCGACCAGCGGCCCTCTGCGTGACCAGTTGATCGAATTGCTAAGCCGCCAAGCCGCTCTTTTCAACGACGCGCCACTGCATGTCACGACGCTGGCATGGCTGTCCCTTGGTCCCACCGGCCCGACGAACGAAGCCGATGATCGACACACATCCGGCGCGTTGCGGGCCCGAGTCGTCGACCAGTACCGGCAACCGTTCGACGCCATACTCTCTAGCCCGACGGCGCAAGCCGAGTTGGAGAACTTCGACCGAGAACTGGCGCTGTGCCAACTGGTCGGCCCACTGGCGTTTGCCCGGATGACCGGGATTCGCGGCATCACTCACGACGACTGCGAGAACCTCGTCGATGGCTTTCTCGCCGCCCACTGCAAGAGCGACGATGGCGAGACCAAGCGCGTGAAGGCCGCCAGTCTGCATGCAGGGCGACCGCTCGCATAGCCCTCTAGCGGCAACGAGTTTCACTGCGCCCAGTCTGGCTGGTCTTCGAACTTTCCTCTGCACTCCAGTCACGTCGGCGATGGCACCGGCGAAATGTTCGCCGTCACTCGCTAGGGGCCGTGCACGCAGATCGCAGGCATGCCCACGACGACTATGTCGGGCCAGGCGACGTGAACCGCCTCAGCGTTCGCAGTGCGGTTGCTCGCGTTGAGACCCCGTAGCACTTTCGTCAATGGCATTGCGGATCGATGCGTGTTTATCGTCCGACGAAAAGTGATCGTGCTGGCCCCAGAGTGCAAGAGGTGTGTCGGAATTGGAGGAACTGGCTGGCAGGGATGGCTTGGTGGCAAGCGGGGCGGGTTACTCGGCAGTGACGACAGCGGCCGGGGCGCGCCATCGGAAGTGACGCTGAGCGACGCGCGGAACTGAGACGAATGTGGCTGTGGTCGTGGACGAAACCTCGTGTTGCTTCGTAGGTTGTCGACATGACTGGATAGTGCCCCTTGGGGTGGTGGACTTCGGATCGGCGTGGGTTCACGCGTGGTGATCAACGAGTCGTGGTGAATGCTAGGCGATTTGGCGTTGTTCGGGAACCGGTTCGGTCTCTGTTTGGGCGGCGGCGTGTTTGGCGGCGATGACTTTGCGCAGTTCAGCCATGGAGACCTCGGATAGGTAGCGGCGGGTGACTTGCCATTCGTCGTGGGCTTCGATGACCACGGCGGTGGCCAACCGCAGGAATGCTGCGGGGTTGGGGAAGATTTCCACGACATCGGCGCGGCGTTTGATCTCCTTGTTGAGGCGTTCGATGGGGTTGTTCGACCAGATCTTTTGCCAGTGTCCGCGTGGGAACGCCGTGAACGCCAGCACGTCAGTTTTCGCTTCGTCCATCATTGTGGCCACTTTCGGGAAGCTCGACGACAGCGTGTCGGCGACCTGGTCCCATTGGGCGGCGACGTCGGCGGGGTCGGTGTGGGCGAAGATGGTCTTGACCGCCGCGGTCACCGCCGGGGCGTGTTTGGCGGCCACCGCGCCGTGCAGGTTGCGCATGAAATGGACCCGGCACCGCTGCCAGGAGGATCCGGCGAACTGCTGGGCGACGGCGGCCTTGAGCCCGGCGTGGGCATCGGAGATCACCAGGTGCACCCGGCCAACCCGCGGGCCTTGAGGGAAGCCAGGAACTCCCGCCAGAACTCGAAGGACTCGCTGTCACCAACGGCGGTGCCCAGCACCTCGCGGGTGCCGTCGATGGACACCCCGGTGGCCACCACCAAAGCGTGGGATACCACATGAGCCCCGATACGGACCTTGCAGAACGTCGCGTCGCAGAAGACGTACGGGAACTGGGTGTGGGTCAGGTTGCGGGTGCGAAAGGCCTCGATCTCCTTGTCTAGGCCGGCGCAGATGCGTGAGACCTCCGACTTCGAGACCCCCGAACCGACACCGAGCGCTGCGACGAGGTCATCGACGTTGCGGGTCGACACCCCGTGCACGTAGGCCTCCATGATCACCGCGTGCAAGGCCTTGTCGATACGGCGTCGCCGCTCGAGCAGCGACGGGAAGAACGATCCGGCCCGCAGTTTGGGGATCTGGACTTCGATATCCCCGGCGGTGGTCGACACCGTCTTGGGACGGTGCCCGTTGCGATGCGTACTGCGATCGCCGCTGCGTTCGTAGCGGCCGGCGCCGATCGCCTCGGTGGCCTCGGCCTCGATCAACGCCTGCAGCCCGGCGCGGATCAGCTCGGCGAACACCGCCCCGGCATCAGCGGACTTGAGCGCATCGAGCTGGGCGAGCAAGGCAGAATGGTCCTGGGTCATCGCGTGGTGCGTCCTTTGCTTGAGTCACTTTGGTCGGTAACTCAATGACCACTACGCGATGCCCCACCCCAAAGCCCTCAACGACACACCGAACAGAGTCCGGCCGGGTCAGCCTCAGGCCCGAAACCCCACCACCCCAGGGGACTTACCCCATGACTGCTGTGTCGAAACTGGAGGCGCGTCGTCGCGCCGTCGAGGCGCAACGCCGAGCGAACGAAGTGCGAGCGCAGCAGGACCGTGCCAACGCCGATGACGCGACCGCCGTTCGGGCGTTGATCGGACGCCTGCAGGATGTGGACGAATGGCAGGCCCGTCGCGTCGCGCAGTCTCGCCAGCAAGCGGAGGCGGAGGCGCAGCGCAGGCGCAGCCGCTATTACGCGGAAGCCTGTGCATCGATCAAGGACATGCGGGAACGTGGCGCGACGTTGGCGGCTATCGCCGAGCTGGTCGGTGTTGATGTCAGAGAGATACGCGCGCTGCTGCGCAGCAAGGCGGCGAAAGCCGTTAAGAAGCAACCGGCTGCGCGCGCTGATGCATGGCGCGACGCTCGTGTGGACACGGAGTGGCCGCGGTGCGTGCGATGCGATGTGTTGATGATGGATCCTGAAGACAGGCCACGTCGCGGACGCTGCCGGCTCTACTGCTCGGACACGTGTCGGCGCGACTCATCTGCTGCACGCATGGCTGCCGAGCGCCACGGAACGCCGATCCGCGTCGTCGAGGTGCCGAGGGCCGGTTCCGCGACCGACCTCGCCCTGACGCCTGAAGATTCACCGGCTCCTGTCCCTGTCAGCGCGCTCGACGCCGCAGACATTGCCTCCCGGGACGAGCGGGCGCTGTGCACGCTGCTAGCGAGGCTCACGGAACGGGCACGGCACAAGGACCTCGACCGAGCGACTCTGACGGCGGCGCGTGATCTCGCCAAAGCTGTTTATCCGTATCGCGCCTGAACGGCTCAGCAACCGTATCGATCATCTGGTCGTCAACGCCCGTTGTGCCCGCGTGATGCGCGCTGCGTAACCTGGGTCACGTGGCAGATAACCCGCCAGGCAATCGATGTGCGTCCTGCGCAACATCGGCATCGGCGTTGCCGAGCGCCCTAGGGCGGATCCGTCGCCAGTGAGCGCAGTCGCTCGTAACCTGCCTTCTGACTCCGCGATCCGGCCGGGAGCGGACCGCGGCGTGCTTCGATAGGTACGTGGGGCCACCCTGTCCGAAATCAGCTGTGCGATTGGTGAGGCGGACACCCCGAGTGGGTCTATGCAAACCGTCCGCGCTCGAGAGTCGGCGCTTCGATGGGTACCGACGCGCGATAGAGTCGCACGGGGCATTTGTCGACCGTGAGGAAATGGATTGGTTCCCAAGTAATCCCGGCGGCGTTCAATGACTTCCGATGGGACTTCCATTCGTCGCGAAGCGGTTTCTTCTCCGACGGTCCGAAGCGGACGTCTGTCAGCACGAGTAGTCGCACACGCTTCGGATACAGTGTGGTCCCCTCGACGATCTCCAAACGAAGCTGTTCGACGTCATCGCACCAGTCCTGCGACTTCTTCGCCTTCGAAATGAGTTTGCGCAGAGCTTCGAATACCGGACCGGCAAGCGCATCGTGCACAGCAGGCCGGCCAAGTTTGCTGGCAAGGCGCTGTCCGAGAATGAGCTCGTCCTCAATCGAGGCGAACCCCACGACCGGTTCCTGCGCAGCGAGCAAACCCTTGCTGACCGGAACGATCGCGCGCAGGTCCACGGCCCAAACCGCTCCAGGAACCGGAGGCTCACTTAGCCAGACGTAGTCGGAGAGCTGATGGTCTTTGATCTGCTGGACCTTCTCCGTCGAAAAGACTGAGATGTCGCGTACCGGGCATGCCTGCACCAGCGGATGCCGCATCCCGGGACCGCCCGCAATGTCGCAGGTCTGTGACACCACCGCGGCATACCCGCTGTCACTCAATGGTGCTGACCGAGCACGCACCTCACCCAACGCTCCATCGGCAGCGGGTTCTCCGGTTACAGGGTCGTCTACCCACGCTGGGACGATCCATGCGCCGCGATCCATCGGGAGAAGATGCCCTTGCCGCCACCGCTCCAGAGCGAGAAGCGTGTGCGGGGGCCATCGCTCCGGCAGGAGTCGATCAATAGTCACCGGGCGAATCCGTCCTCGACGTTCTCGGTCACCACCGGACCACCGGTTCGAATGATCGGTGTCTCGACGTGTTCGGCGATCCCCTCGTATACCGAAGTGCCGATCTCTCGCCGAGGGAACGGCGTCCGATCCACAGCCAGGTCAACGAGGTCGTCGAACCGGCCGTCGAGTAGTGCGGAGGCTCGCTTCTTGTCGGCACGCAGCCACCTGTTCATCGGCTGGTCCAGTGTGCTGCGGAGGTCGTCGACGGCGTCCGCCAACTCCCACAGTCCACCCAAGCTGGCTACACGGGGCCGGCTGGCGGGGGGCTTTGCCGCCCACGAGTGGAACGTGCGCTTGTTGATGCCGGTGGCCTTGAACATCTCCTTCTGCGTTAGGCCCAGTTCGGCTCGGATTCGTTCGAAGGCATCAAGAACATCGACCGTCTCGTCGACCTGTTGCTCGTCGGACAGCACCGTATCGATGAATGTATACGGCATCGTCAACCACAGCGCCGAGCCCGGAAGGTTCATCTGCCCGTCGAGACTCTTGAAAACTTCGACGCGAACCTGATCCCATCCGCACGGGTCGAGGGCTCCAGAGAAATGCGCGACGACATCCCGCAACCCCGGCGATGAACTCATCTCCACGAACGTGCTGGACCAGAGTCCGTCCTCGCAAGGGGCCGGGTACAGGCCCTTTTGTGCTCGGGCCCAGGAAGGTGACCGGAGCACGCGGGAGCCGGTCGGCTGCTGCTCCATGATCGTCATTTCGCGCTCCCTTCTCGAAGCTCTTTCAGGTAGGTATCGGTAACCGACGCCTGAAAAAGTGACAACGAAGTGCGGTTCAGCCGCTCCGCTGAGATGACGACCTCTCGCACGTCGAACGTGAATGAGGAGTGGCGGAACACGTCCGTATCGAGTAGATACTGCACGCACTTGCCCGAATCATCGCGAACTGGTCCATGCCGCAGCAACGCGCCGTGATGATCATCAAGCCGGATCTCCACCTGCTGTTGAGCACCTCGAACACTGCCGCCGAACACTGGGTTAAGCACAGGGCCCAGAAGGGTGTCGTCGATCCGGCCACGCCAAGCCTCTGCAGAGTTGAACCCACTGTCATGGAAGCGGTCGACGTACCGCAGACCGATGCGGTGCACCAACGATGGCTTGACTAACCGTCCGAGAGATTCGACCAGAACGGTTAGCGGAGCCTTCATGCTGGTACGCCACCGCTCGTAGCGGTTGACCTGCATGATCAGGATGTCGGGCATGAGCGTGACGTGTGCTCCGTCCGCGGAAGCAATTTGCCACCCACTGGACTCCGCTGCCACCTGGGAAACGCCGTTGGCCCCGAAGTCGATCCTCATCTGCTGTTGGACGGTGGGTTGAATGCTCGGGAAGTCCACCCCCGTGTTCTCCACAAGGTCGTCCCGGAAAGCAGCGGCGACCTCCGGTGTGATCTCGTCGGTACGGGCGGTATACCGGATCTCGATCACTGCGACTTCGAGGGGAGCGTTTCCGAGCAGGGTCGGATCGGCCGAGGGCAGCCCCCCCAATGGAACGTCCTCAGCTGGGCGAAGTGTGTGTGGATCGATGGTCATACTGTCCTGTCCATAGAGATGCACCTTAGATGCACCTACCGACAAGTGTAGGCGCTATCGTCAGAGATGAGGAGCAGGAGAGGCAGCGGCCCCCGGTCCGGAAATAGCGAACGCGGCTTCAAGGGATCTATGCGCCGCTCGATCGCATCTCGTCTGTCGACACGGGAGTGCGAAAGGCCATTTCGAAGCGGATGGTGCCGCCGCAAAACGGAACCTACCTAAGGACGGCTTAGGCGCAGTGTGCTGCTCTGCCGCCGTTGGGCCGGCCCGCACGCCGTCAGAGAGCCATTTGCCCTTCCAACACCGTGGGCTGTCAACGCGGCGATCTCGGCAGGTAGGTCAGCCACGAAGCGGAGCTCCAGTTCGTCGATTGCGTCTCGTCGCGCCGCTTCGAGAAGCAGGGTCGCATCGTCACGATGGGGGAGAACTCCGTGATCGCGCGCATAGCGATCTGTGACGGTATCGATGAGATCGTCCAACGAGGTGGTGAGAAGAAGCGCATCGTCGCCGGCGTGGCGCTCTGCGAACTCCTCGCGGCGTTCGCTGGACCATGTTGCTGGATAAGAAAGATCTGACAGATACAGCTGCTTGATGGCCGCCTCCAACTGGCCTGACCACCCGTAGTCAGGCCAGTCGTGGATGACCGCCTGGACGATCGCGTCGAATTGCGTGCTCACGAAGACCACTCCTCCCGTTGAGGGACCTGGTCCAGATTCTGCCCGATGGTGCCGACGCCGCTAGCCCGACAAGCGCGGTCACGACGCCTCGACGTCTAGATCGTCGGCTGAATGACCCTTCGGGACAGTCTGGCGGTGCGCGGGCAGCTCTTGAACAGAGGACGACTGCTCCCGCGGAGCCGAAATGCGCGAGGGACGCGAGGATTGCGAGTGTTGTTTGGCCGACACATCTTTGTAGGGCGGGTAGACGGTCCACAACAGGACATTCCGATGATTTCGAGCGCCATCGTCTTCGATCGCCCAACCCAGACTCCGTAGCGCGGGTGCGTGCCGTCGTAGGACGGCCGTGACATCCCGCCCGTTCCGGGGCCACTCCTTCGGCCTGCGCCAGGTGTCGCCGGTTGGCGTGACTGTCGCCAGCAGGTCGCCTCCGGACTTTGCGACGAGCGGTTCCCGGATGTGCAGCCGTAGCTGTTCGATGAACGGGTCGGCGGACAGGCTGTCTTCGGAGAGTTGATTGGCGCGTGACAGGTAACGCCGGAAGCCATGGGTCGACAGAATCTCGTCAACGGCCGCCAGCGTGCGACTGAAGTCCGCCATCCGTGGCGACACGTCGACCGAAATGGTTTCCAGCCGTTGATGGACGACGGCGGCCAGATCGAGAAGCCCGCCCAAAATCCCTGGTAGAGCCGTGCGCCACTGTTGTCGCATCGTGGCTTCCGGTTGTCGCATGTGGCGATCAATGCGTCGCAGGTCGACAGTCGCCAGTCGCTCCGCGAGGTCGGGCCGCACTGCTCCGACGTCGATGCCGTTGATGATGACGCACCGCCGAAATTTGATGACTGCGAGATCGGAGTCTGTGTACAACGCCCGTTTGACGTTGCCGTCGCCGGTGGCGGCGCGGCACAGAGAATCCGACAACCACGGCGAGATAGTCGACAGGTTGTCCAAGGCAACGACCCACGAACCGGAGGCTGCAGTGACCCACGAGTCGGCGTCACGCGGTGCCTGCCGCAGGGGGACCGGTGACGGGTCGATGAGATCGACCAGCATGCGCGTGGTTGTGCTCTTGGCGCTGCCCTGCTCGGCGAACAGCGCCAAGATCGGGTGGGGGACGTCCGTCTGGACAAGAGCGGCAACGAGGGCAGCAAGGAGGACCGGTCGGTCTTCAAAGTCGACGTTGACGAAATCCCAGAGCTTCTCGACATTCCCGCCCTGAGCCGGCAGCGGCATCGCCCCGGTCAACTTGGTACGCAGAAAGCGCACAGGTGCCCGTTCGGTGAGCGTCCACCGGCCCTGTCGGATACGAATCGTCTGGACATCGGGCCGTCCGGTGTCGATGTAAATGGTGCCGTCATCGTCAGCGACGCGGAGGTTGAGGCGTTCGGGCGGCTTCGTGGCAGCCAAACCTTCGAGGATCAGGGTGGCGTCAGTCAGCGCCTGGCCGCCGGCGACCGCGCCGGTTTCGGCGAAGTACCGTGCGGCGAGGTCGGCGCGTAGACCGGCCTTGCCGGCGCGGAGCAGCATCACCAAGTGCGGGCGGTCGCGGTCAGCGCCGAACGGCTCGCCCTCTTCTGAGAGCCCGAGCAGGTAGCGTTCCTGTGCCATGCTGACCAAGCGTGCGGCTACCGACTTCTTGTCCGTCTCGGTGTTGTCGCTCATAGGATTTCCTGCATACGGTGCTTATGCAGGCTGCGTTGACGAGCTATTCTCATGTGGAACTTCCGTGTCGGATGATCAGGTGGTTCGAACAAAGACCTCGGCTAGGCCCCGGGGTCTTTTTCGTGGGTGCGGTTCACGCGGCGTCTCCGCCTCCGCGCCGGGTTGCGCTTTCTTGCTCCGAGATCCATCGCAGCACTTCGTCGCGCCGGTAGACGACTCGGCGGCCCAAGGTGAAACTGGCCGGTCCGATGTCGCAGTGGCGCCAGTAGCGGAGAGTTCCAACGGGAATGCCGATGATGTCTGAAACCTGTTTGGCACTCAGTAGATCCATGTAGCTGCTCCTCAATAGTGGGTTCTGTCAACGAATCCAACGGTGGTGGTGGCGCCCTGCATTTGTCCACCAGTACCCTCAACTTCGCCTATAAATTGGCTCCAGTCGAACGATTTCGTCGGCTGTCGGTGGTCGGTGGGAATCTGGCACCCAACGGAGGTGGCTCACATGCAGCGACGAAACCGCCGCGCCGGCGTCGAGGACAGGTGGCGTCGATCGGACGGGACCCCTGCCGCGCGCAATGGCAAAGGGCGCCGATGGTTGGCCCGGTATGTCGATGATCAAGGCGGTGAGAACACCCGTTCGTTCGACCGCAAGGTGGACGCTCAGGCCTTTCTCAACGAGATCACAGCCGCGCAGACGATAGGAACCTATGTCGCGCCAAAAGCCGGGCGCATTACCGTCCGTGAATTGCACGCCAAGTGGCTTGGTACCCAGGGCCATTTGAAGGAGACGACGGTTGCGACACGCGCGTTCGCATGGTCGGGCTACGTCGAAGGCCGGTGGGCCGCGGTCGCAGTAGCCGACGTGCAATCGTCGGATATCAGGGCGTGGGTGCAGCAATTGGCGGCGGGTGGAGCCAAACCGGCCACCATCGAGAATGCGCTTAGCGTCCTGAGACAGATTCTGGAGATGGCCGTCGACGATCGACGGATCCCCCGCAATCCGTGTATGGGAGTGAAGTCGCCGCGACGACAGCACCGAGCACGGGGCTACCTGACGCACCGGCAGGTGGAACTTCTGGCCCGCGAGGTCGGCGAGTACGCCATCGTTGTTCGATTTCTGGCCTACACCGGGTTGCGCTGGGGCGAGATGGCAGCGCTGCGGGTGGAGTCATTCGACATGCTGCGTCGCAGGGTGAATATCCGTGAGGCGGTCGCCGAGGTGAAGGGACGTGTGGTGTGGTCGTCGCCGAAATCCCACGAACGTCGCTCGGTGCCGTTCCCGGCGTTCCTGGCCGAGCCGCTGGCCGTGCTCATGATGGGTAAGCGGCGTGAGGACTTGGTGTTCACATCGCCAGGAGGAGCACTGCTGCGAGTGTCGACGTGGCGGCCGCGGGTCTTCAACGTGGCCGTCCAACGTCTCCAGGCAGCAGACCCGGCGTACCCCACCGTGACACCGCACGACCTTCGCCACACGGCGGCGTCGCTGTCGATCAGCGCGGGGGCCAACGTCAAGGCCGTCCAGACGATGCTCGGGCACGCGTCCGCAGTCCTGACCCTGGACACCTATGCAGACTTGTTCCCGGACGACCTGGAGCAGGTTTCGGTTGCACTAGATGCGGCGCGGATGCGGTCTTTGGAATCCACTGCGGACCAGCTGCGGACTGGGAAGTAAGAAGGCCCCGACCAGAATTCCCGGTCAGGGCCTCTACCTGCGAACACACCAGTCGGGGTGGCGGGATTCGAACCCACGACCTCTTCGTCCCGAACGAAGCACGCTACCAAGCTGCGCCACACCCCGCGTGAAGCTTCGACAGCCTATCGCACCGGGTGCACCGAACGCCAAACGGCCACCTCTGCGCCGACACCATGGATCGCGCGTCGTTTGGTAGCGCGAAACCGGGAAGCAAACCGGTGTCGATGGCGTTGTAGCACACATGACTGTCATGGGTGCCACCGTCTATCTGGGGTTCATTGCCCTGGCGGTGTTGTGGCTCGTGCTGACGGCCGAGACGGATCAGGACCAGTTGCCCGAGCGTTCGAACTCCGACAGCACCGCCGCGGACTCCGAGGTGTCCAGCCCCTGGGCGCTGAGCCAGTCGGCATCGAAATAGGTATCCGCGTAGCGGTCACCGCTGTCGGCCAGCAGGGTCACCACCGACCCGCTGCGGCCGTGGGCGATCATCTCGGCCAGCAGCTGGAACGCGCCCCACAGATTGGTACCGGTCGACGGCCCGACCCGACGGCCCAGGACCCGGCTGGCGTGATGCGCCGCGGCCACCGATCCGTTGTCGGGGACGGCAATCATCTGATCGACCACGCCCGGCAGGAACGACGGCTCCACGCGCGGCCGGCCGATGCCCTCTATGCGTGACGAAGCCCCCGTGACGACGTCGTCGCGGTCCTGCGCGTAGCCCGGGAAGAACGCCGAATTCTCCGGGTCGACCACACACAGCCGTGAGGCATACCTGCGGTAGCGGATGTAGCGACCGATGGTCGCGCTGGTGCCGCCGGTGCCGGCGCCCACCACGATCCACTCCGGAACCGGATGTGGTTCCAGACGCATCTGCTCGTAGATCGATTCGGCGATGTTGTTGTTACCGCGCCAGTCGGTGGCCCGCTCGGCATTGGTGAACTGGTCGAGATAGTGCCCGCCGGTCTCCTCGGCCAATCGTTGGGCCTCGGCATACACCTGCGAGGACTCGGTGACGAAATGACAACGCCCGCCCTGGGCTTCGATCAAGGCGATTTTGGAGGCACTGGTCGACGCGGTCATCACCGCGATGAACGGCAGCCCGAGCAGCGCCGCGAAATACGCCTCGGACACCGCCGTCGACCCCGAGGACGCCTCGATGATCGTGGTGTCCTCACCGATCCAGCCGTTGCACAACCCGTACAGGAACAGGGACCGGGCCAACCGGTGCTTGAGGCTGCCGGTGATGTGGGTGGACTCGTCCTTGAGGTACAGCTGCACGTCGACGTCATTGCACCAGGTGGCCGGCAGTGGGTAGCGCAGCAGATGGGTGTCGGCGCTCCGTTTGGAATCGGCCTCGATCAGCCGCACCGCAGTGTCGACCCACCCGCGCGGCCGGGGGCGGGACGCGGTACAGCCAGGTTGGCTCACCGGGCCGAGACGGCCGGGCTGGATTGCCCGGCCCTGGTCCCCACGTGCCCACCGCCGGTCGGCGCCGCGACCAGCGTCAACAGGGTGGCCTCGGGGCGGCAGCAGAACCGCACCGGCGCGAACGGCGAGGTACCGATGCCTGCGGACACGTGCAACTGCATGTGCGACCCCCACTTGGAAGCGCCCTTGGCCCGCGAGCGGTCGAGCTCGCAATTGGTCACGATGGCTCCGTAGAACGGCAGGCACAACTGGCCGCCGTGGGTGTGCCCGGCCAGCACCAGCTGATAGCCGTCGGCGGCGAAGCGGTCCAACACCCGCGGTTCGGGGGAGTGCGTCAGCCCCAATGTCAGGTTCGCCGCGCCGTTGGCCCGGCCGGCGATGGTGTCGTAGCGGTCGCGTTTGAGGTGCGGATCGTCGACGCCGGCTGCCGAGATGTGCAGCCCGGCGACCTCGACATCGCGGCGGAGGTGGGTCATGTCGAGCCAGCCGCGCTCGGTGAAGGCCGCCCGCAGATCCTGCCACGGCAACGGTTCACCGTGCGTCCGATGGTCCGGGTTGGTGATGTAGTTCAGCGGGTTCTTCAGGCGCGGCGCGAAATAGTCATTGCTGCCGAACACGAACAGGCCGGGCGCCGACAGCAGATCGCTCAGTGACTGCACGACGGCGGGCACGGCCTTGGGATGGGCCAGGTTGTCGCCGGTGTTGATCACCAGATCAGGCTCAAGACGCGCCAGGTCGCGCAGCCAGGCCTGCTTGCGACGCTGATTGGGACGCATGTGCAGATCGGACAGGTGCAACACCCGCAGGGGCGAGGAGCCCGGGGCCAGTACCGGCATGGTCGCTTCCCGCAGCACGAACGCATTGCGCTCGATCAGGGACGCGTAGCCGATCCCGGCAACCAGCGAACCGGCGGTGACGGCAGCTGCCTTCTTGACGGACATGCAGGCAAGCCTACTGCGGACCGGTCCTCACGGGGGCGGGGGTGGAGGCCCGAGCACCGGAACGGTGATCGGAGGCAGCCCGGGGATCTCGATCACAG
This sequence comes from Mycolicibacterium alvei, assembly GCF_010727325.1. Classification (NCBI taxonomy): domain Bacteria; kingdom Bacillati; phylum Actinomycetota; class Actinomycetes; order Mycobacteriales; family Mycobacteriaceae; genus Mycobacterium; species Mycolicibacterium alvei. The sequence continues at coordinate 4,241,073 of NZ_AP022565.1, forward strand.
TCTGGCCGATCTCGGGCGGCGGACCTCCCGGAATCGGGAACGCGACCGGAGGCGGCGGCGGGGCCGGCGGAACCCCGTTGCTGATCTGGATCGTGATGATCGAACCGGGAATCGTCTGCCCGCTGGGCGCCGTGCCGACCACGGTCCCGTAACGCGAGCTGCTGTTGACCGAGGCGGCGCCGTCGGCGACCTGGAATCCGGACTCCCTGAGCCGCTGACGTGCAGCCGTCTCGTCCAGTCCGATCACGGTCGGCACGACCGAGCCAGGGCCGCCGTCGACGTAGCGCGGGTCCGTCGGCGGCATGACCACCGGGCCGAAGCTGTTGGCGAGTGGCTTCAGCGCGGTGAACCAGGTGCGGGCCGGTTCGTTACCGCCGAACAGGTCGCCGTCCCCGCACTGGCGCAGCGGGAACGAGCACAGCTCGCCGGGGCTGGTGGAATCGTCATAGATGTAGTTGGCCGCGGCGTACTGGTTCGTGAAGCCGAGAAAGCCCGACGAGCGATGCGCCTCGGTGGTGCCGGTCTTGCCCGACATCGGGAGGTCCCAGCCCACCGAACCGGCCGAACCGGAGGCGGTACCGCCGGCCTGGTCGTCCTTGCTCATCGCATTGGCCAACGTGTTGGCCAGACCCTCGGGAACCGCCTGATCGCAGGTCTCGGTGGTCACCGACACCTCCTGACCACGCCGGTCGAGCACCTGGGCGATCGGGTTGGGTGGGCACCAGGTTCCGCCGGAGGCCAAGGTGGCAGCCACATTCGACAGCTCGAGCGCGTTGACCTCGATGGGGCCCAGCGTGAACGAGCCGATGTTCTGACGCTTGACGAAGTCGGCCAGGCTCTCGTTGCTCTCCGGGTCGTAGTCGCGGGCGGTGCCGGGCAACGCATAGGACCGCAGTCCCAGCTTGACCGCCATATCGACCGACCGCTGCACGCCGATCTGCGAGATCAGCTTGGCGAACGCCGTATTCGGCGAGGTTGCCAGGGCATCGGTGACGCTCATCGAACCCCGGTAGCCGCCGGCGTTCTTCACACACCAGGTTTCCTTCGGGCAACCCGGGGTGTCGCTGCTGCCCAGCCCCTTGGCCTGGAAGAACGCGGGCACCGCCAGTTGGGTGTTGATGCCCATCCCCATGTCCATCGCCGCGGCGGTGGTGAAGATCTTGAAGATCGATCCGGCGCCGTCGCCGACGAGCGAGAAGGGCTGCGGTTGCATGGTCTCGCCGGCGTCGGTGTTCAGGCCGTAGGTGCGGTTGCTGCCCATCGCCAGGACCGGATGGGATTCTTTGCCCGGCTTGATCACGCTCATCACGCTGGCGATGCCCGGAGCGTCCGGGCGGGCGATGCTGTCGATCGCCGACTTCACCGAGCCCTGCACCTCGGGATCGAGCGTGGTCTTGATCAGATAACCGCCCTTGGCCACCTGCTCCTTGGACAGGCCGGCGCGGGCCAGGTACTCCAACGCGTAATCGCAGAAGAACGCCCGGTCACCGGCCGCGATGCAGCCGCGGGGCAGTGCGTTGGGCTGCGGCAGGATGCCCAGCGGCTGCTGCTTGGCGGCCCGCAGCGCGTCGGCCTCGCCCGGGATGTTCTCGATCATGGTGTCCAGCACCAGGTTCCGCCGGGCCAGGGCGCCGTCGGGATTGGTGTACGGGTTCAGCGCGCTGGTGGACTGCACCATGCCGGCCAGCAGGGCGGCCTGCTGCCAGTTCAGCTCGGAGGCATTGACGTCGAAATACGTCTGTGCGGCGTCCTGAATACCGAACGCACCGTTGCCGAATGAGACCAGGTTGAGATAGCGGGTCAGGATCTCAGGCTTGGTGAAGGTCTTGTCCAGCGTCAGAGCCATCCGGATCTCACGCAGTTTGCGGGCCGGTGTGGTCTCGATCGCGGCGCGGCGCTCGGCATCGGTCTGGGCGATCACCAGCAGCTGGTAGTTCTTCACGTACTGCTGCTCGATCGTCGAACCGCCGCGGGTGTCGGAGTCGCCACGCATATATCCGGTCAGACCGGTCAGCGTTCCCTGCCAGTCCACACCGTTGTGTTCGGCGAAGCGCTTGTCCTCGATCGAGACCAGCGCGAGCTTCATCGTGTTGGCGATCTGATCGCTCGGCACCTCGAAGCGGCGCTGCGAATACAGCCACGCAATGGTGTTGCCCTTGGCGTCGACCATGGTCGAGACCTGCGGAACTTCACCGTCGACCAGGGCGGCCGAGCCGTTGGCCACCACGTCGGAAGCGCGGTTGGACATCAGGCCGAATCCACCCACCACCGGGAACATGAACGTGGCCACCAGCACGCTCGCGAGCAGCACGCACCAGGCGAGTTTGATGACGGTGACCGCTTGGGGTGGCTGCGCGGGCGGTCGAGTCGGCGGCTCCGGCATGGGTACAGAGTAGCCAGCTCGCTCGGGGACCCTGTCTGAGAGCAGGCGCTGTTGGCTTCATCCCAGTTGCCTGCAGAAATACCTCGGTGGGCCCGGGTGCCGGTCAGACGGCACGGCCGTCCCAAAAAAGGGCGTGACAAACTGTTGCGTAAATACCCTCTGACCACCTAGCTTGGACACACAGTGCGATCCAGGTAACACGGGCTGGCGCAATGTGGCGTAGATCGCAATGGCTTTCTACCCGGGAGGTTCAACCGCCCGCCATCTGGGGAGATGGCTGGAACGAAGGGATCGCTGGTGTCAGGTACACGAACTGTCGCAGACAACATGAACGCTTCCGCCCCCGCCGCCACCCTGGTCCACCGAGGTGAAGGTGAAGCCCGGATCGCCTGGGTTTCGCAGGCGCGGTGCCGCCAGGCCGATCCGGACGAGCTGTTCGTCCGGGGGGCCGCCCAACGGAAAGCCGCGGTGATCTGTCGGCACTGCCCGGTGATCCTCGAATGCGGCGCCGATGCGTTGGACAATCGCGTCGAGTTCGGAGTCTGGGGCGGAATGACCGAGCGTCAGCGTCGTGCCCTGCTCAAGCAGCATCCCGAAGTCAATTCCTGGGCCGAGTTCTTCGCCGCCCAGCGCAAGCACCACCGCAGCGCGGTCTGACCGCGCTCGTCCCGTCCGTCTAGACGGATTCCCCGACGCCGGTGATCTGATCGGCGATCGCGCGTAGCGCGTCGAGATCAGACACGTCGAACGGCAGCGACGGCACCCCCACGATCGCCACATGCGGATTCGCCCCGGTGAACCGGGACAGCAGACGTACCTCACGCTTGGCGGTGTGCGCCCGATCGGCGTGGATGCGCAGCACCGCCGCGGTCAGCGAGTCCGGATCCTCGGCCGCCAACTCGTCGGCGGCTTCCTCGGCCTTGTCGGCGTGAAGCTCGCACAGGGTCGGATGGGTGCGGTTGAGGATCAGGCCGGCCAGCGGCATGTGCTCGTTCGACAACCGGTCGACGAAGAACGAGGCCTCCCGCAGCGCGTCGGGTTCGGCCGCCGACACCACCACGAACTGGGTGCCGCGCCGCTTGAGCAATTCGTAGGTACGGTCGGCCTTCTCCCGGAAGCCGCCGAAGGTGGCATCCAGTGACTGCACGAAACCTGCTGCGTCAGAGAGCATTTGCGACCCCAGTACGGTGGACAGGGCCTTCATGGCGAGTCCGACGGCACCGGTGACCAGACGCCCGATCCCGCGTCCGGGCGCCAGCAGCATCCGCCACAACCGGCTGTCCATGAAGCTGCCCAACCGCTTCGGCGCGTCGAGGAAGTCCAGGGCGTTGCGCGACGGCGGGGTGTCCACCACCACCAGGTCCCACTTGTCCTCGGCCAGCAACTGACCGAGTTTTTCCATCGCCATGTACTCCTGCGTGCCGGCCAGCGAGGTCGCCACGGTTTGGTAGAACTGGTTCTCCAGAATCGAATCGGCGCGGTCCGCCCCGGAGTACTGCACCACCATCTCGTCGAACGTGCGGCGCATGTCCAGCATCATCGCGTGCAGCTCACCGGTGACCTCCGGGGCCAACGGAACCCGCTGCGGGGTGTTCCCGAGATCCTTGATCCCCAGCGCCTGAGCCAGCCGCTTGGCCGGGTCGATCGTGAGCACCACGACGGTGCGGCCGTACTCGGCGGCCCGCAGTGCCATCGCTGCTGCGGTGGTGGTCTTGCCGACTCCGCCTGCGCCGCAACAGACTACGACGCGGTTGGCGGTGTCCGACAGGATCGAGTGCATATCCAATGCGGGCGGTTTGGCACTCACTATCGGACCCCTTGCTGTTCCAGTGCTTCGGCGAGTTCGTACAGGCTGCCCAGGTCGACACCGTCGGTCAGTGCGGGCAACTCCAGGCGGGGCACATCGATGGCGTCGAGCATTTCGGCACTCTCGGCGCGCGCCGAGATCCGGGTGGCGTGCTGGATGGACTCGGTCAGTAGGCCAGCAAAGTCGTCGTCCGACAACGTGATTCCAGTCTTGGCCAGACCTGCGCGGACCGCGTCGGCGTCGATGTCACCCTCGGCGGCCTTGATCAGGTCCTCGGGCGGAAGAAATGCCGGGATGTTGCGGTTGACGATCACGCTGCCGATCGGCAGACCCATCTCGGTGAGCTCGTCGATCGCCTCGAGGGTCTCCTGGATCGGTAGTGCCTCCAGAAGTGTCACCAGGTGGATCGCGGTCTGTTCGGAGTGCAGCAGCTTCACCACGCCATCGGCCTGGGAGTGCACGGGCCCACCCTTGGCCAGGTCGGAGACCGCCTTGGTGACGTCCAGGAATCGCGAGATACGGCCGGTGGGAGGGGAATCTACCACCACGGCGTCGTAAACCCCACGGCTGGATTTGGAGTCCTTGGCTCCCTTTTTCTCGCGCGTCACGATCTCTTTGATCTTGCCGGTGAGCAGCACGTCGCGCAGGCCGGGTGCGATGGTGGTGGCGAATTCGATGGCACCGATCCGGCGCATCGCCCGGCCGGCCAGACCGAGGTTGTAGAACATGTCGAGGTACTCCAGGAACGCGGCCTCGATGTCGATCGCGAGCGCGTTGACCTGTCCACCGCCATCGGCCGTGGCCACCTTGACTTCCTCGTACGGCAGCGGTGGCACGTCGAACAACTGCGCGATGCCCTGCCGTTCCTCGACCTCGACGAGCAGCACCTTTCGGCCGCCGGCCGCCAGAGCCAGGGCCAGGGCCGCCGCGACGGTGGACTTGCCGGTGCCGCCCTTACCGGATACGAAATGCAGGCGGGCCTTCGTCAGCCTTGACGGCCAGCCGACGTGTTTGGCGCCGCTCTCTGTGGTTGCCACCTCTGCATGCTAGCCAAGCCCGGGTGTCCGCCCGATAGGCTCGGGTCATGAGCGAAGGAACTAGGTGGGCAGCGTGAGCGAAGCGAACAAATGGGAATACGCCACGGTGCCGTTGTTGACTCACGCCACCAAACAAATTCTCGATCAATGGGGTGAGGACGGCTGGGAACTGGTCTCGGTGTTGCCGGGCCCGACCGGCGAGCAGCACGTCGCGTATCTGAAGCGGCCGAAGTGACCAACTCGCAACGGCTGACCGAACTGGGCATCGAACTGCCCGACGTGGTCGCGCCGCTGGCCGCCTACGTGCCCGCGGTGCGGACCGGCAACCTGGTCTACACCGCCGGTCAACTCCCGATCCGGGCCGGTGAGCTGCTGGCCGCCGGCAAGGTCGGCGCGGAGATCAGCCCCGATCAGGGCAACGAGCTGGCTCGGGTCTGCGGCCTCAACGCGCTGGCCGCCGTGCACGCGCTGGTGGGCATCGACTCCGTCGTCCGAATCGTCAAGGTGACCGGGTTCGTTGCCTCCGCACCCGGATTCAGCGGACAGCCCGGTGTCGTCAACGGTGCCTCCGAACTGTTCGGCGAGATCTTCGGTGAGGCGGGCGCGCACGCGCGTTCGGCCGTCGGCGTATCGGAACTGCCGCGTAATGCGCCGGTCGAAGTCGAGATCATCGTCGAAACCGCGTGACAGCAGCGCAGCACCCCGCCTACGGGCTGTTGAGGCCGGTCACCCGATCCGCCTCGGTGCTGCTGTGCGACAACCCGGGGCTGATGACCCTGGAGGGCACCAACACGTGGGTGCTGCGTGGCCCGGGGAGCGACGAGATCGTCGTCGTCGACCCCGGTCCCGACGATGAGGCACACATCGCCCGCATCGCCGAACTGGGCACCGTCGCACTGGTGTTGATCAGTCACAAGCACGAGGACCACACCGGCGGCATCGACAAGCTCGTGGACCTGACCGGCGCCACCGTCCGCTCGGTCGGCAGCGGCTTCCTGAGAGGCCTCGGCGGTCCGCTGACCGACGGCGACGTGATCGACGCTGCCGGCCTGAAGATCAAGGTGATGGCCACGCCCGGCCACACGGTCGATTCACTGAGCTTCGTGCTCGACGACGACAACGGACCAGGGGCCGTGTTGACCGCAGACACCGTGCTGGGCCGCGGCACCACTGTCATCGACACCGAGGACGGCAGCCTGCGTCACTACCTGGAGTCGCTGCAACGGCTGCAGGGCCTCGGCCCGCGCAGGGTGCTTCCCGGGCACGGCCCCGATCTGCCGAATCTCCACGAAGTAACCGCGATGTACCTGGCGCACCGCGAGGAGCGGTTGAACCAGATCCGGGCGGCGCTGATCGAACTCGGTGAGGACGCCTCGGCCCGACAGGTCGTCGAGCACGTCTACACCGATGTCGACCAGAAACTCTGGGACGCCGCCGAAAAGAGCGTCCAAGCCCAACTGGATTACCTGCGGGACTGACTCAACGCCCTCAACGCCGAAACGGTATTCCGGCAGCTGGTTACTCGAACAAAAGCTGCTGGAATACCGTTTCGCGGAAAACTAGCGGGCGATCAGCGCGCTCGGCGTGCCAGCCGCTCGCTGTCGCTGATGAGCACGCTCTTGCCCTCCAGCCGGATCCAGCCGCGGTGGGCGAAATCGGCCAGTGCCTTGTTGACGGTCTCGCGGGAGGCGCCGACGAGCTGGGCGATCTCTTCCTGCGTGAGGTCGTGCGTGACGCGCAACGCCCCGCCCTCCTGGGTGCCGAACCGCTGGGCCAGCTGCAGCAGCTGCTTGGCCACCCGGCCGGGAACGTCGGTGAAGATCAGGTCGGCCAGGTTGTTGTTGGTGCGGCGCAGACGACGCGCGAGCACCCGCAGCAGCTGTTCGGCGATCTCGGGACGGTCGGCGATCCACGCGCGCAGCGCGTCACGGTCCATCGACACCGCGCGCACCTCGGTGATCGTGGTGGCGCTCGAGGTACGGGGCCCCGGGTCGAAGATCGACAGCTCACCGAACATGTCCGACGGACCCATGATGGTCAGCAGGTTCTCGCGGCCGTCCGGTGAACGGCGGCCGATCTTCACCTTGCCGGAGATGATGATGTACAGGCGGTCGCCGGGCTCGCCCTCGGCGAAGACGGTATGCCCGCGCGGGAAGTCGACGGGCTGCAACTGCTTCGTCAACGCCGAAACGGCGGTCGGCTCGACGCCCTGGAAGATTCCGGCCCTGGCCAGGATCTCGTCCACGTTGCCCCTTAAGCTATTGGGTGTGTTGTCCTCTTACTGAGAATTCCTGCTCAGTCTAGAGGTACGCGGTTTCGCGACTAGCCCACGCTACACACGATTGACGTGTCGAGACGCAGGAAACCCGGTATTTATGGCCTGCGGTTCGTGGTACCGCGTCGGCAAACCTTCACTCTCGACGCCGAGGATCACCGGCTTGACCCGCGGCATGGCCGGCGCCGGGCCGGGCTTTCGGTCCAACCCTGCTTCGAGTCGCTCGAGCCCGAACGCCGCCATCATGAGCAACCCCGGGGTGAACGAGACCAGCAACCACGACACAAGGCAGTAGTTAACACGGCGTAGGTCTCAGCGTGGTCACGAATCATCACCGGTCCGCGCAGGAGAACGTCCGACGAGATCAGTACGCTGACAGACGTGACTGAGGCTGCCGCCCCAACAGGGAAAACGCGCCGGTCCAAGAAGTGGGACACCGAGACCCACCTGGGCCTGGTTCGTCGGGCTCGACGGATGAATCGCGAACTGGCCCGGGCATTTCCGCACGTCTACTGCGAGCTGGACTTCACCAATCCGCTGGAACTGGCGGTGGCCACCATCTTGTCGGCGCAGAGCACCGACAAACGGGTGAACCTGACCACTCCGGCGCTCTTCCTCAAATACCGCACGGCGCTGGACTACGCGCAGGCCGACCGCGCCGAGATGGAGGAGTTGATCCGGCCGACCGGGTTCTACCGGAACAAGACCAACTCACTGATCCGGCTGGGGCAGGAGTTGGTGGCGCGGTTCGACGGGCAGGTGCCGGACAATATCGAAGACCTGGTGACGCTGCCCGGTGTGGGACGCAAGACCGCCAACGTCATCCTCGGTAACGCCTTCGACATTCCCGGGATCACCGTCGACACCCACTTCGGTCGGCTGGTGCGGCGCTGGCGCTGGACGGCCGAAGAGGATCCGGTCAAGGTCGAGTTCGCGATCGGTGAGCTCATCGAACGCAAGGAATGGACCCTGCTCAGCCACCGGGTGATCTTCCACGGCCGTCGGGTCTGCCACGCCCGTAAGCCGGCGTGTGGTGTGTGTGTGCTGGCCAAGGACTGCCCGTCGTTCGGACTGGGGCCCACCGATCCGCCCACCGCTGCCGCGCTGGTCAAAGGCCCCGAGATCGAGCATCTGCTGGCCCTGGCCGGGCTGTGAACCCACGATGAGCAGACCGGCCCGCTGGACCGTGGTGGTTCTGGTGATCCTGGTGGCGTTGGGTACCGCGTTCTGGATGGAGTTGCGCGACGAACCGGCCCCGCAGGCCGGGGCGGGGCAGTCCACCTCCCGTGATCACCGTGACGCCGATACCCCCGAGGCCCTGGCCGGTCCCCGGGCCCGCGCGGACCTGCCGCCGTGCCCGGGCCCCGGCAAGGGTGAGGGCCCCGAAGCGCTGCGCGGCATCACCCTGGAGTGCGCCGGTGACGGGAAGTCCGTGGATGTGGCCCGCGCCTTGGCGGGCCGGACCGTGGTGCTCAATCTGTGGGCGTACTGGTGCGGCCCATGTGCCGACGAACTGCCGGCGATGGCCGAATACCAGCGCCGTGTCGGCGACGACGTGCTGGTCGTGACCGTGCACCAGGACGAGAACGAGACCGCGGCACTGGTCCGCCTGGCCGAACTCGGAGTGCGGCTGCCGACCCTGCAGGACGGCAGACGATTGGTGGCGGCCGCACTCAAGGTGCCCAACGTCATGCCTGCGACCGTGGTGCTGCGCGCGGACGGTAGCGTGGCCGGGACCCTACCCAGATCGTTCGTCAGCGCCGACGAGATCGCGGCGGCGGTCGACGAGTTGATCCGCTCTAGCCGATAGGAGCACCCGGGTGAGTTCGACGCACGGCGGGCTGTTCCCGGATGCCGCCCCGGCCTGGCTCAAACCGCTGGTGGACAACCTCGACCGGGTGCCCGACGCCTACCGTCGGCGGGTCCCCCCGGACGTGCTGGCGGGCATCGTCGAAGCCAACAATCAAGCGGCCCGGGCCGGCGCGCTGCGCGACGCCGCAGTTCTGGTGCTGTTCTCCGGCCCGCCCGAGGGCGCACCCCCACTGCTTCCCGAGGATGCCGACCTGCTGGTGACGGTCCGCGCCTCGACCCTGCGCCATCATGCGGGCCAGGCTGCGTTCCCCGGCGGGGCGACCGATCCCGGCGACCAGGGTCCGGTGGGTACGGCCTTCCGCGAGGCCTGGGAAGAGACGGGTATCGATACCAGCCGGCTCTACCCGTTGGCGACGCTGGAGAAGATGTTCATCCCGCCGTCCGGGTTCCACGTGGTCCCGGTGCTGGCCTACTCGCCCGACCCGGGGCAGGTCGCCGTGGTCAACGAATCCGAGACCGCCGTCGTCACGCGGGTTCCGGTGCGCGCCTTCATCAACCCGGAGAATCGGCTGATGGTGTACCGGGACGCCAACGCCGGCCGGTTCGCGGGGCCGGCCTTCCTGCTCAACCAGATGCTGGTGTGGGGTTTCACCGGCCAGATCATCTCGGCGATCCTCGACGTCGCGGGTTGGGCCAAGCCCTGGAACACCGACGATGTCCGCGGACTCGACGATGCAATGGCCCTTGTCGGGCATGACAACGGTTACGGTTAAGCCCAATGTTGAAGTGGATATAGATGACACCTTCGGTCTGGCTCGATTTCGCCATCCTCGGCATCGGGTTCGTCGCAGCCATTTCCGGCTGGCGTTCCGGTGCGCTCGGCTCCCTGCTGTCCTTCATCGGCGTGGTGCTCGGTGCGGTGGCAGGCGTGCTGCTGGCGCCGCACGTGATTCCGCACATCTCGGGTGACCGCACCAAGCTGTTCGCCACGCTGTTCCTGATCCTTGCCCTCGTGGTGATCGGTGAGATCGCCGGTGTGGTGCTGGGCCGTGCCGTGCGCGGCACCATCCGAAACCCCGTGTTCCGGGTGGTGGACTCGGCGGTCGGCGTGAGTCTGATGCTGGTCGCCGTCCTCGTCGCATCCTGGTTGCTGGGGAGCCTGCTGACTTCCTCGGACCAGCCGAATCTGGCTGCGGCGGTGAAGAATTCGCGGGTACTCACCGAGGTCGACAAGGTGGCGCCGGACTGGCTTCGCTCGGTGCCGAACCGGTTGTCGGCGCTGTTGGACACCTCGGGGCTGCCCGATGTGCTCGAACCGTTCGGCCGGACCCCGATCGTCAACGTCGACGCCCCGGACGCCGCGCTGGCCACCGATCCCATCGTGACGACCTCCCGGCCCAGCGTGGTCAAGATCCGTGGCGTCGCACCGAGTTGCCAGAAAGTGCTTGAGGGCAGCGGGTTCGTGGTCGCCCAAAACCGGGTGATGTCCAACGCCCACGTGGTCGCCGGTGCCGACAGCGTCACCATCGAGGCCGACGGCAAGACCTACGACGCCGGCGTGGTGTCGTATGACCCCAACGCCGACATCTCCATCCTCGACGTACCGAACCTGCCGATCGCCCCGCTGCAGTTCGCCGACCAACCGGCCCCGAAGGGTACCGACGCCGTGGTGATGGGTTACCCGGGCGGCGGCGACTTCCTGGCCACCCCGGCCCGCGTGCGCGAGATCATCGAGCTCAACGGGCCCGACATCTACCGCACCACCACCGTCACCCGCGAGGTCTACACGGTCAGAGGCACAGTGCGGCAAGGCAATTCAGGCGGGCCGATGATCAACCGGGCAGGCAAGGTGCTGGGCGTGGTGTTCGGTGCGGCAGTCGACGACGTCGACACCGGGTTCGTGCTGACCGCCAAGGAAGTCGAGCACCAGCTGGCCAAGATCGACAACACCGAGCGGGTCCAGACCGGCACCTGCATCAACTCCTGATCAGTTGGCGTGCAGCTGGGCCAGGAACCGGCTCAGCTGCCCGTTGACCGCCTCCGGTTGTTCTTCGTGGCTGAAATGTCCAGCGCCCGTGATCGATACGTACCGTCCATGGGGTGCGTAGTGCTGGGTCCGGTGCACCGGGTCGGGCAGCACGTACGGGTCGGCGTCACCGCGCATGTGCAGCACCGGCACGTTGATCGGGCGTTTCATCGAACGCATGAATCGCCGACCCTCACCGCGCAGTTGGCTGCGCACCGCCCACCGCTGGTACTCCAGTGCACAGTGCGCGGCCCCGGGAATCTGGATGGCCTGACGCAGGTGGTTCATGGTGAGGGCGAAGTCCTGGCTGGTCTGCCAGGTGGCCCCGGCCCGGGTGCGGACCAGGCGCTCCAACTCCGCGCCGCCGTGGCGGGTCAGCGTGTGCTCGGGCCAGCCCGGCAGCTGATACCTCAACATCGACGGCAACAGGGCGCGGCCCTGATCGCGGCGTGTCAACGTGGACGCCCTCAGAGCCAGCGGGTGCGGTGAGCTGATGAGTGCGATCGCGTCGACCACACGCGGGTGCAGCGCCGCGGTCGCCCAGCACACCAGACCGCCGTCTGCATGCCCGACCAGCGTCGCGGTCTTGTGCCCCAACGCGCGGACCAGGCCGGCGGTGTCCCCGGCCAGGGTCCAGCCGTCGTAACCGCGAGGCGGTTTGTCACTGTCGCCGTAGCCGCGCAGGTCGACCGCCACCACACGGGCGTCGGTCAGTCCGGTGAGTTGGTGTCGCCACGACCACCAGAACGAGCCGAACCCGTGCAGGAGGATGACCAGTGGGCGGTCCGCGTCGGCCTGCGAGCTCTCGCCCTCCACCACATGGTCGGGCTGCGAGCTCTCGCCCTCCACCACATGAAACCGAATCCCATTGGCATGCACCTGCAGATGCCGCCACGGCCCGTCGATTCTCGCGATCGACGGGGCGGGTGGAGGCATTACCAGCCTGACGGGTCGGTGGCGGGCTTGGCCGGGACGGCCGCCGCGGTGCCCTTGTCGTGGCCCGGCGTCAGGGCCACGCGGGTCTCCTTGACCGACTCGATGGTCTGCTGCGGACCCTTGATCCGTCGCACCTTCAGGAAGCCGAACAACGCCAGCGCCCCGGTGGTCAGCACCATCAGGCCGAACACGATGAGGAAGGCCACCCAGCGCCACAGCCAGGTGTCGAGCAACTCGGCGACGAAGAAGAAGAAAAAGAACGTCGAGTAGAACAGGACCACCAGCGCGGCGATGAAGAAGACGCTGCCGGTCAGACCCTTCTTCACATCTCGGGTGATCTCGGCCTTGGCCAACTCCACCTCGGCGCGCAGCAGGGTGGAGACCTGCGCGGTGGCGTCCTTGACCAGGTCGCCGATCGACGGGTCCGGCTTGGGCGCATGCGGGTCGACGAGCGGAATCGAGGTCACCGTCGTCGGAACGCCGTCCCTGCGGTCGCCTGTGCTCATGGCGTTCATGTTGCCATGCGACGAAGCCGTTAACGATCCCGGTCGACATCCGGGTCTTAGTAGACTGAGCCCATTCTTGAGTTGCGCGGGTCGGGCGCGTCGATCGGAGGACACTTGACGAGCAGACACCGCTGGCAGTTGTTGATTGGTGCCCCGGTCATCGCCGCCATTGCGATGTTGACTCCGGCCCTTGCGCATGCCGATCCGCCGGTGGTGCTCGGTGGCGGCTCGGGGATCGTGGTCAACGGCGACGCATTCTGCACGCTCACCGCGATCGGGCACGACAACGCCGGCCGGCTCATCGGCTTCACCTCGGCACACTGCGGCGGGCCGGGCGCCACGGTGTCGGCTGAAGGTGCCGACAGCGCCGGAGTGGTGGGCACGATGGTGGCCGGCAACGACCTGCTCGACTACGCGGTCATCGAATTCGATCCGGCCAAGGTGACGCCGACCAACAACGTCAACGGTTTCCAGATCGACGGGCTCGGACCGGACCCGGCGTTCGGCGAGATCGCCTGCAAGCTGGGCCGAACGACGGGCTACTCCTGCGGTGTCACGTGGGGGCCGGGTAAGGATCCGGGCACCATCGTCAACCAGGTGTGCGGCCAGCCCGGAGACTCGGGTGCGCCGGTCACGGTCAACAACCGGCTGGTCGGCATGATTCACGGCGCCTATTCCGAGGAATTGCCGACCTGTGTGGTGAAGTTCGTGCCGCTGCATACGCCGGCGGTGACGATGTCGTTCAACACGCAGCTGGCAGACATCACCGCCAAGAACCGACCGGGAACGGGTTTCGTCCCGGTCGGTTAGCGCGGAATCACTTGCTGGCGCGGATGGCTTCGAACACGCTGGGGTCGACCAGGGTTGAGGTGTCGCCGAGTTCGCGGCCTTCGGCGACGTCACGCAGCAGCCGGCGCATGATCTTGCCGCTGCGGGTCTTGGGCAGTTCGGGCACGACGTGGATCTCGCGGGGTTTGGCGATCGGGGAGATCTCGGTGGACACCTGTGCGCGCAGTTCGTCGATCATGGTGTCGGCCCCGCCGTGCGCAGACTCCTTGAGGATGACGAACGCGCAGATCGCCTGGCCGGTGGTGTCGTCGGAGGCACCCACGACGGCGGCCTCGGCCACTCCGGAATGTCCGACCAGTGCCGACTCCACCTCGGCGGTGGAAATCCGGTGCCCGGAGATGTTCATGACGTCGTCGATGCGGCCCAGCACCCAGATGTTTCCGTCGGAGTCGTAGCGGGCGCCGTCACCGGCGAAGTACCAGCCCTGCTCGGCGAACCGTGACCAGTAGGTCTCGGTGAACCGCTTCGGGTCGCCCCAGATGCCGCGCAGCATCGCCGGCCACGGCTGATCGAGCACCAGGTAACCGGTGACGTGCTCGGCTTCATCAGCGCCGGGGATCAACTCGTTGCCGTCGTCATCGACGATCTTGGCGCTGATGCCGGGCAGCGGGGTCATCGCCGAGCCGGGCTTGGCCGCGGTGACACCGGGCAGCGGGGAGATCATGATCGCCCCGGTCTCGGTCTGCCACCAGGTGTCCACGACGGGGGTCTTGCCCGCGCCGATGACTTCGGCGTACCAGCGCCAGGCCTCGGGGTTGATCGGCTCACCCACCGAACCCAGCAGCCGCAGGCTGGACAGGTTGTGGGCGGCCGGGATCTGCCGACCCAGCTTCATGAAGGTGCGGATCAGGGTCGGTGCGGTGTAATAGATGGTGACACCGTACTTTTCGATGATCTCGAAGTGGCGGTGCTCGGTGGGTGAGGTCGGGGTGCCTTCGTAGACGACCTGGGTGGCGCCGTTGGCCAGCGGTCCGTAGACGATGTAGGTGTGCCCGGTCACCCAGCCGATGTCGGCGGTGCACCAGTACACGTCGGTCTCGGGTTTGAGGTCGAACACGTTGTAATGCGTGTACGCCGACTGGGCCAGGTAGCCGCCCGAGGTGTGCACGATGCCCTTGGGCTTACCGGTGGTGCCCGAGGTGTACAGCAGAAACAGCGGCTGCTCGGAATCAAAGGACTCTGGATCATGGTGCGTTGACTGGCTTTCCACAGCCTCGTGCCACCACAGGTCGCGGCCCTGGGTCCAGTTCACGTCGATTCCGGTGCGGCGCACCACCAGGACGTGCTCGACCGACGGTTGGCCGGAGACGGCTTCATCCACGGCGTCCTTGAGCGAGGCGGCCTTACCGCGCCGGTACTGACCGTCGGTGGTGATGACCAGCTTGGCTTCGGCGTCCTCGACGCGGGCCCGCAGCGCAGACGCGGAGAACCCGGCGAACACGACGCTGTGCATGGCGCCCAGCCGGGCACAGGCCAGCATCGCCACGATCGCCTCGGGCACCATCGGCATGTAGATGGCGACGCGGTCACCGGCGGTCAGGCCCAGGGCAGCCAGCGCATTGGCGGCCTTGCAGACCTCGTCTTTGAGTTGGGCGTAGGTGATGTCGCGGGCGTCACCGACCGGTTCGCCTTCCCAGTGGATCGCCACCCGGTCGCCATTGCCGGCCTCGACGTGACGGTCCACGCAGTTGTAGGCGACATTCAGCTTGCCGCCGACGAACCACTTCGCGAACGGGGCCTCCGACCAGTCCAGCACCTCGCCGAAAGGGGTCTGCCAGGACAGTCGATTGGCCTGGGCGGCCCAGAACGCCAGCCGGTCGGCCTGCGCCTCGGCGTACAACTGCTCTGTCGCGTTGGCATTGGCCGCGAAACTGGCAGGCGGCGGATAGGCTGACGGAACTTCGCTAGACGTCGCTGGCGCGTGTGACATGAATGTGAGCGTAGTCACCAAACGTTGCAGTGGCGTTGGGACGTCGCAAGACGGTTGTCGGGCGGCGGTCCTGATGCGCCCAACGGTCGGCGAGATGGCGTTCAGCGGTCGGCTAGCGTTTCGCGTATGACCGATCCACTCGCACCACTGGTCGACCTGCCCGGCGTGTCTGCGGCGAGCGACGAGGCGCGTGAGGCCTTGGGCCGAGCCCATCGACACAAGTTCAACCTGCGCGGCTGGCCGCAGACGGCGGCCGAAGCCGCCCTGCGTGCGGCGCGGGCCTCCGCCGTGCTCGACGGTGGGGCCGTCCAGTTGTCCGCCGACGGTGAACCCGATGCGGTGACCGCGGGCGCCATCCGCGTCGCCGAGGCACTGGAAGGCGGTGCCAGCTCGCTCGTCGGGGTGTGGCAGCGGGCGCCGATGCAGGCCCTGGCCCGACTGCACGCGTTGGCCGCAGCCGACCTCACCGACGACGAGCACCTGGGCCGGCCGCGGACCGACCCTGACGTCGGGCGCCGTCTCGAGCTTTTGGCGGAGATCGTGACGGGCGGCTCCAAAGTTCCCGCTCCCGTGCTGGCCGCGGTGGCCCATGGCGAACTCATCAGCCTGGCTCCATTCGGGACCGCCGACGGGGTGGTGGCACGCGCGGTGTCGCGCTTGGTGACCATCGCCAGCGGGCTGGATCCGCACGGGCTGGGGGTTCCTGAGGCGCACTGGATGCGGAAGTCGGGGGAGTACCGGGCTGCTGCACGGGGATTCGCCTCCGGCACGGCCGACGGGCTGACCGCGTGGCTGTTGCTCAGTAGTGAGGCCCTGCAGGACGGTGCGCGCGAAGCGCTGCAGATCGCCCAGTCGGCGGCCGGCTGAACCCGCAGCTCGCGGCGCTCTCAGCAAACGAAAGCGGGCGACGTTCCGAAACGATGTCTCGGCTCGTCGCCCGCTAGCACGGATACCGGTTACCAAGCGTGCCAGGTGGGTTGCGTGGGTGACCTCGGCGTCCTTGCGATGCGCTTCGGCTGCAACCCCACCCAAGGAGTCGTCGTGGCCGTTCGCTCTCCGCAATCACGCAGGCCCGCAACACTTTTGCCTATTCCGCGGCATGTGCTCCGCGTGGGTGCCGGGACCCGTGCTGGGAAACCTGGTGCGGGAGATTTAGCCTTCTCTTCCGACTACCTCTTGGCCTCATCAAGCTTCCGTGGTTCCTTTGTACTACGTGACCACGGTCACAGCAAGGGTGAAATGCACCCGAGTTCCGATCGTTACGCCGAGGTCGTCAGCAACGACACGCGGTAGTTCAGGATGTGAAGCGGCGCAAGAGCGAATATGTCAGTGCGCCGGCCGCCAGGGCGCTGATCCCGACGGCCGCAGTGGTGGCGACGGCGGCCGTCGACGGAGCCGAAATCCGGTCGCGCAACGACACCGGTCGGGTGAAGGTCAGCACCGGCCAGCCGCGCGATGCGGCCTCCTTGCGCAGGCCACGGTCGGGATTGACGGCGGTGGGGTGGCCCACCGATTCGAGCATCGGAACATCGGTGATCGAATCCGAGTAGGCGTAGCAGTGGTCCAGGGCGTAGCCCTCGCGTGCGGCCAGGGCGCGGATCGCCTCGACCTTGCCCTCGCCGTAGCAGTAGAACGCGATCTCGCCGGTGTAGCGCCCCTCTTCGACCACCATCCGGGTCGCCATCGCATGGGTGGCGCCCAACGCCCTGGCGATCGGCGCGACGATTTCCTCGCCCGAGGCCGACACCACCACGACGTCGCGGCCGCACAGCTTGTGGTCGGCGATCAGCTCGGCGGCCTCGGCGAAGACCAGCGGGTCGACGATGTCGTGCAAGGTCTCGCCGACGATTGACTTGACCTGCTCGACGTCCCAACCGGTGCACATGTTCGTGACGTAGCTGCGCATCCGGTCCATCTGATCGTGGTCGGCACCCGACATCAGGAACAGAAACTGGGCATAGGTCGACTTCAATACGGTCCGACGGTTCAACAGGCCCTGATTGAAAAAAGGTTTGCTGAAAGCGAACGCGCTCGACTTGGCGATTACGGTCTTGTCGAGGTCGAAAAAGGCCGCGGTGCGCACCGGCCGATCATTGGCCGGCCCGGATTGCGGTGTGGTCAATTCCTCGGCAGCCCGATCGGAAGCGGTCACGAGCGCCAGCATAGAGGCAGCTACGGCCGCGGTACTGGCTGTGAATGCAAAATGGCAGTTCACGACACATTCTTTCGGGCGGCGATTCCGGAATCCCGCGTGGTAGCCCGCACCGGTGTCCCTTGCATGTTTTGGCAGTTCCGTGTGTATAGTGAGCATTACTCGGCTTATGCCGAGGGTGTATCAGCCCGACCCCCCGGGGCTGATACACGACGACCTCCGCCTCCTCCCCCCCTGGCGGGGGTCGTCCCTTTTCTGGGGGGAAATAACCCCGGTCGGCCCGGACGCTGTGGTTGCGGAACCGCGTTTTCAGCGTGTCGCCCGGTGCGTCCTCGGCCCGGCGTTGATCCACAGGCCGAAGTTCATCCACAATCCGCGGATTGGTGATGGTGCCGGCCCTGTCGTTGCCCGCAGGCTGGGCATATGGCCATTCCGAGCAGTTCGATCAGCCCGTCCGGCACCGTGCTGGCGCTGATCGGTGACCCCCAGCTGCGTGAGGACGTGTCCCGGGTGGCCGCTGCCGCAGGCGTCGGACTCGTCCTCGTCGACGACCCCTCCGGACGCAAGGCCTGGACGGCTGCTGCCGCCGTGCTGCTCGATGCCTCGGCGGCAGTGCGGTGCGCCGCCCGGGGCCTGCCCCGTCGCACCCGGGTGGTCCTCGTCGGTCGCGACGATCCGCAGCCGGAGGACTGGCAGGCTGCGATCTCCGTCGGCGCCCAGCACGTGGTGACACTGCCTGCCCAGGACGCCGATCTCGTGGCGGCACTGTCCGAGGCGGCCTGTTGTGACGACGGTGGTCGCGGCCCCGCGGTGGCGGTGGTGAGCGCCAGGGGCGGCGCCGGTGCATCGGTGTTCGCGGTGGCGCTGGCTCAATCGGCGCCGGCTGCATTGTTGATCGAGGCCGACCCCTGGAGCGGTGGCATCGACCTGGTGGCGGGCAGTGAGGACCTGGCCGGTCTGCGCTGGCCGGACCTGGCCCTGCAGGGTGGCCGGTTGGGCTATCCGGCCCTGCGCGACGCGCTGCCCTGTCGCGATGGGGTCAGCGTGCTCTCCAGCGGGCGCTCGGGTGCCGATATCGCGGCCGAGCCGGTGGCCGCGGTCATCGAGGCGGGGTGCCGGGGCGGTGTCACGGTGGTGTGCGACGTGCCGCGGCGCGCCACCGAGGCGGCCGAAACCGCTTTGAACGCAGCCGATCTGGTGGTCCTGGTGACACCGGCCGACGTGCGCTCGTGCACCGCCGCAACCGCCGCGCGGCCGTGGATGCTCGCCTGCAACCCGAATACCGGGGTGGTGGTGCGGGGCCCGTCACCAGGCGGCCTTCGGGCAACCGAGGTGGCCCGCATCGTGGACCTGCCGCTGCTCGCATCGATGCGTCCACAGGCCGGTATCGCCGAGGTGTTGGAGCGCGGCGGCCTACGGGTGCGGTCACGATCGCCGCTCGGTTCGGCCGCGCGGCGGGTGCTGGCGGTCCTGGCTGGTCACCCCGTGCAGGAGCCGGCGTGAGTGCCTCGCTGATCGACCGGGTACGCGAACGACTGGTGGCCGAAGCCTCTCCGCTGAGCCCCGGCGTGGTTGCCGCCGCGATTCGGGCGGAGTCCGGCGGTCTGCTCGGAGACACCGAGGTGCTGAGCAACCTTCGGCTGCTGGAGACCGAGCTGACCGGCGCCGGTGTCCTGGAACCTCTGCTGTGCGCGCCGACCACCACCGATGTGCTGGTCACCGGCCCCGACGCGGTATGGGTGGATGACGGCAACGGGTTGCACCGCAGCGGGGTGCGTTTCCCCGACGAGAGCGCGGTCCGGAGGCTGGCCCAGCGGTTGGCGCTGTTGGCCGGGCGCCGCCTCGACGAGGCGCAGCCGTGGGTGGACGGTCAACTCAGCGGAATCGGCCCGTTCACCGTGCGGCTGCACGCGGTGTTGCCTCCGATCGCGGCCGCAGGCACCTGCCTGTCACTGCGGGTGTTGCGTCCGGCCACCCAGAATCTCGACACTCTCACCCGGTCCGGGGCGATCCCACCGCGGGCCGCCGAACTGGTGCGCGCGATCATCCGGGCCAGGCTGGCGTTTCTGATCTCGGGCGGTACCGGCTGCGGAAAGACCACGCTGCTGGCCGCAGCACTCGGTGCCGTACCCGCCGATGAGCGCATCGTCTGCGTCGAGGACGCCGCCGAACTGGCCCCTCCGCACCCGCATCTGGTCACGCTGGTGGCGCGGGGCGCCAACGTCGAGGGCGTCGGTGAGGTGACGGTGCGTGACCTGGTCAGACAGGCGTTGCGGATGCGTCCGGACCGGATCGTCGTGGGTGAGGTTCGTGGGGCCGAGGTGGTCGATCTGCTGGCCGCGCTCAACACCGGTCACGACGGCGGGGCAGGCACCGTGCACGCCAACAATCCCGCGGAAGTGCCGGCCCGGCTGGAGGCCCTCGGTGCGCTCGGCGGGCTGAACCGCGCCGCACTGATCAGCCAGCTCGCCGCGGCCGTGCAGGTGCTGCTTCACGTCGGGCGTGACGGCGCCGGTCGGCGCAGGCTCGTCGAGATCGCGGTACTGCGCCGGGCGGTCCGGGGTGATCTGGAGGTGGTGACGGCGTGGCACGCCGACACGGGTGTGGGCTGTGGCGCAGAGACTCTCCATGCCCTCGTCGAAAAGCGGGTATCGCCGTGACCGCGGGTGCACTGGCGTTGGCCGCCGCACTTCTGCTGTGGCCGGCCACGCCCCGCCGGGCGGCTGCGCTACGGCGGGCGGATGCACCGGATGGGCACCGCGTGCGCGCAGCGCCCATCCTGGTGGTGTTGGGAGTCGTTCTGGCCTGGTTGGTTTCGCTGCCCGTAGCTGTGGTGACGGCCCTGCTGTCCGGCACGGTCGTGGTACGCCGCAGGCGCCGCGCGGTGCGGCGGCAGCGACAAGAGGAATCAGCGGCTCTGCAGGCTGCCCTGGACGTGTTGGTGGGTGAACTGCGCACCGGTGTCCACCCGGTCAACGCCTTCGACGCTGCCGCCGGCGAGGTGGCCGGGCCGGTAGGTCAAGGCATGGGAGCTGTCGCCGCGCGGGCCCGCCTGGGTGCCGATGTCGCGGCCGGGCTGGAAGATGTTGCGGCAGCATCGCAGTCGCCGATGCATTGGGAACGGCTCGCGGTCTGCTGGCGGCTGGCCCACGTATACGGACTTTCGATCGTCACTCTCATGCACGCCGCGCAGCGCGACATCGTTGAGCGCGAACGATTTTCCTCCCATGTCGAGGCGGCGATGTCGGGCCCGCGGGCGACGGCGGCGGTTCTGGCCGGGCTGCCCGTGGTCGGGATTGCTCTGGGGCAGTTGATCGGTGCTCAGCCCCTGGCTTTTCTGTGCGGACCGGGCGTGGGGGGTTGGCTGTTGGTGATCGGTGTCCTGCTGGCCTGCGCCGGACTGATGTGGTCGGACCGAATCATCGAACGGGCGTTGAGATGAGTTGGGCAGCAATGTTCCTCGCTGCCGCGCTGCTGATCGGTGCGGATCCGGCCCTGGTACGGTCCCGCGCCGCACCCGCACCGGCGACGAGGGTGGACACGCGGCGGGTGCACACCGATGATCCGCTCGCCGCGGCCTCGACGTTCGACTTGTTCTCCGCTTGTCTGGCCGCGGGGATGGCGGTGTCGACCGCGGCTGCGGCCGCCACCGCATCGGCTCCACCGACACTGGCGCCGATGTTGCGCCGCGCAGCTGAGCTGCTCGCGCTCGGGGCGGACCCGGCCAGGGCGTGGGCCGGCGGCGGTGACGTGGTGTCGCAGGACAAGAACGCCGAGGCCCTGTTGCGGCTGGCCCGACGCTCGGCGGCCTCGGGCAGTGCATTGGCCGACGGGGTGGCCGAGCTGGCTGCCCAGGCTCGGCACGATGCCACTGCCGCGGCCGATGCGGTGGCAGAACGTGCCTCGGTACTGGTCGCCGGACCGTTGGGCCTGTGTTACCTGCCGGCGTTCCTGTGCCTGGGCGTCATCCCCGTGGTGGCCGGCCTGGCCGGTGACGTGCTGGGTTCAGGTTTGTTGTGAGTACACATCGCAGAGGGAGGAAATATCATGGCGGGAAACATGATTCAGTGGGCGAATGCCAGGGCGGCGCTGCTGGTGGTGGACGAATCGGGAATGTCCACCGTGGAATACGCGATCGGCACCATTGCCGCGGCGGCGTTCGGGGCGATCCTGTACACGGTGGTTACGGGGGATTCGATCGTCAGCGCGCTGACCAACATCATCAGCCGGGCGCTGAACACCAGCGTCTAGATGACCGGCTGGATGACCGGCTGGATGACCGGGGTGCGGTCACCGTCGAGGCGGCCTTTGCGATCGCCACCCTGGTGGCGGTCCTGGTGCTGTGTGTCGGCGGCCTCGGTGCCGTGGGCATGCAGATCCGCTGCATCGACGCGGCGCGCGAGGCGGCCCGGCTGGCCGCCCGTGGTGAGGGCGAAGCGGCGTCGTCGGCCGCTCGCCGGGTCGCTCCGTCCGGCGCGGTGGTACATGTCGGTCGCGACGGCGGCCTGGTGGTGGCCCGGGTCAGCGCCGCCACGGCGCTGCCGGGGTTCACCGTGTCGGCCGAGGCGGCAGCGGCACCCGAACCAGGTGTCGGGTGAGCGAGGCTCGGCCACGCTGTTGGCCTCGGCGATGATCGCGATGCTCATCGCGTTCGCCACGGGTGGCGCCTACCTCGGTGCCGCCGTCACGGCCCGGCACCGGGCCCAGTCGGTGGCGGATCTGGCCGCCCTGGGCGCAGCCGGCACGGTGGTGTCCGGGCCGGACGCAGCGTGCGCGCAGGCCACTCGGATCGCAGTACGGATGCGTTCGGTACTCGGCGCCTGCCGGATCGAGGGGCTCGACGTGGTGCTCGAGGTGTCGGTTCCGGTTCGCCTCGGCCGATGGGGCGTCGGCCCGGCCCGCGCCACTGCTCGCGCCGGACCGGTGGACACCGCTGCCTAGTCGAGCCGGTCGAGGTCCGCCGCGGCGACTTCGTCGTCGGTCGGAAGCCGAAGGGCGATCAGCCCCGCGTAGGTGTCGTGGTCGAGTTCGATTCGGTTGACGGTCATGTGCACCGGTTGCCAGCCGCCGTCCTCGGCGCGCATCCGCAATACGGCGGTGGCGACGCCATCGGAGAAATCGGTGGTCATCCGGGCCATGTGTCGGGCGTCGGCCGAGTGGATGCGGGCCGGCCCGCCCTCGTTGTTACGCCAGTCGAAGAACGGTGCGGGCTCGTCGAGCCATTTGAGCAACTTCCAGTCGTCGAGGCCGACCAGGGCCCGGTGCACGCCGGGCTGGGCCAGGCCGTTGAGGATGCGCTGGGCCAGGTTGTCGGTGGGTGGCGCCGGATGCTCGCGTTCGCCACGCCAGTTCATCGCCCGGCAGATCAGTCGGTCTGAGCCGTCATCGTGAGGTTCCAGGGTCACCCGGGCGACGAATCCCACTGTGATGAGCTCTCCGCGGTAGTCGGTGACGTCCCAGGTGGTGCACAAGGTGCGGCCGACCACGGGCTTGACGGTCATGGCCAGCACCTTGGCCTCGCTGCCGTTGAGGTCGCGGGACGGCAGGTCGTCGGCGAAGGTCCGGTCGTGGGTGGCTTCGGTGTCCGGGTTCATCCCACTGTTGCGGAGGGATTCGGGCGTGTCGGTGGCCACGCCCGCGGTCAGGTCCCAGATCAGCGGGCCGGGAATGGGGCGCTGGGGCGGGTCGACGTCGGTCGGCCCGATCCAGATGTGGACCCCGTGGATGTGTCCGTCGGACATCCGCACCACCTCGGTGCGGATCACGCGGTCATTCTTGGGCGTGATGGTGCTGACGCCCTGGCCGGCCTGGACGCTTTCCCTGATCGCGCTCTGGATCGCCATCAGGTGCGGATTTCGGCGCAGAAACACACTGATCGGGACGAGGTGCTTCGTCTGTAGACCTCGTGCGACCACAAGAGGCTCGCCACCCAGTGTCTCCACGAGCAGCCAGTCGTGGGTCATGGGGAGGATTTTACCGGCGCTGCCGTAGCTGTCTTGCCACTCGAGGGCGACGTAATCCGCGGCGACGAACTGCGGATTACGGTCGCAGATCTCCGAAGTGAGGTCTGTGGGGTTGCAAACATGAGTGAGTTCACGTAATTTGCCACTGCGCCCGGCCTCCGGGATTGGGAACGGATCGCGTTGTCCGACCGTTCGTCGCACCGTCTGTGTGTTCGGCGTGGCCGAATGCAGCCATGCAGTTGCAGATCCGCGTAGTCGGCCGTCGAGGGGTCGGTCGTCAATGCGGTCGGGGGTCCGCTGAGGATGTTGTACTCAGCGCGCCGAGCACCAGGCGGAGTACTTTTACCGCGCCCGATTTGTCCAAGGGGTCGTTGCCGTTGCCGCATTTCGGTGACTGCACGCACGAGGGGCAACCGTGTGGGCATTCGCATGCTTCGATCGCGTCGGCCGTCGCGCCCCACCAGGTACCGAGATTGCGGAATCCGCGGTCGGCGAAACCCGCACCGCCGGGATAGCCGTCGTAGACGAAAATGGTGGGCAGCCCGGCCAACTCTCCGGGACCGGGCCCCGATACCGTCGAGACCCCGCCGATGTCACCCCGGTCGCAACTGGCCACCAGGGGCATCAGGCCGATGGACGCGTGTTCGGCGGCATGCAGACTGCCCGGCATGGCTAGCGGGTCAACGCCGTTGTCCTGCAATGCTTCCGGGGTGATCGTGCACATGACAGCCATGGTGTCCAGGGTGCTGGGCGGCATGTCCAGCTCCACGAAATCGATCACCTCGCCGTCGATGCGGCGACGTAGGTAGCCGACCACGGTGTTGGTCACCGACACCGGAACCAGGCCCACGGTGACCGGGCCGAAGGTGCTGCGCTCACCCGGGCCGGTGACCTCGATGTCGGTCAACTCCCTGGCGAACGTGCTGTAACCGGGGTCGGCGGCATACACGAACGCCACCCCGTCCTCGAAGGACAACGAGTCGACCAGATAGGTCTCGCCCTGGTGTAGGTACACCGCGCCGGGGTGCAGCGAGGCCGCCGCCCGCCCGGCGCCGGTACTGCCCAGCATCCTGCCGGTGTCGGCCTCCAGGATCGCGATCTGACCGCCGCTGGAGCCGCGAATGTCCACGGCCGGGTGCGGATCGACGTCGGGGGCGGGGAAGTAACCGCTGGGGCGTTTCCGTAGCAGCCCGTCGTCGACCAGCGTTTCGGCCACAGTCTCGGCATTCCACAACCGCACTTCGGCCCGGGTGAGTGGCAGCTCAGCCGCGGCGCAGAGCAATTGCGGGCCCAGTACGTGCGGATTCGTCGGGTCGATCACCACCCGCTCGATCGGCTTGTCCAACAGCGCCGCGGGATGGTGCACCAGGTAGGTGTCCAGGGGGTCGTCGCGTGCGATCAACACGATCAGGGCGCCCTGCCCGCGCCGGCCGGACCGGCCGGCCTGCTGCCAGAACGAGGTGACGGTGCCGGGAAACCCGGCCATGACCACCGCGTCCAGACCGGCGATGTCGATGCCGAGTTCCAGCGCGTTGGTGGTGGCCAGCCCGCGCAGCCGCCCGTTGGTCAGCGCGTGTTCCAGGTCGCGGCGGTCCTCGGCGAGATAGCCCGCCCGATAGGACGCCACCTGATCGGCCAGCTCGGGTGCGGTGTCTTCCAGTCGGGCCCGCGTTCTGAGCGCGGTGAGTTCGGCGCCGCGCCGGGACCGGACGAACGTCAGGGTGCGTGCCCCCTCGGTCATGAGATCGGCCATCACCCGCGCGGCCTCGGCGCCGGCCGAACGCCGCACGGGCGCGCCGTTCTCGCCGGTGAGGTCGTCGAGCAGGGCCGGTTCCCACAGTGCGATCGTGCGTGCGCCCTGCGGTGATCCGTCCTCGGTCACCTCGGCGACGGTCTGCCCGATCAGCTCGGCGGCGGTTTCGGCCGGTGATGCCGTGGTGGCACTCGCGAAGATGACCGTCGGCGTGCAAGAACCAGCGCCGTCGGCGGAATATCTCTCACACAACCGCAGCAGCCGGCGCAACACCATGGCCACATTGGAGCCGAAAATGCCTCGGTAGTAATGGCATTCGTCGACGACGATGAACTTGAGGTGACGCAGGAACACTGCCCAGCGGGCGTGGTTGCGCAGCAGCGACAGGTGGATCATGTCCGGGTTGGAGAAGATCCACCGCGACCGCTCCCGGGCGAACCGGCGCACCTCGGTGGCGCTGTCACCGTCATAGGGGGCCGGTGCGACGTCGCGCAAGGCGGTGACGGTGTCGGCAAGATTCTGTGCGGTGCGCAGCTGGTCGTGTCCGAGCGCCTTCGTCGGGGACAGGTAGAGCACCCGCGCCTGCCGGTCCTCGGCCAACGTCGACAGGATCGGTAGTTGATAGGCCAATGACTTGCCCGATGCGGTTCCGGTGGACACCACCACGTGCCGTCCGTCGTGTGCCAACTCGGCCGCGGCGAGTTGATGCGACCAGGGCGCACTGATTCCGCGGTCTCGGAAGGCCTGGACGACCTCCGGATTGGCCCATTCCGGCCACTGACCGGGTTTGCCGTGTCGCGGCGGGATATCCGCAACATGGCGTAGCGGATCTTCGCCGGAAGGGGTGCCGTCGACAGCGCAAGCCAGCAGCTCACGGCCGAAATCCGACCCCTGATCACGCACCGTTCGTCCTCCCTCGATCTATCCCACCGACATCGGCCCGGATTTGTAAACGAATTGTTCACCACGCGCCGCATACCGAGACTGTTGCAGTGGCCCCGAACATGGTTGACTGATCGCGGTCGCAGCTTCTGTGTTTGTACTCGCACACGCAGGATCGTCGTTGCGATCGCGGTTCCTGCGAGGGTTGTAGGTCGGGTCAGTTCCGGTCGACTCGCGCGTTGGTATGGCGGTCGGAACGGGCCCGGTGCACCGGAAGTCGGTGGACCGCACCCGGTTGAAGAGAAGGAAAGAACAAAAGATGCCACAGGGAACTGTGAAGTGGTTCAACGCGGAGAAGGGCTTCGGCTTCATTGCTCCGGAGGACGGCTCTGCCGACGTGTTTGTCCACTACACGGAAATCCAGGGCAGCGGATTCCGCACCCTGGAGGAGAACCAGAAGGTTGAGTTCGAGGTTGGCCAGAGCCCGAAGGGCCCGCAGGCCACGGGTGTTCGGGCCGTCTGAGACAAACCCAACACAGACACCCCCGCAGAGTCCGTACCGGACACCGCGGGGGTGTTCTCGTTGTTAGGGCCCGCACTGGCCTAGTGTCGATTTGTGAGTCAGCTGTCCTTCTTCTCGGCCGAGTCGGTGCCGCCCGCGGTGGCCGACCTGACCGGGGTGCTCGCCGGGCCGGGACAGATTGTGCTGGCCGGCAACGGTGTCAGGCAGGCAGCCCGGATCTCGGTGGTCGTCGACGAGATGTGGCGGGCCCAGGGCCTGGCCCAGATGATCAGCGAGGCCGGGTTGGTGTCGGAAATTTCCCGGACCGACGAGAACAACCCGCTGGTGCGCACCGCGCTGGATCCGCAGTTGATGTTGATCGCCGGCGAGTGGACGCGGGGGGCCGTCAAAACCGTGCCGCCGGGGTGGCTGCCGGGCTCTCGTGAGCTGCGGGCCTGGGCGCTGGCGGCCGGCTCGCCGGAGGGGGACGACCGGTACCTGCTGGGCCTGGACCCGCACGCCCCCGATACCCACGCGGCGTTGGCCGCGGCCATGATGCGGGTCGGGATTGCCCCGACATTGATCGGGACCCGAGGATCCCATCCGGCCCTGCGGATCAGCGGTCGAAGACGCCTGTCACGCCTGGTGGAGAACGTGGGGGAACCACCCGGGGATGCCTCCGCGTTGGCGCATTGGCCACGTATTTAATGGTGGACACGCGGAGAGCCAGTTTGCGTAGGCTCGCGGGTAATGCGAAATTGTCAGTTGCCGGGCGTGGCGCGGCAACTATAGAAGTGGAGCGTAGGCACGTTGGCTGGCGATAGCGGCAGCGGTAGCAAGGGGAACGTCCGGCGACTCGTCATTGTCGAGTCGCCGACCAAGGCGCGCAAGATAGCCGGCTACCTGGGCTCCAATTATGTGGTCGAATCTTCCCGCGGGCACATTCGTGACCTGCCGCGTAATGCCGCTGACGTGCCCGCCAAGTACAAGTCCGAGCCATGGGCGCGCCTCGGGGTCAATGTCGACGACAACTTCGAACCGCTCTACATCGTCAGCCCGGAGAAGAAGAGCACCGTCACCGAGCTCAAAGACCTGCTCAAGGGCGTCGACGAGCTCTATCTCGCGACGGACGGTGACCGCGAGGGTGAGGCGATCGCCTGGCATCTCCTGGAGACACTCAAGCCCAAGGTGCCGGTCCGGCGGATGGTGTTCCACGAGATCACCGAACCCGCCATCCGCGCCGCCGCGGAAAACCCCCGTGACCTGGACATCGCCCTGGTCGACGCGCAGGAAACCCGACGCATCCTCGACCGCCTCTACGGCTACGAGGTCTCGCCCGTGCTGTGGAAGAAGGTCGCGCCGAAGCTGTCCGCAGGCCGGGTGCAGTCGGTGGCCACGCGCATCATCGTGCAGCGTGAGCGGGAGCGCATGGCGTTCCGCAGCGCCGGGTACTGGGACGTCACCGCCGAACTCGACGCGTCCGTTTCCGACGCCAGTGCTGCGCCGCCCAAGTTCACCGCCAAGCTGAACACCGTCGACGGCCGCCGGGTCGCCGCCGGTCGTGACTTCGACTCGCTGGGCCAGCTGCGCAAGCCCGATGAGGTGCTGGTGCTCGACGAGGCCAGCGCCGGGGCACTGGCCGCCGGTCTGCGCGGCGCTCAGTTGGCCGTCAGCTCCGTCGAACAGAAGCCCTACACGCGCAAGCCCTATGCGCCGTTCATGACCTCCACGCTGCAGCAGGAAGCCGCCCGCAAGCTGCGGTTCTCCTCGGAGCGCACCATGAGCATCGCGCAGCGCCTGTACGAGAACGGCTACATCACCTACATGCGTACCGACTCCACGACGCTGTCGGAGTCGGCAATCAACGCTGCGCGCAACCAGGCGGGCCAGTTGTACGGCTCGGAGTACGTGCACCCGACGCCGCGGCAGTACACCCGCAAGGTCAAGAACGCCCAGGAGGCGCACGAGGCGATCCGCCCCGCCGGTGACGTGTTCCAGACCCCGGGCCAGCTGCATGCGCAGCTCGACACCGACGAGTTCCGGCTCTACGAGCTGATCTGGCAGCGCACCGTGGCCTCGCAGATGGCCGACGCGCGCGGCACGACGCTGTCGCTGCGTATCGCCGGGACCGCGGGGGGCGGCGAACAGGTCGTCTTCAACGCGTCCGGCCGCACCATTACGTTCGCCGGCTTCCTGAAGGCCTACGTCGAGAGCCTCGACGAGCAGGCAGGTGGTGAGGCCGACGACGCCGAGAGCCGGCTGCCGAACCTGACCCAGGGCCAGCGCGTCGACGCCGCCGACCTGACCGCCGACGGACACACCACCAGCCCGCCGGCCCGCTACACCGAGGCCTCGCTGATCAAGTCCCTCGAAGAACTCGGTATCGGCCGTCCGTCGACCTACAGCTCGATCATCAAGACCATCCAGGACCGCGGTTACGTGGTGAAGAAGGGCAGTGCGCTGGTCCCGTCGTGGGTCGCGTTCGCCGTGGTCGGCCTGCTGGAGCAGCACTTCGGCCGGTTGGTCGATTACGACTTCACCGCGGCCATGGAGGACGAGCTCGACGAGATCGCCAACGGCCAGGAACAGCGCACCAACTGGCTGTCGAATTTCTACTTCGGCGGTGACCACGGCGTCGAAGGCTCGATCGCGCGCGCCGGTGGGCTCAAGCATCTCGTCGGCGGGAACCTCGAGGGTATCGACGCCCGAGAAGTCAACTCCATCAAGCTCTTTGACGACGAAGAAGGCCGCGCAGTGGTGGTCCGGGTGGGCCGCAACGGTCCGTACCTGGAGCGGATGATCGCCGATCCGGACAATCCGGGTGAGCTCAAGCCGCAGCGCGCCAACCTCAAGGACGAGCTGACCCCTGACGAGCTGACGCTGGAGTTGGCCGAAAAGGCCTTCGCCACACCGCAAGAGGGCCGGGTGCTGGGTATCGATCCGGTGTCCGGACACGAAATCGTCGCCAAGGACGGACGATTCGGCCCCTATGTCACCGAGATCCTCCCGGCTCCCGAGGAAGGTCCCGACGACGGCGCAGCGGGGACGCCGGCCAAGAAGGGTAAGAAGCCGACCGGACCCAAGCCGCGCACCGGATCGTTGTTGCGCACCATGGATCTGGAGACGGTGACCCTTGACGACGCGCTCAAGCTGCTGTCGTTGCCGCGGGTGGTCGGGGTCGACCCGGCGAACAACGAGGAGATCACCGCGCAGAACGGTCGATACGGCCCATATCTGAAGCGCGGCACCGACTCTCGTTCGCTGGCCACCGAGGAGCAGATGTTCACCATCACCCTCGACGAGGCACTCAAGATCTACGCCGAGCCGAAACGCCGTGGGCGTCAGGCCGCTGCGGCCCCGCCGCTGCGTGAGCTGGGCATCGATCCGGCTTCGGACAAGCCGATGGTGATCAAGGACGGGCGATTCGGCCCTTACGTCACCGACGGTGAGACCAACGCCAGCCTGCGCAAGGGCGATGACGTCGCCTCGATCACCGACGAGCGGGCCTCGGAACTGTTGGCCGATCGCCGGGCCCGCGGGCCGGTGAAGAAGGCCGCGAAGAAGGCGCCGGCGAAGAAGGCTGCCGCCAAGAAGACCGCTGCCAAGAAGGCTCCGGCCAAGAAGGCCGCTGCAAAGAAGGCCTGAACCGCTTAGGTGGAGACGTCGCTGTCGGTGACGTCGCGCTCGAGATCCTTTGGCAGGACCAGGTTCATCGGACGCGCCAGTTGGGTGGGCGCGGTGCGACCGCGCAGTTCGACGGTCTCACCGACATCCCAGCTCAGTGCCTCGGCGTCCAGTGCCCCGCTGACGGCGATCGCCGAGGCCAGCACGTGGCCTTCCTCCAGCTTGGCGAGCTCGGTGAGGCGCGCGGCCTCGTTCACCGGGTCCCCGATCACGGTGTACTCGAACCGGGCCTGAGCACCGATATGGCCGGCGATCGCGCGGCCGGCCGAGACTCCGATGCCGAACTCGGTATCGGTCCCCAGCACGCTGAGCAACTCGTCGTGGAGTTCACGGGATGCCGCCAGCGCACCGCCGGAGGCGTCGGGATGCTCGATGGGGGCACCGAAGATGGCCAGGGCCGCGTCACCCTGGAACTTGTTGACGAACCCGCCGTGACGATTGACGGTGTCGACGATGACGCGGAAGAACTCGTTGAGCAGGTTGACGACGTCGCCGGCCGGGATCGTCGACGCCAGCCGCGTCGAACCCACCAGGTCCACGAACAGCACCGCCACGTCCCGCTCCTGGCCACCTAGTTCGGTGCCGCGTTCCAGGGCGCGCCGGGCCACGTCCTCACCGACATAGCGGCCGAACAGGTCACGCAGCCGTTGCCGCTCGGCCAGCTCGCGCACCATGTCGTTGAATCCGGCCTGCAGCAGACCCAGCTCGCTGGCGTCGTAGATCTGCATATGCGCGTTGTAGTTGCCGCGCTGCACCTCTCCCAGCGCCCAGCGCAGCTGGCGCAGCGGGTCGGCGATCGACATCGCCACCAGCACGGTGCCGGACAGTCCGATCACCAGCGCGGCCACGGCGAGCAGCAACAGCGGGGTGTTCAGCCGGTCCGCGGATGCGGTCAGGATCGAGAACTTGCTGGCCACCAGGGCCAGGACGATGGCCAGGACCGGCACGCCCGTCGAGAGAACCCAGGTCAGCACCTGACGCAGGATCACCCCGGGGGCCCGGAAGTTCTCCGGAACCCCGCCGCGCAGCGCGGCCACCGCGACCGGCCGCAGCACCCGCTCGGATTGCAGGTAGCCGATGATCGCGGTCGCGGTCGCCCCCAGCGCGGTGGCGACGAGCACCACGGGAGCGGACTTGCTGGCCACCGGCCAGCTGGCCACGATGAACACGATCGAGCCCAGCAACCAGTTCGTGACGCTGATCAGGGTGCGGTAGAAGGGCATCTTCAGCGCCCGAACGCGCGCCAGTTCGGTGATGGCCGGGTCGGATTTGGTCAGCAGTGTGTCGCGGCGCTGCCACCGGATCACCGGGATCAGCAGCCGCAGGGCCAGGTAGGCGCCGACGGTGAACGACACGAACAGATACGTCAGGAAGATCGCCAGGTTGAGCACCGGCAGGTCCTGGAGCTGGATGCGGTCCTCGGGTGGCAGGCCGAAGCGAAGGAACCCCAGCACGAACAGCGCCCCGATGATGTCGGCCTGCAACATGCCCAGCGTGAATACCGGCCACGGGGTACGGGCCACCCACCGGACGAATGCGTTGATTCGCCTCGTGGGTATTGCCTCCGCGGTCACCCGTTCACCGTATCGGGCCGCAGGGACGTTGCGCGCCTGCTGTGACGTGGTTGTGTCGGCTTGACCACTACTGTTGGGGACGATGAGCGGGGTCTTTTCGCGGCTGGTGGGCCAGCACGCGGTCGAACAGGAGCTGGTGGCGGCCGCGTCGGCGGCCCGTGGTGATTCGCCACACAGTGGCACCACTGTCGGGACTATGACACATGCGTGGCTGATCACCGGCCCGCCGGGATCGGGGCGTTCGGTGGCCGCGCTGTGCTTCGCGGCGGCCTTGCAGTGCACGTCAGAGGGGCCGCCGGGGTGCGGTGAGTGCCGGGCCTGCACGACGACTATGGCCGGAACCCACGCCGATGTGCGCCGCATCGTGCCCGAGGGGTTGTCGATCGCGGTCAAGGAGATGCGCGGGATCGTCCAGATCGCCTCGCGCCGGCCCGGGACCGGACGCTGGCAGGTCGTGGTGATCGAGGATGCCGACCGGCTCACCGAGGGCGCTGCCAATGCGCTGCTCAAGGTGGTGGAGGAACCGCCGGCCGCGACGGTGTTCCTGTTGTGCGCACCGTCGGTGGATCCCGAGGACATCGCCATCACGCTGCGCTCGCGGTGCCGGCACGTCGCGCTGGCCACGCCGTCGGTGGACGCCATCGCCGACGTGTTGATCTCCGGTGACGGGCTGCCGGAGGCGGATGCCCGCTGGGCCGCCTCGGTCAGCGGCGGCCATGTGGGCCGGGCTCGACGGCTCGCCACCGATCCGGAGGCCCGGGAGCGGCGGAAGCGCGCGTTGGGTCTGGCCAGAGACGCCGCGACCCCGGCGCGGGCGTTCGCCGCGGCCGAGGAGATGGTCGCCGTCGCCGAGGCCGAGGCACTGGCCCTGACTGCGGGGCGCAACGAGACCGAGACCGAGGAGCTCAAGACCGCCCTGGGCGCCGGCGGGACCGGAAAAGGCACCGCGGGCACGATCCGGGGTGCCGCCGGAGCGCTCAAGGAGCTGGAGAGCCGGCAGAAATCCCGCCGGACCCGGGCCTCCCGCGATGCGTTGGACCGGGCGCTGATCGACCTGGCGACCTACTTCCGCGATGCCCTGCTGGTGTCGTCGGGAGCCACGGCGGTGACCGCCAACCACCCGGATATGGCCGAGAAAGCGGCTGCCATGGCCGACCATGTGTCCCCGGACCGGCTGCTGCGCTGTATCGAGGCGGTGCTGGACTGCCGCGAGGCCCTGGCCGTCAACGTCAAGCCGAAGTTCGCCGTCGATGCCATGGTGGCGACCGTCGGGCAGGCGCTACGTGGGTGAGTTGGGTCCTGGGCGGCGTCTGCCGTAAAGTGGTGCCGCCCGGTCTGCCGGGTGCGCCACCCTAGCTCAGTCGGTAGAGCAATTCACTCGTAATGAATAGGTCAGGGGTTCGATTCCCCTGGGTGGCTCCATTTCTTTTGGGCTGGTCGTTGACTTTGAAACCACGCACACCGCTACTCGCACAATTGCGGCGTCAGCTCAAAGTCAACGCATAGGTTTTAGTCCTTGCTCAGCGCTGCACGCGCCACGTTGCGGGCGGTATTCGCGGCGGGGAATCCCGCGTAGCCGCTGGCGTGGTAGATGACCTCGGCGATCTCATCTTCGGTGAGGCCGTTTCGCAGGCCGATCCTGACGTGCGACTCGAACTCATCGGTGGCCCGCAGGGCGATCAGGATGCCCATGGTGACCAGGCTGCGGTCACGGCGGCTGAGCCCGTCACGGCTCCACAGCCGGCCGAAGACATTGTCGACGCCGATGGCCATCAGCTCGTCGCCGAAGGTTCCGTCCGGCTCGACAACGTCGGCCGGCAGATGCGGCACCATCTCCTGGAGGACGCGCAGACCCTGTTCACGTACGTCGTCAGTCATGCCTGCCAGCTTGGCATGTGCGCGACGGGCTACTCGCCGGTGGCGGTGATGATGACGACGGGTGCGTCCGCGGCCAGGAATACGTGCGCGTTGATCTTGGTGGATCGGAATGCCCGGTCCAACTGGTCACTGGCGAGGTAACCGCCCTGTGGCAGGTTGCCGCGCAGGGTTTCCCAGACGTCGGGCTGGTCGGCGGTCGGAACGGGTCGATGCGTCGCCTTCAAACGGTCCGCGGTCGCTGGGCTCACTTCGATGATGGCGTCGATCCAGTACAACGACGGGCCGGGCACTCGTGGGTCACCCATATCGCCGCTTACCCACGATGCCGAGACCGGCGATCCGAGTGCAGGAAAGCGCTTGGTCAACGGTTCGAGTTCGTGCCGGACCGGATTGGACGTTGTCTTGGCCGCGGGAGCGTTCGGTGATGCCTCGGGAGCCGGGTTGCACGCTGAGACAACGGGAACCAGGCAGACGAGCATAGAGGCGATTGCACGTCGCGGTCTGCTCTGTCTAGCTAGGTTCACCGTCGGGCCAACCGGGGTCTGGCGGCAGAGATGCCGGCGGCTCGGGCGAGGTATGGCGATCAGTTCGGCCCGGAGGTGTACCTGGCGCTGGTTTGCCGCAAGGCAATCGCCCCCCAACCAGAGCGGTGATGTCGGTGATCACCCATGTCCCGAAGACGTCATCAGTGGGGCGGTTCGCGGGGCCGCGCTGCATCGCCGGGGGTGTGTGCTGTTTCTCGGTGGGGAGGTTGGGGTTTGGTCCGTAGGTGATGATCGACCCAAACCCGTAATTGTCCGCGGCCACTGTTTCGTACAGGTCATTGCCAGGACGCTTGGATGCGGTCATCGATTTGTAGTTGCAGACACCCGCTGTCCGCATCTCGCCATCTCGGCCGAACTCCACTACCTCGTAGTAGTCGGTCCCAGCGTAGGACCATCCTTTGTTGGGGAGAGAGAAGTATTCGTCGGCCAGTTCGGGGTTGTTGAAAGCACGTGCGAAGCCAGGGAAACCCGTGTTGTCGAGAGCTTCACGCTTGCGTACCAGCGCGAGGTCCGCCGCCCGCTGCGCTTCCATCACCGCCCTGATGAACGTCCCGTCCGCTGACATGAGGTCCACTGTAGGGTTCTCTATCCAACGGGAAGTTATGCGGTTATTTGTTTCTGGGAGTGGTGTAGCAGGTTTTTCTGGGATGGAATCAGCAGGGGAGCACGATATTAACGTGATCGCGGCGATGCTGGTCGCCCAGCATTTGTGAAATCTGCCAATTTTGGAAGCCATCCACCTATCCCCAGTTGTCGTTATCCTGGCCATTACTAATCGCGGTCTTCCAATCTGATTCGTTCACTCCATTTGCGTTAGCGTTGTTATCAAACCAATTGGCTATAATTCTGGAGGCATTGCTGTTGTTGAGGAACTTGTCGGGATCGAGTTTGCCGTCGGTTAAGAGTGGGGTGAGCGACGGATCGTCAGCGATAGCCGGGTGCTTCTGCATGAGACCCTCAAGGATTGAACTGCGGTACTGTGCGGTGTTCTCGGCTGGACTGGCGTTTTCGATGAGAGATCGCATGATATCGCCACCGGCTATTGTCGCCGGGTTTTGTCCGGGTCCGGCGTCGAGGCCAAGCCCGGCTTGCGCCAATGCCCATCCTTTGTCGCCCTCCGGGAGGAGTGAGATGAGATCCTTCCATTTACCGAGGTTGTCTTTCTCGTCGCCTTCCTTTACGGCTTGTTCCCACTGCGCGGTCTCACGGTTGAAGAGGTCGGAATCTTGAGCCCCTAGTGACATGGAATCGAGAAGCCGCCCGCCAACCTCGAGGTCGTAGCTGTTGTAGCCGTTCTTGGCGGTGTCGGCGAGAATATTGTGGTACGCGTTGTTTGTTGCAGCGTTAATAATGCCGGCGGATTCATGGTTCTGGTCGAGTACTGAATACATATCGCTCATACCGACCGCGCTGCTTTCGCCGGAATTCTTGAAATGTTCGATACCGTTTTCTGGACCGCTTAATCCGGCGAGTTGTCCTACGTAAGGAGACAAGGCTTCGGCAACTCCAGATGCAACCCCTGGATTCTTATCCCCGAACGTGCCTCCTCCGCCGGGCAAATTTTCCAGTTGCGGTTTGTGGTCGGCAATATAATGAGCGACTTCGTTGGCGGTCGTGCCGTTCACCTTATTTGAGGGATCGTCGTCTATCCACCGGAATGCATCTCCGATCTTATTGGAGTTTTCGACCCAATGTTCTTGCAACAGTCCGCGCAGGAATTGATCGTCGCTGGTCAGATCGCGCATGCTGACGTGATCATTGGAGCCCGCGTATTGAACCACATCAGCAAGAGCCCCTTTCAATGATCCGTGAGCGTCGCTGCTGGCGTATGGGTGGTCAATGTCTGCGTTCGCGTATTGCGACGCAGTCGCGAGCATGGCTTTGGTTGCCTCGCTGCCATTCGCATATCCGGATCCTGCTGGCGTAAAGATGTCCTTAACATCCTGTAGCCCCGCCACGCCATTCATATGAACTGTTTGCACATCGTGAGCGTTGGGATCACCCCCGAGGACGGCGCCGATGGTACTATCAAATGCCTTTTGGCCCCAAGACGGAGTCGCCGTGGTTGGCGTAAAGCGATCATCGCGTGTTAGCTCCTTGACTACTCCGTCGGGAAGATTCGATATGCTGCCAGCGGCTGGAACGAAGTTATCGCGGGTAGTGTCGGTCACGCCCTCGGTATTGGGTGCACCCGATAAAGCGTGGGCATTCGATACGATGAGTAGACTTTGTGCCAGGGCTTTGCGTTGATCTTCCGGCAGGGCAGCCTCAATGGCCTTGATCTCTTCGGGCGATTTACCGTTGAGGGATTGTGAAAGTTGATAGAGATACGCCATTCGGTCTTTTTCCGACTACCACGTCCTTACCGGCAGCTAGGTCTGCCAGCTGCTGTTCAGATAATGTTCCGGCCTCAAGGAGGCGTCGCGGTACTCAGGCATCATCATTCGGCCAGCGCCGTTCTGGAGTGCTTCACCGTCGGCGCGGCCGCTATCCGAATTGAGTTCTGTGTCCTTCTTTTTATCTTCCGGTTTGTCCCCGGCAGCCTTCAGCACGTCAGCAGGTCCGAACTTCTGGCCCTTCAGTTCGTCATATTGGTTCCTGATGTCGGTGACGCGGAACCCGATTTTGAGCATGTCCCCGTTGGCGGTGCTGACGGTGTTGTTGACCTGGGTGATGCCTTCTTTGGCGATCGGGATCAGGCTGTTCTCGCGGGCTTGGGAGCTCAGTGAACTGGGCAGTGAGTTGACGGCGCTGTCGACCCAGGACTTCGTGGTGTCGAGTTGAGCGCGCCCGTTGGTGACGATATTGGCCGCGTTGGTGACTTCGGCGGCCATCTTCTTGTCGAGCGCCGCCAGCCTCTCGTATACGGCGGCATGCTCTTTGTTCGCGGCTGCATAGGACTCTGATCCCTTGCCTTGCCAACGGTCATCGGGCAATGCCGAGTCGATCATGCCCTTCATGTTCAGCAGCTGGGAACTGCTGCCGTTGTACTGAGAGCCGTCGGTAGGGACGCCCGCGCCGAATGTGTCCTTCGCCTTGGACCACGTCGAATAGAAGCCATCAAGCGCGCTCACAGAAGCGTCCCCCTCGACAAATCCCGATAGTCAACCCTCAGTATCTCAGCACCTGAACTACCTCGGTGCCAGGAATCCGACGGGTCCGGGGGAGATGCAGACCGACAGGGCAGCGGTGTTGGCCTCGACGGAGATCGATTGCCCGGCTCCGGGCAGGCGGACGAACACCCGGTTCAGCCCGGGCCGCACGGGCACCTTCACCTCGGGCCCTTCGGCCAGGGCCATGGTCAAGGAGCCGTCGCTGTTGGCCAGGTAGTTGATCTCGGTGGTCCAGTCGGCCGGCAGCAGCGGCCCGTCCAGTGGCATGACGACGGGCTCGTCAGGCTGCACCAGGAATCCGCATTTCGGCTCCGGACCTTCGACGATGGTGCGCACCCAGGTCACTTTCGCGGGGAGCAGCGTCCCGGTCCGGTCGAACATCCGCAGATCAGTTGTGGCCGAGCCAAACTCGGGCCGTGGTGATGCCAGCGCGAACATGTGGCTGGCCAGGTTCTCCGGAGCGGCCACCCGTTGCAGGATCAGCGGATCGACCTCTTGATCCAGCAGCGGTGCCGCCGACGACGTGGACGCCAGCGACGCGCGGGCATTGTTCAGATAAGCCGGCACCGGGCTGTCCTGCCACACCTTCAGGAAGGTGAACGTCGAATACAGGCTGCTCGCCACGAAAAGCACCGCGACACTGACACATACGGCAGTGCGCGCCCGTGACGCGGAAAGCGCACGAGAGGATTGCCGGTTCGGCGCACAGAATCCCACGGCCGCCAACAACGCCAGCACCACCACCAGATCGGGCAGGTAGCGCAGCGTCTGCGCCAGCTCCAACGCGGTGAACCGGGACGAGCGCATCAGATAGATCGGGATCTGGCAGGCGACGGCGTAGCCCAATGCCACCACCAGCACCGGCCAGATCCGCCGTTTGCGCACCAGCACCACCGCGACGGCAACACCAAGCACGATCCAGCCCAGCACCATCACCGAGACGGGCGGCGTGCCCCACGGCGAAGCCGGCGCCCAGCGCTGCCAGGACCAGGGCCCGCCCACGATTCCGGGCACGATGCCGTGGGTGAAGGAGCGGTTGAGCAGGTCCCACGTCATCGCCAGGTCGAAGCTCCACCGCTTCTGATCGACGACGACGAGGTACACCCCGATCCACGCGACGACGAGTGCGAGGCAGCCGACCCACAACCGGAACCCGCGGCGCCACACCTCGCGCAAGCCAAAGGTCCCCGTGACGTACCCCAGGAGCGCGACCACCGCGAACGCCACGAACGGGATCACCGCGGCCTTCTCGAAGAACAACAACCCGCCCAGAAAGACGAGCACACCAACAACCGCATGCCGCGACGCTCCGGTCCGCACGAGCAGGACGGCCTCACCCACCACCCACGCCAGCGCGGCCTGCATCGGCAGCGTGTTCAGCCCCGCCGCCCACCACGCGAACCCGGGCAGCGCCAGCGGCGTGAACAGGGCGAAGGTCAGCGGCACCAGCAACACCGGCCGCCAGCCGAGGATCACCCACAGTGCCCGCAGCAACGCCAGCGAAGCCAATAGCTGCATCACCACGAGGCTCACCGCGGCCAGCACCCAAGAGAACGGTGCCAGTCGGGTGACCGCCCCCGACACCAGAAATGCGGCGGGCATGACGTGGCCGTCGTGATCGTCGAACAGGAAGGCCGGTGAGAGCAGATTCTGGGTTCCGGCCCGGCCGATCAGGATCAGATCGTCCCAGTAGAAGTAGCCCCCGAACGCGAGGATCGCCCGGACCAGCAGGTGCAGCGCGATGAGCGCGGCGGCTGTGCGGGCGACTTTGTTCACTCTTGTCGACTGTACGGTGGGCGAGTGCGAACACTAGTCACGGGTGCGGCAGGTTTCATCGGCTCGGCGCTGGTCGACCGGCTGCTGGCGGACGGGCACAGCGTTGTCGGGCTCGATGACCTGAGTTCGGGGCGCATCGACAACCTGCAGAGCGCCGACAGCAACAAGGACTTCGAGTTCGTCAAGGCCGACATCGTCGACGCAGACCTGCTGGGCCTGTTCAAGGACACCCAGCCTGAGGTGATCTTTCACCTGGGCGCTCAGATTTCGGTCAAGCGTTCGGTGGACGACCCGCAGTTGGACTCCACGGTGAATGTGGTGGGCGTGGTCCGGTTGGCCGAGGCGGCCCGGCAGTCCGGCGTTCGCAAGGTGGTGCACACGTCGTCGGGCGGTTCGGTGTACGGCACCCCGCCGTCCTACCCGACCAGTGAGGACACTCCGACGAATCCGGCGTCGCCGTATGCGGCGAGCAAGGTGGCCGGCGAGGTCTACTTCAACATGTTCCGCAATCTGTACAACCTGGATTGCTCGCACATCGCGCCGGCCAACGTCTACGGTCCGCGGCAGGATCCGCACGGTGAGGCCGGCGTGGTGGCGATCTTCGCCCAGGCGCTGCTGGCCGGGCGGCCCACCAAGATCTTCGGTGACGGCTCCGACACCCGTGACTACGTGTACGTCGACGACGTGGTCGACGCCTTCGTGAAGGCGTCCGGGCCGGATGGCGGTGGTCAACGGTTCAACGTCGGCACCGGGGTGGAGACCTCGACCCGCGAGATGCACACCGCGATCGCCCTGGCGGTCGGCGCCGCAGACGAACCGGAGATGCACCCGCCGCGGCTCGGTGACCTGCGTCGTTCGCAGCTCGACATTCGCCGGGCCCGGGACGTACTGGGCTGGCGGCCGCAGGTGGATCTGGCCGCGGGCATCCCCAAGACGGTCGAATTCTTCCGGAGTAATTCCCGCTAAAAGATTGTGAGTACTCACTTTCTCGTTTAGCGTGGCGTCATGTCCTACGACGTCATCGTTCGCAACGGCCTGTGGTTCGACGGCACCGGCGCCCCGCCGCAGGTCCGCACGCTGGGAATCCGCGACGGGGTGGTGGTCGCGGTGTCGGCCACGCCCCTTGATGAGACCGACTGCCCGGATGTCATCAACGCCGGCGGCAAATGGGTGTTGCCCGGTTTCGTCGATGTGCACACGCACTACGACGCCGAGGTCCTGCTCGATCCGGGCCTGCGGGAGTCGGTGCGTCACGGCGTGACCACCGTCCTGCTCGGCATGTGTTCGTTGTCGACGGTCTACTCCGACACCGAGGACGCTGCCGACCTGTTCAGCCGCGTCGAGGCGGTCCCGCGTCAGTTCGTGCTGGGCGCCCTGCAGGAGCACAAGACCTGGTCGGGTCCGGCCGAATACGTGAAGGTCATCGACGAGCTGCCGCTGGGCCCGAATATCGCGTCGCTGCTGGGTCATTCGGATCTGCGGGCCTCGGTGCTGGGGCTGGACCGGGCCACCACCCGCGGTGTCACCCCGACCGACGCCGAACTGGAGACCATGGCGGCCAAGCTCGACGAGGCGCTCGACGCGGGGATGCTCGGTCTGTCCGGGATGGACGCGGCGATCGACAAGCTCGACGGGGACCGTTTCCGGTCCCGCGCATTGCCGTCCACATTCGCGACCTGGCGTGAGCGTCGGCGCCTGATCAAGGTCCTGCGCAAGCGCGGGCGAATCCTGCAGAGCGCGCCGAATGTGGCGAAAATTCATGAGGCACTGAACTTCTTCCTGGAGAGCAGTGGCCAGTTCGGTAGGCGCCCGGACGTGCGGATGAGCCTGCTGGTCTCGGCCGACGCGAAGTCCTCGCCCGGTGCGGTGCGGGTGCTCGGGCCGGGAGTCCGGCTGCTCAACCGGATCCTGGGCGCCAAGGTCCGGTTCCAACACATTCCGGTACCGTTCGAATTGTATTCGGACGGAATCGATTTGCCGGTTTTCGAGGAGTTCGGTGCCGGTACCGCGGCGCTGCACCTCAAGGACCAGCTTGAGCGCAACAAGCTGCTCGCCGACCCCGAGTACCGCCGCCGGTTCCGCAAATCGTTCGACCGCCGCGTGCTCGGACCGACCCTGTGGCACCGCGATTTTCACGACGCCACGATCGTCGCGTGCCCAGACGAGACGCTGATCGGCAAGAGCTTCGGGCAGATCGCCGACGAGCGCGGCATCCACCCGCTCGACGCGTTCCTCGACGTGCTGGTCGACAACGGTGAGCGCAACGTGCGTTGGACCACCATCGTGGCCAACAACCGGCCGAAGTTCCTGGACAAGCTGGCCAAGGAACCGTCGGTGCACATGGGCTTCTCGGATGCCGGTGCGCACCTGCGCAATATGGCGTTCTACAACTTCCCGGTGAAGCTGCTCAAGCGGGTGCGCGATGCCCAGTTGGCCGGCCGGCCGTTCATGACCCCCGAGCACGCTGTGCACCGGCTCACCGCCGAGGTGGCCGACTGGTTCGGCGTCGCGGCCGGCACGCTGCGCCAAGGTGATCGGGCCGACTTCGTGGTGATCGACCCCGCCGGCCTCAACGACTCGGTGGAGGCTTATCACGAGGAACCGGTCCCGTTCTACGGTGGGCTGAGCCGCATGGTGAACCGCAGCGACGAGGCCGTTGTCGCCACCGCCGTCAACGGTGCGGTGGTCTTCCGCGACGGTCAGTTCCGCGACGGCTACGGCGAATCGGTGAAATCGGGCCGCTACCTCCGCGCCGGTGCGGAGCAGATGGACCACACCCCGGTCTAGGGATGGCCAGAACCCAGCAGCAGCGCCGCGAGGAAACCGTCGCCCGGCTACTCGACGCTGCCATCGACACCATCATCGAGGTGGGCTACGCCAAGGCCTCGGCAGCGGTGATCGCCAAGCGGGCCAAGGTTTCCGACGGCGCGCTGTTCCGGCATTTCCCCACCATGAGCGACTTCATGGCGGCCACCGCGCAAGAGGTGGCGCGCCGTCAGCTGGAGTTGTTCGCAAAAGGAGCAGCCGACATTCCCGCCGAGCGGCCGCCGTTGGAGGCGGTGCTGACCGTCTTGGGTGACGTCACCGGCAATGACACCAACGCGGTGATGCACGAGCTGGTCGTGGCGGCCCGGACCGACGAAAAGCTCAGAGCGGCATTGCAGAAGACGTTCGACGAGTACGTCGTCAATATCTATGCATTGGCGAGAACCGTGCCGGTGACCGAGCAGATCCCCGAGGGCGATCTCGTGGCAGCGCTGGCGATCATGATCAACACCTTCGACGGTGCCGCGCTGTTTCGGCCGGTGCTGGGACAGCACGGGGAACTCGACGGCCAGCGGATCGCGTTGCTGACGGAGCTGTTCAGCCGCTAAGTATCTTCCGGCACCCGTACGTTCTGCAGGGCCACGGCCCGGGCCAGGCGGGCATAGCGCAGCTCCAGATCCTTGATGCGCAGGTACGTCGACAGCGTGACGAATACGAACGCGATGATGAGCATGTACTCCATCAGGTCCGTACCACGGTCCACCCCAAGCCAATTGGCCACCACGGTGGTGTCGTCGGGGCGCAGGATCGCGTAGATGCCCGCCGCCACGAACAGCACGAAGCCGACCTTCACCCAGGCCTTGGATCGTGCACTGCGCCGGGACCCGAGCAGGTACGCCAACAGCACCAGCACCGCGACGATCAGCAGTGCCTGG
Organism: Mycolicibacterium alvei; assembly: GCF_010727325.1. Taxonomy (NCBI): domain Bacteria; kingdom Bacillati; phylum Actinomycetota; class Actinomycetes; order Mycobacteriales; family Mycobacteriaceae; genus Mycobacterium; species Mycolicibacterium alvei. Next base: position 4,284,157 of record NZ_AP022565.1, read on the forward strand.
ATCCAGTTCATCGCGACATCCTTCTGCGTAACAGGCCGTCGAAGAGGATGTTCACCCCGTTGAGCAGTGGTTGCCCTTTGGACTTCGAGTAGTCGGTGTAGAGGATCTCGACGGGTTCCTCGGCTACGCGCCAACGGTTTTCGTACGCCAGCGAGATGAACTCACCGGCGTGACTCATGCCGTTCATGGTGAGGTTGAGTTCGTCGGCGACGGTCTTGTTGAACACTCGCAGGCCGTTGTGCGCGTCGGTCAGCCCGAGGCTGCGACTTTGCGGGCTGAGAAACGCCGCGGCCCGGAGGATTACCCGCTTGAGCAGCGGGACGTGGGTGCTGGACTGGGACTCCGAGCTGGTGAAC